>NZ_CP133269.1:25000-1225000 GCF_030915525.1 Neobacillus sp. PS2-9
CTGAGCTATAGGCCCCCACTACGAATATTTCATTGAGAATTTGCACTCTCAAAACTAAGCAAACAAAAACAATCAAACAAACATGTTTTGTCTGGCTCATATGTCCAGCTTATATCCTTAGAAAGGAGGTGATCCAGCCGCACCTTCCGATACGGCTACCTTGTTACGACTTCACCCCAATCATCTGTCCCACCTTAGGCGGCTGGCTCCTTACGGTTACCCCACCGACTTCGGGTGTTACAAACTCTCGTGGTGTGACGGGCGGTGTGTACAAGGCCCGGGAACGTATTCACCGCGGCATGCTGATCCGCGATTACTAGCGATTCCGGCTTCATGTAGGCGAGTTGCAGCCTACAATCCGAACTGAGAATGGTTTTATGGGATTGGCTAAACCTCGCGGTCTTGCAGCCCTTTGTACCATCCATTGTAGCACGTGTGTAGCCCAGGTCATAAGGGGCATGATGATTTGACGTCATCCCCACCTTCCTCCGGTTTGTCACCGGCAGTCACCTTAGAGTGCCCAACTGAATGCTGGCAACTAAGATCAAGGGTTGCGCTCGTTGCGGACTTAACCCAACATCTCACGACACGAGCTGACGACAACCATGCACCACCTGTCACTCTGTCCCCCGAAGGGGAACGTCCTATCTCTAGGAGTGTCAGAGGATGTCAAGACCTGGTAAGGTTCTTCGCGTTGCTTCGAATTAAACCACATGCTCCACCGCTTGTGCGGGCCCCCGTCAATTCCTTTGAGTTTCAGCCTTGCGGCCGTACTCCCCAGGCGGAGTGCTTAATGCGTTAGCTGCAGCACTAAGGGGCGGAAACCCCCTAACACTTAGCACTCATCGTTTACGGCGTGGACTACCAGGGTATCTAATCCTGTTTGCTCCCCACGCTTTCGCGCCTCAGCGTCAGTTACAGACCAGAAAGCCGCCTTCGCCACTGGTGTTCCTCCACATCTCTACGCATTTCACCGCTACACGTGGAATTCCGCTTTCCTCTTCTGCACTCAAGTCCCCAGTTTCCAATGACCCTCCACGGTTGAGCCGTGGGCTTTCACATCAGACTTAAAGGACCGCCTGCGCGCGCTTTACGCCCAATAATTCCGGACAACGCTTGCCACCTACGTATTACCGCGGCTGCTGGCACGTAGTTAGCCGTGGCTTTCTGGTTAGGTACCGTCAAGGTACCGGCAGTTACTCCGGTACTTGTTCTTCCCTAACAACAGAGCTTTACGACCGAAGGCCTTCATCGCTCACGCGGCGTTGCTCCATCAGACTTTCGTCCATTGTGGAAGATTCCCTACTGCTGCCTCCCGTAGGAGTCTGGGCCGTGTCTCAGTCCCAGTGTGGCCGATCACCCTCTCAGGTCGGCTACGCATCGTCGCCTTGGTGAGCCGTTACCTCACCAACTAGCTAATGCGCCGCGGGCCCATCTGTAAGTGTCAGCCGAAACCGACTTTCAGCTTTCCCTCATGAGAGGAAAAGGATTATCCGGTATTAGCTCCGGTTTCCCGAAGTTATCCCAGTCTTACAGGCAGGTTGCCCACGTGTTACTCACCCGTCCGCCGCTAACCACCGAAGTGGTTCGCTCGACTTGCATGTATTAGGCACGCCGCCAGCGTTCGTCCTGAGCCAGGATCAAACTCTCCAAGAAAGTTGATTAGCTCATTTTGTTACGTTGGCTTAGTTTCATAAGAAACTAATAATTTTTGTTTGTTGACGTTTTTGTTTGTTTAGTTTTCAAAGAACAAATTTTCCTAACCGCTCGTAAGCGACTCAATAAATATATCATGTACAATATCTAAAGTCAACGTTTTTTTCTTTTTTACTATTTGTAAATTAGAAACGCCATGTCGACTTAAAATATTATACCAGCTGTACCATCTTGTATCAATATATAATTAATAAAAAAAGGCTGACTCATTGATTTTTGAGTCAGCCTTTTTTCTATTATTCTTCACTCTCAGAAGGATTCACATCTTGGTTTTCTTCGACCACGTTACCTTCAACGTCATTACTGTCATCCTCTTGAGACTCTTCTTCTTTTTCAACCTTCGCTACTGTTGCAACGAATTCGTTATCGCTTTCTTTCATACTAATAAGTTTGACACCTTGCGTGCTTCGACCCATTTTAGAAATACTAGCTACATCCATTCGAATGAGTACACCACCGGTTGTGATAAGCATAAGGTCTTCTTCACCTGTCACTGCTCTCATGGAGACAAGTGGACCATTTTTCTCAGTCACCTGGCAGGTTTTTATTCCTTTACCGCCTCTTCCCTGGATACGATATTCCGATGCAGGAGTACGTTTACCATAACCATTCTTGGTTACAATAAGAACATCATTGCTCTCTTCTAAAACTTCCATTCCGACAACTTCATCATCAGAATCTAGAGTAATCCCTTTTACTCCTGTTGCGGTACGTCCCATAGACCTAACATCCGTTTCAGTGAAGTGAATTAACATACCCTTTTTCGTTCCGATGATCATATGCTTGTTGCCATCCGTTAGACGAACAGATATTAGCTCATCACCTTCACGTAAACTCAAAGCAATGAGTCCGTTATTACGGATATTAGCAAATGATGTTAACGGAGAACGTTTAGACACCCCTTCTTTTGTGGTAAAGAAGAGGAACCAATCATCGACAAATTCCTCGATAGGAATAATCGCATTTACCCATTCACCTTTTTCGATCCCAAGCAAGTTAATGATTGGAATTCCTTTAGCTGTTCGGCTATATTCAGGTATTTCGTACCCTTTTGATCGATATACCTTACCTTTGTTGGTAAAGAAAAGAATTGTATCATGCGTTGATGTGGTGATTAAATGTTCAACGAAATCATCTTCATTTGTTCCCATGCCTTGTATACCACGACCACCACGTCGTTGGGCACGATATGTAGATACAGGTAGACGTTTGATATAACCATTATGGGTTAATGAAATGACAATATTTTCACGAGGAATTAAGTCTTCATCCTCAATATTCTCAAGTCCGCCTGTTACAATCTCGGTACGGCGCTTATCATTGAAGCGCTCTTTAATTTCAGTCAATTCCTCACGGATAATGGCAAGAACCTTTTCTTCATCCGCTAAAATTGCTTTTAATTCTGCAATTAGCTTCACTAAGTTTTGATACTCTTCTTCAATCTTTTCTCTTTCTAATCCCGTTAAACGTTGTAGACGCATATCAAGGATCGCTTGTGCCTGCTTTTCAGAAAGATTAAAGGTTGTCATTAAACCTTCACGTGCAATATCCGTTGTTTGTGAACTTCGAATTAAATTTATAACCGCATCAAGATTGTCTAAAGCAATTCTTAAGCCATCTAAAATATGGGCACGTGCTTCTGCTTTTCGTAATTCAAATTCAATTCTTCTTCGAATAACTACTCTTTGATGATCCAGATAGTGAACCAAACATTGCTTTAGGCTCAGTACCTTCGGCTGTCCACCAACAAGTGCTAGCGTGTTAATTCCGAAGCTGGTTTGAAGTGCCGTTTGTTTATATAAATTATTTAAAAGGACATTTGCATTCGCATCTTTCCGAACTTCAATGACGATTCGCATTCCTCTACGGTCAGATTCATCCCGCAGATCAGTGATGCCTTCAATTTTTTTATCACGAGCTAATTCGGCAATTTTCTCAATTAACTTCGCCTTATTTACTTGATATGGAAGCTCATTTACAATGATAACTTCCTTACCGTTAGACTTTTGTTCAATTTCCACTTTAGCTCGGATTGTTATGGAGCCTCTGCCAGTTTCGTAAGCCTTCCGAATACCGCTTCTGCCAAGAATCATTCCGCCTGTTGGGAAATCAGGACCTGGGATAATTTCCATTAACTCCTGAGTAGTTATTTCTGGATCATGACTGATTGCTAACACTCCATCGATAACTTCCCCAAGCTGATGTGGTGGTATATTTGTAGCCATACCTACCGCAATACCCGTCGTTCCATTAACTAATAGGTTTGGAAACCTAGCTGGTAAAACAACCGGTTCTCTTTCCTCACCATCATAGTTATCTTGATAATCAATAGTATCTTTGTTTATATCTCTTAATAATTCCATTGATATCTTAGACATTCTTGATTCTGTGTAACGCATAGCTGCTGCAGCGTCACCATCCACAGAACCAAAGTTACCATGCCCATCAACGAGCATATAACGATAGTTGAAATCCTGTGCCATACGTACCATCGTTTCATAAACAGCAGAATCACCATGTGGGTGATACTTACCGATTACATCCCCAACAATACGAGCAGATTTTTTATATGGTTTGTCCGAATGCATTCCTAAATCATGCATAGCATAAAGAATACGGCGATGAACTGGTTTTAACCCATCACGGACATCCGGAAGGGCACGAGAAACAATAACACTCATCGCATAGTCAAGAAAGGAAGATTTCATCTCTTGACTTATATTAATCTCTTTTATTTGAGAATTTGGTGTTTCAGCCATAATTTGTACCTCCTATTGGATCACACTAAGGGCTAGGTAAAAGAAAAAGGAGGATAGTGGTCATCCCTCTACCCCTTAATCTATATCTAGTTAAATATCTAGATTCTTTACATATTGCGCATTTGCTTCAATGAAGTTACGGCGTGGTTCTACCTTATCGCCCATTAACATTTCAAATGTCTCGTCTGCTTCTATCGCATCTTCAAGGCTCACTTGAAGCATGGTTCTAGTAGATGGATCCATCGTTGTTTCCCATAATTGTTCTGGATTCATCTCTCCCAAACCTTTATAACGTTGAATATTTGGCTTCGGTGCTGCTGGTAACTCCGCAAAAATCTTATCAAGTTCTTTATCATTATAGGCGTACTCTATACGCTTCCCTTGCTGAACCTTATAAAGAGGTGGCTGTGCAATGTAAATATAGCCCGCTTCTAAGATTTTTCTCATATAACGATAAAAGAAGGTTAAGATAAGTGTCCGAATATGCGCACCATCTACGTCGGCATCTGTCATAATTACAACTTTATGATAACGGGCTTTTGAAATGTCGAAATCTTCGCCAATTCCAGTTCCAATGGCTGTGATCATTGCTCTTACTTCGTTGTTAGACAGAATCTTGTCAAGACGTGCTTTTTCAACATTAAGAATTTTACCTCTTAGGGGTAGAATTGCTTGGAAGTGTCGGTCCCGTCCTTGCTTCGCTGAACCTCCCGCAGAATCACCCTCAACGATGTATATTTCACTCTCTGAGGGATCTTTTGAAGAGCAGTCCGCAAGTTTACCTGGTAAGCTCGATACTTCTAGAGCACTTTTCCGGCGCGTTAATTCCCTAGCTTTCTTAGCTGCAAGTCTGGCCCGTGCCGCCATCAAACCTTTTTCAACGATTTTTTTCGCTACCGTTGGATTTTCTAAGAGGAATTTTTCAAAGTGGCCGGCAAAGACCGTATCTGTGATAGCCCTAACTTCTGAATTACCGAGTTTTGTCTTTGTTTGTCCCTCAAATTGTGGATCAGGATGTTTGATGGAAACAATCGCTGTTAACCCTTCACGGACATCTTCCCCTGATAGGTTCGTATCATTCTCTTTGATTAGGCTATTTTTCCTTGCATAATCATTGATAACTCTTGTTAAGGCTGTTTTAAATCCGGATTCATGTGTTCCACCTTCATAGGTGTGAATATTATTGGCAAAAGAATAAATGCTATCAGTGTAGCCCTCGTTGTACTGAAGGGCAACTTCCACACTAATACCATCGCGTTCCCCGCCAATATATATCGGTTCTTCATGAATGACTTCCTTCGTGCGGTTTAAATGTTCAACATACGATTTAATTCCGCCTTCGTAGTAGTATTCATTCTGTTTATTTTCAACACGCTTATCTTCAATAGTGATTTTAATTCCTTTGTTTAAGAAGGCTAATTCACGAAGACGAGTAGCGAGAATGTCATATTCATATACTAATGTTTCAGTGAAAATCTCTCCATCGGGTTTAAAGTGTGTAATTGTACCCGTTTGATCAGTTGTACCAATAACCTCTAATTCTTGAACAACTGCGCCTCGCTCAAATTTAATCGAGTGAATTTTCCCATCACGGTGGACATATACCTCAAGTTCAGTAGAGAGGGCATTAACAACTGAAGCACCAACACCATGAAGGCCCCCAGAAACCTTATAACCCCCACCGCCAAATTTACCGCCGGCATGGAGTACCGTCATAATAACTTCAACTGCGGGTCTGCCCATCTTTTCTTGAATACCAACCGGAATTCCACGGCCATTATCCTTGACAGTAATACTGTTATCTTTTTCAATTAAGACATTAATCTCATCACAGTAACCAGCGAGTGCCTCATCAATACTGTTATCAACAATTTCCCATACTAGATGATGAAGACCCTTTCCACTAGTTGATCCAATATACATACCAGGTCTTTTTCTAACCGCTTCAAGGCCTTCAAGGACTTGGATTTGATCCGCACCGTATGCTTGTTCCTGAACCGCATTTTGTTCGATAGTCATACTAGTTCACCTGCACCTTCTGACAAAAATATATCTATATTTTCGTTGTTTAAAACAATAAAAGAATGTTTATATTAAAATTCATGTATACTCATTTGATTTGAACGTTTCTTTAAAGTTCCAGAGGCAATCGGGGATAGGTATACTTTTTCATGGGTAATAATAACTGACTTATAAGGGTTTTTAGACAAATTAATTACCTTTTCCTGATGGTGCTCTAGGAATTCCTCGACAAGTGACGATTGATGGGCACTTTCTTTATCTAAAATAGAAATAATATCCTTAGCCCTAATATTAAGATCTTCCCCGATATGAATATACATAGTTCACCTCAGTTTACTTTCCTTATCGCTCCAGCCTCAACAACAAAGGTTGAAGCCTCCTTTAATGTTTGGTGGTCAATCCCTTCCACACTTGTCGTTGTCACAAATGTTTGAACCTTTCCCTGGATGGTATTAAGTAAATGGGATTGTCTGTAATCATCCAATTCGGATAACACATCATCAAGCAGTAAAATAGGGTACTCACCAATTTCAGAATAGATTAGCTCAATTTCTGCAAGCTTTACCGAAAGGGCCGTTGTTCGCTGTTGTCCCTGTGAACCAAAGGTTTGAACATCTCTTCCGTTCACAAAAAATAATAAATCATCACGATGAGGCCCAAAAAGGGTAGTGCCTCTTTCAATTTCCTTCGTTCTGACCTTCGCGAATTTTTCTTCAAAGCATGCTATCATCTTCGACAAATCTTGTTCTTCTAATACCTCTACCGAAGGCTTATAGGTAATTTCCAGGTTCTCTAACCCCCTTGAAATCCCTTGATGGATTGGTTTTGCCCATTTTTCAAGTAAACGGAGGAATTCAAACCGCTTTGTGACAATTTTCACTGCCATTTGGATGAATTGTTCCGTTAAAATTTCAAGCATGGTTTGATCCGTTTGTTTCCTTATTTGCATCATTTTCAAATAATGATTGCGTTGTTGGAGTATTTTTTGATATTGGCTCATATCATGTAAATAAATTGGCGAAACCTGCCCAATCTCCATATCAATAAACCGTCTTCGCACCTGTGGACTGCCTTTAACAATATTAAGGTCTTCTGGTGCAAACATAACCACATTCAAATTGCCCACATATTGACTTAATCTTTGCTGTTCAATATGGTTGCACTTTGCCTTTTTTCCCTTTTTCGAAATAATTAGCTGCATAGGCAAAGAACTATGTTGTTTTTGAACCCGTCCCTCTATTTTAGCATATTCTTGGTCCCAGCGAATAAGTTCTTTGTCATTAGATGTCCGGTGTGATTTTGCCATGGCGAGGACATAAATGGATTCCATCACATTTGTTTTCCCTTGGGCATTCTCACCTAAGATAACATTTACTTTATTTTCAAATTCCACGAATAGCTCTTCATAGTTTCGATAATTATTTAAGGCTAATTTTTCAATATACATGGCAACGCATCCTTTAGCTAGTCGGTAACCACAAACTCCCCAAAGCCAGCAATTTGGACTTTGTCACCTGCTCGAAGCTTTCTACCTCTTCTTTGATCTTGTTCACCATTTATAATTACTTCATGTTCGCTCAAAAACCATTTTGCCATTCCACCCGTTTGAATTACATCAGCTAATTTCAAAAATTGACCTAATGTAATAAATTCTGTGTCCAGCTTTACTTTTTCAGGCATGTTGTCACCCTCATTTCTAAAATGGTCTCAATACTTTATTTTACTAAAAAAATCATCAGGATACAAAGAAAACCAAAAAAAGAAATCATTTTACTTTTTATAAGTAAAGAAAGCCGCCATTTAATTGGCGGCCATCTGTAGTTTTTTATTGATTAGTATGTTCTTACAGGTAGGATTAACTGCAAGATGCTTTCGTCATGTAGAGGCCGGATTAAGAAGGGGCGCATGGCTCCTGTGAAGCTTACTTTGATATCCGTTCCTTCTAATGCTTTTAATGCATCCATCATATATTTCGCGCTAAAGGAGATTTTTAGATCATCTCCCTCAATGGATGAGCTTTGAATCTCTTCTACAACTTTTCCTATTTCAGGAGTATTGGAGGAAACCTCAATGATTCCATCCTCAATCGTAGAGAACTTAACCACATTATTCCTTCCTTCACGTGCTAATAGGGAAGCACGATCAATCGCTTGAAGGAATTCCTTCGTGTTAACCGTTACATCGGTCTTACTCTCATTTGGAATCAATCTAGACGTATCAGGATAATTTCCTTCTAACAATCTTGAAAAGAATAGTAAGTGCTTTGCTTTAAATAATATTTGATTTTCTGTAATAACAATATCTATTAGTTCATTGGAGTCATCAATAATCTTATTTAATTCATTTAAGCTCTTGCCTGGAATAACAACATTATAGCTATCGTTATTCTCCGTTTCGATTTTTGCTTTTCTTAATGCCAGACGATGACTATCTGTTGCAATACAGATTAGTTCCTCATTTTCGATCTTCCAGTTTACACCTGTCAAGATGGGGCGTGTTTCTGAGGTGGACACTGCAAAATGTGTTTGTCTAATCATCGCTTTTAGAAGATCGGTAGCAATATGAAACTTATTATTTTCCTCAATTTGTGGAAGGTGAGGGTATTCCTCTGCATCTAAACCATTTAAGTTAAACTCGGATTTTCCAGATCGAATAACGGTTTGAAGTGAACCAAGTACCTCAATTTCAACTGAGTCTGTAGGCAGCTTTTTAACAATTTCGCTAAAAAACTTGGCTTGTAGAACAATCGATCCTACTTGTTTAATTTCAACAATTTCATCCCCAGCATCCTCTTTTGGAATGAATGATTCAATTGAAATATCAGAATCACTACCTGTTAACGTTACTCCTTCAGCAGTCGCAGTAATTTTAATCCCGGTCAAGATTGGAATGGTTGTCCTTGTTGTGACAGCCTTCATAACATCTTGCACACTTTGAACAAGGCGGTCTCGTTGGATTATAAATTTCATATCAAAATCCTCCGTTTAGGCATATTTTTTTAGCTGTAACATATAATATTATTTTTTAAAAAAAATAGTAGAAGTACTAGTAGGGCCTGTTAGTATGTGGATAACTGACATTTTACAATGGAAACACAGCCTATCCACATGTGGACAGACTGTGTACAACAGGTAAGAAGTTATTCACATTATTAAATAGAAAATGCAAAAAAAATAATTACACTTTCAATAAATCATGTAATTCCTTCATTTGCTTTTGCATTTGTGCATCTGTCTGAAGCAGCTTTGAGATTTTTTCATGTGCATGAATGACAGTTGTGTGATCGCGTCCACCAAACTCTTCTCCTATTTTAGGCAAGGAGTAGTCTGTTAATTCGCGGGATAAATACATGGCAATTTGCCTAGGAAACGCAACAGATTTGGTCCGTTTCTTCGCTTTAAAGTCCTCTAGTTTAATACTAAAGTATTCCCCAACGACCCGTTGAATTTCAAGAATCGTAATTACTTTAGGTTTAGAGCTTGGAATGATATCCTTTAATGCCTCTGCAGCTAGATCTGCATTTATATCCTTATTAATTAAGGATGAATAGGCAACTACTCGAATCAATGCTCCCTCTAATTCACGAATGTTTGAATCAATTTGGTTGGCAATATAGAGCATGACCTCATTGGGAATATCTAATCCTTCCGCTTTTGCTTTCTTACGAAGAATCGCAATCCTTGTTTCTAAATCAGGGGGAGTAATATCTGTAATTAGGCCCCATTCAAAACGGGAACGTAAACGATCCTCTAGTGTAGGGATCTCTCTTGGCGGCCGGTCACTAGAAATAATAATTTGCTTACTTTCTTCATGCAATGCATTAAATGTATGGAAAAATTCTTCTTGGGTTGATTCTTTTCCAGCTAAAAACTGAATATCATCTATAAGTAAAATATCTACATTTCGATATTTATTGCGAAAATTCTCTGCTTTATTGTCACGAATCGAGTTAATGAATTCATTTGTAAATTTTTCTGATGATAAATAAACGACCTTCGCGGAAGGGTTATGATCTAAAACATAATGGCCAATTGCGTGCATTAAGTGGGTCTTTCCTAATCCTACGCCCCCATAAATAAATAGCGGATTATATGCTTTTGCTGGCGCCTCAGCTACCGCAAGTGATGCTGCATGGGCGAAACGGTTACCAGAACCGATAACGAATGTATCAAATGTATATTTTTGATTTAGAATACCTTGAGGAAAATCACCGTGATCATCCTCTTTTTTCACCTTTTTTGGCGGTAATTGCACATCTGTCTCTGCTTCATTCTGGTTTTGCGGAATAATAAACTTTACTGATAGCTCTTCTCCGGTAATTTCATAGAGAATACCAGAGATTAACTGAGAATAACGCTCTTCCAGCCAATCACGCGCAAATTCATTGGGTGCTGTTATGATAAGCAAATTGCCTTGAAGGGAATGGGCCTTTGTTGACTTAAGCCAGGTGTCAAAGCTAGGCTTGCTTATCTTTTTCTCAATATTGGCTAGGGCAGCATTCCAAAGATCCGCAATATTTTCCAACTAGTATCCCTCCTTAATCGTCTTTTTTTCTTTATTGTCCAGCTCCTGCGGCTCATCTTTCGTAAACGACCGCTTGTACTTTTGTAATCTACTTGACTAAAGTTCCGTTAAAAAACACAGGTTATACAAGTTGTACAACCTATTAATTTATAAATATACGAAACACTGGTTGTGGAAAACATATAATAAGGAATAAATGTGGAGTTTCGACAATATCCACCCCTTGTGGACAAGTTTTTACATAGTGCTTGGATAAACTATCCACATGTTATCCACAAATTGTGGATAATTAATTTGGGGGATAAAGTTATTCAGAGTGAAAACACAAATATAATATCAAATAATTGCTTGTGGTGCAATGCCTTTTCGCAGTTTATCCACAACCAGAACAACGTGTGCACAAAATTTGTCCACAAGTAGATAATTTGTGCAAAACCTGTCAATATGTTGTGTGGATAATGAAAAAAATGTCGAAATAATATCCACAACTAAATTTTCGGGTTAGAACTATTCACTTTGTCTAGTGTGCCTCACTTTTCTAATTATAGTTTCTGGAAAATCGATAATTCATATTCGAAAAAAATTGGAAATGGGAAACAATAGTTGGAGAGTGGTTGACAATTTTATGTTGACCTCTTTATAATAAGTTAGACTGTCGTTTAAAATTGTCAGCTATTCCTCAGGGAGGTGTCATATAATGAAAAGAACATATCAACCAAATAGTCGTAAACATAGTAAAGTTCACGGTTTCCGTAGTCGTATGAGCTCAGCTAATGGACGTAAGGTTCTAGCTCGTCGTCGTCAAAAAGGAAGAAAAGTATTATCAGCATAGACCACTGAAGAGTCAGTGGTCTTTTTTTCTAATTAAAGGGGGGAAGAGATCTTCCCCTTGATTAGAAAATTCGCCGATTAACAAAAAAAAGTCCTTTTCGGCTTAGAAAATAGAGCATATTTGAATACTACGAATGGTTATAGTAGAAATTGAACTATCTTACCTGAGCCAATCAGAGACTGAAGGTGTTTATTGATGAAAAAAGAATTTCGAGTAAAGAAAAATAAAGAGTTCCAAGCTGCCTTTCAAAAAGGGCATTCATTTGCTAATAGGCAATTTGTTGTCTACTCTCTGCAAAAAGCAGATCAGGACTACTTCCGCATCGGTTTGTCAGTCAGTAAAAAAATCGGAAATGCTGTTACTAGAAATAGAATCAAACGGTATGTCAGACAAGCTATCTTTGAACTGAATGACCAGCTAGAAGCTGGAAAGGACTATGTCATTATTGCGCGGAAGCCTACTGCTGATATGGATTTTTTTGAAGTAAAAAAAAGCTTAACCCATGTCCTTAAGGTGGGAAAAGTGCTTAAAAAATGATAAAATACCCATAAAATATACATAAAAAAATTTATATATTGGCAAGGAGGAAAATTTGGTTGAAGAAACGAATATTACTTTTGTTCGGTATGAGTTTTGTCTTTGTATTTTTAACCGGATGTAGTGAAATCAAAAAGCCGATTACTTCTGAAAGTACTGGTTTTTGGAATGAATACATTGTCTATCCACTATCCTGGTTGATTAAAGAAGGAGCACACTTACTAGGAGGCAGCTATGGTCTCGCGCTAATCGTCGTAACCATTGTTATTCGACTAGCTATTCTGCCATTAATGATTAAGCAGACGAAAAGCTCAAAAGCGATGCAGGCTCTCCAGCCAGAAATGAAGGCCCTTCGTGAGAAATATAGTTCGAAAGACCAAAAGACACAGCAAAAATTGCAGCAAGAAACAATGGCGCTATTTTCAAAACATGGTGTCAATCCAATGGCCGGCTGTTTTCCATTAATTGTTCAAATGCCAATTTTGATTGGTTTTTATCATGCTATTTCAAGAACAAGAGAAATTGCTTCAGATAATTTCTTATGGTTTGATCTTGGAGAAAAGGATCCTTATTACATTTTGCCGATAATTGCTGGTATTACCACTTTTATTCAGCAAAAATTGATGATGGCTGGCCAAGAACACAATCCACAAATGGCAATGATGCTTTGGATGATGCCGATCATGATTGTTTTCTTTGCATTTAGTTTCCCAGCTGCCCTTTCATTGTATTGGGTTGTTGGTAACATTTTTATGATTGTTCAAACCTATTTTATTAAAGGACCGGATTTAAGGGCAAACGCCACCGGTAATGTGGGAGGAGCAAAAAAGTGAAACAGGTAACTGCTACAGGACAAACTGTCGAAGAAGCAGTAGAATCAGCTTTAGCTCAATTAAATACCACCAAAGACCGCACAGATGTTGACATTATTGACGTAGGTAAAAAAGGGATTTTCGGTATTTTTGGATCACGTCCAGCAATAGTGAAAGTAACGGTAATCATTGATCCAATCGAAGAAGCAATGAAATTTCTTTCTCAAGTGAGTGAACAAATGGGGGCACCTGCTAAAGTAGAAATTAAACGTGAGGGCAAACAAGTTACTTTTGTGATGACTGGAGAAAAGATTGCATTATTAATTGGAAAAAGAGGTCAAACTTTAAATTCATTGCAATATTTGACACAGCTTGTGATTAATCGCTTTTCCAACCAATATTTAAATGTAGTCCTCGATGCTGAAGATTACCGAAATAGAAGAAGTGAAACACTGATTCAATTATCCCATCGTCTAGCACAAAAGGCAGTGAAAACAGGAAAAGAAGTTTCCTTAGAACCCATGCCTTCCTATGAGCGTAAAGTCATTCATACCGCTTTGTCGGAAAACAAACGTGTAAAAACTTCTTCTGATGGATCTGAGCCACATCGTTTTGTGGTGATTACTCCAGTTAGAAGGTAATTGTCGTTCGTAAAAGACATCCTATTACTAGGGTGTCTTTTTTTGTGGGATTTTTTAATTGTCTAGCTCCAGCGCCTAGCCCCTCGGGTCAAATAACCTTCTGCAATAAAAGTCAAAGAACGACTTTTCTTGCAGAAGAACATTTGCCTGTCGGGGCTGACCAAGGCGCTTCCTCTTTTCTTAGTGTTGATAACTAACTTAACTTTGAGTTTTCGTTTTATTGTTATTCACATGTGGATAAGTTAAAATAATAAATAGACATTTTTCGGTTGTGGATAATTTGATTGCTTTGTTAACGAGGATTCATGTGGTATTCTAATAATTTGAGAAAAAATTTCCGATTATTATATAGATAAATTTTTTTATGTGAGGTGAAGATCATGGAGTTGGATACGATTGCGGCGATATCAACGCCAATGGGAGAGGGTGCTATTGCGATTGTCCGACTGAGCGGTGATGATGCCATTCAAATTGCAGATAAGCTTTTTAGAGGTGTTGGCGGGAAAAGACTTGTAGAGATGACATCCCATACCATTCACTATGGACATCTGTTTGACCCTAAAGATGGCCAAGTTGTAGAAGAGGTAATGGTCTCAGTGATGAAGGGACCGAAGACTTTTACGAAAGAGGATGTTGTTGAAATTAACTGTCATGGCGGAATTGTATCCGTCAATCGAGTACTGCAGCATGTGTTGAATCATGGGGCAAGGTTAGCCGAACCAGGTGAATTTACAAAGAGAGCCTTTTTGAATGGACGGATTGATTTATCACAGGCAGAAGCCGTAATGGATTTAATTAGGGCGAAGACGGATCGGGCCATGAATGTAGCTCTTAGTCAAATGGAAGGGCGCCTTTCAAACCTTATCCGGAGATTGCGACAGGAAATTTTAGAAATCCTTGCTCATGTTGAAGTGAATATTGATTACCCCGAATATGATGATGTGGAGGAAATGACCCATCATATGCTGCTAGAAAAAGCGGCCTTTGTACAGGAGGAAATTAAAAAGATTCTACAAACATCGCAGCAAGGGAAAATTTTACGAGAAGGTTTATCTACCGTTATCGTAGGACGGCCTAACGTTGGGAAGTCTTCCTTACTTAATAGCCTAGTACATGAAAATAAAGCCATTGTTACAGATATTCCCGGTACGACTCGTGATGTGATTGAGGAATATGTGAATGTTCGAGGTGTACCGTTAAGACTACTAGATACAGCAGGAATTAGGGAAACAGAGGATATTGTCGAACGAATTGGTGTGGAGCGCTCCCGTCAAGTTTTAAAAGAAGCTGATTTGATTTTGCTTGTCATGAATTACTCTGACAAACTGAGCGTAGAGGATGAAAACCTTTTTGAGGTTGTTAAGGGAATGGATGTCATTGTCATTATTAATAAAACAGACCTCCCACAAGAAATTGATATGGAAAGAGTAACACAGCTTGCGGAAGGTCATAAAATGGTGACGACCTCCTTACTGGAAGACCATGGTGTCGATGAATTGGAGGAAGCAATAGCTTCATTGTTCTTTGCAGGTTCCATTGAATCAGGTGACATGACGTATGTTTCAAACACTCGACACATAGCGCTATTAAACCAAAGTCTACATGCGATCGAAGAAGCAATTGAAGGAGTAGAAACAGGTACTCCAATTGATATCGTTCAAATAGATTTAACAAGGTCATGGGAATTACTTGGAGAAATTACTGGTGAAAGTGTCCATGAAAGCCTCATTGATCAATTATTTTCACAGTTCTGTTTAGGGAAATAGATAAGTAAGGTTCAAAGCAAGTTCCGTTTTTTTACGGAAAAGGAGGAACAACATGCAATACGAAGCAGGAAAGTATGACGTTATAGTCGTAGGTGCGGGACATGCTGGCTGTGAAGCCGGACTTGCCTCTGCTAGACTAGGTGCAAAAACATTAATGATTACAATTAATTTAGATATGGTTGCCTTTATGCCATGTAATCCTTCTGTTGGAGGGCCCGCAAAGGGAATTGTTGTGCGTGAAATCGATGCTCTAGGTGGGGAAATGGCCAAGAATATTGATAAAACCTACATCCAAATGCGGATGTTAAACACGGGAAAAGGGCCAGCAGTCCGTGCACTAAGAGCACAAGCGGATAAATTTGATTACCAGCATGAAATGAAGAAAACACTTGAAGAAGAACCGAACTTAACGTTACTACAAGGTATGGTTGAAAAGTTAATTGTGGAAGATGAAATGGTTAAAGGGGTCATCACAAAAACAGGGGCCACTTATTCTGCAAAAACAGTTGTTATCACAACTGGAACCTATCTTCGCGGGGAAATTATCCTTGGTGAATTAAAGTATTCGAGCGGTCCGAATAATCAACAACCATCCATCAAGCTATCAGAGCATTTAGAAGAGCTTGGTTTTGAACTTGTCCGTTTTAAGACAGGTACACCACCTCGAGTAGATGGTAATACGATTGATTATAGCAAAACTGAAATACAGCCAGGTGATGAAGTACCAAGAGCGTTTTCGTACGAGACGACAAAATTCATTACCGATCAGCTGCCGTGTTGGTTGACTTATACAAATGACAGAACTCATCAATTAATTGATGATAACCTACACCGTTCACCGATGTTCTCTGGAATGATTAAAGGTACAGGTCCAAGATACTGTCCTTCCATTGAAGATAAGGTTGTTCGATTTAATGACAAGCCTCGTCATCAGATTTTCCTTGAGCCAGAAGGAAGAAATACGAAGGAAGTATATGTTCAAGGTTTATCGACCTCCTTGCCTGAAGATGTACAGCATCGAATTCTTAAAACAATTCCAGGATTAGAAGAGTCTCAAATGATGAGAGCGGGTTATGCCATTGAGTATGATGCCATTGTTCCTACACAACTATGGCCGACATTAGAAACTAAAGTTGTTAAAAATTTATATACGGCTGGACAAATCAATGGAACATCTGGTTATGAGGAAGCGGCTGGTCAAGGGTTAATGGCCGGTATTAATGCGGGTCTTAAGGCATTAGAGCGAGAAGAATTAGTTTTGAGCCGATCTGATGCGTATATTGGTGTGTTAATTGACGATTTGATCACAAAAGGGACAAACGAGCCCTATCGTTTGTTGACCTCTAGAGCAGAATATCGCTTATTATTACGTCATGATAATGCGGATTTAAGATTGACTGAAATTGGTCATAAAATCGGTCTTATTCGTGATGAGCGCTATGAAGCATTTTTAGTAAAAAAAGCAGCAATCGAAGCGGAAAAGGAACGATTACAGTCCATCATTCTTAAACCATCTACAGAAGTTCAGGCAGTCATTCGAAGTGTGGGTGGCAGTGAACTTAAGGATGGAATTCATGCTGCGGATCTGCTAAAAAGACCAGAAATGACGTATGAATTAGTCGAACAGCTTTCGAAGAGTGAGATTGAATTAAACAATGAAATCAAAGAGCAAGTAGAGATTCAAATTAAGTACGAAGGCTATATTGAAAAATCACTTCAGCAGGTTGAACGCTTAAAGAAAATGGAAAATAAGAAAATCCCTGAAAATATTGATTATGATGCGATTAACAGTTTAGCAACAGAAGCTAAACAAAAACTTAAGCAAATCAAACCGTTATCAATTGCTCAAGCATCCCGTATTTCTGGTGTTAATCCAGCTGATATTTCAATTCTCCTCGTTTATTTGGAGCAAGGCCGTATTGCAAAAGTTCATGAATAATTTTAAACAGTTCCCAGCATATGATGCTGGGGCTGAACAGTTAGTGAGGAAGATGGTCTATGGATATCGAACAATTTAAGGCAAGCCTGGAGGAAAAGGGAATTACTCTTACAGATAGGCAACTTGAACAGTTTCAGACCTATTTTGAAACGCTTGTCGAGTGGAACGAAAAAATGAATTTAACAGCAATAACGGAAAAGCATGAAGTGTATCTAAAACATTTTTATGATTCCATTGCTGCATCCTTTTATTTTGATTTTACCAAGCCTTTTCATCTATGTGATGTTGGAGCAGGTGCAGGATTTCCAAGTATCCCGTTAAAAATTGTATATCCTCAAATTGAGGTAACCATTGTTGATTCCTTGAATAAACGAATTTCATTTTTAAATCATCTTGCTACCGTTCTAAAATTAGATAACGTTCATTTTGTTCATGATCGTGCGGAAACCTTTGGGGTCAATCCAAGTTATCGGGAAGCCTTTGATGTGGTTACAGCTAGAGCGGTTGCCAGAATGTCTGTTTTAAGTGAACTTTGCCTGCCGCTGGTAAAAGTCGGAGGGACATTTATTGCTATGAAGGCAGCCCATGCCCAGGATGAATTAGGAACAGGCCAAAAGGCCATCACTACTCTTGGTGGAAAAGTGGAAAAGGTGTTCACCTTTACGCTCCCACTCGAAGAGAGTGAACGAAATATTTTAATCATTAAAAAGGAAAAACAAACGCCAAAGAAATATCCTCGGAAGCCAGGAACACCAGGAAAATCGCCGATCGAATAGGTTGATTAGAGCGGAAGGCGCGAGGTAAAGTTATTTTGTTAAGCTAACAATTTTTCTATAAAAATGGTATCCTAGGCAGGAAGAAATTATTTGTATAGAGAATAAGTAATAGGGAGTTTCGTAAAGGTGGTGTTGGGGATGAAGCATTCGTTTACACGCTTTTTTGGCCTCGGCGATAAGGGAGAACAAGAGGTTGAGTTTGAGCAGGAAATAGATATCGAACGAAACGAGGAAATAAGGAAAATACCGATTAATCAGATCGTAGCAAATCGGTTCCAACCTCGAACGGTGTTCGATGAAGACAAAATTGAAGAGCTATCAAGAACCATTCATATACATGGTATCATTCAACCTATTGTCGTCAGGGAGTTTGATATCGATAGATTTGAAATTATTGCCGGGGAGCGCCGTTGGCGTGCGATGAAAAAGCTTGGCTGGAATGAAGCCCCTGCAATTGTAAAAAATCTATCGGATACTGAAACGGCTTCTGTTGCACTGATAGAGAATTTACAGCGTGAAGAATTATCTCCTATTGAAGAAGCGATTGCATATGGAAAGCTGCTTGAGCTCCATAATTTGACACAAGAGGCATTAGCACAGCGACTGGGTAAAGGACAATCAACAGTCGCTAATAAGCTGCGTCTTCTTAAATTACCACAGCCTGTTCAAGAGGCGTTATTAAATAAAGTCATTACTGAACGCCATGCTCGTGCACTTATTCCATTAAAAGATCCGGAAAAACAAGTTATGCTATTGGCAGAAGTGATTGAAAAGAATTTTAATGTGAAGCAAACCGAAGAACGCGTTGTCAGGATGCTGGAACAAAAAAATGAAAAGCCGAAGCCGAAGCGAAAGGCTTTTAGTAAAGATATGAGAATAGCGGTCAATACGATTCGCCAATCGTTATCAATGGTAACAGATAGTGGAATCAACTTGGATGCCGAAGAAGAAGAATTTGAAGAATTCTACCAATTCACCATCCGCATTCCAAAGAAAAAATAAGTGCTAAGACCAGACTGAAAAGTTTGGTTTTTTTTTATGGAATTATATTTAAATATTAAAAAGCCAATGTTAATATGGCATCCTGTTGATTGTAGAGGAAGGCGCGAAGACTCCTGTGGGAGTGTATGGTTCAGGGGAGACCCCGCAGGCGCGTTTCGCCGAGGAGGCTCGCCGAAACACCCACGAACCGCTCGCGCCTGGAGCGGAAATCAACAGACAAGGTTATGGTGCATTTTTTAATTTAAACCTTTCTTTGTGTTAATTATTGTAAAAAATATCCATATTATACATTGGAATATTTTTAGAAAATAAATAACAACGAAATCATTTCATGATAAAATAAAGGAATGGAATTTTACATTCCTAAACATATGTTAGATAATTAATAATAATTAACTTTTGATAGAATATGAGTTTAAAATTTTTTAAGAATTAAGGTAGGTGACAACGTGGGCAAAATCCTTGCAATCGCGAATCAAAAAGGCGGAGTCGGTAAAACGACAACAAGCGTCAACCTAGGAGCCTGCTTAGCATACATAGGGAAACGTGTGTTATTGGTAGACATAGACCCGCAAGGCAATGCAACAAGTGGGGTTGGAATTGAAAAGGCAGAAGTAGAACAGTGTATTTATGATGTGTTAGTAGATGATGTAGAAGCAAAGGATGTTATAAAGCCAACATCCGTTGATAATTTATATGCTATACCAGCAACTATTCAATTAGCAGGGGCTGAAATTGAATTGGTTCCTACTATTTCAAGAGAAGTGCGTTTAAAACGTGCGCTTGGAGAGGTAAAAGATCAGTTCGATTATATTATTATTGATTGTCCTCCATCCTTAGGATTATTAACTCTTAATGCATTAACAGCATCTGATGCGGTGATTATCCCTGTTCAATGTGAGTATTATGCGTTAGAAGGACTGAGTCAATTATTAAATACTGTTAGACTGGTGCAAAAACATTTAAATCAGGATTTAAAAATTGAAGGTGTCTTACTAACGATGCTTGATGCGAGAACGAATCTCGGGATTCAAGTCATTGAAGAAGTCAAAAAATACTTCCAAGATAAAGTCTACAAAACCATTATTCCAAGAAATGTGCGTCTAAGTGAGGCTCCAAGTCACGGGGAACCAATCATTACTTATGATTCAAAATCCCGTGGAGCGGAAGTGTATTTAGATTTAGCAAAGGAAGTGGTATCGAATGGCTAAAGGTTTAGGAAAAGGCCTGAATGCATTTTTTGCGAATGTTGAACCTGGAAAGGAAGAAGCAATCCAAGAAATTAAGCTGAAAGAACTGCGTCCCAACCCTTACCAGCCCCGAAAAACCTTCCACCAAGAAGCGATCGATGAATTAAGAGATTCGATCATCGAACATGGAATTTTACAGCCTCTAGTCGTTAGAAAGAGTATTAGAGGCTATGAAATTGTTGTAGGGGAACGACGTTTTCGTGCTGCAAGGGAAGCAAAACTGGAAACTGTTCCAGCTGTTGTTCGTGAATTATCTGAGCAACAAATGATGGAATTAGCGGTGTTGGAAAATTTACAGAGGGAAGATTTAAACCCAATTGAAGAAGGCCAAGCCTACCAAACATTAATGGAAAAGTTAAAGCTGACGCAAGAAGAAGTAGCCAAGCGTTTAGGAAAAAGCCGACCACATATCGCGAACCATATCCGCCTCCTTTCTCTTCCGCAAAAGATTCAGGAATTAATTTCAGCTGAGAAAATCACAATGGGACATGGACGTGCCTTGTTAGGACTTAGGCAAAAGGCAAAATTACCTGCTATCGTTGAAAAGGTCATCCAGGAAGGATTAAATGTCCGTCAGTTAGAAAAATTAATTCAACAACTAAATGATAATGTTTCACGTGAAACAAAAAAGCCAGAAAAGAAAAAAGATGTCTTTTTACAGGAACGCGAGCATGTTCTTCGTGAGCGCTTTGGAACCACTGTGAACATTAAACAAAACAAGAATAAAGGAAAAATTGAAATTGAATTTTTCTCACAAGAGGACCTCGAGCGAATCCTAGAAATGCTAGATCGCGAAGAAACCTTGTAAGCCATCTCCTAGATGGTTTATTTTTTTGAGAAAATTCTTTTCAATCTAGCAGAAAAGTGATAGTTTAATACTAATATTATTTCGAGAGGCGAAAAAAGGGGTAACAATCATGTTTTTATTAGGCACATTGGTGAATGGACTGTTAATTATTATCGGTACTCTAATTGGAAAAGCATTAAACCGAATCCCTGAAGGAATGAAAGTAACGGTCATGTATGCAATCGGCATGTCCGTGATGGTACTGGGACTTCAGATGGGCTTAAAGAGTGAAAACTTCTTAATCGTTATTATCAGCTTAGTCGTTGGAGCTGTAACTGGAGAACTTTTAAAATTAGAAGATAAATTAAATGATCTGGGACAATGGCTTGAATCAAAGGTTGGGTCAAATGGAAAAGGAAGCATTTCCGAAGGATTTGTTACTGCCACTCTCATCTTTGTCATTGGAGCAATGGCGATCCTTGGCGCACTTGATAGCGGGATTCGGGGTGATCATGATGTATTGTATATGAAATCATTGATTGATGGATTTACCGCACTAATCCTAACTACTACTCTAGGAATTGGCGTGATCTTCTCTGCTGTTCCAGTCATGCTGTATGAAGGGTTGATAGCCTTATTTGCAACTCAAATTGATCGTTTCGTTCCACAGGCACTAATGGATCAATTTATTGTTGAAATGACTGCTACAGGCGGAGTCATGATCTTTGCCATCGGCTTGAATCTAACAGGCATGACAAAGATTAAAGTGGCTAATTTGTTGCCGGGGATTGTCATAGTTGGGATTATCGTGACGATTATGTATAATTATCATCGATTCTTCCAATAAATGGAATTAAAAAGAGCAATCGGTACGTGCCGGTTGCTCTTTTAATTAGTCCTCTCTTCTTCTACCCAATTTAATTCCGTCCAGTTTTTCTTTGGGTAAAGCAGGCTTGCCTGGTAAATGCCATTTGCAATCGTTTTAGCCATCTTCATGACTAAATTTAATCGTGTATTCTGTAGTACAAAAAACTCCATAAATCCGCTGACATTCACAATGCCTGTGATATGTATATCCCCCACAGCCGGAAGTTCCTTATTTACACCTGCACCGGGCTTGACGGGTCCAGTACCAACTTGGATCACGCCGACATTCTTAATTCGGCCTAAACATGCATCTATACCAATAATATAAGGATCAACATATTTTGCTTGAATTTCTTTCAACTTTTCAGCTAAATTCACCGCATGAATCGGGTCATCTAATGTGCCATACACATGAAAAGCTTTGAGATTCTTCTCTTCCAGTAATGTTCCGACAAGTGGTCCTAATGAATCGCCTGTAGAGCGGTCTGTTCCAATACAAATAAAAACAATTGGGCGTTTGGTTACACTAGGAATATAATCAATTAACTCTTCCGCTAAATGTTCAGCAGCGTGAAGGTCATCGTGACTAATGCGTGCTTTGGCCCTCCTGTCAAAAAGGTTTGTTTTCAGATTCACTCGGCCCACTCCCTAAATTTTGAATAGTTTTACTATTATACGGAAAATTCAGGGATTCTATACATAACAAGGCAGAAAAAGAAAAATCACAATGCTATTATCTAACTAGAAAAATTGTTAAAATAGATGAGGTATTATGGATGTAAGGATGGTGTGTGAATGAGTATTACTGAAAAAGGAATCCAAAAAGTAGTTGATAAATTTCAGAACGAAGACACATGGTTAAACATGGGTGAAGGTTTTCTAAAAATTATTGCCATTATTATTATCTCCAACATCTTAATTCGTATTGGGAAAGTAGCCATACACAATGTATTTAAAATTAGAAATCTCTCCCCGTTGACTACCTCGGTACGACGAGAAGAGACACTTTCCAAGCTTCTCGATAACATCCTTTCCTACGTTATTTATTTTATTGCTGCAATGATGATTCTTTCAGTACTTGGAATTGATGTGAAAGCACTGATTGCAGGAGCAGGAGTTGTCGGCTTAGCCGTTGGTTTTGGTGCTCAGAACTTGGTGAAAGATGTGATTTCTGGCTTCTTCATTATTTTTGAAGATCAATTTTCAGTTGGTGACCATGTCCGTCTTGGACAGTTCGAGGGTAATGTCCAAACAATTGGTTTACGAACAACTAAATTAAAAAGCTGGACAGGTGAGGTCCATATTTTACCTAATGGTAGTATAATGGAGGTAACAAATTTTTCCCTTAATAACAGCCTTGCAATTATAGATGTCGGGATTGCTTATGAAGAGGATATAGATAAAGCTGAAAAGGTTATTCGAGAATCACTTGAAACAATGCCAGAAAAATATGAGGAGTTAGTGAAAACACCAGATTATTTAGGGATTCAAAGCTTTGGACCTTCAGAGGTAATCGTCAGGATTGTGGCTGAAACATTGCCGATGCAGCATACAGCAGTTTCAAGGAAAATTCGTAAAGATATTAAACTACACCTAGATGAGCACGGAATTGAAATACCGTATCCGCGTATGGTCATGTACTCAAAGGATCCTAGAGTGACGAAAGAACCTGGGGTGTAAAGGAGGGGAAGTTCGATGGAAGAAAAAGAATTTGCCTTAAATGATGTCGTTGAAATGAAAAAGCAACATCCTTGTGGAACGAATCGCTGGAAAATCATCCGCCTCGGAATGGACATCAGGATTAAATGTGAAGGCTGCGGACATAGCGTATTAATCCCAAGAAAAGAGTTTGGAAGGAAAATGAAAAAGACTTTAGTGAAGCATGAGGGTTAAGCCCGTGCTTCTTTTTTTAGACATAGAACAGAAGGTTGGGGGTGGAGATATTGAAGGAGATTCGAAAGGCAGCGTGTCCTTTAAATTGTTGGGATAGCTGTGGATTTAACGTAACAGTAGAGAACTACAAGGTTGTGAAAGTGGAAGGTGATCCCTCCCATCCAATTACAAAGGGAAAAATTTGTGGACGAGGCAGGATGCTCGAAACGAGAACCAACTCAAGCCAAAGGCTATTGCACCCCTTAAAGAAGATCAATGGACAATTTGAGCAGATCTCCTGGGAGCAGGCCCTTGACGAAATTTCTGCAAAATTAAAGGGAATCAAAGAAAAGTACGGCTCAACTGCTGTTTTGCATAGTCATGATTACGCGAATAATGGGATATTAAAAAACTTGGACCAACGCTTTTTTAATTGTTTTGGCGGGGTAACCGAACTATACGGCTCACTTTGTTGGGGGGCAGGTATTGAAGCGCAAAAATGGGATTTTGGGAATGCTTATAGCCACGAACCTGAGGACATTACTAACAGCAAACATATCATTATTTGGGGAAGAAATGTCTCTAGAACAAACATGCACTTTTATGAAAAGCTTTTAGAAGTGAAGAAAAAAGGGGCTAAAATCTATGTGATTGATCCTCTCTATAATGCAACGGCAAAAATAGCCGATCAGTATATTTCAGTGAAACCAGGAATGGACGGATTATTAGCAGCTGCAATTATTAAAGAAATGCTCCGCTTAGGATTGGAAGACCGACAGTTTATCGAACAATATACACATGGATTCCCAGACTTAGCTGCACTCCTAGTAGAAATCTCAATGGAACAATTGAGTGAAATGACGGAAGTACCCTTAGAGGTAATCACGCAATTAGCTCAAATTTATGCAGATAAGCCAACCGCTACTTATATGGGTTTAGGTTTGCAAAGATATACAAACGGCGGGAATACCATTCGTTTCATCGATGCACTAGTGGCGATTAGTGGGAATATAGGAGTTGCCGGCGGCGGTGCCAATTATGCAAATCTGCAGGTAGGTCAAAGCTTTGTGTTTGATGAGTTAACTCTGCCTAGTCGAAAACAAAATCATCGGCAATTTTCAATTATGAAGCAGGCGGAAGAGGTACTGGCGGCAGTTGACCCAGAAATTAAGATGATCATCGTAACATGCGGGAACCCTATTACCCAGGTTCCAGACACTAATGTGGTGGAGAAAGCATTTTCTTCAGTTGAAACGCTTGTGGTGATTGAACAGTTTATGACGGACACTGCAAGATTAGCTGATTATGTTTTGCCAACCACCACTGCTTTTGAGGAAGAGGATATTTATTATTCCTCCATGTATCATCATTATGTGAATTATGGACCTAAGCTGGTCACTTCTCCTGGTGAGGCAAAGTCTGACTTATGGATTTGGACAGAATTAGCAAGGCGCTTAGGATTCGGAGAGGACTTTAATTTTTCAAGAGAAGAATGGCTGAAGATGACCTTCCAATCCTTAGAGAAAAAAGGTGTTACGTTTGAACAATTAAAAGAACAGCAAACATTAGAATTACCTGTTGATAAAATTCCTTGGCAGGACTATCGTTTTCAAACGCCAACAGGAAAGTTTGAATTTACTTCGTTGCTAGGTGGTTCTTTAAAGCTATCTGTACCGGAAGAATCCAAATGGAAAAATCCAAAGCTTGCCGAATACTTTCCGTACCATTTGTTAACGATTCATCCTTTACGCTCGAATCATTCGCAAAATTATCACCTCCTCCCATCTAAGCCAAAGGTAAAAGTTGAGGTTGCATCCAATATCGCAGAACAGAAAAAACTACAAAATGGCGATTTAGTCAGGGTATGGAATGAGCGAGGAGAAGTAAGTGGGTTTATTTCAGTCTTAGCAGCGGCACATCCCAATACGATTAATATTGATGAGGGAATTTGGAAAGAATTCGGCGGATCGGTAAATAAACTAACCTCTAACAGGAAATCGGATAATGGTCTAGGAAGCACATTATTTGATTGTCTAGTAAATATTGAAAAAGTGAACTAACTGCTGCCTATGGGTAGCAGTTTTTTCATCCTTGTCTTTTTTCTTACAAATGCCTATAATTGTGAAAGGCTTGACTATTTATTGATTAATGGACTCAATTTTAATTTAAATAGGGCAATGTTAAAGAACAGTATTGATTTTTATACCCTGTTGATTGGAGCGGAAGGCACGAAGACTCCTGTGGGAGTATGGTTCAGGGGAGACCCCGCAGGCGCTTGCGCCGAGGAGGCTCGCCGAAACACCCACGGAAAGCGAAGTGCCTGGAGCGGAAATCAACAATCAAGTTAACATAGCCTAAAATAGATCGATTTTTAATATGAGGAGTGAAGGACATGGCTTTAACAGCTGGTATCGTAGGTTTACCGAACGTTGGTAAGTCTACTTTATTTAATGCAATCACACAGGCAGGAGCGGAATCAGCGAACTATCCTTTCTGTACGATTGATCCAAACGTAGGAATTGTAGAAGTACCTGACCACCGTTTACAAAAATTAACTGAGCTTGTTCAACCTAAGAAAACTGTTCCAACAGCATTTGAATTTACCGATATTGCTGGGATTGTTAAAGGTGCAAGTAAAGGTGAAGGGTTAGGAAACAAGTTCCTATCTCATATCCGCCAAGTAGATGCGATTTGCCAAGTAGTTCGCTGCTTCGCAGATGAAAATATCACACACGTTTCTGGAAAAGTGGACCCAATTGATGATATTGAAGTCATTAACTTGGAGTTAATTCTTGCAGACATGGAATCCGTGGAAAAGCGTATTAGCCGCGTTGAAAAATTGGCTAAGCAAAAAGATAAGGATGCAGCAGCAGAATTCGAAGTACTTGCAATGCTTCGTGATGCGTTTGAAGCAGAGAAACCTGCTCGTACGGTTGATTTCACAGAGGAACAAATGAAATTAGTTAAAGGTCTACATCTTTTAACGATTAAACCTGTTCTGTATGTAGCTAATGTGAGTGAAGATGATATTGCTGATCCTTCTGATAATGAATATGTACAAAAAGTTCGTGAATATGCGGCAGCTGATAATGCTGAAGTAATCGTGGTTTGTGCGAAAATTGAAGAAGAAATTGCAGAGCTTGAGGGTGAAGAAAAGGCTATGTTCCTTTCTGAGCTTGGCATCGAAGAATCAGGTCTAGATCAGTTAATCCGTGCTGCATATAACTTACTTGGCTTAGCTACCTATTTCACAGCAGGAGTTCAAGAGGTTCGTGCTTGGACATTCAAAAAAGGAATGAAGGCTCCTCAGTGTGCGGGTGTCATTCATTCTGATTTCGAACGTGGATTCATTCGTGCAGAAACAGTATCCTACGATGACCTTCTAGCAGCAGGAAGCCACAACGCAGCTAAAGAAGCTGGAAAAGTCCGCCTAGAAGGAAAAGAGTACGAAGTAAAAGACGGCGACGTCATCCACTTCCGTTTCAATGTATAGTTTATAGCATATTGTTGAACTGGCATCCCGTTGATTGGAGCGGAAGGCACGAAGACTCCTGTGGAAGTATGGTTCAGGGGAGACCCCGCAGGCGCTTGCGCCGAGGAGGCTCGCCGAAACACCCACGAACCGCTCGTGCCTGGAGCGGAAATCAACAGACTAGGTTACATGTTTAAATCAATGTAAATAGGTAAAAATGGGAACAGGGAAAGAACATTGCTTTTCCTGTTTTTCTATGCTATAATCTTAACTTGTGAGTAATGAATAATTGCTCCTTGCCCATTCGGGCCGTTTAGACCAAAAGGAGGTGACTGTGATGAATAAGTACGAAATCATGTACATCATCCGCCCAAACATTGAAGAGGAAGCGAAAAAGGCTCTAGTTGAGCGTTTTAACACAATTCTTCTTGACAATGGTGCGGAAACTGCTGAAACAAAAGATTGGGGTAAGCGCCGTCTTGCATACGAAATCAACGATTTCCGTGACGGATACTACCAAATCGCTAAAACTACATCTTCAGCTGATGCAGTACAAGAATTTTCTCGTCTTGCAAAAATCAGCGAAGATATCATTCGCCATATCGTAATTAAAGAAGAAGCTTAATATTAATATAAAATTTTTTCAGGTGAAGAATGTTTCATGTGGAACAATCCCTGGAAGAAAAGGAGTTGATTCTGATGATGAATCGTGTCGTGCTTGTTGGCCGTTTAACAAAAGATCCTGATTTGCGCTATACGCCAAATGGGGTTCCTGTTGCTACCTTTACTCTAGCAGTTAATCGACCATTTTCTAGTCAAGCAGGTGAACGTGAAGCAGACTTTATTAATTGTGTTGTTTGGCGTAAACCGGCTGAAAATGTAGCGAACTTCTTGAAAAAGGGCAGTCTTGCAGGTGTTGATGGTCGTATTCAAACCCGCAACTATGAAGGACAAGATGGTAAACGTGTTTACGTTACAGAGGTTCAAGCAGAGAGCGTTCAGTTCTTAGAACCTAAAAGCTCGTCTGGTGGCGGCGGTGGAAGAGGCGACAATGATCATTTCGGTGCACCCCCACGGGAACCGCAAGGAAACCAATACGGAGGCGGCAATCAGAATCAGCGCCAGTACCAAAACCAAAACCAAAACCAAAATAAAGGTTTTACTCGTGTGGATGAAGATCCATTTGCAGGAAATGGACAAATTGACATTTCCGATGATGATCTTCCATTCTAAACAACCTTTATCGAACGTGAATAAATAAAAAAATTATAAAGGAGGGAATTTTCATGGCAGGAGGACGTAAAGGCGGTCGCGCAAAGCGTCGTAAGGTTTGCTATTTCACAGCAAATGGCATCTCTCGCATCGATTACAAAGATGTAGATTTACTTAAAAAATTCATCTCTGAGCGTGGAAAAATTTTACCACGTCGTGTAACTGGTACTAGCGCTAAATACCAACGTAAACTAACAGTTGCAATCAAACGTGCACGTCAAATGGCATTATTACCATTCGTGGCTGGAGAATAATAAGCTTTCTAAGGCAGTAAGGGTCGCCCTTACTGCCTTTTTCCTTTTTATAAAGTTGAATCATAACTCTCTTGTAGTCTAAAATAAGAGGATAGCTTTCATAATTAGAGGTGAAGAAGTGAAAAATGTACATAAACTAACAGAGGGTGCCATTCTTTTAGCTTCGATGGCAGCTCTTATCTTAATAAGTACTTACGTTCCTATTGTAGGGGGGTTCGTCGTCATTGCGATACCCATACCATTTATATTATTTTCAGCGAAAAATAATATAAAAATGATCACAGCCTTTTGTATAGCAGCTGTTTTTATCTCCTTTTTTGCTGGCTCATTAAGGGGGCTAGCCCTTATGTTGATCCATGGATCTGCTGGAGTGGTCATTGGCTATCTGGTGCAAAAAAACAAGAGTCGGAATTTTATTTTACTTGCTAGCACCCTTATCCTAACAATAGGAATGGTTATTTTTTATAGTGTTTCGGCTGCTTTTTTCCAATTGGATATTATTCATGAATTGAAAACCTCTGTTAATGAATCAGTGAAACAGTCTGAAGAGATATTAAAGACGCAAGGGCAAGAGGAGCAACTTGAGAAATTACAAGAGCAGGGTAACCTAATGATAAATCAAATTACGACTCTTGCTCCATCGTATCTGATTTTCACTGCGGTATCTGCTTCGTTTTTCATTCAATGGATTAGCTTTCCGGTTGTAAAAAGGTTTGGTGTAAATGTCCAGCCATGGGGGAGTTTCCGCAATCTATCCCTGCCAAAAAGTCTTTTATGGTATTATCTAATTTCCTTAGGTGCGATGCTGCTGTTTCACCCGCATGAGGGTACATATGTATATTCCGTATTAATTAATGCTAAATACCTTTTAGAAATTATAATGACAGTACAGGGTCTTGCTTTTTTATTCTATATTTTCCACCAAAGGTCGGTTGCAAAGGGACTTGGTGTGCTTGTTGTAATTCTTACTTTGATGATTCCAATAGTCCGTTATATAATAATGGTATTGGGCATTACTGATTTAGGCTTTGATTTTCGAAGGCAATTTGAAAAGAAAGAGTAAGATTCACGACTAGGAGCTGAAAACTTTGCCTGCATTTTTAGAAAAGCGGTCAATCCGTTATCCCTTTTATGGGTTAATTGGCGTTACAGTGGTACTGCTCATTGTCCTGTTATTATATAACTGGATATTAAGTGTGGCCGGGTTATTATTAATGTTTTTCCCTCTCTACTATATGTTTGTTATTGAGCGTCGCCAAAGAAAAGAAATGGAAGAATACATCTCAACCCTTTCCTACCGAGTCAAAAAGGTTGGCGAAGAGGCGCTTATGGAAATGCCAATTGGGATTATGCTCATTAATGAGGAGTATTTCGTTGAGTGGACCAACCCTTTCCTGGCCTCATACTTTGATGAAGAAACATTAGTTGGAAGATCGCTTTATGATGTGGCAGATTCACTCATTCCGTTGATTAAACAGGAAGTGGAAACGGAAATTATTACTCTTCATGAACGGAAGTTTCGTGTCATCCACAAACGTGAAGAGCGGCTATTATACTTTTTTGATGTTACCGAACAAAAAGAAATTGAAAAAAAGTACCAGGATGAACGGACGGTTATTGGCACCATTTTCTTAGATAATTACGATGATCTGACACAGGGTATGGATGACCAAATGCGAGGGAGTATTAACAATCTCGTGACATCTATCCTAAATAAATGGGCTCAGGATAATGGAATTTTCCTCAAACGGGTTTCCTCTGAGCGATTTATTGCTGTGTTTAGTGAAGGAATTCTCCGTTCTCTTGAAAAGGGCAAATTTACTATTCTTGATGATGTAAGAGAAATGACCTCCAAGCAGAATGTCTCCTTTACCTTAAGTATCGGGGTTGGAACAGGTGTTACTTCTTTACCTGAATTGGGAGCATTAGCACAATCAAGCCTTGACTTAGCTCTCGGCAGAGGCGGCGATCAGGTAGCCATTAAACTGCCAAATGGGAAAGTGAAATTCTTCGGTGGAAAAACAAATCCTGTTGAAAAACGGACAAGGGTAAGAGCACGTGTCATTTCTCATGCCTTGAGGGATTTAATTACGGCCAGTGATAAAGTGATTGTCATGGGGCATAAAAACCCTGATATGGATTCTATTGGTTCCAGTATTGGCATTTATAAAGTAGCGCAAATGAATCAAAAAGAAGCATATATTGTGGTCAATACGTCAGAACTGGACAATGGTGGTAAAAGGCTCATGGAAGAAATACGCCAGAGTGAGCAGTTATATTCACATTTTATTGGTCCAGAGCAAGCATTAGAAATGTCTACAGAAAAAACCCTTCTAGTGATTGTGGATACACATAAGCCTGCCTTAGTCATGGAAGAGCGACTGTTAAATAAAATAGACCATGTGGTGGTCATTGACCATCATCGTCGTGGTGAGGATTTTATTGCCAATCCATTGCTTGTTTATATGGAGCCCTATGCATCTTCTACTGCCGAGCTAGTAACGGAGTTTTTGGAATATCAGCCTAAAAGAGGTAAAATTGAGATGATCGAAGCCACTGCTCTATTAGCAGGGATTATTGTCGACACAAAGAGTTTCTCCTTACGGACAGGGTCCAGGACGTTTGATGCAGCCTCCTACTTACGTGCCCATGGTGCAGATACAGTTTTAGTCCAAAAGCTTTTAAAAGAAGATGTAGATACATATATCAAACGGGCCAAGCTGATTGAATCTGTTTCTTTTTATCGTGAGGGAGTGGCTATAGCAAAAGGAAATGAAAATGAACTGAATGATCAAGTCATTATTGCGCAAGCAGCAGATACTTTGTTAACGATGGATGGAGTTCTCGCCTCTTTTGTTATTTCCAAAAGGAGTGAAGGTGTTATAGGAATTAGTGCACGTTCACTAGGAAACATCAATGTCCAAGTGATTATGGAAAGCCTTAAAGGTGGCGGTCACCTTACGAATGCAGCGACCCAGCTTAGTGGCTTAACGATAAACGAAACGGAAACAAAGTTAAAGCTGGCAATTGATGAATATTTTGAAGGAGTGAAAAAAGAATGAAAGTAATATTTCTTAAAGATGTAAAAGGAAAAGGTAAAAAAGGTGAAGTGAAAAATGTAGCTGATGGCTATGCACATAACTTTTTAATTAAACAAGGTTTAGCTGTTGAAGCAAATAATGCTAATGTCAGTTCTTTAGATGCCCAAAAAAAGAAACAAGAAAAGGAAGCGGCAGAAGAACTAGCCGAAGCGAAAAAGTTGAAAGAAGTATTGGATAAAATTACGGTGGAGTTAACGGCTAAAGCTGGTGAGGGTGGAAGACTCTTTGGTTCCATTACAACAAAGCAAATTGCAGAAGAATTGCAAAAGAAACATGGAATTAAAATTGATAAGCGTAAAATGGAACTAACTGATGCGATTCGCACGCTTGGCCACACAAAGGTTCCAGTAAAGCTTTACCACGAAGTAACAGCTACATTAACTGTCTCTGTTAAAGAAATAAAATAGTACAGGGATAAAATTTGCCAGTGTGAATTGGTAGGAAACCATGTTAAGATATAAAAGTTATCAATGATGTGATCGGTCTTAGCTGATCACTTTTTTCTTTTTAGGATATGATATAATACTTTTAGACTATTACTTAAAATCATCCTACTAGAATAGGAGGTTTTTTATAAATGAATGATTTATTCGCGGATCGCATGCCGCCACAAAATATAGAGGCCGAACAGGCTGTTTTAGGGGCTATCTTTTTAGAGCCTTCTTCTTTAACTTTGGCATCGGAAATCTTGATTCCTGAAGATTTTTACCGTGCTGCACATCAAAAAATATTTAATGTGATGCTCAACTTAAATGATCAAGGAAAAGCCGTTGACTTGATTACCGTGACGGAGGAGCTGGCAGCAGCCAAGCTTTTAGAAGATACCGGTGGTGTGAGTTATTTAAGTGAGCTTGCAGGTTCTGTACCTACAGCAGCCAATATTGAGTATTATGCGAGAATAGTAGAAGAAAAATCGTTACTTAGAAGACTGATTCGTACGGCAACGAATATCGCAACCGATGGATATTCGCGTGAGGATGAGGTTGAAGCACTCTTAAGTGAAGCGGAAAAAAGTATTATGGAAGTTGCCCAGAGAAAGAATGCAGGAGCGTTCCATAATATTAAAGATGTCCTTGTCCGTACGTATGACAATATTGAAGAAATGCACAATCGTGTAGGAGAGATTACGGGGATTTCTACCGGATTTGCTGAGCTAGACAGAATGACAGCCGGGTTCCAGCGAAATGACTTAATTATTGTAGGTGCTCGTCCTTCTGTAGGTAAAACGGCATTTGCTTTGAATATTGCTTCCAATGTAGCGACGAAGACGGGTGAAAATGTAGCTATTTTCAGTCTTGAGATGGGTGCAGAACAGCTGGTAATGCGTATGCTTTGTTCGGAAGGTAATATTGATGCGCAAAGGCTGCGTACCGGTTCCTTAACGGATGATGACTGGGGCAAGCTGACTATGGCAATGGGTAGTCTATCAAATTCAGGGATTTTTATCGATGATACCCCTGGTGTTAGAATTAGTGATATCCGTTCAAAATGCCGTCGCTTGCAACAAGAGCATGGGTTAGGCATGATTTTAATCGATTACTTGCAGTTGATTTTGGGAAGCGGCCGATCAGGTGAGAACCGTCAGCAGGAAGTTTCGGAAATTTCCCGTTCCCTTAAGCAGTTAGCCCGTGAGCTGAAGGTTCCTGTTATTGCTCTTTCTCAGCTTTCCCGTGGTGTGGAACAGCGTCAAGATAAGCGTCCGATGATGTCCGATATCCGTGAATCAGGAAGTATCGAGCAGGATGCCGATATTGTTGCCTTCTTATATCGTGATGATTACTATGATAAGGAATCGGAGAATAAAAATATCATTGAGATCATTATTGCCAAGCAGCGTAACGGCCCAACTGGTACTGTAGCGTTGGCCTTTGTTAAGGAATATAATAAGTTCGTCAATCTCGAGACGCGGTATGAGCCGCCAGGTGCATAGATTTTTGAAGGTTAGCCATTCTTGGCTAGCCTTTTTTATTTCCAAGTTGGAAGATTAATAGAATGGTAAATTAATATTTTACGAACATAATATAAAATTTGTTATAAATTGTTCGTGTTTTGTTGATTTTTACTCGTTAAATTGATAAACTATCTGAGGGAATAATAAATATTTACTGAAAGCAAAAATTTCGGAGGTGCCTTTTATGTCATCAGTAGTGGTTGTTGGTACGCAATGGGGAGACGAAGGAAAAGGAAAAATTACTGATTTCCTATCTGAAAATGCAGAGGTCATTGCACGTTATCAAGGTGGAAACAATGCAGGCCACACCATAAAATTTAATGGAGAAACCTACAAATTACACCTGATTCCATCAGGGATTTTCTATAAAGAAAAAGCATGTGTAATTGGGAATGGTATGGTTGTCGATCCGAAGGCACTGGTTAATGAACTTGCTTATTTACATGAAAAAGGAATTACAACGGATAATCTTCGCATTAGTAACCGCGCACATGTCATTCTTCCCTACCACCTCAAATTAGATGAAGTGGAAGAAGAACGCAAAGGTGCTAATAAAATCGGTACAACTAAAAAAGGGATCGGTCCTGCTTACATGGACAAAGCTGCTCGTGTCGGTATTCGTATGGCTGATTTATTAGATCGTGAAATCTTCGAAGAAAAGCTTGAACAAAACCTAGCAGAAAAAAATCGTCTATTTGAACGTATATATGAAACAACAGGTTTTACCAAGGAAGAAATCCTTGATGAGTACTATGAATACGGCCAACAAGTGAAGCATTATGTTTGTGATACATCTGTTGTGTTAAATGATGCTTTAGATGACGGCAAACGTGTTCTTTTCGAAGGTGCACAAGGTGTTATGCTTGATATTGACCAAGGCACATACCCATTCGTTACATCTTCGAATCCTGTTGCTGGAGGAGTAACGATTGGTTCTGGTGTTGGTCCATCTAAAATTACGCATGTAGTAGGAGTATGTAAAGCCTATACTTCCCGTGTGGGTGATGGTCCGTTCCCAACTGAACTACATGATGAAATTGGACATCAAATTCGCGAAGTAGGTCGTGAATACGGTACAACAACAGGACGCCCTCGCCGTGTTGGCTGGTTTGATAGTGTAGTTGTCCGTCATGCCCGCCGTGTCAGTGGATTAACAGACCTTTCACTTAACTCAATCGATGTATTAACTGGCATCGAAACATTGAAAATTTGTACGGCATACCGCTATAAGGATGAGTTAATTACTGAATACCCTGCAAATTTACGAATTTTAGCAGAGTGTGTGCCAGTTTATGAGGAATTACCAGGCTGGACAGAAGATATTACAGGAGTGAAAGCATTAGACGAACTTCCAGTTAATGCCCGCCACTATGTAGAGCGTGTAACGCAGCTAACAGGAGTGCCATTAACAACTTTCTCTGTAGGACCTGACCGTAATCAAACAAACGTAGTAAGAAGCCCTTGGAGACAAGTTTAAAACATAGTGAGAAGCCCTCAAATTTGAGGGCTTCAATTATTTAAAAAGTTTTTTTGAAAAAGTATTGCCTAAATAGTATTATCCATGCTATTATAAAAAGCGTCGCCACGATACGACAAAGAAATAAACGAGAGCCATTAGCTCAGTTGGTAGAGCACGATCGAGTAAGCTTCTTAGAAATAGCATCAGGGCACACGCCGAGCTGCTACTTGAATATGCTTTCTGAGGCGTGGGCATCCGTCGCAAATAAAAGATTAGTGAATCATCTTCATTCGAGAGCCATTAGCTCAGTTGGTAGAGCATCTGACTTTTAATCAGAGGGTCGAAGGTTCGAGTCCTTCATGGCTCACCATTTAAATATTTTTAGTATGGCCCCTTGGTCAAGCGGTTAAGACACCGCCCTTTCACGGCGGTAACACGGGTTCGAATCCCGTAGGGGTCATCGGCATTTGATTGTCAGTAAGTGACTGGCAAGGACGGTTTCCTTGCTGACGATCAATTTATAATGGTCCGGTAGTTCAGTTGGTTAGAATGCCTGCCTGTCACGCAGGAGGTCGCGGGTTCGAGTCCCGTCCGGACCGCCATTTACATATTACAAAATTTATTATGGCTCAGTAGCTCAGTCGGTAGAGCAGATTGCTCACATCCTGATTACGCTTCTGCGGCAATTTGCGAAAAAGAACGGAAGTTCTTTTGAGCAAAGGTCTTTATCTCAATTAAAGATTAGTGAATCATCTTAATATGGCTCAGTAGCTCAGTCGGTAGAGCAAAGGACTGAAAATCCTTGTGTCGGCGGTTCGATTCCGTCCTGAGCCATCCAAAAAAGAAGTTTGCTTCGGCAGGCTTCTTTTTTTATTCCCTCACAGAACACATTTTTGTAATTTTTTTGTAATAAATATCCCTCTTATTTTACAAAACAGGAATAATTCGCTTGTCCTATTTTATAAAAAGAAATCTATTACTCTAGGACTATTGTAATCCTTGATATTATAGGAATTCTACCCTACTCCATATTTTAAAATCCAAAGAAAATTTGAGTTAATTTGACTGATTAATCTTAAAAAAAGTAGAAAAATGTCAGCAATTATACATTTTTGTTACATTATATCAACTATTAATCTTTTTAAATCAAACTATGGTAAAGTAAAGAAGGTCTAAAATACTGGGAAATTCTTTGTTAGTCAAAAGTACTAGAGTAAGAGGGTTTTACCGTGGTTTAGGAGGAAAAGATGTTATTTTTTAATAAAATAGCGAAAACAAAAAAGTTTTTACTACTTAAAACGACCATTATTACTGTATTGGCTGCATCTGTCGTTGCCTTTAGCAATGGGCCAGTTGCACTTGCTACTTCATCGAAATTAACCACCATTTATCATGTTTATTTGAATGGTACATATATCGGCAATGTTACTGATAAAAATATAGTCGATCAATTAGTGGACGAGGAAGTTATAACAGCCAGAAAATCCCTCAAGGATGTCACACTAAAATTTGGTCCACAGGTCAAGTACATACCTGAACAGGTTTTCCGTGCTTCTGCCGATAATCAAGAAACACTTCAAACTATTAAAAAGTCATTTCAACTGCAAGCGGAGGCATCAGCCATCGTTATTGATGGAAAACCAATTGCTTATTTAGACAATAAAGAGGAAGCCAAGGATGTCATAAAGAAACTGAAGCTTCAATACGTAACTGAAGAGCAATTAAACGAATTGGAGTCTAGAAAAGCGTCAGCTACTCCTTCTTTACCCGCATTAAAGGAAAATGAAACCCGGTTATTAGACGTTCGATTATCTAAAGATGTTTCCATTAAAACGGAAAATATTGCTCCGGAAAAAATAATGTCTAGTGCGGAAGCTTTAACGTTTTTACAAAAAGGTACGTTAGAGGAAAAGAAATATATTGTTCAAGAGGGCGATGTTCTCGAAACAATTGCTTCGAACCATGGCTTAAGTCAGGATGATATCCTGGCATTAAACCCAGGTCTGACGGCTGGAACTCTTTTGAAGATTGGCCAGGAATTAAATGTTACGGTTCTACAACCGTATGTTGCTGTCATTGTTGATAAAGAAGCTAATCTAAAGGAAGAAATAGCATTTACGAATGAAGTAGTTGAGGATTCATCTATGCCTAAAGGTGAAACCAAGGAAAAGCAAGCAGGACAAAACGGATCCCGCTTAGTAAACTATTTACTATCAGAACAAAATGGCGTAACCATTAAAAAAGATCAAACAAGTGAACAAATTCTACAGCAGCCAATCAATCACATTGTTATTAAAGGAACGAAAGCAATCCCATCTCGTGGGGAGGGTTCCTTTGCCTGGCCAACCGTTGGTGGGTATGTATCCAGTAAGCTTGGCTATCGCTGGGGAAAAATGCATAAAGGGATTGATATTGCGAGACCAAGTAACAAGACTATTAAGGCTGCGGATAATGGCGTTGTTGTTTCTGCTGGTTGGGATTCAGGTGGCTATGGAAATAAAGTCATTATCGACCATAAAAATGGTTTCCGTACGCTTTATGGCCACATGTCATCGATTAACGTAAAAGTAGGACAAACTGTTTCTAAAGGCACAGCAATTGGAATCATGGGTGCAACAGGAAACGTAACCGGCGTCCACCTTCACTTCGAAGTATATAAAAATGGAAGCTTAGTTAACCCACTTACTTATTTAAAATAATGGTTATGTTAAAGAACAGTGTTGATTTTTACACTCTGTTGATTGGAGCGGAAGGCACGAAGACTCCTGTGGGAGTATGGTTCAGGGGAGACCCCGCAGGCGCATGCGCCGAGGAGGCTCGCCGAAACACCCACGGAAAGCGAAGTGCCTGGAGCGGAAATCAACAGGCAAGGTTAACAGAGCCAAAATAATATAAATGAAAGGTCTCTAGTCGTTACTAGAGACTTTTACTTTTTATGAAAGGCCATGTTAAAGCATTATATCGTTTTAACACACCTGTTGATTGGAGCGGAAGGCGCGAAGACTCCTGTGGGAGTGCGGGTCAGGGGAGACCCCGCAGGCGTGAGCGCCGAGGAGGCTCGCCGAAACGCCCACGGAAAGCGAAGCGCCTGGAGCGGAAATCAACAGATCAGTTTACAAAAGCCTTATAAAAATAACAAAAGTGGAAAAGTATAACATGCCAATCTTGCCAAATGCTAGTTAAAGATGAATTTATGCTAATAAAATGGTAAAGTAAAATAGTATAGTTATGACTTTTAACAACTTGTGATTGAATAGATAATTGATAAAAAAAGGAGCAATGGTATGGAAAAGAAAATTCTTGTTGTGGATGATGAAAAGCCAATTGCAGATATTTTGCAGTTCAACCTGAAAAAAGAAGGATATGTTGTCTATTGCGCCTATGATGGAAATGAAGCACTCGAATTAGTGGAAGAGATACAGCCAGATCTAATTCTTCTAGATATTATGCTCCCATTAAGAGATGGTATGGAGGTATGTCGGGAAGTTCGTAAAAAGTACGAAATGCCGATTATTATGCTGACAGCGAAGGATTCTGAAATTGATAAAGTATTAGGTCTAGAACTAGGTGCAGATGATTACGTAACAAAACCGTTCAGCACAAGGGAATTAATTGCCCGTGTGAAAGCAAACTTACGTAGACACCAACAAGTATTGGCACAGCCTGATGCTGAAAATGAGTCAAATGAAATTGAAATTGGTTCCCTCGTGATCCATCCAGATGCCTATGTGGTTTCCAAACGCGGTGAGACGATTGAATTAACGCACCGTGAGTTTGAGTTGCTTTTTTATTTAGCAAAGCATATCGGGCAAGTTATGACGAGAGAACATCTCCTGCAAACCGTATGGGGCTATGATTATTATGGAGACGTGAGAACGGTAGATGTAACGGTTAGACGTTTGCGTGAAAAAATTGAGGATAGCCCAAGTCACCCAACATGGATTGTTACCCGTCGCGGAGTTGGATACTATTTACGGAATCCTGAACAGGAGTAATATCATTGATGAAAAAGGTTGGTTTTTTTCGGTCAATACACGTAAAATTTGTCATCATCTATGTATTGCTTATATTAGTTGCTATGCAAATTATCGGCGTGTATTTTGTAAAGCAGCTGGAAGAAACGCTTAGGACAAACTTCCAGACATCATTAAAAGAGCGCGTGAATTTGCTTGCTTATAATATTGTGGAAGAAATGAAAAAAGAGCGTACTCCAGAGGATCCAACAGTCGAAGAAGATATTAGGAAAATCCTTCGAGACTTTGATGCGGGGGATATTTCTGAGGTGCGGGTAATTGAAAATAGATCTCTTAAAATTCTCGGCACTTCCAACACCAACAATCAGGGGCTCGTTGGGCAAAGAACAACAGAGCTTAGGATTAAACAATCAATGGTGATGGAAGAAGACCAAAGTGTCATCCAAATTGACCCGCATACAGGGGACCGAATTTGGGTTCTCGCTACCCCAATTAAATCAGGAAAAAAAGTCATTGGGGCCATCTACCTTGTCGCAAAAATAGAAAATGTGTTTGAACAAATGAAAACTATTAATGGTATTTTTGCCACAGGAACGGCGATTGCTCTATCGATTACTGCCGTTTTAGGAATTTTATTAGCCCAGACGATTACAAGACCGATTGCCGATATGAAGAAGCAGGCATTAGCCATGGCAAAAGGGAATTTTTCACGGAAAGTAAAAGTGTATGGGTACGATGAGATTGGCACACTGGCGATTACCTTTAACAACCTGACGAAAAAGCTTCAAGAAGCACAAGCCATGACTGAAGGGGAACGGAGAAAGCTTTCGTCGGTTCTTTCTTATATGACAGACGGGGTTATAGCTACCGATCGGAAAGGGCGAGTCATTTTAATCAATGAGCCAGCAGCCAAGCTGTTGAATGTTTCACGTGAAACAGTTCTATCCCAACCGATTGTGTCCCTTCTAAACTTAGATGACACGAATACATTTGAAGACTTACTCGAGGAGAAGGATTCATTAATCCTAGATTACAGTACGAAATCGGAGCGCTATTTCCTTCGTGCGAATTTCTCCGTTATCCAAAAGGAAACCGGCTTTGTTAATGGACTGATTGCTGTTCTTCATGATATTACGGACCAGGAAAAAATTGATGCCGAGAGACGAGAGTTTGTAGCCAATGTATCACACGAACTAAGAACACCTTTAACCACGATGAGGAGTTACTTGGAAGCCTTAGCTGATGGTGCCTGGCAGGATGAGGAGATTGCACCGGATTTCCTAGAAGTAACACGGACTGAAACGGAGAGAATGATCCGACTCGTGAATGACCTTTTACAGCTTTCAAAAATGGATAGTACAGATTATCGGCTTACGATAGAATGGGTCAACTTTGTTGACTTCTATCACCGAATCATCGACAGGTTCGAAATGACCAAGGAACAGAATGTTACCTTTAAAAGAAAGCTTCCTAACCATGCCATATTTATTGAAATTGATGAGGATAAGATGACACAGGTCTTATATAATATCATTTCGAATGCCTTAAAGTACTCTCCTGAAGGTGGACAAGTGACCTTCTCCATCAAAGAAGAAGAAAATAGAATTATTGTTAGTGTCAAAGACCAAGGTGTAGGAATTCCAAAAGAAAACATCGGAAAGATTTTTGACCGCTTTTATCGTGTTGATAAAGCAAGGACCCGTAAATTAGGTGGGACAGGCCTGGGTCTGGCCATTGCGAAGGAAATGGTCAATGCTCATGGAGGTTCGATTTGGGCTTCTAGTGAGGAAGGAAAAGGAACGACTATTGCGTTTTCCTTACCATATGAGCGTTCAGAAGAGGATGAATGGTCATGAGATACGAAAATATTAAATCATGGATTTTAACCATACTAGTCTTGGTTAGTATACTTTTAACCTGGAACCTTTGGACCTATCAACCTAACTATGACACGATGGAAAATGGGAATACCGTGAAAGAGGTTACGGTAAGTGAAAAACAAGAGGTTCAAAGTATTGTCAGTCCTAACCAGATTTTATTCCATTTGAAGGGCAAGCACTATGGTACGAACAATCCAGTGGAATTAGACAAGATAGTCAAGGAACTAAGAAAATGGTCCTTTTTTGATGTGAAAAATGTGACTGACAAAGTTGGGAATATTAACGATTTAGCTCGTAAGGATGGCAATGCAGAAATCATTTATTCAGGGGAAATTCCCATTGAACTTTATCGCAGTGTATTAAATATTGAAGGAAAAAAGGTCCCCTCCTTCAATTTTAACCGTATTATTATCGATGTTGATAATTCGGAGAAGGACACGGGAAGCGTTTATTTTGTTTCCTCCGAAAATCAACAGGTGTATTTAAGTCGGATCTCTTCCGTTAATTTGAGCGGATTTAATCATGATTTTTACAAAAATGCGAATCGGTATCCTGAATTTTTTGCCTTTGAATCATCTGAAAGGCGAACGATTTACCTTCCTGAAGGAAAAACAGAGATGACTACTTATAAATATTTACCGGTAGCTATCAACTCAGAGGAATTCAAGGATGCGCTGTTTAATGATCCAAGTTATGTGCAAAAAAGCTTTATCTCAAATGGGGAAGAGTACGCAAATGATTCTAGTAAGATGACGATTAATTATGATACAAGTATGCTTCAATATGTAAACCCTATTCCGGAAGATACTTATATTGATAGCTCCTATGATTTAGTCAAGCGGAGCATCGATTTCGTGAATGAGCATGGCGGGTGGACAGGTCCTTATCGATATGTTTCTAAAAGCGAATATAATCGTTCCGTTACGTTCCGATTGTACAGTACTGACGGCTACCCAGTTTATAATGACAGAGGGTTGTCAGAGATATATGAAGAATGGGGACGAGATGAAATAGAAAAATATGTTCGCTCCTTCATATCACTTAATCTACCGTTAACAACTGAAATGAAAAAGGTGACGCAGCCTTCAGGTCATGAAATAGTGGAGTTTTTACAAAAAAAGCAGAACTTTAAACCAGAGCTTCTTGAGGAATTGATTCTAGGCTATCGAATAGAAAGGGATTCGGAGGAGAATAAATTGATCCTCTTAGAACCTACCTGGTTTTATCGATATGATAAGACGTGGGGGCAAATTACGATGGATGATCTAGGAGGCTCGAAGCATGGATTGGAGTAAAATTAAAACCATTTTTATCTTAACCTTCTTGATTTTAGATGTATATTTGTTATTTCAATTCATGAAAATTCGTGATGCCAATAAGTATGAAATCAAAACGGAAGCATCCTTTGAAGAACGATTAAAAACCGACGAGATAAAGTATGTAGAGCTTCCAAAGGAACCAGTAAAGAGTCAGTATCTAAGCGCTAAGCCGAAGACTTTTGCAAAAGGGGATTTGGCCAAGCTAAAGGGACAAACACCTTCTTTAAAGGGGCCTGGGACTACCCTTGAAGCTACACTTGAAAAGCCGGTGCAGCTAAGTTCCAAGTTTGAACCAGCAGAGCTTGCCAACTTTTTAAAGGAAAATATTCTCTACGGTGAGCATTATCAATTTTGGGAGAAGAACGACAAAAAAAATACAGTTACTTACTATCAACAATATGATAATTTTCCCTTATTTAAAAATAGGAACGGGATGATTACCTTTACGATTAATACAGATAATCAAATTGTCTCTTATCAACAAACCTATCTTGAAGGAATTGAAAAGCTTATGGGGAAGGAAGAGATTCTTACTCCGTTAAAGGCAATTGAAACCCTTCATTCTAAAGGGAATCTAAAACCGAAGAGTAAAATTACTAAAGTTGAACTTGGTTATTCGACACTTGTTCAGTTGGCGGCATCCCAAGTGTTAGCGCCAACCTGGCGTTTTGTTGTTGATGATAAGGAAAGCCTGTTTGTGAATGCATTTGAAGGTCAGATTATAGAATTTAACAGCGATGAAAATAGTAAAGTGGAGTGAAGTAGAATGTCTTTACGATATAGCATTCTGGCAAGCGGAAGTACAGGGAATGCTCTCTATGTGGAATCAGATGAGCATTCCTTCCTTGTAGACGCTGGTTTCAGTGGGAAGCAAATGGAGTCTTTATTTGCACAAGTTGACCGTGATATTAGTAAGCTTTCCGGCATTTTTGTTACCCATGAGCACAGTGATCATATTAAAGGCATTGGCATCCTTGCACGTAAGTATCATTTACCCGTATTCGCAAATGAAAAAACCTGGCGTGCAATGGAAAGCTCTGTAGGAGCGATCCCAACGGAGCAAAAGTTTGTTTTTGATATGGAAACAGTAAAGAGCTTTGGTGGAACGGATATAGAATCATTTGGCGTCTCTCATGACGCAGCTGAACCGATGTTTTATGTGTTTCATCATTCAGGAAAAAAACTGGTCCTGATTACGGATACAGGTTATGTAAGTGACCGAATGAAGGGGATCATCTCTAACGCCGATGTGTATATTTTTGAATCCAATCACGATGTACAGATGCTCAGGATGGGAAGATATCCTTGGAACATTAAGCGTCGAATTTTAAGCGATGTGGGGCATGTGTCTAATGAAGATGCAGCCTATGCGATGAGTGATGTGGTGGGTGACCAAACTAAACGTGTGTATCTGGCCCATTTAAGTCTTGATAATAATATGAAAGACCTAGCAAAGATGGCCGTGGCTCAAACGTTAGAAAGCCGCGGAATGATCGTCGGAGAACAATTTGACCTTTATGACACAGACCCAAAAACACCAACCATATTAACAGCAGTATAATAATTGTTTCGAAAGAGGCTTCCATTCAGGGAGCTTTTTTGGTATGAAAATAGCTAAGGTTAAATTAAACCTGTTGATTGGAACGGAAGGCACGAAGACTCCTGCGGGAGTAGCGGTCTCGGGAGACCCCGCAGGAGTGAGCGACGAGGAGGCTCCCGGAACGCCCGCTGAAAGCGAAGTGCCTGGAGTGGAAATCAACAGGTACCTGTTAAAAGAACCTTTATGAAAAAATTATGAACAAAGTCGTAAGTTTTTCTTAAATTTTAGCCGTTCTTTAGAAATTTAAGGAAGAACGAGTATAATTGTTATTATAAGCCAAAATAGTAGTTAGCAATCTTTTCGAAAGAGAGGAATGGTGTAAATTGGGTTATTATGACGATCATTCACAAGGACGCTATCGGGAACAAAAAGGAAAAAAAAGCGGGATCTTTCTCGCTAGCTTAGTTGGTGCTATACTTGGAGCCATTTTGGTTATCATTTCCATTCCAGCCTTGTCCAATCAAGGTGTTCTGCCTTATGAGATTAATCCAGCTCAAAATGCAGGAACAGAAAATAACAACACGAATACAAATCAGCAAAATATCGTCCAAAGGCAAGTTGCTTATGACGTCAATACAAATACCACAAAAGCAGTTGATAAAGCAGCAGATGCAGTGGTTGGAATTAACAACATTCAGTCAACCAGCTTCTGGTCTGACAATGGGAATGGGGATAATTCAGAGGAAGCTGCGGGAACTGGTTCCGGTGTTATTTATAAAAAAGAAGGCAATCAAGCCTTTGTCGTGACGAACCATCATGTAGTAGAAGGAGCCACAAAACTCGAGGTAAGTATGGCAGACGGAACAAAAATCCCAGCTAAATTGCTTGGAAGTGATGTTTGGACAGACTTAGCGGTGCTTGAAATTGATGCCAGCAAAATAAAAAAAATTGCTGAATTTGGAGATTCAGATAGCTTGAAAATGGGTGAACCTGTTATTGCTATTGGAAATCCTTTAGGTGCTACGTTTTCTGGGTCGGTTACACAAGGGATTATCTCAGGGATTAAACGGACCATTCCGGTAGATATCAATCAAGATGGCATTATCGATTGGCAGTCGGAGGTTCTTCAAACAGATGCAGCGATTAACCCAGGTAATAGCGGTGGGGCCTTGATTAATATCGCAGGCCAAGTCATTGGAATTAATTCAATGAAAATATCTCAAGAAGCCGTTGAAGGAATTGGTCTATCGATTCCAATTAACTCAGCTAAGCCGATTATTAATGACCTTGAGAAATTTGGTTCGGTTAAACGTCCATATATGGGCGTCGATTTAAAGTCCGTATCTGAGATTCCTGCATATTATCAGGAAGAGGCGTTGAAGCTTCCACGAGATGTAAATTACGGAGTAGCTCTTCGTCAGGTAGTGCCGAATTCTCCTGCATCCTTAGCTGGATTAAAAGAACTGGATGTAATCGTGGAAATGGATGGGCAGAAAATAAATGACGTGATCGATCTTCGTAAACATTTGTACCAGAAAAAGAAGATTGGCGAGAAAATGAAGATTAAATATTATCGAGATGGCCAGTTAAAAGAGACTACGTTAACGCTATCTGGAGAAAAACTACAATAATAGAAGCAGACAGGTGGTAGATTCACCTGTCTGTTTATTATTTTCATATGGTATGATGTATGAGTTATTTAAGTAGCCGTATGACGACTGCTTATAAAGTTAACAATAGGAATAACAGATTTAATAGGTTTAGGAAGGTGAATAGTAAATGATTTATTGCTGTGATGAACATGTAGATGTTGCGTTAGATACGGTTGTGGATGAATACGAAACGTTTCCGGTATTAACAAAAATTGATGTGGATAACTTATCAACAAGCTGTGAATACTGCCAAAATACAGCTGTATATATGGTAGCGAACAAATGATTCCATACAATATGTGGGCAAATAATGTGGATATGTGGATAACTTCTGTGGATAAGTTGTTTGTAAACTGTTTGTAATAAAAATAAAAGGGCTGTGGATTGTGAATATCTCGATTGTTACGGTTGGTAAATTGAAAGAAAAATATTTAAAGCTTGGGATTGAGGAATATGTAAAGCGACTTTCTGCGTATGCAAAAATTGATATAGTAGAAGTAGCTGACGAAAAAGCGCCAGAAGAATTAAGTGAGCTAGAAATGAAGCAGGTTAAGCAAAAAGAGGGAGAAAGAATTCTTGCTAAAATTAACCCAGATACATATGTAATAGCTTTAGCGATCCAAGGAAAATTGCAATCATCGGAGGAGCTAGCAGATACGTTAGATAAATTAGCGACGTACGGAAAAAGCAAGATTGCTTTTGTAATCGGTGGCTCGTTAGGGTTAAGTGAGGAAGTGTTGAAAAGGTCAAACGAGCAGCTCTCTTTTTCCCGGATGACCTTTCCCCACCAGCTAATGAAACTGATCCTGGTTGAGCAGATTTATCGTGCTTTTCGGATTAATAGGAATGAACCGTATCATAAGTAAATGAGGTGTTTGTGGAATATAAAAATGCAAGCTAATTTTCCGATTAAAAAAATTCAACTTGCATTTTTATTTTTTTATTTAGTTAATCTTTCCTATATCCTAAATCATTTAGGATTAATCTTTATATAATTCTCCAATTCGATAAGAAGAGATTCTTTCCTTACCCATTTAGTGATAGTAATTGGCTTTATATGGTTTATAAAATTTAAATAGTAAAGTGAGATTGATAGGAATTGGGCTGGAAAATCTTTATTTGCCTTTTTCATAGATTGGCTTTTTTTATAGATTTCCTACCTAGAGAAATACGTATCTGTGTTTTTCTATCCTTTTTATGATTGCAGGGCAGGTGGAACCGCCACTTATAGCGAATAGCAGACATACGTAAAGCTATAACAATAAGGACAATCAGGGTCAACTGAATAGGGGTGCTCCATCCCAGCCAAATACATATGGCACATAAAATCGTTAAAATCGCATGAATTTCTTCCTTTAAAGCAAGGGGTTTTCGAGCCGCGATGATGTCACGAATCATCCCCCCTCCAATGCCGGTAAACATCGACGCCAAGACCATTACGCCCAAATCATTAGTAAAAACCTCTTGGGCTGACATTGCTCCTTGAAGGGCGAAGGAAGCAAGCCCAATGGAATCAGAAAATAAACTCCACCGCTTCCAATGATTAATCCACTTTAGCGGTAATAATACGATGAATGTCAGCGTCAATAAAACCGTTAAAATGATGGAATGGTCCCAAAGCTCTGAAACTGGGACACCGATAATCAAATTTCGAACGATCCCTCCCCCAAAGGCTGTGGTTAATCCCAATGCGTAAACCCCAACAAAGGAATATTCTGCTTCAAGGGCTACAAAAGCTCCGCTTGCTGCATATGAAATTATTCCGATAAAATGTAGGACTATCCAAGACATTCCTTTAAAGACCTCCTGATATAAATAATTTATTTTCCTACTCTCTTCAGACGCAAATGCAATCGTTGGAAGAAACTTTGCAAGAGTGACTTATTTTCCAGATTACACAAAAAACTCCACCACAAGAAATCGTCTCATAAGACGACATTTCGTGGTGGAGTAATCAATTAGCATTGCCTACTAATAAATCATTCCGTTGGTAATAATAAATAGAGTTCTAACAAAAAGTTTTATTAGGGCTCCATCAATAAATTTGTCTGAATTTTGTTCAACTGCATTGATTATACTCCTCTCAGGCAGAAAAACAAGACAAATTTAGGACTGGTTAAATTTTTTGTAGACTTTGTTGTATCGTACCGAATGGTTAGGAGGAGAGCGCATGGGGAAAAAGGAGACAGCATTTAATGATATTGTACGGAAAATGAGGAAAGAGATTTATGGAAAGGGACCGGAGCGAATTTTTACTCACTTCGTGGATAATATGGCTATCACAACTATGTATGGCATCCTAACTCCGACAGAAAAATTTATTGCAAAATCCCAAGAGGGTAAAAAAGTAATTCATAGTGCCCGAACCGAAATGATTCGGGATATTTATAAGCAGAAAATACCAGAAGGAATAGAGGAGATAATAGGTTCAAAGCTGCTTCATTTATTTTCAGATGCAAAGATTGAAGAGGATATGGCCGTATCTGTATTTATTTTTGAAAAAAAGATTGATTAATTACCAAGGGGATTTTTTGTTAATATAACAGAACAACATTTAATACACCGAGAAACATTTATTTTAGATGATAATCTTATGAAAAAATCCTGCCGACATTCGACAGGATTTTTTCTATAAATCATTGATTAATATATAGGATGCTTTAATTGGTCCATGAACACCAACAACTAGATTTAGTTCGATGTCGGCAGAGTTACTCGGTCCTGTAATAAAGTTAATACAAGAAGGTACCTTACCGCCTTTAAGTTCAATTTCCCTCATTTTCTTTGCAGCCTGAGTCATCCGAGGAACAAGGGTGCTCTTTGGAATGAGGGCAATATAGGTAGCTGGCAGGAAGTTTAGGGATCTGCCTCTATTTTCATTGCTATAAAGAACGACTGTGCCAGATTCAGCAAGTGTAATTTCACTGATGGTAATACCCACATTTGCCTTTTCAGCAATTTGAATATTTTCTTCACCCTTTTTGTAGTCCCATTCATGGACATCAATTTTATTGCTTGGCCATTCGTTATGAAATAAATCACGAAGTCCCCACTCTTCAAAGCGCTTATCTTTCCATGTCAGGATTGGACCGCCGCCATAATTTGTGACAACTTGATTTAAAATGTCTGGTAATCCTTTTTTGTCTGTTTTAAAGAAAGTAGTGTGAATTTCATTACACATATCCTCTAGAATACCGACTAATTCGTCTTGTGTTGCATCTTTAAAAACCTCATGTTGAGGTTGAAATTTCCACTTAGGAGGTTCAACGGATGTAAGGCGTTCTCGTCCTAACCTTTTAGAAATTGTATTTAAAAACTGATCACGATTTTGAATGGTTCCTTCCATTATTTTTTACCTCCTTTATCACGGTTTTTAAACCAATCCCTAAATCTCTCTTTGTTCGGAGCAGGAAACTCACGAATTTCCGTCCAAGCCTTCATTGGCCCAGGCCCCTTAGAGATTTTATCTCCAGCGGTGAATGGGCTTATAGCCGTTGGTGCCATTTTGGACGCAATGTTATATAGTGCTGGAGAAGCTGCACCTAAACCAAATGCTTTCATGAGCAACTTTTCAGAAAATGGTGCCGTTCCTTCTTGTTCAACGATGACTTGGCGATGTTTAAGAAGAAGTTCATGCAATGGGATTTTAACCGGACAAACATCTGTACATGCACCACAAAGTGAGGACATATATGGAAGTTCCTTGAATTCATCATATCCTCCAAGCAGAGGAGTCAGAACCGCTCCGATAGGTCCCGGATAAATCGAATTGTATGAATGACCGCCAACATGACGATAAACCGGGCAAACATTTAAACAAGCTCCGCAGCGAATACACTGCAATATAGATTGGAAGTCGCCTCCTAAAATATCAGACCTTCCATTGTCAACAATGACAAGGTGAAACTCTTCAGGTCCATCGACATCAAGTTCCTCTCTTGGTCCAGTCAATACGGTAATATAGCTAGTAAGTTTTTGTCCTACCGCACTTCTTGTCAACATGCTTACAAGAACTTCCATCTCTTCGAATGTAGGAACAATCCTTTCCATTCCCATTACTGTAATCTGCGTTTTAGGCAGAGCAGTAACAAGGTCTGCATTACCTTCATTTGTTACAAGGCTAAATGAACCAGTTTCAGCCACAGCAAAGTTACAGCCGGTGATACCCACATCGGCTGATAAATATTCTTGCCGTAACACTTCACGTGCATATGCTGCCAATTCTTCTGGTTTTGATGATCCCGTATAGCCTAATTTCTTGGCAAAAACATCGCGAATTTGTTCCTTGTTTTTATGTAGTGCCGGAACGACAATGTGTGATGGCGGATTATGGTCATCAATTTGCAGAATGTACTCTCCGAGGTCTGTCTCTACAACATCACAGCCTTCTTGTTCCAAAGCCTTATTTAAGCTGATTTCTTCTGTGACCATGGATTTTGCCTTTACAATTTTTTTGGCATTTTTCTTTTTAACAACACCTGCGATATAGTCTCTTGCCTCTTCTGCTGTTTTTGCAAAAAAAACATGACCGCCGCGTTTTGCGACATTTTCACTTAGTTGTTCCAAATAGTAATCCAAGTTCTCCAAAACATGCTGGCGGATTTCTTCACCGTGTTTCCGCCACTCCTCCCAATTTCCAAGTGCATCAACTTGTCTTCTTCTTTTTACACCCATTCCATCTTGTGCACCTGCAACCGCACCTCGCATAAAGTCATTTTGAAGCTCGTGATCGAGTCGCTCTTTCAAGTTTTCGGAGCTAATTTTCAAAGCCATTTGTTGCCCCTCCGTTCAAAGATGATATCCTTTTGTTTTCATCAATGACTGTTTAATACTTCTGCTATATGTAATACTTTAACTTTTTTTTCGAGTCTTTCCATACGGCCACCAATATTCATTAAACAGGCTGCATCTGCACCAATTAGATATTCCGCTCCTGTTTCTTCAACGTGCTGAACCTTTTCATCAACCATCTGCTCTGAAATTTTACCCATTTTAACAGAAAAGGTTCCTCCAAAACCGCAACACTGTTCTTTTCCTGGCAACTCCGTAAACTCAAGACCTTTTACGTTTTTTAGCAATGTCATGGGTGCTTCTACGACCCCAAGTAATCTTGTCATGTGGCATGATGTATGATAGGTCACTTTTCCATTGAACTTTGCACCGACATCTTCAACTTTTAGAACATCAACAATAAATTGCGTTAATTCATATACTTTATCTGCTAATTTTTTTGCTTTTGGTTCCCAAATTGGATCGCCTGCAAATATATGAGGGTATTCAGTAAGCATATAAGCACAGGACCCTGAAGGACATACGACATATTCAGCATCCATAAACGTATCGATTGTCCGTTTCATTACATCTTTTGTATCTTTTACATAACCACTATTATAGGATGGCTGACCGCAACAGATTTGATTTTCGGGGAAATCAATTTCACATCCAAGGCGTTCCAACAATTCTACTGTTGCTTTTCCGACGTTGCTTTGAAACATGTCTACTAAACATGTTGCGAAAAGACTTACCTTCATGTTCTTCCACTCCTCCAATTATTGCAACTTATCACTAGTCATTCACTTAGATGATTAACAGATCATCAGATGATTTATTAGAAAAAAGTAATATATATATTATGCATTCTTAATGATACTAGGAGATAGAATAGTTTTCTGAGATTCAGTGTTCAATATAGATTTTACCGGAGTTAGTGTATTTATTTTTCCCAACACTTACATTTCGGCTGGATTCTCTTGTGGCATAAATAGTGTAGTCTTTAATATTTTCAAAGGTATTCTCAGTTACTTCTACCCCATCCACTATATAGTGGTTATAAGAGGCAGTTGTAATACCACTATTAAAGTTAATAAAGGTGTTATTCTTGAAAATTGTGTTTGAAATGTTTTTTCCTTTTGCCCATAAATAAATCGCTTTGCCGTCTTCTTTTCCGGTAAAGGTGTTTCCTGTGAAAGTTGTGTCTTTTGAACTGGTCTTAATTGTAATTCCATCGTCCATGGTGGATACTTTGTTTTTTGCGATTATTGTACCGACTGAACGACCAAGGTATCCCTCTATGACAAAGCCATTCTCCGTCTTGATTGTATTATCTGAAATCTGAAGCCCATCGTTGCGAAACCAAATATACATTTCTTTTATTAAAAATGTATTATTGTGGATCTTAGCACCCTTCGTTTCTTTTATCATGAATCTGCCGTTTCTGCCTTTTACCGTGTTATTGTAAAAATCTATGTTATTAAAGTAATTCCCTGTTCCTTTAGTGCCTTCAATCTGAATGGTATAGGTATCACTTGCATTGGTTTCAAAGGTGTTATGATAAATTTTTGCATCATAAAGGTTGATTTTTTCCCATGGTTCAAAATGCAAAGTGGGCCGTCCAACGGTTGATTTGCTTATGTTGTTAAATATTTTGATATGATTCACTTGTTCCACCACGATATTGGACCGGTGGTTATTCAGGATTATATTGTTAGATATGGTTATATTGTTGCTTGCTTTTATTGAACCGCTAACAGAAATTCCATCCCCTACGGCATTTTGCATCTTGTTGTTGTCGATCGTGATATTTTTGCTATCCCAAATAAAGAGTGTGTGCATATGTTCGATGCCATTCTTGTGTTTTTCAAAGTTGCCGTCAAGGGTAATTTTTTTGATTTGAACATTTTGCACTTCACTTATATTCACCAACCGGGTTTGCTTTTGGTCGTTTGCTCGTTCGGATAGCTTCAATGTCACCACGTCACGATTTTCGCCTACTAAATTGACATTTGATTTTAAAAAAATTGGTCCTACTATATAGGTTCCTGCGGGTACGTAAACATCCCCCCCGCCCTTCGATGCAGCGGCAGTAATTGCCTTCTGGAATGCTGCGGTATCTTCTGTAGTGCCATCCCCTTTTGCACCATAGTCCATCACACTAACCTTTATACTAGAACTGAAAGGAAAATTAGGTTTACCCATCTGTAAATAGGCACCAACTAGCAAAAAAAGTGCTATAAAAGTAAAAAATATAATTAATAGATTCATTTTTTTCATATAAATCACCCTTTTTTAGTGCTGGTGTTTGATCGTGGTGACGTTCTCTATTTAACTATTTTAAAGGAAAAAATTACATTTTGTCACGTTGGGTCTTTAGTTCAGTTTGACCCTCGCTAAATAATTTCCATTGAGTATTTAAACGGAATGCTAACATATGTACTTTGGTACTAAATCACTAATTTGTGGATTTGATTAATAGGTATAAAGCAGGTAAAAAGTATGGAAATGAGGAAAATTTATGATAATTATGTAATCCTTGTATTAAATGGGTGGAGACCTGGTGTAGAATGAAAAACATAGGGAAATTTGTCGAAATAGTATGACCGGGAGTGTTTGAATGTTAAAGGAGCAGACAAGATATTCACGACTAGCCAATATTACTGAAATGATTAATACGAAGCTTGATTTACGCGAAGTACTGGAACAAGTAACAATCGCCATTTCTGAAGAAATCGTTCAATGTGATTCTGTTGGGATATATTTACCACAGGAGGATGGGAAATTCAGAGGATATGTAGGAAAGCCAGAGATCATTAATGGTTGGACATTGGATATGCATATCATTGATACGGAATATGATTTGTTAGCAAAAGAAGTAATTGAAACAAACAAGGCCATTTATATACCTGACACTTCAAAGGATGACCGACCTGATCCAAGGGCTGTTGATGGATTTCAAATTAAATCATTATTAGTTCTTCCCATCTCTTTTGAAGAAGAGCTATTTGGCTTGGTTTTTTTATTTGATTATGGAACGCCGATGAATTTAACAGCCGATGAAATTCAAACCGTTGAAGCCTACGTCAATATGGCTGCTGTGGCCATCCAAAATGCCAACAACTTAACACATAAAGAGAATCTTATTACAGAAAAGCAATTGCTTCTTGATGTAACACGTGATTTATCGATGTGTTCCTCCATGCAAGAAAGCCTAGATACGTGTTTTTCCTACATAGGAAAGGTATTAGATAATTACAATATAGGTGTTCACCTACTCGATCCTCTAGCAGAGAAACGGATTCGGCCGGCTAAATTAAGTAAAGATAGTGATTGGACTGAAGAAGAATGGATTAGGACACATAATAAAATAAAAATTGACCAAAGCAATGATGCGGTGATGCAAGAGGTTATTGAAACAAAGAAACCAATCTTGATTCCTGATGTATATGCAGATGAGAGACCGAACCATGATGTATGCCGCAATTTCGGGATGAAAGGTCTTTTTATGATTCCCTTAGTTTCTATGGGTGAAGTGTTAGGGCAAATTTCTGTTGTTGATCTTGGTGAGGATCATTTTTCGTTTTCCGAAACGCAAATACAACTGGCACAATCCATTGTTGATGCGACAGCTTCCACGTTATCGAACCTCTTATATATGGAGAAACAAGAAGTCATTATTGAGGAGAGAACTTCAGAAATAACGGAAAAAAATCAAGAACTTGAAAAAGTTGTCACTGAGTTAAAGCAGCTTAGCCGTGAAAAGGAATTGATTCTTAACTCTGCAGGTGATGGAATATTTGGGTTAGATCTTGAGCGAAATATAACTTTTTGTAATCCTGCGGGAGCTTCTATGTTAGGCTACGATGCAAAAGGCGATTTAATAGGGAAATCTGCCACGAGAATTTTTTCAAATGGAAGTGACCAAAAAGGACATAATAATGTGCCCACCCCTTTTGATGGAAACTGGGACCATTTTTATAAAGATGATCGGTTCATCAGAAAAGACAAATCGAGCTTTCCGGTTGAATATGTAATCACTCCTATTAAAGAGGGTGACAAAATTGTAGGGGAAGTAGTTACCTTTAAGGACATCACCCAAAGGAAACAATTGGAGGAAGAGATTAAGTACCATGCCTATTTTGATAGTTTAACAGAATTACCAAATAGAGTTCTGTTAAAAGACAGGCTTAATCAAGGGATTACTTATGCGCAGATGAATGGAGAAAAACTAGCCGTTCTCTACTTGGACCTAGACCGGTTTAAGTTTGTCAATGACACCCTTGGTCATAGCTTTGGGGATCTGTTGCTACGTGAGGTTGCCGAGCGTTTGAGTAACTGTGTGCCAAAAACAGCTACCGTATCAAGGCAGGGTGGCGATGAATTTACGATTTATTTACCTAATATTAAGAATGAAAATGAAGTGTTAAAAGTAGTGAATCGAGTCATAGATTCATTTTCAAGGCCTTTTTACTTAATAGATAGTGAAATCTATATTAAAACAAGCATTGGGATTAGTTTATTCCCTGATAATGGTGATACAACAGAAATTTTAATCAAAAATGCGGATACGGCCATGTATAAGTCAAAAGAAATTTCTGGTAATAGTTATCATTTCTTTAGTGAGGGAATGGATACACGAACGTTTGAGACGATTAAACTTGAGAATGCCTTGTACAAGGCATTAGAACAGAAAGAATTAGTATTATATTATCAGCCCCAAATTAATTATCAAACGAAAAAGCTAGAAGGAGTAGAAGCCTTACTTCGTTGGAATCACCCAGAGCATGGCATGATTGCACCTGATAAATTTATTCCGATTGCGGAAGAAACGGGTCTAATTGTACCAATTGGTGAATGGGTGCTGAAGGAGGCTTGCAGACAGTTAAAGGAATGGCATGACCAAGGATATCCTTTTATCAGTATGTCTGTAAATCTTTCCGTACGACAGTTTGAACAGAACAACTTATTCTCGATTGTTAAGAATGCTTTAAAGAAGGTTGGACTATCGCCTGAGTATTTACACCTAGAGCTTACTGAAAATTTAATTGTTAAAAATACTGAGTTAACCTTAAAGACCATGAAGAAATTAAAAGGTTTAGGTATTAATATTGCCATTGACGATTTTGGTACAGGCTATTCTTCACTAGGTTATTTGAAGAACCTTCCAATTAATACATTGAAAATTGATAAGTCCTTTGTACAAGACATGACCAATGATGATGCAGCCATTACCAATACGATTATTATGTTGGCTCAAAATTTAAGCCTCAATGTCATTGCGGAAGGTGTCGAGACGAAGGAACAGGCAGAATTTTTAGCCACTCGAAATTGTCATATGATGCAAGGTTATTTTTTCAGCCGACCAGTAACAGCTCAGGAAATAATACAAAACTTTTTCTCTACCGTAGATAAAGATAAGTGAAAAGAGGGATTGTCATGAAGGCAGCACGCAGTGTATTAGAATATTTAAAAGGGTATGGGGTAAAACATATTTTTGGGATTCCAGCGGGTTCAGTCAATGCATTATTTGATGAACTATACGATATGCCGGAAATAACACCAATTGTCACGAAGCATGAAGGAGCGGCTTCTTATATGGCTGCTGCTTACGCAAAATATAGTGATCAATTAAGTGTTGTCATCGGCTGCAGTGGGCCAGGCGGAACCAATTTAGTAACAGGTGCGGCGAACGCCATGAGAGAACATCTACCTGTGTTGTTTATAACGGGTGCTGTACCTGTCAACACTGAAGGACTAAATGCCTCCCAGGAACTAGATGCTGAACCTATCTTCCGTTCGGTTACTAAATATAGTGTAACAGTTAAGGATTCCAGGGAGTTACTAAACCAAGTAGTAATAGCTACGGAAATAGCATTATCAGGTGTGCCTGGTCCTGTCCATATTGCGATACCAATTGATATTCAACACGAACAAGTACAAGATCATGAAATTCCGAATCCACCTAAGAGAAATCCAATTGTTCCTGAGCTTGATTTCATAAAAATGGCAGCGAAAGAATTGCTTGCTAGAGAGAAGGGCTATATTTTTGCAGGACAGGGTATGAGGAACTCTACGGAGCAATTAATAGAGTTAGCAGAAATGCTAGATTGGCCGATTGTGACTACGCCGCAAGCAAAAGGATATATTCCTGAAGACCATCCGCTTTTAGTAGGAGTGTTCGGTTTTGCCGGCCATGAGGCTGCATCAAAACTAATAACGGAAGGCGATGGTGAAGCTTTATTAATTGTTGGCTCAAGTTTAGGTGAAACGGCGACCAATAACTATAATGGCAGCCTGACAAAGAATCGCTTCACCCTACAAATGGATTTCGACCAAACCGTATTTAATCGAAAATATCCCATTGATTTGCCGATATTAGGTGATATTCATTTAAGTTTATTATTTTTAATTGAAGAATTAAAAACGCTTGGGATAACGAGGAAAGAGCCAAAGTGTGTCGTTGATAAGCGGGAAGATACTGCTGTGAATGTGGAAGAATATAATACGAAAAATGTCTTGTTAACTCTTCAAAACTGCTTACCTTCATCTACTAGATATACCATTGATATTGGTGAATTTATGTCCTATGTCATTCATTATATGAAGGTAATAGATTCGGATAGTTTTAATATTAATGTTCATTTTGGCGCTATGGGAACTGGAATTGGCTCAGCTATCGGCAGCAAACTAGCTGAACCTGAACGCCCTGTCGTATGTATTACCGGGGATGGCTGCTTTTTCATGCATGGAATGGAAATTTTAACAGCGAAAGAAAATAACCTTCCTATTTTGTTTGTTGTCATGAATAATGCTCGTTTAGGAATGGTATATCACGGACATTCATTACAATTCCAACGTACCCATCCGTCCTTTGAACAGGAACCAATCAATATAAGTGCAATGGCAGCTGCAATGAATATTCCAAGCTTTAGGGTTTCCGCTCTAGAAGACCTTAATCAGAATGTCATTAACAGCTTATGGGATCTAAAGGGACCTGCTCTGCTAGAAATAGCATTGACCGATAATAATGTTCCACCGATGGGCGACCGGGTGAAGTTTTTATCATCGTTCGGAAAATAAATAGAAAGAAGTCATATAGGGAAGCCCTATATGACTTTTTTACAAATAAGGATAATAATCCTGAATGACTTTCATAATGGTTCCCATGGTCCGGCCTTTAAATTCATCCTGGACAGCTTCACCTGTAGGGTTACTGTAAATACTACAGGCGTTTTCGTTATCGTAGCTGTATCCGAGTCTTGTTAAGGCTTGTTGTAATTCTATCGGAACCCCCGATAGTTCTGTTTTTTTAGCAAAATATGCAGTCGGGTAGATTTTGACATCAATATCTCCAGGGCCTGTATGTACAACAAATAAGTCATTTTCTTTTTGAACGACCCACTGTCCCTTTGAGTAAATGGAAATTCTTGCTCGCTCTAAGGAAGAAATAGCGTCTAAATTAATGCCAAAAAGTGCATTGATTGTTTTGCGAATATCTGCGCCAGATACCTCTTTTTCGTGTTGATGGATATAAGCATCTAATACTGATTTGGCTGTATGGGAAGCTTCACCCAGTGACAAAGATGCTATAAATTCTCTAGAGATGACCGTTTTTGTCTCTAAATCAAGTCCGAAAAGAGATTTTACGATATCTCGCACCTCTGTATAACCAAAGTTACCTCCGTAGGATTCCAGGAAGTGATCCATCATTTCTATCTTGGTCATGTTTGAGTCTGTTTGAATCATTGTTTTCTCCCCTCGTGTTACCATTCCTTTGGTTCATAGTTAAGTTCAAGGAATAATTGATTGCATTCTTTTTTAGATAAATCGCGCCATTGTCCAACTGGTAAATTTCCTAAATGGATATTCATGATTCGAGTTCGCTGAAGTCTAACCACTTGGTAACCGAGAGCTGAACACATCCGCCGAATTTGGCGGTTAAGCCCCTGAGTTAAAATAATTTGAAAGACGTACTTAGATAGCTGAATCACCTTACAAGGAAGTGTTTTGGTATTAAGTATCTCTACCCCACCAGACATCCTCTTTAAAAATTCAGGGGTAATTGGCTTGTCCACAGTAACAATATACTCTTTCTCGTGTTTATTTTCCGCACGTAATATCTCGTTGACGATATCACCATCGTTCGTAAGCAGGATTAACCCTTCTGACTCTTTATCCAGTCGCCCAATATGAAAGATCCGTAATGGATGATTAACGAAATCAACGATATTACCCTTTACATGACGTTCGGTTGTACTGGTAATACCAACAGGCTTATTTAGAGCAATATATACATAATTGTTTGTGACCTTAATGGGATTGCCATCAATTCTTACATCATCTCCAGGCTCAACCTGGCTGCCGATTTGTGCCACCTTCCCATTAATGGTGATTCTACCCTCACTAATTAATTTATCCGCTCCACGCCTTGAAGACTTTCCAGATTCACTAATAAATTTATTAATACGCATAGTACGACACACCCTTAAGTGGTAATTGTAGATTTAAGAATAACGAACAATGGCTGGATTTTCAAGCTTCCCACTGATTCCTACCACCCTCTTATACACGAAAATGTCATTTGAATCAGGTCAGGCCTCATAGTATAGTTAAATTAGTAGATTAATAGTAAGTGGTACCCTAATTGACTATATGCCAAGGAGAATTTGAATGGAAGAGATTTCTTTTCGAACAAAGATTTTTATTGGGGAACATGCGTTAGATCGACTCAACCAAATAACAGCGGAACGAATCTTTATTGTTACCGACCCTTTTATTGAAAAGTCTGGAATGACAGCAGAAGTGACTAATCGACTTCAGTCTAAAGATAATGAGTATCAAATTTTCAGTGATATCGTACCGGATCCTCCGATTGAAACAGTGGCAGCAGGAGTAAAAGTGATTCAGGAGTTCAATCCTAGTGTTTTGATAGCTATTGGCGGAGGCTCAGCTATTGATGCAGCCAAGGCGATGAAGGATTTTGCAATTAGATTATCACCACAGCAAAAGGATATGAAATTCATTGCCATTCCGACAACAAGCGGCACAGGAACAGAAGTGACGTCCTTCTCGGTTATTACGGATGAAGTAAATCATGTGAAGCATCCACTCGTTTCTGATGCTTTATTACCAGATGAGGCAATTTTAGATACCCATCTTGTTAAGTCTGTACCTCCAACGGTTACGGCCGACACAGGAATGGATGTCTTAACCCATGCCATTGAGGCATATGTATCAACGAAGGCAAATGATTTCTCAGATGCTTTTGCCGAAAAAGCTGTCCAGCTTATTTTTGATTATTTACCGCGCTGCTATAAGGACGGTAATGATTTAGAGGCACGTGAAAAAGTCCATCACGCTTCGTGTTTAGCAGGATTAGCTTTTAATATGGTTGGATTAGGAATCAATCATAGTATTGCCCATGTGTGTGGTGCACAATTTCATATTCCACATGGAAGAATGAATGCGCTTTTACTCACTCCTGTTATTGAATATAATGCTGGGCTGCAGGGGCTGACTCACCAATCTTTTAGTGCAGCAGCAAAAAAATATGCACAGCTTGCTAGAGTATCTGGTCTGCCAGCGGCCAACGTTCGAGTCAGTATTAATAGTCTGATTCAGCATATTAACCAATTAAAAAGAGAGCTTCAAATGCCAACAAGCCTGCGGGCATGCGGTCTGAAAAAGGAACAAGTGATGGCAGCCTTGACTACGATCAGTGAAGCAGCATTGAAGGACGGTTGTACGGCAACCAATCCAAGAATTCCAACAAACAAAGAAATCGAAACCATCGTTGAAAAGCTCTACTAATTTTTTTAAGCATCCCTACAGGGGGATGCTTTTTTTTCTTTTAAGGGTGTTTTTATTATATAGGCTAAGTTAAAGAACAATGTTGATTTATATACCCTGTTGATTGGAGCGGAAGGCGTGAAGACTCCTGTGGGAGTACGGTTCAGGGGAGACCCCGCAGGTGCTTTTCTCCGAGGAGGCTCGCCGAAACGCCCACGAACCGCTCGCGACTGGAGCGGAAATCAACAGGCAATTTTAACAAAGCCATCATAAAAAAACAGAGTGTCGAATGATTCAAAGACTATTTTACTATTTTTTTAAAAAAATACTAAAAAACTACGAATTCTCCTCCAAATTCTGACAAAAAAATAAGTTCTAAAATGTTAACTTATTAGTAATTACCATTAGTGAGGAGATAGATATGAAAAAATTATCAGTCATTTTTGTACTCTTATTTAGTATCTTTTTCTTTAACCTGCCGCACTCAGAGGCTGCAAGTTCGCAATTACTTATTATCAACAAGAAAACAAACACCCTAGCATTTTACGATAATGGGAAGCTAGTAAAAACATTTAGGGTAGCTACAGGGAGGTCAAGAGATTTAACCCCTGAAGGTAAATTTAGGATTGTAACAAAGATTAAGAATCGTCCTTATTACAAGGGAGGAATTCCTGGAGGAGATCCACGTAACCCATTAGGTGATCGATGGATGGGGTTAGAAGCAAGAGGTACATATGGTACAACGTATGGTATCCATGGTAACAATAATGAAAGCTCTATTGGAAAATATGTAAGCTCCGGCTGTGTACGAATGCATAATGAAGAAGTTCGTTGGCTGTATGAGCAAGTTCAACTTTATACAACGGTCATTATCACTTATTCTAGCAGTAGCTTTGATGCGATTGCTAAAGCGAATGGGTATTCAGCAACAACAAATGGTTGGGTCTTGAATGGTGGGAAATGGTACTACTATTTGAACGGAACAGCTAAAACCGGTTGGTTATCACAAGGCAGCACATGGTACTACTTTGACGGTTCTGGTGTCATGAAGACTGGCTGGGTATTAACAAATGGAAAATGGTATTATCTTGATAAAAGTGGAGCTATGAAAACGGGTTGGGTATACACTGGTGGAAAGTGGTACTATCTAGATTCTTCAGGTGCGATGAAAACCGGTTGGTTGCAGGAAAAAAACAATAGGTACTATCTAAGTAATTCGGGGGCTATGGTTACTGGTTGGCTAAAAGATGGTGCTGTTTGGTACTATTTACAGAATAGTGGTGCTATGAGAACTGGTTGGATGCTTGATAAAGGTAAATGGTATTACTTAGAAACAAGCGGAGCAATGAAAACAGGCTGGTTAGAAATAAATGGTAGTAAGTATTTCCTAAACAGTGACGGAGTTATGGGTATAGGCTGGAAGGAAATTGAAGGAAAATGGTACTATTTCAACACATCTGGTTCAATGGCGGCTAATACAGTAATTAACGGTTATAAACTTGGTGCTGATGGATCATGGATTCAAGTTGAGTATGTGGCATTAGGGGATTCCCTAGCAGCTGGAATGACTCCATTGGGAGAAGATAAAAAGCCGGTAAATGGAGTTGACCCAAATTGGGGATATCCGAACTATATTGCAGAGAAATTTGCAAAGACCTATCAATTAATTGACTTCGTAAACTACGGAGTTTCTGGTTATAAAACAGATGATGTAATTGCAGATTTAGGTAAAGCAGAAGTTCAAAAGGAAATTAAAGAAGCAACACACGTGACTATTGATATCGGTGCAAATGACTTGCTTCCAGTGATTCAAACCAAACCGGCAGATGCACCAGCAACAATAGCTACCATTGCCGCAAAGTTAAATGGTATTTTAAGCACTATTGACGCGTTGAATCCAAAAGTTAAGGTATATGTAATGGGCTATTACAATCCATTCCCATATGTAACTGATGTTCAACAAAAAGCACAATTTGAACAATTATTAACAGCAATGAATGGACAAATTCAGGCACAGGCTGTTAAGAATGGTGATACATTTGTGCCGACGGCTCAAGTGATTAATACCGCTAATTTCACGGAATACCTGCCAAACCCACAGAATATTCACCTAAGCGTAACAGGCTATCAAGTGGTAGCAGGCGAGTTCTGGAAGGTAATGCAGTAATCAGAGAGTAGGATAAAGGCAAAGGCACCTTTTAATGAAGGTGCCTTTATTTTTTTGAGTTGGATTCTTTTTGCATTTAAGTAATATTTGTAACAATACTCTATTGTTTACAGATTTGTATACACGTGTACTTTTTGTAAACAAAATGTTTACAAATACGTTTACATGTTTACAAACCTGTTTACTTCCCAGTAAATCAACATGTGTACAATCTTGTAATTCGTGTATACAAAAAAGTATACATGTCTACCAAAGTTTACATATTGTTTACTTCTTTACACTTATATTTCTTTTCTGCCTGTGTCATTGAACAATCTATTAATCTCCTTTAGCCTTATAGAAAGTAACTAGATTTTGAGAATAAATCTATTAAATGAAAAGGAATGATGTGTATGACTAAGTCCAGAATCGCTGCAGTAGATGTGGGAAATGACTCCATTAAGGCCCTTTTCGGCGAGTTAGAGTATGAATTAAATATTCCAAACATTATAGCTAGAGACACAGAGGATCGCCCTGTCATTGGGATAGAAGAACTCGATAATAAAAACCCTTTAGATGGCATTCATATTAAGGTACACTCCCCTGCCCTAAAGGAGAATAATGCCATTTACCGTATCGGTCACCTTGCTACGAAAAGTAATAACGCCACTGAATTAGACCCTGGCAGCAGTAAATCTGAAGAAGATCAAACCCTTGTCATGTTGTTTGCTACTTTGGCATTGGATGCAGTGCAGGAAAGTCGCCCTTTTTCAAAAACAAAGAATGTCATTGATGCGAACTATACATTAGGAACCGGTCTCCCCCTTCGTGAGGTAAAGGAAGGGAAAGATGCGGGGTATCGCTCCAAGTTAATTGGTTCCGTTCACCAGATTGAGTTTCTTGTGACACCAAAATACCAAGGACTAAAGGTGAATATAAAATTTGATGAGGTAAAGGTTTATCCAGAAGGATTTGCCGCCTATATTAACTTAGTAATGGATAATGGTGGAAAAATCATTAATAAAGACTTACTCGATAAACGGATTTTAATCCAAGATATCGGCGGCTTATCCACTGATATCGCTGTGATTAAGAATCGAAATGTTGATGATGATAAAGCCCAGGGCTTTAACCTAGGAGTGTCTGAATCACTAGAAGCAATTCGTGAAGAGATTCGAACGAAGCATGGCGTTGAGCTCGACAGCCGCCGCGATGTCGTGGAAATTATCACGAAGAAAAATGACCGCAACCATATTATGGTGAAAGGAAGCCGGACAAGTGTGCATGACATTACAGATCGGATTTTGCTCGATTTAGCCAAAAAGCAGTACCGTTTATTACGTAATGTATGGCAGCGGAATTCCCAAACGGAAATCTGTTATTTTGTTGGCGGCGGGGCCAATGTGTTAAAAGAATATCTTAAGACATTAAATAACAATTTGGACGGGTACAACATTGATTTCTTTGAGGATGAAAAAGAAAGCATTTGGATGATGGCCAATGCGTATTACAAACTAATTATGGATTTTGTAAGAAAATCAGAGAAACAAAAAGCAGCTACAGATAAAGCACCAGTAAAAAGTTAATAAGGTGATTCTATGAAGAAAGCTGCCGCAAATGAAATTAAGAGGGGCCAAGCGATTTCCTTTCGCGTCCCCTCTGATACCCCAGAACATATTGTTAAGCATTTGCAAAAAATAAAAGAAACCGAACGAAGGAATTTTTCCAGTAAAATTGCCGAATTCGTAATGCAAGGTGTGAGCCACTCTTCTTCAAGGGAAAAGGAGACCATTACGATTCCCCTTCCCCACAAATTGACGAAGGCCCAAAGGGACTGGTTGAAGCATGAGCACTCGGAGGCCTTGCTGGGAAGTATTCTTTTTCAGCTCATTTCGGACCCTGTGCGGGCGACGTCGTTACTTGCATCTTTAAATAGCCAATCGCTGGATATTGAGGAAGCCCTATATCTTCAGGAAAAAATATTTCCCGAGAAACAACCAATTTCTACAATTGAGGTTGGTGGTTTTAAAGAAACCGCGGCGGCTGTAGAAGAAGCACCCCCACCCATCGATTTGAGTGATATGGATGATGATCTCAATGACTTTGATTGGGAAAGTGCGAAACCAATAGAAGCACCACCGGTTGTGGAAGATGAACCAGATGAAGAAGATGATGTCGAAGACCTGCTTGGCGGGTTTTTGGCTAATATGAATAAATGATGGAGTCAAGCGGCCAGACCTTTCACAGAGGGTCTGGCCGTTTGCGTTTACCGGATTAGTGCTGTTTATTTGGCAGTCGTTGGCTTTGATGTGCCCTGCTTTGACGTTCCTTATTTTTCTCATCTTTTTGCTGTTTTTCATGTAAATCTTCAACGAATTCATGCGTACTCTTGTTATCCATCTGCAACATCCTCCTTTTGTAAACTGAACCATTGTTAGTGTGACCAGATGCAGAAGAAATATGTAATCATCTACATTCACCCAAGTTTAAGAAAAATGTTGGATTGAAATGGAGTCTGGGGTCATATGAATAAATAATAGGGATTTCCTACTGACAAGCAAATTTACTTGCCATGAGTGTTGAATAAACATTATATTCATAGTGGAAACATACGCCAAAAATAAATCTATGAAACTATTAATAGAGGAACAGGGTGGTGGGTTGATGGAGCTGCCTGCTAATATTGTCCGCGCCGACGGTACATTAAATGATGAATTAATTTTGAAAAAAGAACAACTCTATAAAGGGATGAATGGAAGGTTTGTAGAAAGATTTTATTTGTCTCCAACGGTGAGCTATATTTTTAAACCTTTGACGAATAATGGTCAATTAGGGCAGGAGGTGTGGGTGCATGAGAATGTCCTCCTCCAATTCCCTGCTATTTTCCCAAAAATTATTTCACATACGATCAGCGAGCAACCAGAGTTAAATTGGATGATTCTTGAGGACCTTGGCGCACTCACCCACAACTTTAATGAGGAAAGTGTGTTAGGTGTGATGAAGTGGGTGGCTTGGTGGCACTCACTCCCGATTGAAAACCTCTCACATGTTCCTTCAGCAGGACTGAAGCCTCATTTTGAAGACATCATAACAGATGTGCTTCACATGAAGCATGCCTTCATGCAGCAATTGTCAGGCTTGTCATTAGACCAGCGATTGGTCGAGCTAGTGTACACGACTCTCGAGAAATTTGAGTTTTCCAAGAGGGTTGTTTTATCCCATGGAGATCTGCATGTTGGGAACTTTGCTGTTGTTGATCAGCGATTGATGATCCTGGATTGGGAGCACACACACTTAAATACGCCTCACTGGGATTTGTACCATGTCATTGATATGTCTCATCCTCTTTTTCCGAAGAGAATTACGCCTCAGTTTCGAGAGCAAATCCTGAGTGCGTATATGGCCCAAGTTGAATTCGCAATAGACGAAGAGCAGTTTTTAAAGGAATATTATTTATTCTCTGCTGTATTCTCTGTTTGGATGCTTCTTCTTATTCAAAAGGATTTACATGCAGAGGATGCCAAGTGGCCAAAAGAACAATTGGAGCGACAATTAACAGAGACGATTTTGAGTCTGGAGCAGTGTGCTGCCGCTCTTTTCATATGCGAAAAAAGCTAACCCGTTTGTTGTAAATGGGTTAGCTTTCTTTTTGTTTTATGCTTTTTGTTCGGTTAGCTTGATGATTTCGATGACTGTTTGGGTAGCCTTGATCATGTTATCGACGGAAATGAACTCAAATTTGCCGTGGAAGTTTTCGCCACCGGTAAAAATATTTGGTGTGGGTAGTCCCATATAGGAAAGCTGTGAGCCGTCCGTACCGCCGCGAATTGGTTTGGTGATTGGCTCAATGCCTAAGCTCACCATTGCTTCGTGGGCAATGTCAACGATTTCCATGACCGGTTCAATTTTTTCCTTCATGTTGTAATATTGATCATTCAGTTCAAGGGTGATGTTTTCTGGACCATATTTCTCTTTTAACTCATTCACGATGCCTTCGAGGGTGGCCTTTCTAGCATGGAAGGTTTCGCGATCATGGTCACGGATAATGTAGTTCAGCTTTGTAAGCTCGACATCACCGGTAAATGAAATCAGATGGTAGAAACCTTCGTATCCTTCTGTATGCTCTGGCGCCTCCTCTACCGGTAGCTTGCTATGTAATTCCATGGCGATTTTCATGGAGCTAACCATTTTGTTTTTGGCTGATCCTGGGTGGATGTTGTTGCCCTTGATAGTAATCTTTGCTCCGGCAGCATTAAAGCTTTCGTACTCTAACTCCCCTAACGGACCGCCATCGACCGTGTAGGCATGCTTTGCATTGAACGCCGAAACGTCGAACTTATGTGGCCCCCTGCCAATTTCCTCATCCGGTGTGAACGCAACGCGGACTGCACCGTGCTTGATTTCTGGATGGTTGATGAGGTACGCCATAGCTGTCATGATTTCGGTGATGCCCGCTTTGTTGTCCGCACCAAGAAGGGTTGTGCCATCTGTGGTAATTAATGTGTGTCCTTTATAGGTAGGCAGGCTTGGGAAATCTTTTGGTGACATGACTACATTTAGTGCTTGGTTTAAGATGATTTCACCGCCATCGTAGTTTTCAACGATCTGCGGGTTGACGTTTGTTCCAGTGAAATCGGTTGCTGTATCGACGTGTGCAAGGAAGCCAATGACAGGAACTGCTGGTTTCTCGGTGTTGGCAGGTAAGGTCGCCATCACGTAGGCGTTCTCGTCGATTGTTACGTCCTGCATACCGATGGATTTTAATTCGTTGACGAGCATGTGGGCTAATGTCCACTGACCCTCTGTCGATGGACAGGTCTCGCTGCTCTCATTGGATTGTGTGTCGATCTTTACATAGGAAGTAAATCTTTCAATAAGCTCATTTTTCAATTCACTGCACTCCCCTTTTTAAGTATGATTCAAGGTTATCATACCACTTTCTGGGAGGGGTTACATCATATTGTGGGTGTGTGGATGGGGTGGATTTTGGGTGAGGCGATATGAGTTACTGTCGGATAAGTTCCCATTACTGTCGTATGAGATTGGATAACTGTCGCATAAGAACCGTTTACTGTCGGATAAGGAGAAATAACTGTCATAGGCCGATTTAACTGACGTATGAGCCCAAGTTACTGTTGGATAAGGTGGAGAAACTGACGTATGAGCCCAAGTTACTGTCGGATAATAATATTCCCTTTCTTACTTACGTCACTAAGTTTGATCTCATATGTCCTGTTCCGAAAAGTTCCTGTGCTCGGCCAATCCATGCTTGTTAAAATCCGCTTTGCAAGCTGCATATCATCTACCCCCAAAAACTCCCTACACTCCCGATTCGTAATCGTCCTCTTAAAAATCAAAAACCACTCCCTTAAATTTCGCTCGTGGGCCAGGTGATCGGTTGCCTCACAAAAAGGGCAATACCACGTTCGAGGCAGCTTCACCATCCCTATCCTGCCGCACCTCCCACACCTTACGCCTGGTTTAAAATCCTTCAATGGAATACCATATGCTTCAGAAATGGGCTTAGGAATAAAGGGTTGATGGCTGTGGAGGAGTTCAGCCGAAAGCCAGTTAAATGTTTCGTGATCTAACTTTCTTCCTTGTTGTGGAAGACTTCGTATATATGGTGGAATCAAGCTGGGGAATAACAGTTTTGTTTTCACTGGAGGAACAGCAACGATTTGTTTGGGGTACGCGAGGACGACCGCACCGTAAATGGGGAGACGGATGTTTCGACAACGTAGCCATGTCCCCAATAAATCATGATTACGTTCCAGTTGAACAACGGGGCTCTCGAAGCCATCCTTATGCCCATCCTCCTTGGTTCGAATCAACTGTGGCGGATTATCCTTAAATTCCAGTTCCCCGCTAATATTTTTCACCTCTAAAAGCACACCAAACCAAGGTGTCAAAGCAACAGTGTCCATTTGGAAATTCTCATTGGATGAGGGGGATAAATCGTGGAATAAGTGGTTGGCAAATGAAAAGCTATGCCGGCGGAAAATCTCAGCAACGCGTTCCTCCCCGCCAATTCCTGCCTCTACAGAAGACTGTTTAGCTGCCATAACTGGGAGCAACGGATGGCCAGCAGATAAACGGCTCTGAGCGGCAACTAGCCCTTCTAGTGTTAAAGAGTGATCTCTATTCTTCATACAAACGATACGTCACCTCCGAAAAATAAACCTTACATTATGATCGTATCACTTTCGAACATCCCATACTATGACCAGCACAATAAATACAAATTTTTGTAAAAAATTAAGGTTGACCACCATTGACCACTGTAGTCAATCAGAGTAGAATGTAGTTGACTCCAGTGGTCAACGCCTTACAAGGAGGACTCAAGTATGTATTCCAAATTTCTCAACCTCGATTCAGATAAACAAAATCGAATTATTAATGCCGCAATCAAAGAATTTGCTCAAAAGGGATATAGCAACGCCTCGACCAATGAAATTGTGAAGGAAGCAGGCATTTCAAAAGGGTTGCTGTTTCATTATTTTCAGAACAAAAAGCAGCTATTTCTCTTTTTATTCGATTCTTCCGTGGAACTCATCACGGATGACTTTTACAAAAAAATCGATTTATCAGAAACAGACTTCTTTCAGAGAATCCGCCAGTCCATTTTAATCAAAATGGAACTCCTGGCCCAATACCCTGACCTCTTTAATTTTGTCGAAAAAGCGTATATGGATGATGCTGCTGACATACAAGCAGAGATGCAGAAGAAGGTCAGAGAACTAAATCACATCAATATCGGAAAAATTTACGAAGGCATTGACATTTCCAAGTTTAGGGACGACATCGATATTCAAAAAATCTTTAAGATTATTACCTGGACCTTTGAGAAATTGAGTGACGAGGAACTTTACAAAGCAAAGTTGTTACCTAATTATGAAATTGATTATCAAAAGGTCCAAAAGGAAGCAGAAGATTATTTTGAAATACTCATTAAGTGCTTTTATAAATAGGGGGTTGTGACGATGAATGTGATTGAAATTAATAATCTGACAAAGATGTATGGAAAATCACGAGGCATCACCGATATTAGCTTTCATGTGGAGGAAGGCGAAATCTTCGGCTTCATTGGGCCCAACGGTGCAGGAAAATCAACCACCATCCGAACACTGCTGTCGCTGATTTATCCAACCAGCGGCAGTGCGACCATCTTTGGGAAGGATTGCGTTAAGTTTGCCCCGGAAATAAAACGGGAAATTGGCTACCTTCCATCAGAGGTTTTTTACTATGACAATATGAAAGTAAAGGATCTATTAAACTATTCAGCTAGTTTTTATAAAAAGGATTGCAGTAAGAGAATCAAAGAATTAGCGGAAATCATGAACTTGGATCTGAATAAAAAAATCGATGACCTTTCTTTAGGGAACAAAAAGAAGGTTGGAATTGTCCAGGGACTGCTCCATGAGCCAAAGCTTATCATCTTAGACGAGCCGACGAGCGGCCTAGACCCACTTATGCAGCAAAAATTCTTTGAATTGCTGGAGGAAGAAAATAAAAAAGGAGCAACGATTCTTTTTTCATCACATATCCTTAGTGAAGTTCAGAGACTATGTAATCGAGTTGCTATCATAAAAGAAGGGAAAATCGTAACCGTCGAAAAGATTAGTACCTTAAAGGAAAATACCTACAAAAAGTTCAAAGTTGAATCAAAAGTCCTACAGGACCCTGAGTATTTCAATATCAGTGGTGTCAATAATTTAACCGTAAAGGACCACGTGACGAGCTTTATTTTTAAAGGAAATATTAATACCATCATGAAAAAGATAGCGGATATTGAGATTGCGAATCTTTGGATCGAAGAGCCAGATCTTGAGGAGATCTTTATGCATTACTACGAAAAGGAGGCGTAAGGAACGATGAATATCTTTTTCCATGAATTAAAAGCCTATCGGAAATCGACGATTATTTGGACGGTATCGTTAATTCTGGTTACCCTGCTGTTCATGTCTATGTTCCCTGCGTTTGCGCGTGATGCCGAGGAGTTCAAAAAGCTTTTGGAAGGTTATCCTGAAGGGGTAAGGAAAGCAATCGGTTTGAATCTGGAAAATTTGTTTTCTATTCTCGGATTCTATTGTTACGCCTTATCGTTTATCACCCTTTGCGGTGCCATTCAGGCTATGAATCTCGGAACGTCCATTATCAGCAAGGAGGTCCGTGAAAAAACGGCTGACTTTCTTTTAACGAAGCCAGTTACAAGGACAACGATTGTAACATCTAAGCTGTTGGCGGCCTTCTCGTCCCTCGTCATAACAAATATAGTTTATATTGCGGCTGCGGCAATCATTGCATCGCAAGTGAAGACGGAGGATTTCAGCTTAAAACTACTAATCTTGCTGTCACTTACTGTCTTTTTTATTCAACTGATCTTTTTGGCATTAGGAATCATTCTTTCGGTTGTAGTCCCTAAAATTAAATCCGTGTTGACGGTATCTCTTAGTACCGTGTTTGCCTTCTATTTTTTAGGCATGCTTAGTGCGACTTCAGGAGAGGAAGGAAAACGATACATTTCTCCTTTTAAATATTTTGATACGGCCTATATCTTAAAACATTCAGCATATGAAACATCGTTTATGTTCACGGGATTGATGGTGATTGTGGTGGCCACCTGTGCGAGTTATTTTGTTTATTCCAAAAAGGATATCCATGCTGTTTAAGGTAAATGGAGGGATTAACTCATGAATATTTATCGAAAAGAATTAAAATCTCACCGGAAATCGCTATTCTTTTGGTGCATTGGAGTCATCCTCATGGTGGCATCGGGTATGAATAAATACTCTAGTTTGTATTCGTCAGGGCAATCGATGAATGACTTGATGGCGGATATGCCTAAGTCCATGCAAGCCATCATGGGGGTTGGTGCCTTTGATTTATCCAAGGCGAGTGGGTATTATGGCATGCTGTTTTTATATTTGGTTTTGATGTCTTCCATACATGCTGCGATGCTTGGGGCTACTATTATTGCTAAGGAGGAACGTGATAAAACCTCGGAGTTTTTATTCGTCAAACCCGTATCGAGGGAAAAAATCATTACGGCCAAGCTGTTGGCTGCCTTCACGAATATCGCCATTTTTAATCTCGTTACGTTTGCATCATCGGTCGTCATTGTCGGGAAAGTCAGCGACGGTGAAAAGATAAACGGGGATATCGCGATAACCATGCTGGGCATGTTTATATTGCAGCTGTTGTTTATGGTCATTGGCAGTGCCGTTTCTGCCTTTAAAAAGCGGCCGAAAACAGCAGCATCCTTGGCTACAGCCATTCTTTTGCTTACATTTGTCCTCTCGATTGTGATTGACTTAAATGAGAATCTGGACGCGCTTAAATACCTGACCCCTTTTAAATATTTCGAAGCAAAGCATATGATGGTTGGTGATGGGCTGGAGGTTGTATCTGTTGTTCTATCACTCATTATCACTGCAGTCCTTACTTATGGTACCTTTGCTTTTTATAAAAAAAGAGATTTAAACGGGTAAAACTCCCCCCTTCCTTTTATTCATTTAACAATAGTGTTAATATAAGAAAATGAATTGGAAAAAGGAGGATAAATACATGACACAACATGAAAACAATACACTACCACCAAAATCATGTTCCGTTGAGCGTTTAGTGACAATGGAAGAAGATGTGAAAAAGGTTTTAGCTGGTGAAAAGACAGCGACTCGCAGAAATGGAAGATACGCGGATCCAGGTGAAATTATGACTCTTGAGGGCCGTCAATTTGTCGTTGATAAGGTGTACTCACAGAGTTTAGGTGAATTAACTGACGATGATGCTCGCCGCGAGGGCTTTAACAATGTGGAAGAATACAAACAATCCATCTTAAGCATCCATCCAGGAATGCCATGGCTGCCGCAAATGCGCGTATGGGTACATGAATTCAGCCCAGTTCAAGAATAATATGATTAAAAAGAGACTGCCAGATCAGTCTCTTTTTTTATGCCCTAGGTGAGTTAATGTTAAATTTGATCTTGACACTCTGTTGATTGGAGTGGAAGGCGCGAAGACTCCTGCGGGAGTAGCGGTCTCGGGAGACCCCGCAGGAGGAACGACGAGGAGGCTCCCGGAACGCCCGCGGAAAGCGAAGCGCCTGGAGCGGAAATCAACAGACACTTTATAGTACAGAACAAATATTTCTAGAGTCTAATTATTTGTTTAATAAAGGAAAACAAAACTATAATAGCATTATTAAAGTTGGCTGACAGGTTGGGGTGGAATCATGAAGTTTCTTTCAAAATACACAAAGAAATATTGGAAAACCTTTTGTTTAGCAGTCTTATTTCTCACCTTTGAGGCGGTCAGTGACTTGCTGCAGCCCACGATTATGGCAAAAATCATTGATGAGGGAGTAGCGAATAGAGACATACATTATATATTAAAAATGGGTGGACTGATGCTGTTGATCACTGCCTTTGGTGCAGTGAGTGCATCAACGAGGAGTGTCTTAGCGAGCATTGTTTCACAAAGTTTTGGAACAGAATTAAGGTCCGATTTATTTAAAAAAATCCAATCCCTTTCGTTTAAAAACCTCGATAAATTTGACCGCGCGTCCTTAATTACTCGTCTGACAAACGATGTGACACAAGTGCAGGTATTCGTTAATGGTTTGATGCGGATTTTTGTAAAAGCTCCGCTTTTAGCGATTGGCGGCTTAATAATGGCGACGCGGTTGAATTTGCATTTATCCGTTGTGTTAGCTGTGGTAGTGCCTATTGTAGCGCTATTAATTATTTTTAACCTAAAATTAGGATTCCCGCTATTTTCCAAGGTACAAATGGCATTGGATCGGGTGAATTCTGTGATGAGGGAGTATTTATCAGGGGTTCGTGTGGTAAAGGCCTTTAATCGTTTTGATGTAGAAATTAGTAAATTCAGCAAGGCGAATGATCATTTTAAGGATCAATCTGTCACAGCTAGCCGCCTTATGGCCACCTTTAGCCCGGCGATCATGCTGACAGTCAATCTGGGCATTGTTGTCGTCCTTTGGATTGGTGGGTTAGGCGTGGATTCCGGCGAAATTCAGGTTGGCCATATTATTGCTTTTACCAACTATATGACCCAAATCTTATTTTCTTTGATGATGATTTCCATGGTATTCAATATGTTTGTCAGGGCAAAGGCCTCAGCAGGGAGAATCGACGAAGTCTTTTTACTTGAAGATTCCTTTACCTGGGATCAGGAGGACATTCATAGTCAAACGGAAAAAGGAAGAATTGATTTTGAAGATGTGACCTTTGCCTACGAAGGAACAACAGGTGAACCCATTCTAAAACATATTAATCTCACCATCCATCCTGGAGAAACAGTTGGAATTATTGGTTCAACTGGTTCAGGGAAAAGTACTTTGGTTGGACTCATTCCCCGCTTTTACGACGTCAACAGTGGGACGATAAAAGTAGATGGTGAAAATATTCAACGAGTAAATCCTAAGAAGTTGAGAGAGAAAATTGCGATTGTCCCGCAGAAAAACATCTTATTCTCGGGAAGTGTGGCGGAAAATCTCCGCTGGGGAAAAGAGGATGCAACCGAGGAAGAAATGGTAGCCGCAGCATCAATGGCTGGAGCCCACGACTTTATCAATGCTTCACCTGAAGGGTATCACACAAGAATTGGCCAAGGTGGGGTTAATTTTTCCGGCGGACAGAAACAGCGGATTTCGATTGCCAGAGCGTTAATAAAAAGACCGGAGATTTTAATCCTTGATGATAGTACAAGTGCCGTGGATGTAGCAACGGAGGCGAAAATCAAAGCAGCCTTAAAAAAGTATGCTAAAGGGCTTACCTGTTTACTAATTGCCCAGCGAATTACCTCTATCATGGATGCCGATAAAATCGTTGTTCTTGATCACGGAGAACTAGTTGGGGTTGGTACCCATCAGGAGCTAATCGAGACGTGTAAAGTGTACCAGGAAATCTACCAATCTCAAATCGGCAAGGAGGGGTTGTAAGATGTCACAAGGGAATGTACAGACTGGGGACACCGCCCCTACCCCGCCGCCGATTAGACCTGGTGGCGTTGGAGCGGGTCACCGCCGTGGTCCCGTGGTGAAACCTAAAAATTTTAAAGGGACATTAAAGCGACTTTGGCATTACTTTGGAAATGAAAAGAAGATGCTGACCCTTATTTTTACTTTTATTTTAATTGACTCTGTTCTGATGCTACTTGCTCCGTTCCTTATTGGAAAATCGGTAGATGCTATGACCCTAAAATCCGGGAAAGTGGATTTTAATCTGTTAGAAGTAATGATTATCGTCCTCACCTGTGCGTATGTGGCGGATGCCATTCTTACTTTTTTACAAGGATGGCTGATGGCTGGCGTGGCTCAACGAGTGGTGAAACGATTGCGAGAGGCTTTGTTTCAAAAGTTGCAAAAGCTCCCCGTTTCTTTTTTTGATTCAAGGACACATGGAGAACTCATGAGCAGACTTTCCAATGACATCGATAATGTGAGCAATACGATCTCCCAATCGACCACGCAGCTCATGTCGGGACTGATGATTATTAGCGGTTCTCTAATCATGATGTTAATTTTAAGTCCATTGTTAACTGTAGCTAGTTTATTAACGGTACCGCTTGTTTTTTTACTAACAAGGACGATTGCCAAACGAACAAGCGTGTTATTTAAGAATCAACAAATTCAGTTAGGCACATTAAATGGACACATCGAGGAGACTATTTCTGGAATTGAAGTAGTCAAAGCCTTTAATCATGAGGAGAAGGTTATTGAAGAGTTTGATGTTGTCAATGAAAAGCTCCGTGCGGTGGGCTTAAAGGCACAAATCTGGTCGGGCTTCTTGATGCCGATCATGAATGTCATCAACAACCTTGGTTTTGCCATTGTAGCTGTTATTGGCGGCGTCCTAGCGGTTAAAAGCTTAATTACGGTTGGAGCGATTGCCAGCTTTATTACCTATTCCCGACAATTTGTTAGACCGCTAAATGATTTGGCTAACATCTTTAATATTTTGCAATCTGGTGTGGCTGGGGCGGAACGGGTATTTGAAGTCATGGATGAGCAGGAGGAGCCTGCAGACCTTCCATCGGCTGTCATATTGGAAAATCCAAAAGGTCATGTCGTATTTGAAAATGTCAGCTTTGGTTACCGATCTGATGTGCCAATTTTAAAAAATGTTAGTTTTGAAGCCCATATTGGCAGCAGTACTGCCTTAGTTGGGCCAACAGGAGCGGGAAAAACAACGATTGTGAATCTGCTGACCCGATTTTATGATGTGACGGACGGGAAAATTCTCCTTGATGGCCGGGATATTCGTGAATATACAAGAGATAGTCTGAGGAAATGTTTTGGATTTGTGCTTCAGGATACGTATTTGTTTTCAGGTACCATCAAAGACAACATTAAATATGGGAAGCCGGATGCTACCGATGAAGAAATAGAGCAAGCGGCAAAAATGGCTAATGCGGATGGGTTTATTAAGCGGTTACCACAGCAGTATGAAACGGCCCTATCAGAAAATGGAGGTAATCTAAGTCAGGGCCAGCGGCAGTTATTGGCCATTGCGAGGGTGATTTTAGCCAAACCTTCCCTACTAATCTTAGATGAAGCCACAAGTAGTATTGATACGAGAACAGAACTTCATATACAAGCGGCCTTGCTCTCCTTGATGGAGAACCGAACGAGCTTTATCATTGCCCACCGCTTAAATACCATTCGTGATGCCGATACCATCATGGTCATTGATCATGGGGAGATTATTGAAAAAGGCAACCATGATGAATTAATGAAAGCTAAGGGCCGATACCATCAAATGTTTTATAATCAATTTAAAAATGTAGAAGGTGCACTTGATTGAAAAATGGGGTAAGCTATTACCTCATTTTTTTCTGTATTCATTTTCTTAAAATAAGAAAAGGGGAAAGAAAATCTTGTAGTTTTTTGGATTTTTATGTAAAATAAGAATATTGCTATTCTAATAAATTGGTATTCTTGCTAATTAATAGAAAAGTACGAACCATACATATAGGAGGATTACTGTGAAAAAGATTTTAGCATTTACAAGTCTAGTATTCATTTTTCTATTAGCAGTGCTGCCAACAAGTGTGTCACATGCAGCGGCAGCTACGAAAGCTGAGCTTTCAGGCGTTTCTCTTTTTACTGATAGCGGTGAAGTCAAAGCTGAAAAGAAGGGTAACAACTTCGTTTTCAATTTTGTAGGAAAAAGCGGAAAATCTAAAGTTCAAAAAATTGAGTTTTATTCTACAACAGCTGCTAAAACAGTTTCTTTACTCTCGGATTCTGATGATGATTCAGATCTACAATTTGTAGACGGGAAAGCTGTTTTAGATGTTACGAAGTACAAAGGTTGGTTAAATCGTGGTAACGAGGATGACGGCCTTTATGATGGTGGAAATTACTTGTTCACTGTCCAAGACCTTAAAGATGTAGCTTCTGACGATCTACCAATCCAAGGTTTCTTAAACGACGAACTTGGAAACCAAACTACCTTTAATGTTGTATTTAATACAACTGAATGGGTAAAGAAAAACGGTCAATGGGTATTTGTTGGTACGAACAGTGACTCTCCTACTGCTTATGCAACAGGTTGGGCTGAAGACAATGGAACATGGTACTACCTTGGAACAAATGGCGTTATGAAAACTGGCTGGGTAATGACAGGCGGCAAATGGTACTTCTTAAATCCAAGTGGTGCAATGGCAGAATCAAGCTGGGTAAAATCAGGTGGTAAATGGTACTACTTAAACCAAACCGGTGCAATGGCAACAGGTTGGGCTCAGGATAAGGGTACTTGGTATTTCCTTGATAGCAAAGGTGTAATGAAAACTGGCTGGGTAAAATCAGGCGGTAAATGGTATTTCTTAAAGGCTAGTGGTGCAATGGCAACAGGCTGGGTTAAGTTATCAAACAAGTGGTACTACTTAACTGGTAGTGGTGCAATGGCAACAGGCTGGGTGAATGTATCTAATAAGTGGTACTATTTATATAGCGATGGTCATATGGCAGCAAATACAAAGATTGGTTCTTACAAAATTGGTAGGGATGGAGCTTGGATTCATTAATTAAAGACGAGGGAGTATCCTTTATAGGTACTCTCTTTTTTTTGGACAAATTTGTTAAAATGTAATAAATATGTTAAATACGTAATGTAATAGTATGCTATTATGTAAAATGGATATAATTGTAGATGAATAAATTACTATAATTGTTGATTACTTTTGTAACGAGACAAGGAGTCAAACTAATGATTAAAAAGCTTGCAGCAGCATGGATTGGCATTATCACCTTAGCTTTATTTCAAATCCCCGCAGAAGCCAATGAGTTAACACCGAGCAATTCAACTCCAAACTTACAAATTCCTATTATGAGCGATGTTCATATCAATGAGAGCATTGAAAACCGACAAATGAGATTTCAAACTGCTTTACAGGAATTCAAAATGCTTGCTCCTAATTATCAAGCACTAGCTATTGTGGGTGACTTAACTGACCAAGGACTTGATAGACAGTATGAGATATTTAATCAGATACTAAGTCGATACGGCAATCAAGATGCTGAAAGAGTTCTAGCAATGGGTAATCATGAATTCTATGAGGGCATTTATTGGCCAAAGCCTTATTTTACAGATCAGATGTTTATCGATCGGTTTATAACTAACACAGGTATGCCTGGCCTCTACTATGATAAATGGATTGAAGGCGTAAATTCTAAAAAATATCACTTTATTGTTTTAGGTAGCGAAGAATCAAAAGTCACCAATCCTAACAATCACGATTATGCTGTGTTATCTGATGAGCAGTATCAGTGGTTAGAAAATACATTAAGTGTGGAAACTGACCCAAAAAAGCCTATCTTTGTTTTTCTTCATCAGCCAATTGATGACACGGTGTATGGAAGTGAAGAATGGGGCGGTAATTTAAGGGATGGTAGATTAAAAGGAATCCTACAGAAATATCCGCAGGCAATATTATTCACAGGACATTTACACTATCTATTAAATCATCCACGTTCCGTTTATCAGGATGGCTTTACCATGGCTGATACAGGATCTCTAGCCTATACTCTTTACGAAAATGGTAATGCACCAGCAGAATTTTCACAGGGATTATTGGTAAATGTGTATGATAACAAGGTAGAAATAAAAGCAAGGGAATTTAGCAATCACACATGGATTAATCAGACTACAATTAAGTTACCTTATACAAAAACGGTGGATGATACAGAATTTCCTTACTTTAATAATTCTGATTCAGGATCAGTTAATAAGGTTACAGCAACAACAGCAACCATCTCATGGCCTGCAGCTAAAGACAATACACAGATAGATAAATATATCATCAAACTTAACGGGGAAGCGGTTCAAACACAGTATACAAAGTTTTGGGAAGATCAAAGCGATCAAGTATACTCCACTACAATAACTAATTTAACAGGAAATACAGAATATACATTAGAGGTTTCAGCTGTTGATGCATGGAATAATGTGTCACTCAATCCTTTAGAAATTAGCTTAAAAACGGACAAGTACAACGGCTGGGTCAAAGAAGGGAATAATACGTATTATTATAACTACCAAACTGGACAAAAGGTGACAGGCTGGCTAAAGGTTCAGGATAAATGGTATTACTTTAATTCGGGCGGTGTCATGCAGAAGGGTTGGATTAAGGATCTGAATAAGTGGTATTACCTTAGTGATAGCGGAGCTATGGTAACAGGCTGGCTGACGGAAAATGGTATAGAGTATTATCTCAATAATGATGGCAGCTTGAAGTCAGGTTGGTTAAGTCTCCAAAATAAATGGTATTACCTTTCATCTAGTGGTGCAAAACAAGTAGGCTGGATAAGGGATAGAGGCTATTGGTATTATCTTGACCAAACAGGTGTGATGAAAATAGGTTGGGTCTTAGATAAGGAAAATTGGTACTACTTGAAAAGCAGTGGAGTCATGCAAGTAGGCTGGTTATTCTTTAATGGAAGCTGGTACTATTTAGATATTAATGGATTAATGAAAACTGGCTGGGTTTATATAGGAAATAAGTGGTATTACCTTTATGATGATGGAAAACTGGCTGTGAATACTCAAATAGGGACTTACAAATTAGGTAAGGACGGAGCTTGGATCCATTAATTTCCGTTAGTAACAGAGAGAGTGTGCTTTTTGCATTCTCTCTTATTTTTTTGGCTGTGTTAAAGAACAGTGTTGATTTTTACACCCTGTTGATTGGAGCGGAAGGCACGAAGACTCCTGTGGGAGTATGGTTCAGGGGAGACCCCGCAGGCGCAGGCGCCGAGGAGGCTCGCCGAAACACCCACGGAAAGCGAAGTGCCTGGAGCGGAAATCAACAGGCAAGTTTAACAAAGTCATTTTTTAGAAAAATGTTCCCTCTTGTATATTTTATCGTGACAAGTGTAAAGACACTTGTTAGAATACAGTTGATTACTAGATTACATTGTATACCTAAAGAAGTGGGATTTGGGTAATAATGTAAGTACAGGCTTTAACATAGGGGGAACAATATGAAAAACAAAAAAGAAATATCAGAAAGAAGGCTGCTCGGAATCGCCGGGATGGGCTGGATGTTTGATGCAATGGATGTTGGTATGCTTTCCTTCATTATTGCTGCCTTAAAGGTGGAATGGGAGTTAACACCTGAACAAATGGGCTGGATTGGCAGTATCAACTCGATTGGTATGGCTGTTGGGGCACTCGTTTTTGGCTTAATGGCTGACAGAATTGGAAGGAAAAATGTTTTTATCATTACCTTATTGTTATTTTCAGTTGGTAGTGGAGCATCCGCATTTGCTTCCACATTAGCTGTCTTTTTAGTATTTAGGTTTATTATTGGTGCGGGTTTAGGCGGAGAGCTTCCTGTAGCTTCTACCCTCGTATCAGAAAGTGTCGCAGTTGAAAAGCGCGGCAGAATAGTTGTGCTGTTGGAAAGCTTCTGGGCAGCCGGTTGGTTGATTGCAGCCATCATATCGTATTTCGTGATTCCAAAGTTTGGCTGGCAGGTAGCTTTATTTATCAGTGCCCTTCCTGCTTTCTATGCACTTTATTTGCGAATGGGTCTCCCTGATTCACCCCGCTTTGAGGCGATTAAGAAAAAAGAAAAAATCTCTGCATGGGAAAGCTTCGCAAAGCTTTGGTCTAAAGAACATAGCCGTCAAACGGCCATGTTATGGATTGTTTGGTTTTGTGTAGTCTTCTCTTACTATGGAATGTTTCTATGGCTGCCAAGTGTTATGGTCATGAAAGGATTTAGCTTAATTAAAAGCTTTGAATATGTGCTGATTATGACAATTGCCCAATTACCAGGATATTTTACAGCAGCTTGGTTTATTGAAAAATTTGGCCGTAAGTTTGTATTGGTTGTTTATTTAATTGGAACGGCCATTAGTGCGTACTTCTTTGGAACAGCTGAGTCGACGGCACTGTTAATGACAGCAGGCATTCTGTTATCCTTCTTTAACCTCGGGGCTTGGGGTGGTCTGTACGCATATTCTCCTGAACAATACCCAACGGTTATTCGTGGGACAGGAACAGGAATGGCAGCTTCCTTTGGACGAATTGGCGGCGTTTTAGGACCATTATTAGTAGGAAATCTTGTTGCACAAAAAGTAGCGATTTCCACGATCTTTACAATCTTCTGTATTTCAATCCTTATTGGTGCATTGGCCGTTTTCGTTTTGGGAAAGGAAACCAAAAAGAAAGAATTAGTATAATAATTAGAAGAAGGAGATTCCCTTACAGGAATCTCTTTTTCACATTAGCAGAGGAAAGAATCATATTTAGACAAAATAATTCATTTGCCGCGTTACTTTCAACTTAAAAGTAATTTTCTATTCACTTTACCGAAGTAAAGCCTTTTAGGGCAGGAAAAGATTAATTTTCATTATTTTCAAAATTATTTTAAAATAATGGACTTTCCTACTAGACGAACCTCTGAATATTTTGTACAATGTTTTCAGAATATTATCTTTATTGCAAACAGTAGAGCAACTATCTTGGGAAAATTTTTTTAAAAAACAGGGGGTAAAGCCATGAGAAAGAAAAAATTAGCTGGTGTTTTTATGTCATTTATGGTAGCAGCAGGCGTAATGGCAGGATGTAACTCGACTACTAGTGGTGATGGTGGAGGAGATACAATTAAAATTGGAGCCAACCTTGAGCTCTCAGGCGGAGTAGCTTCTTACGGTCAATCAGAAAAAGAAGGTATCGATCTTGCAATTGAAGAAATCAATAAAAAAGGTATTGATGGAAAGAAACTAAAACTTGTGACTTTTGACAATAAATCAGAGGCATCAGAAGCAACAAGTGGTGCACTTAAATTAGCCACACAAGACAAGGTTTCAGCAATCATCGGTGCGGCAACAAGTACAAATACGCTTGCACAGGTACAAATTGCGCAGGATAATAAGATTCCATTAATTACGCCAACAGGTACAAACCCTACTATTACAAATAAAGATGGAAAAGTAAGTGACTTTGTTTTCCGTACATGCTTTATCGACCCATTCCAAGGTACAGTTGCAGCGAACTTTGCAGCAAAAGAATTAAAGGTTAAGAATGCGGCGATCCTTATTGACAGCTCAAGTGACTATGCAAAGGGACTTGCAGATGCGTTCAAGAAGGCATTTAAGGCAAATGGTGGGAAAATTGTAAAAGAAGAAGCATACGTGGCAAAGGATACAGATTTCCATGCTACTTTAACAAATATCAAAGCGGCGAATCCAGAATATGTATTCATTCCTGGATACTATGAAGAAGTGGGCCTAATCATTAAGCAAGCTCGTGAAATTGGTCTAAATGTACCACTTATGGGTGGCGACGGTTGGGATTCTCCTACTCTAGTAAAAATTGCTGGCGGCGCGGATCCATTAAAGAATACATTTATTACAAACCACTATTCATCAGGTGATAGTGACAAGAAAGTACAAGACTTTGTTTCGGCATTCAAAGCGAAATATGATGGTAAATCACCGGATGCTTTCAATGCTTTAGGTTATGATACTGTGTACTTTATTGCTGATGCGATTAAGCGTGCAGGAAGCAGTGATTCTAAGAAAATTCAGAAGGCACTTGCAGAAACTGATGGACTTGAGCTTGTATCAGGAAAGATGAAGCTTGATAAAAATCACGATCCAATCAAAGCAGCCGTTATCCTTGAGTACGTAAACGGTGAACAACAATTCAAAGTAAAAGTAAATCCTTAAATTAGAAAAGCGGAAGCGCCTTGTTCAGCCCCGACAGGCAAATGTTCTTCGGCGAGAAAAGTCCGCCTTTTGACTTTTATTGCCGAAGGTTATTTGACCCGAGGGGCTAGGCGCTGGAGCTAGACAGGAAATTGACAGAGCCGCATGATAACGGCCAACAGGTTCAATAAATTTTATAATGGGCAAATGAATAGGGAGCATGGATGTCTCCCTATTCCCATTTTAAGAGCAAGTTGAAGTCCTTTTAAGGGAGTGTTTGGACATGGAACAATTTATACAACAATTAGTCAACGGAATATCCCTGGGGAGCATTTATGCATTAATCGCCCTTGGATACACAATGGTATACGGAATCGTCAAACTGATTAACTTTGCCCATGGGGACGTATTCATGGTCGGTGCATTTATAGGCTTTTATTCTATTACTATTTTAGATTTAGGATTTTTTCCTGCCTTAGTTATTTCCATGGTAGCATGTGCGATTTTTGGGGTGCTGATTGAACGGATTGCGTACAAACCTTTAAGAAACGCGACAAGGATTGCGGCCTTGATTACCGCCATTGGTGTGTCCTTGTTTATCGAATATGGAACGATTTATGCGCGTGGTGCACAGCCAGAAGCATATCCAAGTAATTTGGTTCCAATCAAGAGCTTAGATGTGTTTGGTGTAAAAATTAGTGGACAATCCATCCTTATTTTAGGAACATCCATAGTCTTAATGATTCTTCTGCAATTCATTGTTCATAAAACGAAAATTGGAAAAGCGATGCGTGCTGTTTCTCATGATATGGATGCAGCAAGATTGATGGGGATTAACGTCAATAACACGATTTCTGCTACCTTCGCTATCGGTTCTGCTCTAGCAGGTGCAGCTGGGGTTATTTTTGGAATGTACTATACAAAGATTGAACCACTGATGGGAATTATACCGGGACTGAAAGCCTTCGTTGCTGCTGTTTTAGGCGGAATCGGAATTATTCCTGGAGCGATGGCAGGCGGGTTAGTTTTAGGTACAATTGAAGCGTTTGTTAGTGCGGCAGGCTATTCTTTATGGCGTGATGGAGTTGCATTCATTGTTCTAATCTTAATTTTAATCTTCAAACCAGCAGGCTTATTTGGTAAAAATGTCAGGGAAAAGGTATAGGGGGAGGCTTCTACGATGACTATTTTTAAACAGGCAAAGTTTTTTTGGACTTCAATCGTTTTAGCCGTTGTTTTTGCAGTAGTGATGCAATTTTTAATTACAGGCGGAACACTCAATCAATTTTATGTAAATACACTGTTTTTTATGGGAATTAATATTATTTTAGCGGTAAGTCTTCACTTGATTATTGGGATTACTGGCCAGTTTTCCATTGGACATGCCGGGTTTCTTGCAGTGGGTGCCTATGCATCTGCGATTATGACGATGAAATTAAGTATGCCGTTTCCAGTAGCATTAGTAGTCGGTGGATTAGCAGCAGCAGTTGCAGGTCTAATCATTGGGATCCCTACCCTCCGTTTAAGAGGAGATTATTTAGCCATTGCTACTCTTGGTTTTGGTGAAATTGTTCGAATTGTCTTTTTGAACATTGATTATGTAGGCGGAGCCAGCGGGATGACTGTATCTCATTTGACCACATGGCCGTGGTTGATTGGCTGTGTCGTATTGACGATTATTGTCATTGCCAACTTCACCAACTCTACACACGGAAGAGCCTGTATCTCCATTAGAGAAAATGAAATTGCTGCCGATGCGATGGGGATTAATACTACTTATTATAAAGTAGCTGCTTTTGCGCTTGGGGCCTTTTTCGCGGGAATTGCTGGTGCTCTTTTTGCACATAACTTTTATATTATTCAACCAACCAACTTTGGATTCTTAAAGTCTTTTGATATTTTAATTTTCGTTGTACTTGGTGGTTTAGGCAGTATGTCTGGTGCTGTCATTGCTACCGTCCTGTTGACTATTATCTCTACCTATCTTCAAAACTATCCAGAGGTACGGATGGTCATCTATAGCTTAGTCTTAATCGTAATGATGCTTTATCGTCCACAAGGATTAATGGGCACAAAAGAGATTACTTCATTCTTTAAATCTAGTAAATCCGCTAAAGGAGGAGTACAGCATGGCAGCAAAAACACAGTTGCTTAAGGTTGAAAATGCAGGAATCCGATTTGGCGGGTTGAAGGCGGTGTCTGATGTAAACCTGGAATTAAAACAGGGTGAACTTGTCGGTTTAATAGGCCCAAACGGTGCCGGAAAAACAACCTTCTTTAACCTGCTAACAGGTGTGTATGTTCCGACTGAAGGGAGTATTTCATTAGAGGGAGAAAAATTGAACGGTCTAGCTCCTTATCGGATTACGAAAAAGGGAATCAGCCGTACCTTCCAGAATATCCGGTTGTTTAGTGAATTATCCGTACTTGATAATGTAAAGGTTGCTTATCATTCTCAGTCAAAGCATTCCATTTTCAGCTCCATTCTTCGCTTCCCTTCCCACTTTTCTGGCGAGAAGGAGATGGAAGAAAAGGCGATTGAATTTTTAAAAATCTTTAAGCTTGACGATGTATTACATGAGAAAGCAAAGAACTTACCATATGGACAGCAGCGCCGTCTGGAAATTGCTAGAGCACTGGCTGCGAATCCAAAGTTATTGCTCTTGGATGAACCGGCAGCTGGTATGAACCCGCAGGAAACCGAGGAATTGATGAATTTAATCGCCCTCATTCGCGAGAAATTTTCATTAACCATTCTATTAATTGAACATGACATGCTTCTAGTGATGGGAGTTTGTGAACGAATCTATGTCCTTGACCATGGTCAGTTGATTGCTAATGGTACCCCAGAAGAAATCAGAAATAATCCGAAAGTCATCGAAGCGTATCTTGGCGAGGAGGTCTCTTAATATGCTAAAAATAAAGGATATGAATGTCTATTATGGAAATATTCATGCATTGAAGGGGGTTTCCCTCGAGATCAATCAAGGAGAAATCGTCACACTGATTGGGGCAAATGGTGCGGGTAAAAGTACGCTTTTAAAAACGATTTCTGGTCTCCTGAAGCCTAAGAACGGAGAAATCGTGTTTGAAAATGAACACGTAGCTGGGAAGGTTGCCCAATCCATCGTTAAGAGAGGAATTTCTCAGGTTCCTGAAGGGCGTCGAGTATTTCAAAATATGTCCGTTGAGGAAAATTTAGAATTAGGTGCCTATTTACGAAAAGACAAGAAAGGCATTCGTGAGGATTTTGAAAAAGTCTATCAGCTTTTCCCACGATTGGAAGAGCGCCGTAAGCAGCAATCGGGTACACTTTCAGGTGGGGAGCAGCAAATGCTTGCGATGGGTCGTGCATTAATGGCAAGGCCGCGCCTTTTGCTATTAGATGAGCCATCCATGGGTCTTGCCCCATTGTTGGTAAAAACCATTTTTAAGATCATTGAGGAAATCAATCAGCAAGGAACGACTGTATTACTAGTTGAGCAAAATGCGAATATGGCATTATCCATTGCTGACCGTGCCTATGTCATCGAGACAGGAAAAATAGTGGCTGCAGGTACCGCTGAAGAGCTGAGCCAATCAGACCAAATAAGAGCTGCCTATTTAGGCGGGCATTAAAAAAAGGGGATTGAACCCCTTTTTTTCATTCTTTATACTTTTAATTTTTGACGCTCTGCATCAAGTGTGAATTGAAACCTTTGTTTTGGACTTAATTTCGCTCGAATGATGTTGGAGTAATCCTGATAAAGCTGCTCTAATCCCACTAAAGCGAGTGAAAAGAAATTGGCATAATTCTTTTGAACCTCCCACTTTAGCTCATTCTTTCCGCAAATACTGTATTTATTTAACTCTTCTATCTCCTTTTGAATTTTAACCAATTCCGCTGCCTGATCTCCCTTAGGGAGTGACAACACTTGGTCGATTTTTTCTATATAGGCCATTGATTTCTCAATCTTCCCATTGATTTCTTGATATCCCTCTTGATCAATTAGATGATATTGAAGCTTGAACTCGTTTAATTTATTAGCAGATTCATAGGTGGCATTCACGATATCATCCCTGGTCATATCTTTTGTTTCATAGCTAAGCATATGCTTCCAGGAAGGCTGAGTGATCGCTGTGCGGTGATCTTCAAGGGTGTGGCAGAATTTTTTATAGCCATGAAGCTCTGGATGTTCAAAAGCAGGGCTTGCAGGATCTAGGAATGGAGCAAGCGGTGCCACAAAGTAATAGACTCTTGGATCCTGATGGCAGGCCAGATGAATCGTTTCACAGAAATCGATGTTTTCGATGGCACTTTGGTACGTCTGTCCTGGGATCCCCACCATGAAGAACAAATCGATTTTTTTACAGCCATTCTTTAGAGCAAAGTTAAGGGTGTCTATGACCTTTTGATTGGTACAGCTGAACTTCCCATTGTAACGCCTAATTTTCTCATCATGTGTCTCAAGGGTGATTTCAATACTATATTTGGGCACACTTTCATTCATTTGCTTGAAAAATTCTTCGTCGGCATACTGGAACAGTTCAAAGACGATTTCATTTTTTAGGTTGATTTTTTTAAGGCGGCTAAAAAACTCATTTACATATTCACGACCACCCTGCCGAAGATCGTGAAGAATGAAAATGGGTGCGCGGCTAAACCGTGAAATAAATTGAATGTCCTCCACTAACTTTTTTGGTGATCGTAGGGCAAGTGAATTGCGGTTACAGTTTTGATCATAAGCTTCTCTTGATCCCCCGCAAATCAAACAGTTTTGTGTACATCCTCTCGCTGTTAACAGCGCTGTGTTAGGATATTGAAGCCATCCGTTATAAGGAAGGGGGTCAAGGAAATTTCGGTATTTGAAAACGGAGCGAATGGTGTAGCGATAGCCAGGAATGTCTATATCATCTAAATCCTTAGGTACATACGTAATTGGATTGTTGCCGTACTCACTGCCTTTTTTCCAAGTTAAATTGGGTATATCAGCATAGTGAGTGTTCCCTGCCTCAATTTTGTTCATCAGGAGAAGCATCAGCTTTTCGGTAGAGTCGCCACGCATAACAAAGTCGATAAATGGATAGTCAATTAACTCTTTATGATAATAGGTGGCTGATAACCCGCCAAAAATGATGGGTGTTTGCGGATGAAGGGTTTTTACTATTTTGGCAAGTTCAATGCTGCCATGTGCATGCGGGAGCCAATGAAGGTCTATTCCGAATGCTTTTGTTTGGATTTTGCTTAATTTTGCTTCGACATCAAATGATGAATTCATCAGCATCCGATTGGCAATATTGATGATCTTTACCCGCAGGCCATATCTTTCAAGGTAATCCGCAATACTTGTCAATCCAATGGGATACATTTCAAACACAGGTGATGACGGAACAACATCACTTATTGGGCCTGCAAGCAAAGCATTTTTCCTAAAGTCGTACACACTGGGTGCATGCAGGAGAACTAAATCATATTTCATAATTTCACCTCTTAAAATAGATGGTTGATTTGTGAAGATATTCACAATGGAGTATAAGGTAGGGTTTATAATTTTAGTTTACTATACTTATTGGTTGATAGAGTGACAAACGGGTGACAATATTTGGGTGATTTTGTGGATAAACCCAGTTGAATTTAGGACCCTAACCATAGACTTGTACTCATTAATACAAAGGTAGTAGAGAAGAATAATCCTTTTAGCAAATATAAAAAAAAGGGAAACTGTGCCATAATCATTTTACAAGCCGGAAACGGTTTGGCCCAGTATCGGTCAGTGTGTTTCATTGGACCGGTCTGGGTTTTTCTTTGTAATAAAAAAGTATAAAATTCGACTTCGAGAATTGTCCAGCTCTAGCGCCTAGCCCCTCGGGTCAAATAACCTTCTGCAATAAAAGTCAAAGAACGACTTTTCTTGCAGAAGAACATTTGCCTGTCGGGGCTGATCAAGGCGCTTCCGCTTTTCTTTGTCCTATTGGGAAATTTCAGCTTTATTTTTATTATCATGGCTCCTCTTTTATTGTGTTTATAGAATATTTCCATTAAACTAACAGTAATTAACAGAAAATTTAGATATCAAATCAAAAGCGGATGAAGGAGAGAAATGAATGAATAATTCGTCCAATTCGCAAAAAAAGGAACGGTTATCCAGGTACTTTTTACTGTGCGTCTCCCTTATTGGCATTTGGATCTTTATCCAATTTGGACTAGCAAAAATAACGGCACCTAATGAAACAATGATTCTTGCTTTATTAGTTGTTTTTCTACTGATTGTCGAGTTTTTTCCATTGCCAGTTTGGAAAGGCACCGTTACGATTTCCTTTCCACTCGTGTATGCCATTTATGTAATGGATGGCCTTTCATATACAGTTCTTTCCTATGGATGTATCGTGGCAATGATTAATCTATATAAAAGAAGGCCGCTCAGGATTGTGTTTTTTAATCCTGCCTTGCTACTTATCAGTTTTTATACTGCACACTTAATCAGTCAATGGTTTTTATCATTTTTAACAATTGAACTACAGTCAAGATTCCTGCAAGGAGTTCTTCACTTTAGCCTGCTTATCCTGCCTTTTTATCTTGTTAATAATTTAATTGTTGATGTATTGCTTACGATTAGACCTCAGCTCTATAACTTCCGTATATGGAAGCGGAAAACGCTGCAGGAATTGAATAGTTTCCTACTTTCATATGGATACCTAGTCCTTTTTTATTTTCTTGGAAATCAAAATAGAGGAGAAATTGATGTCTTTTCGTTCTTTTTCTTTTTTGCTCCATTAGTGTGCTTTGCACTATTAAGTTCCATTATTGCTAACTTAAAGAAGGAGAAATCAAAATTAAAGGCACTATTTAGTATCTCTTCTGAACTTAATAAAAAAATTGCAGCACCAGATTGGTTATCTTTTTTAGCCAATAATCTTCAGGAATTTATAGATGTGGATGCCTGGATTTTATGGAAAAGAGAAAAAAAGGGTTGGAATCTAAGGTTTGCCTCAGGATTAGTTATGGATGAAATCATTTTAACAGATGAAGCGGCTCTGGCGTTTGATAAAACTAGGCAGTTAACCGTTTACCATCATACGAAAAAGGACGCGGGGCCTGCGGGAAAAATATTTTCAGAAGAAGTGGGGTCGTTATTATATGCCCCATTAGTGCTTGAAAATGAGCTGGTTGGTATGTTTGTCTTTGGAAGAGTTCGGTCAAAAAGCTTTACGGAAGAAGATAGGCAGTCAGCGGCTACCCTTGCCAATCAGTTAGCCGTCTTAATTAAGACGAAATGGCTGTTTGCTGAACAGGAAAAAAGGCTGATTTTAGAAGAAAGAAATCGAATTGCGCGTGATATTCATGATGGGGTGGCTCAATCATTAGCAGGGGCCATCATGAATTTGGAGACAGCCACTCGGAAATTCACTAAAATGCCAGATGACTCGTTCCGACTAATGGTAGAAAGCACGGAAAAGCTGAGGAGAAGCTTAAAGGAAGTTAGGGAATCGATCTATGCTCTTCGCCCATATCCAACAGAACGCGTGGGGCTGCTGTCGGCAATTGCCTCAAAAATCAGCGCGATTCAACGAGATTCAAACATGGACATATCATTTGATACCCGCGGCCCTGAGTTTCAGCTCAGCCCTATGGTGGAAAAAATTATATTCGATATCTGCAAAGAGAGTATGCAGAATGCCCTTAAGCATGCAGAGGCAACGAAGATTGACATTTTATTAAGCTATCAAAAGGAGCATGTTCTATTAAAAATTAAGGATAATGGGAAGGGATTTTCATTATTCCAGGCGATGATTAAAGCAAGGCAGCACCCCCATTTTGGAATCCTGCATATGAATGAGGCGGCGGAGAAAATCCAAGCTTCGCTCCAAGTAGACAGTAAAGAAGGAGCGGGAACAGAGATTACGTTAACCGTACCAAGAATGGGAATTGAAGGGAGTGATTTACGTGATCAAGCTTATGCTAGTCGATGATCATGCGGTATTGCGTGATGGTCTTAAAAACATAGTAGGAATGGAAGCCGATATTGAAGTAGTGGCAGAGGCGGTAAATGGGAATGATGCGATTGCGAAGGTGGATGAGATTCTACCGGATGTCATTCTAATGGATATTAATATTCCTGAAAAAAATGGCATAGAAGCAACAAGTGTGATAAAAGAGCGTTATCCGGCTGTTAAAATTCTCATTTTGACTATGCATGATCATGATGAGTTCTTTATGTCAGCCATCCGCGAAGGGGCGGATGGATATCTTCTGAAGGATGCTCCTTCACAGCATGTCATTGATGCGATCCGTGCGGTTGCTAATGGTCAGTCGGTTATTCACCCTGCTATGACAAAGAAGTTCCTGGGTTTCCAACAACAGAAGGCAGAGCCTATCGAAGAAAAGACCGACTCCGTGCTGACCGGAAGGGAAAAAGAAGTGCTTTTGTGTCTGGTTAAAGGAATGAATAACAAAGAGATTGCGCAAAGTCTATATATCAGTGATAAAACCGTAAAAATCCATGTCAGCAACATCTTCAAAAAACTCGGCGTAAAAAGCCGTTCACAAGTCGTCATCTACGCCGTCCAAAACCAGCTCGTCCCATTAGCATAAAAGGAAACTGTAAAGGGGGTCAGACACCATGTGAATCCATCACATGATGCCTGACCCTTTTCTGCTTACTGGAGCGGAAGGCACGAAGACCAACAGGACTATGTCCTATAACTTAAGTACGAAAACAAATTAGTACTTATTCTTACGGTAATTACTCCCTTTGCTGAATAGTGTTATCGTCTCCTTTTTTAGACAATAGACCTAACAACTATTAGTAGAAAAGGGGAATGGATTGTGAAAAAGAAAAGGTGGTTATCAGTCTTTCTTACTCTCGTCATACTAGTATCACTTGTAATTCCTGGTCTATCAAAAGCGAACGCTGAAGGGACATCTGCTATCATCGATAGTAAATTGCTCAAAGCACTCGATACAGCCGTAGACCCATTACAGGTCATAGTGACCTTTGATGGAAAGGGCGCTCCAACAAAAGACCAACTTAATCTGTTAAACAGTCTAGGAATCTCCAAAGGACTTTCAATGAATGCTTTACCAATGGCGGGGATACTTGCAACGAAGGATCAAATCAATAAACTCGCTGCTTCTCCGGGAGTAAAGTCGATTTATTTAAATCGTAAGCTCACTTATTACAATGCAGATGCGACCAGTTTAACAGGGGTAGATAAAGTACGAACAGATACAGCGATGCAAAAGGCAAATGGAGGATTGCCGATAACGGGAAAAGGGATTGGTGTGGTAATCAACGACAGCGGTGTGGATGGAACGCATAAAGATCTGCAATTTGGCAGTCACCTAGTCCAAAACGTAATGGCAAGTACAAATTTAAACAGCTTGGAGCCTAGTTTACTGCCAATCACTTATGTAGAAAATGTGCCAAACACGGACTCTAATTCGGGACACGGTACGCATGTTGCCGGTATTGTTGGCGGGACAGGAGAAAGCTCAAAAGGGAAATATGAAGGGGTTGCTCCAGGTGCTAGTTTAATAGGTTACGGTTCAGGTGCAGCCCTCTTTGTTCTTGATGGCATTGGCGGTTTCGATTATGCTATCACCCATCAATCTGAATATAATATTCGAGTGATTACAAATTCCTGGGGTTCATCAGGCGACTTTGATCCTAATGATCCGATTAATATAGCCAGTAAGGCAGCCCACGACCGTGGCATTACCGTCTTATTCGCAGCAGGGAATGAAGGGCCGGGAGAAAACACCCATAACCCTTACGCAAAAGCTCCATGGGTCATTTCTGTGGCTGCCGGAGAAAAAGATGGATCACTGGCAGATTTTTCTTCAAGAGGGACAAAGGGAGTCGGTGGTACCTTTGAAATGGATGGTAAGACGTGGACATGGAAGGATGAACCGAGTGTGACCGCACCAGGAGTCGATATTATTTCAACTCGAGTTCTCGCCCCCGTCTCAACGTTAGGTGCAACAACAGATGCGGAGCTAATTGAACCAGCCTACCTGCCATATTATACAGCCATGAGTGGTACCTCTATGGCAACACCGCATGTGGCAGGGATTACTGCGCTCATGTTAGAGGTAAAGCCCACGTTGTCACCAGATGAAATCAAGAAAATTTTACAGGATACAGCTACAAATATGCCTGGCTATGAAACATGGGAAGTGGGCACCGGCTATGTGAATGCCTATGCCGCACTTGATGCTGTCCTGTTTGGAAACCAATATGGCACAACCGTAAACGCCTATCAAACATTCAATAGCAATGTTAAATCAACAGTCACGAGATCTCCTTTTGAGGTGGAGTATAATCCAATATTATTATCGTCAAACACCTACTCATTTTCAGTCGCAGAAGGAGTTTCCCAACTCTCTGCTCGAATGGATGCAACCGGATTGCTTGGGCAAACAGGAAACCCTGTGAATCTCATTTTAGTCGCTCCAGACGGGACAGAGTATAGCTCGGGAATCAGCTTATTGTTCGCCCTTTATCCTGATCGGACGGCTTCCGTCAATTCACCCATGGCTGGAGAGTGGAAGGTTAGAATTGACGGGCTGCATGGCGACGAATCTAACCCAGTTGGTGTTGGATTGCCCGAAACCATTCAAGGAACGGTTTCTATGGCGAAGGTGAGCGGCTACACCGGCCTGAAGGATATTTCTGGCGATCCTGCAGCTTCTGCCATCCAAATGGCTGTAAGTGAAAGACTGGTTGATGGATATGCGGATGGATCATACAAACCAAAGCAAAACCTTTTACGAAAGGAACTAGGACATTATTTAGTCATGGGGACTGGAGTGAGGCAAAGCCAGACTCCAGCTTTAAAGGATGTGTCAGCAGGTGATGGGCCATTTGCGAAAGCAGTTGTGGCAAAAGGAGCGGTCATTCGTGATGCGGTTCAAACACAGGGTGGCGTTATGCTTCTCGATACAAACGGCAATTTTAATCCAAACGGTGAGGTCAACCGCGCAGAACTGGCATACTCCCTTGTTCAAGCGCTTGGATTAGAAAAACAAGCCAAAGAAAAAACAGGAGATGTGACGGTACTTTACAAGGGTGAACGAGTTCCAATTAAGGATAGCTCCTCTATTCCCGTAGCGCTTAGAGGTTATGTTCAATTGGCACTTGACCTGAACATCCTTAATGCCATCTTCCAGGTGAAACAAGGAACATATGATTTAGTCCCAACCGTTGAAGCCAGCTTTGAGCCAAGCAAAAAGGTAACAAGAGGCGATTATGCGGTCGCCGTAACGCGTTACTATCAGGCCTGGTTTCAATAATAGGAAGGAGAGCTGTCACAAGCAGCTCTCCTTTTTAATGGAAGAAATTGATATACTATAATTAGTATAAATAGTTAGAGGATGATGATCATGGCACAAGCTAAAACCAATGCAATGCGCATACTGGATGCGAAGAAAATCAAGTATGACATGCTTACATACGATAATAAGGATGGAAAAATTGACGGGATTTCTGTAGCGGGAAAAATCGGTCGGGAGCCAAAGGAAGTCTATAAGACGCTCGTGGCACAAAGCCCAAGCAAACATATTTATGTGTTCGTCATTCCAGTTGCCGAGGAATTGGATTTGAAAAAGGCAGCAAGAGCAGCGGGTGAAAAAAGCATGGAGATGCTTCCTGTAAAGGATATTCAAAAGTGGACAGGCTATATCCGTGGTGGCTGCTCCCCTATCGGGATGAAAAAAGAATACAAGACCTTTTTGGACGAAAGCTGTAGCGAGTTGCCTGAGATGGTGGTCAGCGCAGGGAAGATTGGCGTTCAAATAGTAGTGGAGCCTAATGTATTAAAAGAAGTAACAAAGGCAGAGATTCTGGACATCATTAAATGAGAGGCTGTGTTAAAGAACAATGTTGATTTTTATACCCTGTTGATTGGAGCGGAAGGCACGAAGACTCCTGTGGGAGTACGGTTCAGGTGAGACCCCGCAGGCGCATGCGCCGAGGAGGCTCGCCGAAACGCCCACGAACCGCTCGCGCCTGGAGCGGAAATCAACAGACAAATTTAACAGAGCAAAATGAGAATAAAATGAATTTTTCCATGGGCACTCACCTATAACCCAGAAGCGCATATGATAGGGTGTAAATATCTCACCTAATAACTGGCCATTAAATATGACTAGAGGATAAACGAGGCGCAGTTGAGTAGCGTAAAAGGGAGTGTTGATAAGTGGCAGGGAAAATTAGAAATTATTTTGCTGGCGGGAACACAGCCAGAGGTTTCCATAACCTTTACGATTCCAATCTTCAAGGACTAGATCGGTTGTTTATTTTAAAAGGTGGTCCAGGGACAGGTAAATCTTCATTGATGAAAAAAATAGGCAACGAATGGGTGGAACAGGGCTATGATGTAGAGTTTTTACATTGTTCCTCTGATAATAATTCCATTGATGGCGTGCTCATTCCAGCGTTAAAAGTCGGGATCGTTGATGGAACCGCACCGCATGTCATTGAGCCGAATGCACCTGGAGCAGTGGAAGAATATATAAACCTAGGTGAAGCCTGGAATGCCCGTGCTCTTAGTGTGCAAAAATATGTGATTCAAAAGCTCACCAGACAGATTAGCCAGTCCTTTCAAAAGGCCTACGCAACATTTAAGGAAGCATTAGAAATTCATGATGATTGGGAAAAAATTTATATTAATAGTATGGATTTTAAAAAGGCTGATCAATTAACAAAAAAATTAATTGACACCTTCTTTGGGAAAATGAGATTGAATAAAACGCCTGATGTCCGTCATCGATTCTTAGGTGCAGCGACACCTAAAGGCGCGGTTGATTTCGTTCCGAACTTAACAGAAGAGATTCCTAAACGCTACTTTATTAAAGGGCGCCCTGGTTCCGGGAAATCAACGATGTTGAAAAAACTAGCAGCTGCGGCCGAGGAACGTGGTGTGGATGTAGAGATTTATCACTGCGGCTTTGATCCAAATAGCCTCGATATGTGTATTTTCAGAGAGCTCGGCATCGCTATTTTTGATAGTACGGCACCACATGAATACTTTCCGAGCCGTGATGGCGACGAAATCCTCGACATGTATGAACTTTTGATTGAACCTGGAACAGACGAAATTTTTGCTGATTTTATCAGTAAAATTTCTGCTAAGTACAAAAATAAAATGACTGAAGCGACCAGCTATCTAGCTAAAGCAAAAGAGTTGCACGATGAGCTTGAAGAAATTTATGTAGCTGCGATGGACTTCTCGGTTGTTGAAAAAATTCAAAGTAAAATTGCTGAGGAAATTAAGAATTTAGCGGCTTCTACCGTTTAATAATAGCATGTTAAAGGGGTCAAACCGCACTACATCATAGTGGGGTCTGACCCCTTTTCCTGTTTATTTCTTTTGTTTCTTCTTTTGCGTATGATTGCTTTTTTTGCCCTTACTGTTATCGCCACTTACAAATTCAGTCGCAAACTCTGCTTCCGCATGCCCTGCTTGAGGGGAATTTTGATTTTTGCTACCTTTGTTGTATTTCTTAGTCATGGTTCATCCCTCCTTGTTATTTGTAGTTTGCTGTTTGGATGTGTTTTCATGCTAATAAATAAAGGGTAAACTGGAAAAAACAGTAATGGGAAGGGGCGTTTTTTTTGCCAACCAAAATAGAAAAGGTAACAAATCTGTTTGAAGCGTACCGCAACGAACGAGAGGCGGGGCCGATGACGAAGTATATGAAGAATCATTTCCCTTTTTTAGGAATCAAGTCTCCTATCCGGAAGGAGCTGGAAAAGGTATTTTTCAAAGAAGCAGGAATATTGAAAGAGCCATTCGATCAAGAATTTATTATAGAGCTTTGGGAAAAAGATGAAAGAGAATATCAATATATGGCCTTAACCTACATAGAAAAATCGTTAAAGAAGTTGCAAAAAGGGGATTTGGCCTTAATGGAAAGACTAGTATTGGAGAAATCCTGGTGGGATACGGTGGATGCAATTGCGGCAAAGCCGGTGGGAAAAATAGCAGAGAAGTTTCCGGAAATCATTGAGGAAACGATTGACGACTGGGCAGAACATGACAATATGTGGTTGCGACGAACGGCGATTCTTTTTCAGTTAAAATACAAAGAGAAAACCGATAAAGAGCGGCTGTACCGATACATAAGGAGCAATTCTGACAGTAAGGAATTTTTTATCCAAAAGGCCATTGGCTGGGCGCTTAGGGAATACTCCAAAACCAATCCGTCCTCGGTGAAGCAGTTTATCAATGAAAACAGTCTTGCCCCGTTAAGCGTAAGAGAAGGAAGCAAATATGTAGACTGAGCATTTAAACGATACGGTTTAACTATTCATGTTAGAATGGGCATAATGAAAAATTTTGGAAGGTGAGACTCTTGATTAAATGTATTGCATCAGACATGGATGGAACATTATTGAATTCCACACAAACCATCAGTGAAGAAAATAAAAAAGCGATTTTAAAAGCACAGGCACAAGGAATTGAATTTATTGTGGCAACGGGCAGATCCTATCAGGAAGCAACCTATGTATTAGCAGAAGCCGGTTTAAACTGCCCGGTGATTGGTGTGAATGGTGCGGAGGTGCGCTCGAAAGATGGTGAAGTTCTTGCAGCGACTCCAATTAGTAAAGAGTTGGCAAGAAAAGTAGCAGCAAAGCTGGTTGAAAAAGACGTGTATTTTGAAGTGTACACCGACAAGGGAGCCTATACGATTGATGCGGATAAGGCAGTCTCCATTCTAGTCGACATCGTTGTCAGTGCAAATCCAGAAGCAAATGTCCAAGAGATTGTGAAGGCAGCGGGAGCAAGAATAAGTGATGGCTTAATTCATACCATTGAAGATTATGAGGTTCTATTTTCCAGTAATGACTATCAAATCTATAAATTCTTAGCATTCGATTTTGATGCAGACAAATTGGAAACAGCTAACCAATCTCTTGCTGAGTTGGACGACCTGGCTGTATCCACCTCGGGTCATGAGAACTTGGAAATTACCAATAAGAATGCTCAAAAGGGCATTGCGCTTGCATCTTTTGTGCAAGCAAAAGGAATCAAGCTATCGGAGACGATGGCAATTGGTGATAACTTTAATGATGTCTCGATGTTTGAAGCAGCAGGAAGATCGGTTGCGATGGGCAATGCGGGCTCGTACATAAAGTCTTTATGTGATGCAGTGACAGCTCCCAACAACGAGCATGGTGTGGCGAAAGCGATTTTGGAGGTATTATAGGTAAGGGAGCGGTCTATGGGTAAGTACAGGGGGATGAAGGACAATTTTGGCTAAAACCCAGGTGGATTTGTCCTTCATAGGGTGGATGAAGGACAATTTTGGCTAAAACCCAGGTAGATTTGTCCTTCATAAGGTGGATGAAGGACAATTTTGGCTAAAACCCAGGTGAATTTGTCCTTCATAGGGTGGATGAAGGACAATTTTGGCTAAAACCCAGGTAGATTTGTCCTTCATAAGGTGGATGAAGGACAATTTTGGCTAAAACCCAGGTGAATTTGTCCTTCATAGGGTGGATGAAGGACATTTTTGGCTAAAACCCAAATAGATTTGTCTTTCATAAACAAAATGAAGGACATTACAGAGTAAAATCCCGGAAGATTTGTCTTTCATCAGACCAGTCTCCCGGGATTTTTAGGTGCATGGCACCCTACAAGATCTCAATCTTCAATGAGTTGACTTGGGAGACGAGGAGTTCTTCGTATTGTTTTTGGGCTTGGAAATATACTTCCTGCTCGCCGAAGGTTGGGTTTTCCTTTTTGACCTTTGCAATCAGGTCTTTTTGGACCTTTTGCGCAAGAACAATCATCTCGTATTGCTGTTTTTCAGTCGTCCAGAACTTCTCTTCACCATATTCGGTAATTAACTTTTTAGCAGAATCATATTGGTTATACTGTTCGCGGGCTTTACCCAAGGCTTCATCCACTTCGACAGCCGTTGCCTGATGACCTTTTTCGTTCGCAAGCATCGCCATTGAGCGGAGTCGGATAATTTGTGTTAAGACTTGATTCTTATTGTTATTTACTTTCTCCTGCGATTCTAAGTAGGCCAACTCTTCCTCTAATTGTTTACCTGTGTATTTCTTCTTCGCCGCCTCACGGTTGATTTCCAGCTGCAATTGATTAATGAATTGATAGAAAGCTACATCCTCATTCGTAACCCATTCTCCGTTGATTTTAGCTACTCCCTTAGGCTTCGTTACGTTAATGTCGATGACCTTTTCTGTCTTTTTTCCGTCTTTTTCTAACGTAAACGCTGCTTCATATTTGCCGCCCATTGGCAGATTCACTTTACCTGTATAGGTTCCGTTTTTTCCTTCAGTAAGCTTTACGTCGTAAGACCCATGATCCATATTGGTCATCGATAATTGCGTGGTAACCTTCAGACCTTTAACCGCTTTCTTGTTCTCCGTTACCTTTATTTCAAACGGCATAGCGGTATCCTTTTGATAGTAAAGCTCCTTCGTCACATCGATTTTATAATCAGGGCCACTGCTGCAGCCGGTTATTAAACTGAGCAGCAGCAGTAAGACGAGCATGGTTCGTGTCTTCATGAGCCGATTCCTCCTAGGTTATGAGTGTTTAAAAATTCCTCTACTGTATATTTTTCCATTTTTCCATCATCTAAATAAGCCACATGAGTACACACCTGCTTAATTTCATCCAAATGGTGGGAGGAAAGCAAAATGGTTTTATCTTGAAGAGAGCCTAACACCTCTAAGATTTCCTTTCGCCCCATGGGATCAATGCCACTTGTCGGTTCATCTAGAATCAGAAGAGATGAATCTTGATACAAGGTAATCGCCAGACCTAGGCGCTGCAGCATTCCCTTGGAATATTTCTTTACCTGGACATCGCGGTCGTCCCACAGTCTCACGGCGGTCAACACCTGTTGAATACGCTCCGCATCCGCTTGTTTAAACACCGCTTCTGCGAAAAAGGTCATATTCTCAAGACCTGTCAGCATGGGATAGAGCATAAATTTTTCCGGTAAGTAAGCAATGGCCTTTTTCCATTCGTTATTTTTCTTCGTCACTTCAACTCCATTAATGGCAATCGTCCCTTGCTTAACGGGTAAGAGCCCTAGAAGGCTATTGATAAAGGTGGATTTCCCTGCTCCATTGCGGCCGACAAGGGCACAGATTTCATTTTTCTGAATCTCAACAGTAACTGCATCTAATACAAGCTTTTTCCCGAAGGATTGGTTTAAATTTGATACTTTAATCATTCATACCCCTCCTTCCGGTTGAACAAAATGGCAGTTGAGTAGGAAACCATAAGCCAAAACGCTAGATTTCCCAGTAAAAAGAATACGGGCTTTGTCCACATAAAGGCCTGCAGGAGTCGTGACATATGGCCGAAGGAATACACGCCCATTCCCGTCTCGAGGAACATCCTCACTGCCTGTAATGGATTTAAAAAGTAGGCGGATGAAAAGAGTTTTACATTTTCATGGGTCACGTCAGGTAAAAATGAGAGCAAGATAAAATCATGTAAAAAGAAGAAATAAAACCAGACGAAAATGGTATAACCGATAATCTGCATCCGCGAACGGCTGAAGCTGCCAATGGCTGCACCCATTTGTAAAAACACTAACGCTAAACAGGTTATGGCTACTACAAAGATAAAGTAGGCTTTCATATCAAGTTGAAAATTAAACTTTAACAATAGTAAATAGAAGAAAAACCAAGCTAGAAGCGGGACTAAAACCACGGTATACAGTCCCAGACATTTTTTTACGAAGAAGGTAGAAAAATTGTCTTTTTTCGTTAGTAACATGATTAACGTTTTTTGTTCCTTTTCCTGAAAAATGGAGAAGGCCCCGATGAATAAGCAAAGGATCGGGATAAAGTAAATAATTGTATCAAATAGATTGATTAAGAGAACATAAAAGCCTTTATCAAATGAAAGGACAGAGGAACGAAACAATATACTGATTGAAATGAGAACGATGATACTTAAGGAAAGCCATAGTCCTTTTCCTCTTATATTTTCCTTCCATTCCTTCCAAATGTAATGCATAGTAAATGTCTCCCTTTTAATAAAATGAAAACCACCAGCAGGCCGATAACAGTGAGTAGAACAGATAAATGACTGCTTTTTTCAGCTGCTAACGGATGTGGGTCCGTAAACATGACTTCGTCGTTCGTTAAAGTGGCATTAATTTTTTCATAGATTTTAATGGCAGGACTTTTTAAAAATAGATTGGTCAATTCCTGGTCCTCGATCAGCTGATGGAGAGAAGAATGATAGGTTACCTTAAAATCGCCAATTCCGTCTTGATTTAAATCAGTGAGCGGAAAAGCGGTTCCCCAGTCATTTCCCTTCCCATCTTTACTCCAAAAGTTGCTGTCTCCTTTTCCACCAAGGGTGACAGCAGGTAGGGTATTTTCAGTAATCTTGTTTAGCGAGAAAATTTGGTCATTGGAACTAGCCCAAAGCTCAATCCCAATTTGGTTTTGAATGATTTTGTTTTTAATAATGGTGTTTTTAGTTGATTGATCAATATACATGCCTCGTTGGTTCATGTAAAACGTATTATTGTTTATATAATTATCATTGGCTTGTAGGAGTAATAAGCCGAACGATTGATTTCCATAGTTAACGATAAATTGATTGTCTTCAAGTGTTAGATGATTCGAGTTCATGACAGCTGCGCCGCCTGTGTTCATGGTGAAAATATTTCGTTTAAAAATATTTTCATCAGAGTACATATAATGTAAGCCATATCTAGTATTACTAATGTTATTATCCAAGATTTTATTATTATTAGCATAATCAAAGAACATGCCATCACGCGTGCCTTCAATTGTATTATGAGAAAGTAAGTTATCTTTTGCGTAATAAATGTGCAGGCCATTTCCTTGAGCGGCGATTTCGCCTTTGCCCATGCCTATAATATCGTTATATCGAATGGTATTGTGGTGAGCCTGGCTTAAATAAATCCCGTGAAAGGAATGACGGATATGAATGTGTTCAACCACATTATTGTTTGTATAAACCTTGATTGCTGCATACTCTTCTGCAGAGTTCCGATTCATACTACTATTTGTAACGGTAAGATGGCTCAGCTTCACATGGGGGGCTTTGATTGAAATGACATTCCCCGTTCCGTCTCCTTTAATCACGGTTTTCTTTGAGCCTACTATTGTCATGTGTTTATTAATAACAATATTACCTACATACGTTTTATCCTCGAGCTTTAATACCGCTCCTTCTTTCATGCTGTCGATCAACGCTTGTAAGTTTTCGGCCGCCATATTTTTCTCGGGTTTCATAAGTAAAAAGAGAGAAAAAATGAGAGATAGGAGCGCTAATTTTTTCATCTTACTCGATCCTTCCATAAAGGAATTAATAATAAAATAAAGGCAGCAATCACAAAATAGATCCCTGTGCCAAGCATACTGTGTGTGATAAAATTGGCAACCGTGTTTTCCCCAATAATCGGAGGAACAAATGGATCAATTTTAATGGGAGCTTTTGAGCTCAAGTTTGTTCCATATCGTTGCAGTGCAAAGTGGAGGTCTAAGATCCCAGTGACACCCACAAGGGCAATGATTCCTATTAATCCATAAAGGACTTTCTTCATTCGAAGAATAGCAGTTAAAAGAGTTAGGCCAGCTAATCCGCCGATAATATAAATAAGGTAGGAGAGTTCCGGGAAATTCTTTTCACTGAAATTTGACATTCCAATATAGTGATTTAGACCGTTGATAATGTCGATTTCTCCTTTAAGTTTGTTCGGATACACAATAATATTTAACCCTTCGGGATATTGTGGTGCGTAAAAAACCATTTTCCACCATGGGAAAAACATGGAGATAACAATCAAAACGGCAGATAATGTGATCAATAAAGAGGAAGTAACCGAAAATTTACTACCTTTCTTACTATCATTCAAGTTAATCACTCCTAATATGCTGTTAACTAAATTAAATGGAGGCGAGGCTGACCACGTTGCAGCTAAGTCAGCCTCGCCATTCATGACATTAGTTCTTCGGCTTAACAAGGAAGTAGCCGTTCATTTCCTGATGCAGTGCAGAGCAGAAATTCGTACAATAGAGTGGGAAGGTTCCTGCTTTATCAGCGGTGAACTCCATTGTGTTTGTTTGACCAGGCTGTACTTCCATGTTTAAGTCATAGCTATTAATGGCAAAACCGTGGGTAATATCTTCATCGAAGTCGATATTGGTTAAATGGATAAATACATGATCACCTTGATTCACTTCAATGACGTCAGGGCGTTTGGATTTTGCGTCAAAAATAAATCTTGAGCGCATGGCAATGCCATACACATGTACTTCGTTTCCTTTACGAACAATTTTTGTTTCACTTTGTTTGTAAACTGCGTCTTTATTCTTCGTATCCTTTGGATATACATTAATTGTCTTGATTTTGTCTGCTTTAATCATCTGAGCATAGTGTGGTTCAGGATCTACTGGTGCAGACATGATAACCTTCATCTTGCCGCTAATATCAATTAGTTGCATGGATTCTGGATGTGAAGGACCAACTGACAAGTACGTATCTTTAGCAATCTTGTTTAATGCAATGAGCCATTTACCATCAGGTGCTACGGTATCTCCCTCAGCGGAAACAGAGTGTCCTGGCGAGTACTGCACAGGTACACGGTCTAATGTTTTACCTGTTTTAGGATCCCACTTAACAATTTCAGATGAAATGAACATGGTTGTATAAGCCATGCCTTTATCGTCAAATTGTGTATGAAGTGGTCCAAGAGCATTTTCTGGGTTAACTTCTCTTTCCATAACAGATTCATAGTTAAGGATAGGAATTCCGTTTCTTTCACCAGCAAAGTCCTTATTTTCAACCGCTTTAAATGCTTTTTCAAAAGAGAAAACTGTCATTGCAGGTGCAAGTTTTCCTGAAGCAATGAAGTATTTTCCATCAGGAGTAACGTCCACACCGTGTGGTGATTTCGCAACAGGAACTAAATAAATTCCGCCCTTTTGCTTTTCAGGGAAGATCATCTTTTGGCCATCAACCTCTTCGTACTTACCTTCTTTGACCATCTTCTCAAGCTCTTTCCAATTGAACAGAACGATATAGTCACGGTCTGCCTGTGATGCATTAATTTCCATTGTTGTTGTTGATTCTTCCGTATTATACGTTGTCATAACTGCCCAATCAGCAGAGCCTTTTTTCCCTGCATCGGAAAGGTCATAGGACCAAGGTGGAAGAGCCACCTGATAACCAATGTTTAACTTTACATTTTTCTCGTCAAACGTGACGGCAGACATGACACCGCGATATTTTGCACTGTAATCATCAAGTGATTCATACTTCTGCCCAAGCGGCACTGCGAAACGAGTAGGTAAGAACATATACTCTGTGTTTTCGGTAACGAATGCTGCACAGTGAGGGCCAGCTGTATTTGGAACCTTAATAATGTCTTTTGTTGTGAATGTTTTTAAATCGACAACTGCTGCTCGGCTATTACCTACGTCGGTTGCAAACATCCATTTACCATCATAGTCACCCTTTGTTTCTGAGAAGGCTGGGTGATGAAGGTCTCCCCAAGTGTAACCGCCCATTAATTTTTTTGAATGCTCATCGAAACCATAACCTGTTGCAGAATCTTGTGAGAAAACGGGAATGGTTCTTATTTTACGCATGGAGGGAACACCGTAAATAAACATTTGTCCAGAGTGACCTCCAGAGGCAAAAAGATAATAATCATCTTTTTCACCAAATGGAACATATACCTTTTCAGCGTTGCTTTTGGTGCTAGATGCAGCTTCTGTGTTTGTTTTCGTTGAAAAATCAGCAAACGATATCGTAGCTGCTACAAACCCTGCGAGTAATCCCGACGCGATCGGAATCCATTTTTTCATATAATTACACCACCTTTTTCATTATTTTGCTTCTGATGCTTGCTTAAGAAGATCTAAAACCTGCTTCCGCTCGTCATCTGTTAATGGGTTTTTGCTGATAACACCAGACATAACAGCTGATGTTGGTTGTTTCAAGAATTCTTCAATGGGCTTGCCGTGCTTACCTTCAACGTTGACAAATGCCTGTGAAAGGTCTGGGCCTACTGCACCAGCTTTAATATTTAAGGATTCCACACTGTGGCAAGCAAGACATCCCTTTTTGCTAAGGATATTGTCTTCGCTAACAGATGCACTGCTTGTTTCTTTAGCAGCGGTACTTTCTTCTTTGGTTTCGGTTGTGGCCTTTGTTTCTGTTTGGGCTGTTTGTGATGGCTGTTCAGAAGCGCCCATAATGACGCCGAAAACAAGGTAGCCAAGACCAAAGCCGAGTACGGCGCTTATGACGAAGCTTAAAATTGCCTTATTCATTCTGTCCCCTCCTTTTTTATCAAATGAACACCTTCATCCTAAAGGGATTGCAACCGGAAAATTGTGATGTACAGCACAGTTTTATTTTTGTTTATGAACGTTTTGTGAATGGGATAGTAAAGTCCTGTTTTGTTGCTGTTTTAAAAAAATGAACGTTTTGTGAATCTCATCACTACATCTTGGTTGGAACTTACTTACAATGAATGGTAGAAATGAGTGAATGAAGAGGTGGTGGGGAAAGTGAGAGAGTCTGAGTGTTTAAAGGATCTACATTTATCGGTTTATCAAGAGGGGAAGCATATCGATCTACTGCGGAAAATTGTCATCTTTAAGGATTTATCGCCTAAATCTCTGCAAGTCATTGAAAAACGGATTCAGACTTTTACCTTTAAAAAAGGGACCAGGATTATTTCAGAGGATGAGATTGCGAGAGGGGTTTATTTTGTCCGTTTGGGCGCGGTGAAGCTGACAAAGCAGGATGAGAACGGCAATGAAATCATCGTATGTGTGAAGCAAAAAGGGGATGTGTTTGCTGAGGCGGGTTTGTTTACGCAAAAAACAGCTAAGTATCCGGCAACAGCCACGATGCTGCAGGACGGAGAGATTCTGTTCTTGGATAAACTGGAATTAGAGAGGGATTTATATAATGAACCTGAGCTTGCGATGCAAATGATTCGCTATATGAGTGATAGTTTAAGGGAGATGACGTCTCAGCTAAGAGATGTTGCCTTGTTGGATGTGTATGCAAAAACGGTGAAGACTCTTGAACGGCTGGGTGAGAAGTTTAACACAGAGAGAGGCAGATGGGATATTGAGATTCCTTTGACGGTTCAGGAGTTTGCGACGGTGGTGGGGACAACTCGGGAAAGCGTCAGCCGCGTGTTTTCGAAGTTGAAGAAAGAAGGATTAATTGACTTAAAGTCTAGAAAAATTGTTATTTTGGATTGGTGCGGTCTTTGTACGCTGCTGCATCGGGAGTATTAGAATAGAAAAAGGTGTAGAAGCTGGTCTACGAGACCGAACAGGGAAGAAAAAAGAGGAATGGGTAACGTAGAAGAGGTCTACGTGACCAATTAAGGGAAGAAAAAGAGGAGCGTGTAACGTAGAGGTGGTTTACGTTACCGAACAGGGTAAGAAAAAGGGGAAAGGGTAACGTAGAACGCCTCTACGAGACCGTTTGCCATTTTTTCCTGTGGCAAAGGTCGCATAGATCACCTCTACGAGACCGTTTGCCATTTTTTCCAGTGACACCGGTCGCATAGAACGCCTCTACGAGACCTTTTACCATTTTTTCCTGTGGCAAAGGTCACATAGAACACCTCTACGAGACCGTTTGCCATTTTTTCCAGTGACACCGGTCGCATAGAACGCCTCTACGAGACCTTTTACCATTTTTTCGAGAGGCAAAGGTTGCATAGAACACCTCTACGAGACCGTTTGCCATTTTTTCCAGTGACACCGGTCGCATAGAGCGCCACTACGAGACCGTTTGCCACTTTTTCGAGAGGTAACGGTCGCATAGAGCGCCTCTACGAGACCGTTTGCTATTTTTTCCAGTGACACCGGTCGCATAGAGCTCCACTACGAGACCGTTTGCTTTTTTCCCTGTGGCAACAGTGAAGATGTAGAAACAGTCTTCGTGACCGAACAGGCCAAGAAAAAGGGAAAAGGGTAACTTAGAAACAGTCTACGTTACCCAAAAAGTCAAAGGAAAGAGAAACAAGTAATATAATCCCAATGAAAAAAAAGCCCTTCAATCGCGAAGGGCTGTTAGTTTGCAAACTTATAGGTCCAAAAACGTTCGTTATTAATCCAAATCATGACTTGAGGGTCTTGATTTTTTAGCTTCTCTTCCATACCAATAAACATCTGCTCTGTCTGCGAACGGTGTGCTTGGATGGCTGCGAGCTTTGTTTGGCCAACAGGCGTGATATTGTTGATAATATCCGGTTCCCCAAGCTCTTCGACACAATTATTAGAGAAAGCGACACAGTGTAAGGTCGGCCTTACAGCGGCAGGCATCTTCTCAACCGCTCTCACAACCGCCGCACCGGTGGCATCGTGGTCGGGATGGACGGAATAGCCTGGATAAAAAGTAATAATTAACGATGGATTCAGTTCGTCTATTAAAGCTGACATCGTGTTAGTCAGCTTCTCATCATCTTCAAATTCAATCGTTTTATCACGGAACCCTAGCATACGAAGGTCTTGAATACCCAGTACGTGGGCAGCCTCCTTCAATTCCTGCTTTCGTATTTTAGGAAGATTTTCCCGATTGGTAAAAGGGGGATTGCCCATATTTCTTCCCATTTCCCCTAATGTTAAACAAGCATAGGTAACAGGGGTTCCATTCTGAACATGAGTCGCAATCGTACCTGATACACCAAAAGCCTCATCATCAGGGTGAGGAAAAACAACCAAGACATGGCGCTCTTTTTTCATAGTTCATTCTCCTTTCCGAGATAACTGTTCAGCACTCCTTACTCAAATGGAGTATGGCTGATTTCAAGGGCAACGGCCAGCTTTCCTTCATGGTCATGGCCGGCTAATAATAGATGGTTCTCTTCGTCGATTTCAAAGTGGGTAATCCCCTCTGCGTAAATCCAACCGAGGTTGATTTTTAGACCGACGCGATACGGACCATTTCCTGTAATCTTTCCCAATTCATAACGAACAAGGGCGTTACGAATATAGGCTCCAGCGGAAAAGAAAGATTGATCTTTATGTGATGCATAAGCACCATTGGTTGTTTCAAGGTGAATATAAACATCTTTGTTTGCAAAGCCATTAATGGCCTCTTGGACACGGCTTAACTCCACTAACTCCATGCCTAATGACCTCCTTCCCTTTGATCCACAAGCAGAATCTATAAACTATTCTTATTTAATAATGTAACTATCATACTAAAATCATTTAAAAAATGCGAAATGAATGCTTAAGAAAAGCGTAAGCGCCTTGATCAGCCCCGACAGGCAAATGTTCTTCGGCAAGAAAAGTCCGCCTTTTGACTTTTTTTGCCGAAGGTTATTTGACCCGAGGGGCTAGGCGCTGGAGCTGGACAATTCTCAAAGTCGGATTTTACACTTTCTGATAATGTAAAAAGAGGTTGCATGAACGCCAACCTCTTTCAATGGTATTATTCGCAATCCTCACAATACTCAGTAACAGACTCCGCACCGCGGTACGCACCGTGCCAAGTCGGACCAACAAATTGGTTTAAGCGGAAGCCTTGCTGAATCGCAGCTGTAATAAATTCCTTTGCCACATCTACTGCATCATATACAGATTTCCCTTTTGCCAACTCAGCAGTAATTGCTGACGAATACGTGCAACCTGCGCCGTGAGTAAACGTCGTTTCAAATTTTTCGGACTCGTAAAGCTTAAATTCTTTTCCATCATACAGTAGGTCAACCGCTTTTTCTTCAGAGTGAAGTTTGCTGCCGCCCTTAATTAACACAAATTTAGCACCTTGCTCATGAATTTTCACTGCCGCTTCTTTCATTTCCTCGACGGTACGCGGTGTCTTCATTCCAGCAAGCTGTCCTGCTTCAAAAAGGTTAGGCGTAACGACTAAGGCACGTGGTAAAAGAAACTCGCGCATTGCATCTGTTGTCTCCGGATTCAATACCTCATCTTCGCCTTTACAAACCATTACCGGATCAATGACTACTTTTTCCAACTTGTTTTCATCAATTTTTCTTGCAGCTAATTCAATAATTTCAACGGTTCCAAGCATTCCTGTTTTCATCGCGTCAATTCCAACGGATAGAACAGTTTCCAATTGAGTCTCTAATGTATCTACTGCAATGGGAAACACACTGTGGTGCCAATCCTTTGGATCCATGGTTACAATCGTTGTTAACGCCGTCATGCCGTATACGCCAAGCTCTTGGAATGTCTTTAAATCGGCTTGAATGCCTGCGCCGCCGCTTGTATCAGATCCTGCAATCGTCATTACTTTTTTAATTGTCATTATGTACTCTCCTCCTTCAATGTATCTGCCTTTCTTATTATAATTCATTTCCAAAAATATAACATAAATGTTGCACTGTCTTTTGTTTGTTCGGTTAAAAAGGTCAATCCTTGACAGAAAAATGACAATTAGACCATTTGTACTATTTGCATGCATTTAGCGTGATAAATATTACTTTCAAAAAAAATCTAGGAAAGTACGATGATGACATAGGGAAGGAACTGAAATGCAATCGCTTACAAAAACCTGCTAAATAATATAAATACATTGGTTACCTTGTTGATTTGCAAAATGTTAGAAATCTGACACAAATTTGAAACGAACAAGGAAACCTTACTGTTTCTAGAAGCGAAATAGTTTTATGCTCAGGAGCTAACAGGAATAATCCACTTTGGTGGAGTTACACTTTTCGACAAAGTGACAAATGTCGCTGAGGGTAATTGGTCCTATTTTTACAATAAATAAAGAAAATCTTAATGGGGAGGGGAAACAATGAACCGCAAGGGTTGTCCCGATGAGTATCCAATTTCCTTGATCATTAACGGGTATGAAATAGCCGTTTTTCAATTAACCAAATACGACCTAGAGGATTGGACCTATGGATATTTGTTTTCTGAAGGATTTATCCAGGAAGCAAGTGATATTGAATCCATCTTAATCAATGAGGAAATGGGCAGCATTCACGTTTCTCTCAGCTCCCATTTTGACGAAGAACAAGTTTTTTCAAAAAAGAAGCATTATACCGCGGGGTGTGGTAGAGGAGTTACCTTCTTTTCTATGACAGATGTGAAGAATTTTGACAGAGTCGCTTCGGATAAGACTTATCAATTGAGCTATCTCTTAAAAAAGAGAAGTGAATTTGCCCAGAATTCAGATCTTTACCTGGAGACAGGCGGAATGCATGGAGCCTGCATTATCGATGAAGAGGGCATGTTGACGATTCGTGAAGATATTGGACGTCATAATGCCGTAGACAAAATTATTGGCTACGCAATAAGAAAACGGTTACAGCCTGAAAGGTTAATATTACTCACAACCGGCAGGGTTTCATATGAAATGCTCTCAAAAGCAGCGAAATTTGGCTTTCCTGTTATCGGTTCACGTACGGCAGCCACCAAGCAGGCTGTACAACTGGCAAAATTTTTAAATATTGAGGTGATTGGCTATTTAAGAGGGAAAATGGCCACGGTGTATACCACTAATGGCCGAGTGATCAATGATGTAACGGCCGAGTTGCCATTAGAGAGAAGCATTGAAGGGGGGAATTCCTAACGTAGAGTAAATGATGAAGAGAAATAGAGAGGGAAATACGGGATGTTCTAATCAATTTTGGGAAGGAGATTAGTGATGGTTGAAATGAACTTAAATCGCCGGCAATTTTTAAAGCTATCAGGTGCGACTGCAGCTACTCTTGCTGTTGTTGAACTGGGCTTTAATGAAAAGAAGGCCTACGCGAAAACAAAAGAATTCAAAATTGCCAAAGCTACTGTAACACCAACCATTTGCTGCTACTGTGGTGTCGGATGTGGAATCCTCGTTCACACCAAAGATAATACTGTGGTTTATACGGAAGGGGATCCGGATAACCCAATTAACGAAGGTAAGCTTTGTAGCAAAGGAACCACATTAAGACAATTATATACATCTGAAAAACGATTAACCAAACCACTTTATCGTGCTCCAGGAAGCGATAAGTGGGAGGTAAAAGAATGGGATTGGATGCTAGACACCATTGCCAAACGAACAAAAGAAACACGCGACAGTTCATTTGTTGAAGTTGAAAATGGCATCACCGTGAATAAAACAGAAAAGATTGCAAGCCTTGGCGGCGCAGCACTTGATAACGAAGAAACTTATTTGCTATCAAAATTAATGAGAGGGCTTGGTGTAACCTATTTAGAGCACCAGGCACGAATATGACATAGTTCTACGGTTGCCGGTCTGGCACCTACATTTGGTCGTGGAGCAATGACTAACCATTGGAATGATCTGCAGCATACTGATTGTGCGTTGATTATTGGGGCAAACCCTGCAGAAAATCATCCGATTAGCTTTAGATGGCTGACAAAAGCAAAGGAAAAAGGCGGCAAGATCGTCAGTGTGGACCCACGTTACACTAGAACGTCGGCACAGGCAGATGTGTATGCTCCGCTTCGCTCAGGTACGGATATTCCGTTCATTGGCGGGATGATTAATTATGCATTAGAAAACAATCTCATCCACAAAGAGTATGTTGTTAACTATACAAATGCCGCTTTCATCGTGAAAGAGGGTTATGACTTTAACGATGGCCTGTTCTCCGGATACGATGAAGCAAAACGGGCATATGACAAAACAAAATGGGCAATAGAAACTACAGAAGACGGGAAACCAGTGAAGGATGCATCATTAACCCATCCGCGCTCCGTATTCCAGCTAATGAAGAAACATTATTCCCGATATGATGTAAAAACGGTAACAACGGTCACAGGAACTCCAAAAGAAGATTACTTAAAGGTTTGTGAGGCCTTCTGTTCTACCGCTAAGGTGGGAAAAGCAGGTACGATTATGTATGCAATGGGAACAACTCAGCATACGGTCGGCTCTCAAAACGTCCGTATTTATGCGATCTTACAGCTTCTATTAGGCAACATTGGTCTACCTGGCGGTGGAATCAACGCGATGCGCGGTGAATCAAACGTTCAAGGTTCAACCGACTTTGGTTTATTATTTGATAACTTAACAGGTTACCTGGGCGCACCTAAAGCCACAGTTCCAGAGCATGCCACACTTAAAGGCTACCTGGACAAAGAAACACCAAAAACAGGCTACTGGAGCAATAAGCCGAAATTCGTAGTAAGCTTACTGAAAGCTTGGTACGGTGCCAATGCAACAAAGGACAACGAATTCGGTTATCAATTCCTGCCAAAAGGAAACAAAAACTACTCCCACATCAATTTATTTAATGCGATGTATAAGGGTGAGTTAGACGGCGCGTTCCTATTCGGTACGAACCCAGTGGTCGGCGGACCGAATGCAGGAAAAGAAAAAGAAGCGCTTGGCAACCTTAAATGGTTGGTAGCCATAGACCTTTGGGAAACAGAAACGTCTGCTTTCTGGCAAAAAGAAGCAGGCAGTAACCCTGCAAAAATCAACACAGAAGTATTCTTACTTCCAGCCTCTGCTTCATTTGAAAAAGAAGGTAGTGTATCAAACAGCTCCCGCTGGATGCAATACCGCTGGAAAGCGATTGATTCACGTGGCGAAGCAAGACCAGACCTTGATATCATTCATGAATTAGCCTTAAAACTGAAAGCATTATATGCGAACAGTCCTAAATCAGCAGACAAGCCGTTCTTAGCTCTAGATTGGAACTATGGAACAGGGGATGTACCTGATATTGATCTAGTTGCTAAAGAAATTAATGGCTATGACTTAAAAACAGGTAAATTAATCGCTGGTTTTGGTGCTTTACTAGATGATGGAACCACCTCAAGTGGTAACTGGATTTATTCCGGTTTCTACCCTGAAGAAGGCAAAAACAAATCCAAGAACCGCGATAACAAGGACACGGGCGGCGCGAACTATTTGAACTGGTCATACGCTTGGCCTTCAAACCGTCGTATTCTTTACAACCGTGCAGCAGCCGATCCTAGTGGTCAGCCATGGAGTAAGGAAAAGGCCGTCATCTGGTGGGATGCTGCTCAGAAAAAATGGGTCGGAAATGACGTTCCAGACTTTAAACCAGTTTTAGGGCCAACAGAGCCAGGTGGAACAGGAGCATTCATGATGAACAAAGATGGTGTAGCGCTATTATTTGCACCAACCTTGAATGATGGACCATTCCCTGAGCATTATGAGCCATTTGAAAGCCCAGTGGCGAATGCTTTTTCTAAGATTCAACTAAACCCAGCAACAGTGGTCATTGAAGGTGACTTCAATAAAAAAGGCGATAAAAAGAAATTCCCGATTATTGCAACCACCTACCGTGTCAGTGAACACTGGCAGTCTGGCTCCATGACAAGGAACCAGGAATGGCTTTCTGAACTAGCAGGTCATATGTTTATTGAAATGAGCGAAGAACTTGCTAAAGAAAAAGGCATCAAAAATAAAGATAAGATCGTCGTCAGCTCCGCGCGCGGGGAAATTAAAGCCTACGCGATGGTGACGAAACGATTTAAACCAATCCTTACGAACGGTAAGAAGGTCCATGAAATTGGAATGCCATGGCACTTTGGTTATAAAGGGTTTGCAACAGGAGATACAGCCAACCGCCTGACTCCACATATTGGGGATGCCAATACGATGATTCCTGAATACAAAGCATTCCTCTGTGATGTTAGGAGGGCGGACTAATGACGAAATATGTAAAATATGTTGATGTAACCAAGTGTGATGGCTGTCGTGCCTGTATGGTGGCCTGTAAAAACTGGAACGACCTTCCGGCGGAGCCAACGGAATTCCAAGGAAGTGTGCAATCTCATGCGAAAACAACAGCAGATACATGGAATGTCTTACAATATATTGAACATGAAAATGGAAAAGGTGATTTAGAATACCTATTCCGTCACTCCTCCTGCTTCCATTGTACAGATGCTGCCTGTGAAAAGGTGTGTCCTGAGAATGCCATCAGCTATACAAAGTATGGCTCTGTGGTCATCGATCAAGACAAGTGTGTAGGCTGTGGCTATTGTGTTCAGAACTGTCCATTTGAAGTAATTTCTTTAAAGACTTATAAAGATAAAAATGGTAAAGAGTACAAGAAGTCGCATAAATGTACGATGTGTACGGATCGTTTAGATGAAGGCCTGCAGCCTGCCTGCGTAACCACCTGCCACACAGGAGCGATGGAGTTTGGTGATGCGGAGGCTATGATTCAAAAAGCAGAAAAGCGCGTGAAGGAAATCAAGGATCGTTACCCAAATGCCATGGTATACAACCCACAAGGGGTAGGCGGCACACACACTGTTTATGTGCTGGCAGAGAAGCCATCTGTATATGGGTTACCGGAAAATCCAAAGGTTCCTACCTCAGCAGTGGCTTGGAAGGATTACGCACAGCCAATCGGTAAAATGATGCTTGGTGCGACAACCATGGCTGTTGTGGGTGCATTCATTACCAACCGTTTATTTAATAAAGAAGGCAAAGACGAGAAGCAAGATGGAGGTGGTAGCCATGAGTAAAAAACAAAAGCCAACCGTCCAAGTAAAGCGGTTTTCGAAGGCCTTTGTTTGGGCACACGCCGTCAATGCCATATCATTCTTTGCACTCTATATTACGGCACTGCCTATGTACACGGAATTCTTTGACTGGCTGTATCCTGTTTTAGGCGGTCCAGAAGGAGCACGTCTTCTTCACCGAATCTTTGCGGTTGCATTTGTTACGCCTACAGTTATTTGGGTAATTTTTGATTTTAAAGGCTTTAAGCGCTGGATGAAAGAGCTTATTACCTGGAAAAAAAGAGATCTTCAATTCTTCACTGAATTTGTGAAAGAACTTTTCGGCTTCAAATTTAAGCATGTCAGACAAACATTCTTTAACGCTGGTGAGAAGATCAACTCTATCATCCAAATTGTTACGGCGATTATGATTATTGGATCTGGCTTTCCGATGTGGTTCCCACAATTTTTCCCAAGAGCGGTAGTACAGTGGGGCTACTTCTTCCACAACTTCGGCTTTGGCCTAGCCATTGCGGTTGTTGTCGGACATATTTATTTGAGTGTCGTTCATAAGAACTCAAGACCAGGATACTCCGGTGTTGTCACTGGAAAGGTTCCTGCTTGGTGGGCTAAAGAACACTACACAGAGTGGTATGAAGAAGAAGTGAAAAAAGGCAACTTCCCTAAACTAGATGACCCAAGCAACAAGAAGAAAAAAGGGGCTTAATAACAACAAATTGGGGAAAGGCTGTCGGTAATCTGACAGCCTTTCCTTTTAAAAATAAGGCTGTGTTAAAGAACAGTGTTGATTTTTACACCCTGTTGATTGGAGCGGAAGGCACGAAGACTCCTGTGGGAGTATGGTTCAGGGGAGACCCCGCAGGCGCAAGCGCCGAGGAGGCTCGCCGAAACACCCACGGAAAGCGAAGTGCCTGGAGCGTAAATCAACAGGCAAGTTTAACAGAGACAAAAATAAAAGAATGAGGTGCAGCAACGATGATTAAATCCGTTGTTTCAAAAGAGTACCAGGAATTGCAGAAGGAAATTGTGAAGCTTCAAGAACAGTGGAAACAACAGATAGATAGGGAGACCATTAGGCCCAATCTAGATAAGGCAGCGATGGCCGCAGGGGTACCAGTTGCCGCATTAACGGCTATTGATTTTGAAATTTCACTATTCCAACAGTGGATAGAGGAAATAAATTCCACGCTAGTAAGATTTAATCCAGAACTAGAGCTAAAACTAGCTAGTATTGGTAATCTATTAAATGAAGAAGTAGCGGTGAAATGGATTGAAGAGGCATTTTCCTTCAATCAAGCGTATTTTGTTCGTTTTGCAGATGAAAATGGCCTGGAAGAATGGATTCCACAATTCCTGGCTGAAACAGCCCTTCGCCCTTATTTACAAGTAACCGCTGAAAAGATTCAAAAGGACATAGATAAGGCTGTTCCAGAAGCCGGTTGCCCTGTCTGTGGTGAACCGGTAAGAATAGCGTCTCTTGAGGAAGAAGGGAAAAAAGTGATGCACTGCCCACGCTGTTTGGCACACTGGCATGCAAGGCGCCTGGAATGCTCGCATTGCGGCAATGAAGATCACAAAACCATTCAGTTTTTAACGATTGAAGGCGATGCTGTTTCGCAAATTCAAGTTTGCGATGAGTGTAACGGCTATATTAAAATTATTGATACAAGACAATATATCAGCAAACCCTCTGCCGCATTACTAGATTTGAACAGCATCCATTTAGACTTCGTCGCTCAAGAAAATGGATATAACGCGGTAGGTGTGAAAAAAGTAGATAATTAGGCTTTGTTAAAAGATTGTTGATTTTGGCATCCTGTTGATTTGAGTGGAAGGTGCGAAGACTCCTGTGGGAGTACGGGTCAGGGGAGACCCCGCAGGCGCATGCGCCGAGGAGGCTCGCCGAAACGCCCACGAACCGCTCGCACCTGGAGCGGAAATCAACAGACGAGTTAACAGAGACAAAAACTAAGAAGGTGCAAAGGTGAAGGCTGCGGCTATTATTTTATCAGGTGGAAAATCTAGCAGGATGGGCACAAACAAGGCCCTGCTAAAAATAAACAAGAAAACAAACATCGAAAGAATTGCAGATACGCTTAAGCCCCTCTTTGATGATATAATTCTAGTAACGAACAATCCTGAATCTTATGAATTTTTAGGATTGAAGATGGTAAAAGACCATTATCCTGGTATGGGGCCGCTCGCTGGAGTACATGCTGGCTTGAATCACTCGGATTACGATGTGAATTTTATTGTCGCCTGTGATATGCCGTTTGTCTCAGGAGAACTGGCGCAAGCACTCGTCCACTTATGCAGCCATTATGATGCCGTCATACCCGTGATTAATGGAATACAGCACCCACTTTTTGCTGTCTTTAAAAAGGAGATGGCAAGTAAAGTGGCTGGGTGCATTGAAGAAGGAACACTTCGAATGAAGCACCTTCTGGATCGCTTACAGGTGTTGTACGTTACTGAAAGAGAATTGCAATCGAATAGCCTACTAGATCTTGATAAGGTCTTTTTTAATATGAATCACCCAAATGAGTACGAAGATGCAAAAAAGTGGGCCGAAGCAGATTAGATGAACACAAGGGGGAAAAGGGGAACCATGCAATTTTTCAAAGTAAAAACAGTGGAAGAAACATTTGCCTTAATTGAGGAATATATACCGGTAACGCCTACGAAAGAGGTGCGGACGCTGGAAGAAGCGCTCCATTACATTCTTGCCGAGCCGGTCGTGGCCAAGGAAAATGTCCCGAGCTTTGACCGCTCAACTGTAGATGGATATGCTGTAAAAGCGAAGGATACGTATGGTTCCTCTGAATCAATGCCTGGATTCCTTACTGTAACTGGGGAAGTGAAGATGGGTGAAGTCCCTCAATCTGTGGTGGGCCCGGGCAGTGCTGTCTATGTGCCAACTGGCGGGATGATGCCTGCTGGCAGTGATAGTGTCATAATGATTGAACATTGCGAGGACCTCGATGGTCTCTTAAATACGTATAAACAAATTGCACCAGGCGAAAATGTGATTAGAGCCGGTGAAGATATTAAAGAAGGAGAAACCCTCCTAACCGCTGGGACAAAGCTTCGTCCACAGGAATTAGGGGCCTTGGCCTCCTTAGGGATTACCCATGTAACGGTCTTTCGTCAATTGAAAGTCGGCTACCTATCGTCCGGAGATGAAATTGTTCCTTATCAAACAGAAACCCTCCAAGAAAGCCAAATTAGAGATATCAATCATTTAACCATCTCAGGGTTAGCTCGAGAATGGAATGTGGAAGTTGTTTACGGTGGGATTGTGAGGGATGATTTTGAAATCTTCCGTCAAAAAGCGAGAGAGCTTTACGATCAAGTGGACTGCCTGATTCTTTCTGGAGGAAGCTCTGTTGGGGCAAAGGATTATACAACTGAAGTCATTCAATCCTTAGGGGATCCGGGAGTATTTGTCCATGGAATTTCCATTAAACCAGGGAAACCAACCATCCTTGCTATGGCAGATGGAAAACCAGTCATTGGGCTACCGGGACACCCTGCTTCTGCGATGATTATTTTCCGTTTATTCGGTGAAAGAATTTTACGAAAGCTGATGGGGGAAAAAGTAGAGCGGAAACCTGAGCGGATTTTTGCAAGAATCACAAAGAACATCCCATCCTCCCCGGGTCGATCTGATTATATTCGTGTCCGTTTAGTTGAAAAAGAGGGAGAATGGTGGGCGGAGCCGATTATCGGAAAATCAGGCTTAATCACCACACTAGTTAAGAGCGATGGAATAGTTGAGATTAGTTCGGAAAAAGAGGGAATTTCACAGGGTGAATACGTTCCTGTGATTGCATCACGATAGGGGGAAGGTCAAATGGAGCAGACATATTATAAGCGGAAAATTTATTTAGAAGATAAACCCCGAGCGGAAGCGAGAGAAGAAATTCTTGCGGCACAACAGCTGCCCTCTGAAACGGAATATATCTCAGCAACAGAAGCTTTGGGACGAGTAACGGCTGAACCGATTTTTGCAAAGGTTTCGATGCCGCATTATCATGCGTCAGCGATGGATGGCATTGCTGTGGTGGCAGAAAGTACCTATCAAGCACATGAACAAAATCCACTGCAACTAAAAAAAGGCAGTCAATTTTGCTATGTAGATACAGGCAATGCGATTCCATCCCCCTTTAATGCCGTGATTATGATTGAGCATGTGGATGTAATCGATGAGGAAACGATTGAAATTATTGAGCCAGCCACACCTTGGCAGCATATCCGCCCAATTGGTGAAGATATCGTTCAGGAGGAAATGCTGTTCCCGCAAGGACATATATTAAGGCCAGCGGATTTAGGCGTGTTACTAGCTGCACAGCAAACGGTCATTCCGATCGTGAAAAAACCAGTGGTGACGATTATACCGACCGGGAATGAACTGGTAGAGGCAGATTCAGAGCTAGCTTCTGGGAACATTATTGAATTCAATGGCACGGTTTTTGCTAATTTTATTAAAGAGTGGGGCGGAGAGCCGAAGCTTCATACGATTGTGAAGGACGAGCCTGAGAAAATAAAAAATGCCCTTTTGGAAGCATCGGAAACCTCCGATATTATTGTCATCAATGCCGGTTCTTCTGCAGGACGGAAGGACTTCACGGTGCACATTATTGGCGAAATTGGCACCGTCTTTACCCATGGGGTCGCCGCACGGCCTGGAAAGCCTGTTATTTTAGGAAAAATAAATGGGAAAATCGTCGTTGGTGTTCCAGGATATCCGGTCTCCGCCTATTTGGCCTTGGAGTGGTTTGTCCGTCCACTGGTGTGTAAGTACTTAGAAATTCCTGAACCCAAAAGACAGACAGTAACGGTTAAGCTTGGCCGCCGCATTGTCTCGTCCATGGGTGCAGAGGACTTTGTTCGAATGAATATCGGCTATGTGAATGGCCAATTTGTTGCTAATCCACTGACAAGGGCGGCAGGGGTAACGATGTCGTATGTCAGAGCAGATGGCCTATTGATCGTCCCGCCAAATATCATTGGCTATGAGCAAGGAGACTTTGCTGAGGTGGAGCTGTTAAGACCGCTGGAAGAAGTGAGAAACTCCATTGTGTTTAGCGGCAGTCACGATTTGACGATTGATCTATTATCATCGCAATTGAAACGAGTGCATACAGATAGAAAAATTGTTTCATCTCATGTCGGCAGTATGGCTGGGATTATGGCGATTCGAAAAGGTGAGGCCCATGTAGCGGGCATTCATTTGCTTGACCCAAGCACAAAGCAATATAATGTTTCATATGTAAACAAAATTCTAGCAGGTCAAGACGTGGTTCTGTATCCATTTTTAAAAAGAAAGCAAGGCTGGATTTTACCAAAAGGAAATCCACTTGAAATAGAAAACGTGGCAGATTTGGTTAGAGGTAAGGTGAATTTCGTCAATCGCCAAAAAGGAGCCGGTACAAGAATTCTGTTTGATCTCTTGCTATCGGAAGAGGGACTCTCCTCGGAGGACATTATTGGCTATGAGCGTGAAATGTTCTCCCATCTTGCCGTAGCGGCAGAGGTCAAGGGTGATCGTTATGGTGCCGGACTCGGAATCTATCCTGCAGCAAAGGCAATGGACCTGGAATTTATTCCTGTTGCCGATGAAGAATATGATTTAGTAATGACAAGAAGCTTTTATGAAAGTGACAACGGAAGACAGCTAGTTGAGTTAATCCAGTCTCCTGCATTTAAAGAACAGGTAGAAAAGATTGGCGGCTATCAAGTAGTGGAAAATGCAGAGCCAAAGCGCTTGTCTGAAGAGGTGAAATAAATGAAAATGTTCGAGATTTCAAAGGAACCAATTGATATCCAAGCAGTGATTGATAAAGTAGTTCAGCGTGAGGCGGGTGCGATTACGACCTTTATTGGTACCGTCCGTGAATTAACAAAGGGAAAGAAAACGTTGTTTCTCATTTATGAGGCATATGAAGCCATGGCTGTGAAAAAGCTGGAGCAAATTGGTACCGAGATTGAACAGCGCTGGGAAGGTTCGTGCGTCGCAATCACCCACCGTGTCGGTCGTTTAGATATTACTGATGTAGCGGTAGTGATTGCCGTTTCTACCCCACACCGTGCAGATGCATATGAAGCCAACCGTTATGCGATTGAACGGATTAAGGAAATTGTTCCTATTTGGAAGAAAGAGCATTGGGAAGACGGCGAAGAATGGATGGGCAATCAGCTAGAAACAGTCGCTTATCCAAGCGGCAAGCCTGAGGAGAGTGACTTGAATGAATAAGGTACTATTTTTTGCCCATTTACGTGATGCAGTCGGCGGTGAGGAGTTTCTTACTATCGATGCAAGCGGTAAAACGGTCGCGGAGTTAAAAGCAGAGTTATCCGCCAACTATAACTTGCCTAAAATGGATACGGTGATGACAGCGATTAATGAAGAGTTTGCTTCCAATGATGAGGTTATCTCTGATGGTGATGTCATTGCGTTCATTCCTCCGGTTAGCGGGGGCTGATTTAGTATGGATGAAAGGTATTCACGGCAAGTTCTTTTTCCAGGGATCGGTAAAGAGGGGCAAGAGAAGATTCGGAAAAAACATGTACTAATTATCGGCGCCGGAGCGTTAGGGTCGGGAAGTGCAGAGGTTTTGGCCCGGTCTGGTGTGGGCAAGGTGACGATTATTGACCGGGATTATGTGGAAGCGAGTAATTTGCAACGGCAGCAACTTTATACGGAGGAAGATGTCGCTGAAAAGCTACCGAAGGCTGCGGCTGCAGAAAAACGCCTGCGTGCCATCAATTCCGACGTAGAGATTCGGGCAATCATCGGTGATGCGACTCCTGAAATGCTGGAGGAATTGGTAGCTAGCGTGGATTTGATGATGGATGCAACCGATAATTTTGAGACGCGGATGGCGATGAATGATGTATCGCAAAAATACAATATTCCGTGGATCTACGGTGCGTGTGTCGGCAGCTATGGGATGAGTTTTTCCATTATTCCAGGGAAAACACCTTGTCTTAACTGCCTGTTACGATCGATTCCGCTCCAGGGGCTGACCTGTGATACAGGTGGCATTATTTCTCCGGCTGTACAGATGGTTATTGCGCATCAAACCGCGGAAGCGCTAAAGATTCTGGTTGAAGATTATGATGCGGTCCGCACATCGTTTGTCAGTTTTGATTTATGGAGAAATGAATATACGAGTTTAAAGATGTCGAAGGCGAAGTTTGCTGGCTGCTTATCATGCGGCGAGGAGCGAACGTATCCGTATCTCGATTATGAGAATATGACGAAAACGACGGTGCTGTGCGGCCGCGATACCGTGCAAATCCGACCTGCGGCTGCTAGTGAAATTTCCTTGGAACGGCTTGCCGGGCAGCTTAACTCACTAGGTTATGTAGTGAAAGGCAATCCCTATCTGCTGTCTGTGGAAATGGGCGAAGAACGGCTGGTTATTTTTCAAGATGGCCGCGCTTTGGTCCATGGAACCAAAGATTTAACACACGCAAAATCTATTTATCAACGAATATTAGGATAAAAGAAACCCGTACCAGTTCATGGTGCGGGATTTTTGCGATATGGCATCCTGTTGATTGGAGTGGAAGGCGTGAAGACTCCTGTGGGAGTACGGTTCAGGGGAGACCCCGCAGGCGTATACGCCGAGGAGACTCGCCGAAACGCCCACGAACCGTTCGCGCCTGGAACGGAAATCAACAGACTTTATAAAGAGTACGATATTCGACTTGTTTCACGTGGAACATGTCGAACGGTGGCTGGGTCAATTTTTCGTAAAATAGTCGAATATCAGGTAGAATAGAAACGAGACTGAAAATAGAGGTGTCACAAATGAACATATCCATCCAAAAGCTCTTAACTAAAATAGAAGAAGAATTAAAACAAGCAAAAACAGCTCAAATGCAAGAAAGCTTGCGGGAAAAGGTTTACTCTATTAAAATATTATGCGAATTGATACTGGATGATCAGCCAGCAGCACAGAGTGAACGACCGTTGAACGCTCCTGCAGCCGCGAGGCCATTACAAACACAACCTGCCTATCAGCAGCCAGTGGCCGCACAGCCAGTTTTTCAACAGCCGATCATGAATCAACCCATCTTTCAACAACCGGCACCCGTCCAACAGGGAAAAAAACTAGAAATGGACAACGAAGCAAACGGAGATTCATTATTTGATTTTTAAAATGGGAGGAAATACAAAATGAAAGCTTTTATCGTAATCGGGGCCATTAATGCCTTTTTAGCAGTCGCACTTGGTGCCTTCGGAGCACATGGATTAAAGGACAAGCTAGATGCTCATTACCTTGAGATTTGGAAAACAGGCGTGACCTACCAAATGTTTCACGCAACCGGCATATTAATTATTGGTCTACTTCTTGGAAAAGTAGCAGCAAGCTCACAATTTGCCTGGTCCGGATGGTTAATGTTAGCGGGAATCATCCTATTCAGCGGCAGCTTGTACGCATTAAGCTTAACAAAAGTAGGCGTATTGGGAGCCATCACACCAATTGGCGGAGTATGCTTCTTAGCGGCATGGATACTGATGATTGTTGGAGCGGTTAAACATTTTTAAGTAAAGCAAGAGGCATTGGGCTGAAGACCCAATGCCTTTTTACATGAAATTTATTATCTTGGTGGGTAAGTACCTAAGCCTGGTGCTGCACCATATGGATATTCATATTCGATTTCTTCAGCAAACGTAATGTAATCGACCGCAACCATCGGAATTAGGAAACGAGTACCTGCTTGCGGATCACTTAAAATAACATGGTCCCTTCCTGCCGCCTCAATAATTCCTTTAAATTCTTTTGCGTTCCATTGATTGTTACCCTCAAAGGTTGCAAAGACACTAACAAGTTTTCCTTTGTTCAAACGAAGAATATTTTCAATGTACGATTGCTCAATTGGAAGCATACCTTGGCCGCCTCCACCAGCTGGTGGCATTTGAGGCATTTGCGGCATTTGCCCCATTTGCTGCTGCATCTGTCCTGTTGATGGTGGTGGGAATTGTGGGAAGCCTTGCCCTCCCCCCATAGGTTGTGCACGGTTTTGTCCAGCTACTCCAGTATAAGGCTGAAATCCTTGTGGATTGTTATATTGGTTCATCTTTTCCCCTCCTAAAATAATTGAACGAATCGCCCAACAGTTTATTCATACTCCAAAGAAGCCCACATGGTTACAGTTGGGATGCTACTTTTTTCTCACCTCACCTTGATGAGACATACGGAGCTTTATTTGAGACTCGCTGTTTAAATAGTATGAAGGGGTTGAGGGAAATATGACTGGCTTTTGGCAGGAAAACAAAAAAGCTCTCAAGCCATGGCCTGAGAACTTTCTGTATTATACGTGAAGGAATGTGGATACGCGTTCTTCTTCGAGAAGGTTCCCAACGAAGAAGGCTCCAAATTCGCCGTAGCGAGCACTTACTTCATCAAAGCGCATTTCATAGACAAGCTTCTTGAACTGTAGAACATCTTCTGCGAACAGGGTAACTCCCCATTCGTAGTCATCGAAGCCAACAGAACCCGTGATAATTTGCTTAACTTTCCCTGCATATGTACGACCAATCATTCCGTGGCTGCGCATCATATTGCGGCGTTCTTCCATCGGAAGCATATACCAGTTGTCATTGCCTTGACGGCGCTTATCCATTGGATAGAAGCAAACATGCTTCGTTCTTGGAAGCATCGGGTAAAGGCGCGCCAAAATTTGTGGGTTCTGGTATGGATCTTCTCCTGCTGGCAGGTAGTTACTTAACTCCACAACCGAAACATAAGAATGAGCAGGAATCGTGAATTCTGCTAATTTTGTTTTGTTAAATTCTGTTTCAATCGCATTTAATTCTTCCATTGTTGGACGTAAAATCATCATCATAAAATCAGCCTTTTGACCAACAATTGTATATAAAGCATGACTGCCTTCTTTACGTTCCTGTGTTTGATTCCATTTTTCAACTAGACTTAGAAACTCATGGATAGCGGCTTGGCGCTCATCACTTGAAAGCATCTTCCACGTTGTCCAATCAACTGTACGGAAATCATGCAGGCAATACCATCCGTCAAGCGTTTGTGCTGCTTCACTCATTAAAATCACTCCTAAATAATGATTCTTCTTATTAACACTCTTAACTATAACATAGTTTGACCAAGTGAAGCCTCAATAAAACCTTAATTGAAGATAAGTGGATATTTTTATTAAAATGGGTACATAGTAAAAACGAGAGTGTAATTTTTTGAAAACAAAAACATTTCGATGAAACCGCTATCTGTGATGTGCGTTGCTTGAAATTTTACTTTGGTAAAGTATGCTAATAGGGGTAGTTTTTTTAAAAGGGAGGATTTCATTGTGAGTGATTTATTTGAAGGGTTAAAACAAAAAGTTTCCGGCCGTGATTTGCGTATTGTTTTTCCAGAGGGCTTAGACGAGCGGATTGTTAGAGCGACAGCCCGTTTAGCAGAGGAAAAATTAATCACACCGATTCTAGTAGGTAACATTGAACAAGTGCAGGCCAAAGCAAGTGAGCTTGGCGTTTCTTTAGATGCTGCTGAAATCTATGATCCAGCAACCTATGCGGGTATGGATGAACTTGTGGCTGCGTTTGTTGAGCGCCGCAAAGGAAAAGCAACGGAAGAAGATGCACGTAAGATTTTACTAGATGAAAACTATTTCGGCACGATGCTCGTATATACGAAGAAAGCACACGGTCTTGTCAGTGGAGCGGCACATTCGACTGCAGATACAGTGCGTCCTGCCTTGCAAATTATTAAAACAAAAGAAGGCGTTAAGAAAACTTCTGGTGTGTTCATTATGGTTCGTGAGGACGAGAAGTATGTATTTGCGGATTGTGCTATCAATATTGCACCAGACAGCAATGATTTAGCAGAAATCGCGATTGAAAGCGCGAAAACAGCTGAAATGTTCGATATGGAGCCACGTGTTGCCATGTTGAGTTTTTCAACAAAGGGTTCAGCGAAGTCTCCTGAAACAGAAAAAGTGATTGCAGCAGTGGAAGAGGCAAAGCGTCGTGATGCTTCACTAGTATTGGACGGCGAGTTCCAATTTGATGCGGCTTTTGTTCCATCTGTAGCAAAGAGTAAGGCGCCTGGTTCTGTGCTGCAAGGGGATGCGAACGTGTTTATTTTCCCAAGCCTAGAAGCAGGAAACATCGGCTACAAGATTGCACAGCGTTTAGGTGGATTCGAGGCAGTTGGCCCGATTTTACAAGGGTTAAATGCACCGGTTAACGACCTGTCACGCGGTTGTAACGAAGAAGATGTGTACAAGCTGGCATTGATTACAGCTGCACAAGGATTATAGGAAGAGTTGGCTTTAGAGAGCTAGTCCGAGGTGGGCTGGCTCTTTTTGTGGTGAATTTGTAGATATATTACTAAAATTTGTAGATATATTACTAAAATGTGTAGATATCTTTCGGATTTGTGTAGATATAAGATAAAAATGTGTAGATATGTTCTAAATTTGTGTAGATATGTGCAAAAAGTGTGTAGATAAAATTTACTTTCCAACGAAATTGGTTACTTTCGACGGTTTTTGATAAAATAACTCTATCTGACGGGTAAGGAGTTAGGCGAATGGAAGGTTTACTGCGCCAGCCAGAGTGGCGAATCATTGACCAGTCTGCAGTTGGCATTCATTTTCAAGCAACACAATCCTTTGGCACGGATGATACCTTGTGTGCCTCGGTGGGAACCGGAAATGCACCAGCCACAGCGCGGACCTGGGTTCATCACAATACCGTAGTGCTAGGAATACAGGATACGAAACTGCCATTCTTACAGGAAGGCATCGACTATTTAAAGCAAGAGGGCTATCAGTCTATTGTTAGGAACTCCGGTGGCTTGGCGGTCGTTTTGGATGAAGGCGTCCTCAATATCTCGTTAATTTTTCCAGAGGCTGAAAAGGGTATTGATATAAACCGCGGCTATGATGCGATGTGGGACTTGATTCAGCACATGTTTGCTGATTTTTCGCACAGAATAGAGGCGAGAGAAATTGTCGGATCCTATTGTCCTGGAAGCTATGACCTTAGTATTGGCGGGAAAAAATTCGCCGGTATCTCCCAGCGACGGCTGAAAAAAGGTGTTGCTGTTCAAATTTACCTTTGCGTCAATGGCAGTGGTAAGGCAAGGGCGGAGTTGGTAAAGCAATTTTACCAGCGGGCAAAAAAAGAGGAACCAACCAAATTTGAATACCCTCAAATTGTGCCAGAAGTTATGGCTTCTCTTTCAGAATTACTTGGCACCCATTTCACGATTGGGGATGTCATGCTGCGCCTATTAAACGAGTTAAAAAGCAATAGTGATTATTTAGTTGCCGGACAACTAAACGAATATGAACTCTCATTATTTCCCGGATATTATCAAAGGGTTGTCGAGCGGAATGAAAAGATAGCGGAAAGGTAAAAAGGATGTCCCAAAACAAAGTGTCAGACCCCACAACCTTAATAATATAGCTGAACTTATCCTAAAGATTCACTATATATTAAGAAATTAACGTGAGGTCAGACCCTTTTGGGCCATCCTTTTCTAAAATGGGATGCTGCGCTTGTTCTCTTCTCCCAAAAATCTCTCTTATTCCGCTACCTTCTCTAGGTTCCCGTTACGGTCCATTTTAAATTTTGTAGCAGGTCTTTCTTCTTCTTCGAATAAAACGAGCTTGCGGGCACGGTTCATAATCTTCATTAAGGTCTCGTAATCTTCTTGAATGGTCTCTGTATTTTGCTCGAGTCCGGCAATCTTATTGGATAACTCTTCATTTTGCTTCCTTAATTCGGTGATCTCTCGCTTCAATCTTTCATTCTCACTTTTTAATGCTTCATTTTGCAGATTGGCATGATGAAAGTTTTGTAAGTAAGATATAACTGAATCAAGCGTTAGTCCTCCAGAAGTTGCTGGTGCTGGCTTATAGCTTGGTGCTGCTGGTTTTACATAGGTTTCAGTGGCCATTTCTGCTGTCATATCTGGCATTTCAACCGTTGTTTCCACTGGCATTTCCATAGAAAGCGGTAGTGCCTCAAATTCTTCAGTAGTACTAATCTGTGGGCTATATAGAAGCTTTTTCTTGCCACCTTGTTCTTTTCCTAGCACTCTTTGTCTTTGTTTCCGCTGCTTTTTAGCTAATTGCAATGCTTTTTCATACGTGTGACGAACCACTGCGTTCCATCTGAAGCCACAGGCAGCAGAAGTCCTGTTCAGCTTGTCACCCACCTCTTCAAAGGCATTCAGCTGTGTACTTCCTTCTCTTACATGGCGAAGGACAGTCTCAGCTAATAATAGATCATTTTCATCTGTCCATGCATCTTGACGTACTTTCATATTTTTCAACTCCCTAAAATAATTTCCTTTACAGTGCAGTCTTGTTTCTGACTAATTTTTTAAAGTTCTAGTCTTATGATGGACAAGTTTTTCAGGGTTTATACCAAAATGATTAAAAGGATACTAGATTTTTTAAATGAAAGATTTAGTCTTGGTGATGGGGATTGCTAAAGATTGCAACTTGCATTCAAAAACAAGAAATTGTAAAATACCATTGGAGTAAATATGGATATACTAAACAATAGATAAATGATTGATTGTAGAAAGGGTTGTACCAAATGTCCAATGAATTTCGCGTTTGCGATGATTGTCAGGCCGTGAATTTAAAGACATTGATCCCTCGTTTGAAAGATTGCGATCCGAATGCCGAAGTCAAAATTGGCTGCCAGTCTTACTGTGGACCTGGCCGGAAAAAGACCTTTGCCTTCGTTAATAACCGCCCGGTTGCCGCATTAACGGAAGAGGAATTAATGGAGAAAATAAATAAAAAGATAAAATAATCACCTTAAGCCAACTGATTAAGGTGATTTTCTTTTTTTATTAGAGTTGTGTGAACTGATTTTGTCGAAAACTACTGCAGAATTTTGCCGATTTTTAGGATATAATAGGAAAAAGAAAGTCAACGAGGAAGAGGGAAGTCCATGCAATATTCGGCGGAAAAACTGAGTGAAGAAAAAGTGTTTAAAGACCCTGTCCACCGCTACGTCCACGTGCGTGATTTGGCGATTTGGGACTTGATTGGAACAAAAGAGTTTCAGCGCTTACGGCGAATCAAACAGCTTGGAACCACCTTTCTAACCTTTCATGGTGCAGAGCACAGCAGATTCAACCATTCGCTGGGAGTATACGAAATCGTCCGCCGGATTATCGACGATGTGTTCGCAGGAAGGCCGGAATGGAACGATAATGAACGACTTCTCACCTTGTGTGCGGCCCTTCTCCATGACCTGGGCCACGGACCGTTTTCTCACTCCTTTGAAAAAGTCTTTGGTTTCGACCACGAAGATTTTACCCGCGCTATTATTTTAGGTGATACAGAAGTCAATCGTGTGCTCTTGAAGGTAGGACCGGATTTTCCTACTCAAGTAGCAGAAGTGATTGAAAAAACATCCGAGAAAAAGCTTGTTGTGAGTCTGATTTCTAGCCAAATTGATGCTGACCGCATGGATTATTTGCAGCGTGATGCCTATTTTACCGGTGTCAGCTATGGGCAATTTGATATGGAACGGATTCTACGCGTGATGCGGCCTAGAGAAGACCAGGTTGTGATTAAAAAGAGCGGTATGCACGCGGTCGAAGATTATATTATGAGCCGCTATCAGATGTATTGGCAGGTTTATTTTCATCCTGTAAGCCGCAGTGCGGAGGTTATTTTGACAAAAATCCTTCATCGTGCGAAGCAGTTATTTGAAGAAAACTATTCTTTCAAATATGAACCGTTTCACTTTACGTCCTTCTTTCATGAAAAAGCGACATTAGAAGACTATCTAAAATTAGATGAGTCTGTTATTATGTATTATTTTCAAATTTGGCAGGAAGAGGCCGACCCAATATTGAGCGACCTTTGCCTTCGTTTTGTGAATCGCAATCTATTCAAATATGCAGAATTTGACCCTGCGAAGGAATACAAGAAGCTTGCTGAGTTAACTTCCTTATTTCAAAAGGCAGGAATGGACCCTGAATATTATTTGGTGGTCGATTCATCTTCTGACCTACCGTATGATTTTTATCGCCCGGGTGAGGAAGAGGAACGGTTGCCGATTCATTTGTTAATGAAAAACGGAGATTTACGGGAGCTTTCCCGAGAGTCAGAGATTGTGGATGCCATTTCGGGAAAAAGAAGAACTGATCATAAGCTTTATTATCCAGCTGATTTTCTTGAGAGTGATTCCGGCTGTCAGGAGAGTAAAGCGAAAATCCGTGCTCTTTTGGAAAGTTGATAGACAGATGGCCCTTTGAGGCATGAATGGTAGATAATAAGAGACCTGTTTAAATGGAGTAGGAGATGACGAATGTTGTTAAAAGATCATGCGAAGCTGATGCAGGCAATTTTAGTTTCCGGCGAAATTACGGGGAGAAAAAAGCTGCAAAAGATGATATATATTGCAAAAAAGGTTGAATTTCCATTTCAGGAGCGATTCCAGTTCCATTTTTACGGACCGTACTCTGAGGAATTGACGACTAGAGTAGAAGAGCTTTGTAATATGGGCTTTCTGAATGAAGTAAAAGAGAAAAAGGGCGGGTATTTTCAATATCGCTACTCACTTACGGATGCTGGGAAAGAATTTTTGAGCATGAATAATGTGGACATGCCCTGCCTGCAGGATTGCCTCGTGGATATGAATGAGCAGAATGCTAGATTTCTTGAGCTTGTGTCTACGGTTTTATATTTTGATAATCTTCCAAAGGAAGAGGTTGCAAATAAGGTATTTACGTTGAAAAGCAGCCAGCGCTATACTGAAGCAGAAATTGATGAGGCATACCAGTATATTGAAAGCTTGAAGTCGAAAGTACAGTAAAAAAAGTGGAAGTGCAAGGGCGCTTCCACTTTTTCTTATTTGTCACTAGCGCGGACACCGCCGACGCCGTAGTGGTTCTTACTCATTTCTTCAATGAAAACGGTGATGTTTTCTTTTGGAGCGCCTGTTGTTTCGCTGACAGCGTCAGTTACTTTAGCCACTAAGGCTCTTTTTTGGTCTTCGGTACGTCCTTCTAGCATTTTGACTGTAACGTATGGCATGATCATTTCCTCCTTGTAAACGTAACTAGTTTTAAGTTTCCCTCATTCTGCAAAAAAGTGCAATAATAGTCGGCATTTTTGATTTTCTTTTTCCAAGCGATTTCATGTATACTTAAAGAAATATAATAGAAGAAAGAAAACGGAGGCATGCCTTCCGTACAGTAAGGAAGGAGAAACCAATTGGAAAATTTGGAACATTTTCTTGCCTATCCGCTAAAAGAGATTCCCTATGTTGTCATTACGCTTATGTTTGCGTTCACCTTTCATGAATTTGCACATGCCTATGTAGCCTATAAATTCGGTGACATGACAGCCAAACAACAGGGACGTTTGACGCTCAATCCGATTCATCACCTTGATCCATTTGGAACCATCTTGATTCTGATTGCCGGCTTCGGCTGGGCTCGTCCTGTCCCGGTGAATCGGTTCTATTTTAAAAAACCGCGCCTGGCTGGCGTTCTTGTTTCTGTTGCAGGGCCTTTAAGCAATCTAGTCTTAGCTTCGATTGGCTTTATCGTTTGGTATGCATTAAACCGTTTTGGTTCCATACCATCTGATAATTTTATTGATTTCCTCAATATATTTATTAATCTGAACGTCGTATTATTTATCTTTAATCTACTCCCGCTTCCGCCTCTTGATGGGTATCGGATCGTGGAGGATTTAGCACCGAATCATATTCGTGCTAAAATGACCCAGTATGAACAGTATGGAGTTTTAATCTTTTTAATACTAGTCATTACACCACTGGACCAATTTACAATTCAGCCGATTTTTGGTGTCGTCATCCCGTGGGTATTAGAAGGGTTAAGTAATTTCTTTTATAGTATGTTTTTTTAGGAGGGTTCCGTTCTATGGATGAAAAAAAGAAAAAGCTAGGTTTTAACATTATAAAGAAAAGCGATCCAATGGATAACCATAAAGGGTTTGGAAAAGGAGCGTTGAGCCTTGATAATGTGTCGCCTGTCTTCATTGATATCGATGCGGGAGAAGCGGTAATCGATGTAGGTGCGATGCATGCCCGCAGTGTGGTGGAGAAGGGAATCAAATTTTTACCGAATAAAGAAGAGGTTCCAAATGGTAAGCCGTATTGGCTGGTATGGGTGACGATTGACCGCCATGAAGAGGGACCTTATTATGCCGGTGTGACAGCTTGTTATATGACGGTTGATCGCGAAATCCGCCGTGGCTATAAATCGCTTCCAGAGCATGTCAACCGCATGGATAAGTCGCTTAAACGCCATATTATCGTTGCTGATATGGATGACAAGTCAAAGCAGGTGCTAGCGGACTTTTTGAAAAATCATAATGAAGTATTGTGGAATAATTCTACAGACGAACTGAAACAAGGGTTAAATGCTCAGTAAAAAATACCGTAAGATAATTTTTGGTAGTTTTTTTAAACAATAGATAGTATGATAAACAATGTGTGAATACACGTAAAACTAGGACAAGAAAAGCTCCGGAGCACTCCGGAGCTTTTCTATTTAGCTTAATAAGAAAGTATAAAAATCGCCTTCGAGAATTGTCCAGCTCCAGCGCCTAGCCCCTCGGGTCAAATAACCTTCTGCAAGAAAAGTCAAAGAGAGCAACTTTTATTGCAGAAGAACATTTGCCTGTCGGGGCTGAACAAGACGCTTCCGCTTTTCTAATTCCAAGGCATAATCTTTTTATACCAAGGGACCTTCTTAATGTCCTTCTTCTTGGTTGAATCAGGATTTTTGATGTGATCGGTGCAATAGTCCGTTGGCTGGGTGCCGGCAACGTAATAAGTGAAGCGGCGGACTGGACAATCCTTTGTTGCCAGCTTGCCGTTTTCCGGATTCACGTAAACACCGACGACTCCTTCTTTTGGCGGTTTAAACGCTTTGACTGGCTTTCCATCTAAAGCTTCCTCCATAAAGTTCGCCCAAATTTTCTTGGCGTACGTCTTCTCTGCCACAAGCTCAAGCGGCTTCCCAATATCATATCCTGCCCACACAGCCGTCACGAGCTGCGGCGAAAAACCAATCATCCAACTATCGGTTTCGGTAGAACCGGATTTTCCTGCATAGGGACGGGTAATGTTTTTGATTACCGTACTTCCAGTGACCTTGGCATACCCATTTAGTTTTGAATCAAAAATCCCCGTAAGCATTTGCGTCATGACATACGCTTTAGCTGGGTCTAATACCTTTTCTGACTGATTTTCTTTTTCAAAAATGACATTGCCATTATAGTCTTCAACTCTTGTAATAAAGGTTGGGTTTACACGTTTTCCACCGTTGGCAAACAGGCTGTAGGCATTAGCCATTTCGATTACACGAACACCTGAGGTTCCTAGCGCCAGCGACGGGACCTCTGCCATTTTTGTAGACAAGCCGAACCGCTTGGCGGCCTTAATTAATGTATCTTCTCCTAAAAATAGATGAGTTTTTACAGCAAAAATATTATCAGATACGGCGAGCGCTTGAGCGAGTGTAATTTCTCCGTCTGCATACTTATTGTTAAAGTTATGCGGGGTATAATCCGCCTGGCCGTCATCAAAATGGAAAGTTGTAAACTCACTTCTCATGGTCGAGGAAGGGGTAAACCCCTGCTCAAGTGCCGCATAATACAATAGAGGCTTGATGGTAGAACCTGGCTGCCGAACGGCTTGAATCGCCCTGTTAAAAGGACTTTTCTCATAGTCGCGTCCTCCAATCATGGCCCTCACATATCCGTTCTTCGGATCCATTGCGACTAAACCGACCTGTATTTCAGAGGTGCTAGCCACATATTGATTGACTTGGCGTTCTGCTGCTTCCTGCTGGTGTAGGTTAAGGGTCGTATATACCTTTAAACCGCCGAGAGCAATCGTGCGGTCATCTAAATGTAATTGATTTTTCAATGCATTTTTGACCGCATCCTGAAAATAAGGAGCAACCTTCACCTTTTGAGTCGAATGAACACCCACTAAGGTGAGCGGCTGTTCTACTGCTGTTTTAGCAGTCTTTTTCGAAATGTATTTGTTTTTGACCATGCTTTGTAAAATAGTATGCTGCCGGGTTTTCGCTCGCTCCATTGACGCGAGCGGAGAATAATAGCCTGGCCCCTTTGGAATGCCTGCGAGCATGCTTGCTTCCGCCAAGGTTAAGTCCGCTGCCTTTTTTCCATAATAATATTGGCTTGCAGCTTCTACACCGTAAGCACCGTTGCCATAGTAGATGGTATTTAAATAACCTTCCAGAATATCCTTTTTCGAATAGTTCATTTCGAGGCGAATGGTATAGAATGCCTCATGCAGCTTTCGTTTCCACGTCTTGTCGTGCTCAAGAAAAAGATTCCTTGCGTATTGCTGGGTGATCGTGCTGGCTCCCTGCACTTTGGCAAAGGCTTGAACGTCGGCAACCACCGCACCGGCAATTCGTTTGAAATCAAAGCCATGATGCTCGTAAAAATTTTTATCTTCAATTGAAACGGTCGCATTTACTAAGTCAGGTGAAATATCCTTCAACCGCACCCAGTACCGTTTTTGACCACTATTACTTTCGCCAATCAAGGTTCCATCATCTGCAAAAAATAAGGTAGATTGCGGAACCGCGAGCGGAGGTGCACCTAATATCTTTGCGTAGGCCAGAATGCTACCAAAGATAATAAGCATGCAAATCATGCCTATCAAACTGATGATAATAAAGGCACGCAAATATTTTATGGTCTTCCGAAACCCTTGATCAGTCATGATTTCCATATAAATCACCTCCAATTAGAAAAGCGGAAGCGCCTTGGTCAGCCCCGACAGGCAAATGTTCTTCTGCAGGAAAAGTCCGTTTTTTTGACTTTTCCTGCAGAAGGTTATTTGACCCGAGGGGCTAGGCGCTGCAGCTAGACATTACTCAAAAAAATTTAGATAGTAATAGTATTGAAAAAATAGAGTCTTTTTAAACATTTTTCGTATAAAAATGAAATTTTTCTTAAATTTTGCTAGACTTTTTCTTATGTTTGTAATTCAATAGTTTGGGTAGCATAAAAAAATGAAGTGATTACTTAGTAATCATATGAATGTATAAAAATGAGTTGAATTGAAAGGAAGATGGATATGTCAATTTGGTTTACAGAAAAACAAACCGAAAATTTTGGTATCACAATGAAAGTAAATAAAACATTACATACAGAGCAAACAGAATTTCAAAAGTTAGATATGATTGAAACAGAAGAATGGGGCAACATGCTTCTATTAGATGACATGGTTATGACTTCTGTTAAAGATGAGTTCGTTTACCACGAAATGGTGGCACACGTTCCTTTATTCACACATCCAAACCCTGAAAATGTACTAGTAGTAGGCGGCGGTGACGGTGGCGTAATCCGTGAAGTGTTAAAGCACCCAAGCGTGAAGAAGGCAACGCTTGTTGATATAGACGGGAAAGTTATCGAGTATTCTAAGAAGTTTCTTCCTGAAATTGCTGGAAAGTTAGAAGACCCACGCGTAGATGTACGTGTAGACGACGGTTTCATGCACATTGCGAACAGCGAAAACGAGTATGATGTCATCATGGTTGACTCTACAGAACCAGTTGGTCCGGCGGTAAACCTATTTACTAAAGGCTTCTATGCTGGGATTTCAAAGGCATTAAAAGAAGACGGAATCTTCGTTGCTCAATCAGATAACCCTTGGTTCAAAGCGGACTTAATTCGCAACGTACAACGCGATGTAAAGGAAATCTTCCCAATCACTCGTTTGTATGTAGCCAACATCCCTACGTACCCAAGCGGCCTGTGGGCATTTACAATTGGTTCAAAGAAATACGATCCATTAGAAGTAAGCGAAGATCGCTTCCACGAAATCGAAACAAAATACTACACAAAAGAACTGCACAAAGCAGCATTCGTATTGCCTAAATTCGTTGGCGATTTAGTGAAATAATGGGTGACAAATAAGGGGGACAGTCCCCCGACTTGGTGATGCGTTAAAGTGATGGGGGACTGTCCCCGGGAGGAGGATTTTTGATGCGTTTTGATGAGGCTTATTCGGGTAATGTATTTATTAAGAGTCATCCGAGTTTTGAGGAGAGTCAAGTGGTTCTTTACGGGATGCCGATGGATTGGACGGTAAGTTACCGCCCGGGTTCTCGTTTCGGTCCTGCTCGTATCCGCGAGGTTTCCATTGGTCTTGAGGAGTACAGTGCCTACCTTGACCGCGAGCTGGAAGAGGTTAAATACTTCGATGCGGGAGATATTCCACTTCCGTTCGGAAATCCGCAGCGAAGCATTGATATGATTGAAGAGTATGTGGATTCGATTCTTGCTGCAGGCAAGTTTCCACTTGGTATGGGTGGAGAGCATCTTGTTTCATGGCCGGTGATGAAGGCGATGTATAAGAAGTATCCTGATTTAGCGATCATCCACTTTGATGCACACACTGATTTGCGTGAGGAATATGAAGGCGAGCCGTTGTCACACTCGACGCCGATTCGTAAAATTGCGGAGCATATCGGACCGAAAAATGTGTATTCTTTCGGAATTCGTTCAGGTATGAAGGAAGAATTTGAGTGGGCGAAGCAAAATGGCATGCATATTTCTAAATTTGAAGTGCTTGAGCCTTTAAAAGAAATTCTGCCAACACTTGCCGGACGTCCGGTGTATGTGACGATTGATATCGATGTATTGGACCCAGCGCACGCACCTGGAACGGGTACAGTGGATTGTGGCGGAATCACTTCTAAAGAGCTTCTTGCTTCGATTCATGCGATTGCTCGTTCCGAAGTGAACGTCGTGGGTGGAGACCTTGTAGAGGTTGCTCCAATTTACGATCCTTCTGAACAAACAGCCAACACGGCGAGCAAGTTAATCCGTGAAATGATTTTAGGATGGGTTAAGTAAGTTTACACTCCCAGATAAAAATTTTTTGATTGGTGCCTGTCCCATTGGGGCGGGCATCTTTTGATTTGTATCACGACAATGTTTATAATAGAAAAAGTATGCGGTGACGCGCTTATGTCAATTATGAGGACTATAACCAGTCGAAAGTACAGGTTAAAGTTCCTTTTTAAAAAAGGAAGTGCAGTTTCGTTTGTCTACTCATGAGATTCCAATGAAGATTAAGGTGAAAACGACGATTGAGCAGGACGGGGACAAGGAAACCTATGAGTTGATGGTGTTTGGCCGTTATCTTGAGAAGGATGGTGCCTCGTTTCTTAAATATGAGGAAGTGCAGGACGAAGGTAGTGTTCGCACGATTGTGAAGGTGGCGGATCAGGACGCATTGATTTTACGAGGCGGTGCGGTGAAGATGCGGTTGCCGTTTCGGTTGAATAAGGTGCTTCGCGGAAGTTATGAGATGCCGTTTGGTGTGTTTGAAACGTTGACGATGGCCAAAAGGTTGGAGCATTCGTTTAAAAATGGCCAAGGCTTGATTGATATATTGTATGATTTTAAGATGCAGGGTTCGCCCGGTGGTACATATCGATTAGAAATTACCTTTGAGGAGGATGGGAAATGAATATAGTAGAGATGACGCAAAGTAAGATCAAGGAAGAGATTCGAGCGGCTGTTCTGAAGGCAGAGCTTGCGACGGAGGACCAGATTCCTGATGTAATCCTGGAGACTCCGAAGGATAAGGCGCACGGGGATTATTCGACGAATATGGCGATGCAGCTGGCTCGTGTGGCGAAGAAGGCGCCGCGGATGATTGCGGAAGCGTTGGTTGAGCATTTTGACCGCTCGAAGGCATCGATTGAAAAGATTGAACTTGCGGGACCCGGGTTTATTAATTTTTATATGAATAATTCGTATTTAACGGATTTGATTCCAACGGTTCTTGAGGCTGGGGAAAAGTACGGGGAAACTACGGTTGGCGGCGGCCAAAAGATTCAGGTGGAGTTTGTTTCGGCGAATCCAACGGGAGATTTGCACCTTGGACATGCTCGCGGTGCGGCTGTTGGGGACTCGCTGTGCAATGTGTTAGCGAAGGCGGGCTATGCAGTTTCCCGGGAATATTATATTAATGATGCAGGAAACCAGATTAATAATTTGGCGAAGTCTGTTGATGCTCGTTATTTCCAAGCACTTGGCATGGATAAGCAAATGCCGGAGGACGGCTATCATGGGGCGGATATTGTTGGTATCGGACAGGCGCTGGCTGATGAATTTGGCGATAAGTATGTGAATGTTGCCGAGGAGGAGCGTTTTGAGTTTTTCCGTGAGTATGGTTTGAAGTTTGAAATGGAGAAGTTGAGGAAGGACCTTGAGGATTTCCGCGTGGGCTTTGATGTGTGGTATTCTGAGACGTCTCTTTATAAGAATGGAAAAATCGATGAGGCATTGGACGCGTTACGTGCAACTGGCTATATCTATGAAGAAGAAGGTGCTACTTGGCTTCGTTCAATGGATTTCGGCGATGATAAGAACCGCGTGTTGATTAAGCAGGACGGGTCTTATACCTATTTGACACCTGATATCGCATACCACAAGGACAAGCTGGACCGCGGCTTTGAAAAGTTGATTAATATTTGGGGTGCGGATCATCACGGGTATATTCCTCGGATGAAGGCGGCGCTTCAGGCATTGGGCTATGATCGTGATACGCTTGAAGTGGAAATCATTCAGCTCGTTCATCTATATAAGAACGGGGAAAAGATGAAGATGAGTAAGCGTACCGGTAAGGCGGTCACGATGCGTGATTTGGTGGATGAGGTTGGCCTCGATGCGACTCGTTATTTCTTTGCGATGCGCAGTTCGGATACGCATATGGATTTCGATTTGGATCTTGCGGTGTCTGAGTCAAATGAAAATCCTGTTTATTATGCACAGTATGCGCATGCTCGTATTTCTAGTATCCTGCGTTCAGGGGAAGAGCAGGGTGTGAAGGTGGATGAGGCGGCTGATTTTTCATTAGTGTCGTCTGAAAAGGAAATGGACTTATTGAAGAAGGTTGGAGAGTTCCCGTCGGCTGTCGGGGAGGCAGCTGTTAAGCGTATGCCGCACCGCATCACTAACTATATCTTTGATTTAGCGTCGACGTTCCACAGCTTTTATAACGCGGAAAAGGTGCTGGATATGGACAATGTCGAGCGTACGAAGGCGCGCCTTGCGTTGGTAAGATCGGTGCAGATTACGTTGAAGAATGCACTGGCGCTGATTGGTGTTTCGGCTCCGGAGAAAATGTAGAGTGTTATTTATGAAAGTGGCTCCCGATTTGGGGGCCATTTTTTGTTGTTTTTAGGGGTTTGGCGAGTAAAGTGGTAAAAAGACGAGTAAATCGTGAAAGTAGACGAGTAAAGGTGGAAATCGACGAGTAAATCTCAAAAGTGACGAGTAAACCTCAAAAAGAGACGAGTAAATGGAACAAATGAGTAAATCACTGTCTTGGAGAAAGGAAAACGTAACATTGTTCCATGAAAAAGGACCAAAATAGTGAATAATACCCAATAAAATGCAGATAGTAATAAAGAATTATGAGTGAGGAGTGACCGATTGCATGAATGTTGGAAGAGCAAAGGAAATTATGGAATCAGCCGATATGATTAATGTGACGTACGATGGAACGCCAGTGATTATTCAAAACGTGGATGAAACCACTAGGATGGCCCGGATTTATTCCAGAAAAGACCCTGAGAACGAAAGAGATGTGCCTGTTTTAAATCTAATAGAGGAATAAAACGGGGACAGTCCCCCAGTGCGGTGAAGCTTCACTCCGCTGGGGGACTGTCCCCCTTATTTTATTTCAATCGTCCCACCACTAATCCGCTTATATCCCCGCAGTTTACTCAAATCCTCGATGAGTTTTAATGCTGCTTGGTCTTTCGACTTAGCCTCAATCATGAAATCGACATCCTGTCCAGTTTCTTTCAGTAACTGCAGAAAAGGCATAATGAATGCCGGATCCACAAAATCTGCATGAGAGCGGAATTCCTTTTCTGACTTTGGTGAGGATATATGAATTTTGGGTATATGCGGCACATGCTCCCATGTCTGGACAATTCGCGGCCACAGCTCCTCTAGCGGGGCTTCAGACAGATTTGCCATATGGTGGTGATAGTCAAACACCAAGGGAATGGTTTCTTTTTCACATACCACTAGCGTTTCTTCTGCGGTATAGGTCTTATCATCATTTTCTAACGTCATGACCTGTTTAATATGTGCCGGCAGGGTGGTTAAGTTTTGGTGAAAACGAATCAAGGTCTCCTGCTTATCCCCGTAAGCACCACCGATATGTATATTAATCAAGCCTTTATCGGCAATCCCCATCGCTTCAAACATTTGATAATGATAGCTCATGTCGATGACTGCATTTTCAGTAATAGTGTTTTTTGGCGAGGTAAACAAAGTAAATTGATTCGGATGGAAGCTAACCCGCAGGTGATTGTTCCGAACCAGATCGCCAAGCTCTTCCCACTCCTTTTGAAAGGGGGTGGTAAAGTCCCAGCGCACCTCTGGATGGGTGGCAAGGGGGACAATGGAGCTAGACATCCGATAGACTTCAATTTCATGAGCAAGATTGAAATACAGCATTCGTTTCGTGTGCTCGATATTTTGCCTCGTCACATCCAGCAGCTTTTCTGTGCGCTCCTCGGGGCTAAGCTGCTGATAACGGGTGTAGGTGAGCGTCTTAGCTGGAGAAGCATCCCATAAAGTTATGGCAGTCGAAACATAGCCAAAACGAATTTTCATATCAGTAGCTCCCTTCTGAGGATAGTCCCCCATTGCTTTAATACGTTACTACGCCGGGGGACTGTCCCCCCCTTAGAGGAAAAATGCGATTAAGCGGGCAAAACTCTCTTTCAGTGAACGTAATGGATTGGGTTTGTTTAGGACTTCTAAAGTCAGCAACGTGGAGTCTTTGATGTCCTTTTCGATAACTTCCTTTACACGCTTAATAAAAGCAGGGTCATAGATATAACAGTTGATTTCCTTGTTTAATAAGAAGCTGCGGTTATCGAAATTAGCGGTGCCGATATCGCAAATCGTATCGTCAATCACCATTGTTTTTGCATGATAAAACCCATTTTTATATTGATAAACAACCGCTCCCTTTTTCAGCACTTCTCGTAAATAACGATAGGATCCTTCCTGAACAAGCATATGGTCAGCGGTATACGGAACAACAACCGTAAGCGACACGCCGCGGCTTATCGCTTGAAGCAATTCCTTCATGACTCGTGTACTTGGGACAAAATAAGGGCTCCCGATAATAATGGAATGTTGGGCCTTTCGAATCACCTGGATAAACTTTTCCTCTAACATGCCGGACTCGGTTGGAACAAACTGATGGCGGACAGGACCCTTAGAAAGCGATGGGAAATAGGCCGGTTGATGCTGGAGGTTTTCACCCCCATACTCTGCCCAGTCAATCATAAACTCACTTTGTAATGAATGAACACTTTCACCCAATATTTTTAAATGGTAATCACGCCAAGGACTTAGCTTTGGGTCTTGATCAACGTATTCCTTACCAATATTAAACCCGCCAACATAGCCGATTTTCCCGTCGATTATCGAAATTTTACGGTGATTACGGATTTGAGAGGAGTAAAAAGGAAACGGCAACTTAATGCGGTTGCTAAAAGCAAATTTGACCCCCGCCTCTTTAAGGGCTCTTACCGTTGACGACTTGATCCTCCAACTGCCGAGACGGTCAATCAAAAGCCGCACTTCCACCCCTTGGCGTGCTTTTTCTTTTAAAAGAGCGAGAAATTCCTGGCCGAACGGATCATCTTTAACAATATAAAAGAGCACATGAACATGCTTCGTTGCTTGACGAATTTCTCGGAAATAATCTGCGAATAATTCCTTTCCATGTGTAAAAATATCCACATGGCCATGGAGGATGCTTGTTTCCATATAACTAACAATAGAAAGATGCTTCTTTCGTCCTAATCTAAAATCTAATACGAGCCATATAATGATGAGTAGTAGTAGTGCGCTTAAAAAGATGGCCAAGCTCATGTAGAATCTTTCCTCCAATCGGTTTCATTAGTGTTTCCGAACCGGTTCTTTTCTATAAGTCGAACGAATTTTGCAAAAATTGGTTGACTGAATGCTCATTCATAATATAATAGAGGTAAGATAGAGTTCAGAAAATTTACTATTTTCTTGTAAGAACTGGGGAAAGGGGCGTTAAATGATGAATGTTCTTTTGTGGATTAACCTCATTGCATTTTTAGTTGTAACCGCTTACGCTGTTAGCCTATTTATTTATGTGGTTAAGACTCGGATTGAATTTATTAAGTTGGGGAAAAAGGTCGAGTTTGATAACAATGTCAAAGAGCGGCTGCAAAAAATTTGGGTCAACGTGTTTGGCCAGAAAAAGCTGTTAAAGGATAAGAAGAGCGGCGCTATTCACGTTATGTTCTTTTACGGATTCATTCTCGTTCAATTTGGCGCCATCGATTTTATTTGGAAAGGGCTTGTCCCAGGTTCACATCTGCCACTTGGACCGCTATATGCAGGTTTCACGTTTTTCCAGGAAATCGTTACACTGACGATCCTCGTTGCGGTGATTTGGGCTTTTTACCGCCGCTATGTGGAAAAATTAGTTCGATTGAAGCGCAATTTTAAATCGGGGCTTGTATTATTGTTTATCGGCGGCCTTATGGTTTCTGTATTGGTCGGAAATGGAATGGGCATCATCTGGCACGGGGAAGAGGCTTCATGGACTGAGCCGGTAGCTTCCCTGATAGCAATGGGCTTTTCATGGATAGGAGAGACAGCCTCCATCGCCATTTTTTATGTGGCATGGTGGATGCACTTATTGTTCTTATTAACTTTCTTAGTATACGTGCCGCAATCCAAGCACGCGCACTTACTGGCTGGACCGGCTAACGTTTATTTTAACCGTTTAGAAAAACCAGGTAAGTTAAAGAAAGTGGATTTTGAAGACGAAACACAAGAATCCTTTGGGGTTGGCAAAATTGAAGACTTTACCCAGCACCAAATGATCGATTTTTATGCCTGTGTAGAATGTGGACGCTGTACTAATATGTGTCCAGCAACCGGAACAGGTAAAATGCTGTCTCCAATGGACTTAATTGTGAAAATGCGAGACCACCTCACTAATTATGGTGCGTCGGTAACGTCAAAGCAGCCATGGGTGCCTACGTTTGCTTTTTCCAATACAAAAGGAAACCAAATTGCTCTAGCTGCAGCTGGTCAAGGTGCAGAAGAAACGGCTGCTGCGCTTGCATATAGCCCAAGCTTGATTGGCGAGGTCATTACCGAAGAAGAGATTTGGGCATGTACAACATGCCGCAACTGTGAAGACCAATGCCCAGTTATGAACGAGCACGTGGATAAAATTATTGACCTTCGTCGTTATTTAGTGTTAACAGAAGGTAAAATGGATGCCGATGCACAGCGCGCGATGACGAATATTGAACGTCAGGGCAATCCATGGGGCTTAAACCGTAAAGAGCGCGAAAGCTGGCGTGAGGTACGCGAGGATGTAGAGATTCCAACTGTTAAAGAAATGAACAAAAAGGGCGAAGAATTTGAATACCTCTTCTGGGTTGGTTCAATGGGATCTTACGATAACCGCAGCCAAAAAATTGCTCTTTCTTTTGGGAAGTTGATGAATGAAGCAGGCGTGAAATTCGCCATTTTAGGCAATAAAGAGAAAAACTCTGGTGATACACCAAGACGCCTAGGAAATGAGTTCTTGTTCCAGGAGCTGGCGACGAAAAATATTGAGGAATTTGAAAAGGCAGAAGTGAAGAAAATCGTTACGATTGATCCGCATGCCTATAATATCTTCAAAAATGAGTACCCTGATTTCGGGTTACAGGCAGAGGTTTACCACCATACAGAGGTTCTATATGAGCTGGTTCGTGACGGGCGCTTGGTACCGAAGCATGCAGTTAATGAAAAGATTACTTTCCATGACTCTTGTTACTTAGGTCGTTACAATGATGTGTATGATCCACCACGTGAAATCTTAAAATCGATTCCTGGCGTACAGCTGGTGGAGATGGAGCGCAACAGAGAAACGGGTATGTGCTGCGGAGCAGGCGGCGGCTTGATGTGGATGGAGGAAGAAACCGGGCATCGTATTAACGTGAGTCGTACAGAGCAAGCGCTGGCTGTCAATCCTTCTATCATCAGTTCGGGCTGTCCATACTGCTTAACGATGTTATCAGATGGAACAAAGGCTAAAGAGGTGGAAGAAAAAGTAGCAACCTACGATGTGGCTGAGTTGCTTGAAAAAGCAGTTTGTGGAGAAGTGAAAGAAATCGCATCGTAAGTGTGGTTGTCAATGAGTTAGAATAGCAAAGGTTGAGATTTTCATTCAAAATTTTAGGAATTTTGTGTAAAACATTTCAACTTTTGCTATTTTTTATGTAAAATAGAAAGTAAGAATAAAACGCTTACATTTCCTTTTTTATTTTCGTACGTGGGCAGTGAGTTTTTTGTTAAACGATCTGGCTTGCGTTATTTTTTGAGATTTTTTCGAGCGAGCGTTCAGTCGCCGGAAACAGATGGGGTATTTTTGTAAAAATATAAGACTGAATATTAGGAAAAGGGAGAGTGTTTTGAATGGGAAAAACGGTTATTTTGAGCGGAGTAAGAACGCCATTTGGAAAACTTGGGGGTGCTTTAAGTAGTTTCACGGCTTCACAGCTAGGAGGAATCGCGGTAAAGGAAGCGTTGGTGCGCGCAGGCGTTAAGCCTGAAGAGGTAGGGGAAGTTATCCTCGGAACGGTTTTACAAGGGGGTCAAGGACAGATTCCGTCGCGCCAGGCAGCTCGTCATGCAGGTTTGCCGTGGGAAGTTAAAACAGAAACGATTAATAAGGTGTGTGCGTCTGGCATGCGCAGTGTGACGTTGGCCGATCAAATTATTCGCGCGGGCGATGAGGAAGTCATTGTGGCAGGCGGAATGGAATCCATGAGTAACGCACCGTACATTTTACCAAAGGCAAGATGGGGCTTTAGAATGGGCGATTCACAAGTGAAGGATCTCATGATTCATGACGGCTTGAGCTGCAGCTTTACAGGTGTTCACATGGGAACATACGGCAATTCAACGGCAGAGGAAATGGAGATTTCTCGTGAAGCGCAGGATGAGTGGGCGTTACGAAGCCATGTTCGCGCACTTGAGGCGATTGAGAGTGGGAAGTTAGCGGAGGAAATCGTCTCGGTAGAAGTGTCGCAGCGAAAAGGGGAACCGATTGTTGTGTCTACTGACGAGGGGCCGCGAAACGATACTTCGTTAGAACGCCTTGCTAAATTGGCACCTGTATTCAATTCAAAGGGGACCATTACGGCGGGGAACGCACCAGGAGTGAATGACGGTGCGGCTGCCCTCGTGTTGATGAGCAAGGAGCGCGCGGCTCGTGAAGGTCGTGAAATCGGTGCGGTGATTCTTGGTCATGCGGCTGTCGCTGTCGAAGCGAAGGATTTCCCGCAAACACCGGGCCTTGTGATCAATGAGATTTTAAGGAAGACGGGCAAAAGCTTGGAGGAGATTGACTTAATTGAAATCAATGAGGCATTTGCTGCTGTTGCTTTAGCAAGTGGGAAAATTGCTGGGCTAGATCCGGAAAAGGTCAATGTGAATGGCGGTGCGGTCGCACTAGGGCATCCAATTGGTGCTAGCGGTGCGCGGATTATCATCACATTGATGCATGAATTGAAGCGCCGCGGCGGCGGAATTGGAATTGCAGCTATTTGCAGCGGCGGTGGCCAGGGCGATGCGGTGATGATTGAGGTGCCGAAGGCTTAGTTTGTTCGTTTTGGTAGTTTAATAATTTCCAAATAATGTTTAATTGCACAAAACACCGGGATTTTGGCACAAATCAGTCCGATTTTTGCACAAAACACATCAAAATTGGCACAAAATACCGTGAAAATGACACAAAACATAAAACACCTTAGAAATCGGCACAAAACCTAGTTTAATTTATACAAAAATACGTTTGGTCGGACTCGCTCCGGCCAATCTGGAGGGGAAAACATGAAGGTTTCGAAGGTAATGGTAATTGGAGCGGGACAAATGGGTTCGGGAATCGCCCAAGTTTGTGCCCAAGCAGGATATAACGTGTTATTAAATGACTTAAAGCCTGAATTCGTGGAACGCGGCTTAGGGGTTATTAATAAAAACCTTTCCCGCAACGTCGATAAAGGCAGAATGACCAAGGAGCAAAAGCAGGAAGTGCTGGCAAGACTTACTGTTTCAACCGATCTAACCGATTCTGCTGGAGTAGACCTCGTCATCGAGGCAGCCGTTGAAAATATGGAAATCAAAACAAAAATCTTTGCTCAATTAGATGAAATTGCTCAAGCGCATACCATTTTAGCGAGCAATACCTCGTCCCTGCCAATCACAGAGATTGCTGCAGCGACGAAGCGTCCGGAAAAGGTCATCGGCATGCACTTTATGAATCCAGTGCCAGTGATGAAGCTAGTGGAAATTATTCGCGGCCTAGCAACAGCGGATGAAGTCTATCAAGTGATTGAAGACATGACAAAAACGTTAAGCAAGGTGCCTGTAGAAGTTAATGATTTCCCTGGCTTTGTTTCAAACCGAATTCTCATGCCAATGATCAACGAAGCGATTTACACGTTGTATGAAGGCGTGGCAACAAAGGAAGCGATTGATGAGGTCATGAAGCTCGGCATGAATCATCCGATGGGGCCGTTAACTTTGGCTGACTTTATTGGGTTAGATACATGCCTGTACATTATGGAAACACTCCATGAAGGCTTCGGCGACGATAAATACCGTCCATGTCCATTGCTTCGAAAATATGTAAAAGCAGGATGGCTAGGCAAGAAAACAGGACGTGGATTCTACACGTACGAATAGGAACGGAAGCATTTTATAAAAAAATACACAAAAACCAGGTGGGTCACTGCGATACATACACTTCTGTGATCTCCCCTGGCAAACGAATCCACCTTAAAAAGGGGAGAGACAAATGAATCTGACATTCACAGAAGAACAAGAAATGATGCGAAAAATGGTCCGTGATTTTGCGAATAGTGAAATTGCTCCATTCGTCGAGAGGATGGAAAAAGGAGAGTTCCCGCGAGAGATTCTCCGTAAAATGGGCGAGCTTGGTTTGATGGGGATTCCAGTGCCTGAAAAATACGGCGGGGCTGAGATGGATTTCACCTCCTATATTATTGCCATCAATGAGATTTCGAAGGTAAGTGCCACACTGGGCGTAATTTTATCGGTGCATACGTCGGTGGGGACGAACCCGATTCTTTATTTCGGAACGGAGGAACAGAAGCAAAAGTATGTGCCGAAGTTAGCTTCATGTGAATACTTAGGGGCTTTTTGTTTAACCGAGCCGAGCGCTGGCTCAGATGCAGCAAGCTTGAAGTCGCGTGCGGTTAAGAAGGGTAACCATTATGTCATCAATGGCTCGAAGGTATTCATTACCAACGGCGGTGAGGCGGACATTTATATTGTGTTTGCCAGCACTGAACCTAAGTTGGGCACAAAAGGCATTGCTGCTTTTATTGTTGAAAAAAATACCCCTGGTCTGATTATCGGGAAGGATGAACACAAAATGGGGCTTCACGGCTCGAGGACCGTACAGCTTACGTTCGAAGATATGCGTGTTCCGGTGGAAAATCTTCTCGGCAACGAAAGTGAAGGCTTTAAAATTGCCATGGCCAACCTAGAGGTCGGTCGCATCGGCATCGCTACCCAGGCACTTGGTATCGCGGAGGCCGCACTGTCTGCCGCATCGACCTATGCGAAAGAGCGTCACCAGTTTGGCAAGCCAATAGCGGCACAGCAAGGAATCGGCTTTAAGCTGGCTGACATGGCGACAAGTGTGGAGGCTGCGAAACTATTAGTCTATCGCGCGGCTGATTTACGGTGCCGTGGGGTGAAATGTGGAATGGAAGCATCAATGGCAAAGTTGTTTGCCACTCGAACAGCGGTAGAGGTAGCAACCGAAGCGATCCAAGTGTTTGGCGGCTACGGTTATACGGAGGATTACCCGGTGGAGCGCTATTTCCGTGATGCGAAGGTAACCGAAATCTATGAGGGTACGAGCGAGATTCAGCGGATCGTCATTAGTAAGTATTTGTAGATAAAAATGGATTTTGTGTAGATATCTCCCCAAATCGTGTAGATAAACTGTAAAAGTGTGTAGATATTCGACCAATACATGTAGATAAATTGCAAAAGTATGTAGATAAATACAAAAAACGTGTAGATATCCCAAAGGAGGACCTGAAAATGAACTTTAAGTTAACCGAAGAACATGAAATGATCCGGAAAATGGTTCGTGATTTTGCTAGAAACGAAGTGGCGCCGACTGCGGCTGAGCGTGATGAGGAAGAGCGCTTTGACCGGGAGATTTTTGACAAAATGGCGGAGCTTGGCTTAACGGGAATTCCATGGCCGGAAGAGTATGGCGGAATTGGCAGTGACTATTTAGCTTATTGTATCGCCGTTGAAGAGCTTTCCCGCGTCTGTGCATCAACAGGGGTGACTCTTTCTGCGCACACGTCGCTTGCTGGCTGGCCAATCTTCAAATTCGGCAGCGAAGAGCAGAAACAAACGTATCTTCGTCCGATGGCAGAAGGAAGCAAGATTGGGGCATACGGCTTAACAGAGCCTGGCAGCGGTTCGGATGCGGGCGGCATGAGAACAACGGCTCGCTTAGAAGGTGACCATTACGTTCTAAATGGCTCAAAAATATTCATCACTAACGGCGGCATCGCTGATATTTATGTGGTGTTTGCATTAACTGATCCGTCCAGCAAACAAAAGGGTACAACTGCTTTTATCGTCGAAAAAGACTTCCCAGGCTTCTCTGTTGGGAAAAAAGAAAAGAAACTCGGCATCCGTTCGTCACCAACGACGGAAATTATTTTCGAAGATTGCAAGGTTCCTGTTGCCAACCGACTTGGTGAAGAAGGCGACGGCTTTAAAATTGCCATGATGACACTGGATGGCGGCCGTAACGGAATTGCAGCGCAAGCGGTAGGTATCGCGCAAGGTGCATTGGATGCAGCGGTTGACTATGCAAAGGAACGCCAACAATTTGGTAAACCCATCGCCGCACAGCAGGGAATCAGCTTTAAGCTAGCTGACATGGCGACTGGAATTGAAGCTGCAAGACTATTAACCTATCAAGCAGCATGGTTGGAGTCAAAGGGCCTTCCATACGGAAAAGAGTCCGCGATGTCTAAATTATTTGCGGGTGACACAGCGATGAAGGTAACAACGGAAGCGGTTCAGGTGTTTGGCGGCTACGGCTATACAAAGGATTATCCAGTCGAACGTTTCATGCGTGATGCAAAAATCACGCAAATATACGAAGGTACACAGGAAATTCAGCGCCTAGTTATTTCAAGAATGATTACGAAATAAATAGAAAAGCGGAAGCGCCTTGTTCAGCCCCGACAGGCAAATGTTCTTCGGTGGGAAAAGTCCGAATTTTGACTTTTTCTGCCGAAGGTTATTTGACCCGAGGGGCTAGGCGCTGGAGCTAGACAGGAGGCGGTCGATGGGAATGAAAAAGCGGGAAGTACAGGCTTCGGTCAAGGATGAGCGCCTGGTTCAGAAGCGGCGCGATCAGATGATCAAAGGGGCCGTGACACTTTTTAAACAAAAGGGGTTTCACCGGACGACGACGAGGGAAATTGCGAAGGCAGCGGGCTTTAGCATTGGGACGCTTTATGAATACATTCGCACAAAAGAGGATGTTCTCTATTTAGTATGTGACAGCATTTATGATCATGTTAGTGACCGACTTCAGAAAGACTTGGCCTTGAAAAAGGGAACATTGGAAAGCTTGAAGCTTGGGATTGCCAACTTTTTTCAGGTCATGGATGAAATGCAGGCAGAAGTGCTCGTGATGTATCAGGAAGTGAAGTCCCTATCTAGGGACGCCCTTCCGTATGTGTTGAAAAAAGAGATGGAAATGGTGGCTATGTTTGAAAATCTGCTCACGCGTTGCGTGGAAAACGGGGAACTGACGCTGACGGAAAAGCAGGTAGAGCTGATTGCACATAACATCTTTGTTCAGGGGCAAATGTGGGGCTTCCGCCGCTGGGCACTTAGAAAATTATTTACGCTCGAGGAGTACATTGATTTGCAGACCGAGATTTTGTTATCGGGGATTGGCGGCGACGTCACGAGTGCCGAAAAACGTCTGGAAAACGAAACGAATCGCACCCGATAAATAGAGTTCATTTTTCAAAAAGGGGGAGTACGATGGGAACTTATCAGCCTAAGCATCATATCCGTTTTGTGACGGCGTCGAGTTTGTTTGATGGGCATGATGCTTCGATTAATATTATGAGGCGAATTCTTCAGGCGAGCGGGGCGGAGGTTATTCACCTTGGGCATAACCGTTCGGTGGAGGAGGTTGTGAACGCGGCGATTCAAGAGGATGTGCAGGGGATTGCGATTTCTTCTTATCAAGGCGGACACGTTGAATACTTTAAATATATGTATGACCTGTTAAAGGAAAAGGGTGCACCGCATATCCGTATTTATGGCGGCGGGGGTGGCGTTATCATTCCTCGGGAAATTGATGAGCTTCATGCGTATGGAATTGCGCGCATTTTTTCACCAGAGGACGGTCGTTTGCTGGGCTTACAGGGCATGATTGACAGAATGATTGAGGAGTGCGATTTTTCAACGGTTGACATGGATACGGCTGAGCAAATTGAAAAGCTTCCTACTGGGGATGTAAATGCCATTGCCAAGTTGATTACGTTAGCCGAGCTTCATGTCGATAAAAAGAATGAAGCGGCTGCGGCAGCTGAACAGGTGCTTGAACAAGTGAAGTCGCTCGAGAAGGCGATTCCGGTGGTCGGGATTACGGGAACAGGTGGCGCTGGAAAAAGTTCGTTGACGGATGAATTAATCCGCCGCTTTATCAATGAACTTCCTGATAAAAAGGTAGCGATTCTGTCTGTTGATCCAACTAAGCAAAAAACGGGCGGTGCCTTGCTTGGGGACCGGATTCGTATGAATGCGATTTTCTCTCCGAATGTGTATATGCGAAGTCTGGCAACAAGACGTTCGAAAAATGAATTGTCGCTTGCGATTAAGGATGCGGTTGCGGTGACAAAAGCTGCGGGCTTTGACCTGGTGATTGTGGAAACGAGCGGAATTGGGCAGGGTGATGCGGAAATCACGGAAATATGTGATGTTTCCATGTACGTCATGACGAGTGAATTCGGTGCGCCATCTCAGCTTGAAAAAATTGATATGATTGATTTTGCTGACTTAATTGTCATCAATAAATATGAGCGTAAAGGTTCAGAGGATGCGAAGCGCCAGGTGCAAAAGCAGTACCAGCGCAGCCATATGCTGTTTGAAAAAGACCCATCCGAAATGCCGGTGTACGGAACGATTGCGAGTCAGTTCAATGACCCGGGCACAAACGCTCTGTTTGCGGCGTTAGTGGAAAAAATCAATGCAAAAATGGCGACAGATTGGGTGACTTCTTTTAGTAAGAGTGCCGTGGTGGAAATGCAGAACGTGATTATTCCAACCGACCGCCGTTACTATTTAAGAGAGATTTCTGAAACAGTTAGGGGCTACCATAAGAAGGCGGAAGAGCAAGCGAGTATTGCCCGGAAATTATTCCAGCTCGAAGGGGCGATTGCGGCTGTTCAGGATCAGCCGGAGGTAGTGGCAGCGTTAGAAGTGGTGAAGCAGGAAACCGAAGCGCGGTTAACGCCTGAATCGAAAAAGATTTTGGGTACGTGGGAGAAAACGAAGGAAGCTTATTCTGGCGACCAGTTTGTCACACGAATCCGCGATAAAGAAATTATTACGGTGTTAAGATCGAAGAGTTTATCAGGTATTGATATTCCGAAGGTGGCTTTACCTAGGTATAAGGACTACGGGGAAATTCTTCGCTGGGTATACCAGGAAAATGTACCGGGTTCGTTCCCATATACGGCTGGGGTATTTCCATTCAAGCGTGAGGGAGAGGATCCGAAGCGCCAGTTTGCCGGAGAAGGTACACCGGAACGGACGAATCGCCGTTTTCACTATTTATCGAAGGATGATGCAGCAAAACGCTTAAGTACGGCGTTTGACTCGGTGACGTTGTACGGGGAGGACCCAGATTACCGCCCAGATATTTATGGCAAGGTCGGTGAGAGCGGCGTTAGCGTTTGTACGTTAGATGATATGAAAAAGCTGTATGACGGTTTTGATTTATGCCATCCATCGACTTCCGTTTCGATGACGATTAATGGGCCGGCGCCAATTATTTTGGCGATGTTTATGAATACGGCAATCGACCAGCAGGTGAAGCGGAAGGAAGAGGAGCTTGGCCGCGTGTTAACGGTCGAGGAATTTGCGGAGGTTCGTGCCTATACACTTCGTACGGTTCGCGGTACGGTTCAGGCGGATATTTTAAAAGAGGACCAAGGGCAAAACACGTGTATTTTCTCAACGGAATTTGCCCTTCGGATGATGGGGGATATCCAGCAATATTTCATTGACCATCAGGTACGCAACTATTATTCGGTTTCGATTTCAGGTTATCATATTGCCGAAGCGGGAGCGAATCCGATTTCGCAGCTGGCGTTTACGCTTTCGAATGGATTCACCTATGTGGAATATTATTTAAGCCGCGGCATGAAGATTGATGATTTTGCTCCAAACCTATCGTTCTTCTTCTCCAATGGTTTGGATCCGGAGTATACGGTGATTGGCCGTGTGGCGCGCCGCATTTGGGCGACCGTAATGCGTGATAAGTATGGTGCGAATGAGAGAAGCCAGAAGCTGAAGTACCATGTTCAGACTTCAGGTCGTTCGCTCCATGCGCAGGAAATCGACTTTAATGATATTCGCACAACGCTTCAGGCGTTAATGGCGTTGCATGATAATTGTAATTCGCTTCATACTAATGCGTATGATGAGGCGATTACGACTCCGACAGAGGAATCGGTGCGCCGCGCGATGGCAATTCAGATGATTATTACGAAAGAGCATGGCTTAACGAAAAATGAGAATCCGCTTCAAGGCTCGTTTATCGTTGAGGAGCTGACGGAATTGGTTGAGGAAGCAGTGCTTCAGGAGTTTGAGCGTTTGAATGACCGAGGCGGTGTGCTTGGTTCGATGGAAACGCAGTACCAACGCGGAAAAATTCAAGATGAGTCGATGTTTTATGAAATGAAGAAGCATACCGGGGAGTTGCCGATTATTGGGGTTAATACGTATTTGAATCCAAATCCTCCATCAGAGGAAGAGGTCAACAATATGGAGTTGGCACGGGCAACGACGGAGGAAAAGGAATTGCAGATTCATAATTTGCGTTCCTTCCAAGAGGCGCATGCGGACAAAGCGGCAGAGGCGTTAAAGCGGTTAAAAGAAGCAGCGGTCTCTGGCGGCAATATTTTTGCTGCATTAATGGAAACCGTCCAAGTCGCAAGCCTCGGCCAAATTACACGTGCACTATACGAAGTCGGCGGACAGTACCGTCGGAATATGTAAAAAGAAAAGCAGAAGCGCCTTGTTCAGCCCCGAAAGGCAAATGTTCTTCGGCGAGAAAAGTCCGCCTTTTTACTTTTCTTGACGAAGGTTATTTGACCCGAGGGGCTAGGCGCTGTAGCTAGACAATTCTCAAAGTAATATTATATTAAATTTAGAACATGTAGGGTGTCAGGCACCATGTGAAACGTTCACAAAGGTGCCTGACACCAATCTTTGTTTTTATGGAAAAATTTTTGAGTACAACATGTTAAATTGAAGCGTTATCTTATATAATCAAACTAGTGTAAAACTTCTAAGAGATTTGGCAGGTGAGTGTAGATGAAGGTTAGTCATATATTATTAATTTTAATTGTATTTGCCTGGCCATTAAACTATCTCTATCAGCGCCAATTAGGAGCTATCTCGTTTCTTTTACTAGCAATTTTCTTCTTGGTGATCACGATTAAAGAGACCAAAAAGCTAAAAAATCAGGAAAATGGTGACACACCTAAGTCCAATCAAGAAAAAATCAAGTGAAACATAAGTTAGAAACTAGCATAAACGGGAAGAAATTGTTTATAATGGAGAATATGTCTTTAAAGCGGAAAGGCGGAAGCGGATAGGACCCCGAGAGGCTAGGCGCTGAAGCTGGACTAGAAACGCCCGTTATCACTCCTACAAGAGTGTTAAATAGAGAAAGGAAGTGCCAAAATTGAGTTTAGCACAATACTCAAAAGAGGAATTACAAGAGTTATCCCTCATAGAAATGGCTCACGAATACTTAAAAAATAGCAAGCAACCAATCGCTTTCAATGAACTAATTAATGAAATTACAAATGCTGTAGGTATGTCTAAAGAGGAAATTCGCTCAAGACTTGCACAGTTTTATACGGACATGAATATCGATGGCCGCTTCCTCTCATTAGGAGATAATCGTTGGGGACTTCGCGTATGGTATCCGGTTGATACAGCGGAAGAAGAAGTAGTTACTGTGGTTAAACCGAAGAAGAAGAAGGCGAAGAAGGTTGTTGAAGAAGACGAACTTGAAGATTTCGATGAAATCGATGAGGAAGAATATGATGAACTCGACGATTTCGCCGATGAGGACGATCTACTTGATGATGACGACGATCTAGACATTGATGAAGATGAGGATTTGGAAATTGATGAAGACGTCATTGAAGAGGATGAATTCGATCTAGACGAAGATGAAGACTTAGATGAAGAGCTTGATGAGGAAGAAGTTTTTGAAGAGGAAGAAGACGAAGACTTGTAAACAGCTTGACTTTTTTTTCTCGCCCTTGTATTATCTTTTTTGGGCTCCTTAAAAAAGGACAAATCAATCTTTACTTATATGCGCTCCCTAGTGGGGCGCTTTTTAATTTTAAAAAAACTCCCGAAATATGGAGTTTTTTCGTTTTTTAGTCTATAGGATAGGTAAGTAATTCATGACGATTGACGAACCCGACGGCCTTGATGGATGATGCGTTCATTCAGCAGGCCAAAATATTTTTTATGAAAAATCCTAAACAGACTGAATAATGGTCAAACTGTAAATAAGGGGGAATTTTTAATGACAAAGTATATTTTTGTAACCGGTGGTGTGGTGTCATCACTCGGAAAGGGAATTACCGCTGCTTCTTTAGGGCGCTTATTGAAAAATCGGGGTTTGAACGTGACCATCCAAAAATTTGACCCGTATATTAACGTGGACCCTGGAACGATGAGTCCCTATCAACATGGTGAAGTATTCGTTACTGGTGACGGTGCGGAAACAGATCTAGACCTTGGCCACTATGAGCGCTTTATTGACATCAACTTAAACAAGTATAGCAATGTGACAACAGGAAAAATCTATTCAACGGTTTTACGTAAAGAACGCCGCGGTGACTATTTAGGTGCGACGGTGCAGGTTATTCCGCACATTACGAATGAAATTAAAGAGCGCTGCCTACGTGCCGGTAATGAAACAAATGCCGATGTGGTCATTACTGAAATCGGCGGTACGGTTGGTGATATTGAATCCCTACCATTCCTTGAAGCGATTCGTCAGATGAAGAGTGACATCGGCAGTGACAACGTTATGTACATTCACTGTACCCTAATTCCGTACATAAAAGCGGCGGGTGAGATGAAGACGAAGCCAACACAGCACAGTGTTAAAGAACTTCGTAGCTTGGGAATCCAGCCAAATATTATTGTTGTTCGTACGGAAATGCCTGTTTCACAGGACATGAAGGATAAGATTGCTTTGTTCTGTGATATTGACGCCAAGGCTGTTATTGAATGTCAGGATGCAGACACACTTTATTCCATTCCGCTTGCCCTTCAAGAGCAAAACATGGATCAAATTGTGTGTGACCATTTGAAGCTACAGACGAAGGAAGCCGAAATGACTGAGTGGAAACAGCTTGTTGACCGCGTTCTTAGTCTTTCCAACAAGACACGTATTGGTCTTGTCGGAAAATACGTTGAGCTCCAGGATGCTTATATTTCGGTTGTTGAAGCGATGAAGCATGCCGGATATGCGTTTGATTCAGAAGTAGAAATTAAATGGATCAATGCAGAGCATGTAACTCGCGAGAATGTGGCTGAGTTATTGGCTGATGTAGATGGAGTATTAGTTCCAGGTGGATTCGGCGACCGTGGTGTGGAAGGGAAAATTGAAGCGACTCGCTATGCCCGTGAGCAGAAGAAGCCATTCCTTGGTATTTGCTTAGGCATGCAGCTGGCTACAATTGAATTTGCACGTAACGTCCTTGGTTACAGTGATGCACATTCTGCTGAGTTTGTTCCGGAAACAGCTCATCCAATTATTGATTTACTACCAGAACAAAAGGATGTAGAGGATTTAGGCGGTACATTGCGATTAGGTCTGTATCCTTGCCGTTTGATGGAAGGCACGAAGGCGTTCGAGGCGTATGAGGATGAGGTTGTTTACGAGCGTCACCGCCACCGTTATGAGTTTAACAATCATTACCGTCAAGAAATGGAAGCACAAGGCTTTATTTTCTCAGGTACTAGTCCTGATGGCCGTTTAGTGGAAATTATCGAGCTTTCAGACCACCCATGGTTTGTGGCTTCTCAGTTCCATCCAGAGTTTGTGTCCAGACCAACGCGCCCGCAGCCGTTGTTCCGTGACTTTATTAAAGCTTCATTGCAAAAATAATTTGAGTGGGCCAGTTTTCCTGTGGGGGGGACTGGTCTTTTTTAATTGGTTATTTTCCATAAATTGTATAAATGCACAAAACACCTCGAAAACGGCACAAAACTATATGAAATTGGCACAAAACCTATTAATAATGACACAAAACATAGACAAAATGACACAAAAACTATCTAAAATGGTACGAAATCCCAAAATCAACAAAAAAACGGCCCCAAACTAGGCCGTTTACTCAAAATATTCCGCTAAAATCTCATCAATCGTAAATTTCAACCCAAAATAGACGTACAAGGCTGCCATCGACGACGGATAACCGAAGCGATTGCCTAAATCATCTGGCAATAACCCTTTTTTTAACCGTAAATCAATATGTACATCTGCTAAACTTGTTAAATCGCCTGCATCAGCTTCCTCCATTACCGTAGAAACAGCCACAAAGGGGACCCCTTTTTTCTGCAAAGCCACAGCAACCGCCACCGCGGCTTCATCCATGGAAGTGCGACTAAACAAGATGACGCGGTCCGCATCGCTTAGCTCGTCCACTTGCTCAAGAGTTAACGCCTTTGCACTCTTAAGCGGCTCCATGCCTTCTAACGCTTCAAATTCCACGGCCTTCATTTCAGCCCCACCAAAAATATATATAGACCCATCGCCAACAGGTGCTTGGGCCAGCAATCGGGCACCATCCTCAAACGCAAATTCTTCTTTTTCCTCAATCCGCTTGAACAGGCCTGTTAATTGGGTAGTAAACATCTTTAACATAGTAACCCTCCTTATCACGCCTCCTATTATAGACTTTTTTACCATAATGTAAAATTAGGTAAAAATTACCATAAAAATCATCGCTTAGCAAGCAAAATACAAGAAGGAAAATGACACCCTCTGTCGAATAGGTATAAGGATATGTATAGATAAATGAATCAAAATAAAATAACCAAGGAAGAGGTGGAAGGTATGAAAGAGAAAATTTTAATTGTAGACGACCAATTTGGCATTCGGATTTTGCTAAATGAGGTGTTCCAAAAGGAAGGATACCAGACATTTCAAGCAGCTAACGGCGTTCAGGCATTGGACATCGTCACCAAGCATGACCCGGACCTTGTACTACTTGATATGAAAATTCCAGGAATGGACGGAATTGAAATTTTAAAACGAATGAAAGTGATTGATCCAGAGATTCGCGTGATTATCATGACCGCCTATGGTGAATTGGATATGATTCAAGAGGCCAAGGATCTTGGTGCAATTACACATTTCGCAAAACCGTTTGATATTGACGATATCCGTGCTGCGGTTCGCAAACATATCCCACAAAAAACGAACTAAACATTTCAAAACGAGGCATCGAAAAGATTGCCTTTTTTTATAAAAAAATAACCAAGTGATGTGGTGAAAACGCTTGCTGTGACTTGGGTGCGCTTTCATTATGACAGTTTGCAAAACTGGTGGTTGTTTAATAGCATTTCTCTATTTCTTTTGATATGATACATATGAATCTTAACAGGATGAGCATCATTTTTCGAAGAATACATAAACACCTTATGAGAGGGAAACCTTTAATATGGAAAGCAGTCTTTCGAAATGGAGTTCAACCCAATTTAAGGAGGAAAAGAAATGCCTTTAGTTTCAATGACAGAAATGCTTAACAAAGCGAAAGCAGAAGGCTACGCAGTTGGGCAATTTAACCTTAATAACCTAGAATTCACACAAGCTATTCTTCAAGCTGCGGAAGCAGAAAAATCACCAGTTATCCTTGGTGTATCTGAAGGTGCAGCACGTTATATGTCAGGCTTCAAAACTGTTGTAAAAATGGTTGAAGGCTTAATGGAAGATTTAAAAATCACCGTACCAGTGGCTATTCACCTTGACCACGGTTCAAGCTTTGATAAATGTAAAGAAGCAATCGATGCTGGTTTCACATCTGTTATGATCGATGCGTCACACCACCCATTTGAAGAAAACATCGAAATTACAACTAAAGTAGTTGAGTATGCACATTCAAAAGGTGTTTCTGTTGAAGCTGAATTAGGAACAGTTGGCGGACAGGAAGACGATGTAGTAGCTGAAGGCGTTATTTACGCAGATCCAAAAGAGTGTCAAGAACTTGTTAAGCGCACAGGTATCGATTGCCTGGCACCTGCATTAGGTTCTGTACACGGTCCTTACAAAGGCGAACCAAACCTTGGTTTTGCTGAAATGGAGGAAATCGGTAACATCACTGGTCTCCCATTAGTACTTCATGGTGGAACTGGAATCCCAACAAAGGATATCCAACGTTCAGTTTCTTTAGGAACAGCTAAAATCAACGTGAACACTGAAAACCAAATCGAATCTGCGAAAGCGGTACGTGAAACACTTGCTGCGAAACCAAATGAATACGATCCACGTAAATATTTAGGACCAGCTCGTGATGCGATTAAAGCAACAGTAATCGGCAAAATGCGTGAATTCGGTTCTTCAGGCAGAGCTTAATAAAAAAAGCCGCTTTTTGGCACTTTTTGTTGGTTGCTCAACTATGATAAAATTAAAACCGCCCTTACCTTGAGGGCGGTTTCAGTGTGTAAGTAGAAAACTGAAAATTTAGTCGAAAAATTGGAGGTTATACCATGAAATTTTTTATCGATACAGCGAACTTAGAAGAAATCCGTGAAGCCCATGAACTTGGATTATTAGCTGGAGTAACAACAAATCCATCCCTTGTTGCTAAAGAAAAAGGCGTTTCTTTCCACGACCGTTTACGTGAAATTACAGCGCTTGTTCCTGGATCTGTTAGTGCAGAAGTAATTGCATTAGATGCAGAAGGTATGATTAAAGAAGGAAGAGAACTAGCTGCCATTGCTCCAAATATTACTGTTAAAGTTCCGATGACTCCGGATGGCTTAAAAGCGGTCAATGCTTTTACAAAAGAAGGAATCAAAACGAACGTTACCCTCATCTTTAATGCAAATCAGGCATTGCTTGCAGCACGTGCAGGTGCAACTTATGTATCCCCATTCCTAGGAAGATTAGATGATATCGGTCAAAACGGTTTAGACTTAATCTCTACAATTGCAGAAATTTTTGCCGTTCATGGTATTGAATCAGAAATTATTGCTGCTTCGATCCGTAATCCCATTCATGTGACAGAAGCTGCGTTACGAGGCGCGCATATTGCGACCATTCCTTACAATGTATTAATGGGATTAACAAAACATCCTCTAACAGATAAAGGAATTGAAGCATTCCTTAAAGACTGGAATTCTCGTACGGAAGCCTAATTTACCGCAGTTTTTCCATTTTTGAGCAATTTTTTTTAATATGCATACATGAAAATAGGATTTTCGTGTAAACTAAAGGATAGACAAGCTGTCGGAATTTGGCTTTTAATGTTGGAAAAATATACCTAAAGCCTGGGTGGATGTTACGTAGGTGAGGATACTTATACCCCAAAAGGTAAGCGCATTCTTATGAGGGAATTTTCACACAACGTACACCGGCCATCATCACTGGACCATTCTTGTGATACATAGGGCTTAGAAGGGAGTCAAAAATGGAAAAACTTAAAATTGCGGGCGGGTATCCGTTAAAAGGGACAGTTCGAATCAGCGGAGCAAAAAATAGTGCGGTGGCTTTAATTCCTGCAACGATCTTAGCTGAATCACCTGTTACAATTGAAGGCTTACCGGATATTTCGGACGTGGAGATTTTGAAGGATCTGCTTGAGGAAATCGGCGGGAAGGTTCAAATCAGTGAGGATGAAATGACCGTTGACCCTTCATCGATGATTTCGATGCCCCTGCCAAATGGCAAGGTGAAAATGCTTCGTGCATCCTATTATTTAATGGGGGCCATGCTCGGACGCTTCAAAAAGGCGGTTATTGGACTACCAGGCGGCTGCCATCTAGGTCCAAGACCCATTGATCAGCATATTAAAGGCTTTGAGGCTTTAGGTGCACAAATTACCAACGAGCAAGGGGCGATTTATCTTCGCGCCGATGAGCTTCGCGGTGCCCGCATCTATTTAGACGTGGTCAGTGTGGGGGCAACAATCAATATTATGTTGGCAGCGGTACGAGCTAAGGGACGGACGATCATTGAGAATGCCGCGAAAGAGCCAGAAATCATTGATGTAGCCACGCTTTTAACAAACATGGGTGCAAAAATAAAAGGTGCTGGAACCGACGTCATCCGCATTGATGGGGTGGACACCTTACACGGTTGCCGTCATACGATTATTCCGGACAGGATTGAAGCGGGCACGTATATGATTCTTGGTGCAGCAGTTGGCGAAGGTGTGGTTATCGATAATGTGATTCCACAACATTTAGAATCGCTGATTGCTAAGCTTCGTGAAATGGGTGTGCACATAGAATCTAGCGATGACCAAGTGTTTGTCGATGGAGGAAATAACTTGAAGGCGGTTGATATTAAGACACTCGTGTATCCTGGATTCCCAACCGACCTGCAGCAGCCATTTACGACTCTTTTAACAAAAGCCACGGGTTCTAGCGTCGTGACCGATACCATTTACGGTGCACGATTTAAGCATATTGATGAACTAAGACGAATGAACGCCAATATTAAGGTGGAAGGGCGCTCCGCAATCATTAATGGCCCTATTCAGCTTCAAGGAGCGAAAGTGAAGGCCAGTGACCTCCGTGCAGGAGCGGCACTTGTCATCGCCGGCCTTTTAGCAGAAGGAATTACGGAAGTGACTGGACTCGAGCATATTGACCGGGGTTACAGCAATCTGGTTGAAAAATTAAACGGGCTTGGTGCGACCGTATGGCGTGAAGCATTAACGAAAGAAGAAGTTGAGCAACTGAAAAACACATAAAAGGCGGAAGCGACGTGTAATATCGTGTCCGTTTGAGAGAGAACCTTCAGAGATAAAACAAACGAAAACATGGGAGATGGGAATCGATGGAAAGAAGTTTAACGATGGAGCTTGTCCGCGTTACAGAGGGAGCTGCCCTGGCATCAGCACGTTGGATGGGCCGCGGGAAAAAAGACGAGGCAGATGGTGCAGCGACAACAGCCATGCGTGATGTTTTTGACACGGTTCCAATGAAAGGCACCGTTGTAATTGGTGAAGGGGAAATGGATGAAGCCCCAATGCTTTATATCGGGGAAAAACTTGGTACAGGCTATGGTCCGCGTGTGGATGTCGCTGTTGACCCGCTTGAAGGAACGAACATTTTAGCGTCAGGTGGCTGGAATGCACTTGCCGTTTTAGCAGTAGCTGACAATGGCAACCTACTTCATGCCCCAGATATGTACATGGAAAAAATCGCTGTCGGTCCGGAAGCTGTTGGCCTGGTTGACATTAATGCTTCTGTCTTAGATAACCTAAAGGCTGTAGCAAAAGCGAAAAACAAGGATATCGAGGACGTAGTAGCAACGGTTTTAAACCGCCCACGTCATGAGCATATTATTGCCCAGCTTCGTGAAGCAGGTGCGAGAATTAAGTTGATCAATGATGGAGATGTCGCAGGTGCCATTAATACGGCGTTTGATAATACGGGTGTAGATATTTTGTTTGGTTCCGGTGGTGCGCCTGAGGGTGTTCTTGCAGCGGTAGCCTTGAAATGTCTTGGCGGTGAAATCATGGGTAAACTATTGCCTCAAAATGATGCAGAGCTTGAGCGCTGTATCAAAATGGGATTAGACGTGAACCGTGTCCTTCGTATGGAAGACCTTGTTAAGGGTGACGATGCTATTTTTGCAGCAACCGGTGTTACAGACGGAGAATTACTGCGCGGCGTTCAATTCAAAGGCTCATACGGCTCTACTCATTCAGTCGTCATGCGTGCAAAATCAGGCACAGTCCGCTTCATCGAAGGCCGTCACAGCTTGAAAAAGAAACCAAACCTAGTAATTAAATAAATTATTTTATAGAAATTGTTGATTGGAGCGGAAGGCGCGAAGACTCCTGTAGGATTACGGTTCAGGGGAGACCCCGCAGGCGTAAGCGCCGAGGAGGCTCGCCGAAACGCCCACGGAAAGCGAAGCGCCTGGAGCGGAAATCAACTGTAACAGAGCCGTAAAATAGACATAACTGCAACGGGTGTCAGGCACCAATTCGACTTGGTGTCAGGCACCCTTATATTTCTAACAAAAAATTTAGTTGATTAATTTTTTATTCACAGGGTAAAATAGTAATTGTTTTTATTATCTTTAATTTCTGCAATTCTATTCATTTCCATTCTACTTCAATCATCAATTCCTCTAATCTCATTACTATCTAACAGGAAGATCTCCCGCTATGGAAAAGAAGCGGATTTGATGGAAAAATTCAAAAGTGTGGTGTACTAATGGACTTAACAATTTCAAGTTTAGAAAATATGAAGCTGAAGGAACTTTACGAGCTTGCTCGCGAATTTAAAGTAACTTACTACAGCAAATTAACAAAAAAAGAATTAATCTTTGCTATCCTAAAATCTCGTGCAGAACAACAGGGGTACTTTTTCATGGAAGGCGTTCTCGAAATTATCCAATCAGAAGGATTCGGATTCTTACGCCCGATTAATTACTCGCCAAGCTCAGAGGATATTTATATTTCAGCATCCCAAATCCGCCGTTTTGACCTGCGCAATGGGGACAAGGTCTCTGGTAAGGTTCGTCCTCCGAAGGAAAATGAACGTTACTATGGCTTGCTGCATGTAGAAGCGGTGAACGGAGAAGACCCAGAATCTGCAAAGGAACGAGTCTACTTCCCGGCATTAACGCCTCTTTATCCAGACAGACAAATGAAGCTCGAAACAACTCCAAAGTATCTTTCTACAAGAATCATGGATGTCGTGGCGCCGGTCGGTTTCGGTCAAAGGGGATTAATTGTTGCTCCGCCTAAGGCTGGTAAAACGATGCTGTTAAAAGAAATCGCCAACAGCGTTACGACAAATCATCCGGATGTTGAACTGATTGTTTTGTTAATCGATGAGCGTCCAGAAGAGGTAACCGACATTGAACGTTCGGTTGCGGGGGATGTCGTCAGCTCGACGTTTGACGAAGTGCCTGAAAACCATATTAAAGTGGCCGAGCTCGTGCTTGACCGTGCGATGCGTTTAGTGGAACATAAGCGCGATGTCGTGATTCTAATGGATAGCATTACACGTCTGGCTCGTGCATACAACTTGGTTATTCCGCCAAGTGGACGTACACTGTCTGGTGGTATTGATCCTGCGGCGTTCCACCGTCCAAAGCGTTTCTTTGGTGCGGCTCGTAACATTGAAGAGGGCGGAAGCTTGACGATTCTTGCTACGGCTCTAGTGGAAACAGGTTCACGTATGGACGATGTCATTTATGAAGAATTTAAAGGAACAGGTAACATGGAGCTTCACCTTGACCGTGGTCTGGCTGAACGCCGTATTTTCCCTGCGCTTGATATTCGTCGTTCGGGAACGCGTAAGGAAGAATTGCTGATTCCGAAAGATCATTTAGATAAACTATGGGCGATCAGAAAGTCCATGTCTGATTCACCAGACTTTGCCGAGCGTTTCCTGAAAAAACTACGCCAAACAAAGTCCAACGAAGAATTTTTCGCCCAACTTGGGGAAGAGCTAAAAACAAGACGGTCGTAAATAAATTACCCATTGGGACAAGCAACCTGTTGATTGGAGTGGAAGGAGCGAAGACTCCTGTGGGAGTATGGTCCAGGGGAGACCCGCAGGCGCTTTTCGCCGAGGAGGCTCGCCGAAACACCCACGAACCGCTCGCTCCTGGAACGGAAATCAACAGACTTAGTTCAAAAAGCCAGCAAATCCCAACTTGCAAAAAAAGGGTACCCTTGTTATAATGGGTGCAGTGTGTTTTAAGTAATTCAGTGCCTGTTGAAAGACAAGCACCTTATATAACTCTGTTTCGAAAGATTCAGGGCGGAAGGAGATGAAAAGAATGAAAGCAGGAATTCATCCAAATTATAAAACAGTATCGGTGACTTGCGCATGTGGTAACACATTCGAAACTGGTTCTGTTAAAAATGAGATCCGTGTTGAAACATGTTCAGAATGTCATCCATTCTATACTGGTCGTCAAAAATTCGCTGAAGCTGGCGGACGTGTTGACCGTTTCAACAAAAAATACGGCCTTAAGCAACAGCAACAATAATCGCTCAAAACAGGCAAGAAGAAAGTCGGCTTGCCTGTTTTTTATTGAAAAAAATAGGAAATTTCACTTGCCGGCGGCTGGTTAGTTCGGTCGATATAGGGTAAAGTGATATTAATAAGAAGGTAACAGAGTTCTGTTTAATATAGATCGGCGATACATAGGAAAGTTTGGACAAGTATCGTTAAAAAAGGGTTCGTTTTTATAGGAAGGAGATGCCGTTTATGTATTTAATGAAGCAAACCGGATGGGTTGAGGTTATCTGCGGCAGTATGTTTTCTGGAAAGTCAGAGGAATTGATACGTCGTGTGAGACGGGCTCAATTCGCGAAGCAAAAAATCGCTGTGTTTAAGCCGAAAATTGATAATCGCTACAGTGAACAATCCGTAGTCTCCCATAATGGCTCTTCTTTTCATGCGAAGCCAATTTCCCATTCTATAGAGATTCTTCATCATGTAGAAGCAGATATGGATATTATCGCGATTGATGAAGTGCAGTTTTTTGACGAAGGAATTGTCCGGGTAGTTCAGCAGCTAGCAGATAGCGGGCACCGCGTCGTTTGTGCTGGTCTTGATATGGATTTCCGTGGCGAGCCGTTCGCACAAATGCCTGCGTTAATGGCGATTGCCGAGACAGTAACAAAGCTTCAGGCAGTTTGCACGGTTTGTGGTTCACCATCTAGCCGCACACAGCGCTTGATTGACGGACGTCCGGCATCATACCATGACCCGGTAATCTTGGTTGGCGCTTCCGAGGCATACGAGCCACGCTGCCGTCACCATCACGAAGTACCAAAAACAGCTTCTTATCGGTCGGTGTTACAAGAAGAAGCAACCAACTAGTGGGGACTGTCCCAAAAATTAAGAGTTCAGGATGAGGTCCTGGCTCTTTTTTGCGTTATTATGGGGATAGTATAGTAACGAGATTTACCATTGAAAGGGAGTGGGTGGATGAAAAAATTTGCTTTTTTGTTCGTTTGTTTCTTATTGGTTTTGATGTCGGGCTGTAGCTCAAATGATTTTCAAATTGAGCTACTGACCCCTAAATCATTTACACCTGAACAGCCTTCTACCATTCAAATTAAAGTCCTGGACAGTGAGGGAAAGCTGGTAACGGGTGCGAAGGTTCGTGCGGATTTAAATATGCACATGATGAGTCATGGAGATATTTCCATGAAGGATATGAAAGAAACATCGAACGGTGTGTATACGGGAATCGCTACCTTCGAAATGGAAGGCGACTATACGGCCACCATCCAAATTGATGATAACGGTAAAAAGTGGACGGGAGAAAAGAGATTCTCCATTGTTTCTAACCAAGCAAAGTAGGGAAAGATTTGGAAGGAATTCACAACGTAACTTCACCTTCTAGACGGGCATGATAGTAGTAATGGGAGGTGTAAGATGCTGAAAAAGTGGATGTTTCTTTCCGTCACAACGTTATTTTTAGTAAGTGGTTGTCAGAGCAACCGTGGCGCGAATGAAGAGGTCTATAATTTGAAGAAAGACCGGACGGCACCAAATTTTATGTCCAGCACCCGTAACAATGCGGATGATCCGGATACGATTGATGATACGGCGACGCCCAAAAATAGGGACATCGTGGATAATATGAGCAACAGCAGCAACGACAAAAATCACCCTGACAATCTGTCAGACCGCGGCAAAAACAAGCAGCATTTAGTGGAAGATGATATTACGAACCAAAATCCAAATTTCCTTGACCTAAAGAGGACGGGAAGTGGGTCGGAAGCTGGTGGCGGAAAAAATACGGGTAATGACACTTACAAGGCCAAGCAAGTGATTGCTAAGACAAATGAATTTGTCACTGATTCTGTTTGGATTAATGGGGACCGTATGTGGGTGTCTGTTTATAAAAAGGGCATGCTTTCTGATAAAGAAAGAATGGACGCACAAGCACGTCTCCACCGCAAACTTGTACAAGCTCTACCGCGCTACAATATCGAAGTTCGTGTAAAAGAAGACCGAAGATAACATGCTCTGATTCCAGGGCATGTTTTTATTTGTATTTTTTTACTGGGATTGATAAAATTAGAACAAACGTTCCTTTGGAGAGGGGATTTTCGGATGCAGCTCTATTTTTATAATGAGGGATTTAAACAGGATATCGAACAATATCAAATAACAGAAGATCAATTGCGTTTTACAGGAAAGCCCTTAGATTGTATCCTGCTTTCTAAAGAGGAAGTGGATCGCTATTCCATCTTGGCAATGGATGAAAAACAGCTGGTTACGTATTTTGATTTACATAAAAATGAGGGTGTGAAACCCTACTCTGATAATAAGAATGCGATATTAATTAGAGCTTTTTCAACCGATTCCCGCCACCTTGGAAAGGGCTACGCCACAAAGGCACTCAAGCTATTACCTGGCTTTGTGAAGGAACACTTTAGTGAAATCAATGAGCTTGTATTAGCGGTGAATCTGAAAAACGAAGCCGCACAAGGCTTATACAAAAAATGCGGATTTGTGGATGAAGGCGTCAGAAGAATGGGACCAAAAGGAGAATTAATCGTTATGAGTTTTTATCTTTAAGGGAATTTTCCAAATTTAAAATACTCGATGCAAAAATTTTTTTCCCGCAAATTGGTTTTGACTGTGGTTTTCACCTATACTATAATTAGAATGTTATGGACTAAAACTCGAGGTGAATGCTGTGTTTGATCGTCTTCAATCTGTGGAAGATCGTTACGAAAAGTTGAATGAACTTTTGAGCGACCCAGAAATTATTAATGATTCAAAAAAACTTCGTGAATATTCAAAAGAACAATCTGATATACAAGAGACTGTACAAACGTATCGTGAATATAAAGAAGCTCGCGAACAGCTTCAGGATGCGAAGGCAATGCTTGAAGAAAAGCTCGATGCCGAAATGCGTGAAATGGTAAAAGAAGAAGTGAACGAGCTAGAAGCCCAAATCGAAGAACTAGAAGCAAAGATGAAGATTCTTCTTATTCCAAAGGATCCGAACGATGACAAAAACGTTATCTTTGAAATCCGCGGGGCTGCGGGCGGAGATGAAGCGGCTTTGTTTGCTGGTAATTTATATCGCATGTACAGCCGTTATGCGGAAGCACAGGGCTGGAAAACTGACCTCCTTGATGCCAGCCCAACTGGACTTGGCGGATACAAGGAAATCAGCTTTATGATCAATGGTCAGGGTGCATACTCCAAATTGAAGTATGAGAACGGTGCCCACCGTGTTCAGCGTGTTCCGGAAACGGAATCAAGCGGCAGGATTCATACGTCGACGGCAACCGTTGTTTGCTTGCCGGAAGCAGAGGAATTAGAAGTAGAAATCAATGATAAAGATATCCGTTTTGATGCGTTTGCTTCGAGCGGTGCCGGCGGACAGTCCGTTAACACAACCATGTCAGCCGTTCGCTTAACACACATTCCGACCGGGATCGTTGTTTCGATTCAGGATGAGAAATCTCAGCATAAAAATAAGGATAAAGCGATGAAAGTCTTACGTGCGCGTATTTATGATAAGTATCAGCAGGAAGCACAAGCTGAGTATGATTCCGTGCGTAAATCTGCCGTTGGTACGGGAGACCGTTCTGAGCGGATTCGTACGTATAACTTCCCGCAAAACCGAGTGACTGACCACCGAATCGGCTTAACGATTCAAAAGCTGGATCAAATCTTGGAAGGTAAGCTTGATGATATCATCGATGCGTTAGTTATGGATGACCAAGCGAGAAGACTGGAAAGTGCATCTAATGAATAAAAAAGGTTTTGAAGCTCTTCATTGGGCTTCTTCTTTTTTAGTTGAGAATAGCCGTGATGAGAATGCAGGGGAGCTGCTTCTTCGTCATTTCAGTGGTATGTCACGGGCACAGTTGTTTGCGAATATCCGCGATGAGTTAGCTCCAGGTGTGTGGGAAGTCTTTGAAAAAGCAGTCCGTGAGCATGTTGCGGGTGTTCCGGTGCAATACATTATCGGCTCAGAGGATTTTTACGGACGTGAGTTTATTGTGAATGAAGAGGTACTGATCCCAAGACCGGAGACGGAAGAGTTGGTGGAAGGAACTCTTCAGCTAATCAAACGACTTTTCAGTGAAAAACAAGAAATTAGGCTCGTTGATATTGGTACCGGCAGTGGGGCAATTGCGATTAGCATGAAGCTTGAACAGCCTGCACTAACGGTTTTTGCTTCTGATATTGCTGAAGAATCGTTGAAGGTGGCGCAGGAAAACGCACTTCGACTACAGGCGGACGTCGAGTTTGTCCAAGGTGACTTGCTGAAGCCGTTTATCGGAGGAGCGTTTGATGTGGTGATGTCAAATCCGCCGTATATTCCGACTGGTGATATTGTGACGATGTCGGAAGTGGTAACGGAGCATGAGCCTCATCGTGCGTTGTTTGCTGGGGAGGACGGCTTGGACTTTTACCGGCGCTTTATGGTGGAGCTCCCACAGGTACTGGCGCCGTGCGCGTTAGTATGTTTCGAAATTGGGGCCGGTCAGGGCGAAGCGGTAGCGGAGCTTTTTCGAAAAGCGTTCTCGAATGTGAAGGTTGAAGTGGTCAATGATATTAACGGCAAGGACCGAATGGTATTTGCAGAAATCGGCTTCGGGGCTTAGTGCCTCGAAGTTTTTTGTTTTATGGAGGTTTTTAATACTCTACCAAAGGATGACTTGACAATGTAAGGGATAGCGATGGTAAGTGTCTACGTGCTCGAAAAGGTAGTAGTAAAAAGGGAAAGGTCGCATAGGAAGTGTCTATGAGCCCGAAAAGGCAGAGGGAAAAAGGAAAAGGTCGCGTAGGAAGCGTCTATGAACCCGAAAAGGCAGAGGGAAAAAGGAAAAGGTCGCGTAGGAAGTGTCTATGAGCCCGAAAAGGCAGAGGGAAAAAGGAAAAGGTCGCGTAGGAAGTGTCTATGAGCCCGAAAAGGCAGAAGGAAAAAGGAAAAGGTAGCATAGGAAGTGTCTATGAACCCGAAAAAGCAGATGGACAAAGGAAAAGGTCACGTAGGAAGTGTCTACGAGCCCCAAATTGCGGTTCAGCAACTGGTTCGGTCACGTAGCCTAATAGCTGCTAGTACAGCAACTCGTTGTTCTTATGAAAAAATAGCATTTTTTATCATTTTACTAGTTTAAGATTCTGGCAATCTGTCCACAATGAAGATATCGAAGGGACGGTGCTGAGATGAGAAGCAAGTTAGTTGTTTGGGGATATTTAGTGGTTTTATCGTTAGGGACAATCCTAAGTTTATATATGCCGAAGACGGAAGCTGCAGCGAAGGAGTCGATTGTGATTCCAGGGGAGGCGATTCGCCTCAGAATTCTAGCAAATAGTGATTTAGAATCAGACCAAGCGATTAAGCGTAAGGTACGGGATGCGGTGAATGCGCAGATCACCCTGTGGGTTCAGGATTTAACATCAATGGAAAAAGCAAGAACGGTCATCAATTCGAAGCTTCCAGAAATTCAAGAGATTGCGGAAAGGACCGTACGTGAGCAAGGTTCTGACCAGTCGGTAAAAGTAGAGTTTGGCAAGGTACAGTTTCCAACGAAGCTTTATGGACAGTTTTTATATCCAGCAGGCGAGTATCAAGCGATCTTGATTACTCTTGGTAAGGGTGAAGGAGCGAACTGGTGGTGCGTGCTTTATCCACCATTATGCTTTCTCGATTTTTCAAATGGTGTGGCTGTGAGTAACGGGTTTGAGGAAGAGAAAACGGCGAAGGCTGAGATGGCAGCAGATAAAGAAGTGGAGCCGAAAGCGGAGGCAAAGCAGGATCAAGAAGTGGAAGCGTTGGTTGATCATAAGAAGGTTACAGCGGCTGAAGAGCAAGAAGTAGTCGAGCACAGAAAAACGAATGTGGTAGAAAAGGAAGCAGTTAAGAAAGAAGAAAAGAAGACGAAAAAGCAAGTGAAGAAAAATGCACCTGTGTACGCAGAAGAAGATGAAGAGCCGGTGAAAGTGAAATTCTTCGTAGTGGAAATGTGGGAGAAACTTATGTACTAAGCCAGTTTCTAGAAGGAGCTGGTTTTTTCATTATAGGAAAGTATAATTCGACTTCGAGAATTGTCCAGCTCCAGCGCCTAGCCCCTCGGGTCAAATAACCTTCGGCAATAAAAGTCAAAAGGCGGACTTTTCTTGCCGAAGAACATTTGCCTGTCGGGGCTGATCGAGGCGCTTACGCTTTTCTTGTTGCGAAAAAATTTACTAGATTCCCGGAATAGGACTGTTCTATTTTTCCTACCTATTCATATTAATAGAGTAGAAAAAGAAAATGAATGAGGTGGAAAAGAGATGCAGGCATTAATTCGTAGAGCTAGTAAAGAGGATTTAGGAAATTTAAGAGAGTTTCTATCACGGGCGAAGCTTGGTGCGGATGGACTAAATGATGAGACGATTGATCATTTTTTACTTCTTGAGAACGAGGACGGTTCGTTGCGGGGGTCACTTGGCATGGAAGGGTTCGGTGAAGATGGGTTACTGCGCTCGCTGGTCGTGTCACCTGGACAAGCAGATAAGGAAATTTTCGTTCTTTTTGATCAAATGGTGCAATTAGCGAAAGAAAAGGGAATGAGAAGCTTATTTTTGGCAACAAATAAAAGTGTGGCTCTTCCGTTTTTTGAATTAATGGGCTTTCAACGGGTCGTTCGTGAGGAATTACCAGAAGGATTTTATCAATCAGAGCACATTCGACACGTTTTAAATGTGGATAACTCGTTATTCTTAAAATTCTCTTTATAAATGTGGATATATCCACAAAGTTATCCACTTTTTTCGGAAACTTATACACAATTTGTGGATAAACCTTGTTTTTATACCCACCTTCTTTTATACTTTCAAACGTACTCGTTCAAAAATCTGAGCCAAGGTGCCTAGATTCGCCAAATTTCGATAAAAGGCTCAGTTACGATAAAGGTGGATAACTATGAACACAAAAGTCTGGAAAGTGGATAAGTATGTGGATAATCTCGTAAATAATCCACAAGTTGTGGATGCAGCTCAATTTTTACGGGAAAATGAGGTGGTAGCCCTCCCGACGGAGACTGTGTATGGATTGGGTGGGAATGCCGAAAGTGATGAAGCGGTAGCGAAGATTTTTGCTGCGAAAGGACGGCCAAGTGATAACCCGTTAATTATCCACATTGCAGACCGGGAACAGTTGAACCGGTTTGTAAAGGAGATTCCTGCTAAAGCGAAGATTTTGATGGATGCTTTTTGGCCAGGACCGTTGACGGTTATTTTTAAAAAGAAAGAAGGTGTTCTTTCAGAGAAGGCGACTGCCGGTCTAGCGACGGTTGCGGTTCGCATGCCGGATCATCCTGTGGCGCTGGCGCTGCTTAAGGTGTGCGGTTTGCCGATTGCTGCACCAAGTGCCAATAGCTCCGGCAAACCGAGTCCTACGAATGCCGTGCATGTGATGGATGATTTAAATGGAAAAATTGCCGGAGTGCTCGATGGTGGTGCGACCGGGGTGGGTGTGGAGTCGACGGTGATCGATTGCACGGAATCAGTTCCAGTTATTTTACGGCCGGGCGGTGTTACCAAGGAGCAGCTTGGGGCGGTGATTGGTGAGGTACGGGTCGACCCGGCGTTAACCGATGAGGCAGCAAAACCAAAAGCACCGGGAATGAAATATCGCCACTATGCGCCGAACGCACCGCTTTATATGGTGTCAGGCACAAGGGAGTTTTTGCAAGGTTTAGTAGAAGAAAAGCGACAGGAGGGCTTGCGGGTCGGGGTGTTAACGACAGTGGAGAATGTGGAGTTCTACCATGCCGATGTGGTGTTCGCCTGTGGAAGACGGGCAGAGTTGGAGACGGTGGCGACGGCACTGTATGATACGTTACGTCGATTTAACGAGACCGATGTGGATATCATTTATAGTGAAATCTTCCCGAGCACTGGTGTAGGACATGCAATCATGAACCGACTGCAAAAAGCAGCAGGAAATAAGTTAATTACCGAGTAAGCACCAGGATTAATCCCGGTGCTTTTTTTCATTTAGACAGAGTTCCAATTTCCCCTTAGTGACTTCTAAACTGGTTTGGACGTGCATATGATTAGGTTAGTTAGTCCAAGGGGGCGGGGACAGAATGTCTGAATTAGTTGGAGAATTACTTACATTAGTGATCATGGCCTTTGCGCTAGGCATGGATGCCTTCTCGGTGGGGCTAGGTATGGGGATGTACAAACTGCGGCTGAGGAAAATCTTCGAGATTGGGATCACCATTGGAATTTTTCATGTATGGATGCCGCTTGTGGGTCTACTAACCGGTAAATTTTTATCAGAGAAATTTGGCACGTTTGCCAGCTTAATTGGCGGACTCTTACTCATCGTTCTCGGATTGCAGATGATATGGGCAAGCCTCAAAAAAGGAGACGAAAAAGTCATTACGCCGGTTGGTTTCGGCTTACTCTTATTTGCTTTAAGTGTTAGTCTCGACAGTTTTTCTGTGGGTCTGACATTAGGGATTTACGGGGCAAAAATCGTGCTTGTGCTAATCTCCTTTGGAGTCGTGGCCACTGTTCTAACCTGGGCAGGCTTGCTGTTGGGAAAAAAGGTACAAGGCTGGCTTGGCAACTATAGTGAAGCGCTAGGTGGGGCGATTTTACTTGCGTTCGGCTTAAAACTGATCCTCCCATTGTGGTAGGTATTTACTTACAAATGAGGTAACTCTTTCAAAATTGCGGCTCAATTATGGTAGAATAGAAGTTGGTAAATTTTTAACATACCAATCTACTAAATAAAGCAGATGAGACGTTTTTTGAGGAGGGGCACAGGTTGCAGCGGAAATTTTGGATGAATCTATGTATTTCATTGGGAGTTATCTCTCAAGCTATTTTTCCAAATCTAGCTTTTGCAGAAACAAGGATAAGTGCAAATGAACAGCAACAAATTCAACTGTTGGAAAAAATAACAGATCAGACGACGGTGATTAAAGGGATTACAATCCCAAATGCCACTGTTACAGTGAAAAATAAAGAAGTCCTCCTTGGTTCCATCCAAACGGATAGCGAGGGGAAGTTTGAGGTAGGTGTAGTAAAGCAGCCGGCAAACAGCCTCCTGACAATTAGTGTTGATGATGGGATTCATACATATGCAATGGAAATAACGGTAGCCACTACAGGTTGGGTTCAGGAAGCTGGTGTATGGTATTTCTTTGGTCCAAATGGTGAAAAGCAAACCGGTTGGATCAACGATAACGGTAGTCGCTATTATTTAAATTCAACGGGTGCCATGCAAACGGGTTGGTTATTGGAGAGTGACAAGTGGTACTTTCTAAAAAGTTCGGGCGTCATGGCCACCGGTTGGGCGTATGACAGTGGTAAATGGTATTTGCTTGCACAAAGCGGACAAATGCAGACAGGCTGGCAGTTTGACGCTGGATCTTGGTATTATTTGGCTGGCTCTGGTCAAATGGTAACCGGCTGGCTGAAGGACAATAACCGCTGGTATTATTTAGCGGGTAATGGTGCGATGAAAAAAGGCTGGGTCTATACTGGCGGCAAATGGTACTACCTTGGTTCAAGTGGGTCGATGGCGACTGGTTGGCTTTATGAGGGTGGAAAGTGGTACTATCTCAATACAGATGGTTCTATGAGAAAATCTAGCTGGCTTCAAAGTGGGAAAGACCGCTTCTATCTGGGAACAGGCGGTTCTGTCTCCTCAGTACTGCTCGATGTTCCTCTTGTAGCTCAAATGCCGGAACTTCCGCGCGGCTGTGAGGTCACGTCGCTGGCGATGATGTTGCTGGATGCGGGAAAAAGCGTGTCTAAAATGACGTTGGCGTCCCAGGTGCGAAAGGACCCGACACCTTATTCGAAAACAAATGGACAAGTATACTTCGGTAATCCGTATTCAGGGTTTGTTGGTGATATGTACACATTTAGCAAGCCGGGTCTCGCTGTTTATCACGGACCAATTGCTGATTTGGCGAATCAATATTTGCCAGATCGCGTCGTTGATTTGACCGGTTCCAATTTTGAAGAGATTTATAAGCATTTAAATAACGGGAAATCGGTGTGGGTCATCAATAATGTGTATTTTGATACTGTTCCATCACAGTATTGGCAAACGTGGAATACACCTACAGGAAAAGTATCCATTACCTATAAGGAACACAGCGTTCTTGTGACAGGCTATGACAGCCAATATATCTATTTCAATGACCCGTTATCTGTAACCAAAAACCGCAAGGCAACGATCAGCGCCTTCAAACGCGGCTGGGTACAAATGGGCAAACAAGCCATCACCTATCGGTAAGTAAGTTGGAAACTTGGTAAAATGTTTTATAATAGAGGAAAGGGGGCAGACACATTGCAGCATATTTTGTTTGTTTGTACGGGAAATACATGCAGAAGTCCTATGGCCGAAGCCATTTTGAAAAGCAAGAACCTCGATGGGATGGAAGTCAAATCGGCTGGCATATATGCGGCCACCGGCAATGAGGCATCCTCACATGCAAAAACGGTGCTAGGGAACAACGCCATACCGCATAACCACCAGTCGAGTTTGTTGACCACGGCAGAGGTGGAATGGGCTGATCTGATTTTGACGATGACCTCGTCACATAAGTATGCGATTCAGCAGCAATATCCGAATGCCATTATGAAGGTGTTTACTTTAAAAGAATTCACCGGAGAAAAGTATAATCACGATGTTGTCGACCCATACGGCGGAAGCCTGCCAATCTATGAAGAAACATTTCGTGAGCTCGACCAACTCATTGATAAAGCAATTGAAAAATTAGGCTATGTTAAATAACAACGTTGATTTTTACACCCTGTTGATTGGAGCGGAAGGCACGAAGACTCCTGTGGGAGTATGGTTCAGGGGAGACCCCGCAGGCGCATGCGTCGAGGAGGCTCGCCGAAACACCCACGAACCGCTCGTGCCTGGAGCGGAAATCAACAGGCAAGTTTAATATAGCAAAAATTAAAACCTTAGTTGTTCCAAAGGGCTCTCTTTTTTAAGAGAGCTTTATTTTGTTTTGCTTTATATTTCTGTAGCAGTATGTCAAAATTAATAGAAGAGATGGACTAAAATAGGGGGGCTTTTAAGATGAAAGTAGCATTAGCATCAGATCATGGCGGAGTCAATATTCGCAAGGAAATCGCCAACTTGCTTGAGGAATTAAAGATTGAATACGTTGATTTTGGCTGTGATTGCGAAACATCTGTCGACTACCCGGATTATGCCCTGCCTGTGGCAGAAAAGGTCGCAAGCGGTGAGTTTGACCGCGGCATTTTGATTTGCGGAACAGGTATTGGTATGAGCATTGCTGCAAACAAAGTAAAGGGCATCCGTTGTGCACTTGTACATGACACCTTCAGTGCAAAAGCGACACGAGCACATAATGATACAAACATGCTTGCCATGGGCGAACGCGTCATCGGGCCGGGACTTGCACGCGATATTGCTGAAATCTGGTTGACTGGTGAGTTTGAAGGCGGCCGTCACTCCAATCGAGTAGGCAAAATTACAGAATACGAAAATAAGCAGGCGTAAATAATAGGCTGTGCTTGAGTGGAGCGTAGTTTTGCGCTTAAAAGCAAGATGGCTTTAAAGACTTATACTTTCTAAAAAGAAAGGTCGGGTCCAATGATTCAGGAATGGGAAAAACAATTGGAAGCAATAGTTACAGAATTCAAGGAACAGGCTTCGTTTAAGTCGGGGCAGTTGTTGGTGATCGGCTGCAGCACAAGCGAAGTGATCGGGGAGAGAATCGGTACCTCTGGAACCCTTGAAGTAGCCGAAATGATTTTTCGTCAATTAAAAAAATTGCAGTCTGAAACAGGCATTCAATTTGCGTTCCAATGCTGTGAACACCTGAACAGGGCGTTGGTTGTAGAACGGTCCGTCGCCGAACAGCGCGGATTCGACGAGGTTTCCGTGGTTCCAGTCCGCAAAGCGGGCGGTGCGATGGCTACCTATGCGTTCGAGCAGCTTAATGATGCGGTGGTAGTGGAATTCGTGAAGGCGGATGCAGGAATGGACATTGGCCATACGCTGATTGGCATGCATATGAAACATGTGGCTGTGCCGGTGCGGGTAATGCAGAAACATGTCGGACATGCGTATGTAACGCTAGCAAAAACGAGGCCAAAGCTTATTGGTGGCGCTAGAGCAGTATACGAACGGACGAATGCAAACGAAAGCTGTTCATAATGGCTTCTGTTCAGGAGGTCCGGACAACAGGTCCTATTTACCGTCCGAGTAGGGGATTTTTTTAAAAATTTTGAGCAAGCGCTCAACTTTCCAGACTTTATTTTTTACATAGAGAAAAAACGTGTTAAAATAAATAAGGAATTTTCAAATTTTTTACGCTTGCATACATAAAAGGGGGAGAAATATCATGAAGCATTTGTCTCAAGCCGACGAACAGGTTTTTCAAGCGATCCAACAAGAATTAGGTCGTCAGCGGTCTAAAATCGAATTAATTGCCTCAGAAAACTTTGTAAGTGAAGCAGTCATGGAAGCACAAGGTTCCGTTCTAACCAATAAGTACGCAGAAGGCTACCCAGGCCGTCGCTATTATGGTGGCTGTGAGTATGTCGATGTTGTCGAAGATTTAGCACGTGAACGTGCGAAAGCGATCTTCGGAGCGGAATATGTAAACGTGCAGCCGCACTCTGGTGCACAGGCCAATATGGCGGTTTACTTCACCGTTCTTGAGCAGGGCGATACAGTGCTTGGCATGAATTTATCCCACGGCGGTCACTTAACACACGGCAGCCCAGTCAATTTCAGCGGTATTCAATATAACTTCGTGGAATATGGTGTTGATGAAGTGACACACCGCATCAATTACGAAGATGTTCGTGCAAAAGCACTTGAGCATAAGCCAAAGATGATTGTGGCGGGTGCAAGTGCTTATCCACGTGAAATCGATTTTGCAAAGTTCCGTGAGATTGCCGACGAAGTGGGCGCCTACCTCATGGTTGATATGGCTCACATAGCTGGTCTTGTTGCAGCAGGATTGCATCCAAACCCAGTGCCATACGCAGATTTTGTTACGACAACAACTCACAAAACATTGCGTGGTCCACGCGGCGGAATGATTCTTTGCAAAGAGGAATTTGGCAAGAAGATTGATAAGTCGATTTTCCCTGGCATTCAAGGCGGTCCGCTTATGCATGTAATTGCGGCGAAGGCTGTTGCTTTCGGTGAAGCACTGCAGGACAGCTTTAAAGAATACGCTGGCAACATCATTACCAATGCCAAGCGCTTAGCGGATAGCTTACAAAAAGAAGGCTTGAAGTTAGTGTCTGGCGGTACGGACAACCACTTGCTATTGGTGGATGTACAGTCGCTTAACTTAACTGGTAAGGTAGCTGAAAAAGTACTTGATGAAATCGGTATTACCGTTAATAAAAACACGATTCCATTTGATCCGCAAAGCCCATTCGTAACGAGCGGTATTCGCATCGGTACGGCAGCAGTAACGAGCCGAGGCTTTGGTCTAGAAGATATGGACGAAATTGCATCCATCATCGCCTTCACTTTGAAAAATCATGAAGATGAAGCGAAACTAGAAGAAGCACGCGGGCGCGTAGAAGCCTTAACAAGTAAATTTACACTCTATCCAGAATACTAAACATCACAGAATCGGCCTACAGTTAATTGGGGGCCGATTTTTTTTGACTTATTTAAAGGAAAATTGTTATAGGAGCGGAAGGCACGAAGACTCCTGTGGGAGTATGGTTCAGGGGAGACCCCGCAGGCGCTTGCGCCGAGGAGGCTCGCCGAAACACCCACGGAAAGCGAAGTGCCTGGAGCGGAAATTAACAAGCTAGTTATATTGTTTTTTCGAAAAATTCTTACTACTAAAAGTAACCGTTTTCCTATTTGCTCATTGCACTTTTTTTCTGTAAAATGAGACGGAGTATTTGATAAATTTTATAAAAAGGGGCGATTTTTTTGGCAAAGGTATACGTCTTCGACCATCCACTGATCCAACATAAGTTGACTTACATACGTGATAAAGACACAGGAACAAAGGAATTCCGAGAATTGGTTGATGAAGTGGCAACTTTAATGGCATTTGAAATCACAAGGGACATGCCGCTTGAAGATATCAATATTGAGACACCCGTGTGCCAAACAAAATCGAAGGTTCTTTCTGGGAAGAAAATTGGTTTAGTGCCAATCCTGCGTGCCGGAATCGGAATGGTTGACGGAATCTTAAAGTTAATCCCAGCGGCAAAGGTAGGTCACATTGGACTATACCGCGACCCAGAAACACTGAAGCCAGTTGAATATTATGCAAAGCTTCCAAGTGACGTAGAAGAACGGGACTTCATTGTCGTAGATCCAATGCTGGCAACAGGTGGTTCTGCTAATGAAGCGATTAACTCCTTGAAAAAGCGCGGCGCTAAAAATATCAAATTTATGTGTTTGATTGCTGCACCTGAAGGCGTGGAAGCAGTAAAAATGGAGCACCCGGACGTGGATATTTATATCGCAGCGTTAGACGAGAAATTAAATGACCATGGCTATATCGTACCAGGCCTTGGTGATGCCGGTGACCGTTTGTTTGGAACGAAATAAGGATATTTGGGGAAAAGTCGACGTTGTTCGGCTTTTTTTTATTTGTTTTTTCGGCGGAGAATTTGGTTATTGTTGGAAAAATATCCAATACACGCATAAAATGAGCCAATGTTGTATGAAAATGATCCAGTCTTTCGGAAAAATCAGCCAATCATAAGAAAAAATGAGCCAATCAACCCGAAAAATAAGCCAATCACAAAAATGACCACCCAATTTTCCAAGAAATTGTGTTTACAAACTCCGAATTCATCCTAAAAACCTACCTTAAGTCATCGTTCACAAAATCTACCTACAAAAAATAAAGGATTTTTAGGTTTTTCATTAGAAAAAGGTAACTGTTAAAAAATAAAAAGGAGGAAGATTCATGATTTTAAAGGAAAGACCTGTTCCGATCCAGCTTTTACAACGGGAGGCACTATTACGTAGATTGGACACCCGTTTTTACCGCTATAAGGAGATTGAAAAAGACTTAATTAATTGGAAAACGGGCTATGCGGGTGAAAAGAATACTGACTATTACCTATCCTATTTACCGGAGGAGGAGTTTGGTATAATAAATGACTTGCGTCTGAAAAACCAAAATACTTTCCAAATGGATACTATCCTGTTATCGCTTATGTTTGGATTAGTTCTTGAAATAAAGAACATTGTTGGGACGCTGTTTTTCGATCAACATACTCAAAGTGTAACAAGAATTTATAAGGATATTGAAGAAGGCATTACTAATCCTCTCATTCAAGCAAGGCGGCACCGGAATCAATTGCTTCATTGGATGATTAACCATAGGCTCCCACCAATCCCCCTAGAATACTTAGTTGTAATCAGTAGAAACTCCACCATTTTAAAAACAAATCCAGGTAATGAACATATTTTTAAAAATATTATTTATGCAGAGTGTTTAGAGGAGAAAATCAATCAGCTTGCTGCAAAATACCAAACTCCTGTTTTAAAAAGCAAATCCTATAATAAACTGACACAGCTTTTATTAGCAGAGCATATCCCCTCTTATCCCGAAATTCTCAAAATGTATGGTATTGGCCGGACGGAGATCGTCCCTGGGGTTCAATGTCCCACCTGCAAAAGAATACCGATGTTGAGAGTGTCGGCTACATGGTTTTGCCCGTCCTGTAAAGCCTATTCAAAAGACGCTCATTTTCCCGCAGTCAGAGATTATTTCCTTCTATTAAATGAAAAAATGACTTTAAAACAGTTTCAGGAATTTTTATTAATTGAAAAACGCGGAGTAGCTAAGGGGTTACTTCACACACTACATCTTCAGGTCTCTGGCAGCGGAAGAACCACTCAATACTATCTTCCTCCAGACTGCATACTTTCCCCGTTAAATGAAAACGATAGGAAAAAAGGGGATTTTCATTGATGAAATTCATACTTGTGTTGCTCCTTGCCTTTCAAACTCCAAGAATTCTTATTCATCCTCCTATTCCAAAACCTACAAATGAACAAAGCGTGGCGATTATCATTTTAGACCGGCCGCAGTCGGATCAGGAAATCGCACAACTCATCCGTCCGTACAGGGACATCAAGCTAAGACGAATTTTTAAAGAGGCAATAGACGGGTTTTCTGTTCAAGGTCCCGCCGAAACCATCGCCAAACTCACCAATCAACAACATATTATGAATGTCTCACAGGTGACCCAGTATCAGGTAGAAACCGAGGAAAGTGTCAAAATAATTGGCGGAGAAGAGGTTCGCAGCTATTTTGACGCAAAAGACGAACGCCTTACCGGAAAAGGGGTAACGGTTGGGGTCATTGATACGGGTGTCGATTATACTCATCCCGACTTGCAGCGTAACTATGCGGGCGGGCATGACCTCGTTGACAATGACCGCGATCCGATGGAAACCCTCGCTATCGGGAAAGCAACCATCCATGGCACCCATGTCGCGGGAATCATTGCGGCTAATGGAAAAATTAAAGGCGTGGCGCCGGAGGCGAAAATTGTGGCGTACCGGGCACTTGGGCCGGGAGGCGGCGGGACGACTGAACAGGTACTGGCGGCCATTGATCAGGCGATTAAAGACAAAGTTGATATTATGAATCTATCGCTCGGGAACGATATCAATGGACCGGACCTCCCAATTAGTATGGCCCTCAACCGCGCAGTGGACAAGGGAATAGTGGCAGTGGCCGCTTCCGGGAATTCTGGACCGAATGTGTGGACGGTTGGTTCACCGGGAACGGCGTCCAAAGCGATTTCGGTCGGAGCCTCCACACCCACGATGGAAATACCTTTATTATTAATAGAAGGAAGCCGGAATAAATATCGGATTCAGCCGATGGAGGGCTCAGCTAAATGGGCGCTAGACCGGTCAGTCGATCTGGTGGACGGCGGTATCGGCAGGAAAGAGGAATTAAGGAATGTTCAAGGAAAAATCGTCCTGATGAAGCGGGGGACACTGACCTTTACTGAGAAAGCAGAAAATGCCCGTGCAGCGGGAGCTAGAGCGGTGTTAATCTACAATAATATGAGCGGAAGCTTCATTGGGAATCTGGAATCTCCGCTGACCCTACCAGTGGGTTCACTATCGAAGGGTGACGGAGTTTTTTTACAAAAAGAAATAAAGAAACAACGTGTGGCGGCGAGAATCTCGGTGGTAGAGGAGCGGGACCGGCTGGCAGACTTTAGCTCGAGGGGGCCGGTGACGGGAACGTGGGAAATTAAGCCAGACATTGTTGCCCCGGGGGTAGCCATAAATTCGACGATTCCAGGCGGCTATTTGTCTTTGCAGGGAACGAGTATGGCGGCACCGCATGTGGCTGGGGCCTGTGCGTTAATTAAGCAGGCGCACCCGGACTGGACGCCGGTGCAAATTAAAGCAGCGTTGATGAACACGGCAAAACCGCTTGTGAAGTTGGAGCCCGAAAAGATGAGTTCTACTGCTGATGAGAGTCTAGGGTTTTACCGCACGTACGAACAGGGTGCCGGCCGGATTCAAGTAGATGAAGCGATCAAGGCGACCTCGCTTGTTTCGCCGAGCAGTATGAGGTTTGGGAAATATAGTGACGATCATGATGTTCATCAGGCCACTTTGCATGTGGAAAATAGGAGTTCAGAAACGCAGCGGTATTCCTTTTCGATTCCGCAGAGGATGGAGGGGCTGAACTGGAGGTTCCCGTTATCGTTCACGCTTGGGCCAAAGGAGTCGAAAGAGGTGACGGTTGAGTTAACGGTCGACCCTAAAGTGTTTTTACGAAAAGTCCATGACGGTTATATTCAAATGCAGGCGGGTTCATCGACGATTCACATTCCGTATTTGTATGTACTAGAGGAGCCGGGATATCCACGTGTGATGGGCTTTGATTTTGGTGAAAGCGATCATCGTGGACAGTATCGGTATGAGGTGTATTTGCCTGGCGGAGCAGAGGAGTTTGGAATTGCCTTGTTTAACCCGGAGGATTACCGGTTTGTTGGTTTTTTGGATACGAAGACAAACGTGAAAAAAGGGTTAATCCGGAAAGTGATTCCGGTTGAGCAGCTGCCGGAAGCTGGGACGTACCTCGTGAAGGTGTTTGCTAAAAAGGCTGGGAAGGAAGATTTTATCGAGCGGATGATCGTCATCGAGAGGGAAAAAGAGTAAAATATGCGAGTGAATGGGCAAGTCAAAATCCGAACGGCTTGTCCACCCCATGAATCACGGATATCCGCCTCCTGTGACAATGTTCACAAAATAGACACAAAATGGTCAAAAAAAGTTTAAAAAATCCACTACAATAATAGAGTAAATTAAAATTTGATGAGAGAAAAATCTTGGGAAATTGTTTGTGGGATAATTCACTAAATTCATTGACTTTAAAAGATGCCTATTGTATGCTAACAAAGGGTGTAAAATGATAGGGTTTTCATCGGATTAATAGACTATTATCCACGGTGTTTCCCGCCTATTTGCATACTATTATCCGGTTCACATTCTCTTATAGTGAGGATGCGATAAGCATGCGAAAAAACAACCGCAATCCATTACAAGCTATGGCTTTAATGTCCGCGATCGTCTCCCAGTTAGTCGGTTCCATTCTAATAGGTATTTTCTCAGGCAGATGGCTGGATCGGCATTGGGGTACCGAACCAATTTTCTTAATAGTTGGACTGCTTTTAGGACTTGCAGCAGGCACCTATTCCATGCTTCTTTCAATCCGTCATTTCTATTCAGGAGATAAATAACTATGCCAGATTTCAGAATCATGTACAACAGACAGCGGAAATGGATTTTTTACTTGTTGTCCATTTATGTTCTCGGCTGGGGATTTACATCATACCAAACAATCTTCTTAGGGTTGATTCTTGGGACATGCTTTGGTTTCTTAAATCTTTGGTTATTAGTTAGAAAAACCGAAGACTTTGATAAAAAGGTATCACAGGGCAAAAAAGTCCGCTCACTTGGGTCGCTTTCCAGGATGGCAGTAGGTGGAATAGCGGCATTAATTGCATTGAGATATCCAGAGTATTTCAATGTGATGGGTTTAGTAATAGGATTGATGACATCCTATATTGTCATTATGATAGATTATTTTTATCATGCATTGCATGTACATAAATGAAGCGGAAACGAGGTGAGTTTACATGGAACACGGAACTCCGGATTTTAAGTTTATGGGGCTTTGGTTTAACGGGGCCAATATTCTAATGATTACGGTTGCAAGTGCGATTGTTTTCCTTATTGCAGTCCTTGCTACCCGCAAACTTGCGATGAAACCAACTGGCGTACAAAATTTCTTTGAGTGGATTTTGGACTTCGTTAAAGGAATTATCAACAGTACAATGGATTGGAAGACAGGTGGTCGATTCCACATTCTTGGGATTACACTATTGATGTATATCTTTGTATCAAATATGTTAGGTCTTCCGTTTGCAATCGTAGTTGGCGAAAACCTTTGGTGGAAATCACCGACAGCTGACCCAACGATTACGTTAACGTTAGCGGTTATGGTTGTTGCGTTATCGCACTTCTATGGTGTAAAGCTAAAAGGTGTAAAAGGATATGCAGAAGGCTTCTTCAGCCCAATGAAATTTCTTTTCCCATTAAAGATTATTGAGGAATTCGCGAATACGCTAACTCTTGGTTTGCGTTTATACGGTAACATCTTTGCTGGTGAATTGCTTCTTTCCCTATTAGCAGCTGGACTAGCGCATCAAGGGATTGCTGGAACTATTGCAGCAGTACCATTAACACTAGTATGGCAAGGTTTCTCTATTTTCGTAGGTTCAATTCAAGCGTACATTTTCACAATGTTAACAATGGTTTATATGGCTCATAAAGTGAGTCACGACCATTAATATAAACCGTTCATTACTCATGAACAAAATAATAAACTATACTTTTTTATACATTTAAGGAGGAAAAACGAAATGACAGGTTCAATTGGTATTTTAGCAGCAGCGATTGCAATTGGTTTATCAGCTATTGGCGCAGGTATTGGTAACGGTCTTATCGTAGGACGTACTGTAGAAGGTGTTGCTCGTCAACCTGAATTACGTGGTACACTACAAACTACAATGTTCATCGGGGTTGCGTTAGTTGAAGCATTACCGATCATCGGTGTAGTTATCGCGTTCATGGTTTTAAATAAGTAATTATCATTAAAACTCCAGATGGCGAAGATACATACATCCTTCGCCATTCATTTATGTCTAGTTAAATTGTTGTTACTTTCATCGTTTAGCGACTCTTGAAAGGAGTGAACCCAGGGTGTTAACAAGCAATTTTGTATTGGCTACTGCTGCTGAAGGCGGTTCCCATATTAATTTTGGAGATATCTTCTTCCAATTACTAATGTTTATTATTTTATTAGCATTGCTTAAAAAGTTCGCATGGGGTCCGTTAATGGGCATCATGAAGGAACGTGAAGCACACATTGTTAATGAAATTAATGCGGCTGAAAATAGTCGTTTAGAAGCGAAAAAACTTTTAGAAGAGCAAAGAAATCTTTTAAAAGAAGCACGTACGGAAGCACAGAACTTAATGGAAAACGCTAGAAAACAAGGCGATATCCAGCGAGAAGAGATCGTAGTTGCAGCACGTACGGAAGCAGAGCGTCTTAAAGAAGCTGCTAAGCTTGAAATTGAGCAGCAAAAAGAAAAAGCAGTTGCAGCTATTCGCGAACAAGTTGCTTCCCTGTCTGTATTAATTGCTTCTAAAGTAATTGAGAAAGAATTAACTGCAGCAGATCAAGAACAACTTATTAGCGAATATATCAAAGAGGCAGGAGAAGAGCGATGAGCAATTCTATGGTAGCAAAACGCTACGCGTCAGCTCTTTTTCAAATTGCAAAAGAACAGCAGATTCTAAGTACAGTAGAAGAAGAACTTCGTGTAGTAAAAGAAGTTTTACAATACAATGCTGATTTGAAAGCTGTCCTAAAATCATCAAAACTAACGATTGATAAGAAAAAAGAGGTTATAAAAGCCGCTTTTGTATCTATCAATTCCTATGTACTAAATACATTGTTAATTTTGATTGATCGTCACCGCGAAGATGAAATCGTCGAAGTGGTAGACCAGTTTATTGAGCTGTCAAATAATGAAATGGGAATTGCTGAGGCAGAAGTATTCAGCATTCGTCCGCTAACAGATGCTGAACGCGCGGCTATTTCTACTACATTTGCAGCAAAAATAGGCAAGAAATCATTAAGAATTGAAAATATCGTAGATTCCGAATTGCTTGGTGGCGTAAAGCTCCGCATCGGAAACCGTATATATGACGGAAGCTTGCGCGGCAAGTTAAACCGTTTAGAACGTAAATTGTTAAGCTAAGATTCGTAGATAGGGGTGAAACTCATGAGCATCAAAGCTGAAGAAATCAGTGCCCTGATTAAAAAGCAGATTGAAAACTATCAGGCAGAAATTCAAGTGAGTGATGTTGGTACAGTTATCTCCGTAGGTGACGGTATCGCTCGTGTTCATGGCCTCGACAATGTCATGGCTGGAGAACTTGTTGAATTTTCAAATGGCGTTATGGGTATGGCACAAAACCTAGAAGAAAATAACGTCGGTATTATTATCCTTGGACCTTTCACAGAGATCAAGGAAGGCGGAGAAGTTCGCCGTACAGGACGCATCATGGAGGTTCCAGTTGGTGAGCAGCTAATTGGACGTGTTGTTAACTCTTTAGGACAACCAATTGATGGTATGGGTCCAATCAATGCGACAAAAACTCGCCCTGTTGAAGCAGTAGCTTCAGGCGTTATGGCTCGTAAATCCGTTCATGAACCATTACAAACAGGTATCAAAGCGATTGACGCGTTAGTTCCAATCGGTCGTGGTCAACGTGAGTTAATCATCGGTGATCGTCAAACAGGTAAAACATCTGTTGCGATTGATACAATCTTGAACCAAAGAACCGAAAACATGATCTGTATCTATGTTGCAATCGGTCAAAAAGAATCAACAGTACGTAATGCGGTTGAAACGCTTCGTAAGAACGGTGCATTAGATTACACAATCGTTGTATCTGCATCTGCTTCACAACCAGCTCCAATGCTATTCTTAGCTCCATATGCTGGTGTTGCGATGGCGGAAGAGTTCATGTACTCTGGCAAACACGTTTTAATCGTATATGATGATCTTTCTAAACAAGCGGCTGCATACCGTGAGCTTTCCCTATTACTTCGTCGTCCTCCAGGTCGTGAAGCATATCCAGGGGATGTATTCTACTTGCACTCCCGTTTATTAGAGCGTGCTGCGAAATTGAACGACACATTAGGTGCAGGTTCAATCACAGCATTACCATTTATCGAAACACAAGCAGGTGACGTTTCTGCTTATATCCCAACAAACGTTATCTCCATCACTGATGGACAAATTTTCTTACAGTCTGACCTATTCTTCTCTGGCGTACGTCCAGCGATCAACGCAGGTCTTTCCGTATCCCGTGTAGGTGGTTCTGCACAAATCAAGGCGATGAAAAAGGTTGCAGGTACACTGCGTCTTGACCTTGCTTCATACCGTGAACTTGAAGCATTTGCTCAGTTCGGTTCTGACCTTGATAAAGCGACACAAGCGAAGCTTGCTCGTGGTGCACGTACCGTTGAGGTATTAAAACAAGATCTTAACAGACCGCTTTCAGTTGAAAAGCAAGTGGCAATCCTATATGCGTTAACACGCGGATTCCTTGATGATATCCCTGTTCAAGATATTCGTCGTTTTGAATCAGAAATGTTAAATTGGTTAGATCACAACCGCAAAGAAGTGTTAGACCATATTACGAAGACGAAGGATCTTCCTTCTGATGACGATTTCGCTTCTGCTATCAACGACTTTAAAAAGACGTTTGCAGTTTCCGAGTAATATTGGGGGCGCCTAAGGGCGCTCTTAGCTAAACATTCTTTGAATGAGGGTGGTGAGAACCAATGGCATCTTTACGCGACATTAAAAATCGTATAAATTCAACCAAAAAGACGAGTCAGATTACGAAAGCAATGGAAATGACGTCGGCAGCGAAATGGAACCGTGGAGTGATGAATGCGAAATCATTCGTCCCTTACATGGAAAAAATCCAGGAAGTAACGGCATCAATTGCAATCGGCAGCAAAGGAATTAACCATCCAATGCTTCAGGCTCGTGCTGTTAAGAAAACCGGTTATATCGTTATGACTTCTGACCGTGGACTTGCAGGCGCATTTAACAGTAACGTGATTCGACGCGTACACCAAACAATCCAAAGCCGTCATAAATCCAATGATGAATTTGCGATTATTGCAGTGGGTCGAGTAGCTCGTGACTTTTTTGTTAAGCGCGGTATGAATGTAGCCCTTGAAATTATAGGGGTTTCCGATCAGCCGAGCTTTGCAGATATTAAAGATATCGCTTCAAGTACGGTAGGAATGTTCTCTGACGGTACGTTTGATGAAATATATGTGTATTACAGTCATTATTTAAGTGCCATTTCTCAGGAAGTAACGGAGAAGAAGCTTCTTCCGCTAACGGATATCACAACTTCTTCAAAGCTGGCTTCTTATGAGTTTGAACCGTCTCCAGAAGAAATCTTAGAAGTTCTCCTGCCTCAATATGCAGAGGCTTTGATTTACGGTGCTCTTCTAGACAGTAAAGCAAGTGAGCATGCTGCCCGTATGACAGCAATGAGAAATGCAACTGATAATGCGAAAGAAATGATTCGTAACTATACGCTTAGCTACAACCGTGCACGTCAAGCTGCGATTACACAGGAAATCACAGAGATTGTTGGCGGTGCGTCGGCGTTAGAATAGAATTTTTAAAAATTAGCCCATACGGCGGGCAAAAAAAGAAAATGAACGGGAAGGCAGCATTTGTTCATGAGTGAACAGATGCTCAGTCTCCAACTACGTTCATTTTCAAAAGAGTAAGTTAGGAGGGAAAAAGATGAACATAGGACGCGTAGTTCAAATTATGGGTCCGGTCGTTGACGTTAAATTTGAAAACGGTCAGCTGCCTGAGATCTATAACGCATTAAGAATTAGTTCCAAAGCGCGTAATGAATCAGAAGTTGATATCAACTTAACCCTTGAAGTAGCCCTTCATTTAGGTGATGATACTGTTCGTACGATTGCAATGGCTTCCACTGACGGTGTAACTCGTGGAGTTGAGGTAGCAGATACAGGTGCACCGATTTCCGTACCAGTAGGGGATATTACACTTGGACGTGTATTCAACGTTTTAGGTGAGCACATTGACCTTGCTGATGAAATCCCTGCAAGTGCACGTCGTGATTCGATTCACCGCGAAGCACCAACTTTCGAAAATCTTTCTACTGAGGTAGAAATTCTTGAAACTGGAATTAAGGTAGTAGACCTTCTTGCGCCATATATTAAAGGTGGTAAAATCGGTCTATTCGGTGGTGCCGGTGTAGGTAAAACTGTATTAATCCAGGAATTAATCAACAACATCGCCCAAGAGCATAGCGGTATTTCCGTTTTCGCTGGTGTAGGTGAGCGTACTCGTGAGGGTAACGACCTTTACCACGAAATGACGGATTCTGGCGTTATTAAGCAAACAGCGATGGTATTCGGACAAATGAACGAGCCACCAGGTGCACGTATGCGTGTTGCCTTAACTGGTTTGACTATGGCTGAATATTTCCGTGATGAGCAAGGACAAGACGTTCTTTTCTTCATGGATAACATCTTCCGTTTCACGCAAGCTGGTTCTGAGGTTTCTGCCCTACTTGGCCGTATGCCATCTGCGGTAGGTTACCAGCCAACTCTTGCTACTGAAATGGGTAAATTACAAGAGCGTATCACATCTACTAACGTAGGTTCTGTTACATCAATCCAAGCGATTTACGTACCAGCCGATGACTATACGGATCCGGCTCCGGCTACAACTTTCGCTCACTTGGATGCAACGACTAACCTTGAGCGTAAGCTTTCTGAGATGGGTATCTACCCTGCGGTGGATCCTCTTGCATCAACTTCTCGTGCATTGTCACCTGAAATCGTTGGTGAAGAGCATTACGAGGTATCACGTCGTGTGCAAAAAACGTTACAACGTTACCGGGAATTACAAGATATCATCGCGATCCTGGGTATGGACGAACTTTCTGATGATGATAAGTTAGTTGTACTTCGTGCGCGTCGTCTACAGTTCTTCTTATCACAAAACTTCCACGTAGCTGAACAGTTTACTGGACAGCCAGGTTCATATGTTCCTGTTAAGGAAACGGTTAAAGGATTTAAAGATATCCTTGACGGTAAATATGATCACCTTCCTGAAGATGCATTCCGTCTTGTTGGACGCATCGAAGAAGTAATTGAAGCTGCAAAACGCATGGGCGTAGAGGTCTAAATCCTGCCAGGAGGGTAAAAAATGAAGACGATTAAAGTCAATGTTGTTACTCCCGATGGCCCGGTGTATGAATCAGATGTGGAAATGGTTAGTACAAAGGCTCAAAGTGGTGAGCTAGGTATCTTACCTGGTCACATTCCGTTGGTTGCTCCTCTTGCAATTGGGGTTGTTCGCCTCAAGAAGGATGGAAAAACGGAATTGGTTGCGGTGAGTGGTGGATTTTTAGAAGTCCGTCCTGATCAAGTAACCATTTTGGCGCAAACGGCTGAAAAAGCATCCGATATTGATGTTGAACGTGCAATAAGAGCGAAGGAACGTGCAGAACAGCGTATGCACGATCAGCATGCTGAGCATATTGACTTCAGACGTGCGGAGCTTGCCCTGCAACGTGCCATCAATCGCCTCGCCGTATCGGAAGGTAGAAAGTAATAATATCTTATATTCATCAAACCCCTTTGGCGGATTATTTAGGATCCGCCAAAGGGGTTTTTTTCTATGTTGTTTTAAGTACGTCATTGCAGATTTTAAGGATAAAATTTAATAATAGTTTAACTATTATAATTATTGATTTTATGGTATTTTAACTTATAACTAAACTATCGTAGAATACCGTTGTTCTGCAAAAGTAACATAGTGAAAAAACGAGTTGTAGTAAAAATAATTATTAGAAAATTCCCCTTATTTAGATATTGACTTCAAACGTTATATTATGTAATATAATCTTATAATACAACAAGAGATATAACATAACGCATTTGTTGAATGGGGGATTGATAAACAAAAGTTATTTCTGAAGGTAAATAAAGATGAAAGCGTTTTAAATAGGACGTAGAAAGATTAAATAATTGGGGGTATGTATGTGAAACGTTGGCTTACTGTAGCAGTCAGTATTTTAATGGTCATGTCATTAATCGTAGGATGTTCCTCAAAGAGCACTAGTACTAAGTCTGAAAATGGCAAGAAAACTATTACATTTTTCTACCGCTGGCCAAATGAGCCGTATAAAACATATTTTAATAGTGTTATTAAAGAGTTTGAAAAACAGCATCCAGATATTCATGTTGAACAGGTAACAGCATTAAACGATGATTACAAACAAAAAGCTAACGTGCTTCTTGGAAGCAAGACTCCACCAGATGTGTTCTTCACATGGGCTGGTGAATATGGCCAGAAGTTTATCCGTGATGGCGTAGCTTTAGACCTTTCAAAATACTACCAAGAAGACAAAGCTTGGTCAGACAATTTAATAGCATCACAGGTGAAATTCTTCCAAAAAGATGACAAAACCTATGGTGTTCCACTATTTACCGACAGTAAATTATTCCTCTACAACAAAGATGTGTTTGATAAATTAGGCTTAAAAGCACCTGCTACATGGGATGAATTTATCACTGTTCTTAAAACGATTAAAAAGAGCGGAGCAACGCCTATCATTTTAGGAAATAAATCGCCTTGGGCGGCTGCTCACTATGTAACAGCTTTAAATCAGAGAATTGTACCGCAGGATGTGTTAGCAAAAGATTTAAGCTACAAGGGAGCGGAGTTCACGGATCCTAGCTATGTTGAGTCTTTAAAGAAGCTTGATGAATTACGACCTTTCTTTAATGAAAATCCAAATGCGACTGCGCATGATGAAGCAAGAAACTTATTCCTTGGCGGAAAAGCAGCAATTATGTTCCTAGAAACACAGGAAATTACTTATATGAAAGATGCAACATTTAAATGGGATTCCTTTAAAGTACCAACCATCGAAGGCGGTAAAGGCGATCAAGGAGGCTTAATCGGGGCCCCTGAAGGATTTATGGTTCACAGTAAATCTGCCCACCCGAAAGAAGCAGTTGAGTTCTTGAAGTTTCTAACTTCTAAAGCTAACGGAGAAAAATTGGCAAAGGATACTGGTATGCCAAGTACAGTTGAAGGAGCGGTTAATGCGAATACCGCAACAGAACAAGAAGTGAAAGCGATGGATTTAATCAAAGAACAGCCAGATATGCTTATCTGGACAGATAGCGCATTAGATACTCGTATTTTTAAGCCTTATGGCGATGGAGTTCAAGCTATGATTGGCGGCACTATGAAGCCTGAACAAATCATGAAAGCCGTGCAAGATGCAGCAAAACAAGTAAAGTAATAAAGTAAAATGAATTCTATTAATACGTCGGTTTGTAGGAATACTAGAGTCCTATTAAACCGACATTTTAATAGATGTTGGTAATGGGAGGGGTATAGATGCGAAGAACTAGAATAGTCCCGCTTATTTATATGGCACCTGCCTTATTGATGCTGGCCCTATTTGTATATTATCCTTTGGTTCGAAATATCATGAATGGATTTTATGAATGGAATCCATTTACATTAGATAGAAGCTTTGTTTCACTAGATAATTATACCCGCTTGATTAAAGATCCCGTCTTCTTTACGGTTCTTAAGAACAATCTCCTATACGCCATTATCTCCGTTATCCTCCAGGTTGGGCTTGGATTAGTGATTGCAGCGATATTAGAAGATAAGATATTCAGGAGATTTTCCACCTTCTTCCGAACAACCTTTTTTATCCCGGTTCTCATTTCGATGACTGTCATTGGGATCCTCTTTAGCTTTATTTATAATCCTGATGTGGGCTTACTAAATAGCTTTCTAAGATTGATAGGTTTAGATGCATGGACTGAAGGGTGGCTTGGGAACCCAAAAACGTCTATTTTTGCAGTCATCGCCGTTTCCCAATGGCAAAGTATAGGTTATACCGTTATGTTGTATGTGTTGGCTGTTCAAAAAGTTCCTGGGGAATTATATGAAGCAGCTACCATCGATGGTGCAGGGAAAATCCGGACATTCTTTAGCATTACGGTTCCTCAGGTAAAAGAAATGACGTTTGTTTTATTAATCTATACGGTAACAGGCTCATTCTTGGTGTTCAGTGAAGTGTATGTATTAACTGCTGGTGGTCCTAGCAACTCATCACAGGTGTTTAGTACATATCTATATCAGAAGGCGTTTATCGATAATGAACCTGGATTTGCCTCAGCGATTGCCAATGTGATTCTGGGTATTACACTAATTTTCTATTTTATCCAAAATAAGTTCTTAAAAACAGGGGAGGAGTAAAGATGAAGCCGATGGAATCACATGGAGATTCTCAAATGGTTAGTCAAGAAGGAAAGGTCTTAAAGTTTCCAAATACAAACTTGAAGAATTCCAAAAGAAAACCAGGCTTATCGATAACAGTCGGGCTAATCTTTCTTTTCCTGACCCTCTACTTTGTTACGATTGCTTATCCGTTATTTTGGATGGTTATTAATTCCTTCAAAAATACAGCCGAGATTTTTAATGACAGCTGGGGGCTTCCAAAAGAATGGCTCTTTTCAAACTATACGACCGCATGGGAACAAGGGGTTTCAAGCTACTTCGTCAACAGCTTGATTATCACGGGAGGTACATGTATTTTGACGGTTTTAATCAGTGCAGCCTGTGCCTTCGGTTTGACTCGTTATCAACTCAAAGGCGGAAAATTCCTGCTGCTTTTCGTTTCAGCCGGCCTGATGTTTTCACCGCAAAGCAGTTTAATCCCTCTTTATGAATTAGTTCAAAAGATCGGAATTTTTGATACGTATTGGGCCCTGATTTTAACGTTTACTGCTTATCGGATTCCATTAACCGTTCTATTAATACGGTCCTTTTTCTTATCGATTCCAAAAGAGTTGGAAGAATCAGCATATCTGGACGGGGCGACAAGTTTGGATGTTTTTGCAAGAATATTTATACCAATGAGTAAACCGATCATATTTACGGGCGTCATTTTAACCGCTTATTATGCGTGGAATGAGTTTTTATTTTCGATTCTCTTTATTCAAACGGAAGAGGTAAAGCCAATTACTTCAGGTTTATTAGTCTTTAAAGATGCGCTTAATACAAACTGGGGAGTTTTAATGGCTGGTTTGGTTATTTCAGCACTGCCGCTTATTATGATCTTTATTTTCATGCAGAAATACTTTGTTCGCGGTTTGGCGGATGGAAGCGTAAAGGGATAAATGGGGGGAGTGTTTCCCCTTTACGTTCATTGACGGTAAAAGTAAATAAACGTATACTATATATAACGTATTATAACGTATTACACTAAAATGATAGGGAGTGGAAGTAATGCTAAATTTTAGCAGAGAAAAATATCTACAAGTAACTGGAGGAGCAGTGGGTCTAAGAGAGGAAATTGAGAAAGTTGTGGATAAGGTTTACGAAAAAGGGTATAAAAATATTTTCTTAATTGGATCAGGCGGGGCAGTGGCAACCTTTTATCCATTTGAATATATGATTAACTCGACATCGACGATTCCAGCTTATGCTGAGATTGCAGCGGAATTTGCGCTACAAAATCATAAACAATTTACGAAGGATTCACTTGTGATTCTATCTTCTCTATCCGGTACAACAGAGGAGACGGTAGCAGCTGCGAAATATTGTAAAGATAGAGGAGCAACTACAATCGGTTTAACAGGTGAATACAATAAGCCGCTTGCTGATACAGTAGATTTTCCATTAGTGAATTTTGCGGAAAATGATTTTGCCAGCGATTCCAATCAGTTAGTTCTTTATTTACTCATTTTTAAATTGATGAATAAAAATGGAGATTTTCCTAACTATGAAGCATTTGCTTCCCAGTTAGAAGCTCTTCCTGAAAAGTTAATCGAGGTAAAGGAACAGTTCGAAGCTAGAGCAGAAGCGTTTGCGCGTGCATATAAAGATGAGCCTTATCATTTGGTGGTTGGTTCCGGCAGTACTTGGGGCCGCGCTTACTCCTATGCGATGTGTGTATTAGAGGAAATGCAGTGGATCAAGACAAAATCCATCCATGCAGCGGAATTCTTCCATGGTACATTGGAAATAGTCGAAAAAGATACAAGTGTTATTTTATTTAAGGGTGAAGATGAAACGCGCCCGCTGATGGAACGTGTTGAGCGCTTTGCAGAGAAGTATACAAAGAAATTGACCGTTCTTGATACTGGGGATTACGAGTTAGAGGGAATTAGCAAAGAGTTTAGAAAATATTTATCACCAATTGTTACATCTACGCAGCTGCAAAGACTCAGCGTGCATTTAGAGGACAAACGAAATCACTCGTTAGAGATTAGAAGATATTATCGTACAGTGGCTTATTAATATAGCTGTGAGAAAGATACAATTGTATATTGTATCTTTCTCTTATTCAACGAATGGGAGGATTTGAATATGAGATTAATTGCGGTTGGAGATAATGTAGTAGATTATTATGATGATCGTGGCGAGATGTTTCCGGGCGGAAATGCCGTGAATGTAGCTGTATTTTGGAAACGGTATGGCGTGGAGAACGTATCATATATCGGGATTGTCGGGAATGATGAGGAAGGAGAGCATATCGTTAACTCGTTAAAACTTGAGAACATAGATGTATCGCACGTGCGCAAAATGTTTGGTCCGTCCGGTGAGGCAGTTGTCACGTTGGATGAGCACGGGGATCGCAAGTTTGTAGGGTCGAACAAGGGCGGCATTCAAAAGCAAGTGAAATTAAATTTTACTGAGTCCGAGCTGGGACTTATCAGCAATTTTTCTCTGTTGCATACAAGCGTATTCAGCCATATTGAAACAGAACTGTCAGAATTGAAAAAGCATATTGATATTTCATTCGATTTTTCAACCAGGTATGATGATGACTATTTAGAACGGGTCTGCCCGCATATAAAATATGCAATTTTCTCTGGAGGCGATTTCACCAAAGAAGAATGTGAAGCGTTTATAAGGAAGGTTCATGTTGCAGGGACGCCAAATGTTATTCTAACGAGGGGTTCTGAAGGATCGTTGTTCTCCGATTCCCATCAGGTCTATGAACAAGGAATTGTCCAGACCGACGTTGTCGATACACTTGGTGCAGGCGATACGTTTGTGGCTGTGTTCTTAAAGGAGTATGTACAGCATGGTGATGCCAAGGTAGCAATGCAAAAGGGGGCCGCCGCCGCATCTGAGACATGCGGACGCTTCGGTGCATTCGGCCATGGCAAGAAGAGGGAGAGCAAGATTACGATTAGCTAAACTACTTCCATGAAGAGGCCGGTCCGTAGGGGCTGGTCTTTTTACGGTATATAAGTAAAGCCCTTGAGTCTAAACTCAAGAGCTTTCAAAGGTTTAATATTCGACCTTCCACATATATCGTCTTTTTGATAACGGATGATTACGGGCATCTGCCAGTTGTTCTGCATATTTACGGAGGATATGATTTAGTACTAGCGGTGCAAGATAGCCTTGTAAATCTTCGTGAATGCCAGTTAAATCAAGATCCTTAGCATCCAAAACGACCAATTTTTCACCATATTTTTTCGAAAAATCTAAAGCTCTTTCATCTAATGGACGAGTCTCATCCAATCCAAGCAGGATAATAAAGGGTACATCTTTATCGATAATCTCGAATGGACCGTGGAAATATTCACCGGCGTGTATGGCATTTGAGTGGATCCATTGCATTTCCATTAGAATACAAATGGCGTAGGAATAAGCAATTCCATAGTTTGCGCCACTAGCCATTGTATATATGACTTTTTCATCTTTGTATTGTTGGCCGAATTGTTGAGCTTGACTTTCGTATTGCTTAGCTGATTTTTCAAATACAGCTTGTAGATTGGTTAAACTGTTGGCCACCTTGTCAAACTTATCGTTTCCTTCTAATACGTTTAATGCACCAAAAGTTAGTTGATAAAGTAAACCTAAATTTGTATTAAATGCAATGGATTCAGCGCCCCATTCGTATTTCACAACAAATTCACTTTCTTGGGCAAGCGGGGAAGTTGGCTGGTTAGTAAAACCAACTGTCAATGCTCCTTTTTGACGAGCAAATTCTGCTGCTTTTACGGTTTCAGGAGTAGTACCTGACATTGAGCATAAGACAACAAGTGAATTTTCGCCAAGTTTTCTAGGGTTGCGATGAATGAATTCATTTGAACTGTAAACATCTGAAGTAATGTTTTTTGCCTCACGATCCATAATGTACTTGTTTGGATACATAATAGCAGAAGAACCGCCACATGCAACAAAATAAACATGGTTAATCGTACGGCCTTTCAGAGCATCTAATACAGTTTGAACCTGTGGGTCTACAACTACTTGTGAATTTACCATTCATTTTTCCTCCTTAGAACATTTAGTTTAAAATATAATAATACATTATATAACATTATACTAACCCTCCATTTATTAATTGTCAATGTTTTTTGAACATTAAATTAATTATTAGTAAGATTCAATTTGTGTTACATTGACTTAAAACATAATATAATGTTATATTAATTTTGAATATTTTGCTAATTAAACAAGAGGAAGGGTGCGGTTGGGTGTCCAAGATTACGAGAGATCAAATCACAGGAATGAATTTTCATTACAAGCACTATCCATTGGAATACTTTTTAGACGCAATGGTTCGTTATGATTTTAAAAATATTGAATTATGGGGTGCTTCTCCTCATTTTTATGTAGAAGAAATGAGTCTCCACGATATTCGAAGGGTAAAAAAAGAAATAGATAGAAGAGATTTATCGGTGGTGTGCTTTACACCGGAGCAGTGTGTGTACCCAATTAATCTTGCAGCAAAAGAGAAAAGAATCCGTGAAAATAGTATTCAATACTTTATCAAATCAGCTGAAGCAGCGAAAGAATTAGAGGCGCCTATGATGTTGGTTACTCCAGGGTGGGGCTATGAAAATGAAGACAGACTTGAAGCATGGAAAAGAACAATAGATTCTTTGGAGAGACTAACCAGTGTAGTAGCTAAATTAGATGTAATCCTTGCGTTTGAACCATTAACAAGAGTAGAGTCAAATTTGGTTAACGATGCTAAGTCGTTAAAAGCAATATTAGATGAAGTGGGCAGCCCTTATCTAAAAGGGATGATTGATACCATTCCTATGGCGCTAGCAAACGAAGATTTTCTTGATTATCATAACCTATTAAATGATGACTTGGTTCATATTCATTTTATTGACGGGAAACCGGAAGGCCATCTTGTCTGGGGAGATGGTGTGCTTCCTTTACAGAAATACATGGATCAACTGAGTGAAATTGGCTATAAAGGCTTCCTGACATTGGAATATACATCCTATCAATATGTGCAAGCTCCGGATGCTGCCATTGAAAGATCGTTGGAGGTCTTATCACGTGTGATTGATAGGTAAAAAACAAAATTGATAGCTTAAATGAAATTATATATACTTATTAATATCGATGATAAAGAAGCATGGCTGCTTAAAGTGATTTAGGGAATATGGTCCATCATTCGATCAAAATACTGTAATAGGGGCAGGTGAAACAGATGTTAAAACAGGATGATCAAATTCCTTTATATATCCAGTTAAAGGAGTCTATTCGCAGTTCAATCATAAATGGTGAACTGAAATTTGGAGATAAAATTCCAACTGAATTAGAGTTAAGTGAAGAACATAAAATTAGTAGGATTACGGTAAGAAAAGCCATTGTCGACTTGGTTGAAGAAGGCTATCTTGTAAAAAAGCAGGGCAAGGGGACTTTTGTTAACAAAAGGAAAATTGAAAGGAAAATTGTCCATTTTTTAAGCTTTAGTGATGCTTGTAAAGCAAACGGATTGGAAGCAAGCAGTAAAGTCATTAAAACGGAAATTATCCAACCAACATCAAAGGATAAAAAAATGCTTCAGCTTGATGATGGTGACGCGCTGTTATTTATCCAAAGAGTACGATATGCCGGTGATTCCCCAATAATGATTGAAAACAACTATTTTTCCTATAAAGAATATCACTCTTTATTGAATGAAAATTTAGAGGGTTCTGTCTATAGGATATTGGAAGAAAAGCTGGGCGTAAAACCATCCGGTTCAAGCGAACTTTCGTTAGAGATTGTCAGGGCAGGCGATGAAGAAATGCAGCTTCTTAATATCGCAAGTGGAGAACCCCTCTTTTACATGGATACAACGGTCATCGATGAAAACGACCGGCCTGTGCATAGAGGAAAACAGTATATTTTAGGTGACAGTTATAAATTTATCTTGAAGCAATAGTTTCATTTTATTTTAGGCTGATATATTGAAAGCGCTTTGATGTCTAACTGTTATTAGTTCATTGTTGATTTGACACAATGTTTGTTGGTGCGGAAATCAACAGGCAAGTTGAATAAAACCTAATATAGAAAGCCGAGGTTTCTTATAAGAATCTCGGCTTTTTATATTGGCAAGAACAATGTTGATTTTTATAACCTGTTGATTGGAGTGGAAGGCGCGAAGACTCCTGTGGGAGTAGCGGTCTCGGGAGACCCCGCAGGAGGAACGACGAGGAGGCTCCCGGAACGCCCGCGAACCGCTCGCGCCTGGAACGGAAATCAACAAACAAATTAAACAATGCCTTTATATTAAAACGAAAGCTTGTCTTTATACTTTTTTAATTTATATATAATAGTAGGCTGACTGATACCTAAGTATTCAGCCATTTCGTAGGTTGTTTTGCATTGCTTGTAAGCCCTTGATAAAAACTGGAGTTCTACTTCTTCCAGCGCATCCTTTAATTTCAATTTTTCGATGCTCGCCTTCACATGCTCCCAAGAGGAATTTGAAATCTCCTTTATGTTTTTCATTAAGTAAAAAGGTAGATGATTAGGCAAAATCATATCATCCTCAATAGTAAGGATTAAACGTTCAAGTAAATTTTCCATCTCACGGACATTTCCTGGCCATTCATAATGGATTAAAAGCTCGTAAGTGGAAGGATGCATCTTTTTAGACAATTTATACTTAGTATTCAGCAATTGCAGGTAATGTTTTAATAAAATCGTGATGTCATCCTTTCTTTCCTTTAATGAAGGGATGTGAATGGGAATGACATTTAATCGATAGTATAAGTCCAGTCTGAATTTCCCTTCGTCAACCATTTGCTTTAAGTCTTGATTCGTAGCAGTTATGAGCCTGAAATTAACATGTAGCTCCTTTTTTCCGCCGATTCGCATAAGCTTTCGTTCTTGAAGAACTTTTAGTAATTTTACTTGCATGTTTAAAGGAAGCTCGCCGATTTCATCTAAAAATAAGGTTCCTTGAGCCGCTTGTTCAATCAACCCTTGTTTTCCTGCCTTTAGGGCCCCAGTAAAGGAACCTGGTTCATATCCGAACATCTCAGATTCAAATAATGTCTCTGGGATTGTACTGCAGTTTACTTCAATAAAAGGTTCCTTTTGACGCCCGCTTAAATCATGTATATGTCGGGCATATGTGCTTTTTCCAACACCGGATTCACCTAAAAATAAAATCGTAGCATCGGTTCCAGCCACCCGCGGAAGGGTCTTAAAAATTTGCTGCATACTAGTGCTTCGGAAAAGAATAGGTCGCTTGCTTGCGTCTTTTTCACGTAGCTCCTCCACTTCTGTTTGAAAGCCGGCAATTTTTACTTGGAGCTGATTGTATTGTTCCTGTAATTTCACAATTTCTGTTTGGTCTTGGCTGTAGCTGATGGCTCTAATTAATCGCCCTTCTTGATTAAAAACAGGATACCCAGTCGACATGATAACCTTTCCAAGCTTTGTATGCTGCAGAATGCGTACAATTTTTTTCTCTTTTAATACAAGCGCATTAATAGAAGGGGAAAGAATTCCCTCTTTTTCTAAATCATAGACGGACTTTCCGATATAGGATCCGGTTTCTAATCCGTACATGGTCCAATGTTGCGGATTGGACCTCAAAATAATTCCATTTTCATCAGTAATAGTAATGTTGTTGTTTGATGTTTCAATGATTTTATCCAGCTCTAGCTTTAATTCTTCTTTCAAACAAAGCTCCTCCTCTTATCAATGTTGATTTAATTTTCAATTAAATCGGAACGTTAATCAATAATTAAATTAAAAAATGATTAAAAATTAAATCAAACTTGCATGAAACCTCGGTTTTTCAACTTAAAAAAGTTGGCATGCTTTTTGCATTATAAAAAGTAAAGAATCTATTATGGGAAGGGAGTCCAATAAATGGAAGAATATATCCGGGAATTAGAAGAATTAGATAAAAAGTATTTTATTCATCCGACTTCACCGATTCAGCAACAGCAGACTGATGGTCCAGGCTTTATTTTTGTTAAGGGTGAAGGAATATATTTGGAAGACATCAGAGGAAAGAGAGTAATAGACGGAATGTCTTCTTTATGGAATGTGAATATTGGCCATGGTCGTAAAGAAATAGGAAAAGTGGCAATGGAACAAATGACCCAATTAGCCTTTAATTCTTGTTTTTCAACTTACAGCAATGAACCAGCTATCCGGTTGGCTGCTAAACTGGCAGAAATCGCACCTGGGGATTTATCCGCAACTTTTTTTACTTCTGGAGGCTCTGAATCGAATGATACCGCATACAAGCTTGCAAGACATTATTGGATATTAAAAGGACTGCCGGGCAAGAAAAAAATTATTACAAGAACAAGGTCCTACCATGGGGTGGCGATGGGAGCAACAAGCGCAACCGGATTAAAGCCGTTTCGGGATTTTACCAATTCTTTAGCACCAGACTTTTATTATGTAGATAATTTTTCACCGGTTACTCTTCGGGAGTTAATCGAAAAAGAAGGAGCGGAAACGATTGCTGCGTTTGTTGCTGAACCCGTCCAGGGTGCTGGTGGCGTACATATCGCGCCTGAACAGTATTTCAATGAAATCAGGGAGATTTGCGACGAAAATCATATTTTGTTTATTACAGATGAAGTCATTACGGGCTTTGGGCGGACAGGTACGTATTTTGGAATCGAGCATTATGGTGTTGTGCCTGATATGATGTGTTTTGCAAAAGGCGTAACAAGCGGCTATGCCCAGCTTGGCGGTGTGATGATGTCGAGAAAAATGCATCAGGATTTTATAGAACTCTCAACAGGAACCTTATTACATGGTTACACGTATAGCGGCCACGCCATGGCTTGCAGTGTTGCTTTGAAAAACCTTGAAATCATTGAACGAGAAAATCTAATAGAAAATGCGAAACAAATGGGAATTGAGATGCTAGCTGGGTTTAAACAGTTGCAAAGCAAACATAGCATAATAGGCGAGGTAAGAGCACTAGGTTTAATGGGAGCGATTGAAATTGTAAAAAATCAAAAAACAAATGAGCATTTCTCCGCTCCATTAGCTCCGTTGATTGTTTCGGAAGCAGCTAAAAGGGGATTGGTAATTCGTGCGGTTGTCTTTGATGACCAGGATAAGATTGTATTTGCTCCTCCATTAACTATTAACAAAGAAGAAATAGAACAAATGATGACGATTTTGTCAGACGCCTTTTTAGCAGTGGAAGCCGCTCAAAATTTAACAGTATAATGCGGGGGATGAGGGTATGAAACAGGATTTATTTATTAATGGAAGTTGGATAGAAGCAAAGGAGTATACATCACTTGTGGCGCCATTTAGCGGAGAAGAAATTGCGAGAGTTGCCGCGGCCGATGAAGATGAGACAAATCTTGCCATTGAAGCGGCTTATCAAGCGAAAAGAACGATGGCAAAAATGCCGTGCCACCAGCGGGCATTTATTTTAGAAAAGGTGGCCAAGTTGCTGGAAGAACGGGCCATGGAAGCAGCGGAGATTATTGCATTGGAGGCAGCTAAACCTGTGACAATTGCCATGGGAGAAGTTCAGCGGACTATTCAAACCTATAAGTTTGCCGCTGAAGAAGCGAAACGAATTCACGGTGAAACCTTGCCACTTGATGCTGCACCAGGAGGGGAAGGACGTGTTGCTTATACGGTCCTAGAGCCAATAGGAGTGATTGGGGCGATTACCCCGTTTAATTTTCCAATGAATCTTGTAGCCCATAAAGTAGGTCCTGCTTTGGCGGCAGGAAATACCGTTGTCCTAAAGCCGGCAAATCAAACGCCTCTGTCGGCCTATTTCATCGCTAAAGTTTTCGAGGAAGCTGGATTGCCTGCAGGTGCCTTGAATGTGGTGACCGGAAGTGGCTCTTTAATAGGAGAAATGATTGTCAAAGATGACAGGGTCAGCAAAATTTCATTTACGGGAAGTCCGGCTGTAGGGATTGGCATTCGAAACAAAGCTGGATTAAAGCGAGTCACATTGGAGCTAGGATCAAATGCCGCTGTCATTATCGATAAAGGCGTCAATTTGGATAATATCATCTCAAGATGTGTAATGGGCGCTTTTTCATTCCAAGGCCAAGTTTGTATTTCTTTACAGCGAATTTACGTGGTTGAGGACCTTTATGAAGAATTTGTGGGAAAATTTGTTGAAACCACTAAGCGGTTGAGAGTCGGCAGTCCAATGGAGTCTTCAACAGATATATCTGCCTTAATAAGCCCAAAGGATGTAGAACGGACCTTGTCCTGGATCAAAGAAGCAGAGTATCATGGGGCGAAAATAGCTGTTGGGGGTACTGCTGAGGGCAATGTCTTATTGCCAACAGTCCTATTAGAGGTGGATCCTTCCCAAAAAGTGTCTTGCCAAGAAGTGTTTGCACCCATTGTTCTGATAAATAAAGTAAAAGATGCGAATGAGGGGATACAATTAGTCAATGATTCCCGATATGGCTTGCAAGCTGGTATTTATACAGACAATATACATACGGCACTGAATGCAGCAGAGGACCTTCATGTCGGCGGTGTATTGATTAATGATATCCCGACCTTCCGTGTCGACCACATGCCATATGGCGGGGTAAAAGAAAGTGGAGTGGGCCGTGAAGGGGTGAAGTATGCTATTGAAGAAATGACGGAAAAGAAACTAGTTATTTTTAATCGAAATTGAAAAAGAGGAAACGTCTTTTTTGTCACAAGAAAAGTAGTCAGGTTTTTCATGAGGGTAAAAGCAATAAGTTGAGCCAGGCTAAATGCCTGGCTATTTGGCTTTTTGTTTGATGATCGGAAAAATATTCAACCTCACGATACACAAGAGACAATCTGATGTAAGTACTCATGATAAAGGAGCTTTTTGAATAAAATTGAAGGAGGAGGATTGTTTAGATATTGAATTTGTCTAAAAGGTATAAATTTAAATAGTAGAAGGTGAACAATTAATGACAAATCTCACAGTCTAAAATCTTTATGTGTTGTTTAATAGGTGTTGTTGCCGAATTTGGTCTTGGAACTGAACCAGAGTCTGGGTATGTTATCTTTCGAGGATGTTGAGGCTGAAATAGTGCAAAAATTTCCCTATTTAAGGCCTTTCTGAGAGCGAGGTCTCAAGGCTTTAAATAGAGTTTTTTTCGCTCCGGGAGAATTCCAATTTTAAGTATAATGGCTTGTCGACATGGGTTTGTAACAATGCTATAATGAATTCGGTTACAATATTCATTAGTATGAAAATTTACAACATTGGAGGGGATAGACATGGAACTTCTTAATGTATATCAGAATAATTATCTGATTGTTTTTGCGTTTCTGTGTCTTGGGGTGTTGCTGCCGGTGGTGGCATTATATTTAGGTAAACTTTTGCGTCCTCATAAACCTAGCGATGCGAAGTTAACTACATATGAGAGCGGTGTTGAGCCATTTCACGATTCCCGTGTACAGTTCAATGTCCGCTATTATATTTTTGCCCTTATGTTTGTTGTTTTTGATGTGGAAACGGTGTTTTTATATCCATGGGCTGTGGCCTATGATAAGCTAGGTGTTTTTGCGTTAATCGAGATGTTAATTTTCGTGATTATGCTGTTAATTGGCCTAGTGTATGCTTGGAAGAAGAAGGTGCTACAATGGATTTAAAACTAGATGGCATTTCACCTAAGGAAATGGAAGATTTACAAAGAAGTGTATTTATGACTACGCTAGAGCAAATTAAGGCCTGGGCTCGAAGTAATTCGATCTATCCGGTGACATTTGGTCTGGCTTGTTGTGCGATTGAAATGATGGGTGTAGGCGGAGCGAATTATGACTTAGACCGTTCCGGTTCATTTTTCCGTACGTCTCCAAGGCAATCGGATTGTATGATTGTGTCTGGGACAGTAACGAAGAAAATGGCGCCTATTTTACGCCGATTGTATGATCAAATGCCTGAGCCAAAGTGGGTTATTGCAATGGGTTCTTGTGCAACAGCTGGCGGGCCGTATGTAAAGTCGTATTCAGTTGTAAAAGGAGTCGATCAAATCGTTCCTGTTGATGTATACATACCTGGATGCCCACCAAACCCAGCTGCTTTAATTTATGGAATCAATAAATTAAAGGAAAAGATTCGCTATGAAGCGAAGACTGGGAAGAAGGTGATTTAACCGATGAGTGGGGAAAAGGATCTTGAACAGTTAAAGAAAGAGGCTGTGGCGAAGGCGAAAGCAGCTGCGGCGGCGAAACGGGCAGCAAAAGCAGCAGGGGAAGCTGCACCTAAGCAGGAGGCAACCCCATCACCAGCTGAGCCAGTGATACCGGAAATTCCGGCCGCACCGCCAAGCGAAGCGCCAGTAACGAAGGCAGCAGAAGGCCCTGCAGCCACGTCAAGTGAGGCACCTGCAGCAAGCTCTGATGCGGATGATATGGCGAAGAAGAAAGCTGCGGCAGTAGCGAAAGCAAAGGCGGCAGCAGCAGCCAAGCGAAAAGCGATGGAGCTAGCGGGAGGTTCTACACCAGCATCAGAATCAACACCAGCGGAGGAAACAGCCGAAGCAGGTGGAAATGATGAGGATGACCTTGCGAAGAAGAAGCTGCGGCAGTAGCGAAAGCAAAGGCGGCAGCAGCAGCCAAGCGAAAAGCGATGGAGCTAGCGGGAGGTTCTGCACCAGCATCAGAATCAACACCAGCGGAGGAAACAGCTGAAGCAGGTGGAAATGATGAGGATGACCTTGCGAAGAAAAAGCAGCTGCAGTAGCGAAGGCGAAGGCGGCAGCGGCAGCAAAGAGGAAAACCATGGAGCTAGGTGGCACACCTGAAGCAGCTGGAGATGACGCACCATCTGGTGATGATGCGAAAGCAAAAGCGGCAGCAGCGGCAAAAGCCAAAGCAGTAGCGGCAGCCAAAGCGAAGGCAGCGGCAGCAGCAAAGGCGAAAGCAGCCGGAATGGCAGACGCGGACGCGGCAGCAGGCGGCGATGATGAAAAGGCAAAGGCGATTGCAGCAGCTAAAGCAAAAGCGAAAGCAGCAGCGGCAGCCAAAGCAAAGGCAGCAGCAGGCGGAAAAGCAGAGACAGCGGCCCCTGCAGCAGAAGAGAAGCCTTCAGTCAATCAGCCATTTTTAGATAAATATTTGAAAGTCATTGAAGAAAATATGGGATCTGATGTTTTAGAAGATTCTTATATTAATAAACTTTCAAAGGATGTTCCAACACTTGTAGCGAAACGTGAAACATATTTTAAACTGGCTCAATTTTTAAAATACAATGAGCTGTTAGGGTTTGATTATTTATCAGAGCTTCATGGATCAGACTTCGAAACACATATGGAAATTTATGTTCACTTATTCTCATACAAAAACCGTCAATCCGTCGCGTTAAAAGTGAAGATTGACCGTGATGAACCAATCATCGAGTCCTTGCAGCCGCTTTGGGCAGGCGCAGAATGGCCTGAATGTGAAGCCTATGATTTATTAGGAATTAAGTTTACAGGACATCCGGATTTACGTCGTATCTTACTCGGCGAAGATTGGGTTGGCTATCCACTGCGAAAAGATTATGAGCCTTACGATGTGGAGGTGTAACCAATGATCAGAACAGAAGAAATGATACTAAACGTAGGACCTCAGCATCCAAGTACTCACGGGGTGTTCCGTCTTGTTGTAAAAATTGATGGGGAAATCATTGTTGAAGCGACACCTGTTATCGGATATTTACACCGTGGGACTGAAAAAATTGCTGAGAACCTGCAATATACACAGATTATTCCATACACAGACCGAATGGACTACTTGTCATCCATGACAAACAATTATGTCCTTTGTCATGCCGTTGAAACGATGATGGGGATTGAAGTGCCAGAACGTGCGGATTTTCTTCGTGTCATTGCGATGGAATTAAACCGGATTGCGAGTCACCTTGTTGCATGGGGTACATATATTCTTGACCTTGGAGCTACAAGTCCGTTCATCTATGCATTCCGTGACCGCGAAATGATTATTAATATGCTAAACGAACTTACGGGTGCTCGACTGACATTTAACTATATGCGTGTCGGCGGAGTGAAGTGGGATGCTCCAGAAGGATGGATTGAAAAAGTAAGAGACTTTGTGCCATATATGCGCGGTCAGCTTGCTGGTTTCCACGATCTTGTCAGCGGAAATGAAATCTTTTTAGACCGTGTTAAAGGCGTCGGAAAGTATACAAAAGAAGAAGCCATCCAATATTCACTTAGCGGACCGAATCTTCGTAGTACCGGTGTGAAATGGGATCTTCGGAAGGATGAACCATATTCCATTTATGACCGTTTTGACTTTGATGTTCCAACATCGGAGGACGGTGATTGCTTAGCTAGGTACCATCTACGCCTTGCTGAAATCGCCGAATCCTTGAAAATCCTCGAACAAGCAGTGGAGCAATTTCCTGCAGAGGGAGCAATTCTTGCCAAAGTGCCGAAGATTATTAAGGCGCCGAAGGGTGAAGCTTTTGTACGAATTGAATCACCACGTGGTGAAATTGGCTGTTATATTGCGAGCGATGGTAAAAAAGAACCGTACCGCTTAAAGTTTAGAAGACCATCCTTCTATAACCTGCAAATTCTCCCAAAACTTTTAAAGGGCGAAAACATTGCAAACATGATTGCTATTTTAGGGGCAGTGGATATTGTCCTTGGGGAGGTTGACGGCTAATGATAGAAGAATTGCTACAGTCAAGTCCTAGTTGGGCTAACTTTGGGATTTTCTTTTTACTCGGTGCTGTCTTACTTTTAATCGTATTAGGCTTCGTTACTTACGGAATTTTAGCAGAACGAAAAGTAATGGGTTACATGCAGCTCCGTCATGGTCCAAACCAAGTCGGCGGTAAGTGGGGACTCTTACAAACCGTCGCTGACGTCCTCAAGCTTTTATTAAAAGAGGATATTATTCCGAAGGCAGCCGACAAGCCATTATTTATTATTGCACCGGTCATTGCTTTTGCACCATCCTTTATGGTCCTAGCAACGATGCCGTTCACTGACAAATTTCAGTTTGCCGATATCGGTGTGGGATTACTTTATTATATTGCCGTTTCTGGATTGACTACCTTTGGTATGCTGCTAGGCGGCTGGGCATCGAATAACAAGTATGCACTCTTAGGAGGTATGCGTGCCTCAGCCCAGATGATTTCCTATGAGATTCCGCTTGTTATGTCTGTCTTAGGCGTTATTCTTCTATCAGGAAGCTTGAATCTAAATGAGATTGTGGCAGCACAGAAGAACGGATGGTTCATCCTCTTGCAACCAATTGGATTTATTGTCTTTTTCATTGCATCGATTGCGGAATTAAACCGGACACCATTTGACTTGCCAGAATCGGAAAACGAACTAGTTGCCGGTTACCATGTTGAATATTCCGGATTCCGCTGGGCATTCTTTATGCTCGCTGAATATGTGTATTTGTTCGCGATGTCTGCTTTGATTACAGTTATCTTTTTAGGCGGATGGTTAGCGCCAATTGGCTTCCTAAGCTTTATTCCTGGAGCAGTTTGGTTTTCACTTAAATTCAGTGTGGTTGTCTTTGTTTACATTTGGCTGCGAAGCACGTTCCCACGTTTCCGAGTCGATAAACTAATGGAATTTGGCTGGAAAGTACTTTTGCCAATAGCACTAGGCAACATATTCCTAACGGCTTTAATCAAATCATTATTTTTCTAAATCAGGAAAGGTGCCTGACACCAATACCACCACTAACAATTCTTAAAAGGTAAAAGGGGTGAAAAACGTGCTTGGATTAGCAAAAGGCTTGAAATATACCCTAAAACAATTAACGCGAGAAAAGGTTACTTACGATTATCCGAATAAGCCGATTCCACTGCCAGATCGCTTCCGTGGTATTCAGAAATTTTATCCGGAAAAATGTATCGTGTGTAATCAATGTATGAATATCTGTCCGACCGATTGTATTGACCTGACAGGTAAAAAGCATCCCGATCCAACGAAAAAAGGGAAAATCATCGACACATACGACATCAACTTTGAGATTTGCATCCTTTGTGACCTATGTACGGAGGTTTGCCCAACTGAAGCCATCATCATGACCAATAACTTTGAGCTCGCTGAATACAGCCGCGATATGTTATTTAAGAACCTTGAATGGTTAGATGAAAACGACGAAAACATACGGAAGGAGAATAAAGCATGACCTTCTCAGGCGAATTCCTCGCATTTATGGGACTCGCACTTGTTGCGATCATCGGCGGCGTGCTTCTGTTGAACCTAACGAAAGTGGTTCATATGGTTGTTGCCCTGATTTTCACTTTCGTCGCAATCGCCGGTATTTACGTTCTGCTATCCGCAGAATTTGTAGCTGCCGTACAAATCTTAATTTATTCTGGTGCGATCACCATCATCATGCTGTTTGGCATTATGTTAACGAGGCATGATGACGAAAGTGAACCTAAAGCAGGCAGATGGAGAAAGTTACTCTTGTTCTTAGGAATTGTAGGTTTTGCCTTTGCAGTGTATATTGGCATCTACGATTTCAACATCGAACAGACACCATCCACGCTGCACGAAAATAACACGTTACAAATTGGTAAGGCACTTTACTCAAAATATGTCATTCCATTTGAGTTAACATCGGTTCTACTATTAGTAGCCCTTGTCGGCTCCATTATCTTGGCGAAAAATGAGAAAAAGGAGGCGGATAAGGAATGAGTTCAGTTCCCGCTTCAGCCTTCCTGGCACTAGCACTTATTCTGTTTTGCATCGGCTTATACGGTGCGTTAACGAAAAGAAATACAGTAATCGTCCTGATCTCAATCGAATTGATGCTGAATGCTGTGAACATTAACCTAGTCACCTTCAGCAAATACGGTTTGGCGCCATCGATTACAGGCCAAATCTTTGCCCTGTTCGCAATCAGCGTGGCAGCAGCCGAAGCAGCGGTCGGACTAGCGATTCTTATCGCACTCTACCGCAGCAAGAAAACCGTCAACATCGACGAAATGGACACAATGAAAAACTAGATAGAGCACTTTGGGTGTCAGGCACCACAAAAAGACACTCCGCCCCATTTGTCCGCCTTAGGAGGACACCTTTCGCTTAGCGAAGGATGTCCATTCTAGAAAGATAAAATAGGGATTTGTCCACGGAGGGTGTCAGGCACCATGTTCTATAAAGGGGATAGTGATAATGATGGAGAATGCATGGCTCATACCGCTTTTCCCGCTATTATCGTTTTTGATCCTTCTTCTATTCGGTAAGCGGTTGAAGGAGGCAAGCAGTTATGTGGGGATTTTGCTCACGCTGGCGTCGCTTGTCTATTCAATCCTTGTGTTATTTGAGCGCTTTTCAGAGCCAACTTACGTCACGAAATTTGACTGGCTCACGATAGGAGATCTGCATCTAACAGCGGGCTTTGAAGTGAATCAATTAAATGCATTAATGCTGTTTATCGTATCGCTCGTAAGTTTCTTAGTACATACCTACTCCAAAGGGTACATGCATGGAGACGAGCGGTTTCCAGTATTCTATGCCTACTTAGGATTATTTACCTTTGCAATGCTTGGGCTGGTTCTTTCACCAAACCTGTTGCAAACTTATATTTTCTGGGAACTTGTCGGTGTCGGTTCGTTCCTATTAATCGGCTTTTATTTTTACAAAGAAGAAGCGAAGGCCGCTGCGAAAAAGGCGTTCATCATGACCCGTATCGGGGACGTGGGCCTATTCATCGGGATGTCTCTTCTATTCTGGGAAACGAAAAGCTTTGAATATAGTGATATTTTCGCCGCAGTAGAAGCTGGAAAGATTTCACCGACAATGATTACGTTAACTGCGATCCTTATTTTCATCGGAGCAGTCGGTAAATCAGGTCAGTTCCCACTTCACACTTGGCTACCAGATGCAATGGAAGGTCCGACACCTGTTTCGGCCCTCATCCACGCAGCGACCATGGTTGCCGCAGGGGTATATTTAGTGGCAGCACTATTCCCACTGTTCTTAGCAAGCCAAACAGCACTACTTACCATCGCCGTAATCGGTGCATTTACAGCAATCTTTGCAGCGAGCATTGGTCTTGTGCAAACGGACATTAAGCGTGTATTAGCGTACTCAACCGTTTCACAGCTTGGTTACATGATGCTTGCCCTAGGGTCTGCCGGTTATGTGGCGGGTGTGTTCCACTTAATGACTCACGCGTTCTTCAAGGCGTTACTATTCCTTGCAGCAGGTTCTGTCATTCACGCGGTTCACACACAAAACATTGAAGAAATGGGCGGGCTTTGGAAAAAGCTGAAGCTGACCGGACCGCTTTTCTTAATCGGAACACTTGCGATCAGCGGTGTGCCGTTATTTTCCGGATTCTTCTCCAAGGATGAAATCTTAGTCGCTGCATGGGAAGGCGGACATCCAGTCCTTTTCTTGCTAGCATTAATCGCAGCCTTTATGACTGCATTTTATATGTTCCGCTTGTTCTTCCTAGTTTTCACTGGGGAAGCACGTGGCGATCAAAAACATGTTCACGAATCACCGTCCAACATGACATTCCCGATGATTCTTCTCGGTGTCTTGGCAGTGGTCGCTGGTTACGTCAACACTCCATGGTTCGGTACGTTCCTTGGCGATTGGTTAGTGGACGGCAATGAAGCACTTGCACACCACGGCCATGTCGAAGGTCCAGTCTGGATTATGATTGCAGCAACACTCGTTTCTTTAGCAGGAATTTTCCTTGCTTATATGATGTACTATAAGCGTTCACTAGCCCGCAACTGGTTGAGTGGCACAGGTGACACGCTGCATACGATTCTTTTCAACAAATATTACGTTGACGAGTTCTATCAATTGACTGTCGTAGCCGCTACAAAAGCAATCAGCTACTTCTTACGCTTCATCGATGTGTTCCTTGTAGAAGGGCTAGTGAAGGGCGTAGTCGGAATCGTCCAAGGACTTGGTCAAACAGGTTCGAAGATGCAGACCGGTCAGGTTCAAACCTATGGCGCAGTGGCCTTCATCGGTCTTGCAGTATTAGCCGTCATCTTTGCATTAACAGGGGGGTACCTACGATGAATTTACATGCAGTCCTTTCCGTCCTAGTATTCTCCCCTTTACTAGGTATCGCGGTTTTAGCATTCATGCCTAAAACGCAGGAAAAATCAATTAAACTAGTCGGATTTTTAGCGACTTTACCAGCTTTAATCCTGGCATTAGCGGCCTACCTCCATTATCAATGGGGTAAGGATTTAGCCGACTTTTCCGTATCGGTGCCATGGATTCAATTCCGCGGCATGAACGGGATTTCCGAGCCGATTTACTCAGTTTACTACGAGCTTGGATTAAGCGGCTTCCAGCTTCTATTAGTTGTCTTAACAGCGGTTGTTGCGACACTCGCATCCATTGCTTCCATTTTTATAAAAAAAGAATGGAAAGGTTATTTCATGCTATTCCTTCTTTTAGAAGTGGGCATGCTTGGCGTGTTTACCGCTGAAAACTTAATCCTGTTCTTTATCTTCTTTGAAGTAACACTCATTCCGACCTTCTTCTTAATCGGAAAATGGGGTTATTTTGAAAAAGAAAAAGCAGCTTACAGCTTCTTGATTTATAACGGTTTAGGTTCAGCAGTTCTGTTGATCGTGATCATGATTCTGTTTGCAAAAACAGGAACATCGAACATTGAATTATTAACACAAATGATGGCCGATCCAAATACACCGGTAACGGGTGATTTGAAGCTTGGCTTACTGATTGCGCTTTTAATTGCGTTTGGTGTGAAATTACCGATTTTCCCATTGCACAGCTGGATGCTGAAGGTGCACGTTCAGGCACCGCCATCAGTCGTTATGATTCACTCTGGTATTCTGTTAAAGATTGGTGCGTACGGCTTAATCCGTTTTGGAATGGGTATTTTTCCGAAGCAGTTTGAGACACTTGCGACCATCATTGCTGTACTTGGAGTAATCAATCTACTCTACGGGGCGTTTCTAGCGTTCATTCAAACAGACTTTAAAATGGTTTTGGCGTATTCATCCATTTCTCACATGGGAATCGTGTTAATTGGCCTTGCTGCGATGAATGAGGCAGGGGTTCAGGGTGCAATTTTCCAAGTGATTTCACACGGATTGATTTCCGCGTTGTTGTTCTTCTTGGTGGGTGTCTTGTACGAACGTACGGATACATCTTTAATCGGAAATCTAGGCGGAATGGCGAAGGGAATGCCGATTGCCGCAGGTTTCTTGCTTGCCGGTGCGATGGCATCACTCGGACTGCCAGGAATGTCTGGATTTGTCAGCGAATTTATGGCGTTCTTAGGTCTTTTCAAAGAAATGCCGTGGATTGCGGCAGTTGGTACCATTGGTATTATCATGACGGCAGCCTACTTACTGCGTGCGGTTCTAGGTATGACGTACGGCAAGTCGCACCGTGAATTTACTGGTGTGGTTGATTTAAAAGGCGTGGAATTCATTCCAGTTCTTGTTCTTACATTATTAATCGTATTAATTGGTGTGTATCCAAGTGTTCTAAGCTCTCCGTTGCAAACTACACTTGAAACAATCATGCTAGGGTTAGGGGGGTGATGAAGGATGGATTTTGATACATTGAAATCATTTGAATGGAGTGTCATGACACCGGAGTTCATCATCCTTGGTGTGTCAGCACTATTAACATTGCTTGATTTATTTATGCCGAAAAAACAAGACCGACGAGTGCTTGGCTGGATCGCCATTCTCGGAGTTTTTGCAGCAATCGTGTCAGTTGCCGGGTTGTTGAACACAGATGTCACTTCGATCTTAGAAGACAGCTTTACTCTTGATGGCTTTGGCAAGGCCTTTAAACTATTGCTTCTTGTCGGATCAGGGCTAGTGCTATTTTTAGCTGTCAGCTATGAGAAAAAGGATGGATTGGAAGACAGTCACGGCGAGTTTTACTACCTGTTCTTAGCAGCGTTGCTCGGTGCGATGATTATGACTTCTAGCGGTGATTTAATCACTCTTTTCATCGGATTAGAATTATTAACGGTTTCTTCTTATATTTTAGCGGGTATTCGCAAACACCATGTAGAATCCAACGAATCTGCGATGAAATACGTCATCAACGGCGGAATTTCCACTGCGATTACGTTATTCGGAATGAGTTATGTGTACGGGTTAACCGGTACCACGAACCTTTTCAAGATCGCGCAAACTCTTGCAGCGATTGGTGATCCGCAACAGACCTACTTACTTGGTCTCGCCTTCTTAATGATTTTCGTTGGTTTATCCTTTAAGCTCGCGGCTGCTCCGTTCCATATGTGGGCACCTGACGTGTACCAAGGAGCGCCAACACCTGTTACTGCTTTCTTAAGCGTAGTTTCTAAAACAGCAGGCTTTGTCATCGTCATTCGTATCCTGATTGCTGTGTTTTACAATGCAGCACCAGAGGGTGGAGCCGGTGGTGAAACCATTCTGTTCAAGATGCATGACTACTTAGCAGTGATCGCAGCGGTAACAATGGTTGTCGGTAACGTGGTAGCCTTGAAGCAGTCAGATATTAAGAGAATGTTCGCCTATTCCAGTATCGCCCATGCAGGGTATGTGCTAGTGGCTATAACAACTATGAGTGCGAACTTAGTATTCTCGATCTGGTTCTACTTGCTTGCTTACATGCTGATGAACCTTGGTGCCTTTGCTATCATTCAAGTGGTGACGGAAAAATCAGGTTCAACAAAGATTGCTGATTTTGCTGGCCTTTACCGCCGCTCACCGGTTCTTGCAGTGTTAATGGGAATTTTACTCGTTTCCTTAGCAGGCTTCCCGGGTACAGCGGGCTTTATTGGAAAATTAAACATCTTTGTCGGAGCGTTTTTCGGAACTCCGCATTATGTGCTCGCCTCGATCATGATTGCAACAACAGTTGTTTCTTATTTCTACTATTTTGGCGTCATGACGCAGATGTTCTTCCGTCCAGCTAAGGACGAAAGCAAGCTACGTGTGCCATTTGGAATTGTGGTTGTGCTGCTGGTTGCGGTTGTCGGCTCCGTCTTGTTCGGAGTAGCGCCAAACCTAGCACTCGACTTCTTGAACAATATGTAAGGTTTTTGGTTTTTGGGGGAAATGGATGGACCGGCAGACTGCCTTGGGGAAGGCAGCCTGCTCAAATAAAGGGGTTATATATCAAGAAGAAGAGGTTGGGGAACCTCTTCTTTTTTTATGGTTGCTTGTTAGAAGATTGGTATGTGGATTCCGCCAGATTTGATGGTTATTCCGCCGATTAGATGGAGGATTCCGCCAGTTTCTACATAAATTCCGCCAGTTTCTACATAAATTCCGCCAACATCTCACATTATTCCGCCAAACCATCAAAAAAGTGCCAGACCCTGCATCAAACAGTACAGAGTCTGGCACTTTTCAGGTATCTTAAAATGTTTTTACCAATCGTTTTAATCTTCCATTTTATCTTTCACATCGCCGTAGCCTTCTTGTACTTTTCCTTTGACCTTATCCACTTTACCGTCGACTTCGGTTGAACGATCGTCGGTTAATTTGCCCCACTGCTCTTTTGCTTCGCCTTTGGCCTGTTCCAAATTTCCTTTTACTTGGTCCTTATTCATTGTGTCGTCCTCCTTGTTTTTGGTTAGTATTTTAAATACCAATATTGGTATGGTATTAAACATGTTTTTTAAGATCTAATAGCCTTTTAGATTACAGGTTGTCAGGCTCGTCCTTCTTTTCACCATCGCTGACACCATTATCCTGGTCGACACCATCGCCAACGCCGTCTTTCTTCAATTCCTTTTCAATATCTTCTTTTGCTTCTTTTAAATTATCCTTTGCATCCTTGAAGGAGGTATCGGTTGCCTTCTTGGTATCTTTATCGATGGCGTCCTTTTGTTCGCCATCACTGATGCCATTATCTTGATCGACGCCGTCGCCACAACCGGCTAAGCCGCCAAATGTGAACAAAACCGCTAAACCACCCGCTAATAATTTGCTTCGCCTATTGGTAATCATATAAGTCTCCTCCTTGTAATTTGTGTGTTTCGTTGTGTTGGTGACTATATTCCCAGCGAAAACAAATTCAAAACCTATCTTTTTTTAAAAAATTTCCCCTTCATTAAATACATTTTTACAAAAATGTTTGTTTGCTAGATTGTTGGTTTGAATAAGAGGAGAGGGGGTAATACAACAGATAGCAGAACAAATTCGAGTTGATGAAAAGGAGAGAGATGATATGCACGTAAACGAAATGATGATGGGCTGGTCCTCTTATTTTCAAGACCTTCCCAACTTAATCATGGCATTAGTAGTGCTATTAGTGGGCTGGCTGATCGCCAAGTGGATTGGCCGAGGCGTAGAAGCGGCCTTAAGAAAGACCAGCTTTGACGATAAGCTATTCTCAAAGTTTGGTAAGCGAAAATACTCATCAGAAACGATAATTGGAAAAATAGTTTACTATCTTTTATTAGTAGTAGTTTGGACGATCTTCTTTAATATGTTGAGCTTAAGCTTTATTGCCACACCATTCGTTCAAATGCTATCGACCATTACGGCGGCAATTCCTAATCTATTAAAAGCAGCACTTATCTTACTGTTTGCCTGGGTGGTCGCGTTCTTGCTGTCCAATCTTTTCACAAAAGCAGCAGCCCGCTTCAATTTAGAAAGTCATTTAGTGAAACGGAAGCTGGCAAAAGGTGAAATTGATGCGATGAATAAAGTGAACAGCATCTCGAAGGTGATTTTCTACTTAGTACTTCTCTTATTTTTACCAGGAGTATTAGGAGCACTGCATATGGAAGGCATCTCAAAGCCTTTTGCGCAAACCTTATCTGTGTTACTCGCGTTTATTCCGAAATTATTTGCAGCCGCATTGATTGTTTTCATCGGCTGGTTGATTGCCAAAATTGTTCGTGATGTGTTAACAAACCTATTAACGAACGTAGGGCTGGAAAAAGTAAGTCAGCGTTTAGGCTTCGATCAATCCGTAGATGGACGAGCGAGCCTTGCAAATATTATTGGAAATATCGCGTTTATCTTAATCTTACTTCCAACAATTATTACGGCTTTAGAAAAATTAGATTTGAAGGGCGTTTCGGAACCAGCAATCAGCATGCTTCGTGCGGTACTGTCGATGATTCCAAACATCGCTGTGGCCGTGTTGTTGATTTTAGCAGGAATTTGGCTTGGAAAAATGGTGGAGAAAATCGTCACCCAAATGCTGTGGCGAGTAAGGTTTGATAGTCTATTCCATAGAATGGGCGTCGGCTCATTAACTCCGGATGCTTCGAAGACAACCTTATCACAGTTGGTAGGGTTGCTGGCAAAAATCGTAGTGGTTCTGTTATTCACAGTGGAAGCCTTGCAAATTGTACATCTAAACTTCTTAGTGACACTCGCGACCGGCGTCATTGCATATTTACCAATGCTGTTTGCGGCCCTTGTCATCCTGGGGATTGGTTTATATGTGGGGCACTTGGTGGAACGAATCTTACAGAATGTGCTGAAACAAACCTACTCTCGCACACTAGCGGCGGTAGCGAAATACGCTGTGTTTGCGATTACCATCTTTATGGCACTAGACCAACTCGGTGTCGCACATAGCATTGTCAATGCTGCCTTCATCCTTGTCCTTGGTGGACTGGCCCTCGCCTTTGGACTAGCCTTCGGAATCGGAGGAAAAGATTTCGCAGCCAAATATCTACGCAAACTAGACCAAAAACTCGAGGAGTAAAACTTGGGGTCAGTCCCCCGCTGCTTTACAGCAGTGGGGGACTGACCCCATCTCTGTAAGGTGGGATAATTTATGATGATGAAGTTGGTATCGATTGCTTTGTTGATTGCTTTGACCGGGTTCTTTGTGGCGATTGAATTTGCGATTGTGAAGGTTCGGCCTTCGAGAATAGAGCAATTGCTTGGGGAAGGAAAGAAGGGAGCGGTTGCCGCCAAAAGGGTGGTATCTCATTTAGATGAGTATTTATCAGCCTGTCAATTGGGGATTACAGTAACAGCATTAGGACTTGGGTGGCTTGGGGAACCAACGGTAGAAAAGCTGCTGCACCCGTTGATGGAAGCCCTCCACTTGAATGAATCACTTACCCGAATTTTATCGATAGGAATCGCCTTTGCTCTCGTCACCTTCTTGCATGTGGTCGCAGGAGAATTGGCGCCAAAGACGGCGGCAATCCAGAAAGCGGAGACGATTACGCTGCTGTTTGCTACACCAATGATGTGGTTTTACAAATTCATGTATCCGTTTATTTGGTTATTGAATAGTTCGGCACGCATGCTTACAAGAATGGTAGGATTGAAGCCGGTTTCGGAGCATGAACTAGCGCATTCGGAGGAAGAGCTTAGGATTCTTTTGTCCGAAAGCTTTAAAAGTGGAGAAATCAACGAGAACGAGTGGACCTATTTGAACAATATTTTTGAATTCGATGAGCGGACAGCCAAGGAAATTATGGTTCCGCGGACTGAGATGTCTTGTTTGTCTGTCGACGATAGTCTACAAAAAGTAATCCAAACAGTAAGGACGGAAAAATATACTCGTTTTCCGGTCATGGATGGGGACAAGGATCATATTCTAGGTGTGTTGAATGTGAAAATGTTTTTAACCTCCTCTATATTGAAGAAGGAACAAGATTGGACGCTATCAGCCTTTATCCAGCCGGTCATCCGGGCGATTGAGTCGATTCCGATTCATGATTTGTTGGTGAAGATGCAATCGGAACATGCGCATATGGCGATTTTGATGGATGAATATGGAGGAACGTCTGGGTTAGTGACGGTCGAGGATATCCTGGAGGAAATTGTCGGTGAGGTAAGAGATGAATTTGACGCCGAAGAAGTCGCGGAGGTCAGAGAATTTCCGGGAAATAATTTTGTTGTCGATGCCAAGCTGGGTATCGGTGAGGTGAACAATCTACTCGGTACAGATTTATCGGAAGATGGCGTCGATACAATCGGCGGATGGTTTCTACAACAAAATGGCGATGTCGAGTTGGGGGCTTCTGTAGAAGCTGAGGGCTATGAGTTTACCGTGGAAGAGGTAGATGGGTATCATATTTTGTATCTAAAAATTGAGAGACGATGAAAAAGGTCCTTACCCGGGACCTTTTTTCAAAAGTAAATAATTCTGTACCACCACAATCCTTGATAACTGTGGTGTTTTTATGGAGGAATGGTTGTAGTTTAGTAGTAGGCGAGTAAAATGGGGTTATTGACGAGTAAAGTGTGAATTTAGACGAGTAATATAGAAAATCGACGAGTAAATTATATATTTGACGAGTAATTCATCAAAAGTGACGAGTAAGAAAGAAATCATATAAAAGAGGTAATTTTAAAGGCATTTCAAGAGAGAATCTACACATATTTTTGAAGGAAGATACCAGAGCCAGGCTAAACGCCTGGCTTTTTAATGAAAGAGTGGGTGTAGTTTCGTGATTGGCGAGTAAAATGGAGTTATTGATGAGTAAAGTGTGAATTTAGACGAGTAAAATAGAAAATCGACGAGTAAATCATATATTTGACGAGTAATTCATCGAAAGTGACGAGTAAGACAGAAAAACATATAAAATAGGAAATATTAAAGGTACTTCAAGGCTGGATCAACACATAATTTGAAAAGAAGATACTTGAGCCAGGTATACATGCCAGAACAAATAAAGGGCTTCTTAGAATTCGTCCCACAAACAGGAAAATAAATGTGCAAACCAACGGTCAGCTAGTCTCATGCCGTTGGTTTTTTTGTTGTTTGGAAATTATAAAAAGGTCCGAGTGTGGTAACTGAACCAGTTGTTCGAATCTAGCTCCAGCGCATGCCCCTCCGCCTTTTATTCCGTCTACATTTCCTCGTCCTTCCGCTTCTCCTCAAGAACCCGCCAATCATGCTCAAAGGCCGACCACAGCACTTTTTTATCCCCAAATAATAGGAGCTGGTCACCTTCATGGAGCACCACCCCGTAGATATCTTTCCTCAATTTCATTCCGCCTCGTTGAATAAAGAGGACCACGAAATCCATTCCTTGATGTCCTGGAATGACATCATGAATCGTGCGGTTATGTAGCGACGATTCCTTATAGATAGGCAGATTGAGCACGGCTTCCTTTTTAGAGGATAAAAACACATCCCGCACCGGCAAATCAACGAGCTCCACATTCTGTTTCATTTGACGGTTAAACAATGTGGACAACAGACGCTGCATTCGAGACATACGTAGCACAACAAAGACCAGCAACACCGCAATGGCCACAGCTAGGATTTCCTTCGTTCGAAGTCCTTCGGAAAGGAACTGGCTGATCGATGAAATAATGACTGCAAGAGAGAAGGCGCCAAACAGAATTAAAAAAATAGCCAGTTTCCTTCGAATCGGATGCCCTAAAATCAGCTCGGATTCACCCGTCGTAAATCCTGTTCCTGTCATCATCGAAATCACCTGAAACCGCGAGATTTCCACCTTCAAGCCCGTACAACGAAACAGCACCACAAAAATCTCAATAACCGCCGTAATAATGACAAAATAGACCAGTAAAAAGAAGAGGACCATATTTCCACCTCAATTTGGGGACAGTCCCCCACCGCTTTAAAGCAGTGGGGGACTGTCCCCAAAGATTATTGTATTTTTTCATTATAGAACTGGACGGAGTACTGCGCGCCTTCACTTACCATGTTGTTGTCTTCGATATCGTGAGGATGTGGGTGTGCACCTTTTTCAATCGGCAACTGTTCAGCTTTTTCATAAACAGTGGGTAGAAACTTGCGCTTCCACTCCCGCAGTACCGTTTCTGCTTTGACGCGGTTTGGCTTTGACGACAACCACACAGCAGAGGCACCAATTCCCACAGCTACTATTGATTTCATTCCAAACACTTGCTTCATTACAAATCCCTCCTAGAAAAAGTAGTTCCAAAATCCATCCATTTACATCAACCAATTCGTATATTCTATTTGAAATATGTATACCCACTAATTCAACCCTCAAACATAAAAGTTTCAATTCCGACCAAACAGGGAACTTTAAACATAAAAAAAGGAGACCGCCATGATCACCTACCGTACACCAACCAACTGGACCTGGGTTCAGGCGAAACAAAAGGAAATTGAGCAACTCACCCCCATCCTTGAGCATGAAAGCAGCATCGATTGGCTGCAACAAATTCAAAACAACAAAACCAACTGCCTCAGGGTATCCATCACCCCTGATGGAAAAAAAGTAGTCAAAGGCACACTCATCTATAAACAAAGCTTCGAAGAGGAACATGATGTCAAATTCTTTCATTTCTATGTCACCACCGATCAATGGGTAACGATCGACCTTGATTGGGGCACCCTGAAACACATCGATCTCCAGCTCCTCCAAAGTCAAATCAGCCAAAGTACCAATGCCGTCGAAGGCTTCATGCTGTTCATCGCAGAATGGATGAATGCATGGCTGGTTGAAATTGACCGGTTTGAAGAGGACCTAAAAACCCTGATCTGGAGCATCCGCAAACGAAATGAAACGAGCATTCTCGAGCTCGTTTATTTGCGCAGGCACGAACTATTAGTGTGGAAGAGTCTCCTCATTCCGGTCAAAGAGCTAAAGATGGCAATCGAAGAAGTGAATCTTCATGAACCCTGCGAGGGGAAAATTTTCCCAATGACCTGCAAACGGATTGAACGTGCGCTGACCCTTCTCCAGGAATACGAACATGAACTAGATTCCATTATCAATTTAGAGGAAGTCATCTCCTCGCATCGGGGAAATGAAATCACGAAAACGCTAACCGTAATCACCACTGTGTTTACCCCGATTATGGCTTTCGGGGCCTTGTGGGGTATGAACTTCAAGCATATGCCCGAACTTGAATGGAGCTTTGGCTATCCATTATCGATCATTCTCATCGTCATCTCCACCATCCTTCTCTATGCGTATTTAAAGATCAAAGGCTGGACAGGAGATCTATTAAAAGGGAAAAAACGAGGCTCCTTTTTCAAGTGAGGGACAATAAATGACCAAGAACTAGTACTTTTGGTCTAGTCCATTATGGTGATTTTTTTGTATAGAGTATATTGGTATAATAGTAACTAGAAATAATAGGAAAAAAGGTAGGATGGGAGAGGTAAGATGGAAAACGCAACTCGAATGATTGAGTTTATTCAAGCGAACAGGGGACAGCTTTTACAAGAGTGGGTAGAAAAAATGAGCTCGATGGATGAGCAGAAACTTTCAACTGTCATAACCGACCAAGTCTATACGAATATTGGCGATGAATATATTAATATATTAGTTCATGATTTAATTAATCAGGACAACCAAGCGAAGAACAAAATGAGAGATTTCGCGCAAAAATTGGTCCAATTAGGCTGGAATCTAAACTTTATTATGGACAGCTTAATGGAGTTTTCCAAAATTATGTTTTTTCACATGGTGGGAGAGTCTTCAGAAAAGGAACAGATTGAATTCGGCTGGGCCTATGATAAGTGGGTAACGCCGATTAACAAAGAAGTGCTCAATCACTATGCATCGTCCTGGCAAAGGACGGTTTCTTTGCAAAAAATTGCTCTTCAGGAATTGTCAGCGCCGCTAATTCCGATTTTTGACAATATCACCGTTATGCCATTGGTCGGCACAATCGATACCGATAGAGCAAAGCGGATCATGGAAAATTTACTGCAGGGTGTCGTGAAGCATCATGCACAAGTGGTGTTAATAGATATTACGGGTGTGCCTGTAGTAGATACGATGGTGGCCCATCATATTATTCAAGCGTCAGAAGCGGTACGATTGGTGGGGGCTAAGTGTTTAATCGTCGGCATTCGACCGGAGATAGCACAAACCATCGTTAACTTAGGGATTAACCTTAATCAGGTCGTTACGAAAAACAGCCTGCAAAAAGGGGTTGCCGCTGCATTGGAAATGACAAATCGGAAAATCGTCTCAGTGGGGGAATAAGCAATGAATGGTAGAATACCAATTTTAAAGTTATATAACTGCCTGCTCATCTCAATTCAATGGGAGCTAGATGACCAAACCGCTTTACAATTTCAGGAAGATCTCCTTTCCAAGATTCATGAAACAGGAGTGGGCGGTGTCGTCATTGATTTGACCTCTGTGGACGTGATAGATTCCTTTATTGCCAAGGTGCTTGGCGATGTGGTCAGTATGTCCCATCTAATGGGCGCAAAAGTGGTGTTGACGGGTATCCAGCCAGCTGTAGCGATCACACTAGTAGAACTAGGGATACACCTTCAAGATGTGAGAACAGCACTAGATTTAGAAAAAGGGTTGGAAACACTACAGCGGGAGTTGGGGGAGTAAAGCATGGATAACGAATCCTGTGTGAAAATCATAACTGAATGGGATATCGTTGCAGCGCGTCAGCTTGGGAGAAACGTTGCAAAGGAGCTTGGATTCGGTTCGGTTGACCAAGCAAGGATCACAACAGCGATTTCGGAACTGGCCCGCAATATTTATCTGTACGCTGGAACAGGCGAAATCGAAATTGACCGCATGTATGAATTAGGAAAATGCGGCTTAAAGGTTATTGCTTCGGACAAAGGTCCAGGCATTCATGATATAAGAAAAGTAATGGAAGATGGATTTACCACATCGGGTGGCTTAGGGGCAGGATTACCAGGGGTGAAACGATTAATGGATGAGTTCAGCATTACTTCTAAGGTGGGAGAAGGAACGAGCATTCAGGTGGTGAAATGGCTTCGCTAGGAGGGTGTGAAGAAATGGATTTCAAAGATATGTTTCAATCAAAATATCGCAGCATACTATACAGCTATCTGAAAGAATCAACCGAAGCAGCACTATATCAAGGACAAAAGTTTAGTCGAAAAGCAATGGAACACCAAATCTCCCCTGAAGAAATTATCAATGTGCATTGTACGGCATTGAAGGAGCTTTTCCCCGACCTCCCGCAAGAAGTGTTCGCTTCCTGCGACTTTCTATTAGAGGTAATGATGGACTATGGTTTAGCCTACCAGGAACATCAAAGCCTCCGTGACCAGCAGCTTGAAATCAGATCGGAAATTGAGATTGCTGCGAGCGTTCAAGATAACCTTTTAGAAACGAAAATTCCCCAAATAGATGTGTTAGATATTGGCGCTATCAGTATTCCTGCCAAGCAAATGAATGGTGATTATTATCGATTTGTTCAAGACAAGCAGTTAATCAGTATTGCGGTCGCTGATGTCATTGGCAAAGGCATCCCTGCTGCTCTGTGCATGTCGATGATTAAATATGCGATGGACAGTCTGCTAGAGTCACGTGTCCATCCACAACATGTGCTCGAAAATTTAAATAGAGTCGTAGAAAACAATGTCGATTCAAGTATGTTTATTACCATGCTATATGGTATCTATGATTCACATGAACATACCTTTACATATGCATCAGCCGGTCATGAACCAGGTTTTTATTATCAATCGTCCAAGGATACATTTTGGGACATCCTCGCAAAAGGTCTCGTCCTCGGAGTGGACCCGAATGCCAGCTATCATCAATATGAGAAAAAAGTCGAGCCTGGCGATATGATTGTTTTATTATCAGATGGTGTCACTGAATCAAGAACAGAAGAGGGCTTTATCGAACGGTCTGTCATCACGGATTTTATTCGTAAATATCAGCATCTGCCTGCACAAGAAATGGTGGAAAATATCTATCGTGACCTCGAGAGAATTCAGAATTTTGAAATACGTGACGATTTTACTTTAATTATTTTAAAAAGAAAGGTTTAGACTTTTGTTGAAGCGGGTATGTAAAAAAATAAATAATCCTGAGGTGATCAGAAAATGAATCTACTAATAGATAAATATCATAATAATGTGGATACAGTCGTAAAGATTGCAGGCGAAATTGATGCCTTTACAGCACCGCAACTGAGGGATGAGCTTTTACCTCTAGCAGAAGGGAAAAATCAATCGATTGTCATCAGTCTGAAGGATGTGTCTTATTTAGATAGTACAGGCCTAGGTGTATTTGTGGGCCTTTTCAAACAGCTGAAGAAAAATGAAGGCGAATTGAAACTGGTTGACCTTTCTGACCGACTGAAACGGTTGTTTGAAATTACCGGTTTAAGCAATATTATTACCATTGCTACCAATTAGAACGGGACGATAGTAAAAAAACACGGCAAAAATTATTTGCATATGAAAAGGTGGGGGAGTATGAACCAAGTGATGGATTATATCGAAATGAAGATTCCAGCGAAACCCGATTATGTGGGGGTAATCCGATTAACGTTATCAGGCATCGCGAGCCGTATGGGATTTACATACGAGGAGATCGAGGATATAAAAATTGCCATTAGTGAGGCAACAACGAATGCTGTACAGCATGCCTACCGAAATGATGAAGGTGGGGAAATCATCGTCGGCTTTGGGATTTACCCGGATAAATTAGAAATGATGGTTGCCGATTACGGACAAAGCTTTAATTTTATCCAAACGAAAAAAGAACTAGGCCCTTACACAAAATCAAGTACAGTGGACGATTTGGCAGAAGGAGGGTTAGGTCTATTTTTGATAGAAACGCTCATGGACGAGGTCCGTGTATCGAATCAGTCTGGGGTAACGGTCTTCATGGTGAAGAATGTAAGTGGGGAGCGTGAAAATCATGACCAAACCATCTCAAACCGTGAAGCGAACTAAGGAAGAAATTGATGCCCTCATTCTCGAGGTGCAGCAGACAGGCTCTCCAGAGGTGCAGCAAATCCTCGTGGAGAATTATACCGCTCTTGTCGGGAGTCTTGCCAATAAATTTTCAAAGGGCAGAGACTTTCATGAGGATATCATGCAGGTAGGGATGATTGGGTTATTAGGAGCGATTAAGCGCTACGAACCAGATGTTGGACGGTCATTTGAATCGTTTTTAATCCCAACAGTTATTGGAGAAATCAAGCGATTCTTACGGGATAAAACATGGAGTGTCCATGTGCCGAGACGCGTAAAGGAATTATGGCCGAAGCTTAAAACTGTAGTGGACGAGCTGACCAATCTGTATCAACGCTCACCGAAAATCCCAGAAATTGCCGATTATTTGAATGTGAGTGAAGAAGAAGTGCTAGAAGCAATGGAAATGGGGAAAAGCTATCAATCCGTTTCTGTTGACCAACCAATCGAAACCGGATCTGAGGGAAGTACGGTTACGGCGCTCGATGTGATGGGATCGAAGGACGAAGGTTTTGAAAAAGTGGACCAACGCATGATGCTTGAAAGTGTCCTCCATGTGTTATCGGACCGAGAAAGAGAAATTATTCACTGGACCTACATCGAAAATAAGAGTCAAAAGGAAACAGGTGAGTTTTTGGGTATATCACAAATGCATGTATCACGTCTGCAAAAAAAGGCGATTGAAAAATTACGAAAGGCACTAGTTAAGGATGCCTATTCAGGAGTTACTCATGCTTGATCATGAAGCCAACGCATATGTTCAAGCACGTGCCTTTCAAATTCAAAAAGAAGGAAATAGCTTTAATGGTGATAGTTTTTTCATGAAGGCAACGGACGAGTACTTTATCTGTTCGGTGGCTGACGGTCTAGGGAGCGGGCTGTACGCGAATCAGTCATCGGATGCTGTAAGGAAAGTGATTGAGCAGCACCATCATGAAGAAGTCGAGGTGCTGATGGACTATTGTAATCAAGCACTGAAATTGAAGAGAGGCGCCACCGTTTCGGTTTTAAAGGCCCATTTTCAACGGAAGGAAGTCACCTACTGCTCCGTGGGTAACATTCAATTTGTATTCTATCTTCCTTCAGGACTCTATATTTATCCCATTCCTGTTACTGGCTTTTTATCAGGAAAGCCGCAAACCTATCGAATTGATACCTTTCCCTATGAAGAAAACTCCAAATTTATGATGCATACGGATGGACTTCATCTACCTTCGATTAAACAGGAGCTAACCCGATTCCAATCGATTGAAGATATGTCCAACCATTTAAAACTGCATATGACTAAGCGAAAAGATGACGCCACCTTTTTAGTCGGCCAGCTATTTTAATAGTGTGGGCGGCTTTTTTGTTTCGCTTTCCTGTAGAACGGGTATTTCATAGATAAAAAGATGCAGGGAGAAACGCATATGAAAAAACTCAGGGTCGAATTTGTTTATGTCCTCATGATGATGATTTTTGGCTACGTGGCGTTGTGCACTGACGTCCCCTTTCACTGGAAAGCGCTCTGCCTCACGTTTTACACCATCATGATTGTAAATACAGTGGTCTCACTGTGGCTCGAAAACCGCCCAGCCCAAAACACCTTGCTATGGATGTATATATTAGTGTTCCTGCCAATACTGGGCTACATCTTCTACGTCTATTCCGGCCAACTGGTACATAAAGGCGAGCTGTTTAAAAGGAAACGTAGCCTCGACCGGGAAATGTTTGAGGAGCTGAACAAACAGAAATGGGGGATGGCTAGTGGTGGGGCCGCAACACTGACGATGTCCGGGCTGAATGAGCACCAGCGTGAATTTGCAAACTATTTGGAGCGGGTAACCTTAACCAACTGGAATCAGAATACAAGAACGAAAGTATTGAAAAACGGAGATGAAACCTTCGAGGAAATTAAACGCCGACTTCAGCAAGCAACGGACTTTATCCATATCGAATACTATATTTTCCGCTATGACCGCCTGGGGAAAGAGCTCATTGACATCCTTACAGAAAAGGTCAGGGCCGGTGTAGAAGTCCGTCTCATGTACGATGCAGTCGGCAGCTTCTCCCTTTCCACAGCCGACCTGAAAATCATGGAGGAGGCTGGCATTCAGACTCACCCCTTTTTACCAATCCAAGCAGGATTCATCAATCAAAAATTCAACTTTCGAAATCACCGCAAAATCATCGTCATCGATGGAAAAATCGGCTTTGTCGGCGGCTTAAACGTCGGGGTTGAGTACCTGGGCGAGGACGACCACTTTGGCTTTTGGTGCGACACCCACCTCATGCTAGAAGGGGAAGCCGTACAAACATTACATGCCGTCTTTTTGCTAGATTGGCTCTATGCCTCAGGTGAGAATTTTTTTAAAAATGAACGCTATTTGGAACCGAAACTGGTGGACGGTGATGGATTAGTGCACGTTGTCGCAACTGGTCCCGAAACACGTGATATGAGTGATCACTATTACGCAATGATTTCCTCGGCCAAAGAATCCATTTGGATCGCCACCCCCTACTTTATTCCGAGCCCGTCCATCCAAACGGCTCTTCGGATTGCCGCCAGGAAAGGTATCCAGGTACGCTTAATGGTACCTGAAACGAATGATGGGTTTCTTACCCAGTATGCAACGCAATCCTATTTTCCAGAACTGCTGCGTGCAGGAATAGAAATCTATTCCTACCAAAAGGGCTTTCTTCATAAAAAGGTCCTTATTGTCGATGGAGACCTGGCCTCGATTGGAACCGCCAACTTCGATATGCGCAGCTTTCATTTGAATTTCGAAGTCAATTTGTTTTTATCAGGAACAGACTCAATTGCCGAACTGGTTGACCATTTCCAAGATGACCTTAACGACTGCCGCCGCATTCGCGCTGTTGAATTTTACAAAAGGAAACCAGTGGTCAAATTCAAAGAAAGCTTCGCCAGGCTGTTTTCGGGGGTGTTGTAAGTCAAACTTTTGGATGGAGGTCTAAATTTCACTCGAATCTAATATTTTTAGGTAGAAGGAATTCTAACCATACCATATGAAAATAGGTGATTCGATCATGTTTGCTGTTCATTTTTTAGAAAACAAAAATGTATTATTAACGCAGCTGCTCAGGACTGTGCCGGAAGAAGGAGAAGCCATCAAGATTAAGGGGCTAAAAGGGACGGTTGCTAAAGTAACCAATGTGGATGAGAAAAATGTCCATGTGCAAGTGGTCTTAGAAAAGGTAAATAAAAATAAACAAGCAGCCCTCGATCCTTCTAAAAAGAAAAAACGATAAGCGGAAACGAACGAACGCACCTCCGGTAGGTGCGTTTTTTTTGTAAGGTTGTGTTAAAGAACATTTTTGATTTTTATATTCTGTTGATTGGAGTGGAAGGCGCGAAGACTCCTGTGGGAGTACGGTTCAGGGGAGACCCCGCAGGCGCTTTTCGCCGAGGAGGCTCGCCGAAACGCCCACGAACCGCTCGCGCCTGGAACGGAAATCAACAGGCATGTTATAAAAACCATAGTTTTATAGCGAACAAATCAGTTCGTTCATATCTTTGTCATAACATTTCTAACAAACTGTGAACTTATCACTATATCCATGTTATTTAAGCAAAAAGTAATATATTGTAACTATAAAGAACAAAACAAAAAATGAAAGAAGGAATCATTTATGTTTAACAAATTTTTAAGAGAAAACAAAATTGCATCTGTTATCTTAACAGTCTTACGTTTATACCTCGGTTACTCTTGGTTTACTGCAGGATTCCATAAATTAACTGGCGGATTTGACGCTGCTGGATTCTTAAAAGGAGCCATTGCTAACCCGGTAAAAGGTCCAGATGGCGCAGTCGTTTTTGGCTGGTACGTTGACTTCTTGAAACACTTTGCTCTTCCAAACGTCGATGTCTTCAACGTTCTTGTTCCCTGGGGCGAAACATTAATTGGTTTAGGCTTAATCCTTGGATGCTTAACAACTGCCGCTATGTTCTTTGGTCTCGTCATGAACTTCAGCTTCTTCTTAGCTGGCACTGTATCTCACAACCCTAGAGACATCTTCCTTGGCTTCATTATCTTAACAGCTGGCTACAACGCTGGTAAAATCGGTTTAGACCGTTGGGTTGTACCTTACTTCAGAAAAATGAACAAGGGTACTGTAAAACATAAGAAAACTGCTTAACGACGGTGGAAACAAAAAGAGAGACTGCAACTAGTTTGCAGTCTCTTTATATTTATATAGGTAGGGGGGATGTTGTTGTTTGAACCGATAATGATTAGATTACGCAGTGCGTTTCATGCTTTTTAAAATAAAGCTTACAATAAATACAAGGACAATTGCACCAATCAGAGCCGGGATGATAAAGAAGCCTCCGACTTCTGGACCCCAACTTCCTAGTAGGAAGGATCCCAACCATGCTCCAATGAACCCTGCGATAATATTTCCAATGATACCACCTGGCAAGTCACGCCCCAAAATAAGTCCGGCTAACCAGCCAATAATTCCTCCGATAATTAATGCCCAAATAAATCCCATGTTATTTCTCTCCTTTCTTTTTTTCAAGTAAGTAACTCTGCTTATTAAATACCCGCCTTAGCGGACCTTAAACCAACAATTTTCGATTTTTTTCATTTAAACAATATCTCTATTATGCTGCACCCTCTCGCGCAATCGTGCTTTTGGGTTTGGCGTTCCTGTTTTTAACGCGGTTTGGCAGGCTTTTAGTTCTGAGGTAAGCTTTTTGAAGCCCTCTTTGTCTCCTACATCCAGACAGGTGTCGATTTTCCTTTTTAATAAACTAATCTTAAAGATCAATTCGGTTTGCCTTTTCTGTTCTTCAAGATAGACTTCTTTCCATTTCTTTGATTCCTCCCAGCGATAATCGCTGAGCTTCGATAATCGGCAACCACACTTACACAATGTTTCGTGCATATTAATGACGTAAAATTCAGCGTTTCCACAGTTTTTGCATAAAAGTTTCCTCATCCTTCATACACCTCCATAATAATTGCAGCTTTTAGCTCGTCTGTAAAAATCTACTTCCTATATACCCACAGTGAATTCATTTTTAACCCTTCAAAATTTTTAAAATTGGTTATGTTAAAGAACATTGTTGATTTTTATACTCTGTTGATTGGAGCGGAAGGTGCGAAGACTCCTGTGGGAGTATGGTTCAGGGGAGACCCTGCAGGCGCTTTTCTCCGAGGAGGCTCGCCGAAACACCCACGGAAAGCGAAGCACCTGGAGCGGAAATCAACAGACAAATTTACAAAACCTTAAAATTAATAGGTTTTAATTTTTCAGGAGCGGTTATATAACATGTAGAACGACAAGCTGCTAATGAAAAAGGCAGCTACATCAAATCACAAGGAGGAAACAACAATGGAAACAGTGAAAGTCGTTGAAAATGGTGTACAAGCGAAGAAGGAAATTGAACAGTTGATGACGCAGGGTTATACGAAGGATGAGATTTATTTATTGGCACACGATAAAAATCGCTCTGAGAACCTAGCGGATAATCTGGATCTTACCGATGTTGGTGTCGCCGAACAAGGCTTGTTTGATAGTATGGCCAATGTGTTTCGCTCACGAGGAGATGAGTTGCGCTCGAAGCTGGAGTCATTAGGCTTGTCGCAAGCAGAAGCTGAGCGCTTTGAGGAAGAAATGGATCATGGCCGAGTGGTCGTTGTAGCAACAAAATCAGCATGAAGTCAAAACTTGATAGGAAGCAAAAGTGTGGGTCTTTTGTTTCCTATCGATTCAATTTTATTAAAAAAAAGGAGAGGAACGAGATGAAATTTTCAAATTTAAGTTTGGAGAAATTAGTAGGAGCCAGTGAGCGAGCACGTCATAAAATACGGTCAGACCGCAACCTGGAGCAACATTTTGAGACTCCTATTATCCACCGAGAGATTCAGGGCGACCGAGTGTACGTCCCATTAAACCTTTATCGAGTATGGAATGAAGCGTAAATTAAAAGATACACACCCAAACTAGCTGCCTAAATCCCGTTAAGAGAAGTGCGAACGGAATTTAGGCAGTTAGTTTGTTTTTTTGGGGAAACTTGCTTGTGATGAGGTGAGATTCCGCCGACTTTGTATGGAATTCCGCCGGATTTACGGTTTATTCCGCCAACTTTAGGAGGTATTCCGCCGAATCTACGTAGGATTCCGCCAACTTCGCCATTCAGTCCACAAACCCCCATTTTTTACCATCAAACTACTACTAATTACCCTGCACTGCTAGAACAAATAACTAAATTTTTGTAAAAAATGTAATCTATTATCCATAATAAGGAGTATAATGGAATGCGATATACATAACGCAAAAGATAGATTACTAGAATACATGGGTAAGCAGGGAGACAACATGAACAAATTCCGTACTTTATTTACGATTCTTCTATTATTTACGTCCTTTCAGATTTTTCAACAGACTGCTTCAGCCGAGACGCAGACCTCAAAGCCTGTTGCCATCTATTACTCCCCGCACCAGGACGATGAACTGCTCAGCATGGGGATGTCAATTGCAACAAGTGTGGCCAAAGGCTACGAGGTACATGTGGTACTGATGACCGACGGTGGTGGTGCCACCGGGGCACTCATTGATGTGAACAAAAAGCTGACGAAGGAAAATTTCCCAACAATCACAAAAGAAGATTTTATCAACGCGCGAACAGACGAATTCATGCGTTCGTTAGTAGCGTTAGGAGTGAAGGCTGAAAATATCCATCTGATGAATTTTACCGATGGACAGCTTTCCTATAACCAAGCAAGACAAACAATTGAAACCTTTGAGAAGAACTACCCGCATGCGATGCATCGGTCCATGTCCTATATGGACTGGCATCCGGATCATGCAGTAATGGGGAGGGCGTTAAACGATTTATATAATGAACATAAAATCCGCGACGTCCGCTTTTTTGTAAAAAATGTTCAGTTTTCAACCGTACCAGGCAGTTCGGAAGCACCGAGGTTAGTGACTGCTAATCTTCCTCGAATCAAAGAAGCTACAGCCGCATATAGGGATTGGTCGCCAGCTTCTAAGCACTACTCGATTGGTTATATTTCAGTACCGAGCAATTTCGATGAGCTCGAAAAAAATCCGCAAAGCCGGACACATATGGCCGATACGACGAATAAGCCATCGGTGAGAAGCCTTGGTTTTTCTAGTGGACAAGTAGAGGGGCCGATTACGGATGCCAATTTGGCTGCCGTCATTAAGGAACAGCTCGGCATCAGGGACAGAGAATTAACCGAAGCGGATATAGCTTCATTAACCCGTTTGGATGCACAGGGCAGAGGAATCAGCAGTTTGGAAGGACTGCAATATGCAGTGAACCTTCAATTTCTCGCGCTAGATCATAATAGAATTACCGATGTAACGCCGCTTCAGGGTCTGACAAAGGTAACTGACTTATACCTGAAGGATAATCAGCTAGAAAATGTTCGCCCATTAGCAAGGCTGACGAATATGGAGTCACTACACCTTGATACTAACCGGCTGACGGACCTTAGCCCACTTTCTTCATTAACAAAGCTGCAGGTGCTGTCGTTCAACTTTAATAAAGTGGCTAGTCTAGCGCCGCTCGCAGGGATGACGAATCTCCTAACGGTTTCGATGGACAGCAATGCCTTTAAGGACCTGACTCCTTTGAAAAACAAGCCTGACTTAAACGCGGTATCTTTTTTACATATGGATTTGGATCTAGGTAAGGGCAGTGTCAATGGTGACATCCTAGATATGTTAGGCGCGCAAGCAAGTGTTTATTTTTCGAATGTGAAAGTAACGAGGAGCTATCACACGAATCGAATGGTGGGTATATCGTGGAAAATGCTCGACAGCAGTATGGATAAGGTTGAAGTAAGTATTAATGGCGGCATACCAGTGACATCTTACAATTCGAACTATCTGTTTGGGAATTTGAATCCGGGTCAAGCGTATAAGGTGACGATTTCTTCTTATACGAAGGGGAATTTGAATTTCACAGGCGAGATGATGATTTCGACGGATACGTGGGTGTCGACGAAGGGCTGGCTGCTTGCTGACCGGGACTGGTATTACATCAACCCTTCAACAGGGAATCTGACGACAGGTTGGTTGAAATCAGGGGATAAATGGTATTATCTCAGTGCGAATGGAAAAATGTTCACAGGCTGGCTTAAGTGGAACGGAAAATGGTACTATTTAACATCTAGCGGAGCCATGAAGACAGGCTGGCTATTAGATGGAGGCAAGTGGTACTACCTTGAGAATTCGGGGGCGATGAAAATAGGTTGGTTGTATTACAATAAAAAATGGTTTTACCTTAACAGTTCTGGGGCGATGGTAACCGGACGGGTTTGGATTAGTGGAAAATGGTATTACTTCAATGCAAGTGGCAGCTTAAGCCGTTAGTTTGAAAGCCGTGTCGACCTCTCGATGCGGCTTTTTGCATGTTTTAATGAAGATGTTAAGAAGTTTTCACAAATTCGTCACATTTAAGGGTGATTTTGAAAAATATAGAAACTGTTATATCTTTCCTTCGTCTATATGATAGAATAATCCTTGTGTGTAAAAAGGGGGTAGCAGAATGATAAATGATTTTGGGCAAATGGCGTTAGTAAGCATCCTGTCACATTTGGTTTTTATTGCAATTTCCTGGTGGGCACTGCAGTCGATTCGCTTAGAAAAGCTGATTAAGGCTAACCATGTTTTTCAAGCTCGGCTTCTCTTCATATTATTAGCCATTTTCATCGGATCATCTGTTAGTAACTTTTTCCTGGATTATCTTCAATGGTCCAGACAACTTCCATTAATTTTCAATAATTAGTAGAAATGGTTTGAAATGACAAAATTACTAATCCTGTACATACAAAATGGTAAAAATTTAGGTCTTCGTACATGTTCCCATTTAACGATATTTTGAGTACAATCATCTTTATGTGGAAAGCTAAGGTTGTCTCCCTTAGGAACTTGTCTAATTTTAGCTGGCGTTAAGGTTAAGTTTTTGGAACTTGTCTAAATGTGACGACAATTCCCAAGTATGCTCACCCGCTACCTGGTAACAATGGTAGTAAGGGGGAGTAGAGAGATGAAAAGATATCGTTCGTTTTTTTTATCTGTGATGACAATTTTAAGTTTGATCCTGGTTGTTTTCGGGTACAACACAACTGAAGCAAATGGTAATGGTGCTTTTACACGTCAAGCGATTCCGGATGGTGCTGATGATTTGGCAAAAATCGGTTCTGTTTTAGAAGCCGAAAATATTTTGCTCGATGAATGGTCTTTTTATGCAAGAGAAAAAATGACCGGCATAAAAAGTGAGCAGGACGTGAAGGAATACGCCGAACAACTTCAGGAAAAGTTTCCCGATTGGGATTGGTCAATTAATAATACCAGCCAAAAATGGGAAGTAACAGCAGTATCTCCAACATCTAAACACCACAGCGAAATGCTTCAAATTATGGCAACCCACACAAAACAACCTGTTAATGCGTATATAGTATATAGTGTCAGTGGAAAAGAGTGGAATAAGGCGATAGCGGCCTATTTCACTACTGAGGAATTTAAAAGTAGGCTATCCGACATATTTCGAGGAAAACCTACAATTTTTTCTTGTATGAAAGGCGTTTTCAGTGATAAGATTGATACGGCTTTACCCATAACAGTAAAGAATTTACTGTCCGTTTTTCATGCAAAAGAGATCGAAGCGTTAAAAGAGGAGACATTCATGTCTGTTTCGGCGAATTCGCCGATGTTTACTGGCTCCATAGAAAATCAAAGAGATAACATGAATTTACAAATTGGCATACGCTCCGAACGATTGGGCGGTAAGACTACCATTGTAGTTGGCACACCAATCATAACGATTGAATATTAATATAGAGAAAATGGACGCGGAGGGGAATACTCTTGGAAAAGATCATCGTCCGCGGCGGACAAAGGCTTACAGGAACGGTTAAAGTAGAAGGCGCAAAAAATGCCGTCCTGCCTGTTATCGCTGCAACATTATTAGCAAGTGATGGAAAAAGTGTGATACGTGATGTACCTACACTCTCCGATGTATATACAATCAATGAAGTTTTACGCAACTTAAATGCTGAAGTCGTATTCGAAAACAATACAGTTGTCGTCGATGCATCCAGAGAGTTGAAAGTAGAGGCGCCATTCGAATACGTTCGAAAAATGCGCGCGTCTGTTCTAGTCATGGGATCTTTGTTAGCACGCAATGGCCGTGCCAGAGTCGCTCTTCCTGGCGGCTGTGCAATCGGATCTCGTCCAATCGACCAGCACTTAAAAGGCTTTGAAGCCATGGGTGCAACAGTGAAGGTTGGAAATGGCTTCATCGAAGCGGAGACTGAAGGCCGCTTAAAGGGAGCAAAGATTTACTTGGATTTCCCAAGTGTTGGTGCTACTGAGAACATCATGATGGCAGCGACTCTTGCACAGGGTACAACCATCATCGAGAACGTCGCAAAAGAACCAGAGATTGTCGATTTGGCTAATTTCTTAAATAAAATGGGCGCTAAAGTAAGAGGCGCAGGTACGGGCACGCTTCGTATTGAAGGTGTCGATGTGTTATTTGGTGCCGACCATAACATTATTCCTGACCGTATTGAAGCAGGTACTTTCATGGTTGCAGCTGCGATTACTGGCGGAAATGTATTGGTAAAGGGTGCAGTTCCTGAGCATCTTTCTTCTCTTATTGCAAAAATGGAGGAAATGGGTGTTGAGATCAGTGAGGAAATGGATGGCGTTCGAGTTATCGGTCCTGAAAAGTTAAAGGCCGTTGACATCAAAACGATGCCACATCCAGGCTTCCCAACAGATATGCAATCCCAAATGATGGCGTTATTGCTTCGTGCAGAGGGTACTTCTATGATTACGGAAACGGTATTCGAAAACCGTTTTATGCACGTAGAAGAATTCCGTCGCATGAATGCGGATATCAAAATCGAAGGCCGTTCGGTTATTTTAAATGGTCCTTCTAACTTACAAGGTGCGGAAGTATCTGCAACAGACCTTCGTGCAGCAGCTGCCTTAATCTTAACTGGTTTAGTGTCAGATGGCGTGACACGCGTGACGGAGTTGAAGCACTTGGATCGCGGTTACGTGGACTTCCACGGCAAACTAGCTGGATTAGGCGCTGACATCGAACGCGTCAAAGAAGCAGACGAAATCTTCGTTGCAGAGGAAAAATTTGTCTCCGACATGAACGCATAATGTAAATATTAAAGACAACGGACCTTGATGGATATCGGGGTCTGTTTTTATGTGGTTTTTTGGGCATCGTACTTTGTGCGATGCCTCTTCATGTGGTGCCTGAAAAAGTGCTTTATATGATGCTCTCAATATGGTGCCTGACACCATTCATGGCCACTTGTGTGCGTGGGGTGGATACTGAGTTTGGTGTGTTGTTTTTATTTCAGCTGGAACTTTGTTAGGGGCCGGAGATGGAGTTCATTTTTATAAAAGTTTGTGTAATAAATGCTTGTCCGCTTCCATATGTATGAATGAGACGCAACTCGGCTGATTTGCGCCGGGTGTGAATTTTACAAACTGGAGGCACAATCATGAAAAAAATCAAACCACTCATCGTACTAGCGACGCTCCTCATTGCCCTGACTTTAGTTGTTCCAGCTGTTCTTGTGTTACCGTTCTCGGATGAGCATAAGGCGAGCGGAAAATTAGGTGAAGATTTGAAGAAGACCTCGGCAGAAAATGCGAAAGCGGCGTCACCTTCCGCGGATGCTGCGGTCGAAGTAGCGGTGTTTCGTTCCGCGAAATCAAAGATTGAGACAGTGAACTTAGAAAATTACCTCGTTGGCGTTGTGGCAGCAGAGATGCCGGCAGATTTCAAAGAAGAAGCACTCAAGGCCCAAGCACTAACGGCGAGAACGTATATTGTGAAGCGATTGGTCAGTAAGGATACGCTAGGGGCTCCTAAAGGGGCGCAGGTCACGGACACGCAAATTCACCAGGTGTACAAGAGTGATGATGAGCTAAGGAGAGCGTGGGGCGCTGATTATGCTTGGAAAATGAAGAAGATAGTGGAGGCGGTTCGTTCGACGGCAGGACAAATTTTGACCTACAAGGGTGAGGCGATTCAGGCTACTTTTTTCTCGACGAGCAATGGATATACTGAGAATTCGGAGGATTATTGGCCAGGTAACATTCCTTATTTAAGAAGTGTGTCGAGCCCGTGGGATAAGAGTTCACCGAAGTTTAATAGCCAGAAGGTGATGACGGTGAAGGCGTTTGAGGCGAAGCTCGGTGTGAAGGTGGGCACAGGGTCGCAGGTGGGCAAGATTGTGGAGCGTACGACGGGTAAGCGTGTGGCGAAGGTTGATTTTAATGGCAAGTTGCTATCTGGCAAGGAGATCCGCGAGAAGCTCGATCTTCGGTCGTCGGATTTTGCTTGGGAGCGCAAGGGCACGAATATTGTGATTACGACAAAGGGCTTCGGCCACGGTGTGGGGATGAGTCAGTACGGTGCGAACGGAATGGCGGAGGAAGGCAAGAATTATAAGGATATTGTGAAGCACTATTACCAGGGGGTCGAGATTACGTCGGCAGAGAGTTTGATGGCGACGATTACGGCGCAGAAGTAGTGGTGTGTGGGAAAGCTGGGCGTGGGGGCCTGGCTTTTTTTTGTGGGGTGATCGGCGTTGGCGAGTAAAATGGGGATAGTGACGAGTAAGTTATGAAAGTTGACGAGTAAAATTGAAAAATCAACGAGTAAATCAAAAACTAGACGAGTAAATCACCGAAAGTGACGAGTAAGAAAGAAAATCATATAAAAAGGTCATTTTAAAGGTACTTCAAGAGGAGATCTACACATAATTTTGAAGGAAGATACCAGAGCCAGGCTAAACGCCTAGCTTTTTAGTGGAGAAATAGGTGTAGTTACGTGGTTGGCGAGTAAAATGGGAAAAGTGACGAGTAAATTGGTCAAGTTGACGAGTAAAATATAAAAAGTGACGAGTAAATCAAAAACTAGACGAGTAAATCATCGAAAGTGACGAGTAAGAAAGAAAATTAAATAAAAAGGGTAATTTTAAAGGTACTTCAAGAGGAGATCTACACATAATTTCGAAGGAAGATACCAGAGCCAGGCTAAACGCCTGGCTTTTTAGTGGAGAAGTGGGTGTAGTTATGAGGTTGGTGAGTAAAGTGGGGATAGTGACGAGTAAAGAGGTAAAATTGCTGAGTAAAAATAAAAAGTGACGAGTAAATCAAAAACTAGACGAGTAAACCTCCTAAACTGACGAGTAGACCAAACAAGGTTCAAGACACCCAACTAAATTCCACAAAAAATTCATAATTACTGTCGATTTTTGCAGGGATAAGAAATGTAGAAAGAGAATTTTAGAAAAAAAAGAAAGGAATGATGTGTTTGATTGCTAAAGAAATGCGGATAACGCCAAGAATGGAAAAGCTTGAAGCACTTAATAGAAGATTGCCCGAGTTAAATCCAAAGTATCCTGAGGTGGTGGCGGAATATAAAAGAAGAATGGCTGGATACCGAGGCGAGAAATCAGTGTACTTTTACTTAGCTATGCTCCCTGACAAAGATTACCTTATTTTTCACGGGCTCCGCTTATTTGACGGGCAATACTACTTCCAAATCGATTTCCTCTTACTATGTGCAAATTTTGCAATGGTTTTGGAAGTAAAGAATATGGCTGGAGAACTATCCTTTGAAAAAGAGTTTAATCAAACGATGTGCAAAAGGAATGGTACAGAAGAAAGAGTTAAAAACCCTGTTCTACAAGCAAAGCTGCAGGCAAAAAAACTAAAAGTTTGGCTAAGAGAACATACTTGTCCTGAGATTCCTATTCATTATTTTTTTGTAAATAGTAATGAAAAAACAATAATAAAGGTGGAACCAAAGGATGATCAAATGACTCTACATATCTGTAACAGTGAAAATGTATTAGAGAGAATTGAACAAATAGGAGCCTATTATAAAAAGGACAAATTAGACAAAAAAGAATTGAAAAAGATAAAGCGCCTCCTATTAACCAATCACACTCCTGATGACCCGGATATCCTCCAAGCCTACGATTTATCTCCAAAAGACATCCCTACAGGTGTACAATGTCCAGATTGTTTCACAATCCCAATGATTTATAAAGCTGGGAAATGGTGCTGTGTAAAATGTAATCTAACGTCCAAAACCGCCCATGTTCCAACAATTAATGATTATTTTCTGTTAATAAAACCCTCGTTTACTAATGCTGAGATCTGTGAATTCTTGCATATTCCCACCATTCATATTGGCCACAAGATCATAAAATCAATGAATCTACCCTACACTGGAACATTTAAAAATCGGGTCTATCATCAACCGAAAAGCTAAAGTGTTCTTAGTATTTTCCCAAGCCGTTGAAATCTCCCTCCAAACAACGCCCCTCTTATAAAATAAAAACATACGCTGATTCCAATGATATCTTTTACAAAATCGAATAGCGACGAGGATCGGTAGGGTACGAATGATTGGTGGATTTCATCGCTGATTCCGTAGAGGGCGGCGAATACGGCGCAGGCTACGTTCAAGGTTGGCGTAAACTGGCGGCTTCGCGTTAAGAAGGCCAACACTAGTAAAACATATAAAATTGCAAATTCTATTAAATGCAAGGATTCCTTGATGGTCGAGTCGAGGGATGCATCAGGCAGTTCAACAAAATGGTCGGATGGCAGGCTAGATTGGATCCAGATGATGGCCATATACGCGAGGGGCAGAACCCGTAAACCCCATTTGAATAGTATGTTCATGTGAATATTCCTCCTAGTAGTAAAAAAAATTTCATCTTCATGCATAAAATGAATAGGGTTGTCGAAAAATAACTCTAAAAAATTTTTTTTGCCGAATGTATATAATTCTACTTATCTGTTCAGAATGATTGCTGAGGTGATGAAAATGAGAGAGGAAGAAAACAAACGATCTTCTCAAAGTTCCAGTGTAAAACGCTTTTTCAAAAAGCGTTGGGTATTTCCAGCCATTTATATTGCAAGTGCAGCAATCATTCTGACCGCAGTTCTATGGTTCCAAACTAGCAATAGTGCGACAGACAAATACGATTACAAGTCCACTGATCTTGCTGGTAAAAAGAATCAAACACCAGCTGTGGAAGTTAACAAAGCTCTTGAAAACTTCAAAATGCCGGTGGCTAAGGCTGATGACGCAGTCGTAAAAATGAAATTCTATGATTTCCAAGGCAAAGCAGAAGACCAGGAAGCAGCATTAGTATTCTACAACAATACGTATGTGCCAAACACTGGTATCGACATCACAATGAAAGACGGCGAAACGTTTGATGTAGTTGCATCATTAAGCGGTACCGTTACTCGTGTCGATGAAGATGCAGTCCTAGGTAATGTCATTGAAGTAGAGCACGACAAAGGTATTGTAACACAATATCAATCAGTTAAAGATATTAAGGTCAAGGTTGGCGAACAAGTAAAACAGGGACAAGTTCTTGCCAAGGCTGGACAAAGCTTGTTCAATGAAAAAGCTGGAACCCATGTACATTTTGAAATTCGTAAAGACGGTGTTGCTGTAAACCCAACGAATTATTTTGAAAAATCGTTGACTACATTACAGGAAGACAAGCTTTCGGATGACAAATCAAGTGATTCTGTAGATAGCCCACAAATCAAGGAAGATGAGCAAATGATTGATGATCCTGCGAACTCTACCGACGAAAAAAAATCAGGCGACGACAAGTCTTCTGATGAAAAAAAGGACGACGAATCAACGAACTCTACACAAAATAAAAACTCATAATATGAATGTGACCAAAGGGGAAGGGGAAATACTTTCCTCTTTTTTTTGTCTTTATTTGGGTGTCAGTCCCCACAGAAAGACACTTTCCACATGACGAGGACAAATGTCCACTAGTGGTGCCTGACACCCACTTGTATCCAATTTATGTTAAAATGGGTTTAAAGGGAGGGATTGGTTTGAGGAGAGTTGCAAGATTTATGTTTGTGGTGCTGCTGGTTGTTGCTGCGCTGGCCGGGTGCAGTAAGGAGCCGACACCACAGGATCGTTTTTCGGAGTACATAGCCTTATGGAATAAACAGAAGTTTGATAAGATGTATGACTATCTTTCAAAGGATGCAAAACAGCATATCACCAAAGAAGAGTTTACGAGCCGCTATACAAAAATCTACAAAGACCTTCAGATTACAGACCTCAAGATTAACTTCAAAAAACCAAAAGAGGATAAGCAGGCTGACAAAGAACAAGCCCAGTATTCTTTTACCGCAAAAATGAGCAGCATCGCAGGAACGATTCAATTTACCCAACAAGCGAAGTTACAAAAGGAAGAAAAAGACGATAAGAAAAACTGGTATGTAGACTGGCATACAGGGTTCATTTTTCCAAAGATGAAGGAAGGCGATAAAATCAGTTTGAGCACGGTGGCGCCGACCCGGGGGGAAATCCTTGACCGTAATGGAAATGAGCTAGCTGTGAATGGCCAGGTGTATGAAGTGGGTGTGGTTGCCGGGAAGGTGGATGAGGCGATCATCGCACAGGTAGCACCACTCTTAAAAATGACACCCGAACAGATCCAGAAGGCGCTCAGCGCAAGTTGGGTGAAGCCGGAGCTGTTTGTCCCGTTGAAAAAGGTGTCGATGGACGACCAGGAGCGGATTGCCCAGTTGATTGCGCTCGGACCTGTGCAGACGCGGAAGGTGGGGGCACGGATTTACCCTTATAAGGAAGCGTCGGCGCAGTTAATCGGCTATGTGGGGCTGATTACGGCGGATGAGCTTGAAAAGAGGAAAGCCAAAGGTTACACGAGTCGAGATGTGATTGGGAAGCGCGGCCTCGAGCAGGTGTTGGATGAGCAGCTGAAGGGCACGAGCGGCGTGAAGATTATCATTAAGAAGAAGGCTGGAGGCGAGGAAGTGCTCGCCGAGAAGCTTGTCGAGAACGGGCAGAATGTCAAATTAACGATTGATGCGGAGTTGCAGCTGGCGGCCTTTAATGAGATGAATGGGGAGGTCGGGACGGCAGCAGCGATGAATCCGATGACAGGCGAAACGTTGGCGCTTGTGAGCAGTCCGTCGTTTGACCCGAACCAGGCAGTGATAGGATTCTCGGCGGATGAGTGGAAGGCGTTACAGGATGACGTGAAGAAGCCGTTAACGACCCGGTTTAAGCAGCTCTATGCGCCGGGCTCAGTCATGAAAGCAATCACGGCGTCTGTGGGGCTTGAGAAGGGAACGATTAACCCGGTGGAGGCGGTTCCTATTCTTGGTCCGAAATGGCAAAAGGATCAGTCGTGGGGCGGCTATTTTGTGACGCGGGTACATGTGGGCAGTCCGATTAATTTGGAAAAAGCACTCGTGTTCTCGGATAATATTTATTTCGCACAAGCAGCGTTGAAGCTGGGGAAAGAGGGCTTTGCGGATGGCCTGAAGAAGTTCGGATTTGAAGAGGAGCTAAAGTACACGTATCCTCTTGAGACATCGCAGATTGGAAAAATGGACAGTGAAATTTCACTCGCAGATTCTGGGTATGGTCAGGGGCAAATCCAGATGAACATCGTGCATTTGCTGGCATCCTATACTCCGTTTATGAATAATGGCAATATGATTAAGCCGACGCTTTTAGCGGATGAGCAGCAGGGACAGGTGTGGAAGGAGGCGGCGGTCTCGAGTGAGCATGCTGCACTGATTGCTGCGGATTTACGGAAGATTGTGGGCGATGCGGGCGGAACGGCGCATGCGGCGGAGATGGCGGATTATCCGCTTTCCGGTAAGACAGGGACAGCAGAGATCAAGAAGAAGCAGGGGGAGACGGGTTCTGAAAACGGCTGGTTCATTGCCTATAACACGAATTCGCCAAGCTTGCTGGTGGCAATGATGGTGGAAAATGTACAGGGCAGAGGTGGCTCGCAGGTGCCTGTGAAAATGGTGAAGAATATTTTTATGAATTGGAAATAATGTTTGTGTTTTGGCGCCTGGGGGACTGGGCGTTTTTTTGTCCCACCATAATTTGGTGTTGTTTATGGAGGAGTGGGTGTAGTTTAGTAGTTGGCGAGTAAAATGGGGATATTGACGAGTAAAGTGTGAAGGTTGACGAGTAAAATAGAAAATAGACGAGTAAATCATAATATTTGACGAGTAAATCATTGGAAGTGACGAGTAAGAAAGGAAATTATATAAAAAGGGTAATTTAATAGGTACTTCAAGAGGTGATTGACACGTAATTTGAAAGGAAGTAATGGGGCCAGGCTAAACGACTGGTTTTTTTAGTTATCGGGATGCGAGAAGGTTCCTAATTTCCGTGGAAGGTGATTTTTTAGAGGAATCGATTACCTTAGGGTGGTTTACCGGTTTACCTGACCGAAATGAGTGTGGAAGGAAGTTGTAGGTAACGTAGGAGGGTTTTACGTGCCCGAAGAGTGTGGAAAAAGAAGTGATGGGTAACGTAGAGGGAGTCTACGTGCCCGAAGAGGGTAGTGAAAGATGTAGCGGGTAACGTAGAGGGAGTTCTACGTGCCGAAGAGGGTAGTGAAAGATGTAGCGGGTAACGTAGAGGGAGTCTACGTGACTGAAGAGAGTAGTGAAAGATGTAGCGGGTAACGTAGAGGGAGTCTACGTGACTGAAGAGGGTTGTGAAAGATGTAGCGGGTAACGTAGGGAGTCTACGTGCCCGAAGAGGGTAGTGAAAGATGTAGCGGGTAACGTAGAGGGAGTCTACGTGACTGAAGAGGGTAGTGAAAGATGTAGCGGGTAACGTAGAGGGAGTCTACGTGACTGAAGAGAGTAGTGAAAGATGTAGCGGGTAACGTAGAGGGAGTCTACGTGACTGAAGAGGGTAGTGAAAGATGTAGCGGGTAACGTAGAGGGAGTCTACGTGACTGAAGAGGGTAGTGAAAGATGTAGCGGGTAACGTAGAGGGAGTCTACGTGACTGAAGAGGGTAGTGAAAGATGTAGCGGGTAACGTAGAGGGAGTCTACGTGACTGAAGAGAGTAGTGAAAGATGTAGCGGGTAACGTAGAGGGAGTCTACGTGACTGAAGAGAGTAGTGAAAGATGTAGCGGGTAACGTAGAGGGAGTCTACGTGACTGAAGAGGGTTGTGAAAGATGTAGCGGGTAACGTAGGGAGTCTACGTGCCGAAGAGGGTTGTGAAAGATGTAGCGGGTAACGTAGAGGGAGTCTACGTGACTGAAGAGGGTAGAAATGGAAGTACTGGGTAACGTAGAAGGGTTCTACGTGACTGAAGAGGATAGAAAAAGTAGCCCCCGGTACCGTAGAAACATTCAACATGCCCATAATGCAATTACGGCTCCCACTGATATTTATCCAAATCAACCAACCCGCCAAGACCAATCTCGACGCCTTCCGCTTCCAGCGACAGCACCTGCTCGTTATAGGCTTGGTCTTCCTGTAGGGCAATCTGCCCTTTCACGTTGATGACGCGGTGCCAGGGGAGGCGGTGCTTCTTGCTCATGGAGTGAAGGATGCGGACGACCTGGCGGGCAGCGCGGGGGCTTCCAGCGAGGCGAGCGATCTGGCCATAGGTCATGACCTTTCCTTCAGGGATATTACGGATAATTTCAATTACATTTTCAGTAAAGGGAGTCATGGGTAAGTGTTCCTTTCTATGGCTGGATTTTATAGGAAAATCCTTCTAATCAGTCTATGAACATTATATAATATTTTGAAAAAAGATAAGAGGGGAAGCAGCAGATGAAAACGTTACTTTTAACAGGGTTTGAGCCATTTTTGGAGTTTCCGATTAATCCGACGGAGAAAATTGTTAAAGAACTTGATGGAGCCTGCATTGGAGGCTATCAAATTAAAGGCCTATTGTTGCCGGTGGAATATCGGGAGGCGGGGGAACGAATCCTAGAAGAAATCAAAAAACAGGAGCCCGGTGCGGTGCTTTCCCTTGGGCTCGCGGCAGGGCGGTCAACGATCACTCCGGAGCGAATCGCTATCAATTGCCGCGATGGCGCGCCGGACAATAATGGCGTCGTGCTGAATGATGCTTCCATCATCGAGGATGGTCCGGATGGTTATTTTTCCACACTGCCAATAAGACAATTCGTCAATAAGCTCAATGAAAGTGGTTATCCGGCAAAGATATCAAATACTGCCGGGACGTATCTTTGTAACAATGTCATGTATGTGGTGTTGCATGAAGTGAAGGATAGGCCGGTGGGATTTGTTCATATACCAGCGTCGCATGAATTGGTGCTGAGTGGAAAAAAAGAGATGCCGTCATGGTCAGATCGGGATCTATTAGAGGCAGTTAAGGTCATGATTGGCACTTTAGAATAATATTTTTTTGAAAAAATAGCCAATTTTCGCTCGACAAATTTCTTGGGAAATATTGCAGGTATTCCTATATTTCCACGCAGAAATCCACCTATCACAGGCTTTTTCCACATTGTCGAACTGTGTTAAATTGTCCAATTTTCAAAAAACTTTTAGGATGCCTTGTCCCGTTTGTGGATTTTGTGCATAAACCCGTATCCAAGCTAATAAAATGGTTACAAACCTTTACAAAGAGAGTGTTTGAGGTGAAGAGTCGTTTGAAGTTAGCGGATATTCAGTCGGGGACATGATTATTCATTGTATTGTCAGAAGGTAGATTACTTTCTGTCGTGTGGAGTTCGACAAGATCACCTATTTCGAAAGTTTGTCCATTGTAGACGGACAAATGTCTTTTGATGGTGCCTGACACCCATCCACACGGAAGTAGAATTCGTCGAAGTGATAAGCGGGTCTCATTTCACACTACTCACATCCATATTAGGGAGGGCGAGAGTGTGCACGATTACATCAAAGAGAGAACTATCAAGATTGGAAAGTATATCGTGGAGACGAGGAAAACGGTTCGCGTAATTGCGAAGGAGTTTGGCGTATCCAAAAGTACAGTCCATAAGGATTTGACAGAGAGACTTCCTGAAATTAATCCAGAGCTGGCAAATGAGGTTAAAGAAATCCTAGATTACCATAAATCGATTCGTCACCTCAGGGGTGGGGAAGCGACAAAGATGAAGTATCAAAAAGAAGAAAAGGAAGGCGAGGCTGTCAAATAGCCGCAACATTAGAGGGGTACATGGGGTTATCCGTGAAACCTTAAAGGCGTTCTCTTGGAATCCTTTGTCAAGAAAACATTTCCGACATAATTCATCAAAATTCCAGTAAAACGTTATGGAAATTTTAAGGATTATGATACAATAGAAAATTAGGAAATGCATGTGGAATTCCGCTTTGAGGAGGAAAGAAAAGAGAATGTTTGCAAGGGATATTGGGATTGACTTAGGGACGGCTAACGTGCTAATACACGTAAAAGGCCGTGGAATTGTATTGAATGAGCCATCTGTCGTAGCAATTGATAAAAATACAAATAAAGTGCTTGCTGTTGGTGAGGAAGCTCGCCGCATGGTAGGCCGTACACCAGGCAACATTGTCGCGATCCGTCCATTGAAGGATGGGGTTATCGCTGACTTTGATGTAACAGAAGCCATGCTGAAGCATTTTATTAATAAGTTAAACGTAAAGGGCTTTTTATCGAAGCCGCGCATTTTGATCTGCTGCCCAACGAACATCACAAGTGTTGAGCAAAAGGCGATTAAAGAAGCAGCTGAAAAAAGCGGTGGGAAAAAAATCTATCTTGAAGAAGAGCCAAAGGTAGCAGCAATCGGCGCTGGAATGGATATTTTCCAACCAAGCGGTAACATGGTAGTGGACATCGGGGGAGGAACGACGGATGTTGCAGTTCTTTCTATGGGCGATATCGTGACTTCTTCCTCCATTAAAATGGCCGGCGATAAGTTTGATATGGAAATCCTCAACTACATCAAGCGCGAGTACAAGCTCTTGATTGGTGAGCGTACGGCTGAAAATATTAAAATCAATATCGGTACAGTATTCCAAGGTTCACGTTCAGAGGAAATGGAAATTCGTGGCCGTGACATGGTGAGCGGGTTACCGCGCACTATCACTGTTCGTTCGGAAGAAATCGAGGGTGCCCTTCGTGAATCTGTGGCTGTGATTGTTCAGGCGGCAAAAAGTGTTCTTGAGCGCACTCCACCAGAATTATCAGCGGACATCATCGACCGTGGCGTGATTTTAACTGGCGGTGGCGCATTGCTGCACGGAATCGACATGCTGCTTGCTGACGAATTAAAGGTTCCAGTTCTTGTAGCTGAAAATCCTATGGACTGCGTTGCTATCGGAACGGGTATCATGCTTGATAACATCGACCGCATTTCTAATCGTAAGTTTGGATAATAGCTTTGTTGAAAAAAAAAGCATCTTTTATTGTGTTCGTGGTGGTATGACATCTAACCAATGGTGAAATAGTCCTGAACCATACATAAAAAGTCTAATGAAGCAGGCAGGACAAGCCTCGGTCATTGGGCTTTTTTATTTGGCTTGGGTTCTCTTTAATAGGCGAATTTTTGCTTTTTTTTACATCAATTGACTTTTTTCGCAAAAAATTAATGTGCAATGGGGAATATTTTTTTATAATAGAAGTAATGAAAATTTTTCAACAGTTTGCGAAAGCAATTTTTATAAAAGAATTCAAGTTACCGATTTTAAAAAAGTTGGTTATAATATGTATAACTCACTGGGCCCATGGGGCAGTCCGGTTAAAGGGGAATTAGTGAATGTCTGTAAACAATCAAGCCAAGACGAGAGAAGAATTTAAACGAGCTAAATATGAGGAACAGCAAAAGATAAAAGCCGAAAAGCAAAAAGCCAAAGATGCAAAAGCTATGGTGAAAAAGGATCGCGCAAAGGTGGATCGTACAAATGAAAAGGTGGAGGCCGCACCACACACCTACAAACGAATCCGCATTCGTCTGATTCCCATCTGGCTTCGTCTGGTTCTTTTAGTTGTGTTTACGTTTGTCAGCTTGATGGCGGGAGCAACAGTGGGCTACGGTATTCTGGGCGGTGGAAAAGTGGCGGATGTTTTTAAACAATCGACCTGGACGCATATTCAAGATTTGGTGGATAAGAAATAAATTGACTGGGAAGGGTCCGAAAGCCCTTCCCTTTTGTGTATCTTTTCGAGTAGAATAGAGAATAATACTTGTTACTAGTAGGAGGTACTAATTCATGCTTGATACCGAACAAATTAAAGAAATTATCCCGCATCGCTACCCATTTTTGCTGGTCGATCGTATCTTGGAAGTAGAAGAAGGCGTAAGAGCGGTTGGGATTAAGAATGTTTCTGCCAATGAAGAGTTTTTTAATGGGCATTTTCCTGATTATCCTGTGATGCCTGGTGTACTGATTGTTGAGGCACTGGCACAGGTTGGCGCAGTGGCTATGTTGAAAAAAGAAGAGAACCGTGGCCGCTTAGCATTTTTCGCTGGAATTGACGGCTGCCGTTTTAAAAAGCAAGTAAAGCCTGGTGACCAGCTTCGTCTTGAGGTGGAAATTATCCGCCTTCGCGGACCGATCGGAAAAGGGAAGGCCGTTGCAACGGTTGACGGCGAAGTGGCATGCGAAGCAGAAATTACGTTTGCTTTGGGTGAGAAAAAGGAATAGGGATTGGATTTGAAACGACCAAGAGCTGGGCTTTTGGTCGTTTCTTTTTAAAGGAAAGAATCTCACCACAGTCCTTGATAACTGTGGTGTTTTTTATGGAGGAATGGGTGTAGATTAGTGGTGGCGAGTGAAATGGAGTTATTGACGAGTAAAGTAAGAAGGATGACGAGTAAAATAGGAAAATAGACGAGTAAATGAATACATTTGACGAGTAAATCACTGAAAGTGACGAGTAAGAAAGGAATTCATATAAAATAGGTAAATTTAAAGGTCCTTCAAGAGGTGATCAACACATAATTTAAAAAAAAGATCCTTGATCGAGGCCAAACGCCTGGCTTTTTCGTGTCAAAGTCTAAATTTATTTTGACACTCCGTTGATTGGAGCGGAAATCAACAGACAATTTTAACAGGGCGGGACTAAATGTAAATAACTTCAAGCCATCATTTTTTTACCAATGGGAATGCTAAAAAAAGACCATGGTAAGTCTAGGTCAATCGAACATGGTGAAAGGGGCTTTTACGCTTGAAGAAAAAGTTATTTATGCTACTTGCGGGTTCTGTCTTATCGGCTGTGTTGTTAGCGGGATGTAATAATGACAATGATGATCAAAATCCACCATCGCCGACAAACAACAATATTAATACACCGACAGATAACCGTATGGATAATGATTTAACACCTAACGATAATAACGATGTAATTGATGACAACATCATCGACCGAAATCATTATCCAGAATCAGAGGATAAGAATACACCACACGATAAAGACCCATCGAAAGACAACAATACGCCAAGAGAAGACATGATCGAGGATGACATCGACGTTAACGACAGAGATAACAAAGACGAGTAAGACAAAAAGGACAGGCAATCGAGCCTGTCCTTCTTCAAAATATTTGGTGCCTGACACCATTAGTGAGACGTCACTATCAAGTCGCAAAGCCATTCGCAAATAGTACGGCAGCTAGAACAACTAAGAGGATGAAGGCCAGGTAAAGGAGTCCGACGACGATAACCATAATCCAGCCAACGACTTTGCGGCCAGTTTTAATAAAGTAGATTCCTAAGGCAAATGGCCCGAAGAAAAAGCCTAAAATAGCCCACAGCCATGGACTCTTATTATGTTTCGGTGCGTCCACATATAAGTAAATAGCAATAATAATTTCAACAATAAAACTAACAATTCCTGACATAACTTCCCCCTAAAAATATATTTTTCAACTTACACTTTTAGTATCTCTAGGGAAACGGAAAAAATCAACAAAAATGTGAATTTATCACTGTAAATAACATAAAAGACCAGTCCGAAGACTGGTCAAGGTCAGAATCAAATGTAACAATTAAGGGTTTTTTACTTTAATCTTCGGTTTACTTTTCATTTTCTCCTTAAATTCCTTAAGAAGGGCAGGACCCTCCAGCCCTTTTTGCATCAGGCTATCGAGCAGCAGCTCTGAGTAATCACTTTTATTACGGCGGAGATGACCTTCGAATAACACGCTGATGTGCTTTTCAAACTTTTTCAAAGAAACAATCTTCGTCTGAAAATAAGCAGGTGTGTTCTCTTTCTTCGTAATCACAGCTTCAACGATTAAATCGCGGCTTTGATCGTGAATCGTTTTAAAAAAATCATAGAGGGACAAATCTGTATACGCCTCAAGCAGCCAGGTGGAGCGCTCATCTTCCTTATTAAGAATCAAGCCGTCTTCTAAAGGAACTTCAACCGAAGTTTCACCATCCATAACGTCCAATGAGTATAACTTAAAAGATTTCATCGCAACCTCCAGTTACTTTTTTCTAAATTATAACATATGTCGAGCAGAAGCAAATGTCGAAAAATATTTGTCGAGTTTTGTAAAAATCATATTTCGGTGATATGAAAAAGCACTTTTTGACCAAAAGCTAGGGGATAGCACACTTATCCACGTGAAAAGTTCCTGATAAGTCATTTAAAGTCGTTTTACAAGGGACACCTCAGGGGTCTATGATGAAACCATCAAATAAAAAGGAGTTGAAACCATGATTAATCAGGTCACGCTTGTTGGCCGACTGACGAAGGATCCAGAATTAAAAAAGACGCCAGAAGGGAATTCGGTCGCACATGTCACGCTGGCAGTCAGCCGGCATTTTCGGAATCACAATGGGGAGATTGAGGCCGATTTCGTGCAATGCGCACTTTGGCGGAAAGCCGCTGAAAACACATGCCAATACTGCCGAAAGGGCTCCGTTGTAGGAATCACTGGCAGATTGCAAACCCGGAATTATGAAAATAAAGAGGGAAAAAGAGTGTACGTTACAGAGGTAGTGGTGGAAACAATCCGTTTCCTAAGTGCCAAGCCTCACGATGTGGTGACGGAGCAAAAAAGGGAGGAAGCGGGCGTTGGAATTTAGCAATGAAGCAGCGAGGAATCTAGAACAGTTACTAGAAACATTGATAAAGATGGTTGGTAAATCCAATCAAAAAATTGACAGCCTGGAAAAACGGGTCAGCCAGTTGGAATGGCTCATCAGGGAACAGCAGTTAGAGAAAAGGGACAGAACTCCAATCTCAATGTACTCCAGAACCCCACACCCATCTTCTGGAAAAATTTCCTTTCATCTTTGACCCTACATTGTTTTTCAAACATTTTCACCCAAGACGTACCCCAACGAGTAGCTTTTCGGCGAGTTTTTGAAGATTTCCCCGCAACCAGTACCAGTTGTTAAAAAGAATCAAAGACCTCTCCGTATGCATCCCCGTTTTTTCCGGCTAACCATGGCCGGATTTTTTTTTTTGTAGAAATAAATAACGGTGTCAGGCTCTGACGGAGTTTAAATTTCAGCAAGCGGGGTAAACTAGTTGAAAAACCCCCCTGTTTTTTTGATAAGAAGCCGCTGAACACGTGTCAGCGGCTTCTTTGATGTTTTAGCCCCTCATATCGGAGGAAAAACTTTCCACAATAACCTGTCCAACCTTAAAACTTGTGTTTATGTCGCTTATTAACTTTTATAAAGTTGGTAATTGCATCGACATAAAATGCTTTCCGCTTGGGAGGCATTAAATGGAGTTCGACAAGAGCAGTTTTTAGCTCGGGCTCATTTTTCAGCAACTGGAGAATGAATTCGATATCGGCATCCTCCAATTTTTCCAGCACATAACCAGGTGCCTCCACATTCGGCAGCATCTTATCAAGCTCATCCACTAAATAATCTTTTTCAACCTTAAATATTTCTGCAAATCGGATGACCGTTTGGTAAGTGGGAACACTAGCCCCTGTTTCGTAGCGACTAACGGTCGATCGGTGGATATTCATCATGTCTGCAAGAGTTTCCTGTGACCAATTCTGTTTATCACGCAGCTGTCGTAATTTTTCTGATAAAGACATCTCTTTCACCGCCGTAAAAACAATTATGTTTTTAACTTAACGGGAAAGGGGGCTGTAAAGTTTGAATGTGCACAATATGCACGATGAATAATGTGTAAATGATGCACAAATATGGAGAATCCCTCAAAAAGGAGAAATTCTTTGCAGGAAAAAATAAAATTATTGTCGAATAGTAAATGCTGATGTCATATATTGTTAAAAATGGAGGTATTTGATTGAATGAAAAGGTTGCCTTAATATTTATCGGAGAACAAGTAAGTAACCAAGAATGCTGGATTAAAAGCAAGCCTAGTTTTTCTGATGCCATCGTCCTATCAACTCAGTCATCCCATCAAACATCATGTGTTTCCTATCAACACATTCTACTAGATTACAAAAGCAATTCTATTCAAATCTCTGATTCCGATATCCAACTCACCTGTGACAGAGACTCATTAATGATTACACAAGGAAGTAAAAGCAAACAGCTTACGGAAGAAGAGGTATTTGACATCATCAATAACTTTGCCTTCAAAAAAGGAAACAAAGTTACCTTCCTATGTACCGTCCCATACCGTAAAAGCAAAAAAAGAAAAAAAAACAAGAACCGCGTCCTCGAGGTAGGAAAGAAACTAGAGGTCTAATAATGGAAGTGCAAGCAAAGTGTCCTTTCCAGGTGGACACTGTCCACGCGTGGTGCCTGACACCATTCTCTGACACCATTCACCATTGCTGTAAAATGCTGGTGCTGTTATGACACAGAATTGACACTTTCCTTGCAATTAAGACAAAATGTGATACACATTTAATATTCTTGTAACATAACTGGTACATTAATCTGTTATAAATAGGTTAATAAGGAGGGGGAAGCGTATGCAAAAGACAACTAAGCGTATAATTCTCATGTTACTTACAATGATGTTATGTGTATCAGGGAATATGATTACATATGCACAAACCAATAGTGATGCCCTACATAATGCTAAACAAGCGCTAGATGAAAAAACTAGATTAGTAGAGCAAAAAGAGCAAGAAAAACAAGCCGTGAATAAAGAAATAGAAAATATTCAACATGAGTTAGAGTCTTTATATAACACTATTACGGCCAACAAAGATGCGATGGCCAAAACACAGAATAAAATGGAAGAGATCAATCAATTAATCGAAGAAAAGAAAGAGGAAATCGTCCAGTTGGAGGATAAAATCCTTGCCCGTAAAGATATTATGAAGCAGCGAGCTGTTGCAATGCAGCAAAATAATAATATCAACATGATGATTAACTTATTCTTCGAATCTAACAGTATCTCGGATTTCATCCAGCGTGCGAGCGCTGCCTCCACCCTGATCGATGCAGATAAAGACATCTTGACGGCCCAAAAAGAGGACCTTCAACAGATTGAGAAGGACAAAGAAGAAATCGACAAGCAGGAGCAGTCACTTGAAAAAGAAAGACAAACTCTTGCCGTGCAGCAGGCAGAGCTTGATCAAAACCTGCAAAAGAGACAAGAAACCTTAACAGCAATGCAAGAAAAATATAATAGCATCGTGCAACAAATGGCGCTTGCCGAGCAACAGAAAGCTGGCATTGAGTCACAAATGAAAACCATTCAGGCAAAAATCAGCCAAGAGCAGGCAGCGGCAAAGGCTCGTCCTGTTTCAGCATCTTCTTCTACACCAAGCAATGATACCGGTGTAGCCATCAGCGGCAAAGAGATGTATGTAACGGCAACGGCTTATACTCCGTATGATTCTGGATCGATTACGGCTTTAGGCTACAATATCGGTGCTAACCCGAACATGAAATTAATCGCTGTCGACCCATCCGTCATTCCACTTGGAAGTAAAGTGTGGGTAGAAGGATACGGCGTAGCAATCGCTGGTGACACTGGCGGTGCCATCAAGGGTCACAAAATTGACATCCTCGTGCCAACGAAAGCACAGGCGCTACAATGGGGAAGAAGAACCGTAAAAGTTGTTATTTTACAATAGAACAGAAAAGAGCTTGGAGTCCGCCTCCAAGCTCTATTTTTATAAACGCTTCTTTAACTTTTTCCGCATATTCTCCGGCTGCTTTAGCCAATAACGAAGGCCTTTACCTGCTAATGGTTCATCATTGTACCTCGGAATAACATGTAAATGGCTATGCAAAATCGTCTGATTGGAAGCCTCACCGACATTCCAACCAAGAGTATAGCCATCTGGTGCGTAAGTTTCATCGAGGTATTCTTTCGCTTTTTGTAAAAGCTTATACGTATCGTTCCACTCTTCTGGTGTCAGCTCAAACGCATTTGCATGGTGCTTTTTCGGGACAATTACACCAGAGCCTTCCAACACATCCTGCTCACGATTATGCTGCAAAAAGTAACACGTTTCATTTTCAAATATAATATGCTGTTCCTTATCTTGATGTGGGGAACAGAACGGGCAATTTTCTGCGTAACTCACCTTAAAGCTTCCTCCCATTTCTTAATTATGGCTTGCTGACTTCAAGGATACCTCTGCTTCATTCCCGTGAACCCGTTGATCCAAAGTAGGCAAGATCCGGTAGAATAACAAAATTCCGATGACGCCCATGCTGGAGATAAAAATCGTGGTCGCCATGCTGGATAAGAACGAGCTCAACGTTACCGTGATGGAACAAATGAGCATCGCGAGATTAAACGTTAATCCAGACACCGCCATATAAGAGCTACGTGCGTGCTCCGGTGGCAGCTCCGCCATATAGTTTTGCTGCACAGGCACTCGGAGCACTTCAGCCACCGTCGCTGCAAGCATTGCAAAGAACAACAGCCAGATATTATTGGAAAAAGAAATCACCGCATACCCCGCGACAAACACCATACAGCTGACAATCACGGTATGCCGATCCTTAAAACGCTCCACAATTTTGGTGGCAACCAAAGCCATCAACACGACAAGAATCGTATTTTCTGTCCGCAGAAAACCAAGCATTTCAATTCCTCCAAAGGTCCAGCCGAAAAGATGCTGTTCGCCCATCTCATTCGCCAGACGAATCCCGATATAATTGGTCAGCTGGAATTCCATCGATAGAACGAGTAAGCCTGCTAGGACAAATAGGATGAACACCCGATCGAGAAAAACCTCCTTGTAGCCGTTCAACATTCCGCGCACATGCTCCCTGACTGCCTTACCAGCATTTTTTTCAGTGGCGTAGCTTTCTTCGATAAAAAAGGTGATGAGTACCCAAGTCAGTAAAGCCGCCGCAGACAATGCTAATAACAATTCAAATAAGTAATTTTTAAATAAAAATCCACCGATGACACCGCCAAGAGCAATTGACAGGTTATTGGCCCAATACATAATCGAATACATCGTTTTCCGTTCCTCAGGCTTACTCACATCAATCAGCATCGCCTGAGTGGCTGGTCCCGCCAGTCCCCAGCAAATACTATTCGCCGTCATTGTGAAAAACGTCAGCAATGGCGAGAAGAACCATGGAGAATTACTTAACATCATGGTAAAAAAGGCAAAGACCCTAAGTGTTTCGGCAAACACAATCACCTTTTTCCGGCCAAACTGATCAGAAAAATAGCCGCCAAAAAAGTTGATCACGATGCCGATGAACACATTTACGAGCAGCAATAAGCCTGCCGTTTTTGCCCCAAAATGATGAGATAAATAGATCGCCATAAAGGGGAAAATCATTCCGCCGATGGTCGAGCTTAAAAAGGACTCGACCAGTCGTATTTTAATATTTCGGTGAAACTTTAAGATATTCATATTGTTTTCTCCTAACCTAGGTTTCTAGCTCCTTCAAACGGTTTGAAAATGTCTCCGTCCAATCCTTTGAAAGTTCTGCGAGACTCAGCATCTTCTTCATCCCGTCTAGATTGTTCTTGTCTTTATATTTCAATTTGTTTGCGTAAGAAATACTCACACTTTCCTGGTTCCGTTCCACTAGTTTCAAAGAATCCTCGCTCGAAACATAGCCTTCTTGTAAGACACGGAAATAGAACCCGGTATAGCCGGTATGTTGCACCATCAGAGGCAATTTTGGCTGGTTCAGCTTGGTTGCCAATTTAAAACAAGGCTGCCGAGGCTGCGTCACCTGCACAACGGCTTCCCCTAGTTCGAACACATCTCCGATGAAAATATCTTCCTCGGTGATCCCTGTTACCGTCAGATTTTCACCAAAGGCTCCGACCTCAAGCTTCGTATCAAGCACACTTTCCCAAAACGAATAATGATCATGGGAATAGACGCAAACCGCTTTATCAGGCCCGCCGTGAAAATTCAAATCAGCCTGCTGATCTCCTTCGAAATTTTGTGTCGATAGAAACACCTTTCCAAGAACCGGCTTTTTATCGATGGCGGAAAGCAATGTTTTCTCTCCGTATGTGAAATCCTGCGGTGTCCGCACGTTTATAGATAAGATAGGTATGTATGTCATGATTTCTCCTCCTTTTGTAGGCATAAATTTGCTTGTAAAAATAGACGTAAAATCTAGCAAAAACATTTCATCCGTTGGAAAAACTTTTTTTGGACTTTATCATGCACCTATAGTAAAAAATAGCAGGTTTGGATGTTTTAGGAAAGGTATAAAGTTAAAAATAGGAAATTCAACCCGTATCTTCGTTGCGGTTTCATCTTTGCTCAACTAGAGTGTCAACTAGGGTGTCAGGCACCACTCGTAGACAGTTTCCACCTGAAGCGGAAAATTAGGATTTAAAACAAGGGATGAAGGACAAAACGATGCGAGAGGCAGGAAGAAATGTCCTTCATCTCATCCGGAGAAGTAAAATTTGATAAAATGAGCTCTCTTATAGGAATAAAAAGCGGAATAATATTGTTTTTTTCAATGGTAAGAGGAGATTGACTGGATGGAATGGAAATATGATATCAAGGAAACTTTTTAAAAATAAGATTTTAAGGAGGATATTCATGTTTGTCATACTATTAAACTACATTAAGACGCTTGAGGAAGTAGAAAAAGAGTTAGAACCACACAGAGCCTACCTCAATAAATACTACTCCTTACAAAAGTTCATCTGTTCCGGCAGACAAAATCCAAGAGTAGGCGGAGTCATCCTTTGTAATGCGGAAAACCGCGAAGAAGTCGAAACCATCATTCAAGAAGACCCATTCTATAGTAAAAATATAGCCACTTACGAAATCATCGAGTTTACACCAACCATGCATGCGGATGGATTTGAAAAGTTTATCAGTATGTAAAAAATGGGGACAGTCCCCCACCGCTTTAAAGCAGTGGGGGACTGTCCCCAAACCCTATTCTTTCAACGGCTCATTCAAAATGTTCTCCTCCAGCACAGAGAACTTGTCCCCATATACCCTGGTAATATGCTTCTCACCCCAAGCGCAAAGTGAATCCAGGATACCCTGTAGCGACCAGCCATATTCACTCAGCTCGTACTCAACCTTCGGCGGCACTTGATTATAAACAATCCGATTAATAATGCCATCCGCCTCTAACTCACGCAACTGCTGGGTTAGCATCTTCTGCGTAATGTTCGGCATCAGCCGCTTCAAATCGCTCGTCCGCTTTTTCCCATGCGTCAAATGACAAAGAATCACACTCTTCCATTTCCCGCCAATCACTTCCAGCGTCGCTTCAACAGATATATTATACTTCTTCTTTTGCATCGTCATCATTTCCTCCTCATTTCACAGGCACTAAAAAGTACCTATAGAACTCAAAGGTACCTATATCACTTCAAAGTGCGTACTTCTCAATAAACATTCTATCATCCATAATAACACTTGCCGGTCGAAAGTAATCATACACTTTTTTACAACTCACATACAACCCTACAAAAATGAGGAGGAATCACATCATGTCTTTAAATAAAAAACAAAGCACACTCGCACTGCTAGCCTTAGCAATCAGTGCATTCGCCATAGGAACCACCGAATTTATCAGCGTCGGTCTGCTGCCGCTGATCGCGAAAGATCTACACATTCCTGTAACAACAGCAGGACTAACCGTCTCGTTATATGCCCTCGGCGTCACATTCGGAGCACCAGTCCTGACATCCCTAACATCCAGTATGTCACGCAAGACCTTACTGCTCTGGATCATGATTATTTTCATCATCGGCAACAGCATCGCCGCGAGCGCGACCACCATAAGCGTGTTACTCGCCGCCCGCGTCATCGCAGCATTATCGCACGGCGTCTTCATGTCGATCGGCTCCACCATTGCGGCTGACCTCGTGCCGGCAAACCGACGCGCGAGTGCCATCAGCATCATGTTCTCAGGCCTCACCGTCGCCACTGTAACCGGCGTACCGTTAGGAACCTTCTTCGGTCAACAATTTGGCTGGAGAATGGCCTTTATCCTAATTGTAGCCATCGGCATCATTGGCCTCATCGCTAACAGCGTTCTCGTTCCTTCCTTTTTGAAAAAAGGAACGAAAACAAGCTTCGGAGACCAGTTCAAGCTCCTGACCAATGGCCGTCTTTTATTAGTATTTATCATCACTGCTCTGGGGTATGGCGGGACATTTGTTGTCTTTACCTATTTAGCACCATTACTACAGGATATAACAGGTTTTAAAGAAGGCACAGTTGCCATCATCCTACTTGCATACGGTGTAGCCATTGCCATCGGAAACATGGTTGGTGGAAAGCTTTCAAACCGAAACCCGATTGGGTCGTTATTCTATATGTTCATCATCCAAGCGGTAGTCCTCTTTGTATTAATGTTCACGGCACCATTTAAAGTGGCTGGTCTTATCACGATTATTTTCATGGGACTGCTGGCATTCATGAACGTACCGGGACTACAAGTGTACGTCGTCATGCTAGCTGAACGATTCGTACCAAGCGCGGTCGACGTAGCGTCAGCCATCAACATCGCTGCCTTCAACGCCGGTATCGCCATCGGTTCCTACCTGGGCGGGGTCATCACCGACTCCATCGGCCTCATCCACACCACCTGGATTGGAGCCCTAATGGTCCTCGGCGCCGTCATCCTAACCGGCTGGAGCCGTGCTCTACAACGCAAAGACCAAAAAGCTAATCACTTTGCAAAAGAAGCCTGCTAAAGGTAAAATGCAAGAGGTTAGGGTGTCAGGCACCACTTATGGACATCACGGTGCCTGACCCCACTAAAAGACATTTGTCCTCCTAGAGTGGACGCGGAATACAAACTATACTTTATTTAAAACTAAGGGAGGTTTTTTATTATGGTTATGAATTTACAGGATACTACTACGTTAAGTAATGGTGTGAAAATGCCTTGGTTTGGGCTTGGTGTGTTTAAAGTAGAAGAGGGTTCTGAGGTAGTGGAGTCTGTGAAAGCTGCAATTAGAAACGGATACCGCAGCATTGATACCGCGGCGATCTACCAAAACGAAGAGGGCGTAGGACAAGCCATCCGTGAATCAGGAATCGCTCGTGAAGAGCTATTCGTGACTTCAAAGGTATGGAACGCTGACCTTGGCTACGAATCAACGATCGCCGCTTACGAAACAAGCCTAAAGAAACTAGGATTGGACTATCTAGACCTTTACCTTATTCACTGGCCAGTAGCGGGTAAATATAAGGAAGCATGGAGAGCGCTAGAAACACTTTACAAAGAAGGTCGCGTAAAAGCAATTGGCGTAAGTAATTTCCATGTTCATCATCTAGAAGACGTCATGAAGGATGCAGAAATTAAGCCAATGGTGAACCAAGTGGAATACCATCCTCGTTTAGCACAAAAAGAAGTACGAGCATTCTGCCAAGAGCACGGCATCCAGCTTGAAGCATGGTCCCCATTAATGCAGGGACAATTGCTCGACAACGAAGTACTTCAAGGAATTGCACAAAAATACAACAAATCTGTGGCTCAAGTCATCCTCCGCTGGGATTTGCAAAACGGCGTTGTGACGATTCCAAAATCAACAAAAGAACATCGAATCATCGAAAACTCACAAGTATTCGATTTCAAACTTACCGCTGAGGACATGGAGGCCATCGACAGCCTTAACCAAGACCAACGTGTTGGTCCAGATCCGGATAACTTTGATTTCTAAGATAAACGAAAAAAGGTAGCTTGACGGCTACCTTTTTTCATAGCTTTTTATAAAAATAATTTAATTCGCTGATAAAATCTCAGATTCGCTGATAAATTTTTATATTCGCTAATAAAAGGGTTAAATTCGCTGATAAAGGTCAAAAAACGCTGATAAATTTCAAAATTTATTAAAATAGGGTAATTTTACACCAGTAAACAGCTGATTCTAACCAATTTTATACGAAAAGTGCTTTTGTTCGTACCTATTTCTTCCCAGCCTTCGCTACATTCCGCAAAACTGAATAAACAAATCGAATGCTTTTTCCAACATATCCGGTACGATTAAAGTTGCCAATGATATACACATCAAATCCAGGGTTATACAGCATAAACGAACCCGTCGAACCTAAATGGCCCCACACATGATACTTCTGCGTGAAAGGCTGCATCCGCACCCGCATCAACCCGAATCCATAATCAACACCGACCCACATTTTCGTCCACTTTTGCATCGTCTCCAATGACTCTCGACTAATCAGCTGGCCGCCCTCCAAAGCCTCCATAAAAAGGAACAAATCCTCAGATGTGCTCACCGTTTGCCCACCCGCATAAATACTGCTAAAGCTCTTATGCTCTGTTACATCCACCTTCTTATCCTTCATATAAATAGTGGCAACAGGATATTCACTCACTACCGCAGGCTCCGAGTAATGGCATAAATACGAGTGCTTCATTCCAAGTGGCTCAAATATGTATTCATGCAGGACCTCATAGTACGGCTTTCCGGTTACTTTTTCAATAATCATCCCTAATAGATTAAAGCCGGTATTGGAATAGTGGCAGCCCTTACCCGGAGCAAACTTCGGCGTCAAATGCTGCTTTGTCCATTCAATTGTTTCCTCAGGTGTCCAAAAGCGGTCTGGTTCCTGAAACAACAATGCCTGAAACGAGGGACCCGTTTTCGGCTTCAGCTCATAGTAATCCGGCAATCCAGAGGTATTGCTAACCAAATGATCGATCTGAAGATCCTGTGAATAATCAGTGCCTTTATAAATGTGCAAACCTTGGACCAATTCCGCCGGCAAAAATTTGGCAACCCGATCCTCATAGCTAATTTCACCCTTTTCAACTAACATCGCAATCAAGACCGCTGTAAACGTCTTTCCGATGCTTGCCGTATGAAAGGGCTGCTCAGGATTGGCAGGCACATCGCCTGTTTTTCCACGTGCTACATTCAAATGAAGATTATGAGAATCCGAGTGAACGAGTAAATAGGCATGATCAACCTTAGCATCCGAATCTACGGTTTTGGCGAGCTTTTTTTCAATGACTTGAAACATAATTTCCCCTCACTTTCATATTTTTTTATATGAAACTATTTAAAATTAATTACAGTTATTATAATAAATGGAAAAAACACCGCATAACTACTATCTTATCATCCGATAGTAAAGAAAGTAATAACATTATGAAGCTGATGATTGGCTGTTTTCTTTATAGACACTCACCTATAGGAACCAAATGGAATATCTTATGCTTAATTACCATATGAACGGAGGAAAACGCATGGGATATTTTGTTCCGGTAGAGCAGGGTGTAAATTTATATGTGGAAGATTTGAATCCAAGCGGTAGCAAGACGATTGTGTTCATCCATGGTTGGCCTTTGAGCCATAAACAGTTTGAATATCAGTTTAATGTTCTCCCTGCAAGGGGGTACCGCTGTATTGGCATCGACTGGAGGGGCTTTGGGAATTCGGATAAGCCAGTGAATGGATACACGTATGACCGATTGGCAGATGATATCCTCGTGGTGATTGGTGCCCTTCAATTAGAAAATGTGACACTTGTTGGTCATTCCACAGGGGGAGCCATCGCGATCCGATATATGTCTCGATACAATGGGTATGGTGTGTCCAAATTAGTATTGGTTGACGCAGCGGCTCCCACAGGTTTTACAACAGAAACGGCGAATAAATTTCTGAAGGATACGTTAAATGATCGCCCAAAGATGATGCAGGAAGTAACAGATGGATTTTTCTTTCAATATATTACGCCCCAATTCTCAGACTGGTTTTTCCAAATGGGCTTACAGGCGGCAGGATGGTCGACCGCGGCAGTGGTTGTTTTACTGATGGATGAGACGGTGCATGCCGATCTTCCAAAAATAGATGCACCCACGTTAATTATTCACGGAATTCATGACAAGGTGATTCCTTTTCAGCAGGCACAGGAACTCCATCGAAAAATAAAAAACTCACAGCTCGTCCCGTTTCTATATAGCGGCCATGGCCCTTTCTGGGAAGAACGTGACAAGTTTAATCAGCTATTGATACAATTTACTAGTTAATTAACGAACTATAAAGCACTTAAAATAAGAGTTTTTTAACAATGGAAAATCAAAGGTACAAAGTGATCTCCTTGAATGCAGAAAATCGAGGTTTCTACGATCAAGAGGGAAGCCCCTGATCTGATAAATAGACGGAAAAATTCCGCTTAATTTGTAATTATCAATAAAAAAAGCTTAAATAGGCGGAGAAATTTTGCCTATTGACTCGAGAAATTGGAAAAGGGGGAGGTTTTGCCTTGCATAAGCGGAAAAGCTCCGCTTATTTACCCCGAAACGAGCCTCCATTTTACATTTAAGAGGAAAAACTCCGCTTATTATACTTTTGCTGGTTCCTCTATTCAGGACAAGACATCTTATTTAAAATATTTAGATAGACTTTTTTGCAGAACAGATGGTGGTTCAATGAAACAAGACCCAAATTGAACAAGGATCTTATTTGTTCTACAATAATTAGTACTATACAAGCAAATAAGGAGTAGTGAAAATGATGGATCAATCTGTTTCAATGGAAGTCCAAGCAATCTATCAGCAGCTTTTAGATGCATGGAATAATCGTCATGCTCGTGGAATGGCAGATTTATTTACGGAGGATGGAGAAAGCATTGGATTTGATGGAAGCATATCGAAGGGGAGAGAGGAAATTTATGCCCACCTTAAGCCTATCTTTGATCACCATCCAACAGCACGATTTATTAGCAAGGTTAAGGATGTGCGTTTTTTGAGTGCGGACATAGCCATTTTGCGTGCCATTGCTGGTATGGTGCCTCCTCAGCAGACCACCATTAACCCTAAAGTAAACACACACCACACTCTCGTTGTTGTAAAAAAGGCGGGGGATTGGCATATTCAATTGTTTCAAAATACTCCTGCTCAATTTCACGGGAGACCCGAGCTAGTGGAGCAAATGACCGAGGAATTAAGTCAGATAGTAAAGTAAGCCGGGGGACATTACTTCGGGGACCATTATGTAGTCGCTTACGAACGCTTTTTTCTTATAACGAGAACCGAAATCCAGACCACCATTGCACTGATAAAAGCGATAAAAATAGGAACAAACACATTGTTTACCATAGAAATTCCCCCTTTAGGCGATATTATCTATTGTACCATAATTAGAAAATATTGGATATTTAAAATATGGATCTCTTTGTATTATTTCGCATATAGAAGCCATGTTTAAAGGTGATTTTAGTATAAATGTTGAAAGTAACACTACAGCCGCCATTTGTTGGCGGTTTTTTATTGTATTAAAAAATTTTTATTATTTTTTGTAACGAAAAGGAATTTAATCGGATATATAGAGCGAAAGGAGGAAAGGCCTTGGGAGAACTAGATGAAATATATTACAAGTATGCGGATGATGTCTTTAAATATCTGATGTGTCTTTGCCATAATGCGGACCTAGCAGAAGAACTTACACAAGAAACTTTTTTTCAAGCGGTGAAATCAATAGATAGATATAACGGCGAATGTAAAATGTCAGTTTGGCTTTGTCAAATTGCGAAGCATTCCTATTATAAATACCTTGAAAAAAATAAACGGCAACGAAATGAAATTTTTCCAGACGATTCTTTACATACTTCTCCTGAAGCTGAATTCATTCATTCGGAAGACAAAATTGCTCTATACCGAATCATACACCTGCTTGAAGAACCGTATAAAGAGGTGCTACTGCTTCGGATTTTAGGCGGTCTTAGTTTTAAAGAAATAGGAGAAATTCAGCTGAAGAATGAAAACTGGGCTAGAGTGACGTTTTATCGAGCCAAAATGAAATTAAAGGAAAGGGGTAAGATGGGGAATGAACAATAAGTGTCATATTGTAAGAGATTTACTACCCTCCTATATAGACGATCTGTGTAGTAAAGAAAGTCGACAGTTTATTGAGGAACATGTTGCTTCATGTAGTACATGCAGGAATGTACTACATACCATGGAACATAATGTGGAAGTTTCTGAGGGAATCGAACAAACGAAGAGGCTGGAAGCGAAGAAACCATTCAAAAAAGTAGCTGAATTTTTCAATGCACAGAGGAGGCTTACTAAATATATCCTTATAACTGCACTCATTTCATTGGGGTTAGGAATCTGTTTTCTTGCCAATTCGATGGTGAAACTGAATGAATATAAGAATGAAGTAAATAAGCTTGAAATGGTCGATCATGAAAAGGAAGACATCATGAAGGATGTATTCCATGTACTCGGCGCTTCTAGTGAAGTGACGGAACAAGAAGAAGAACAACTTCTCAAAGTATTTGAAAAGTATAAGGAAAAACTACACTTATTAGCGGTTTTCCCTGCAGCCGATGTAGAAGATTGGGTAAAAGAAAACCCTTCTGTTAAAAAGGAACCTACAACCATATATCCAATTGAATATAATAAAGCTGCCGCTGTTATTGGAAGCGAGGGCATTTTTGGACGTAATAAACAAATTATTCCTAGTCAATATGATTTAGGAACAGTGGCTATGGCGAATTCAAAGTGGGTGATTCAATATGAATACAAAAGTTCTTATGAAAAGACTGTGGAGAGGCACCATCAGTTGAAATACTATGGACAAAGCGTTTGGAGCTTTTTCCAGTTGCCTATTCTTTTATTTGCTATCTTTAGCGTTCTATTGATTGTCTGGTTGTTCCTAAAAAAACATAACAAACATCTAAAAGATGTAATGGGGTAAAGTAAGGTAAGACCGCTCAAAATGGGCGGTTTTTTTTCATGATATTGGTTATTTTAAAAAAATAGTGAAAAAGAGGTTGAGGTGATATCGGTTATGAAATCAAAGAGGCACTCAAAATTTAATCTACTAATAATATTGGTTCCATGGTTATCGTTGTTATTTATAGGAAAACGTAGTCTCAAAAGCTTTTCTTTTGCTGGCATTTTTATTGTTATTTTTGAGATTATCAACCACTTGTATGGACACAAAAAGAGATGGTGGAAGTTTTACGATAAGCCAAAATCTTTTATTAAAGATGAACTTCCCTTTAGTGTGGGCCCTTATATGCCTCTTTCCATGTGGTTGCTTAAACTTTCGTATGGTAACTTTAAAAAGTTTGTGTTCCTTAATTTGATCTCTGATGGACTCTTTGCTTTTGTCTTTATGGATGTTCTAAAAAAATGTAAAATCATCCGTCTAAATCGCTTAAGTCGTTTTCAATTTTTCATCTACATACACTATAAAGCGTATTTATTATATGGGGTTCAGTATTTATTTGAGAAAATAAAAAAGAGTTGAGGAACGAACAGAACCAGGAAAAAAGGTACACTACGTGTATACCTTTTTGCGTTCTCTGATATTTTATCGATTCATCGCTTTTTGAATCTCTGGATGATTCATGAGGATTTCATTGCCATAATAATAACTTAGAGACAAAGCAAGGACGAGACCTATATAGATGAGAAATAATTTCGCTTTTGTTTTTTTATCAGTTTTATAATAGGTTTCGGTAATCTTAACCTCTTTTTTATACTCGGCTAGTTTTTCTTCTAAGCTGCCGATTAACCCCTCAATCACTTGTTGATTGTCAGCCCCGGCTTCCTCATTCACAGAATAGGTCCCCGTTAATTGTTGCAGATAGAGCTCCCTTTTCATTTTTTCAATTTCCACATTTAATGAGCGGAGTACTTCTGAAATTTCAAGGTTCTTAATGCTCCATCTAAGCTTTTTAACTGTTTCCTGGACCGAATCCAGATGATGTGATTCATGCTTTAATTTTTCTATTGCGGACTCCAGTTCTTGTATTTCTAATTTATGTGCCTGTAGATTCTTTTGTTTCTTATATAATTTGTACCATTCAGTTGACCCCAAAACGACGATCAGGAACCCTATAAAGCTTAGATTCATGACTGAATAAGTGAGTAATAGGATAATTCCTAATCCCCATAGCTTCGTGCTGATTCCAGCTGCAATCCTTCCACCATCCAAGGGGGTAATCGGGATTAAGTTAAATAAATTTACCATCCCGCCTAAAATAATTAGAAGAGCCCAGAATGGTTCATGTGTAAAAATATACAATGGAATGGCAGGCAAAAAGGATAGTAGTCCAAATAAAGGGCCCATATACGCAATAAAACCTTCGTCTTTTGCATTCTTAGGCATTTCCTTCAAGCCGATGACCGCACCAACAAACGGGATAAATAATGCGGGGCTAACTGGCAGTTTGATCCGCTTTGCCGCATACAGATGGCCCATTTCGTGAACAAACAATAAATAGACGAGGGCTACTGCAAACTTCCATCCGAAAATAAGTGCGTAGGTTCCGAGATAAATAAACATGCTTACAAGTGTTTGTAGTTTAAGTATCTTAAAAATAACTAAAAGATATTTAAATTTACCCAATAATAGAGCGCCTATGGTACCTATTACTCCCCAAGTGGTTTTCTTGCTGCCCGTGACTATCTTTTTCTCCACGCAAACATCCCCTAAAAACAAAGTCGTATGTCTATTATACAAGAAATAAATGGAAAATGTATTTTAAAAAAGGTTTAATAATAATGGAAGGTTTGAGACTTAAATGAAAATGGTTAAGATATTTTTAATATGATAGGTAGGAAGGATGATTTAGTTGAACAATCTAACGAAGTTTAAAATAGGTAAGCCGGCATATGAAGTTTTTGAAGCCTTCGTCGACCCTTCGAAAATCGGGAACTTTTGGTTTTCCTCCAGTTCTGAAAGATGGGAAGAAGGCAAGGCCATTACATTGAGATATGATGAGTACAATGCTGAAGTTGTTATTAAAGTATTGGAAGTCGTAGAAAATAAGAAGATCGTGTTCTCGTGGGGTGAAGCAGAGGAAGCCCATATTGTAAGAATAACACTAAAAGAGAGTGAGAATAGGAGTACGATTATTGAGGTGAATGAGGAAGGATTTAATGAAGCAGAGGATGAGTTTATTCATCATTTGATAGACAACAAAGAAGGATGGGTCTATATGTTAAGTTGCTTAAAGGCCTATTTAGAATTTGGTGTGACCAAATTGAGAGCTGGGCTCGTGAAAGAGTAACCCATTAATGAAAGCTGCTATTTTTAGCGGCTTTTTCTATTTGTATGAAAAATTCTTTTTGTATCAACCTCATTATTTGAGGAAATATATAAAATATAGAAAATCGGTGTTGAGGATGATAATGAATGGTCGAACATGTAACCAAGTTAACGTCAGCAGAATTATCGATGTTGTGGAGTACATATATTGGTGACACGATGTCTATTTGTGTGATGAAGCATTTTTTACAAACCTGCGAAGATCAGGATGTAAAGCCAGTTATTAAACTGGCACTCAGCTATTCCTACGACCATGTGACTCAAGTTTCCGATCTATTTACAAAGGAAGGAATTCCCGTTCCTAATGGATTTGGAGAACAAGATGTGAACATGCAGGCAAAGAAGCTTTTTTCCGATGTTACCTACATGCGTTATTTGCAACATATGGGGAGAACCGGATTGAATTCATACAGCTTAGCGAAGTCGGTTTCCGCGCGGAAAGATGTCCGTGCCTTGTTCAAACAGTTTTACAGTCAAACTGAAACGTTGTATGACCGTAATGCAGAGCTCATGCAGGAAAAAGGAGTCTTTATTCGAGCACCTTATATTTCTTATCCGGATAAGATAGAGTATGTGACGGATAGAAAATTTCTTGGGGGATTGATAGGTGCTCCCCGGCCACTTCTTGGAGTAGAAATTGCTCATTTAGGAGTAAATATCGAGGTGGCGAATGTAGCAAAAACAATGCTTTTAGGTTTTAGCCAGATAGCTCAGTCCAAAAAAATGAGCGACTACTTTAAAGAGGGTTACGATTTAGGAAAGAAGATGGTGGAGGATTTTATGATTAAACTAAAGGAAGATGACAACTCCTATCCATCCACATGGGATTCAACGATCACAAACAGTACAGAGGCACCATTTTCTGATAAATTAATGTTATTTCATACGAATGCTCAAAGTGCGATTGGTCTTGGCGATTTTGGACTGGCCATTGCTTCATCCTTTCGAAAGGATTTAATCCTAAGCTATGAAGGGTTTATCCTTAAGGTAGGGGCCTATGCGAAAAAAGGTGCAAACCTCTTAATTGATCATGGATGGTTTGAAAAACCACCACAATCGATTGATAGAGAATCGATCAGAAATCAAAACAAATAATCTCCATAAGGGGCGATGCTTCCATTGCGAAGGTCGCTTTTTTCTTAGGTGCGAACTCGAGGGGGACCTGAACCAATTGAAAATTAATCAAAGCTGGGAGAAAGTCTAGTCACATTCGATTACCACTCATATTCTATACAAGCCAAAACATTTGGACGAGTCATTGTTATAGAAAGGTAAAGGGGTGCTTTATGTTTGGACATAGTTTGGATGAACAGTTACAAACAAGGATAGATTCCATCTTCAAATCATTGGAGTCTTTAGAGAAATTATCCCAAGATGTTAAGAACGTGAATAATAAATTTAAATGGTCAAAGAGTATTAGACAAGAAAGTGCAAAAAAATATCTTGATCGTGAGTCATTAAGCAGTGACGATATTGAGGTTAGCATAATTATCCCTTCCCAAAACAAGTATCCACTAAATTTATTTACCCTCTACTCACTCGAATATCAAACCTTTGATCTATCTAAAATGGAAGTGATTCTTATTGATGATGCTTCTAAGGATGAAACTGAAGAAAAACTAAAAGATTATCACCCCCCTTATCATTTTAAGTATATTCGCAGTACAGAAAGGCTTGGTAGAGCTAGAGTCAGAAATGTGGGCATTCAAAGTGCAAGAGGCAGTGTTCTTATTTTCCTCGATGCAGAAATGATGACGGAGCCTAACTTCGTTGAAAATCATTATATAAACCATCAAACACAAAACAACCTAATTTTATCGGGTGCTCTTTATTTGAGGGCAGTATATTCATGTATTTTCCCTACCTTTTCCGAACAACAAATGAACAAAATTGCAGACGTAACCAAACAAAATCAAGAACTATATTCAAGGTATAAACAATGTAAATTCCCGCTTGATCACCCGTATCCATTAATAGATAAAAGGGATATAGCCCAAAATGGTTTCAAAGAGCTATCATTCAATGCATACCCTTGGTACCAACAAATAGTAAGGAACTTTAATGAGGAATTAGAAGGGTTTGCTTTTCCTTGGATGGCCTTGCTAACAGGGAATATGTCGATCCGTAGGGAATTAATCATACAAGCTGGCTTGTTTGATGAGGAGTTTTACCATTACGGATATGAAGATTGGGAATTAGGATACCGATTATATCTAATGGGAGCTCAATATAAAATCAGTAATGAAATTGTCACATACCACCAGGAACATCCGGTGGAGGAAAACAAATGGAAAGAGGCTGTAGGCAACTTCGGTTTATTTACGATCAAACATCATGATGTGGATGTACTGATCTTAGGATTAGAGCTTGCTAGAATGACAGATTTACTGACTATGAGTCATATTTTAAAGGAATATAAATTACTACTACAATCCAATCCTACTCACTTTCAAAGCTTCAGTGAAAAATTCATTTGTATCCTCGAAACCATTGTCCTTCTTCTTGAGGTTGATATTCGTCACTTTAATCTCTTAGGTGCAGCAGGCTTTAGCTCAAAAGCGAAAAGTGATTTGAAAAATGATATGAAACAAATAAATAAACTAAAAAAATATCCTAATTTAACGGAATTTTTAGACAAGGTTTTGAACGCATAGTAATGGGAGGAGTAGGAAAGTGGTATCCATTATAACTTGTACAATCAGAGAAGAGTTCATGGATAATGTGTTTAATAATTATCAGCAACAAACGTGGAAGGATAAAGAGCTGATCATTATTTTGAATAAAGATTCGATGGACATGGACAGATGGATTCATAAGGCCATGGACTATCCGAATGTCAGAGTCTATCAATTACATGAAAAAGCAACCCTAGGCGATTGTTTGAATTATGGGGTTTTACTAGCTAATGATGATATCATTGCTAAATTTGACGATGATGACTATTATGGTCCTGATTATATTACGAATTCTATGCCGGCATTTAGAGATAAGAACGTTTCTATTGTTGGTAAAAGCGCATGCTTTATCTATTTTAAAAATAAGAAAGCACTCATACATGTGAATGGAAATGAGAATACTTTGACCGACTCTGTGGCGGGTGCGACCTTAATGTTTAGAAAAGAAATATTTTATTTTATTCGTTTTGAAAAAGTGAATCGTGCCGAAGATTACTTTTTCATTGATCAAAGCAAACAAGAAGGATTTACTATCTATTCAACTGGCCGTTATGATTTCGCTGCAATCAGGCATAACTCAGAAAATCACACTTGGAAAGTCTCTGATGAGGATCTTATGTCGTGGGGCAATCTTATCGCTGAAACGGATGATTTTCAATCTTTAGTGTCAAAAAGGAAAAATGGATAAAGATGATAATAAATCTGCCTAGAAAAATGGCAGATTTATTATTTAATGAAGAAAAAGGTGCATCTCACGTCAAACACAAAAAGATTATTCTATAAGGAGTAGTTTGGGCCGGGATACTTTTTGTGGCAGGACCATAAATAACGATGAGATCTCGGTTCGCAGGGCTTTTTGAAAAGAGTTGCCCATTGGTTAAGACCATTTGGGTATAAGGAGAGAGATTTAATCGTAATTGGCCATCACTACTCACTAACTGTCTATCAAAATAAGATACTTTTACATTCTGGTAAGGACTATCTTTTACCATGACAAGTGCCCGATATTGTGGTGGGTAAATGAGCGGTACAGGTGCATTCCCGTCATAATATCCAGTCACTCGATCTCCGACTGCCACCATCGCATGGTCTACAAAGTAAGTGGTAGGTGACACTACGAAATTTACGGTTGCCCCTACTTCATTTTCTACAGACATTAATTGATAGCAGCCTTCTCCTTCGCCATTTTGCCCGGTAAAAAAATCACTGATCATGGTGACGATTCCACGAAAAGAATAAAAATTAATCATATTTATACCTCCAGATGGCGGTGGACCTAGAATCCCCTAATCACAGATATATGTAGGTGACAGCCTAGATGCCTGTGCGGATGCCCATGAATTTAGGGACAGTCCCCACTTAGGCAAATGCCCTTTTCTTAGAGAACAAGTTGTTAGGCGTATGACCACTGAATAGGATAAGAGGAAGTGAAATAATAAGGAGTGCATGGTATGTATCCTAATCCCTATAATCAGCAAGCGTATGTTAATTCAACCCCAGTCCAACATGTAGATTACCATTATATTACCCATGATGAAAGACAGTTTGGCGGGTTTCAGCCTCCGTTCGGTCAACCGGGCCAAGGAGGCGGATTCCAACCGCCATTCGGGCCGCCGGGCCAAGGAGGAGGGTTCCAGCCACCATTCGGACCGCCTGGTCAAGGCGGTGGGTTTCAGCCGCCATTTGGACCACCTGGCCAAGGACCATCAGGTCAACCGGGCCAAGGAGGTCCAACATCCGGGCCGCCAACTTCACCACCACCGTCCTATGTTCCCCAACAAGCAACTGCCTTTGCCGTTGACCCAGGCGGGATTCGACGATGTCTTTTCAGATTTACGTATATCTGGCTAAGAGGAAATGAACAGTTTTGGTTCTTCCCCATCTTTGTTGGCCGTGACTCAGTCGCAGGGTATCGTTGGACTGGATTTAGATGGATGTATTTCGGAATTAGCCTGCGCCAAATCCAATCATTTACTTGCGTCTAATATAAAGGCTGTACATGAAAAGGCTGCTATCCTAGCAGCTTTTTCTATTGGTACGATAAAATGAAACCAGACAGTAAGAGCAAGAACGAGGATGAATGCAAACCGGACTTCTTGTAAAATGGGAGTAAGTTGAGGAACAATCCAAATGGAAGGGGAGTTTCCCTGATGGCAAAGCTTACTTTTTCGTTTGATGAAATGTGGGAGAAAATCATTGCCTGTGACCGGTCCTATGACGGGCTTTTTTATACCGCTGTGAAAACCACAAAGATTTACTGCAGGCCTTCCTGCCGATCCAGAAAACCGAAGAAAAGGAATGTGGAATTCTATTTAGTGATGAGTGAAGCGGAAAAGAAGGGCTATCGGGCATGCAAGAGATGCCAGCCGGAAGCGGAACACTCCCCACACGAAGCACTAGTACGAAGTGTGATGGTTTATCTTGCGGAGCATTATAAGGTGAATCTCACTTTGGAGGATGTTTCCTCTTATATCGGCGTGAGTCCTTACTATTTGGAAAGATTGTTTAAGAAGGAAACGCAAGAAACACCGCGAACCTACTTGGAAAAAATAAGAATAGATAAAGCCGCCTTTTTGCTAAAAAGCACAGGACTCACAAACCTGGACATTTGCTATGAAGTGGGATTCCAAAGTCCATCCAATTTTTATAGGGTGTTTAGACAAATCAAAAAATGTACACCGAGTGAATATAGAAATCTGGCTAGTGAAGGGGTGGACAGCAATGATTGAGATTAAACCCCCAGAAGACTTTAACTTTAAGGAATGTTTAGTTTTTCTCGGAAGGTCTGATCAGGAATTGCTGCACAGGATAAAAGATGGATTTGTATATAAATTGCTTAAAATTGATCAAGAGCCCCTTTTATTAAAAATCGGTTTCATAGATGATTCGCTTCAGGGTGAATTTCCATTAGGGAAACCTACGGTGAAGGCACAAAAAATGGCTTCGGATTATGTAGTGGACTGGTTTGATTTAGGCCGGGATTTAGCAGGATTTTATGAAATGGCACAGCACGATCAGATGTTGCAGCGAGTAGTAAGTAAATATAGAGGATTACGAATGATTGGCATACCGGATTTGTTCGAGGCACTGACATGGGCGATCATAGGACAGCAGATCAATCTGACCTTCGCTTATACCTTAAGGAAACGGTTTGTGGAACGTTTTGGCGAAAGTGTGACGTTTGAGGGAGAAACCTACTGGTTGTATCCTACCTTTGATAGGATAGCTGAAATAGAAGTAGATGCGTTAAAGGAGCTTCAATTTACGGCAAGAAAGGCAGAATATGTGATCGGAGTTTCTCGAGCCATGGTGAATGGGGAACTAACGAGAGAACATTTACTCAAGATGGAAGACTATCAGCAAACCCATGCTTATTTGACTAAATTAAGAGGGATTGGTTCGTGGACAGCTGATTATGTGATGATGAAGTGCCTTCATCAAAGTGCAGCGTTTCCCATTACAGACGTGGGTCTTCACAATGCAGTAAGAATTCAATTAGGGCTTGAGCGCAAGCCGACATTGGATGAATTGAAAGAGATGGCGGCGGGCTGGACAGGCTGGGAAGCTTACTCGGTGTTTTATCTTTGGAGGTCTTTATATGTATAGATTGGATTACCCATCTCCGATTGGAGTGGTCGAAATAGTAGGCACGAATGAAGGAATTCTTTCTATTTTGTTTAATGAGAGGGACAAACCGTTGTATGCGAGAGAGTCTACGACACCTAAAGTGTTAGAGGATGCTTATAGGGAGCTGGATGAATACTTCAGGGGGGAGCGGCAGACCTTTACTTTTCCTTGTATCGTTGATGGAACACCATTTCAGCAAAAGGTATGGGGGACTTTGAAAGGTATTCCGTTTGGTGGCACGGCATCTTACAAAGACATCGCTGTTTCAATGGGAAACAATAAGGCCATCAGAGCGGTGGGCAGTGCCAATGGAAAAAATAAGTTGAGCATCGTGATTCCTTGCCACCGGATCATTGGCTCAAATGGAAAGTTAACAGGATATGCGGGCGGACTCTGGAGAAAGGAATGGCTTTTGCAGCATGAGAAGAGGACTTTGAATCAATAGGTCTTTGTTCGCTCATTGATTTGGACAGGATGGCGATAGGGGGAGAGGCAAGTTGTCTGAATGAGCCCAGGATTTGGACAGGATGAAGCTGTAGAAGAGGAAAGTTGTCTGAATGAGCTCTTGATTCGGACAGGATGACGATATGGAAGAGCAAAGGTGTCTAAATGAGCCTTTGATTCGGACAGGATGGCGTTGTAGAAGAGGTAAGTTGTCTGAATGAGCTCTTGATTCGGACAGGATGGCGATGTGGAAGAGGCAAGTTGTCTGAATGAGCTCTTGATTCGGACAGGATGGTGTTGGGGAAGAAGAAAGTTGTCTAAATGAGCTCTTGATTCGGACAGCATGGTGTTGTGGGAGAAGCAAGTTGTCTATATGAGCCCAGGATTCGGACAGGATGGCGATGGGGAAGAGGCAAGTTGTCTGAATGAGCTCTTGATTCGGACAGGATGGAGTTATGGAAGAGGAAAGTTGTCTGAATGAGCTCTTGATTCGGACAGGATGACGATATGGAAGAGCAAAGGTGTCTAAATGAGCCTTTGATTCGGACAGGATGGCGTTGGAAAAGAGGAAAGATGTCTGAATGAGCCCAGGATTTGGACAGGATGAAGCTGTAGAAGAGGCAAGTTGTCTAAATGAGCCCAGGATTCGGACAGGATGGTGTTGTGGGAGAGCATAGCTGTCTAAATACGTAGCTTCAGCTGCTACTTTAGTGGCTTTAATGGGTAAAAATAGCGAAAAATAATTAGAACAGGAAAAATATTACAAAAATATTCACTTAAAGGGTATCATAGTTTAATCTTATACATAGAATAACTACATACATAAAATTACTATGCATACAAAGTTATAAGACAAAATGACCTTTAGTGGGTCAGAACTATGAGGTGAGTGGGAATGGGGTTCTATTATTTACTATTACTCTTTATAGGTGTAGTCCTTCTTGGTGTAGGTGTACTAAAAGGCTTTTTTGTCACCGTAAAAAAAGCAATGTTGCTATTCGTAACTGGATTCGTGTTTATCCTTACATCCTTACTATTATTGACGCCTGGCAGTTCTGATGTTATTTCCAAGCTATTAACTTTTTTATTTTACTAGTTGGCGATTGCTGATCGACGACAATCGCTTATCTATTATTATATATTGGTTATTTATGGTATTGTTGTATATAAAAAGGAGGGGATAAGTGAATGCCAAGTAAACCATCCGCTATTGGTTTAGTTGCGGCAATCGTATCCATCATCTTATGGCTTATCTTAAACTTCTTCAATCCATACTCAAATCAAGCTAGTAACGATACCACATTCATAACCTTATTTATGCTGGTGTTTCCGGCATTGGTAGCCATTTTTTCTTATTATCGCTCAAAAACAATTTTTATGTTAATTGCTTTCATTTGGTCTTTACCTTTAAGTCTATATTTACTAATGACTCCGGGAATATTCCTTCTGTTTGGGATTACTAGTTTTACATATCTTATAAGTTATATTTTAATGCGAAAATCAACTGGACGAATTGAATAATAAAATCAAGGTGTGTAAATTCTTAGGATTTACGCACCTTTTATTTCGGTCATCAATAGCCTCGATTGTTTACCCAAAGAGTCCTTGTCCGGGTGCAAAAAACCGATATCGGCCGGTTTCAAAAGGATATCAACCACTTGTTGCTGGATATCGTCCACTTCCCAAAGGATATCGTCCACTTTTTAAATTTATCGACCACTTTCAACAACATATCAACCACCACCACCCAAAACATCCAAACAACCAAGCTATTTACCTGGGCACCCTACCCAAAATACAGTTTAAACTACTATAACTTTGAAACCATTAGCCAGTGCCGCCTATTTATGTAAAGTTTGCTTTACATCATGTATAGTTCATGTTACATTATGTATAACAAATTTTACCTAATTTGGAATTTAGAGTGCAAGGGGTGTAAACCATGACGTATCAAGAAAAGAAAAGCATCGTATCGTTGATCAGCGCCATACTCATCTTCGTTTCCTATAGCTTATACATGTATCCTCAGCATCCTGAAGGGGGGCTGGGGTCGACAGAAACCTTTCGCTATTGGGGTTCCTTTGTCCTCATCTTGACTGTGGTATCAATAGTCGCGCACATCTTAATCAGCATTATTTTTAACATCGTCTTCAGAATAACAACCAAAGAAAAGGAACCGAAATTCGCCGATGAACTAGATAAGTTAATTGACCTAAAAGCAAATCGAAATTCATTCTTTGTGTTCATCATCGGCTTTCTACTTGCAATGGGGTCGCTTGTTTTATATCAGCCGTCACAGGTGATGTTCATGATCCTGATCATTTCAGGATTCCTTTCCGATGTGACCGGCTCCATTACGAAACTTTATCACTATAGGAGAGGAGTATAAAATGGGCAAAATTCTTGTCGGCAATCACATTCGAAAATTACGATTCAATCATGATGAAATGACCCAGCAGCAATTGGCTGACAAGGTGGGTGTAACAAGACAAACCATCGTGGCTCTCGAAAAGGGAAACTACTCCCCATCTCTAGAACTCGCTTTTCGCATTGCTCACGCCTTCAACTTACCGTTAGAAGAGGTATTCTTTTACGGAGACCATAAAAAGCTGTAAGGATTAAGAGTGTTTTTGAATTTATGAAAAGGGGAGACAAAGATGAATTCAAACAAGAAGGCAGCAAAATTGGTGGGAGTCCTGTTTATACTGGCAGCCGTTACGGCGGTCATCGGTCTTCTTTTATACGATCCGATCCTAAACGGCCCCGATTATTTGATTAAAGGTTCCGAACACGCAAATCAGGTGATATTGGGGGCACTTATGGAGTTAATTCTTGTCGCATCAGCGGTTGGTACGGCAACGACCATGTTCCCCATTTTAAGAAAATATAATGAAACGATCGCTCTTTGGCATGTATGCTTCAGGTTTCTTGAAGCCATTATTATTACTATTGGTGTTATCAGCGTACTGTCCTTATTGACCTTAAGCCGGGAATTTGTAGCAGCTGGGCCCCAGGATACTGCCTCTTTTCAAGCGTCGGGAACTGTATTAAAAGCCATTCATGACTGGACATTTATGCTTGGCCCCCTTTTCATGCTGGGGATCAATACGATGATGTACAGTTATATATTTTATAAAACCAAGCTCGTGCCAAAGTTTATTTCAATCTTGGGTATGACAGGGGCAACACTTGTTTTTATTTATGGATTGTTAGTCATGTTCGGTGTCATTCAACAAATTTCTGTATGGAGCCTCTTGTCACTGCCAGTGGCAGCGAACGAAATGATTTTAGCCGTCTGGCTCATCGTGAAAGGATTCAATCCATCTGCGCTTGCTTCCCTATCTGCAAAAAAATAGTGCCTAATTAAACGTTTCAACATATTTTCTCTCCACAAAAAACAAGCCCCTTTCTCAAATGAGAAGGGGGTTTAATCATTAATTCCGATCCCTTATCGACTGAATCACTGCTGCAATGGTTATAACGGCTGCAATAGCAGTAAAGATAATAGCTATTGTAAGCATTATAAGCCCCCCTTATGTTTATTCCTCCCGTGTTTCACCATATACATGGTTGATTTTTTATATGCCTAAAAATCAATCTTTCATTTATTTAAAACGATCTATTGACATAAACGTAAAAAAGTTTTATGATTACCTCAGATTCAAGATATCTTAATTCAAAATAAAACAGGAGGTGAGAGGATGAACAGAAAATGTACCAATTTGCCCTTTCTTGTATTGATGCAAACATCCAAAGAAATTCAGGAGAGAATGAAGTTGGAAATGACAAAATACAAACTTAGTATTACAGAATTTTCTGTTCTCGAAGTGCTTTATAACAAAGGAAAACAAACCATACAACAAATTGGTCACAGGATATTAATTTCTAGTGGTTCTATGACCTATGTTATTGATAGATTGGAGCAGAAAGGCTTGTTGAATCGCAGTGCTTGTCCAAATGATCGGAGAGCCATACATGTAGCTTTAACTGATCATGGCAACAGCTTGATGGAGGAAATCATGCCGAAACATCAAGAATTAGTTGATCACATGTTTGGTGCCTTAGATTCTCATGAGTCTGAGCAACTGGTTAAACTTTTGAAAAAGGTAAGTAATGAAAGATAATATTTTTTTGAAAATATATCTCGAATTCGAGATAAATAAAACTTTAGGAGGAAATAATAATGATAAATTTAGGTTTATTAATCATTCGTTTAGTTGTTGGTGTATTATTCATTGGTCATGGGGCTCAAAAATTGTTTGGTAAGTTCGGAGGCTACGGATTAAAAGGTACAGGAGGCTGGTTTGAATCCATTGGAATGAAACCAGGAGTAACGATGGCGCTTTTCGCAGGATTGGCAGAACTTATTGGTGGGATTTTGTTTGCTGTAGGATTCTTAACTCCGCTTGCGGCACTGATGATTGCAGGGACTATGATTATGGCTATTGTAAAAGTGCATGCTCCAAACGGATTATGGGCAACATCAAATGGATATGAATATAACCTAACTATAGTGGCAGTTGCTATTGGTGTCGCTTTAATTGGACCTGGCAAATATGCGCTAGATATATTTTTCTTTTAAAAATACTGATTTTGCGATAACCATTGGATTTTTATAAGGAGGGTTAAATAATGAGCAAGAAAACAATGGGTATTCACCATATTACAGCCATCGTTGGGCATCCCCAAGAAAACGTGGATTTTTATGCAGGAGTGTTGGGTCTGCGTTTAGTTAAGCAAACAGTGAATTTTGATGATCCAGGTACGTATCACCTTTATTTCGGGAATGAAGGTGGAAAGCCTGGAACCATCATTACATTTTTTCCATGGGCTGGTGCTCGTCAAGGAACCATTGGAGACGGCCAAGTAGGTGTCACATCATACGTTGTTCCAATCGGTGCCATGGACTTTTGGAAAAAAAGGTTAGAAAAGTTCAATGTTCCTTTTACTATCATGGAACGCTTCGGAGAGCAGTATCTGGAGTTTGATGATCCACACGGTCTTCACTTGGAAATTGTTGAAAGAGAAGATGGGGAGGTCAATCATTGGACCTTCGGTGACGTCACCCCTGAAGTGGCGATTAAAGGCTTTGGCGGAGCCACTCTATTATCTACCCAGCCGAATAGAACGGCGGAATTATTAGAAAAAGTAATGGGCCTTGAATTAATCGGTAAAGAAGAAGACTTTGCTCGTTATCGTTCCACGGCGGATATTGGGAATGTGATTGACCTTAAATTAACTCCGATTGGCCGCGGGCGAATGGGGGTAGGAACCGTTCACCATATCGCATGGCGTGCGATGGATGACCAGGATCAACTTGATTGGCAGCAATATGTGGCGGCAAATGGCTATGGTGTGACTGCTGTTCAGGATAGAAACTACTTTAATGCGATTTACTTTAGAGAGCACGGAGAAATCCTGTTTGAAATCGCAACGGATCCTCCAGGTTTTGCTCATGATGAGTCTGTAGCAACAATGGGAGAAAAATTAATGCTGCCATCACAGTATGAGCCGCAAAGAGCACAAATTGAACGAGCTTTGCTACCGTTTAAAATAAGAGACCTAGACTGATTATGTGAAAAGGAATGATTTCTTTGCTTTCAATCGATCCTGCATCATTATCTGAAAGAGACAATTATAAATTTCTAATAGGTAGCATCATACCTAGGCCAATCGCTTTTGTCACAACGCTTTCAAAAGACGGCGTTTTAAATGGGGCACCATTTAGTTATTTTAATATCGTGTCATCTAATCCCCCAATGATTTCTTTATCGATCCAACGTTCATCAGGGAGACAAAAGGATACAGCGAGAAACATGATCGAGTCCAAGCAATTTGTGGTTCATATCGTTGATGAGCAAAATGTTGAAGAGATAAATAAAACAGCAGCAAACCTTCCTCCTGATCAAAGTGAGATAGATTTAGCTAACTTAACTCCAGTAGATAGTATGAAAATATTAGTTCCTGGAGTGAAGGAAGCGAAAATCAGAATGGAATGTTTAGTAGAGCATTCCTTGGAATTGGGTGGCTTGGATACGCCGGGGTGTGATTTGATAATAGGAAAAGTTGTTCAATTTCATATCGAAAGAGACATTTATGAAAATGGAAGAATCGATACAAGGGGCTTAGCCGCGGTTAGCAGATTGGCTGGCAATAATTACGCAAAAATTGGTGAGATTTTTGAAATTGAAAGACCGAATTAAATCGTTTTAAAACCCATTGAAAAATGGAGGGGATAGCATGCAAAAAACTGCAGGGATCCATCATATTACAGCAATGGTGAATGATGCTCAAAGGAACATCGACTTTTATGCAGGTGTACTGGGGTTACGACTTGTAAAAAAAACGATTAATTTCGATCGGCCAGAAGTGTACCATCTTTATTTTGGGAATGACACGGGCCAACCAGGTACTGTTATAACTTTTTTTCCTTGGGCTAAACAGCTGAAAGGTCGAATTGGAACGGGGCAGGTCGGCGTAACTAGTTATGTTATCCCGCAAGATACCGCTCCATTTTGGGAGAAACGATTAGGTAAATTCGGAGTTGAATTTACTTCTTCTGATCGCTTTGGTGAAAAATATTTAAAGTTTAATGACCCTGACGGACTTCAAATTGAATTGACTGAACGAGATGAAGGACCTAGGAGTACTTGGAGTTTTGGTGGAGTTCAACCAGAAAATGCGATTAAAGGATTTGGCGGTGCTGTTCTGTTATCGGCACAGCCACATAAAACAATAGATGTACTGGAAAATGTTTTGGGATTAGAATGCATGGGACAAGAGAATGAATTTCTAAGATTGAAGTCTGAAGGAAATGTTGGGAATACTATTGATATTCAGTTAAATCCATCAGTCCGGGGACTGATGGGAGCCGGAACGGTTCACCATATAGCATGGAGAGCAAAGGATGAGGAAGATCAACGAAGGTGGAAATCCCTTCTTCTAGAAAATGGGTATTATCCGACAGAGATTCTTGACCGAAACTACTTCAAGGCTCTTTACTTTCATGAAGCAGGGGGAATCCTCTTCGAAATAGCGACCGATCCACCAGGTTTTACGGTGGATGAACCTGCTCATGAACTTGGAAAAAAACTTATGCTACCGTCTTGGTTAGAGTCCAAAAGAGAAGAATTAGAAGAAACCTTACCGCAAGTGGAGGTTCGAGTTCTGGAAGGAGATAAATAATGAAACATATATTCAATAAAGGACAAGATCCAACAAAACCAACGTTATTATTGCTTCATGGTACGGGTGGCAATGAGTTAGATTTGTTGCCTCTTGCAGGAAGAATAGATGATGAAGCTTCTGTATTGAGCGTTCGCGGAAATGTATTAGAAAATGGAATGCCTCGATTTTTCCGAAGATTAGCTGAGGGAGTATTCGATATAGAAGACCTTATTTTTCGAACAAAAGAACTAAATGAATTCCTAGATGAAGCAGCAGAAAAGTACGGTTTCGACCGAGATAACATAATCGCTATTGGATACTCTAACGGTGCGAATATAGCCGCAAGTTTATTGTTCCATTATCAAAACTCCTTAAAGGGTGCCATTCTCCATCACCCCATGGTACCAAGAAAAGGAATCGATCTTCCTGACTTATCAGGTAAGTCGGTGTTTATTGCTGCTGGGACAAATGATCCGATTTGCTCGCCAATGGAATCGAACGAACTACAATCCATATTAGAAAAGGCTCATGCAAATGTGGAACTTCATTGGGAGAACAGAGGGCATCAATTAACACTTCAAGAGGTTGATGCTGCAGCTGACTGGTATCGCAGGGTAATCATTAAATAAATGAATGTATTTGTAAAAAATAGACATAATAGGTGGTGTGTTTAAGTGGGTATCTTATCCAAGTTATTTGGAAATTCATCTGATAAGGAGACAGGAAAAATGACAAATGTAAAATTAGCTGTTGTTTATTACAGCATGGGTGGAACTAACTATCAACTAGCAAAATGGGCCGAAGAAGGAGCAAAAGAAGTTGGTGCGGAGGTGAAAATAGTAAAAGTTCCAGAACTTGCGCCACAATCAGCGATTGAAGGAAATCCGGTTTGGAAAGCGCATGTAGAAGCAACAAACGATGTACCAGAGGTTCAATTGGAAGACTTAGAATGGGCAGATGCCATCATTTTCAGTGTGCCTACTAGATTTGGTAACATGCCTTCACAAATGAAGCAATTCCTCGATACAACTGGCGGTCTATGGTTTAATGGCAAACTGGTTAATAAGGTTGTAAGTGCGATGACCTCTGCACAAAATTCACATGGCGGACAAGAGGCTACAATATTATCGCTATATACGACTATGTATCACTGGGGTGCAATCGTTGCTGCTCCTGGTTATACAGATCCTGTAACCTTCGGTGCTGGTGGAAACCCTTATGGAACAAGTGTTACAGTGGGGCAAGATGGAAAAATGATTGAAGATGTACAGGCTGCAGTTAAACACCAAGCGAAACGTACAGTTACAGTGGCAGAATGGGTTAAAAAAGGGAATCAATAAGGGTAGAAAAGCTAATTGACGATGGTCGATTAGCTTTTTTTGTTATCTGGCGAACCAATAAAGTTTTTAAGAAATGGCTTCTATCTAAAAGGGAAAATACATTTGTTCCCAACTACAATGATTACAGAAAGACCTAATCGAGAGATAGTTAATCTTTCACAAGAAAAAATAGCTTAAATCATGAATGGGACTCCTTTTAACTTGGTTTGGTGCATTGGAAAATAATTTCCGATTTTTGTAGAATTCTTTCTTGGTTTTGTAGAATAAGTTGAAATTTTGTAGAATTCGCTCTCAATTTTGTAGAATTTCTCTGTGAATTTGTTATTTTGAAGTGAAATTGGAAACTTATTTCCAAACTTTGTAGAATACTTCTCCGATTTTGTAGAATTAATTAAAATTTTGTAGAATTCCTTCACATTTTTGTAGAATTCTCTTTAATCAAACGATAAAAGTCTTAAAAAGGCAGAGGGAACATCCCACTGCCTTTCTGCTATCCTAATATTCGCAAACTCTCTTCAACAAATGCTGGTATGTCATCCGGCTGTCTACTGGTAACCAGCTGATTCTGGCACACGACTACTTCTTTGTCATGCAAATGACCACCAGCATTCTTTAGATCTACATGAATAGATTTATAGCCCGTTACATCACGCCCTTGAAGCGTTTCAGCTGTGATAAGCAGTTGGGGGCCGTGACAAATGGCGAAAACAGGTTTTTTAGCATCCATAAATGCTTTGGCGAAGAGGACAAAGCGCTTGTCTGCACGAAGAAGATCCGGTGAAAATCCACCTGGAATGAAGAGTGCATCAAAATCCTCAGGAGAGACATCATCAATGCTTGCATCAATGACGACTTCACTCGTTCCCTGCTTTCCCTTCACCGTTTTATCCTTCTCCATTTCGATTGTTGTAAGCGTATGGCCTTTTTCCTTAAAGGACTGTACCGGTTCCATATATTCGGAGTCCTCAAAATAATCAGTTACGACAACAGCAATTTTTTTACCCATAGTCATTCACTCCTTATCCAAGTCTCTACATTAAAATACCCTGATCGACCATTGTTGAAACGGACATAGTCGATGAATGACTTAGATCTTGGAAGGGTGTGAACAAGAAAAATCCACTCAGGGCATTGAAAACTAGTATCCCATCAAAAAATTCCGGTAAGTAACTGCAGCTGGTGGTACCGGCGGTGGAGGAATAATGGGAACTATCATTGGTTTATACCACGGATGGTAGTGGTGATATAAGATGTAATAATACATTCATATCATCCTTTCATGTCATGTCACAGTAGATTATGAGCCTTCACCTACGTATGATTGGATGCATACCTAGCTTTAGGCATTTACAAAGAAAATAAAAAGAAGCAAAAATATGCTTCTTAGCTTGATTCCTTATCTAATTTAGCAAAGCTCTCCATCTTTGTAACCCAATAAGCTGTAAAGTAAAGTAGTAGAAAAATAATAAAATCATAAAAAGAGGACCAATGTTTCGGGTCATAAAAGCCGATTGCGTCAAAGAACTTCATCGCTCCAAAAGCAGCCAGGGCAGAGAATATGGCTCCTTTTAATAAGGGATTCATCTTTGGCTTAATCTGTAGAGCGAGCATAACCCCAACGGGTGCTAAAGAATAGTGATAAGGTAAAAATAGAAAAGGTGCCAGAGGGATGATTGTCATTGGGTAAGACCACAGCCCAAGAGATAAAGCAGCAAGATCGATTGTAAGCGAAAAAATGACGGTCAATAAGCCTCCTAAAAGAAGACGTCCCGTACTATTTTTATCCCGGAATAGGAACCAAATAATCCATGGGACGATAAACAATGCCAGACCAAACCACCATTGCCATGTAGAAAGAAAATCTTCTCTCACAGCTTTTGCAAATAAAGAACTGACCTCGGTTAATTGGTGATAGGCTTTTTCTGATTGGGCGAGCCCTTCTTCATATGCCATGCGTATGACCTCTCCTAAGAAACATTAATAATGGTATTTTTTTCAGCTATATACTCTTTTATACAGTGTTATTTTAAAAACATTTGTTCCTAGGGCTATCAAGTCCTAATCGGAGGTGGTGGATTCGGACGGAGTTGAAGAATTTAAGGATAGCCGTGTCCGAATCCAACTCGCCCCTCAGTCAATAAGAACGCCCAAAAAGGGCATGTTAATTTTCTTAAGGTTATCTTAAGATTCCTCCAATAAAATGAAAAACAGTTAAGGTTATGAGTGAATTTGGAGGAATGATTATGAAAAAGAATTATACAAAAATTGTACTGGATTTGTTGATGGCTATCACGTTTGTGTTGCACATGAATCCTAGAGTTCTAGACGGGTTACCGTTCCATGAAATCGCGGGTATTGTTATAGGCGTGGCTATTCTAGGGCACATCGGATTGAACTACCAATGGGTAATCAATACAACCAAAAAGATTTTTGATCCCAAACTTCCTAAGAAAACACGATTTAGTTATCTGTTAAATATATTACTTTTAGTTTCAATGGCAACCGTTATTATCACGGGAATCTTTATTTCGAAAGTCGTTTTTCCAAGTCTTTCCGTTCAAGGGGGACACGCCCTACGTGAAATCCATGGATTATCTGCAGATGCTACTCTTGCGTTTGTTGGTTTCCATGTTGGGGTACATTGGCAATGGGTTATGAGTATCTGTAAAAGAGCGTTTAAATCCAAGGGAGGAAAGCTTCGAAAAGGTGTAATCGCATCCGTTGTCCTGTCACTCGCCATTTTGGCAGGTGGAATCCAATGGTTTGCCTCAACCGCTACACCAAGCATGATTAATTTCAAGCAGGAGCAAATGCGACAAAGCGGGCAGGCATCTGCTAATAGAAACACTGGAACTACAACAACTACCGCAAATTCGAATCAGGAACCGCCTAACGGAGAAGATTTTCATAGAGGGAGATTTGGTGATAGAGACGGAAGAGAAGGACATGGTGGCAGCGGCAACCCATTTTTAGTCGTTCTTAATTACTTTGCCATCTGGGCAGCCATCATCATCCCTACTTATTTTCTGGAGACACGGGTCTTAAGGAAAAAACGAAAATCGACAAATATCCAACCAACCTAATAGAAAGAGCTAATCGATTAAAATGGTCGATTAGCTCTTTTTTATTATCAAAAAATTAATATAACAATGGTTTAAAGGGGAAAGTAAAAAGATGAATTTTCAAGAGTCGTATATAAAGAGGGGGATCCTACATGAAATGCCCGGAATGTGATTATGACAATAAGCATGAGGGAAAGTATTGTCTCAATTGCGGTTTTACCTTTTTAGGGGACGGCGACACACCTCAAGATTCAAATAGCCTTTTTTATGAGTTTGCCACGTATGTCGACATGGTGCCGAAGTATGCACGCTCGGTGGAGCCTAAATTTCAAAATATCTTCTCTCGGGTATTTCGAAAGCATAGTGAACTGGAGGCTGAACGACTTTTCGTAGTGGGAACCGCACTAACAACACCCAAACTTGAAGAAGTAAAGGAAACGTGGCCGAAGCCTTGGCTGTTCGCGAGGGTATTTCTGTTTGCTCTTATTGCATTCATAGGATTGTATGTGGGGGTAAGTTTATTTAAAAATATCAACTTTATACCAGGGCTTATCATTGTTGGGGCGTTTGCTGTTCCTATCTCGACACTGATCTTCTTTTGGGAAATGAATGCGCCGCAGAATATTGCTATTTATAGAATCATTTATGTCGTCTTTATTGGCGGAATCCTCTCGATGTTAGTGGCGTTGCTCTTTTTTAATATATTAAAAAATAACATCAATCCGATTACAATTGGAATTGTAGAAGAACTGGCCAAAGCGCTAGTCGTCATATTTTTCGTGCGAACAAGAAAATACCGCTACGTTCTGAACGGACTTTTGTTAGGGGCTGCGGTCGGAGCGGGTTTCGCTGCGTTTGAAACGGCTGGCTATTCATTAAGAGCACTCCTATCTGGTAGTTTTCCGGGCTTGTATTCAACCATCCTAATGCGCAGCTTTTTGGCTCCCGGCGGGCATGTGGCGTGGGCTGCTTTAACAGGGGCCGCCTTTTGCCGGGTCCAAGGGAACAAGACATTTGAACTGAACATGCTGTTCAAGCCAAGATTTATCCGGGTTTTCGCTCTCGTTGTGTTGATGCATGCGTTATGGGACACGCCTATACCAGGAATGTTCCCTGTTGGACAAATCTTCCTGATGCTCGTATCATGGATTGTAGTTTTTCTCATGATCCGAAGGGGCTTAAAGGAAATCGCTACTAAGAAAGTGCAATTGAGCAGCCTTCCTCTTGAGCCTACATCTTAAGGAAAGAAGGGAAGGGTTTGATTACATACAAATGCCTCCATCATGTAAGTTTGACGGTGATAGATTTGGAAAAAGCAAAAGAGTTCTATAGTGTGATTTTATGTTTAAAGGAGATACCGCGTCCGGCTTTTGACTTTCCAGGCGCCTGGTACGAAATCGAGGGCCAACAGCTTCACTTGATCGTCGAACCTTCTTCGCAGACGATTCGTCAGGATAAACGCTTATCCAGCCGAGAAGGTCACTTTGCCCTCAGAGTGGCGAACTACTATGACACTTTGGAATGGTTGAAGCAGAATGAAGTGGAAGTCCTCGAAAAACCAAACGGAAAAAGCGGCTTCGCCCAGATATTCTGCGCCGACCCAGATGGGAATCTGATTGAACTAAATGTAGACCAAAAAGAACTATAATGGGGACAGTCCCCCGGTGCTTTAACGCTTTACCAGTTTGGGGGACTGTCCCTGATTGTACTTTTTCTTTTTAAAAAATGTCATTCGGAATTCGTTTCTGGGAGGCCCGATGAATATAAAAGTAAATAGGAAGATCTGCAGTCGATAACTCATCGATCGTGTCTACATCCACCACGTTACTGGGCAAGAACGCTACCCCTTTTCCTTGAACAACAAATTCCCTGATTAAGGAATAAGAATCCACCTGATGGAGTTTCCGCTGGGAGAGTCCATGCTCCTCCATGAATGCAACGGTATGCATACGAAAAGGACACTGTGTATCGTGACTAACGAAGAAAAACTCATCGGCATAATCAGGAACTAGTTTTCCTTTTGCTTTTTGCAGGCTCATAGAAAGCTTGGAGCGGAATACTTCTACAAATTCAGGATCCGCATGATTCCTATACGTAATGATCATATCTACTTTTTGTTGAAGTAACAATGGCTGCAATTGACTGCTAGACTAAATAATTAATTGATACTTCATAAAATCTTCTTTAATCCGGTTTTTTAAATAAGAGGACAATATGGTTGTGGAGGTTCCAATACGAAACGTCTCCCCATCGACTCTAATTTCACGTTTTGCTTCATCCACTAAATGTAAGATTCGATTCGCATACTCCAGCAAGATTTCTCCAGAAGGAAGTAACGAAATGCCTTTGTGATTCCGATGAAATAAAGGGGCCTCTAGCTTTTGTTCGAGTTTTTTAATTCGTTCAGATACATTTGGTTGAACATAGCCTAATTCTTTGGCCGCTTTCGTGATGGACCCTTTATCAACTACCGTTTTAAAGATAATCAGATCATTTAACTCCATTTCACTCCACCCCATCATTTAAAATGATGCCACTCATCAATAACACCTATTTTACACCACTAGAACCAAAAGTTACCATTATTTTATAGCGAATAAGAGGAGTGGTACGTATGATAGGTATGCAATATAAGGTTGTTTTACCAGCGGATTATGATATGGATATTATTAGACTACGGGTGCAAGAAAACGGGCATAAGACAGATGGATTTCCGGGGCTGTTGTTTAAGGCTTATTTAACGACTGAAACTGTGAAGAACGGCAACCTATACAATTCCTATTCACCCTTATATATCTGGAATACAGCACAAGGGATGAATTCTTTTGTCTTCGACGGGTATTATGACAATATTTTAGCTTCATTCGGATGGCAGCATATTAACATTGGAGTACCGTTGAATGTATCCTTGGAAGAGAATTTTGCTAAAAGTAGATACGCGGTTGAATATGCGGGGCGCATTCCAAAACAGCAATCATTAGTCGATTTTTCATTCACTGCAGTGGATCAGTACGTCAAAAATGCAGAAGCAAAGAGTGGGAATTTCTTAATTTATAATCCTGATAAATGGGGCTATAGCCACTTCAGCTTTTTTCAAGAAAAACCAGAAGTGGCCCCATCTAGCAATCAAACCATTTATGAAATTTTACACATCTCACAATAGAAGTGAAAACAAGCCAACAGTGATGTTGGCTTATTTTCGTATGAATAAAAACGGGGCCGTACAAATGACGCCGACAAGATAGAGCCCGACGGCGAAATAGGCAGGTAGTAAGTGGACGAAATCCGTGTAGGAAATGACAAAATGCGTGAGTAGTCCGGATAAAAAGGCGGGAAGGGCACCAAGTGTAAACGTCCACCAAACCCAGCGTTCGCCTTCGCGGATGCCCCATAAGGCCAGCATCAAGACAAGCAGACCGACACTTAACAAGGCGCTGCCGAACCCCGCCCGGTCATGGGCAATCACAGGGATTAATCGGTCATTGAACGCATTGAGCATGTCTGGAGTGAGACATAAATAAGTCAGATCCGTTGGGACAAAAACATGGGATGCGCCAATGACGGAGATGACGCCGCCGCCAATCGTTAAGGCGAACCCGAGTATGACAAAGGATAATTGCCCAATCAAGCTCCATTTCCATTTGCGATGATTGAAGCGGTTGATACTTGTTGGTGTCTTGTTCGCCGCTCTTGATTTTACATAGCCCAAAATAAATAAAGGTAATAAAACCAGCCAAAACAGCCCATGAAGCCAGTCGAAATAGCCGTAGCCGATAAATAAGAAAATGCCAAGAAACCCAATCGTACCGGCAATATTAACTGCTTTTCTCGCCCAATGGAGGCTGTGCCGAATCCCATGCCTCGCCAGCTGCATATAGATGATACCACCAGAAATCATGGTCCCCGAAAGGGTCATCCGGTCATGGGCCATAAAGTATAAGATGGCCGGATTGAACTGGACGAGATCGTTTCGAAGCATGCCCAAAAACGATTCATCGTATGGAAGAATAATTGACGTCATGCTGAAAAACAGGGCAATGCATCCAGCGACTGTAATCGCCAAGCCAAACAGCCAATACCAAAGCCAGCCATCTATCTTCACGGACTCCTTCGGCAACATGTCGCTGTAGGTCTCGTTAATCCGCTTTGGCAAGCCAGGTCCGGAAAACACATACTCAAAGCCCAGCATCACAAGGGAAGCGCCGTGTTCCAATAAGGCGACCCCATCCTGTGGTTCCCTGATTCCACCTGACGTAATGATGGGAACGCCATTGCCTAGCGATTTCCTTAATGTGACGAGTGTATCACGGTGACATCCTTCAAGGAGGATTCCACTAGGGTGATAGTTTTCTAGATTAGTTATGTTGTCTGCTGAATAGGCTAATATAACAGGTTTATTTACTTTTTTTTGAAAAAGATGAAAGTGGTCAGGTGAAGGAAACGCATCGCCATTGACGATAAACCCATCACTAAAAGCGAGGAGCTCTTCGCAAAGCTGCTCGACTTCTTCTAATGACCCCTCGGCCCTTATGAAAAAGGGGACTTTCTTCTTTTTCAAAGAGTGAAGTTTATCTTTAACGGTAGTTAGCTTAATAGAAAAATCGGTCATACTTAGGGTCTGTTCGTGAACGTCCAGTTCTTCCTTCCCTATTAAACCGTGAAGGGAGACCGGACCAATCTCGACGAAGCCGAACCCAAGGTTTTGAAAGGCTTGAAGCCCTGATAGTTGCGGGTCGATTTTGCCGCTTAGCCCAACCGGCGTAGGGAAGGGAAGGCCGAATAGTTGTCTCTCCAATTTTTTCGACGGGGTCATGTGACCAAGGAATTCAATCATTTTTCCCCCAATGAAGGTCGAGGATAACAGGCTCATCCCGCGATGAATAAACTCCCGACTAAAGGACGGGGGTAGCCGATGAAGAATCGGTTTGAATAGCGTATGATACGACCAATCTGGCAAGGGTAGTCACCCCTTTTAATAAAATTGTGGTTCCCAATTATTTTACTATATTTTGCTATTAACGAGGGAAAGATATATTATCTTAAAAGGCATTTCGGACGATTCTCATATTTCAAGGAAAAGTAGGGTTTGATATGAGTGTAGTGTTGGCATTACTGGCCGCTTTGTTTGCAGCAATAACCGGGATATTAGCCAAGATCGGAATGGAGAACGTCAATTCCAATTTAGCCACGGCGGTTCGAACCATCGTTGTGGTGGTGATGGCCTTTATCGTGGTCTTGGTGACTGGTCAACTTCAAACGATCTCGGCAATTACCAATAAAGCCCTACTGTTTATTGGGCTTTCGGGCATTGCAACGGGTTTGTCATGGCTGTTTTTCTTCAGGGCTCTGGCAATAGGAGAAGTGTCTAAAGTCGTGGCAATTGATAAGGCCAGTATTGTGCTGACCATTATTTTATCGGTTCTTGTGTTGAGAGAGCCTGCTAAAGCCGTGGTCATTGCGGGAGGGGCCATTATTTCCATTGGTACGTTTATCTTGATTGGGAAAAACGAAGAGAAGAAACGATTTACGGGATCGCAAAGTTATATTGTGCATGCGATTATAGGGGCTGTTTTTGCGGCGTTAACGGCTATTTTAGCAAAAATAGGGCTTGAAGGGGTCGATTCGAATGTCGGTACCTTTTTGCGGACTGTTGTCATCCTCTTTTTTGCATGGGGGATCGTGTTGTTTCAAGGGACCTTTAAGGAGTTGCGGGGGATCTCCAAAAAGGGCTATCTTTTTCTTATCTTATCAGGTGTAGCAACTGGTTTGTCGTGGCTGTGCTATTTTGCCGCGATTGCCTTAGGGGATGTTTCGGTCGTAGCTCCCATCGACAAATTTAGTGTCGTGCTCACGATGGTGTTGAGCTTTCTCATTTTAAAAGAGAAAGTAGCAAAACATAAGATTTTGGGCGGAGTCCTTATTACGGTTGGGACGATTATATTGATTTTATAGGGGGTTTTGGAACTTCGGACAGAGTCGAGGAAAAAGCAATTAACATTGTCAAAAGGCGAGGCAAATTCGGACAAGATTCAACTGACTTTAATAGAGGTCAGAGGTCGCAGCAACCTTTCCCGCCGTTCCGAGAAGGAAAAGGGTTCATAGAACCTCTCTACGCGACCTTTCCCGTCGTTCCGAGAAGAAAAAGGGTTCATAGAACCTCTCTACGCGACCTTTCTCGTCGTTCCGAGAAGGAAAAGGGTTCATAGAACCTCTCTACGCGACCTTTCTCGTCGTTCCGAGAAGGAAAAGGGTTCATAGAACCTCTCTACGCGACCTTTCTCGTCGTTCCGAGAAGGAAAAGGGTTCATAGAACCTCTCTACGCGACCTTTCTCGTCGTTCCGAGAAGGAAAAGGGTTCATAGAACCTCTCTACGCGACCTTTCTCATCGTTCCGAGAAGGAAAAGGGTTCATAGAACCTCTCTACGCGACCTTTCCCGTCGTTACGAGAAGGAAAAGGGTTCATAGAACCTCTCTACGCGACCTTTCTCGTCGTTCCGAGAAGGAAAAGGGTTCATAGAACCTCTCTACGCGACCTTTCTCGTCGTTCCGAGAAGGAATCGAGCTTATAGAACCTCTCTACGCGACCTTTCTCGTCGTTCCGAGAAGGAAAAGGGTTCATAGAACCTCTCTACGCGACTTTTCTCGTCGTTCCGAGAAGGAATCGAGCTTATAGAACCTCTCTATGCGACCTTTCTCGTCGTGCCGAAAAGGAAAAGGGTTCATAGAACCTCTCTATGCGACCTTTCCCGTCATTACGGAAAGGAATCGGGATCATAGAACCTCTCTATGCGACGTCTTTTTAACTTTGAGCGACCATTTTTCCCTGTAAGCTGCTTGTCTTTATGGAAGTAGGCAGGGCAGAATAGGTTAAGGAGAGTGTTATGGTAAACTTAAATAAATAAAACAAACAAAGCGAGGAATTTGATGGGTACGATTAAAAAGAATAAGACGAGTAAACTTAGAATGATTTTAAGAGGATTCATGGTCATCCTCGGTGGATTTATTGCGGCCTATGGACTCGAAACGGTATTAATTCCAAACAACGTATCCGATGGAGGCGTGACGGGGCTTAGCATCGTTGGCTCCGAGCTGTTTGGTTTACCGCTAGGAATTCTCATTGCCTTATTGAACCTTCCCTTCATTTGGTTAGGCTATAAACAGATTGGTAAAAGCTTCGCCATTTTTTCGATAATAGGAATCATTTCTTTAGCTGTTGGGACAAGCCTCATGCACCATACCCCGGCTATTATTGAAGGGGATACCTTGTTAATTACTGTAGTGGGCGGGATTATCCTCGGTTTTGGGATGGGGTTAGCGTTACGTAATGGCGGTGCGTTAGATGGCATTGATATGCTTGCCGTCCTGCTCTCGCGGAAATTGCCGTTTGGGACAAGTGACCTTATTCTCTTCTTAAATACCTTTGTATTTATTTTCGTTTCCACCGTATTCGGTCTCCAAGGGGCATTCCTTTCGGCCATTGCCTACTTTATCGCTTCAAAAGTCATTCATATTGTCGAAGAAGGGTTAAGCGGCTCGAAAACCTTCCTTATTATCACGACTCAACCTGAATCAATGATCGAGACCATTCGTGATCGCTTAGGCCGTGGGGCAACGTATAAGGAAGCGTATGGCGGCTTTTCGAATGAAATGTTTAAAGAAATCACCTGCGTTATTAATCGCTTAGAAGAAACCAAGCTAAAGGAAATCATCAATGAAATTGATCCAAAGGCCTTTGTTACTGTCTATGACGTAGCAGAGGTAAAGGGTGGCAATTTCAGAAAGCATGATATTCATTAAATAAACTCAAGCAAAAAAAGGGGAGGGCTTATTTCACTTCTCTTAAGCCCTTCCCATCAAGAATTTCTTGAATGCCTTCTTCGCAAACCCCGTAGGTACGCCAGTGGCAGGTTTCGCAGACTGTTTGGATATCGGTGGGGATGACATGTTTTTTGATGCGGGACTCAATGTCTTCCCACTTTAGGATTTGCCCGATTAGAAGGTCCATTTTTTCTAAAATAAAAGCATCCCTATCATAGAGGTTGGCATCCTGACAGTGGTAATCGCCAGTGTTCGGGTACTTTTCACATAATTGATCGGGTCCTTTTACAAGCTGAATCAACGTCTTAGGGTTCTCTCTCAAGGTTTGATGCAAGCGCGTCATATTTTCCACGTATTCTTGGGAATAACCCATTCCCCGATAACCCAAAAGGCAAAAAAGATGATGTCCACGTAGCTTATACATAATTAACCCCCAGTTCGACAGGTATTAATATATTAAAAGTTAACTAAAATGATTATTTGGTTTACTTATATTTTTTATCTTACCATCCACAAATAAAAATTTCATCATAAGGTTAGATACTAAGTATCTTTTTTAAGTTATTATTCGTTTTATAATAAAAGAGAGGATGGGGGATTTCGATGGAAAAGGTACTTATTCTAGGTGCAAGCGGTCTTGTAGGAATAGCTTTAATAGAAGAATTTAGAGATGGTTTTGACCTCTATGGAACATATTCTTCTACGTTAACCAGTCTCCAAGAAGGTAAGCAGATGAAATTAGAACTTCAACAAACCGATAAGTTGAGAGAAATTATACGCTCAATTAAACCCGACATTGTGATATCTTGCCTAAGAGGAGAGTTTGAACATCAGCTCAAGTTTCATAAAGAATTGGCAATGGAACTACGTGGGAGTGGTAGCCGTTTGTATTACTTTTCTACTACTAATGTTTTTGATGGGGACTATTCAAAGCCACACTCTGAAACAGATCTACCTATTTCCGAATCAGATTATGGAAATTTTAAAATTGAATGCGAGAGTATGTTAAAAGAAATTTTAGGTGAGCGCGCGATGATGATCCGAATCCCAGCGATATGGGGTAAGAATTCGCCAAGATGGAACGTAATGAAGGAAAGCATAAAAGAGAATAAAGAGATCGATGTGTACAGTAATTTGGTATGTAACAATCTTTTGGATGTTCAGTTAGCAAAACAATTGAGGTTCATTATTAATAATAAGCTTAAAGGCATTTTTCACTTAGTTTCAGAAGATATGATGACTCAAGGCCAATTCTATGAACAGATAATAAGTGCAGTTGCAGCTGATACGAGTATATTGCGGTATAGACTTTTTCAAGATCGTACAGACATACAATATTTTGCCTTGAAATCAAATCGGGAGGATATACCGAGCTCGCTGCAGTTCAATAGTAAAGAGATTATTTCATCCTTATTGGATTAAAAAAGAATGCCCCTGGCTAGTTAACCAAGAGCGTCTTCCCACATTCATCAAATGCATGCTTATAGTCAAACGCAAATGGAGTTGGTCCATGCTGAATATAATGGTTGTATCTCTTGAAAGCCTCCTCCCAGGATACATCCTTCACCATTTCCGTCCACCACACCACATATGTAGGCTGTTTCTCTTGATGAGGTTCAATCCACTTGCTCCTGTCTCGTAGCGCTTGCTTATGTTTACCTGAATAGGTAAAACGATATAAAGATTGAAGACTTCTCCATACTGTTAGTGTAAGAATAGGAGAACCTTCACCTTTGATCACTTCCTCTGGGAAGGGCACTCCATCAGGTGAAAACTCCTTTATAAGCTGCCCGGAAGAAGAAGCCTGTCGAATGACTTTGTGTCCAACTTCAAAAAACTCACGAGAAGCAGGATGTTCATTCGGATGTTTTAACCTGCCAACAGTATAGATCGCAACAAATGCCATAATTATCACTCCATTTCCACTTTTACCTACGTATATTCAAGCAAGGCCGGACTAATTCCTGTTGAACAAAATGGCTAACGTGATACTAATTAAAAGAGGACCATTCAAAAAATAGTCCTCTAGTAAAATCTATTAATTGTATCTTAAAAACGGCGCCGATTGATGACTGTGCATCGACGTGCACCTCTGTTGAGTAATGACCGTGCTTGTCCTAATGAAATGGCGACAAGGACGGCTTCGTCAGTGCCGCCAACTTCTACATCAAACACTGCAAATGCCTCGCCATCTACAATAAATACGCATTCCACATCTGCAATATTAAATCCATCAAAGTTGTTTAACACTCTACATTCCATGACTCCTGCTCTTATTAAAGTATTTGCCTCCTGTGAGGAAATCCGAATAAATACGAATTCCTCAATTTCGACATTACCAGCTTCTACTTCAATTTCGGTTAAAAGAAAGAAACCATTTCTCCTTGTGCGGAGTACACAATTTGCCCCAATTGAAACAATATCTTCCATGCTCATATTATTTCACCCCCTTGCTACCATTAAATTCAACAGTGAAGGAAAGGTGTGGACAAATTATATGTTTTTATATACGGAGTATGCACCCAAGTTTAGCAGGGGAAGTCATGAGTTTATCATATGGTCATATTTTTCCCTCAAGCGCTTAATATCTTCTTTAGGTGGTAAACCAAACATGCGGGAATATTCACGGCTGAATTGCGAAGGACTCTCATAGCCTACCCGGAATGCGACATCAGCCGCATCGGCTGAATCGGATAGTAACAAGTCCCGGGCTGCCTGCAGTCTCATTTGCTTTTGAAACTGATTAGGGCTCATAGCAGTTACTTCTTTAAAATGCCTATGAAGCGAAGAAACACTCATATTGGCTATTTCCGCAAGCTCTTCAATGCGGAAATTCGTATCATAGTTCTTCATGATATGTTCGATCAGATACCTATTCTAGGCTTTGGAGTTTATCAAATACAAGATGCAACTGAATGTGAACAAAGTGTTTATGATGCTATTTTGGCTGGTTATCGTCTAATAGATACCGCTGCCTCTTATCTAAATGAAGAAGCGGTCGGAAGAGCGATTAAGCGGAGTGGTGTGCCAAGAGAGGAATTGTTTATAACTACAAAACTCTGGGTTCAGGATACTGGATATGAGAGCACGAAGAAAGCATTCTCAAAATCACTAGAAAAACTGCAATTGGATTATTTGGATTTGTATTTAATCCATCAGCCATATGGTGAAATATATGGTTCCTGGCATGCAATGGAGGAGTTATATCGTGAAGGGAAAATAAGGGCAATTGGAGTGAGTAACTTCCAAATGGACCGTCTAGTGGACTTGATGATTCATAATGAAGTGATTCCTGCCGTAAACCAGGTTGAAACCCATCCTTTCTGCCAGCAAATAGAAAGTCATAACCTTATGAAAGAAAACAATGTTCAAATAGAGTCATGGGGACCATTTGCTGAAGGAAGAAATAACATGTTCCAGAACGAAGTTTTAGGATCTATAGCCGAAAACTATAATAAATCCGTTGCACAGGTGATTTTACGATGGTTGACACAGAGAGGAGTCGTTGCGATTCCAAAGTCTGTTCGTAAGGAACGAATCATCGAAAACATTACGATCTTTGACTTTGAATTAAGCCAAGAGGATATGGAGAAAATTTCTACGTTAGATACGAAAAACAGCTTGTTCTTCTCACACAACGATCCTGAAATGGTGAAATGGATTGGTACGCGTAAACTTGATATTTAATGCTCTTACATACCTATCTTTATTGCTGAGATAGCTGGTGTAGTTATCACTTCAAAAACAGCCAGTTTCCCTAACTGGCTGTTTTTTATGCTATTGCCCCAGGTTTTTTATTCTATTTAACAAATTGGTTATTTCATTAACTGTTGTGAGTAGTTGGGAGTTTTCTAACTGATCCAACGCCAAATGTCCGTTTTGTAACACTTCGTTGATTTCACCAAGTAAAAGTTCATTTTTAACAACTAATTCTTGATGGATGTCTTTTGCCACAGAAGGGACGTTATTGATGTTAATAAAGTCCTCTATATCCTGCTTAAGGGTCACCAATTTAGTTTCAAGTTCTTTCTGGATTGCTAAATCGTTCGCAGCTTGCTCGATCAATTGAGGGGCTTCTTGTGCAAAATTGTTTAATTTATTAATATGGTCAGTTGCTTGATTGACATAGTCAATTGAATCATTCACTTCCCCTAGAAATGAGCATGCGCTTAGGAACAGTGAGACCGCAATTATAAGAAAAAAATGTACTTTCTTCATACCTGGCTCCTTTCTAAAATTCCATTTAAATGTATGATACGTATCACTTCATAAAAGGTTTCAGTTCTAGAATACCAAGGGGGGGATCATTGATTTCATCAATCAGGCATATGTCATTATTACAGGAAGTATTTTATCAGCGTTTACGAAATAAATACTTTTAAAATATTGAAAGGAGAACCATCTTTCTTTCTAGAATTTAGATTTAGAAATGTATAAAGAGGGAGTGTGAAAAATGCAGATTTTGTTGATTCGTCACGGAGAATCGGAAGATGACTTTTTAGAGGAGAATTATAATGGAACAACAGATTTACCTTTAACACCAAATGGACGTATTCAAGTAGAGAAAATGTCACAACGCGTATTAAATGAGTTTCCACCCGATTTCATATGGAGTAGTACATTAAAAAGAGCCAGGGAAACTGCCGAGGTTTTATCCAATACGATTGGTTGTCCTGTTGAATACATAGATCAGTTAAGAGAACAACAGGAATCAGAAAATAATCTAGAATTTAGGTTGCGCGGGGAATCTGTTCTTTCATTTATCAAAGAAAATAGTAAAGAAAATACTAGAGTTGCAGTAGTAACCCACGGTGGTATGATAACCAAATTGATTGAAAGTTTTCTTGAATTGCCAAAGGAACATAATAAATGGTTCCACACCAATAATACAGGGATTCATTTTTTGGATTATTACAAGGGCCTACAAATAATAAAGTTTGCAAATAGTACATCTCACTTAGATTAATGGTGTGTCAGGCACCCCTTAGGGACAGATGTCCATGAAGGGTGCCTGACACCACGACTTTTTACGATTGCTCTGCGTATTTTTTGAAGTTGTCTAGAATCGCCTGCCACCCTTGTTGTTGCATCTCAACGGGATTCGTCGTTTCAGCATCAAACGTTTCGATAACTTGGGTTTGGTTGTCTTGACCTTTAAAGGTGATTGTAACCTTTCTTCCATCGCCTAGTGTATAAGCAATCACCTCATGAACTTTCACTTCATCATAAACTCCACCAAAATCGAAACCAAAACTGCCATCTTTGGCCTCCATTCGCGAATGAAATTTCCCACCCGGTCTTAGATCATTTTCTGCAACTGGTGTGTGCCAGTCGTCTGAAGCGCTGTTCCATTTGGTTATATGAGTGGGCTCTGTCCAATATTTCCATACCTTTTCAACGGGTGCTTGAACAGTTGTTTCTACTGTTACTTGTTTAACTGATTCCATTTCCTCTACTCCCTCTCTTAAAACAATTTTTTTATACGAGTTTTCCAAAATAGGTGCCTGACTTCATTGTATAAGAATGTGAAAATTCACGCCACTTCATCATTGTATCCTTTTGAAGTCATTGTAATCCAACTGGTAGGGCAAGAGTTTATGTTACTCTCCTTGTAAAAGGAGCAGGAGGACGAAAAAGGAATTTTTTCTAAGATAGAGAATTACTTAAGTCAGAGTTCGGAAATAAAACAAAAGAAATAACTAACCAAAAATTATATGAAATTTACAATAACACAGATAATGAAATTCTTCAGGTTTTTAAAACGGAGAAGACCCTACATTCAAACTGTTGGTGGGTAAGCTGAGGGGCCGCGAGAAGTTATGGCATAACCGTAATGAACCTGTGCTTTTATGTGGTGGTCTTTTTAATTTCAAGAGATTAGGTATATAGACCAATCTTTTTTCATTCAATGTTTATGATTGCAAAACTGGGTACCATAAGTGAAAAAGTAACCGGTTGGAGTGAAAACTTTGGGACTGCTAAGTAATATACTACACGGATTTATATTTATAGTAGTTGTTATTTTAGTCATTTTATTTGTAATGACTTTGGAAGATCCTGAATGGTGGACCATCCTAAAAGGGATGTCGCTGAAAAAGAAGATTCTGACTGTGTTTATATTAATGATCAGTTGGATAGTGATACAAATGATATTTAATAAAATATAGTATCCCAATCAAATAAGGAGTTTTTTAGGTGAATTTTTTGGAGATTAAAGAAAAAGTTAAAGATTTACCAGAGAAGGAAGTAAGGACATACTTACAGCATATTCTTTTTCGAATAGGAATGTTGGATGACAAGGAATATCCTTTAGAAGAGTTTTCAAATGAACTTAGAAAAATATATCACTACATTCTTAATCCAATAGAACTTATAGAAGATAGATTCGAAAATGGCAATTACAAAAAAGTTCATATCCTATTTGGATATCCATATTTAAGACCAGCATTAAATGAATTAAAGTTACACGAAGAAGAATTGATTCTGACTTTCTACGACAATTTTGCTGTTGGCCCACTAGCTAACTTGGAAACAGTAACTGGTCAAAGGAAAAGACTTGAATGGATTAAAAGCAATTTGGAAGACGAAGAGGGTGAGGCGGATAAATATTTGGATGATCTTCAAAGAGCCATTACTCAATTAATATCTATTCCAGATCATGTTCCCATTCACATATGGAATTCAGAAAATGCTCATGAACAAACTGGCCTTGTATTTACCATGTACTTGTTAAGGGAAAGAAAGAATAACATCTTTATTGTTAATACGGGACAGGTGTATAGAGAGTTATTTAAGAAAAAGTCGACAAAGTATAATCCATTATTTTCAGGAGAAATCATCTCAGAAGAATTACAAACCATTTACCAATATAGTCAAGAAAATCAAAAGAATGTAACGAATATGGAGCGTACCCATTTTGAAATGGAGTGGTTAACTCTAGCATCAAGCTCTACTACGTTACGAATATGGGAAAATGGTGGAATAAAGAGTGTTTCTGAGGACTATTATGATGAATTTATTATTGAAAAGGCAAAGAAACTGATTGGGAAGAAAAAGGGCTTTATAAAGTCTGCGAGATTGATCGGTGAAGTCTACGCCCATATTTTTCAATACATTGGTGACAGCTATTTGGAATATAGAGTTAGAAAACTAATCGAAAAGGGGATCTTTAATTACGAAGGTAGCTTAGAGGCGATGCGGTACTACAGTATTAAATTAAGATAAATGATGGGGACAGTCCCCTGCTGCTGTAAAGCAGTGAGGGACTGTCCCCTGTTAGGAAGTTGGGAACTTCCTTGTTTTTGTGAAATTTTTAAAAAGTGCTTCAGGGGGATGGGGGATGCTAAAAATTTCTGAACGAACAAAAACGGAAAAAGCACTCTATTTATGTACTCTTATTTCACTATTAATAGATTTAGTTATTAGCTGGGCAGGATATTCAGATAACCTTTTTGGAACGATTAGTTCCAGTATTTTAGCCGTTTTCATTTTACTACTGTTACTGGTGCTAAATAAAAAAAGACAGGGAGAACCCATGAAGAAATCTGTCTTTAAAGTTTGCTATATCATTTTGTGTACTTGTTTTTTACTATCTCAAATATTTAGAGAAGGTCTCCTATTTATAGTCGCTCTTATCCTTGGTTTCTCCTCTTTTGCCACATTGGCCGTCACTCTTCTTATTAAGGAGGACAATTAATTAATCAATTCATGGTGACTACGGCAGAGTAGTTTACCGCGTCATTTGGTGGTTTCCTTAAAAGTGACCTTAATGACCTTTTCTGTTGTATTGTTAAATTCAATATCTACTAAAACGCCAAATTCTTTATGTTGATCTTTTAGCCATAATTTAAATTTCTCAGTTGATGTCCGAGAGCCACTAATTCGTCCGAAATGGAGATAGTCATTAATTTGGGCATTTGGGTACTTCTCCTGTGTACTCTTCATTGCCAACTGTCCCCACTTAGCATAGGGAGGAATAGGTTTCTGTTGTGCGTATGAGGTATGAGTAAAGTTCGATGAATAGATACCACTTGATCCCGAAACAAAAATAATGACTAAACAAATCAATAACTTTTTCATAGGATAATCCTCTTTGTTTTTATTTTTATCTTTAGATGTTTATTCATAATTTATGTACTCATTTTAAGGACAAGCACGTAATGGGGGATGAGAATGAATCAGCGGTCTTTCATATTACTAATAGGTAAGATAATTCTCACCATAGCCATGTTATGTGGATGCAGTTATAACCATTTAGAAGATAAAATTATTAAAGATAGTGACATTACAAAAATCACCATTTATAAGAATGGGGATAAAGAAGGACCATTTGTCATAAAAGATAAGAAGGTTATCAGTCAAATAATTGATAAGATTAATTCGTCTCCAAGAAGGGACATATCAAAAGTATCGTTTGAACGTGGGCCCGATGGAAGAATGATTTTAGAAGGTGAGAATTCGATAATTGAAGTGGGGGTTTTTAGTGACTCAGGGGATGTAGTCACCAGAAAATACTATATTCATACTGCCTTGAACCTAATGGAGTAAAAATGGGGACAGTCCCCCGCTGCTTTAAAGCGCTGGGGGACTGTCCCCATGATTTGTTTATTGTTTAGCTCTTTTCTTTAATCGTCCTACAAGAGGTACTACGATAATGCCCGCTATAACGACCTGCATGATGTTTCCAGGAACCGAACCAAAAGGCTGAATCCAGTTTCCGTATAGGATCACTTCAGCAAAATAGTAGCCAACCACCTTGATGATTAGAGCAGTTGCGATTGCAAGAGAGTTCACAACTACACTTTTGCCAGGTACTTTCTCGGAAATAAGTCCGACTACGAATCCCATTGCCCCAACAATGACAAAGGTAAATGGTGACCATAGGGCCCAACCGGAAATTACATCGAACAAGCCCATTCCGAAAGCGCCTGCTATGAATCCTGTTCTTTTGCCGTATAATAAGGCAGCAATAAAAAGAGGTACGTTACCCAAATGGATGAGACCTCCGTTACCCATCAATGGGAGCCTAATGTTAATGAACATTGTGGCTACGAGGGTTAAGGCGATAAAAAGTGCATTGATGACGATAACTCTTGTTTTAGTTGTTCCTGGAGATGATAATGTTGTATTCATATGATAACCTCTTCTGTTTTTAAAAATAATATCATATAAACACCCACTTAATAAATACGAAATGCGAATAATTACTGTGATACAGATACAGATTGTGTTAACAATAGATATATATATATTGGAGAAAAAAACCACGGGAACCTAATGGTCTCTAGTAATCAAATGATAGGAGAAGAAAACACATGGACAATCAAAATGGTAAAACTGCTTTGTTAGTAATGGATTTACAAAATGGCATTGTATCCCGCTTCGCAGAAAATACGGAGATTCTTCAACCGTTCAAGGAAGCTGTGGAAGCTGCTCGTCAAAAGGGTATACCTATTATTTTTGTTCGAGTAGGGTTTAGCGAAGGGTACCCAGAGGTCAGTCCATACAATAAGATATTCTCAGCTATCTCTAAATCCGGCGGAATGACCCTCATGGATTCATCCACCCACATTCACGAATCTGTCCAGCCTAAACCTGATGAACCCATTATTACCAAGTATCGTATTAGTGCATTTGCGGGCAGCAATCTTGAAGTCATCCTTCGCGCACAACAAATCAATACACTTGTTCTTAGCGGAATTTCTACAAGTGGAGTCGTATTATCAACAGTAAGAGAAGCAGCGGATAAAGATTATTCCATTACAGTGCTTTCGGATGCATGTCTGGATGCAGATCCTGAAGTTCACCGCGTTCTTATGGAAAAGGTATTTCCACGCCAAGCGGATGTTCAGACCGTTGACGATTGGATTGGTACGTTGAAGTGATATTGCCCAAAAGTTGTTGACAAGAGGTAAATGTGATAGTAATATAGTAATTCCTGATGCGGAACAACATGGTTTTAGTTGTTCCTTTTGAAAAATAAAAATTCAGGATTGACGAGATTGATTTTATAGTATAATATTAATTTCTGTTGCTGCTAGTCAGTAACGCTTGAAAAAAGAAATTAAAAAAGTTGTTGACTTACGGTTGATAACTTGATAAGATTTAAAAGTCGCTTTCGAGCGATGATGAAATTGTTCTTTGAAAACTAAACAAACAAAAACGTCAACAAACAAAAAAATTATTAGTTTCTTATGAAACTAAGCCAACGTAACAAAATGAGCTAATCAACTTTCTTGGAGAGTTTGATCCTGGCTCAGGACGAACGCTGGCGGCGTGCCTAATACATGCAAGTCGAGCGAACCACTTCGGTGGTTAGCGGCGGACGGGTGAGTAACACGTGGGCAACCTGCCTGTAAGACTGGGATAACTTCGGGAAACCGGAGCTAATACCGGATAATCCTTTTCCTCTCATGAGGAAAAGCTGAAAGACGGTTTCGGCTGTCACTTACAGATGGGCCCGCGGCGCATTAGCTAGTTGGTGAGGTAACGGCTCACCAAGGCGACGATGCGTAGCCGACCTGAGAGGGTGATCGGCCACACTGGGACTGAGACACGGCCCAGACTCCTACGGGAGGCAGCAGTAGGGAATCTTCCACAATGGACGAAAGTCTGATGGAGCAACGCCGCGTGAGCGATGAAGGCCTTCGGGTCGTAAAGCTCTGTTGTTAGGGAAGAACAAGTACCGGAGTAACTGCCGGTACCTTGACGGTACCTAACCAGAAAGCCACGGCTAACTACGTGCCAGCAGCCGCGGTAATACGTAGGTGGCAAGCGTTGTCCGGAATTATTGGGCGTAAAGCGCGCGCAGGCGGTCCTTTAAGTCTGATGTGAAAGCCCACGGCTCAACCGTGGAGGGTCATTGGAAACTGGGGACTTGAGTGCAGAAGAGGAAAGCGGAATTCCACGTGTAGCGGTGAAATGCGTAGAGATGTGGAGGAACACCAGTGGCGAAGGCGGCTTTCTGGTCTGTAACTGACGCTGAGGCGCGAAAGCGTGGGGAGCAAACAGGATTAGATACCCTGGTAGTCCACGCCGTAAACGATGAGTGCTAAGTGTTAGGGGGTTTCCGCCCCTTAGTGCTGCAGCTAACGCATTAAGCACTCCGCCTGGGGAGTACGGCCGCAAGGCTGAAACTCAAAGGAATTGACGGGGGCCCGCACAAGCGGTGGAGCATGTGGTTTAATTCGAAGCAACGCGAAGAACCTTACCAGGTCTTGACATCCTCTGACACTCCTAGAGATAGGACGTTCCCCTTCGGGGGACAGAGTGACAGGTGGTGCATGGTTGTCGTCAGCTCGTGTCGTGAGATGTTGGGTTAAGTCCCGCAACGAGCGCAACCCTTGATCTTAGTTGCCAGCATTCAGTTGGGCACTCTAAGGTGACTGCCGGTGACAAACCGGAGGAAGGTGGGGATGACGTCAAATCATCATGCCCCTTATGACCTGGGCTACACACGTGCTACAATGGATGGTACAAAGGGCTGCAAGACCGCGAGGTTTAGCCAATCCCATAAAACCATTCTCAGTTCGGATTGTAGGCTGCAACTCGCCTACATGAAGCCGGAATCGCTAGTAATCGCGGATCAGCATGCCGCGGTGAATACGTTCCCGGGCCTTGTACACACCGCCCGTCACACCACGAGAGTTTGTAACACCCGAAGTCGGTGGGGTAACCGTAAGGAGCCAGCCGCCTAAGGTGGGACAGATGATTGGGGTGAAGTCGTAACAAGGTAGCCGTATCGGAAGGTGCGGCTGGATCACCTCCTTTCTAAGGATATAAGCTGGACATATGAGCCAGACAAAACACGTTTGTTTGATTGTTTCTTGTTTGTTTAGTTTTGAGAGTGCAATTTCTCTCAAAACATCGTTCTTTGAAAACTAGATAATCGTAATGAAGAAGTCAAGTAAATACATCGAGTAATCGCCATTTTAGTTTTCTCTCTTATTAAATTAAGAGAAACAAACCTTTCAGGTTAAGTTAGAAAGGGCGCACGGTGAATGCCTTGGCACTAGGAGCCGATGAAGGACGGGACTAACACCGATATGCTTCGGGGAGCTGTAAGTAAGCTTTGATCCGGAGATTTCCGAATGGGGGAACCCACTGTTCGTAATGGAACAGTATCTTTACCTGAATACATAGGGTATTGAAGGCATACCCGGGGAACTGAAACATCTAAGTACCCGGAGGAAGAGAAAGCAAACGCGATTCCCTGAGTAGCGGCGAGCGAAACGGGACATAGCCCAAACCAAGAGGCTTGCCTCTTGGGGTTGTAGGACACTCAACATGGAGTTACAAAGGAACGGGGTAGATGAAGCGGCCTGGAAAGGCCCGTCAGAGAAGGTAAAAACCCTGTAGTCGAAACTTCGTTCCCTCCTGAGTGGATCCTGAGTACGGCCGGACACGAGAAATCCGGTCGGAAGCAGGGAGGACCATCTCCCAAGGCTAAATACTCCCTAGTGACCGATAGTGAACCAGTACCGTGAGGGAAAGGTGAAAAGCACCCGGAAGGGGAGTGAAATAGTTCCTGAAACCGTGTGCCTACAAGTAGTTAGAGCCCGTTAATGGGTGATAGCGTGCCTTTTGTAGAATGAACCGGCGAGTTACGATCCCATGCAAGGTTAAGTTGAAGAGACGGAGCCGCAGCGAAAGCGAGTCTGAATAGGGCGATTGAGTATGTGGTCGTAGACCCGAAACCAGGTGATCTACCCATGTCCAGGGTGAAGTCCAGGTAACACTGGATGGAGGCCCGAACCCACGCACGTTGAAAAGTGCGGGGATGAGGTGTGGGTAGCGGAGAAATTCCAATCGAACTTGGAGATAGCTGGTTCTCTCCGAAATAGCTTTAGGGCTAGCCTCACGTAGTTAGAGTCTTGGAGGTAGAGCACTGTTTGGACTAGGGGCCCTCATCGGGTTACCGAATTCAGACAAACTCCGAATGCCAAAGACTTATCCGTGGGAGTCAGACTGCGAGTGATAAGATCCGTAGTCAAAAGGGAAACAGCCCAGACCACCAGCTAAGGTCCCAAAGTTTACGTTAAGTGGAAAAGGATGTGGAGTTGCTTAGACAACCAGGATGTTGGCTTAGAAGCAGCCACCATTTAAAGAGTGCGTAATAGCTCACTGGTCGAGTGACTCTGCGCCGAAAATGTACCGGGGCTAAACGTAACACCGAAGCTGTGGATTGACATCTTAGATGTCAGTGGTAGGAGAGCGTTCTAAGGGCGTTGAAGCTAGACCGTAAGGACTGGTGGAGCGCTTAGAAGTGAGAATGCCGGTATGAGTAGCGAAAGATGAGTGAGAATCTCATCCACCGTATGCCTAAGGTTTCCTGAGGAAGGCTCGTCCGCTCAGGGTTAGTCGGGACCTAAGCCGAGGCCGAAAGGCGTAGGCGATGGACAACAGGTTGATATTCCTGTACCACCTCTTTATCGTTTGAGTGATGGGGGACGCAGGAGGATAGGGTAAGCGCGCTGTTGGATATGCGCGTCTAAGCAGTTAGGCTGGAAAGTAGGAAAATCCGCTTTCCGTAAAGGCTGAGCTGTGATAGCGAGGGAAATTTAGTACCGAAGTTCCTGATTCCACACTGCCAAGAAAAGCCTCTAGCGAGATAAAAGGTGCCCGTACCGCAAACCGACACAGGTAGGCGAGGAGAGAATCCTAAGGTGAGCGAGAGAACTCTCGTTAAGGAACTCGGCAAAATGACCCCGTAACTTCGGGAGAAGGGGTGCTTTTTGAGGTGAATAGCCTCGAAGAGCCGCAGTGAATAGGCCCAGGCGACTGTTTAGCAAAAACACAGGTCTCTGCGAAGCCGCAAGGCGAAGTATAGGGGCTGACGCCTGCCCGGTGCTGGAAGGTTAAGAGGAGGGGTTAGCGCAAGCGAAGCTCTGAATCGAAGCCCCAGTAAACGGCGGCCGTAACTATAACGGTCCTAAGGTAGCGAAATTCCTTGTCGGGTAAGTTCCGACCCGCACGAAAGGCGTAACGATCTGGGCACTGTCTCAACGAGAGACTCGGTGAAATTATAGTACCTGTGAAGATGCAGGTTACCCGCGACAGGACGGAAAGACCCCGTGGAGCTTTACTGTAGCCTGATATTGAATTTTGGTACAGCTTGTACAGGATAGGTAGGAGCCTGAGAAACCGGAGCGCTAGCTTCGGTGGAGGCGTCGGTGGGATACTACCCTGGCTGTATTGAAATTCTAACCCGCACCCCTTATCGGGGTGGGAGACAGTGTCAGGTGGGCAGTTTGACTGGGGCGGTCGCCTCCTAAAGAGTAACGGAGGCGCCCAAAGGTTCCCTCAGAATGGTTGGAAATCATTCGTAGAGTGTAAAGGCACAAGGGAGCTTGACTGCGAGACCTACAAGTCGAGCAGGGACGAAAGTCGGGCTTAGTGATCCGGTGGTTCCGCATGGAAGGGCCATCGCTCAACGGATAAAAGCTACCCCGGGGATAACAGGCTTATCTCCCCCAAGAGTCCACATCGACGGGGAGGTTTGGCACCTCGATGTCGGCTCATCGCATCCTGGGGCTGTAGTCGGTCCCAAGGGTTGGGCTGTTCGCCCATTAAAGCGGTACGCGAGCTGGGTTCAGAACGTCGTGAGACAGTTCGGTCCCTATCCGTCGTGGGCGCAGGAAATTTGAGAGGAGCTGTCCTTAGTACGAGAGGACCGGGATGGACGCACCGCTGGTGTACCAGTTGTCTTGCCAAAGGCATCGCTGGGTAGCTATGTGCGGACGGGATAAGTGCTGAAAGCATCTAAGCATGAAGCCCCCCTCAAGATGAGATTTCCCATAGCGTCAAGCTAGTAAGAACCCTGAAAGATGATCAGGTTGATAGGTCAGAGGTGGAAGCGTGGTAACATGTGGAGCTGACTGATACTAATCGTTCGAGGACTTAACCAATTTTTAAAGCGAACTCGTAGTTTACAAACACTTCTTCTACATTATCTAGTTTTGAGGGAATGATCTCTCTAACAAAATAGGTCTGGTAGCTATGGCGAGAAGGTCACACCCGTTCCCATACCGAACACGGAAGTTAAGCTTCTCAGCGCCGATGGTAGTTGGGACGAAAGTCCCTGTGAGAGTAGGACGTTGCCAGGCCAGCCCCAATAGGGGCTATTATTTTTGTCAAAAATTCATCTGGCCCCTTGGTCAAGCGGTTAAGACACCGCCCTTTCACGGCGGTAACACGGGTTCGAATCCCGTAGGGGTCACCATTTTGGAGGATTAGCTCAGCTGGGAGAGCATCTGCCTTACAAGCAGAGGGTCGGCGGTTCGATCCCGTCATCCTCCACCATATATTTTTATATGAGCCATTAGCTCAGTTGGTAGAGCAGATTGCGAACATCATCGAATCAGCTTCTGCGGGCAATCTGCAAGAAAGAACGTGAGTTCTTTTGAGCATCTGACTTACCACGATTTAATTGTAGGGAATCATCTTAGTATGAGCCATTAGCTCAGTTGGTAGAGCATCTGACTTTTAATCAGAGGGTCGAAGGTTCGAGTCCTTCATGGCTCACCATTTTATTTTCAATCAATATGCGGGTGTGGCGGAATTGGCAGACGCACCAGACTTAGGATCTGGCGCCGCAAGGCGTGGGGGTTCGACTCCCTTCACCCGCACCATTTAATTTCATATGCGGAAGTAGTTCAGTGGTAGAACACCACCTTGCCAAGGTGGGGGTCGCGGGTTCGAATCCCGTCTTCCGCTCTCATATTGCCGGGGTGGCGGAACTGGCAGACGCACAGGACTTAAAATCCTGCGGTAGGTGACTACCGTACCGGTTCGATTCCGGTCCTCGGCACCATTTAAGTTAATTTAATTCATATGCGCCCTTAGCTCAGCTGGATAGAGTGTTTGACTACGAATCAAAAGGTCGGGAGTTCGAATCTCTCAGGGCGCACTTTAACGGGAAGTAGCTCAGCTTGGTAGAGCACTTGGTTTGGGACCAAGGGGTCGCAGGTTCGAATCCTGTCTTCCCGACCAGTCCGAACTATTTTTAATGTGATAATATGGAGGAATACCCAAGTCCGGCTGAAGGGATCGGTCTTGAAAACCGACAGGCGGGTTAAACCGCGCGGGGGTTCGAATCCCTCTTCCTCCTCCATTATATTTTACAAAACAATATTCTATTGTCGCGGGGTGGAGCACGTTCGAATAAGCTTCTTCGAATGATCTACAGCGCAACGATTGAGCCACAGCTTGAATATGCACTCCGAAATCGGGGCGGTCTTCAAACTAAGGGCATGCACAAAATGTAATATTTTCTATTGTCGCGGGGTGGAGCAGTCTGGTAGCTCGTCGGGCTCATAACCCGAAGGTCGCAGGTTCAAATCCTGTCCCCGCAATATGGCTCAGTAGCTCAGTCGGTAGAGCAAAGGACTGAAAATCCTTGTGTCGGCGGTTCGATTCCGTCCTGAGCCACCTTTTAATTGTAAGTAAGTTTTAAATCTGTGGAGGGGTAGCGAAGTGGCTAAACGCGGCGGACTGTAAATCCGCTCCCTCAGGGTTCGGCGGTTCGAATCCGTCCCCCTCCACCACATTATGGCGATTGTGGCGAAGTGGTTAACGCACCTGATTGTGGTTCAGGCATTCGTGGGTTCGATTCCCATCAGTCGCCCCATTTATTTTATAAATTATTGGGCTATAGCCAAGCGGTAAGGCATCGCACTTTGACTGCGACATGCGTTGGTTCAAATCCAGCTAGCCCAGTCATGGCAGCATAGCCAAGTGGTAAGGCAGAGGTCTGCAAAACCTTTATCCCCGGTTCAAATCCGGGTGTTGCCTCCAAATAAACTTCATAAATACATATTATCATGCGCCTTTAGCTCAGCTGGATAGAGCATACGCCTTCTAAGCGTACGGTCAGAGGTTCGAATCCTCTAAGGCGCGTAAAAACTAATGTCGAACCGGCATTTTTTAAACCTCTTATATCGTTTAGTGAAACGGTCAGTATAACGGTCATGTAAGAAATTACACCGTTTATTGACTTAATCACTTTACGATATAGGAGGTTTTTTGTTGTGTCCAAAAGAAAAGGAATTTTAGATGTTGAGGTTGATGTAAGAAAGATTTTTGGAGAACTGCCTATCTCTCGCTCTTCTGCGTCAAAAATACAAAAAGAACAAACTAAGGTATCAAACGAATCTATTCCTGTTACAAAAGCTTTGGATATCATTACAAGGCAAATGAAGGTAAGTGGAAATAGAAGTAGAACAATTAGCGATTATGTTCTGCAAGTAAATCATTTTCAGAAGATTACTGGGGTTAAATATGTATCAGATATTACTACTGTTACCGTTTACCAATGGTTAGATAGTATGAATGTAAGTAATCAAACTAAATTGACTCGTTTAAAGTGCCTAAAGGCTTTTCTTTCCCGCTGCTTTGATAACCGTTGGATTGAAATAAAATTTTGGAAGTCAATCAATATTAAAGTAGACCAACAAGTTAAAGAAGGGGCTACAGAGCATGAAATTAACATTTTACTCTCTTTGTTAGATCTAAATAACTTTATACAGCTAAGAGACGCTGTAGCTACTCTATTGATGTTTAAAACAGGTATTAGGATAAACACATTAGTACAGCTTGAAGAGCTTCATTTAGACTTCAATAAAAATTTATTAATTCTAGACGGAAGTATAATGAAAAACCATCAGCAAATTAAACTACCCTTTGACGAATTATTGAGAAACCTACTTGTTGTTTTAATTAAACAAAATTCTATTATCCGAAAGGAATATGGGAAAAAAAATAACTTAGTTTTTATTACCAAATTTGGTGATATTGTATCATCCTCACCGACTCATAACAACATTAGGAAGCGGTTAAATCAATATTCAAAGATGTACGGATTGAAAAACATTAACCCACATGCGCTTAGAAGAGGATTTGCAAAATCTCTATTGGAGAAAGGTGCTAATGTAGCTGTAATTTCAAAGGCATTAGGGCATAGTGATATATCGGTTACTACAAAGTATTTACATTTAGATATTGATGAAATAGCTGAGGGTTTACGGTCATATCTTTAAAAGCTGCTTTCGAAAATTTTAAAACGTACATTTAATGGTATGGTGTATAGCCATACCATATTTTACTTTATCGATAATTATATAACTGTCGACATTTGATTAAAACTAGGTAATAATTTATATAAATCAAAATATATTTCGGAGTGTAAAAAATGGCTAGAAAGTATCCCCAAAAAGATATAAAATTATTATTCATGCTTTCGGCTGGAATGTGTGCATTTCCAGGCTGTCCTACTAGATGTGTTGCTAAAGAAACTGAATTTGATGAAGCGGCTGTGTTAGCCTTGATTGCTCACATTGAAGCTCATAGTAATGAAGGACCAAGACCAAATCCAAATTTAACCGAAAAGGAAAGAGATAGTTATCCCAATTGGATTTTATTATGTGGAACTCATCATGATTTAATTGATGCACAAAGCAATACATACACAGTTGAGCAAATCCGAAAATGGAAAAGGGATTTAGAAGATAAAGTAGATAAGCAGTTAAGAGAAGCAATGACACAAGTAACTTTTACTGAGTTAGAACAGGTAACTGAGGCGATTGTTAATAATAGTACTAAGTCAACTAATTCCAGTGATTACGAAATTATTCCCCCTCAAGATAAAATGCAACGAAATCAACTCAAGGATAATATAACTCATCAATATTTGCTAATGGGAATGGTTCAGTTTCCTGCAGTAAAAGAATATATAGAACGTATAACTCAACTTATTCCGAGTTTCCCCGCAAAATTATCTGGTGGTTTCAAAGAAGAATATAAAAGGTTAAAAGATGAAGAAGAATTATTAGGGGACGACCTATTTTTGGCAATGATTAATTTTGCTTCACCTACGGGTGTGGATTTAAAAAGACATGCGGCTGGTATAGCGGTATTAACATATCTGTTTAGTATGTGCGAGGTGTTTGAAAAATGATTTTACCTAATAAATTTATTTCATTAGGTAATTCATTACTAGGTATTAGTTCTGCTGTTTTATTGTCATTAGATAAGCCTAAAAGTATTAATACTTTATGGAAAGTTTTTAATAAAGAAAATCCAAAAATTACTTATGATAATTTTACATTGTCCTTGGACTTACTCTATATGTTAGGATTAATAAACTTATCAGATAATTATATTGAGCTTTTAGAAATAGAGGACAGTAAACAGTTTACTAATACAAAACACATTAAAGACATATATAATGTGTTTGAAATAGAGGAACCTAATTCAAAGGATGTATTCATTCCATATTTGGGTCGCTTATGGGAGGTATTAGAAAGTGATATTGCCTAATAAATTTGTTAAACCAAATGATTCAATTATTGGAATGAGTTCATTAATAATTACGATTTTAGATAAACCAACAACGGTTAGTTTTTTATGGGATAAAGCAAGAAATAAAGGGATTGTGAAGACTTTCAATAATTTTGTATCCGCTCTGGATTTTTTATTTTTATTAGGCGTAATTACTTTGGAGGATGGCTTAATTAAGAGGTGTAAAGAATGATAAAGGCAATTTATGCAAATAAAGAATCTTTTAAAAAGATTGAACTAAAAGATGGTTTTAACATTATTTTAGCGGACAAAACTGAAGAGTCTTCGGAGAAGGATTCTAGGAATGGAGCGGGCAAGTCTACTCTTATAGAAATTATTCATTTTTGCTTAGGATCAGATATACGCAATGGTGAAAGTTTAAGGGTAGCTGCTTTAAAAGATTGGATTTTTTACTTAGATTTAACAATTAACGAATTTGAAATTACGGTAAGTAGAAAAGTAGCAGATCCTAAAAATATTTATTTATCTGGTGAAATTGATAAATTAAACATTACCCTTAAAGCTGATAAAGATGGGAGTAAATTCCTTCCTGTGAATGAGTGGACATCTTTACTTGGTTATCTCATGTTCGATTTATCAGAAGAAGAACAAAAGCAGAAATATAGCCCTAGTTTTAGAGGTTTAATTTCTTATTTCATAAGGAGAAAAAAGGGGGCTTTCTTAAGTCCATTTTCTCATTTTCCGCAACAAAGGGAATGGAATATACAAGTAAGTAATTCTTTTTTGCTAGGGTTGAATTGGGAATATGCAAGTAAATGGCAATTAATAAAGGATCAAGAGAAAACATTAGATCAATTAAAACAGGCGACAAATACCGGGTTAGTAAAAGGTGTTATGGGTGGTTCTATTGGTGAATTAGAGGCACAAAAAGTAAGAATGGAATTTCAAGCTAGTGAATTTAAAAAGCAATTAGATAATTTTAAAGTCCATCCCCAATATAAAGATATTGAAAATAAGGCAAATGAGCTCACTCAGCAACTACACACGGATACAAATAATAATATATCAGATAAAAAATTAATTTCTTTTTACGAAAAAAATCGTGAAGAGGAAGAACCAACAAAGAAAAATATGATTATTAGTATTTTTGAGGAAGCAAAAGTTAAATTTCCTGATCTAGTAAAAAGAGAACTCGAGCAAGTTCAGGATTTTCATGACAAAGTAGTTGAAAATCGTAGAGAATTTTTGCAGGCTGAAATAGCAAGGCTAAAGAGGAATATTCATGAAAGGGATCAAAAGATTAAAAGTAATTCAGATAAAAGGGCTGAATATTTACAAATCTTAAGTGATTTTGGTGCTCTAGAAGAGCATACTAATTTACAACAACAATATCTCTCTGAAGTATCAAAAATAAAAGAAATTGATAATGCTATTGAAAGCCTAAAGAGATTTGAAAAAGGTAGAAGTTCATTAAAAATTGAAAAAGAAGTTCTGCAGCAAGATGCTAGAAGTGATTATTTTGAAAGACTGGACCAAAGAACCAAAGCGATCCAACTTTTTAATTCAAATTCACAATTCTTATATTCGGAACCTGGAGAATTGTTAATAGACATTACAAATTCTGGTTTCAAATTTGATGTTCATATAAATAAGGCAGGTAGCGAAGGAATAGAACATATGAAAGTCTTTTGCTATGATTTAATGATATCTCAACTTTGGAGCGAAAAGGAAAAGACTCCTGGAATTTTAGTACATGACAGTAGCATTTTTGATCCTGTTGATGAAAGACAAGTGTTATCTGCTCTAAAATTGGCTAAAGAAGAATCTGAAAAAAGGGGATTTCAATATATCTGTCTTCTTAATTCCGATAAGATTAATTTTAATGAAGAGTTTGAACACTATATTAGACTACGCTTGACTGATAACTCAGAAGATGGTGGGTTATTAGGTATTAGAATATCTCCTCAAGAGTAAAAAGAAGCCTAATTGGCTTCTTTTATTTTTGCTTAATAATTTTTATTGATCTATACAGTGTAGCTTTTGATACTCCTGTCATTTCCTCTATTTCTTTTACGGTGTATTGTTGGCTTTCATATAGTTTAATGGCTTTTTCAACTTTCTTATTATCTGCTTTAGGTCTCCCGCCTTTTCGTCCTCTTGCTCGTGCGCTTTCTAATCCCGCCTTTGTGCGTTCAACAATTAAATCCCGCTCCATTTCCGCAAGAACTGCTAACATACGGAACATGGCTTTCCCTACTGCGGTTGTAGTGTCGATATTATCACGTATAGAGACTAATTCTATTCCACGCTGATCTAATTGCTCTGACAACTCAATTATGCGCTTTGTGGAGCGTCCTAGACGGTCTAATTTATAAACAACTAAAATGTCTCCCTTTCGGGCGAATTGAATTAGTTCGTTTAGCTGAGGTCTATCGTCTTTCATCCCGCTTATTTTCTCTTGATAAATCTTTTCACACCCCGCTTGATTAAGTGCGTCAATTTGAAGGTCTAAAGATTGGTCATTAGTGCTAACTCGTGCATATCCAATTTTCATTATGTATCGTTTCCTTTCCGCTATTCTGTATCTTAATTAAATTGTATCAAAAACGTATTTTAAAGTAAATTATGAGACGTTGTTTTCGATACGACTTTTGAAACTGTTTATTTGCTGAATAGTGGATATTTCAAAAACTCTATCATTGTGTATCAAAAACACTCGTTTTTGAAACTCTCCTAATAACTTATTATTTTAAGTTACTAAAAGGGAAAGAATAAATAAGGGATATAGATGTCTATTTATGCACACTAAAAAGGAGCAACTAAAAGAAAAATCCACTTCACTAAAATAAGGAGTGGAAAGAATAGAGAAATATTTTTTAGAATAACTCGTTCGCTGAAAGTGAACGAGAATATTAATTATAGCTTAATTATTATTAGCTTTATTATTTATTGCTTATGGGCAAATTTTGCTCTAGGGAGTGGTGCAAATTCTGCAATAGGGGTAGTGCAAAAAATGCACAACTTCCTAGAACATGAAAAAGAGGTTATCCTAAAATAGATAACCTCATAGCATAGGGTTTGCAATTTTTCTATTCCTGCTTTTATATAAGCGGGATTTCTCTTTTTATTGGGGTTTCTATATTGATTCCCAATTCGTCTCTTAAATGTCTTGCTACTGCTTCACACGCTATAATATAAGCAGTTGTAATATCGTTTTCCGCTGTTACTTCAATCCTCTTTAGCAAAGGGGATTTTTCCTTTTGTAACGGATAGACAAAGTTTTCTATACTATCCCTTAATCTTGCGTCTCTTATTCCATATTTGGTGGTGTAAATAGCTTCACTTAGGATGATATAGGGATTTTTGGTTAAGTCTGAAAGTGTATAGGTGTTAGCGTCTTTTTCGTTGTTATGGGCATTCCCTTTTTTGCTGATAAATCCCTTTGAAACTAGTTCTTTTAGTGCCTTATCCAATGTTCTAACTGTTACCCTCGAATGTTCTGCTAAAATGGAGCGGGAAACATCCCTTTGACCGTTTTCATCAAACCAACTAATTAGAGCAACAAAAACCGAAAAAGTGTTATTAGTGTCAAAGAAGTAACACCTTGTTATAGCTTGAGGTATTACAACAAAGTAACCACTATTAAAGGTTTCTAACTGATAATAAAGATTGGTTACAGGCTCTATAAACCTTTGATTAAAAACCTTTTTTTTCTTCAATATTTCTTCCATGATGTTTTATACCGTCCTTTTCTAATTGATACCCTAGGACGACTTTAAAATACTGCCTTATAACTGCGATATATACTATTTAGGGATAAAATAACCGCTCAAAGTGTTTTAATAGTGTAGTGGAGCGGAACACTTGAAGATATTAACCTAGTGGAAATAACCGTACCTTTTACCGTACCTAATAAAAACCATGCCTTTATACAAGTGCAACCTACTTTAGAGGGGTTTTACCTACATTCGAGGCTTATAGATCGTTGAGGTAATTAGGTAATTTAGCGACTGAAAAATAAAACTGTCTCGTTATTAGAGGTTTTACCAAGTAAAGAATTTCCCCTCTAATTGCTTTGGTTCTCTTTTAGTTCGGACATTCTTTGTTTTATAAGGCTTTTCCGAACTAATTTTTCCCCTCGTTTTAGTGCTTTTGTCTTTTCCGTTTCTGCTATGAACTTTGAAGCATAGGAGCGGAACTCTTTACTCATGGAACTACTCCAGTAATCAACCGCTTCTTTTAAATCCTTTTTCATTTCTAACGGAACTGTAACATGCAATCTGACCATTTTAGAAAACTTTCGTTTTACTTTCTTTTTGGTCTTGATTTCTTTACTCATTTACTGCACCCGCCTTTTTTCTTGTTGTGGGTTTTCTTAACCCCCTGTGTCTAATTTCGGGAACAGGGTTTTCTTTCACATAATCCTCAATGAATTTAACAATAGCGTCATTCATGCTAGTATCATTTAGGAAAGTGGATTTTCTAAAAGCCTGTTTAAGTTTTGTCGGAACTGCTATTGAAACCCTTGTTACTTCAATTTGTTGCGGGGTAATAGTCTTTTGTTTCTTTCTCATCCTTATTCCCCCTTATTCATCCAAGGAAAATGATAACTGCTAAAATTCCCTTGCTGAACTGCTACTCTCTTTGTTCTATTGCTTTGGTCTACTACTACGTCACTATCAGCAATTTTAACCTTTTGTTCCATACACATAGTCGCTAATTGCTGAATTTCGGGATTAACTGACTTGAACGTGCTTAATGAGTTATACATTTCTCCTAACTCATTAGAAAGGTTTGCTTTCTGCACTCGTGAAAGTGTAGATAAATCTTTTTCAAAAATTTCTTTTAATCTCTTACTTGATACATCGACTAAAGTACCCATTGAAAAAAAACGATAATTCAAATTCATGTATAACACTCTCCTTTTTATTAAGTTTAAAGTGAGTATTACATGTACTAGAAATGTATGCAAGTACCCTATTTATGCGGTTTTCCTCGTATTTTTAGAGAAATAAAAGAATTACAGGAAATTCATAAAGGATAAAAAAATTTTATGCACCTATACCTTGAAAAAAACTCTCGTAGAAAATTTCGGTAGGAAGGGTATTTATATATAGTAAAGCCGATTAAGGGTGGGGCATGTTTATATAATAAAAGTTAAAATTTCGACTATTTAATTTAACTAATATCATATATAATATGAAGAAAGACGATAACGGTCTAAGTTCGTAAGGTGACCGTTATACTTGAACGTATGCAAAAGTGATAAACAAGAGGAAAAAGAGCGGGAGTATTAGTTCGCCTTCTAAGCGTACGGTCAGAGGTTCGAATCCTCTAAGGCGCGTAAAAATTAGAAAACGCTAAATTTAGCGTTTTTTTTATGCTTTTATTTGACGTAGAGGACACACAGGGATGGATCTCGTGGTACTTAAGACCTCCTTGATAGGTAAAAAGCCAACAGAATCTTTAGGACTACACTACCGAATCCTCTTATCGACCGGTTTGAAGAAGATATCATCCACTTTTTGAAATTTATCGTCCACTTTCGACCTCATATCGTCCAGTTCCACCAATTTATCGTCCACTACACACTAAAATCGTGGGGACAAATAATCAGGGAAAAACCACCAGAACCGTCCCCCTGGATACCCCTGGATACCCAAAAAAAATTTTTAAATTTCTTCGTCCAAAATGAACTTTGTTTCGGTCTAATAGTGTAAAGAGAAAAAAGGGGTGAGGAAATGACCTTTTCTGCCAATGATGGAATTCTAAATGAGAAGTTTTTTATTAGCTTATTTGAAACACATAAAGATTCTATTTATCGGATGGCCTATATGTATATGAAGAATCAAGCGGACTCACTGGATATTGTCCAGGAGGTGGCCTACCGCGCATTTAAAAACAGAAACAGTTTAAAGGAATTGGGTTACTTTAAGACATGGATCTTGAAAATCACCATCAATGCATCTATTGACTTTTTAAGGAAGAAACAAAAAGTTGTCGAGCTGCCTTTTACTAGAGAACTAGGAACACAGCAGACGGAAGACAAATACTCAGATTTATTACTAAACGAGCTACTGCATGCCTTAGATGAAGACGAAAAAAGGTTAATTTATCTCAAGTATTATCAGGAATATACCTTCCAGGAAATTTCGGAGATTGTTGATTCACCAGTCAGTACGGTCAAGTCGAAAATTTATCGAACCTTAGAAAAAATCCGCTTGGACTATCCGAAGGAGGAACTTTCATGAATAAGATTCAGAGGGAGTTAGAAAAAATTCAAATTCCAGATGAGGTTATGGGACGTATGTTTAAAGGAATCGAGCAAGCAAAAGGGGAAGAGATGGTAACGCCGATAAAAGTCCAGGGCATGAGCAAAAGGAAAAAACTCATCGGTTCATTAGCAGGACTTGTGGCGGTGTGCGGATTGTTCTTCGGTTCTACCTTTGTCTCTCCGGCAATGGCACAGATTGCATCGAAAATTCCGTTCTTAAATGAAGTATTTATGAAAGACCTTGATAAAGATGGTGCAGATTCCGTTTTGAATCTTGTTCGGGAAGAAGGGTTGAAACGCGGATACGAGGTTACAGGGATGCGTGTGGGTCAAGGATTGATGGAGGGAGACGATCCGGAAAAAGTCTACGTCTTTCTAAAAAGTAAAGATTATAATGAACAAAGGAAATTGGAAGTTGAAAATCTAACGAAAAAGTTTCTCGATCAGAAGGGATATTATGCTAAATCGATAGACGTTCTACCGTTTAAAGCTGATTTTTATGCCTCTATGAGACGAATCAATAGAATAGACATTGAGCAAGCAAATGAAATTCAAAGTATCCTCCAGGTTAAAGGATATAATGTCGATTTCGTTGGACATATTGCAAGTATGAGAAAAGTTTTGGTAATTCTTCCGGAGTCGGAGAAACGAGTGGATGAAGTTCGAACTATTATTCGAAACTATCTAACAAAAAAATATTATGAAAAAGATTTTCCAATCGATATTCGAAGTGTGGACTTGAGCAATGTAGACCCGGACACTAAACTAGAAAAAACTCTTCATACGATTTTCGTAGGGTTAGTGTCTAAGAAAGAGGCGTACAAAGTCAATTCTTTCACTTACTCTACTAAGGGTGAACTCGTCATTACGATCGAAACCTCCCTTGAGAAAAAGGATCAGAGGCTCATAGACCAAATCCGTAAGGAAGTATCCGCACAAATAGCGAAAGAATACAAACAACCTTACACCATTAACATGGTTGGATTAGAGGATTTGAAGACGGTTGGGGAATAATTTTTCTAAAAAAAAAAGACTGTCATTTGATTTGGCAGTCTTTCTGTATTCATGATTCCAATCCTTTAGCAGCTAAATCCAGCCTTTCCTCTTCTTTTTCACGTCTTTCATTCTATTTACTTGCTTTCCTTAAGCGATACCAATTCACGCTCTACAGCTTCTTGGATTTCCAGATTTACAGTAGGAGCAGACGGTATAAAGTAGGAGGCAGCTAGAGCCTGTGCCTCTAATTGCTGGACGTAATCTTCCGCACGGGTGAACCCTTTCAACGCATTGTCCGTACTAAAGGAAGCGATCGCCGATTGCAACTGCTGTTGTGCCTTGGCAGCATGTGCACGTGAAATCAGCACAAGACGTTTGTTTGATAGTTCGTTGTATTTTTCAAGCAATACATCAATTTGTTCACGAAGGGAAAAAGTCTGTTGTTTCATTGCCGTAAGCTGGTCTTCATAGAGCTTTAGCTTCGTTTCCTGTTGCAATTTTTCCTGAAGAGCAATCCTTGCGATGGTATCGTCACCTTTTTCGACGGCAAGCTCCGCTTGGCGTTTTCGCTTGGCAACAACAACCGAAGTCTCATTTACAAGCAATTCTTGACGCTTTTCTAAGTACAACAGCTGACCCAATGTTTGCTTTGCCTTGTCCTCCTGCTCGTCCAATTCACGCATATATTGATTCAATAGGCTGATCGGATCTTCCACCTTATCCAATAATTCATGTAAGTCTGCCATAACGATTGTCTTTACTCTTTTAAAAATACCCATTTTACTTTTCCTCCTTAGAAATGTTTTTTTCCCATGCATCTAAAATTTGTGAATTGTTGTTTACTACTGGTGCAGCGAAGGCGACAGTGCTGAAATCCTTTTGTTTAGTGGAACCTGCTTTCTTGAACAACCAGTAAGCTCCTGCACCAATGGCTAGAACCGGAAGAGCTGCCTTAAAAGCGGCTACAAGGCCAACACCGATTAATCCGTAACCAGCCCACTTTTTCCAAACTTTATCTTTGGCCTGTTTGCGAAGGGCGACACCAAAGAGTGCGATCCCTATACCAACAAGGGTTCTTGACCAACCGAAGTCAAAGCCGAAAGCATGGTTACCACCATGTCCCATCATTCCATGACCACGACCGCCTTGCATCATGCCTTGTTTGGGGCTGCCTTGCATCATGCCACGACCTTGCCCACCTCGTGCGATGGCTTGTCCAGCTCCGCCTTGCATTATGCCGTGGCCTTGTCCGGATCCGCCCTGCACCATGTCATGACCGCCAAAATGTCCTAAACCTGGAAGTAGATGCGAACCTGCCCAGATCGCAGCGGCTCCAACCGGAACCCAGAACAACCATTTTTTCTTCATTGTTAAATTCCTCCTCAACTGAAATGTATCTATTAATTTTTGTTGTTTCCTCGCTTACAAGATTGATTATGCCTGGCAAGCCTTAACTTTTTCTTAACATAAAAAAAAAGTACCAGAGGGACGGTTCTTGTGGCAGGAGGTGAAAAATTCTTTTCGAATACTACATAAAAGAATGCTAGATTTAAGCTCGTATATGTTGGAGGAGTGTATTATGGTGAAAATTTTTGAATGTAATTGAGAAAGATGTGTTTCTTAAATGGTATTTGAATCAGGAGATTGCATTTTAAAAGACGAATAACACAATTTTAAGGAAGATACCTGAGCCAGGCTAAACGCCTGGTTTTTTAGTGGAGAAGTGGGTGTAGTTATGTGGTTGGCGAGTAAAACGTGAATAGTGACGAGTAAAGTGTGAAGGTTGACGAGTAAAATGAAAAGTAGACGAGTAATCATAAATTTTGACGAGTAAATCATCAAAAGTGACGAGAAAGAAAGGAATTTATAAAAAAAGGTAATTTTAAAGGCGCTTCAAGCGGAGATCAAGACATATTTTTAAAGGAAGATACCTGAGCCAGGCTAAACGCCTGGTTTTTTAGTGGAGAAGTGGGTGTAGTTATGTGGTTGGCGAGTAAAACGTGAATAGTGACGAGTAAAGTGTGAAGGTTGACGAGTAAAATGAAAAGTAGACGAGTAATCATAAATTTTGACGAGTAAATCATCAAAAGTGACGAGAAAGAAAGGAATTTATAAAAAAAGGTAATTTTAAAGGCGCTTCAAGCGGAGATCAAGACATATTTTTAAAGGAAGATACCTGAGCCAGGCTAAACGCCTGGTTTTTTAGTGGAGAAGTGGGTGTAGTTATGTGGTTGGCGAGTAAAACGTGAATAGTGACGAGTAAAGTGTGAAGGTTGACGAGTAAAATGAAAAGTAGACGAGTAATCATAAATTTTGACGAGTAAATCATCAAAAGTGACGAGAAAGAAAGGAATTTATAAAAAAAGGTAATTTTAAAGGCGCTTCAAGCGGAGATCAAGACATATTTTTAAAGGAAGATAGCTGAGCCAGGCTAAACGCCTGGTTTTTAGTGGAGAAGTGGGTGTATTTCAGTAGTTGGAGAGTAACCCAATGCAATTTTTGTAAAAAAAGATACAATTACGGAAACTACTATTATGTTAATGGATATTGGATATTTTTACCCATTAACCTTGTGTAACGAGGTGCATCGTGATACGATGTAAAAAACAAGAAAAAGCGAGGTGAATTTTTTGGATAAGGAAATTATGAAAGGAAGCATTGATATATTGCTTCTTTCCATCGTAAGCAAAAGGGATATGTATGGATATGAGATGGTTAAGACGCTAAAAGAAAATAGCAACGAGCTATACAACATGAGTGAGGGCACCCTATATCCGGCTTTAAAACGACTAGAAAACAAGGATTGGATCGAGTCTTACTGGGAAAGTCCAGAGGTCGGGTCAAGGAGAAAGTACTACCGCATCACGGAGGATGGCAAGAAGGAGTTAGAGAGAAAACTGGCTGAATGGAATAAGGTACACAACTTAATTAAGAAATGTTCGGAGGGAATGGCTTGGATCAAAACATTAAGAACTACGTTAACCAGATAGTAAAGGAACTTCAATGCGATAAAAATGAAAAAGCGGAAATAGCGGAGGAAATGATTCAACATCTAGAATTGTTAAAGGACGAGTACATAGAACAAGGGCTTTCTGAGAGTGAGGCGGTTCAACAAGCGCTAGCTAGTTTTGGAGATAAGAATACTTTAACGGAGGGATTGCAATCCTCTATGTTTCCAGGCTATAAGATTTACAGTGTTGGCGTAAAAATCGCATTCTATCTCTATTCATTTATCGTACTTTGGAATCTACTATTTCAAAGAATCATCGGCAGGATCATTGATCATGGTTCATTTAACCGTTACTTTTGGTACCCGGAAAGCACCCATAGCTTTTTCAACTTGGAGGTTTGGAAACTGAATGCGAATCTCATCCCATTCAAGACCATCTCTCGTTATATTATCGAACGGGAACACTATAATGTAGATATCATTTTACATAATACAGTGGGGAATATAATGATTTTTGTTCCTTTAGGCATATTACTGCCTATCCTTTTTAAAAAATATCATTCATTTGCCAAACTTCTAATAAGTGTAGTAGGTATGACCTGTGTTATTGAAATAGGACAATTCTTTTTACAAATAGGTCAGTTTGATATCGATGATGTCATTTTAAACGTGAGTGGCGCTTTAATAGGTTTTGCCTTCTTCAAAGGGCTAACGGTCATTTCAAAACAAACGAAATGGAAGTTCCTTAAAAGGATAATAGCATTATAATAGGAAGATAGAGCGGATGCCTTCTGCTGCGTGGGGCGATCCGCCTTCCTTATTTGTTAGCGGTTTTCAATAAATTTTACAACATCGCCGACTGTTTGAAGCTTTGCTGCAATTTTATCACTAATTTCGATTGCAAATTCATCTTCAATTTCCATCGTCAAGTTCACCATATCAAGCGAATCCGCTTCTAAGTCATCTTTAAATGACGCGTCCGGTGTAATATTCTCCATTTTGACACCTAGTTGGTCTGAGATAATAGGCCTTAACTTATTAAATGTGTTCATTGTGGTACCCCCCTAAATACTTCTTAACAACCATTATAACAACCAAATTCCGAACATAAAACGTACAAGTATTGCCAATCCTGCGGAAAAACCAGAGGGAAAAACCAGAGGGACGGTTCTCGTGGTCGGAGTGAACAGCTCAGAACCCTCAGGCGGTCCCTGTATTTTTTACAAGGCCTTAATTCTTTTTCTAGTGATTTCATCAAAAGCAAAAAAGAGGATTGAGCAAATAATTGCAGGTACAGAGAAACCTGGGGCAATAAAGTATGTAGCCAGCCCAAATCCAATATGTATCAAACCCGATAACCAGAAACGAAAGGTGGAAAACTTCATTGAAATCCATTCAGCCAATGCCGAGACAGGTAGGCCATAAACGAAATTTCCTATTAAACTATAAAAAAGCACGATAAAAATGAAAAGAAATTCTCCTCCAGTAAAATGAAAGGAATCTTCCATAAGGATAGAAACAAAAAACAATCCAATCGTAAAAACTAAGGAGGAATAGAAAGCCACCTTAAGCTTTCTGAATTTATGTTTAAGCATGATCGTTCTGAAAAAAGGGAACAAAAACCCAATCGTTGCAATAGCAAGTATCGCTTTAATGATTAGTGGTGTAGTTGAAACAAAAAGTATGATTAAAAAAATAAGAACGGAGAAAATAAGAATATAAGAATTTCCTTTTATCATGACATACCTCGGACTTTTTCACTTTATTAAACACCAAGGGACGGTTCATGAACCGTCCCTTTTTGAATGTTACCAAACAAACGGAATTAATTTCGACGTTTTTTGAATATACCGTGGATATTCTTCTGGAAAACTTGCTTTCAAGGCTTTTTCTTCAATGCGCATACGATAACCGAATACAACGATGAAGAAGGCAAGCATAATTACGGACCCAACCCACGTATTAAAAGCAAGACCAATACCAATAAACGTCAGCAATCCACCTGTATAAGAAGGATGTCGGACCAATCGGTATGGGCCGTTTTGGATAATTTTTTGCTCGGATTCAACTGAGACGACCAACGAGAAATGTCTACCTAAAGTTACTACTGCCCAAAGTCGTATAACTACACCGACGATGATTAAAATGGAACCCAAATCCGAAATGGTGGAATTGACGTACCCGATTTTCATAGAATTACAAATTTGATTGACGAGGATACAGGTAAATATACCGATCGTAATCGCCCAAACTGAACCCTTATCCTTGTTTTCTGACGCCACATTTTTTCGCTGCACTTTGGTTTTTACTAAAATAGCAATCTCAGACAATACCCACAAGTAAAACGAAATCTCTGCAAATGAACTAATCTCCATTCAATCCAACCCCCATAGCTACTTTATCTGTTTCTTATTTTAGACAGAAAAATTTTCTTTTTTATTACTCAAATCTTACGAAATTCTTAAGAAGGGAACGATAGGATTTTCCATTTAATTCTAATACATTTATTGGAATATAACCATAAACAACTTGCGAATATTAATAAAAAAATGCGATGGAAGAGGGATTTTTTTTGAAAAAGCTAGCATTGGTGTCCCTGATTAGTCTTGTGTTTCTCACTGCAATGGCGAAGCCACCGGAAGTTGTTCCCTTTTTACGACCGGCCGTAAAGGTGCTGACACAAAATACAAAGGTTCCGGTTTTGCTGCCCACCTATTGGAGTGACCAAACGAAAAAGTCAAAGAATTATATGACTTGCAATTATCAGGCCTACGATAATGAGTACAGGATTGACTTTTTGTCTATGGATAAGCCGTTTCCACCGAACGATCCGGCCTTATTTAATCCCCGTGAATCGAGTAAAATGGGGGATCTGTTTGGAAACGTCGGAACGGTCACATCTGTCGTTCGCCCCAAACATTTTGTTTTTTATAAAAAGAAAAATGGATTCGATTTATGGATTGAACCGAAAGTAAGATCGATGATCCATGCGAAGAAGGGGAAATGGACGCTTCTATTTGATGGCGATCATGGAGAAGAACCGTATGAGCAGGCGGATGAGCTGTTCAAAAATATGAAAAAAGTAAGTTGGCTTAAAAATATGGACATGGAAGAGGGGGAAATCTTCATTCGGGGTACCAGACGCGCTGCATTCGTGAATGTTGTCTGGGAGACCAGTGATGGATTTGTGTATAGCCTTTTTTATAAGGGACCGATTAAGGAGGCAGTGAAAATCGTGGCTAGTCTAAAAAAAGTGGAATAAGGGTCCAGTGGGATACCCATTTTCATTATTAACTTGATTAACACTTGTCCACCTTCATGAATATCTTGTTATGAAGGAGGTGGATGGTATATGTCAAAGAAGAAAAAAAAAGACAAAAAGTGCGAGTGTTCCACTCCAAATTTTCAACTCGGTTCACTGCCTAGGTTACAAATAATCCCTATAAGAGACATTCCAGACAACTGCCAATTAGTTTGTATCGGACCTATTTGCACACTCGCTTGCTTTGGTACTGAAGCGGGAGAAACGAACTGCGATATCATCTGTGATGATGCTGGTAATTGCACGATCAGATGTATGACTGACAACAACGGCTGATGAACTCATTTTTTGTGGTTTTCTTGTTTAACTACTCATAATAAAAATAACTCTAGTCCATTCAATTGGTTTAGAGTTATTTTTATTTTTTAAATAATGATATTTAGTTAATATTGTAAAAGATAGTAAATTTTGTACTATAATGGTAATAAATCGTTTGTTTATGGAGGTGTTCAAATGATCTGGGTATTCATTATGCTGCCGGTCGTTGTCCTCAGTGGCATTGCTATCTATTTTGATAAAAAGGCGGGAATGGCTCCTACTGATGATATGAGAACAGCTGATAAATTAGAGGAGTATCCGCCGGAACATGGGATGAATTCTTTTGGACCATGACGCAGGTGCGAAAATTAACCAACTCATAAAAAAGAACTGCTGCCTTGTAAGGCAGCAGTTCTTACTCGTACGCTTCTTAATATTAGAATGCTTTTTTAATTAGAATCCACGTCGTCTTCTTCTTTCGATTTCGAATCGTCTTCTTCTCTCTAATTCAATTTCAATTTCAATGCGTCTTCTTTCAATTTCGATTTCAACAAAAGGGAAAAACGGTCTTCTTCTAAAGCCATCACGAAAAAACAAATCTCTTCGTCCAAATCCCCAAAATGGCATTCCATGTATCCTCCTTTCCTATTAGCAGAAAAAGGGCAGACACCATGTTCTGCCCCTTTTTTCCATAAAGATCTTGTCCCAATCGTTCATTAAGTTCAACTAGAAAGTAGAAAGTACGATAATTAACAAGATGAACAATACAACAATTAGCACAAAGCTGCTTCCGCCATAGCCACCGCCATAGCCGCCACTGTATCCCCAGCCCATATATTTCACCCCCTTTTGTGAGTGAATGGAGTTGAAAACTCCTCTATATAAATATATTTTTAAAGACAATTATCGTTTGGACAAACATCATGTTGAATGAAAAAAATCTCTGTTTGCAAAAATACTTATGGGAAAACCTTTATTGAGGATGGTAATCTTCTGGAATAGGGAGGTTTTTTTTACTAACGGAATAATTTATTTAAAATAGTGCAAGATATGACTGTCCAAAAAGTAAAAAATGAGGGATGCAACCATTATGTACAGTCATTTAGAAAAGGCATTTAATAAATATCTAACTTCGGAAACAGAGATATGGCTGCATCAGGATTTATTTAGTGCCCATTGGTGGAGTATTGTCATTTTAAATGCCATATTTTTTGTGCTTTTACTCATATTAATTGATCGTTATCGAATTGTGCTGATTTCATTGGCTTTCATGGTTAGTTTCGTCATCTGTGGTATTGCGGATGAGATTGGGAATTACTTTGATTTTTGGGAATACCCACACCAATTTTTAGTTTTTACCCATCGCTTTAATGCAGTGGATTTTGCGGTGATCCCCGTCATCATGACCTTATGTTATCAATATTTTAGAAAATGGAAAACGTACCTCGTGGCGCAGGTAATATTATCAGCTGTCATCAGCTTTATAGGGATCCCGCTTTGCGTGTACTTTCATTTATACTCGATGGAGAATTGGAACTATTTTAAATCATTTATCGTATCAATTATCCTGTTTATTATTTTGAAATTAATAGTTGATTTTGTTTGGAAGACAGCAAATAATTATTCACCGAGTCGTCAAAAAAAGAGCTGATTCCAGCTCTTTTTATATTTGAACTTCTTCTTTATCCTCTGGTTATCAACCAAACATATGATTTTGGGACATTGAGTAATTTGTGCATCGAATTTTAGTAGTAATAATAGGGTTGCTGCAGAAACTCTATTTTCATTTTTATTAGTTAGTGGGATAAGGACAAAGTGGCGGTAAAAAGCTTAGGGTTGTCCGCATGCCGAGGTGATTCGGACAGGAAGGCGAGGAAATTATATAGAGTTTCCAAATGCGGGAGTGATTTGGACAGGGTGACGAGGAAATTACATAGGGTTGTCCGAATGAGTGGGTGATTCGGACAGAGTGACGAGGAAATTACATAGGGTTGTCCGAATGAGTGGGTGATTCGGACAGAGTGGCGAGGAAATTACATAGGGTTGTCCAAATGAGATGGTGATTCGGACAGAGTGGCGAGCAAAAAGCTTAGGGTTGTCCGAATGCAGAGGTGATTCGGACAGAGTGACGAGGAAATTACATAGGGTTGTCCGAATGAGTGGGTGATTCGGACAGAGTGACGAGGAAATTACATAGGGTTGTCCGAATGAGTGGGTGATTCGGACAGAGTGGCGAGCAAAAAGCTTAGGGTTGTCCGAATGCAGAGGTGATTCGGACAAAGTGGCGGTAAAAAGCTTAGGGTTGTCCGAATACTTCACCAAGCTCAAACCAGCTAAACCATGTGACTATTCTGATTATCGGATATAACCATATACAAACACTAGGTAAAAAGGGCGGTGTACCAATGATCAAGAAAATTCCTATCAGCATTGTTATGCTTTTTCTATTAGGAGGGACTTTCGAAAAAGCGAATGCGGTTGAGCGCATAGTCATCTCATCCCTTCCATCAGAGCTGTGGTATGACAATCTATTCTTGATGGCCGACACAATTGACGGAAACTGGATGGCCCACAGGAACTTTACGATCCAAGTTGGACTGGGTGGCGGTGAAAGTGTCCTCCTTTACCACTTTCCTAATTGGTACAACGACAAATTTACTCCTAAGCTATTTTATGAGGATCTGACCGGGGACAATTTAAAAGATATTGGAGTTGTGCTGATTTCAGGTGCCGGGTCAGGACTATCGACGAAAGAAATTCATCTATTAAATCAAATTCAGGATCCTAATCGACGATACGAAGAGGTTCCGGTTGAATCCATCAATGATGCCGTCAAACGACTGGTCAAAATGGAGCGGCATGGGAACCTGGCAACCATTTTAATAGGCAAAAAGAAACATGTGGTCGAGCTTTCAAAGTTTCATTATCTGCCGGGAACTTTTTCTCCTAGTCCAGGTGTTGGCCAAGAAGAAAACTATTCTGAGGAAAACGGAGTCCTTTATGGCACAACAATTGTGTATATTTCTCCTGCCGGCCACATTGGAACCCTGCGAATTATGTATGCCTGGGATGAAAAAATGTATAAAGCAAAATCCGTACAGTTCGAAGAGGCAGAACCGTTTAAAGATTGAAATAAGTTCCTTGTTTTTGGGAAAGGCTAAATGAATAAGACAAATAATGAGGGATGATATGGCTGAGATAATTGGAGTTAGCATGTGGACAATAGTGACCCTAAGGTGGGGGGACTGGAGAAATGTGAAAAAGTATTACGCCACCATTTTATATTTTCTTTTTTGCGATGTGCTATATTATTACCTCGCATATAATCACCGGCTCTGGTCCATTACGCCAACACCCCCACTGACCAGTGAATTCGTAGCGCTGATTGGAGAATTTATTGTATTTGCCGGCACCATTTTGCTATTCCTCGGACGCTATCCACCTAATCAGTTTTTTTCCATCCGCTGGACAGGCTTGTGGGTGATCCTTTACACAGCGAACGAATGGGTATTGCTCAAAACCGGTACATTCGTATACGAACATGGCTGGACACTCGTCCATTCCTTTATATTTAACATCTTTATGTTCATTTTCCTTCGATTACATGATCAACGGCCCATCCTTACGATGATCCTTTCTTTACCCATTCCTTTTATATTAATAAAATTATTCTCGATACCGATTCGATAAAATGAGGGCATTTCTTAAGCTGGAGAAATGCTCTTTTTTGTTGTTAAAGTGTAGATTCGTTGGAAGGAAGAAAATTCAAAAAGGTATAAATAATCCTTTATTGGAAGTCTAAGAAAAAGCCTTTTTTGAGGGAGATAAGGGATGAAGACGTTACAGGACCCAGAGAAAATAAAAAAAGTAGGTAGTTTTTAAAAAAAAGTAACGGATACGAACAAAGAATATTTTCATTATTGGAAAGAGCACACCCTGTTCCATTGGGATTTTTGGTTAACTTTATTTGCGGTCATATTCGTGCCTATTATTTTTTGGGTGAAGTTTCGGAAGAAGGAAAGTACAATTTTATGGAGGAGTGGATGTAGTTTAGTAGTTGGCGAGTAAAATGGGGTTATTGACGAGTAAAGTGTAAAGTTTGACGAGTAAAATAGTAAATAGACGAGTAAATCATACATTTGACGAGTAAATCATCGAAAGTGACGAGTAAGAAAGGAAATTATATAAAAAAGGTAATTTTAAAGGTTCTTCAGAGGTGATTAACAAATAATTTGAAAGGAAGATACCAGAGCCAGGCTACACGCCTGGCTTTTTAGTGGTGGTTTGGAAATAGGTTTCCATGTTTTGTAGAATTGTTCCTCGATTTTGTAGAATAAATCAAAACTTTGTAGAATTGCATCTAAATTTTGTAGAATTCCACCTTAATTTTGCAGAATTCAACAAAAAATAGCTGAAGAAAGATTCTTCAGCTACTTTTTTACCCCAAATACACCAGGTCCTTCAACTCATCCGTTGAAAGCTCGGTAATCCAGTTCTCGCTTTGAATGATTTGGTCGTTGAGGAATTGTTTTTTCTCGAGCATAGCGTCAATTTTTTCCTCCAGCGTGCCGGTGCAAATCAGCTTGTGCACATGCACGAAGCGCGATTGCCCAATTCGATACGCCCGGTCCGTCGCCTGGTTTTCAACGGCCGGATTCCACCAGCGGTCATAGTGAATCACGTGATTCGCCGCCGTCAGGTTCAACCCCGTTCCGCCCGCCTTCAACGAAAGCAAGAAAACCGGAAACTTCCCGTCCTGGAATCGCTCGATCATGTCATCACGCTGCGTCTTCGGCACACTTCCGTTCAAGAATGGCACCTCGATACCGAACTTCTTCTTCAACGTCGCTCGAATCATTTCGCCCATTTCAATATACTGGGTAAAAATTAAACAGCTTTCGCCTTGTTCCAATACCGCATCAATCAACTCGACTAGCTTCTCCATTTTATTCGAACGGTAAAGAAGCTCGCGCGCCGCTGATTTCTCTTTTAAATAGAGAGCAGGGTGGTTGCACAGCTGCTTCAAGCGGCTCAACATTTGTAAAATTAACCCCTTGCGCTCAAACCCAGACAATTTTTCAATCTCCGCAAACGTATCGTGAATGAGCTGTTCGTATAACGACGCCTGCTCAGGAGTAAGCGGGCAATACTCTTTTTGCTCGAGCTTATCCGGCAAGTTGAGGGCAACCTCTTCGTCCTTTTTCGTCCGGCGCAGCAAGAACGGCCGGATTAACGATTGCAGCTGCTGTACTTTTTCTTTTTTCTCATCCTTCTCAATCGGAATGACGAACTTCTTCTGGAACTGGCCCAAGCTGCCGAGATAGCCGTGATTGGTAAAATCCAAAATCGACCACAGCTCAGACAGGCGGTTTTCCATCGGCGTTCCCGTCAACGCAATATGGTGACGGCCGCGCAACTTACGAACCGCTTTCGATTGTTTCGTCTGCGCATTCTTAATGTTCTGTGCCTCGTCAATCGCAATCGAACTCCAAATCAATGATCCAAACTCCTCAGAATCCAGATGGCTCAAGCCATACGAGGTCAAGACGACATCGGCATCCTTCGCTTTTTCGGAAAAGGCCTCCTCTTTCAGACGGTTCGAACCATAATGCAAGTAGACATTCATCTCTGGTGCAAAGCGCTCAAGCTCCTTCTGCCAGTTACCAAGAACCGAAGTAGGGCAGATAATCAGAGCCGCTTTCGTCGGAACCTTTGATTGGGGGTCAGGCACCGAAACTAGCTCCTTGCTAGCTTCAGTTTTAACCTTCAATAAGTAGGAAATGAGCTGAACGGTTTTACCTAGACCCATATCATCGGCGAGAACGGCACCAAAGCCGTACTGGCGCAGGAACCAGAGCCAGCTCATGCCCAGCTGCTGGTAGGGACGAAGTTCGCCTTGAAGCCCGGAAGGCACATCCACAAGCGGAATTTCATGAACCTCTGACAGCTGCTTCACCATCTGCTTCCATTGGCGGTTCAATTCAATCTGTATTTTCGCAAACGCCTTTGGATTCTCTAGCTCGTCTTCGGTTGCTTCCGAATCCACGAGCTCCTGCTCGAGAAGATCGCGTACATGCAAGCCTTCTTTTTCCGCTCGCTTCATCAAGTCTTGAATTTGTCGGATGAACTGCGGATCCAGCTTCACCCAGCGCCCGCGAATATAAACGAGTCGCCGCTTTTCCTCCACGAGCTGTCCGAACTCTTCCTCAGACAGGTCGACCCCGTTCATCGAGAAACGCCAGTTAAAGTCAAGCATTGCTTGCAGCCCAACGAACGATGGCCGATGGCTTCCAGTACCTTTCAAGGATGCTTTGACCTTCAGGTTGGCATTTTTCATCGCCTGCCACCAGGAAGGGAGGAGGATTTCAACATCCAGCGCCAGCATCGTTTCGCTTGCCTCGGTTAAAAACATCCACGCTTCTTCCTCGGTCAGATGCGTTTTGAAGTAGCCATCCTCATTAAGCCATGGGATTAGTCGTACCCAGCGGCCTTGTTCACGATCGACTTTTTCTAAAAATGGTCGCCATTTCGCTGGAATCTTGGTAGCACCTTCGATGTCATAGATTTCATCGGAGTTCTTTTTCCCACGCAAAAAGACGTCCAGTGTCCATGCGCCTTCGCCATCAAGGGGCTCATCTAGTCGGAGACCAATTGTAAACGGGGTATCGTTTTCCTTGATGCCGACCCATTCGAGCCAGCTTTCCTCGTCAAAATAACGAGCGAGCTCACCGCCAGATATGTTTTGCTTCCTTAATAGGTCGAGCTTTGGGCCGAACAGTTGCTTCATCGCTGCGTTTCGCGTTAAGTAGGCATCTAAGGCACTATTGTATAAATCAGATATGTAATTTTTAGTTGTTGTGCCGGAGTCATCGTCATCGTCATCGGCATCGGCATCGGCAGGATTGTCTGCACCCGAAACCGGTTGATCCCAAAAAGAGGGATCAAATTCATCCTTCACGCGTTCCGGCAGCTTCCAGCGGAAATCGCCATGCTCCCACACCGAGAAGTCCGGAAGCCAGTCTTTTTCCACGATGCCTTCATGCATGGAATGAGCGGCCGCAAGACAAATCTCGGACTGCTCATTCCAATCCCACTCGATGAAGCGGTTGAACGACTCCTTGGCAAAAAGGGAGACGAGCTGCCAGCCGCTAAGGACCACACCCTCGACGTCGTTTACAGTCTCCGTCTCAAGGAGCGTGCCAAAGAAGCTTTCTTCGTGGCTGCTAAAAACGAGGTTCTTCCACCGAAATGGATTCATAAAGTGACCACGCTCATCCTGGGCCGTAAGCAAAAAGCGGCCATCCCCTAATTTAGTTGTCAGCAATTTCATAAACCTTGTTTTAAGCATCGGTACACAAACTCCTTTTATATGAGAAGGGCATTTTTAAGTTACCTATTTTAGGGGGGTGTTTGTTTCCAAAAAAATGTCTATTCGCACAAAACCCCTGAAAAATGGCACAAAACGATGTGAAAATGGCACAAAACCCATTCATTTTGATACAAAACCACGGCAAAATGGCACAAAACACCCCGAAAACGGCACAAAACCAAAATTGTACATTCCACAAAGACAAATGTCCTCGCGTGGTGCCTAACACCACCCCTGGGGGACTGTCCCCAAGCCCTAACTCTCGATCAACTTACTCCGCTTACATTCCTCATGGAACGCGCGCAGCCTCTTTGTCCGATCCAGCAACGTTTCCATAAAGTACTCCCAGTCGTCCACACGCTTCAGCTTCTTGTACAACGTCCGCAGCTTCTTCAAATGCCGCACCGCCAATCGGTAGCTGCTCCGGTTCTTCTGGTCAATCTCCCGTTGCGCCGTCTGATGCAGCATCCCGAGCAACACCTCCGGACGCTCCTTCTCAATCAGCTTCAACCGTTCCTTCGGCAAATCATAAAAATTCAAGCCGACAAACGCCTGTAGCTCACCCCAACGGTCATACTGCCCGCGCTCAAACAACATATAATCATACTCCCGGAAACTATACGGCAGCGTCTGCAACAACGCCCGTTCGAGCAAATCCACCCGGTCCGTCTCCGAACAATATGGCGTCACCGCCCGGAGCGCATCCCGAACAAACGCCACACAGCTATGATAGCCGCCCAGCTCCTCCAGATACCCTTTAATTTTTTGCAAAAACAACTCAATTAAAACCCCAACACGGCGCCATGCCTTCAACTGGCTCAAATAATCAATCCAATACAACAGATAAGGCACAATCACCCGATCCTCAAACTGACCCACCAGCTTCAACGCCGCCTCATCGTCACCAAGCAGCAAGTTGATATGTATCCCGGCCACCATCAACGGCGCCGGATTCTCCCAATCATGAAGCACCTTCAGCCGCGCACGAATCTTGCCAACCTCGGCCTCACGCCAACTCTTCTGCTTGAAAAATTGCACCCACAACAGGCGATACAAATAAATCCGTTCGTTCTCAATCCCGCTCGTACACGTCAGCAAATCAAACGCATCGTCCTTCAATTTCTCAATAAACTCATCAAACGCAAACGGCAGCGACTGCACACCAATCTTCACTGCTAGCTCATGCGCATCCTCCAGCAAGTTCTGGAACACATGCAAGTACGCCCGCTTCACCATGTCCTCGCTATGCTCCAACTGGTCACTCAGCACCGCCAGCTTCCGGAACGACACCACGATCCAAACCATCTCATATAACAAGCGCCATTCCTGCTCCACCGGGGCACTCGCATGAACCCGGCGCTCATAAATCCCAAACAGCTCCGGAATCACATAAGGGCTTGTGTATTTCTTCGTCGCCAAGAGCGTATCAAAGCTCAACTCAAACGACTGCACCCAGCGGCTGTACTCCGGCTTCATCACACCGTTCGCCTTCACGAGATCCTTCGCCGTCTGCATACCCCATGTCGAAAATGCCGCTTGCTCCCGTGCCGGTTCGCGCCACTCGGTCACCCAATCCGCGACACTGCCAACCCGGGCATACACCGCAAAAAATGTCGCCATCTGATGACGGCAAAAGCCCTCCCCCGGACATGAACACGAGCTCTCCGACAAAAACGATAAGATGAGCTTCACATAACAAGGCGTGACGTCCTGGACCGTCGACGTCACTTTTTCATCATGGAAGAGTTGGACCTGCTTCACCAGTCCTTGCCGGTACAGCATTAACCCTTTCGAAACCAGCTTCGCATCCTCCGTCACACTCGAATGCAGCAGCTCCTTCACCTGTTCCGAGAAGAGCTCAATTTTTTCACTAGCCGGTGTCGACTCCATAACCGTAACCCCCTTTTTTGGAAAAATAAAAATCATCACCATAGTGCGATCTTTTTTTATAAAAGTCCGTCCATTCATTGATAAAAATCCATATTCCTTTATTATAACCAAAAATTCGCAATTAGAGGAGGGGGCGGCTTGGAAACATGGGATTTTAAATTTATTTATGGTCACGCATAATAGGATTGGAAATGATCAGTAAACCTACTATATATACGAAAAAAACCGCTGCTATAGCGGTTTTCTAAATAGCACACATTTATAATCTAATATGTGCGTAATATTTCACTTCAAAACGTTTATAAATGGATCTCTTCGAAAAAATCAGCCAGAGACGGAACTTTGACTAGGACTCGAGGCTAAATCTACAACTATAGTTGTAGAAAACTTCCCACTAAAGCTGAATGTCTATTTTTAACACAAACACTAAAATAAAGGTATCAATAGGGAATGGGGTTGAGCGGTATGAAAATATATGAAACGCATGTAAACACAAGGAATTTAGAACAATCCATTGAATTCTATCAATCACTCGGGTTGGTGCTCGCGTACGTAATCAACGAGAGAAGAGTCGCGTTTTTCTGGCTGGGGGACGTCGAGAAGAAGGAGCAAATGCTCGGCGTATGGGAGGAGTCTGCTGAAAAGTTTGTTCCATCACACTTTGCCTTTGGAGTATCACTGGAAGAGTTAATGAAAATACCTTCATTTTTAGAAAAAAAGGGAATCGAGCTGCGCCCGTCGTTCGGGCTGGATACGTCAGAGCCTGTGGTCCACGCCTGGATGCCAGCCGCCTCCTACTATTTCGCCGATCCGGACGGCAATTCGCTGGAATATTTGGCGTTGCTAGAGGGGGAGGCACGACCTGAGCTTGGTGCGGTCCACTTGAGCACGTGGAATGAGGTGATGAATCATGATAAAAGGTCTGTATGAAGCACATTTACCGGTTAGCGACCTGGAGCGGTCTATTGATTTTTACAAAAATCTCAATTTAGAATTGGCTTTTCAAAAGGGAAAAGTAGCTTTCTTTTGGATTGAAAAGGGTCGCAGCTGGCGAGTGGAGGCGCCTTTTTTGTCATTTGGAAGATGGTTTCCAGTTTTTGTAGAATTCCTTGCTAGTTTTGTAGAATAACTTGAAATTTTGTAGAATTCCTCTGACGTTATGTAGAATAAATCGAAATTTTGTAGAATTCCCTCGTGGATTTGTAGAATTAATCTAAGCCTGTGTAGCTAACCCCTGGATTAGTTAAGAAATAAACCAAATCCGTTTGGAAAAAACCTGGAATTGTAGATAAATCCCGAATTTGTGTAGAAATAATCCAAATCTGTGTAGAAAAAACCTAAAGTTGTGTAGAAATAATTAGAATTCGTGTAGAAAAACCCTGAATTTGTGTAGAAAAAATCCAAAAGTGTGTAGAATTCCTCTAAAACGATGGGATGTTCCGTTCTGGGTCCGGGTAAATCCTAAAAAATTAGGTAATATTTCAACTGAGCTCTAGTGAATTCCTCTTAATTAGGTAATAGTCAATCCAAGCTCTAGTGAAATCCTTATAAATTAGGAAGAATTCCATCAGAAGCGCTCAAGAACTCTTCCTACCATCTTAAAAACTACAAGAACACCCCCTAAAACCAGTCACACCGAATAAATATACTTCCTCGCAAACCTTTTGGGGACAGTCCCCCAGCGCTTTAAAGTATAAGGGGACAGTCCCCCGGTTGAGTAACGCATCAATGCAGTGGGGGACAGTCCCCAAACTTTGCCCCATAACCCTCATAATTTTCCATAAAAATTAGCATAATAACCCTATATGACTAAGTTCTGTAAATCTTGGAGGTTTATTGTGGAAGACATAAATCATACCGTTCGCCTGACGACAGGGGAAATAGCGAATCTTTGGACCCAATACATTAACGACACCATGGCCATTTGTGTACTCACCCATTCAATTGAAACAACGCAGGACCCGCAGATCAAGGACATCCTTCAGTTTGCTCTTCAACTAGCCGAATCACATATCGGAAAAATTACTGCCTTTTTCAACGAAGAAGACTTTCCGATTCCAATAGGATTTACGAAAGCCGACGTGAACCTCGGTGCACCCGCGTTATTTACAGATAAATTCATGCTGGCCTACATGCTGATTATGGGAATCCATGGCCTGACCGGCTACGCGGGAGCAGTGAGTACATCCGTGCGCGCCGATCAACGTGCCTATTTCATCCAATGTAATATCGAAACGATGGAGTTACATAATAAAATCGTAGAATTAATGCTAGAAAAAGGCATCTACAGTAAGCCGCCAAGAATCAACACGCCAAAACAGGTGGACTTTGTCAATGAACAAAGCTATTTAACTGGCTGGTTTGGTAAGAAACGGCCGCTAAATGCGATGGAAATCAGCGGAATTAGCTACAACATGCAAAAAACAGTCGCAAAAATCGTACTGGAAATTGCCTTTGCTCAAACCTGTCAATCGAAAGAGCTACGGCAATATTTTCAAAGAGGGAAAGAAATTTGTAAAAGGGAGTTCGACACCCTGAGTTCGATCCTAACAAAAGATGATCTCACCTCACCCGCTTCATGGGTATCAGAATTGACCGATTCCACCATTCCACCGTTTTCAGATAAATTGATGTTATCTCATATCGTCATCCTAATTTCTGCGGGAGTCGGCTACTTTGGCGCCGGATTATCAGTTTCACAGCGAAGAGACCTGGCGCTAAAATACACGATTCTTATGGCGGACATCGGAAGATACGCAGAGGATGGGGCCCAGCTGTTGATCAAGCATGGCTGGTTGGAGCAGCCACCACTTGCCTCAGACAGAAATGAATTGGCCGAAAAATAAATTGGAAGAGAGGGATAGAAATGGTTTTATTAATTATGACTGTTATCGGATCCATCCTAGCAATCATTTTTATCCCTAAGCGCATTTCCAACTTAGAAATGTACACAACCTCCTTCTTTGCTATGATTCTAGCCGTCGTCGCAGATGTTTATTTAGATTTGAAATTTGACTATTACGGTTTTTTTAACAAGGGCGTGGATTGGCAATACCTGCCGATATTTATCTTTGTCTATCCAGCCGCAAACATCGTGTTCCTAAATTTTTACCCCTTTAAAAAGACATGGATGAAAAAAGTACTCTATGTTGTGATCTGGACATTTCTGACCACTGCATTTGAATACCTCTCATTACATACAGAGGTTTTTTACCATCATGAATGGAAGCTGTGGTATTCCTTCCTTTGCTACCCGTTTCTTTACTGGATCCTGGTCTTGAATCTAAGGTTTATAAGGTTTTTAGCAAAAAATAATTGAAAATGGTGAAAAACATGCCGATCATTACACAAAAGTGGCACCCAAGACGACCGAAGGCAAACCTAACCTCCTTTAACATCAATTATTTACGTGTGGGAAACCCGTTTATGCCTCTGTGGTGGGGAATGGCGATGCCAGGCGCGGGCCACATTATGATTGGGAAAAAATTTAAGGGGTTTTTGTTATTTGTATTTGAGTTCCTCGTCAATACACAAGCCCATTTGAACTTATCCATTTTTTATTCTTGTACCGGACAATTCGAGTTGGCAAAAGCGTGTCTAGATAGCCGATGGTTCTTCATTTATATAGGCGTCTACATTTTTAACGCCTGGGACGCGTACCGATTGACGACGGATATCAACCAATTTTCGATGCTCGCGGTGAGAGAGAAATCACCATTCCAAGCATTTAACATCAGTATCTTGGAAATCAACTACCTTCAAAGGCTCAATCCATGGGTCCCAGTCTTTTGGTCGGTGGTTACGCCGGGCCTGGGGCACCTAATTGTTAGAAATGTCGTCTCCGGTGTCTACATGATAGTTTGGTTCATCATCTCGATTTACCAATCGAGGATACTGGAAGGAGTGTATTTTTGTGTGTTGGGGGAGTTTGAGCAAGCATCAGCCGTAATGAATATCCAGTGGACAATGTATTTACCCTCGGTATATTGTTTTGCAGCCTGTGACAGCTACTTTCACGCGGTTGAAATCAATGAGCTTTTTAAGATGGAACAAGCCCAATATTTGAAAAAGAATTACTATGGCCCGAAAAATAAACAAAATTTTATCAAACAATTGGAGAATATCTAATGCCTGTCATCTCAATCTTCGAGCATTCCTTAGCACTCGAACTCGCCATTAGCGAATTAGAAAATCATCATATCGAAAAAGAAAGAATTTTAGCGGCATCTGTAAATAAAAATGTCGTCGAAAAAAAGTACCTCGACCCTTTTAACGCGGATGGACTCAATCTGTTTTTGGTCTCGGGAATCGGCATGTCAGTCATGCTACTGGGCACGATGTACGGGTTTGTCCTCTATTGGGGTCCCGTCCTCTGGGGCCTGATCGGATTAATTGCCGGGTCAATTGTTGGACTTGTCATTGATTACATATGGAAAAAAACCGTCAGAAAAAAGACGCTCAGAAAAATCATAGCGGACGTCCTGTTAATTGTGAATTGCGAAGAGGACCAGGTAGAGTTGGTGGAGGGCATCCTTAAACAGCATCATACATTGGGGCTGGTGAGAATATAGAGAATGGTCGCGGGCGATTCTGTTCTTGAAAACCAATCGACTGATTTGCTAAAATACTTGTATATAACTGCACAGGCGATGGAGTTCGCCATAAACGCTTAGAAAGCTAATGACTCCTACCAGAAAAGGTCCTGGTAGGAGTCTATTTTTTTAAAAATTGCTGTTTTTAACCTGGATTTTCAGTGTAAAATTACACTCGAGCGGTATATATCAGCGAATTCGCGGCACTTATCAGCGAATTTCGGGGTTTTATCGGCGAATTTCATAGTTTTATCAGCGTATTTTGCCATTTTATCAGCGAATCACAAAAGTAAGATAGAGGTGGACCAAATGAATTTTATTTTAGTAGGTATTGCCGGCATAATCGGAGCCACACTCCGGTATTTATTGGGCGTGTACTTCAGCCAGTGGTGGCTGAATGACTTTCCGTTAGCCACCTTTGTCACAAACATGGTGGGGAGCTTCCTATTAGGCTGGTTCACCCATTTTTTGCCGCGGTTCAAATCGCTGCATCCGCATGTCATCACGGCAATGGGCACCGGATTGATCGGCTCATTTACGACGTTTTCTACTTTTAGCGTGGAAACCGTTCACCTAATCGAGGCATCGAAATGGGGCACCGCGATTCTATATGTACTCCTCAGTCTTTGGGGCGGGCTGTTGTTCTCATGGCTCGGATACCGCTTAGGATTGAAAAAGGATGCTGCTGTAGGCGGGGGTGTAAAGTCATGATCACCAATATCTTATGGGTCGCATTGGGTGGGTTTTTCGGAGCGATGTCCCGTTACGGCGTGGGCTTAGTTATAAAGAAAAAGTACCCTTCAGATTTCCCGTTCGCTACCCTGTTTGTCAATCTATTGGGGTCGTTTTTGCTCGGACTCATCATAGGGGCCAATACGGATGATACTCTAAGATTGTTACTAGGTACAGGCTTTATGGGGGCGTTTACGACGTTTTCCACGTTCAAATTAGAGAATATCCAACTGCATGCAAAAAGAAAAATAAAAATAGCAGTGCTGTACCTGGCGATCAGCTACACCTGCGGCATCTTACTCGCCTTTCTAGGCATATGGCTTGGTGGCAACCAATAAAGGGGACAGTCCCCCGGCGCTTTAGCGCAGCGGGGGACTGTCCCCAAAAAAACTCAGTTATACACAGTATCAAATTTAAATGAATTGTAATTATGGAACTTATGACTGGCGTCGAAATAATCCATCGCCACCTGGAACGCCTTTTTCGCGCTATCCCAGAACACGAGCAAATTGATATCCTGCTTACCCGCGGCCAACTCTTCCGCGCCAACTTCCTTGGTATCCCACTTAACGACTTTGAAATTCTTCGCGTCCGTCACCTTAATCGTATACAGCCAGTAATTCTCGCCCTCGACCCCAGTCAAATCATGATAGTTAGACCCCAACTTCTCTTTCAGACCAGCCTGGGTAACCCCCACATCAATCCAACTCTTCAGGTCATTCACAACCGAAACAACCGCTGCATTTCCGGAATTCGTCATCCGACCGTTGCTCATTAAATAATAACCGCTTACAAAATTCTCCCGCACCATCGCACCATCACGTGGACTCAAATAATACCAAGCACCTGAAACATATCTCCAGCCTGTCGCACGCGCACCCGATCCATCAAAGTAATACCAGCTTGTCCCAATCGAGCGCCAACCCGTCGCCATCGCACCCTTTGGATCTAAATAATACTTACGGTCACCAAGCTCGAGCCAACCCGTCTTCATCACACCATGCGTATCTAAGTAATACCAGGTGCCTGACACCAGCACCCACCCGGTCTTCATCGCTCCGTGCGCATCGAGGTAGTACCACTTGCCACCATCGTTCACCCAGCCCGTCTGCATCGTTCCATCCTTAGCGGCAAAATAGTACCAGGCACCCTTGTCGAGCAGCCATCCCGTCTTCTGTGCACCATCATCACCGTAAAAATGCCACTTTCCATCCTGAAGCGCCCAGCCCGCTGTATTTCCGCTTTCTTCCGCACCCACCACACTCGGAAACACATAAAGCAGCACGGCCCCAAGCAACACAACCATTAACCTCTTCATTTTTTGCAAATGAACCACCCTCCCGTTGATTACTTTGTCTTACCTAAATATTTGGGTTGGGTCCCCAGATTTCCTCCCAATACTTTTAGCCAAATTCCGCGAGATTTTCCGCTACAATCTTGCAAAATAAGCTATTTCCTATGAAAAAAGACCCAATCCACGCAGTATGTATTTAATAGGTTTTATATAGCCGTTTTTGGAAAGTTTAAACCTAAAAAAAGCCAACTCCCACACATTATTTCAAGGGGGCACCTTGAAGCACAAAAAAAGCCAACCCGACTTGATTGTTATGGGGTTGGCTCGGAATTTGTATTTTGGTTTTTTGATAGAGTAGAGAAGTATTCAAATAATTGATTGATATAGTTGTTTAGCTCGAAACCATCCTCACTAGCAAACTCCGACAATAACAATTTGTTCTCATTCATTGGTTCGTCCCCCTCGATTTCCTTGTTATCCCCATTCTTGCCAAACTATCAGTCTCTTATACAAGCAAAATGAGAATTTTTTAGATTTTTTTGTTCTCGACCGGGGGATGAGCGTAGCTAATTGGGGGATGAGCCCTCGCAATTAGCAGATAAGCCCCCCTCTTCGGAAATCCAGACCATTTTCCAGGCTAGAATGCTCTACTAAAGTGAATTTTAAATTCCCTTTTTATATAAAAAACCATTTATCAACCGCTTCTTGGACTTTATCGACCGGTTGAGTACAGATATCAACCACTTTTTGAGGATTATCAACCACTTTTTGATATATATCAACCACTTTCAACCACATATCGACCACTCACCAAAATTCAGCTCAATCCCCACATAAAAAAGCCAGTCCCCCAACATGGTAACGCTCAACCGCGCCCGGGGACTGTCCCCCGAATTTTCACCTTATTACCAACAACAAAAAAACTGGCCCCATCCAGAGCCAGTTTTACTAGAAAAATTAATAGAATCTCTTAAACCCATCCAAATGTGTCGTATAGTATGGGCTTTTTAAGGTAGAAATCATGATTCCGTGTGCTTCGTCGGCGTGGATGAACTGGTCGCCGCCGAGGTAGATGCCCACGTGAGAAATCCCCTTTTTATACGTATTTTCAAAGAATACAAGATCGCCGGCCTTAGGTTGATCAACATAGTAGGCTCGGCTATAGAAACCTTCCGCCGAATAGCGGCCAATCTGCTTGCCCGCCTTATTCGCCACATAATAGATAAACCCACTGCAGTCAAAACCGGACAGGCTGCTGCCACCCCAAACATACTTAATTCCCATTAAGCTTTTTGCCGTATTAACCATATTCGTTGCAAAATCAGAAGACGGCGCAGGCGCAGGTGCACTACTCACTTTGCCACCGTTCACCTTCAATTTTTGCCCGACATAAATCATGTCAGAGGTTAAGCCGTTAAGCGATTTCAAATCCTGTACCGACATCCCCGTTTGGATGGCAATTTTTCCGAGAGTATCGCCACTTTTAATAACATACTCACTTGTAGTCGACGGCTGAGCGACAACAGGAGGAGTTGTAGCCGGTGGCTGAGAAGGAGTCGAGACCGTGCCGTTCACCTTCAGCTTTTGTCCGACATAAATCATATCCGATTTTAAGTTATTCAGTGTCTTTAACTGCGTAACCGACATCTTAAACTGAACACCAATCTTGCTCAGGCTGTCGCCGCTTTTAATCGTATACATATTAGTTGCCCCTTGCGTTGCTGGAGCTGGGGCAGATTTCGGTGCCGATGTTGGAGCCTCTTTCGGTGTTTGGGTCGGTGCAGGTTTCGGAACAGACACAGTACCTGTCCCCGGTGCAGAAACCTTCAACACTTGTCCCACATAAATAATCGTGTTATCTAGGTTATTCCACTGCTTTAGCTCGCCGACCGTCACGTTATAACGATTTGCAATCTTGATCAGTGCATCACCCGACACAACGGTATACGTCGTCGTCTTTGGCGCCTGCACACTGATTGGCTCGTTGCTTACCTTCAACATTTGATTGACGTAGATCATATCCGACTTCAGACCGTTCAAAGTCTTCAAGCCACTCACACTAGTATGATATTTTGAGGCAATTTTTGATAGGCTATCGCCTTTTTGAACCTGGTATGTATCAGCAAGGGCAGAACCAGCAAAGAGTGTCGAAAAAAGCGCGGCTGTTGATAGAGTACGTACGATGGTTTTCTTCATCTAAAAAAATCACCTCATATAGTTTCATTTTTTTATTAATTTTACCATAGTTTGCTAGTGTTTCGGGTAAATAATTGCAAAATCTGACATAAATTAGCGGAAAAATGATAGATTTCAGCTAGCAGAGGGCATAGTGAATGTTTTCTGACGCAAAAAAACCAGCTCCCGATAAGCCGGCTTCCTTTTGTTTATATGAGGATAAAAATCAATTTTCCTTCGCAAGCTCCTCCCGATTAGGGGCAAGAGGGGGCTGTTCTAACCAGCCATATTTCACCATAATATTAAACCATTTCTTGGTGACCAGAATATTTTTCAAAATGACACCTTCAAAAGCAACAACCAAATCCGTTCGCATGGCCGATGCGAGACCCGTTCCATGATAGGCTTGGGCAGCCTGGAATAAAAATCCGATATGATACATCATGAGTTTGTCGGAAAAAGGAGAGTTAGTAGAGGTGGTGACCTCCGTTTCCAATGATTTAGGCACAGGTAAATTATCCTCTTGCATAATTTTAGTAAACATTTTAATTTGGTCATCCGAGGTTTTCTCCGTGTCAGTGAGAAATTCCTTGACCAATTTATTTTGAGCTACCTGACCGAAGGCAATCGCCAACGTTTTCGCCATAATACTCTTTTTCAGATTAAAAGAAATACTGATAATTTCAGTCGCAGTCAACCGGCGACCCTTACCGAAAAAACCGTCGGTAAAATCTTTGCTGGATATAAATTCAGTCTGCTTGCTTGGGTAAAACATAGGGTCTCTTTGAAAACTTCCTTTTTCCAGCAAGAGTTCAATCGTTTGATGATACATCCTTTTCGCATCATTATCGCAGGAATCGTAAAATTCCCTTAAATCCTTACGAACGGAAACTCCTAAGGATGTGGTGTGTCCGAGCAATCCATGTAACGTCATGACATGTAAATAATTTAAGCAAAATATATCGGTAAACAGCCTCTCCGCACCTTTGTTGAAATCTGTCTCAGAAAATCCATTCGGGATAGGAAATCCCTCATTCTCGATAAAAGTAACCAATTGTTTCTTTTGTCTCGAGAAGGTCTCAATAGCATCCTCAAAAATGGCTTTGATGGATGCATCCTCAATAATGGTAACCATATACCTATTTACTGTATCTGTCATTGTCCCGTTTACATACTCTCCCCACAGCGTGCCGATTTCGGAAGATGTGAGCTTCATTTGATTTTTATCCACGATATTCACCTCGTGGATATTATTACCGTTATATTCTAATTTTATGAATGTATGGAAAAGGAAAAAGTAAATAAGTTCAAATAATTGTCAGACTTTTTAGGAAGCTGGACACTGGTGAAAAAATCTCCGTGACTTTTTTCCTAAAAATTGTAAAAATAGGAGGATTTATTCCTATTTTAGTGAAATTATATAGGTATAATTCATTCAGGGGGAAACCACCATGAGGCAAAGTCGTCAGTATCGGTCACCGTATGCGGCCATGTTGTGGTCGCTTGTTTTACCAGGCTTCGGACAGGTGTACAATAAAGATTACATAGTTGGCTTTGTATTAATGGTGTGGGAGATCCTGGTCAATGTGAAATCACACTTGAATATCGCTTTGTTAAATACCTTTCACGGGGATGCACACTCTGCTCATCAAGTGATTGATTACCAGTGGGGTCTTTTTTATCCTTCCATTTATTGCTTTGCCTTATGGCAGGCGTTTAATTCCGCCGTGGTGAACAACAACAGACTTGCAGGAGTAGAAGGGGAGAGGCGGACCTATTTCTCTGGATTTTTCCTAGGAATGGTCGTGGGAATGGACTTCGGTCTCTTCTGGCATGACGCTCATATTCTCACCTATTTTGCTGCCGCGAAGGTTTGGGACTATCCGGTCTTTAACGGCATAATTCTAGGACTATTCTTGGGTCTTTTGGGTCATCAACTGGAAAATAAAGTCTACCGAAAATACAAACGGAAAATTACACCCAATACATAGAAGAGACCAAATATTGGGGGACAGTCCCCCAGCGCTTTAATGCGTTACCATTTCGGGGGACAGTCCCCCGATGCTTTAACTCGTTACTACTCCGGGGGACTGTCCCTTAAACATAGGAAATGATGGAAATTTTTGGATTCGACGAGTAACTTTAGGAATGCGACGAGTATTTAGTTCGTTTTGACGAGTAAATAAGGAAAATTGACGAGTAATTTTGTGATTTTGACGAGTAAACAGGAGAAGTAGACGAGTAAACGAAATTTCAAATTCAGGTTAATTATGTCCGGCATATTTGCCGGATATTTTTTGTCTTTTTCGGAGGTTCAGGCTATTTTCAGACCTAGAACTCCCTCCCAAGCAAGTATTTTCAGTTACCCTTTTATAGGAAAAACCATATATCGACCACTTTGCGACTGATATCGTCCACTTGGACGAAGATATCAGCCACTTTTGAAATTTATCGTCCGCTTTTCATCACATATCGGCCACTTTCCACCCAATATCGACCACATCCTCAAAATCCAGCCCAAACCCACATAAAAAAGCCAGTCCCCGCACTTTGGGGACTGGCTCAACTCATTAATCTTTTAATGGTTACCACTTCGGGGGACAGTCCCCCGATGCTTTAACACGTTACCACTCCGGGGGACTGTCCCCAAATACCCAAAAAAATATGTCTCAAAATGTCGAATTTTGTTATGATAGCTGAAGGGAAAACCTCCCATATTTCGTTGAGGAGAATAATTAACTTGAACCTAAAACTTCGGACCTATATGGCCGTCTTGTTTGCCATAGGAATTAACGCGCTAGCCGCCATCTTAAGCCTGACCATCGGGCACCAGGCCAGCGAAAAAATAGAAAAAGAAATAGGCAATACCCTGTCGGCCACGGCCTACCAAATGGCGGATAAATTAGACTTCTTTATGTGGTCCCGCTCAGGCGAAATCGATGTCGTGAGCCAACTAAAAGACATACAAGAACCAAACGATAAAGAAAAAGTTCAACAATTACTAGACCAGCTGCAGGTCAGCTTTCCCACCTTTTCCTGGGTGGGATTAACCGATGCCAATGGCAAAGTGGTGGCGTCTACTAAAGGGATACTGGAGAACGTCGACATATCTGAACGACCGGTCTTTCAGAACGGAAGTAAAGGACAATTTATCGGAGATGTCCATGATGCCGTCCTGTTGGCCAAGCTTCTCCCTAATCCAAGCGGAGAGCCCTTGCAGTTCGTTGATATTAGTCGCCCAGTCCATGGCGAGGACGGGAAACTAGTAGGGGTTCTCGCAGCCCACTTAAGCTGGGAGTGGTCGCATCAGGTCGAGCAGGAAATCCTGAAACCTCTAAAGGAAAAGAACAAAGCCGCAGAAATTTTTGTGATAAGCCAAAAAGATCAAGTTATTCTTTTAGGGCCGAAATCAATGATTGGCAAACGGCTCAACATTGATAGTATCAAGCAGGCTCAAAAAGGTCAGAGCAGCTGGCAACTTGAAACATGGCCAGATGGGAAGAAATATTTAACGGGTTATGCCTTAGGGGACGGCTATCAGAATTATCCCGGATTAGGTTGGTCCATCCTCGTTCGGATACCAGAGGAAACAGCCTTCGCTCCAGTGGATGAACTACAGAAAACGATCTTCATTACGGGCATCCTATTAGCACTCGTATTTGCCATTCTTGGCTGGTTCATTGCCGGCTACATTACGAAGCCGTTGCAAAGCATCACCGATTCAGCCAATCGCCTCCGCGCCGGGGAAAAAGTAGAGATTCCTCATTATCGAGGCATTAAAGACATAGAGATTCTCTCGTTATCGTTACGCGACCTAGTAGATTCGCTTGTTCGCACTGTTTCCGATCTTGGAAAAATGGAGAACCTCGCTCACCACGACAAATTGACCGGGCTAATGAATCGAATTGCGCTCGATTCGTATATCCCAAAGGCCTTAGAACGAACGAGACCATTAGGGGAAAAACTAACCTTCTTGTTCCTAGACTTAGATGGCTTTAAGAAAGTGAACGACACATTTGGGCACCAAGTCGGAGACCTTCTATTGCAAGAGGCAGCACGGAGACTTCAGGGCTGCGTCCGTAGTGAAGGGGAAGTGTTTCGTTTAGGCGGGGATGAGTTTTTGATCGTGCTGTTTACCGAGGCAACCGATCCTATAAGCGATGCATCCATAGTGGCAACAAAGGTAATCGAGAGCCTGAACCAACCGTTCGACTTAGTTAACGAAAAAATCAAGGTAGGTTGCTCAGTTGGTGCCGCAGTCTGGGAAGACGAATCAAAAGCACCAATCGAAATCATCCGCTGTGCAGACGAAGCCCTCTACGTATCCAAGCGTACAGGAAAAAACAAACTAACATTCCATAAAGGGGACAGTCCCCCAGCGCTTTAGCGCAACGGGGGACTGTCCCCACCATAAAAAGTAGCCAGACCTGTATAGGTCTGGCTATTTTTTGCGCTTCATTTAAACTTATGAAAATATTATATTACATATATATTACAAGGTTTTGAAGTTTTGTAATGTTGTTGTTATATTATTAGAATAATTATCCAATTAATACTAAAATTAGAATTAATAGCACCATAAGTATTAACAACAAATTTCATAGAATCATAATTTAAGAAATTGGGGTGTTAGAATGAAAAAAATGGCAAGAGCAATCACTTTAGCAACAGGCTTACTTTTAACGGTATCACCAACGGTTTCATGGGCTAGTACGACAAGTAGTACAACAGTAGTGAGCAATCAGTGGGTTCAGAAAAGCGGGCATTGGTATTACATAAACAGTGCGGGTCAATACACCAAGGGTTGGAAACTTATTAATGCCAAATGGTACTTCTTTGATGGAAATGGCGTCATGAAAACAGGATGGATCCTCGACAAAGGTAAATGGTATTTCTTGAATCAATCAGGTGCCATGAAAACAGGGTGGCTATTAGACAAAGGCAAATGGTATCACTTGAGCGAATCTGGTGCGATGGACGCGGGTTGGTTGAAAGATAAAGGGAAGTGGTATTTACTCGAATCATCAGGTGCGATGCTAACAGGCTGGCGAAATATGACCTATAATTATGCGAAAGGCTGGTACTATTTTAATCCATCAGGGGACATGGCAACAGGCTGGATCAAGGATGGAGGGAAAGACTATAAACTTTTACCAGATGGCAGATGGGCGCATAACGTCATCGCGGACGGATATTTTTATGAGAACAACAGTTTACAAAGTCCTGGCAGTGAAGTCATTAAAGACAACGTGAATGTGTTAAAGGCAATTTTAAATACAAGACAAACGAAAGAGGAAGTTGCTAATTCGCTAGGCAGCCAATATTCCGTTGAACCTACTGGCTCATACTGGGAATATTCAATGGTTATTCCTGATAATGGGAACTTTGAAGCCGTCAAATCGAAATTTACCTTATTATCACCGATTGATCTAGGAAATGGAAAAGTCTCCATAAAGGTACTAATCACTTGGAGCGAAGATAACAAATTAAAGGGCTACTCAATTGCTTATTTCAGCACCGATCAACGCCTACATCTCTATCAAAATGCCCACAACACAGAAAGCGACGTCATTTGGTTTGGGAACCTAATCGACTAAAAAAGGGGGGACTGTCCCCCCTTTCCTTTCATCATTTACCATTGATGTCAGTAAATTCAAAGTTTATAATCTAGTAAGATAGGTAAATTTGTATAAACTTCTTGTTTATATTTGTGGGAGGAAACAAAGTGAAGGTAAAAAGTAAGATTCTCCTCGTTCTCATGTTATCGATAGCCTTAGTGGGTTTAAGCGGCTGTTTTGGGAAAGAAAAAGCTGCGACTGACGATAGCAAGAAAACAGTCGAAACAAAAGAAACAGCAAAAGCTAATGACACCACCACAACAACGGAAACAACAAAAGCAAATGGCACAACCGCAACAAAAGAAACAACAAAAACAAATGGGACTACCGATACAAAAGCAACAACAAAAACGAATGACACCGCCACATCAAAAGAAACAGCTAAAACAAAAACAAACAGCACCACTTCAACAAAAACAAGCGGTAGCAAAACAACAAACGGCACCACTACAACGACAGGGAATAAGCAATCGGATAATTCATCAAAACCTAAGAATGAAGAAAAAGAAATCAGTGATTTTGTACTGCAGAACACAAAATTAGTGAAAATTTTCAACATTAGCCGTCGCGTGCATGAACAGCACCCGGACCTAGGTCCATTCTTTTTCGTACGAGGAATTGATGCCAGAGGCCAAAAGAGCGAAATCTGGATTAAAGATATGAAAGTGTTTGAGATGGTAAATACAAACTAATTATCGTATAGGTAAACAAATAAAAAAAGGAAAACGATTAGCGAAAGCGCCTATCGTTTTCCTTTTTTATTTTTTGCAGCTTGGGTAATGATGATCGTACATAATCCAAGGAAGAACCAAAGGTAACGCCAATGCAGTGTATCCAAAAAGAAACTATTAACAATCATACCAATATAGACGGATAGAAATAAATAGACTGGAAAATTCCACACTTCACTTTTTCGAAAATAAAAAAGAAGAGATAGAATATAGAGATTCATCGCGGCAAATGACAGCAAAGCAATCCAACCATTTTCAGCAATAATTCGAACAAACAAATTGTGTGTGGCATATCCGAAGTAATATTCAAATTGACCGGGGCCAATTCCGAAAAGATGTGTAGAACCTAATAATATTCCTTGTCGTTGATAATAAAATCTGTCTACATCATAACTCTGTAATACATCGGACGAGCCTAAAAATCTCATAGAGAGGTAATGTTCAATCGCGTCACCTGCTACCAACCAAGCAACAACACAGGCTACAACCATCAAACTTACTAACACTGTGATATGACCATATTTCTTACGATAGAAAATAGAAAAGAAGAAATATAATAACATAACGATACCAAAATCAAGGATAGCTGCTCGTGACATAGCGGCTAGTAAAACAAGAATGACTAGTAATGCAAGCGATATAAAACCCAAATATTTTACCGATAAAAAAAAGTGCGAAAATGCTTTATCAACCAATAGGACTATAGCCAAGATTAGAAAAGGGGAAAAGTCATTTGGGTCCATAAAGAAACCTTGGGCGCGAACTCCTTGGAACCATGTTCCTATATCGCCGACGACCCCTATTTTCTGCAAAATAACAGCTATAACTGAGAGGAGGACAGTGCATACATATCCAAGAAGAATGGAATTGAATTCCTTCTTTGTTTGGATGGTAACAGCTAAAAAGTAAAAAATCGTTACCATAAAAAACGTATGAAAAAAGTAACTGATTCCTAGTTCGGTATTTTTACTGAATAGCAGCGAAAGTAAGGAAACCACAATAAATATGAGGAGAGCAAAATTGATAAAAAGCAATTCTTTCAATGTTTGCAGTTTTTGTTTTTTCCAAATGAAAAATAGTCCTGCAACCAACACAAAGAGTAAATCAAAAAGCTTTATATCTGTATTCATGAGCCCAAAGGTACAAAAGAGTAGAAATAAAGCTAATGCCCCCCTATGAGAAAAACTTTTATAAATAAAAACAGGGAGGAGTAAAAGGCCGATAATTACTAATCCAATGGAGCTAGCAGAAGGAATAGTAAGGATGGAGACAAGAACTCCTATAATAATACTAATCAGCGATGCAGAAATAATATACGTGTTCTTACTACCCATTTATTTCACTCCCTCCTTTTTCCATGTTATAACAAGACCTTTTTAATGGAGTCCTTCCAGAAGAAAAACACCCAGCCTATGTAAAGAAGGAAAAAGGGTAATCCAATGATCATGCTAATAAGGGGAGAAACCCCAGCAAGAAGCTTGATTTTTAGTATCACAAAAGGTATGGCAAGGATCATCACTAAAACAGAGACCTTAAGAAATGTAATCCATGGTATCTCCCATTTAATATAGTTAATGGAAAAAATATAAAGTAGGGCAGAATAGACAATAAAACCTATAGTTGTCGAAATCGAAGCACCAAGAAAGCCCCATTTAGGAATAAAAAATAGATTGAGCACAAAATTTGTGAGAGCAGCAATGGTTACAAAATAAAACATTTCTTTTGTTCGTTTCCCAATTTGATAGGTGAGCTGTCCGTAAAGTCCCATATTCCAAGCAAAAAAGCCAAAGATCAGAATAGGGATAATCAACGCCCCACTTGTAAATTGTGGTCCTAATAGAAGTGCACTAACCTCATTTCTGTAAATGGAAAAATACACTCCAAAAGGCAAGGAAACGATCAAAAATAAATGGGTGAACTTTGATATTCGCGCTTCAATATGACCCTTGTCATCCTGCTCTTGTATTTCATTCATCAAGAGCGGTTGAATAGCAAAAAATAAGGGATTACAAATTAAAGCGATAGCTTGTACAGCAATCGTAAAATTTGCGGAATAAATCCCTACTTCATGTGGAGAACGAAAATACTCAATCATAAACCGGTCGGTCAAATTCATGATTGTTGTTCCTATATACCAACCGATGAGCGGGAAACCATACGACCAGAATTTTTTCACAAAATTAATAAAGGAGTGCTTCGAAGCGTTCAATGGTTTGAACAGATCTATTGTGTTTACATAACGAAGCATAGGAATCGAAACAACAATTTGTGCAAAAAGAGTCGCCCAGATAAAGGAAACAGCCTTCGTTTGTAGGTACATAACCATTACAAAGGTCATCACTAATTTTAAAAGGGATTGCATCACATTTAGATTCCGATACTGCTTTGATTGAAGGTCGACCTGATATACGCTTCCTAAAGACATAAAGTACACAGAACTAATCACTAGAAGGACGGACGACCAATAATATGGTTGATAGGGTCTCATAAACCCTGGCAAAAACAAATAAAATAGAGTAACCACTAATAAAAAAGCAATGGATATCACCAAAAGTAACTGGTTTAAATGGCGATTAAACTCTGGAATCGTTCCATGTTTCATATATTCGGGACGAAATCTTTGTATCGATAATACAATCCACTGTGCAAGTAAGGAAGAAAGGATGATCGTTGCATTCACAACAATGGTATAAGTCCCATAATCCTGTGGTGAAAAGACTCTAGTAAAGAACATTAATAAGATAATATTTATAAGAGCAGGAGCTAGAAATACAGGAATATAAATAATGGTATCCCGGCTAATTCTACTTTTAGTTACAATGGATGACATTCTGATTTTTTCCCCTTAGCTCTAACCAAGATAGATTTTTTCTGTTCGTACACACATCTCATGAACGGAATAATGACAAGACACCTCTAAAAAATACATGCCTAGTTTTTCACGATAAGAATCATCTGAAAGCAATAGGTCCAGACGGTCGTACATCGCTTGATCATCATTCACCTGAACCAATAGATTTTGGGTACCATCAGGATCAATCACTTCCTTAATCCCGCCCACATCCGTACTAACGACAGGAAGTCCACGGCCGCATGCCTCTAATAACACATAAGGAAGCCCCTCTTTATGAGAAGTAATCACCATGACATGCATCTGATCCATCCATTCAACCACCTGAACTTGGTTGCCTTTAAGCTGAATGATGGACTGCAATTTCTGCCTGCTAACTTCCGCTTGATAATGGTCAAACAACGGACCATCACCAATCACCCAGAATTCTACATTTGCTATGTTGTTTTCTTTAAAAAGAGTAGCTACCCTTAGTAGCATATCAATATTTTTCTCGGATGCAAAGCGGCCGACAAATCCAATGATTCGTTTTTCACTCTGCATTAACCGGACCTGCTTAGCTCTCCACTCATCCCTGGACAGGATATCTTTATTCGGAATCCCATTCGGAATCACATGCATCTTCTGTTCCTTAATCCCGACTTCTTTTCCTTTAAAGAAATCAAACTTCGAAACCGTGATAATATCTGTTGAAAGCCAGCTGCATACCTTCTCCAAAAAAAGGTACATCCATTTCTTTTTCTTAGAAAGAGTTGGATCTGTGAATACAAAGCCGTGGGCTGTAAAAATGTTCTTATCCACTCGATTCACATATCCCGCTACTCTAGTCAGAATCCCTGCAATCGAACTATGCGAGTGAACGATATCGAACTTTTCTTTTTTAATAAAAGCAATTAATGTCCTTAGAGCTTTACTATCTGCCGTAACTGAAATGGTTCGAGGAATCGGAATAACACGCACCTGAATACCTAGGTCTGTCAAGGCTTCGATGAATGGACCCTCTTCGCCGACGACGACCTGAATGTCGTGGCCCTTTTTCAAAAACCATTCTGATAAATAGAGTAGATGCCTTTGTGCACCACCAATATCGGCGCCTGTAATAACATAGAGAATTTTCATTATGCAAGGGTGTGAATCACACCGACAACTCCTTTAACAAATGATTCTTTTGTAAAATGAGACTCATACCGTTGTCTTGCCTGCTTTGCCATTCCATCACGTACGGACGGTTGATCGAGGAGAATCCTGAGCTTTTCAACCAGTTCCTCCACACTCCCTGGAGGAATAATAAACCCTGTCGTTCCATCCTCAATCACTTCAGGGACACCTCCGACATTCGTTGAAATGCTTGGAAGGCCTAATGCCATGGCTTCAATAATGGATAAAGGCATGCCTTCTGTATCGGATGGCAACACAAAAACCGACGATCGACTAATTTCATCCCAGGGTTGTTCTATCCACCCAAGAAAGGAGACGGCACTAGAAATCCCATGTTCCTCAACTAGCCGTTGCAATGACAGCTTGTATTCATCCGAATGCCATGGCGGCTTTTCACCGAGAATCTTTAACTGAACGGAATAGCCCAGCTTAATCAACTCTGCACAAGCCTTAATGGCAAGGTCCTGTCTTTTTCCTTCGATCAATGTTCCAACCATAACGATGGTAAAAACAGAAGGGACTTCTTGCCGGTCAAGAGCAGGAACTTCGACACCATTATGGACAAAGGAAATCTTTTCTTTCCTCTTAGGGAACTGGCTACGATATTTTTCACAAAGTGCTTGCGATACAACAATGATCCGGTCGGCAGTCAGGACGCTGATTTTTCCTAAAAGATTAGTTAATTGTTCCTCCCCATGGATATGCCAGATGACTTTCCGGCCTAAAAGTTTAGCCAGCCATCCAATAAGCAGCTGGGAGCGAAATTGGCTCGTATATACAATATCAATCCGGTTTCTTAAGATAAAAAACATCACTTGAAAGAAGTGGGGCAGGATCTGCAATAATTGACGAATCAAAAAGAAAAGCCCCGTCTTCACTTGTCCTTTTCGAATCTGATTAACCGATTGATTAATAGGGAGCAAAGCTACCATTTTTCCGGCAGCCTGTACCCGACTGTTCATCGGGCCATCAGTTGAAGTCAAAAAATAAGTTTCCATCGATTCATCATCAAGGGAAACTAAAAGGTCAAGCTCACATTTTTGCGCCCCTCCCCATTCAGGACGGCTTTCATAAAATAGGATTCGCTTCACTGGGTTATCTCCATCCTTTGGCGAACAAAATAACGGGAACGGATTTCATAGCAATTTTTAAATCTAGCAGAACAGAAAAATGGTTAATATAGTATAAATCTAATCCTAATTTTTCCTTTGGTGTTAACTCATAGCCACCGTTAATTTGCGCCCAGCCAGTAATTCCTGGTTTCACTTGCAAGCGGTTGCGAAAATGAGGTAGATCCTTTTCGAATTCTTCAATAAAGACAAGACGTTCTGGACGAGGTCCAATCAGGGACATATCACCCAACACGACATTGATTAACTGAGGGAGTTCATCTAGTCGATACTTCCGTAAGTAATGGCCCACTCTGGTGATCCTTGAATCATTTTGATCGGCCCACTGTGGTCCGTTCTTCTCGGCGTCCGCTCGCATGGTGCGGAATTTAATGACTTGAAATGCTTTTCCGTTTAGCCCAATTCGTTCCTGCCTATAAAAAATGGAACCTGGTGAATCGAATTTAATCAACACAGAGACTAGAAGAAATAAAGGAAACAGAGCGACTAGGGCATAAAGACATAGTAACGTATCAATCATCTGCTTAATCCATGAATATAGCGGTTTCGTTTTATAACTACTAATCACTAATTCTTGTTCATTAACTAGTTTCATCTCGCTCACCCTTAAAATAAATTAAAGTCCCTTTTCCTCTATAAAATAACGAATCGTTGAGGCCAATCCAGATCGAATATCGACAGCAGGAGTCCAGTTCAACATGGAATGGATGGCGGAAGCATCCAGTACACTTCTTGTAATATCTCCTTCTCTAGGAGGCTGTTGAATTGGTTGGATGTCACTATTTAAAAGAGTCGTAAAAGTGTCTACTATACTATTAATAGAAGTTTCGGTCATAGAAGAAACGTTGAATACTTGATTCTTTCCGTCACGAAGGGCATAGATATTTGCCATAGCCACATCCTCAACATAGATAAAATCTCGTGTTTGTTCTCCGTCTCCAAAAAGGAAAGGAGCTTGTCCGTTTGTTAACTTATTAAGGAAGATGGAAATGACTCCGCCTTCACCTGTATGTCCTTGACGAGGTCCGTACACATTGGAATAACGAAGGGTACAGTATTCTACGCCAAACTGTTCATGATAGAGTTGAATATATTTTTCTACCGTTAACTTAGAGAGACCATACACCGAAATCGGATGAACAGGATGGTCTTCGGCAATCGGCAGGTTTTCTGGCAGCCCATATACAGCAGCAGAAGAGGCAAAGACAATTTTGGCATGGTGTTTTCGACATTGCTCTAACAGATTAAGTGTGCCTAAGACATTCACATGTACATCCAGGACAGGATCCTTCATCGATGTTTCCACACTCACTTGTGCTGCCAGATGGATGACAGCATCAAGGGAGTGTTGTGTGAATAAATCTTCTATTAGCTTATGGTCTGTTATATCGCCGTAAAAATAGAGTGCATTTGGGTTTTCGGCAACCCCTTTATTCTGATCCACTACAATGGTTGTGTAGCCCTGTTTCACAAGTAAATCAACAGTATGTGAGCCAATAAAGCCTGACCCGCCAGTAACTAGTACGTTCATCGTGTAACCCCCTGCAACTTTGAGGCATGTTTGAATTTATAGAAAAATGTCTATTTTTGAAATTTGTTACTTCAAATTATAATACGAAAGTCCTATCATAGCTACACACTATTTATTCCATTATGAGACCAGTCTTTCTACTAACCAAATCGCTCCTAACGCAACGATAGCATATGAACCGTAGGTCACCATTTTACGTGAGTGCTTTAACTTGAATAAGATAGATAGTACTGGTAGAAGCAATAGCACAAGCGTAAGCTGAACCGCTTCGATCCCTAGGTTGAAGTTCAGTAGAGCAACAGCTAGATGGCTTTTTGAAATGGCCATTTCTTTTAACAACGTCGCAAACCCAAGACCATGGATTAAACCAAACAGGAAGGTAATGCTCCAGCGGTGACGGATTTCTTTTCTAAAAATGTTCTCTAAGGCCACATAACAAATACTAAAGGCAATGGTTGCTTCTACAAACCGAGATGGCACGGTTACCAAGCCTAATGTTGCCAGACTTAGCGTGATGCTATGGGCAATAGTGAAGGCGGTTACAATTCCGGCGTATTGTTTAAAGGTTTGCTTTCTAAGTAACAGGGCTAATAGGAATAATAAGTGATCATAGCCTGTAAGAATGTGCATGGCTCCGAGCTTTAAAAAGGACAACCAAGAAGAAGTCGATGACTTTTCTACAGGTGTTTTCGTCTGTGGCTGTTCCTGACTGGTGTTAGGTTGTGCCGTTTGATCTTGTCCCTGCTCCTGCTGTACTTCATTAACGAGGATCGTCCACGTACGTTCTTTCCCCTGTATAACCGCTTCGCTTGTTTCACCATAAATAGAAGCGGAAATCAAATCCACATAATTGGTCCCCGTGTCATGAAAATAAAACCCATCATTAAACACAATCGTTTCACCAGGGGAAACACTAGGAAAACTTATATAAGTAGAAAGAAATTCTTTGTTTTCTTTTTTTACGATTTTCATTTTTTTGACGGTAGGTGTTTGTTCTTTGTTATCTTTATCGAGTGTGAGGCCCTCAGTAATTAATTCTTCTAGGTGATGTTCGTTCGCTTTGATTTCAGATTTCTCAAGGACAAAGTTTTTGTTTTTATCAATTTTTGGAAATAGCTCTAGTATGGATAAAGTATCGAACGAAAAGACCATTTCTGTCTTTTGTTTGTCGATTGTTATTTGTGTATAACTTGCACTATAGGCATGTGCGGATGATTTCGTAGGGAAGGAGAGACAGGTGATAAGTGAAAAAGCGAGTACTATCAAGGTTAGATGTCTGACATTCAACCTTTGGTAAAATTTGTAGTAATTTGACACGGGGGCTCACGCTCCTCATTAATATTATTTTAAAATAATTTCCCAAATTTTCCAACTGCGAAATAAAAATGCAATTACCCTTAATATAATCACATTTTGTCCGTTTTTGTATATATATTACGGGATAATTTTTTAAATATTTATATAGTAAATTTACAAAAAATTTGTATCTTTCAGATTGAAAATTTTGTAGAATGATAGAGTAAGTATGTGAAAGAAGACCTATATCAAAGGTCGTCATACATATTTTTACAATAATTCACAAAAAAGGTGGTAAGTGAATGAAGGCGAGGAAAAGGAAGTTTAAGCGTTGGACAAGCACGTTCATGGCAGCGCTCCTTTTGATCAGCACCTTTTTGCCAAGTGGTTTAATTGGCAAAGCCTATGCGGATCAGGCGAATCATGTCGTTATTTCTCAAGTCTATGGCGCAGGCGGCAACAGTGGGGCCGTTTATACAAATGATTTCATTGAATTGTACAACCCTACCGACAGTGATGTCATTCTAGACGGATGGTCTGTACAATATTCTAGTAGTACAGGTACAGGTTGGTCAGGTACCAGTTTATCTGGAACCATCAAATCTCATGGATACTATTTAATCCAAGAAGCAGCCGGTACAACAGTGAAGGACAAGCCACTTCCGTTAGCACCAGATGCGACAGGAACAATCGGAATGGGTGGCGGCTCAGGTAAAGTTGTTTTAGTTAAGTCTCAAACAGCTGTATCTGGTCAATATCCTACTGGGGTAGTAGATTTTGTAGGTTATGGAACGGGAACAGTCGGTTATGAAGGATCCGGTCCAACTAAAACTCCTACGACAACACTAAGTGCGACGCGTGTACCGTATGCAAATACAACACCAGCAAAAGATTTAGGAAATGCATGGGATACGGATGATAATGCAAATGACTTTGCTTTAGTCGCTCCAACTCCTAGAAATACAGCAAGCCCAACGGAAGCACCAATGGTTCCGGTCATCAGCTTGCAACCTAAAGGAAACAACATTCAATATGTAAAAAATGATACGACAACAAATTTAGTTGGTAAGGCTGATGCAGCTGAAGCCGGTTCTACAATTAAGGTATATGAAAGCGCATCCAAAGGAACGGAGATTGGAACAGGTACAGCGGCAGCAAATGGCTCTTTCGATATCAACTTAAATAAAAGTGTAGCCTCTGTCTATGTTGCAGCTACACAAACGGGACTAGCTGAAAGTGCTGCTATCCAAATTGATGCAGCAGTAGCAAGTGCACTCGTTGCACAAGCGAAACTAAGCTATGTTGTAACAAATGGTGTTGGAACGCTAACTGGTAACGCGACTGCAGCAGCAGCAAATGCTGTAATCAATGTATATCCAAATGCCACAGCCACACCAGCTGAAAAATTAAATACACAAGAAGTAAAAGCAGGCACTGGTGGAGATTTCTCCGTAACGATTAACAACGCTCCTGACACAGTGTATGTAACACAAATTACGAGCTCTGCAAAGGGTATCATGCTTGAAAGTGTTCCTGTATCTGTTACAAAAGCAGACACAACTGTAGTGTCAAAAATTGCAGACGTTCGCGTATCGGATTCAAAAGGACAACCGGTCAACCTAAGCAAGTCCTTCACGATCGAAGGGGTAGCGACCGTTGATAACCAAATCCTTGGAACACAAAAACAGAACTTCTATCTTCAAGACGATACAGCAGGGATCAATATCTTCAGTACATCTTACACGACAGCATATAAGGTAACAAAAGGCGATAAATTACGCATCACGGGTAGCGTCCTTTACTACAACGGTTTAACAGAATTTGAACCGATTTCCATTGAGAAAATTAGTGAAGGAAATGCCATTCCTGTACCAAAAAGCGTAACTATTCTTGATTTAAATACGTATGCAGTGGCTGAGCCACTAGAAGGCAGCCTTGTAACGGTTACGGGTAAAGTATCCGCTACAGCAAGCACGCCTCCAAACTACAATGTTACATTTGTAGATGAAAACAGTAAAACAACGACTCTAAGGGTCATGGGAGCAACTGGTATTAAGCCAGACACAGACCTTGAAACAGGTAAGAGTTACACTGTAACAGGTGTCTTAGGGCAATACACAACGAATGCCTCTGCGACAAATGGATACCAACTATATCCACGTGACGTGAAGGATATTTCTCCAGTATTAGCAGTCACACATACACCGATCACTGAAGTATACAAAGGCGCAAGTGTAGAGTTTGCAGCCAATGCTGATGGGGCAGAAAATGTTGTTGTCTACTATCGTGCAACAGGCACAAGCCAATATACTGCTCTTCAAATGGTGAAAGGCAGCCAAGGTCGTTACACAGTATCATTGGATGCTGCGAATGTGCCTCAAGATGGATTTGAATATTACATTGAAGCAACAGCAACAGGCCAAATCAAAACAGCGGGCTCTAGCACAGCACCTTTCGCTGTTACATTAGTAGAAGATACTTTTGGCCCTGAAATTACAGGTATGACACCACAGGACACAACAAAGGTTGAAAGTACAACACCTGAAATCTCAGCGTTAATCAACGATCCAAGCGGTGTGGATGAAACAACTGTTCATTTCTTCTTAGACGGACAAGAGTTATTAGCACCAACAGCAACTATTAGCAAAACACAGGTGAAATATACGCCAGAAGCAGACCTTGCACTAGGTATTCACACAGTGAAGGTTACAGCTAAGGACGTAAAAGGCAACCTGACTGAGAAACAATGGACATTCGAAATCGTGCCTCGTTTCACAGGTGGTAATCACTACCGTGGTACAACGCACAACCACACAAACATTTCTCACGATGGTGCGGGTACACCTGAAGATGCTTTAAAAGCAGGGAAAGCCCATCATTATGATTGGTTCGCATTCTCCGACCACTCACATGATATTGACCCTGAAAAATTAGGGACAGACACAGTTGACCGTAAAACAGCATCAGGTGCAGCAGTACCAGAACGTTCTGGTGGCGCACAATGGCAATTAACAAAAGATCTTGCTAAGCAATACACAAACAGCGACTATGTTGTTTTCCCAGCGTTTGAAATGACTTCAACTACTTGGGGTCACTCAAATATCTTTGGAACAGACAATTTTATAGACAGAAATATCAATGGTAAGCAATACCAAGACTTAAATCAGTACTATGCATGGGTAATGACATACGATGATATCGTTGGTCAATTCAACCACCCAGACATGTCTGCGAATGCATTTAATAACTTCAAACCATACAATAAAGACGTAGATAAGTTATTCACTATGTTAGAAGTAGGTAATGGTTCAGGACACTATGGCTATGCAAATGCGGAAGGTAAGTTCTACTCTGCACTAGATTTAGGCTGGCACGTGGCTCCAACTTATGGTGAAGATAACCATGAAGGAACTTGGGGACAAATTAATGCTCGTACAGTAATCGTTGCAGATGACCTTTCTCAAGCATCATTATTACACTCTATGCGTAATATGCGTGTGTACATGGAAGAAGATCCAAACTTCACACTAGATGTTTTAGCAAATGGTTACTACATGGGTTCAACAGTTGATAGCAAAAAATTAAACTTTAGCATTTCTGGTAGCGACTTAGTGGCAGAAGCACATAATGATAGCGACTATAACTATCTTCCAACTTCTTATAAGTCAGATGACAGAATTGCAAAAGTAGAACTAATCTCTAATAATGGAAGCGTAGTAGATTCTATTACGCCAATGACGAAAGATTTCACTTGGTCTCCATCTTACACAGTAACAGGCGGACAGCAATGGTTCGTGGTTAAAGTAACACAAATGGATGGCGAAAGAATCTATTCTTCTCCAATCTGGTCAAAAGAAGAGTCAGTCGATGTAAAAGTAAACAGCATTGACGTAGACGGTGGTGTTATTGTTGGCGGCAACCCAGCTAAATTAGTAGCAACAGTTGCGAATAATGGTACACAAACCATTTCAAATCTTAAAGTAGACTTCTATTATGATGAAGTAAAAGAAGCAAACTTTATTGGAACAAACAATATTTCATCGATCTTATCAAAAGGTTCAGCAACAGCGACTGCAACCTGGAATAGCCCGTTAGTGGGTGATCACAAGTTGATTGCGGTTGTCACCTCTTTAGATGGTCTAGCTATTGGTGATGTGAAGTTTGTTTCACCGGTGAAAATTAAAGAACCACTTGGCATTAAAGTATTAATCGACGCCTCTCACGGAAACGAAAATACGACAGGTGACAGCGGAACATACAAGGATAACTTAAAAGCCTTCACACTTATGCTTCAAAAAGAAGGGTATACTGTTACTGAAAATAAAGTAGCAATCACTGATGAAGTATTAAGCGGTGTGAAAGTATTAGTATTTACACATGGTTCAGCATTGACTGCTGACGAAAGAGCAGCAATAACAAAGTTTGTAAATAATGGCGGTTCTTTATTAATGGCTGGTAAGGCTAACAAGAGTGTTGACCCAACCATCAATAATACCCTTCTATCAGATTTAGGCTCTGGCATTCGCATGAACAACGATGGAGTCTTTGATGATAGTAAAACAGGAAACTTCTGGTCCGATCCGGCAGTAAGCCCATGGGCGGTACGGGTTCATCTAGGCTTAGTCTCTAACTATGTTACAGATAGAGCATCAATTGTGGAATATTTCAGTGGCGCTAGCTTATCCGGTCCTAACAATCAGCCGTTAGTACCAAATGATAAATTAGTCGTTCTTGGAAAGGGTAACGAAACCACTTATCAAGGTAACGTCAAGGGTGGTTACACATATGACGCCGTATCTGATGCAACAGGCGGTTCAGCTATTCCATTAATTGCCTCAGAAGAAATCGGCGCTAAGGGACGTATCATCGTAACTGGTATGAACTTAATCAATGATAAGCAGATGGATGAGTCATTTGCGCCAAAAGGCAACGACGAATTAGCTCTAAACTCTGTTAACTGGTTAGCAAACCGTGAAACAAAAGTGACGAAGATCGCTGATGCTCGTAAATTAGCTGAAGACACGGATGTAGTAGTAGAAGGAACAGTTACAACTGGATCCGGTGTATTCTTTGACGCATTCAACCTGCAAGATGAAACAGGCGGTATCATGGCATATCTAGAAATTCCAGATGGTGCACTAAAACCAGGCGATAAAGTCCGTGTATATGGCCATATTAAGAAGTTTGATAACAACATTGAGTTAGAGTTTACAAGCTTTGAAAAAGATGTCATTAAAACTGGCTCAGGAGACCCGTTACAACCAACACTAGTTCCTACAGGTGAAGCGACATCAGCTGCTAACCAAGGATTCCTAGTGAAGGTAAAAGGTACCGTGGTATCTAAGTTTGACGATAACTCTTACGTGATCAACGACGGTTCTGGTGATGTACTAGTATTTACAGATGGTTATATCGTGAACCAATCGAATGTACCGGTACCAGCTCTTGAAAAAGGTGACACGTTAGAAGCGGTAGGATTATCTGGTGCATTTGCACAGGGTACTCGTATCCGTGTAAGAGACACAAGAGAATTAGTAGGAACGAAAGCGCCGATTGCTCCAGGAACAGGTAAAGTAGTGATTGGCAACACGCCAGCAGCTTCGATTACTTTCAGCTTACACAGCACAGGCGAAAACGAAGTTTGGTACGATTTTACAACAGATGCAAAAGGTGAATTTACACATAACCTTCCAGATGGCACCTATAAAGTAGAAGGAATTTGGGTAGATCCAACTTGGTATCCACTTGGTAAGATGTTTACGATTAAAGATGGCTTATTAAATGGCACAAGCCAATTCATGATTGATGCTCTAGACTACGAGATTCCTACTCAAGATCAAGGAAAATGGAATGTAGGCGGAACATTAGTCAACGATACAAAGGCGTTAGCAAACATTACGTTCAGTGTTCATTCCGGTGACAACTGGTATGATGCAAAAACTGATAAAAACGGAAAGTTTGCTTTCAATTTACCGGATGGCAGCTACGTAGTAGATGGTATTTGGGTAGATGCAGAAAACAAGTGGTATGAATTAAACCAAACGTTCACAGTGAAGGACGGCAAGCTTGAAGGTGCAACAGATCTTACGATCGATGTGAAACCAGCTCAAGTGAACCTGAATGTGACTGGAACGTTGAAAAATGGTACAAAAGTATTCAGTAACACAGTCTTCAGTGTTCATACAACAACAGGCACTGAAAAATGGTATGACGCAACAACGGATGCAAACGGTAACTTTGAAATGAAGCTTGCAGACGGTACGTATAAGATAGAAGGAATTTGGTCAGCAGCAGAAGGCAAATGGTATGTTCTTGGTAAAGAATTTACAGTTTCCGGCGCGACTGTTCAAAACTTCGATGTCTTAACTGACGGACCAGTAGCAGAAACTCCAAACGTAACCGGTGTCCTAACAAAAGGAACCACAGCTTTATCCAATATCACATTCAGTATTCACACGACTACTGGTGAAGAGAAATGGTACGATATCACAACAGACGCAAACGGAAACTTTGGTTTCAAACTACCAAACGGTACGTATAAACTAGAGGGCATTTGGCTTGATAGCGAAGGACATTGGTATAACCTCCAAAAGGAATTTACCGTGGACGGAACGAATCAGTTGAATGTGGATGTTTTGGCTGGGAACTAAAGAATAACGAAGAAAGGCTGACTCGGATGAGTTAGCCTTTTTTTTTTAAAAGATAAGAATGTATAAAATTTGTCACAGCCACAGTCCTTGATACTGTGGTATTTTATGTCCCGATCCAAAGGAAAGTAGCCCGACCAGTAAATAGGAGAAGTTTCTAATGCCCGTGGTAAGTGAAAAAGTGCGTGACCGGTAAATAGAAGGAGTTTTAATGCCCGTGGTAAGTGAAAAAGTGCGCGACCGGTAAATAGAAGGAGGTTCTAATGCCCATGGTAAGTGAAAGAGTGCGCGACCGGTAAATAGGAGAAGTTTCTAATGCCCGTGGTAAGGTGAAAGAGTGCGCGACCGGTAAATAGGAGAAGTTTCTAATGCCTGTGGTAAGGTGAAAGAGTGCGCGACCGGTAAATAGAAGGAGGTTCTAATGCCCGTGGTAAGTGAAAATGAGCGCGACCGGTAAATAGAAGGAGGTTCTAATGCCCGTGGTAAGCAAAAAGTGGGTGAGCGGTAAATAGAAGGAGTTTCTAATGCCCGTGGTAAGCGAAAAAGTGGGTGAGCGGTAAATAGAAGGAGTTTCTAAATCCTGCGGCAAGCTGGCCTGACTAATAAAGGCTAAGGACTTTTGTACGCTTAAGTGCGACTAGGTCTCTGTCTGCGCTCCGCTAGCCAATCGATCAGTCTTCTTAATCCGGGGATGATCAAGGCACTTGCGTTTTTCTAAACATGGTTTAATGACTCGAGATGGTCCGAAAAGACTATCTTTACAATATGACAAATTTCGACAAATTACGCCCCTTTACCGTCCTTCTAATTAGTGATAAACTAGATTAGGACAAAAATAGCATGAAAATGGATTTTATTTTCCAATAGTTTGGCTATCTTTGTCAAAAATTGACGAGTCCAAGAATAAGAAATTATAGTGATAGCTATTTTTTATTTATATATTTTAGTGTGTTAAATAATTAAAGACTAATAATATTTATGTTACACATATCAGGTTATATACACTGATCGGCAAAGTCACCTTGGCCGTTATCGATGGCGGCACTCAATCATGCTGTGGGAAGCTATTATATTTTCCTCTGTCCTTAGACGCATGTCGTCGATAGTATGTTGTGAGGAGGGGTTTGATGCCCAAATACAAAAATGCTAATAAATATCTAATGAAAGGATAAGTGTGTAATTCTCTTATATTTCCATTAGGTATTTATTTTTTTTACTTAAAAGTTGGTTTGTTACGCATTGAGCATCAAAAACTAGATGCGACGCACCTTCTCAATTTGAGAAGAAATATTTGGTTATCATTTGGTAATTGATTGTAAATTTACTAGGTCTATAGTAACTAGTTCGAATACCGTATATTATTATATTAGAATAACTGATATTTCCGTTTCCGAAAGAGATAATAATAGAGAGAAAAAATGTCATTGGAATTAAGGATTTTTAAAGGGGCTATGAATGTGAAACGTGTATTGATTATCTCTCAGCATTTTTACCCGGAAATAGGTAGTCATTCAAACCGTATTAAACACCTATTTATGATGTTGGGGAAAAATGAATTTGATGTAAAGGTCCTTACGACTGAACCTTCCTATCCAAATAAAAAGATATATCAAAATGAAGAATTTTGGGATGATGAGTCCTTGAATTCCCAAAATGATCGTATTACTAGGATTGGTATTAAAAGCAGAAAATATTCAAACCATATATTTAATCGTTTATTTTATTATTTAGAAATTGCCTTCAAATTTATTTTTCTTATCCTTAAAGACAAGGAGAAGTATGATTATATTTTCGTTACTTCACCACCGATCTTTACCGGATTTGTAGGTCTTTTTGCTAAATATAGATATAAAACAAAGTTTATCTTAGATATACGTGATTTATGGCCTGAGTCGTTAAAAGGTGTGGGTGTATTTGATAATGCCTGGATCCTCAAACTATTTGGTGCTTTAGAAAATGTACTGTATAAAAAGTCTGACAAGATTGTCATAAATAGCATGGGCTTTCAAGAATACATTCAAAGGAAAGCTGGAGTCCCTGAATCAAAGATTTTGTTCATTCCAAACAGTGTAGTAAAAGAAGAGTTAGCACAAATTAATAAGAAGAAACTCAGAACTAAGAAAATTATTTATGCTGGAAATCTTGGACTTGCTCAAAACACTGAAATTATTCATCAACTTGTACCATTATTAGAAGAGCAAGGAATACAGCTAACGATCATTGGTTATGGAGTGAATAAGAAGCAACTGATAAGTTCTATAAAGAATTATAAAAACGTTACGCTTATTAATCCAGTGACAAAAAAACAATGTTTAAAATTAATTGCTGAGCATGATTTAGGACTGGTTACTTTAAAAGATAAGGAAGTCTTTAAAACAGTTTTACCTGGAAAAATAATCGATTACATGACATGTGGCGTTCCCATTGTCGGGGTTGTTGATGGATATTCGAAAGAGATAATCAACAATGAAGGGGTTGGGGTAGCGATCCATGCTGCTACACCTGAAGAAATATTAACCCAAATTATGAAGCTCTTAAATGATGATACAGCAAGAAGAGAAATGTCCCAAAAGGAACAACAGTTAATTCTTAGTCAATTTAACTGGGAAAAGAATATTACTAGTTTAGTAGATTATATGAATGAAAACACTCAGCCACAACAAAGGAAGGATACAAAAGATGTCAAAGAAAGTTTGCATGTTCGTCTGGAATCACTTCACAAATGATGCTAGGGTATTGCGAGAGTGTACTGCTTTATCCGAAGCTGGTTATGAAGTTGATTTATTGTGTATCCATGATCCTAAGGATCCTACTTTACCTAAATTCGAACAGAGAAATGAAAATTTTAAAGTGTATAGACTGAAAAGGTATCCAATCTTATTAGAAATGATTCAAAAAATTTATAAATACTCCATGCATAATAAATTGTTTGGAGCCCTTTTCTTGTGTTTATGGGGTTTGTTGATCTATGCAGCTCCGCTCATCTTCTCTATTCTAACTGTATTAGCAGTACTTTTGCTGAAAACAAAGCTAAAGGTTGTCTGGGTTAGAGGGAGTCTCATTCTCGGAATGATTCTGAAGGGATACAAAAAGAATTATGATATTTATCATTCAAATGATTTAAATACACTCCAACAAGGCTATATCTGTTCCAAGTGGAGAATTAAACGCAAAACGCTCATTTACGATTCCCATGAAGTTCAAACGAGCCGTACAGGCTACCATAATCCGATTTATGGGAAGATGGAAGGCTTTTTAATTAAGAAAATCGATGAAATGATTGTTGAAAACCATACAAGAGCAGGATACAACGAGAAATTATATGGATTTTACCCGAATGTGGTTCATAATTATCCATTTACACAAACAAGTGAATCGGATAACAAAGTGGATTTACATGAAATCCTGAACATTCCTAAGTCTGAAAAGATTCTTCTTTATCAAGGTGGGGTCCAAACAGGTAGAGGATTAGACAAACTAATTGATGCTGCCCCGTTATTTAATGAGGGAGTACTTGTCCTAATAGGGGACGGGAAAATTAAAAAAGAGCTACAAAACAAGGTGAATGAATTAAAGCTTAATGACAAAATTAAGTTTCTTCCTAAGGTACCACTAGCTGAGCTGCCGAAATATACAAGAAATGCCTATCTGGGATTTCAGGTATTAAACAATGTATGTTTCAATCATTACTCCGCTTCATCGAACAAACTGTTTGAATATATGATGGCGGGTGTACCGGTCATTGCCTGTGACTTCCCTGAAATAAAAAGAGTCGTTGAAGGTGATGGGACAGGCATTTGTGTAGATTCTCACGATTCAAACTCCATTGCAGAGGGAGTTAATTGGTTATTAGCTAACCCAAATGAACATGGTAAAATGCAAAAAAATGCACTTGAAGCAAGCAGTAAATATAATTGGGAAAATGAAAAGAAATCTCTCCTTGATGTATATAACAACACCAAAACGGAGTTTTATAATTTACCAGGTCAAAATGTGACTGCGGTAAAATAAATGATACCTTTGGGGGACAATATGGATAAGCAACTTAGAGTAATGACAGTATTTGGAACTAGGCCGGAAGCTATAAAAATGGCTCCACTTGTAAAAGAACTAGAAAAAAATTCAGATAAAATTAAATCTATCGTTACGGTAACTGCGCAACATAGAGAAATGCTTGATCAGGTTTTAAACATTTTTGAAGTAACTCCCGACTTTGATCTAAACATCATGCAAAGCAGACAGACATTGGTTGATGTTACGATAAGAAGTTTAGAAGGGTTAAACAGAGTATTCCAGGAGGTTAAACCGGATATTGTCTTAGTACACGGTGATACCACTACTACTTTTGTAGCCAGTTTAGCGGCATTTTATCATTCCATTCCTGTAGGACATGTGGAAGCGGGACTTAGAACATGGAATAAATACTCCCCTTATCCAGAGGAAATGAATCGTCAACTGACGGGAGTGTTAGCGGATCTTCATTTTGCGCCAACCGATCAATCGAAAGCAAACCTCCAGACAGAAAGTAAAAACATTGAAAACATCTTTATTACAGGTAATACCGCAATCGATGCGTTGAAGACGACCGTTAAAGCGAATTATACCCATCCAGTTTTAGAGAAGGTAGGAAATGATCGCTTAGTATTAATGACAGCACATAGACGTGAAAATACAGGAGAGCCAATGGAAAATATGTTCCGAGCGATCAACCGCTTGGTAGAAAAGCATGAGGATATCCAAGTAGTATATCCCGTTCATATGAATCCTGTAGTCCGAGAAATTGCGAATCGGATACTTGGGGAGAATGATCGTATTCACCTCATTGAACCATTAGATGTAATCGATTTTCATAATTTCGCTTCAAGAGCGTATTTAATCCTGACCGATTCAGGTGGTGTTCAAGAAGAAGCACCGTCATTAGGTGTGCCAGTGTTGGTTCTTAGAGATACAACTGAGCGTCCTGAGGGAGTGAAAGCAGGAACGTTAAAATTGGCAGGTACTGATGAAAATACCATCTATTCACTAGCTGATGACCTGTTGTCGGATAAGGTAGCACATGATAAGATGTCTAAGGCATCAAATCCATATGGAGATGGCAATGCTTCTAAAAGAATTATTGAAGCCATCCTATTCCATTTTGGTTATATAACAGACAGACCAAATGACTTTATTGTAAAATAGTTGTTTTTTGGATATATATTTCAAATGAATTAATTAGGGGGAAATAAATAATGAAACTTTGTACAGTAGGTTTAGGATATATTGGATTACCAACATCAATCATGTTCGCAAAACATGATGTGAATGTAGTAGGTGTAGAAATTAGACCACAAGTAGTTGAATTGTTGAATTCAGGGACAATCCACATTGAAGAACCTGGTTTACAAGAAGCATTAAATGAAGTACTGGAGAAAGGTACCTTCCGTGCGACACTTTCACCTGAAAAGGCGGATGCATTTATTATCGCTGTACCAACACCAAATAATGATGATTTATACAAATCTTGTGACCTTTCTTATGTTTTAAGCGCAGTAAATAGCGTCATTCCTTATCTTGAAAAAGGTAATGTATTAATTGTTGAGTCTACAATCGCTCCAAGAAGTATGGATGATTATGTGAAACCACTTGTTGAAAAAGCTGGTTTTGTTGTTGGTAAGGACATCTTCCTTGTTCATTGTCCAGAACGTGTGTTACCGGGACAAATTTTACATGAGTTAATTTACAATAACCGTATTGTTGGAGGAATCACTCCAGAATGTACGGAAGCAGGCGCAATGGTTTATAGCACTTTTGTAAAAGGCGAAATCATTAAAACAACTGCTAAGACTGCAGAAATGTCTAAGTTAATGGAAAATACGTTCCGTGATGTGAATATTGCTCTAGCGAATGAATTAACAAAGGTATGTAATGAACTAGAGATTAACGCGCTAGACGTAATCGAAATGGCTAACAAGCATCCACGTGTTAACCTTCACTATCCAGGTCCTGGAGTAGGTGGACACTGTCTAGCTGTTGACCCGTATTTCATTGTGGCAAAGGCACCTGAACAAGCAAAAATCATTAATCTATCACGCTCAGTAAACACTTCAATGCCTGAATATGTAGTAAATAACGTAAACACTCTTATGGAAAACGTGGATGGCAAAGTGATTACTGTATTTGGTCTTACTTATAAAGGAAACGTTGACGATATTCGTGAAAGTCCAGCAATGGAGATTTATGAAGAGCTTCTAGCACAAGGGAAGTACGAAGTAAGAGCTTTCGACCCACACGTTGAGAAAGAGTTTGTCATCGAAGATATGGAAGCGGCAGTAAATAGCTCTGACTTAATCGTTATCCTAACAGATCATAATGAGTTTAAAGCATTAGACTTCAATCAATTAGCAAAAATGAACAATAAGCGAATTTTTGATACAAGAAACATTGTGAAAAATCTCCCTGAAGATATTGAGTATATTAACTTCGGTAATCTATATGATTACATTGGGAAACAAGCGGTCTTGTCAAATTAATTGTTAATCCATAGAAGTGTTGCTAAAAGAGATTTCTAGTTTTAGCAACACTTCTGTGTTTACTAGCTTAATAGGAGCTGAACATTTCATGAAAAAACCATTGGATCGTATAACGGAAGCCTATTTTGGCGAATTAGGTGAGCAATTTGCAGACAAGGTAAGAAATCGCATACATTGGGTTTGCGAAAATGCAAAAGGCGAAAGCATTCTAGATGTTGGCTGTTCACAAGGAATTACAGCAATTTTACTTGGTCGAGAAGGTAAAAGTATAATTGGGATTGACTTACTAGAAGAATCCATTGAATACGCGAATAATTTGCTGTCTTCTGAGGAAGAAATTACGAAAAAGTATGTTCAATTCAAAGCGGCAAATTTTATGGAGTTTGCCAATGAGAATCAAACATTTGATTGTATCATTTTTGGTGAAATATTAGAGCATATCACCGACCCAAAACGATTCATAAATATGGCTGCTAAAATGTTAAACCCTGGTGGTTCCATCATTATTACATTGCCATTTGGAATCAATGATTATTTTGATCATAAAAAGACCTACTATCTCTCAGAATTATTGAAATTTCAAAGTGAGAATTTGGTTGTTGATGAACTAAAGTTTTTCGGAAAATGGATAGGTGCCATCATTAAAGCGAAAGACCTTAAGCAAAATACGCTAAGTGTGGATGACCATCTTTTGACTAGACTGGAAGATGCCTTTTTTACTGTAGAAAAAGACCTTTGGCAGACAATAAGAGATAGAGGCCAAAAAATTAAAACCCTACAAGAGAAAGTAAAGGCAGCTGCAACCGAGAAAGAAAAATATACTACTGACTTAAAAAAGAAGAATCAAGAAATAACGAATAATAAAGAAGAAATTCGTAAAAAAGATTTTGAGTTAGAGAAGAAAGACCAAAATTTAAGTGAGAAAAAAGAAGAACTAGCAAGAAAAGATCGAGAGTTGACGGAGAAGATTGAAGAACTAGTCAAGAAGGATTTTGAAATTGACAAGAAAAATGTTGAAATCGATAAGAAAAATGAAGAAATCGATCAGTTAGTAAAGGAACGTTTGGTGCTATCAGAAAGCCTTACTAATAATTCTCGAGAATTAGAAATGATTGAAGAATGCAACAAAGAAGTAGAAAATTTAAACTGGCAACTAACTACAAAAGAAAATGAGCTTCAAAAAGCTAAGACGCAACTTACTACGAAAGAAAATGAACTTCAAAAAGCTAAGACACAACTAGCTGCGAAAGTAAAAGAAATGAAAGAAATTCAGGATAGAGAAAAGAAATTAAAAAAATATATCACTGAGCTTGAAAAGCAGGCAACGATTTATAAAAAGGAAAAAATTAAAGTTCAAGAAGACTTATTGGAATCATATGGAAAAGAAGAAAAATTACTTAAGACACATAGTAATCTCATGAAAAGATACAAAGCGTTAAGTGAATCGAAATTAGGAAGTCTTACTTTATCCTACTGGCGCAAACGTCGAAATGTCTTTGGAGGGAAGTAAATTGGATCAAAAGGCAATTAAGCAACGGTTGGAAACATTAGCGAAATTAAAAGCAAATTTAGAAATGCAAATCAAGGAAGAAAAGGAATCAGTGTTATCAGGACTTTTATTTCCTAGACCGCAAAATTCCGGCAAAACTCCCGTTAAAAATGAGAAAAAAGCCAATGCAGTGAAAGCTGACACGAAAGTAATGACTGCAAAAGAGGAAGAAGATCTTGCAAAGAAAATCGCTTATCTAAAAAAGAGAGATAAGTTAAGTGATACGACATTCTTCGATAAAGTGAAACCATTGCTTGACCAAATCCCTGAAAGCAACGGTAGCAGGTATTATGATAAAATCAAAGCCAACATTGGGATTATTGCTGATGAATTTTTATATAACTCATTTAAGGATGTAGCTGAGTTTAAATATATTGAACGTGATAACTATAAGAAACACAGTGGCTCACTGGATGTTCTTTTAATCGTAACAGCTTGGAAGGGACTAAACCTTGAATGGAAAGGTTTAGGGAATCCGAACATTAAGAAGCATAGAGAAGACTTGTATAAGATCATCGAATTCTATAGATCCCAAGGCACAAAGATCGTCTTCTATTCAAAAGAAGATCCAGTGAACTATCATATCTTTATTGATATCGCTAAGAAGTGTGATTACATCTTTACGACAGCAGAAGAAAAGCTTGAGGATTATCGTAGAGAGTGTCAGAACGAGAATGTGTTTGTTTTAGAGTTCGGAATCAATCCTAGATATCATAATCCGATTGGTATCAAAATGGCTCCAAAACAGAGAGAAGTATTATTTACGGGTTCTTGGTATGAAAAATATCCACACAGACATGTGGACACAAGAATGCTCTTTGATGGCGTAATTGATGCAGGTCGCGATCTAAAAATTATTGACCGGAACTATGAATTAAAGTTAATGCAATATTTCTTCCCTGAAGAGTATTTGAAATATGTATCTCCATCCATTGAACATTCTTACTTACAGAAGTTCCACAAGATCTTTGACTGGGCGATTAACCTAAACACAGTGAAAGAAAGTAATACGATGTTTGCCAATCGTGTCTATGAACTTCAAGCGCTAGGGAATATCTTACTTTCCAATTACAGTGTAGGAGTAAACAATAAGTTTCCTAACGTGTTCTTGGTGAACGACCAAAAAGAAGTAAATGACATTATCAATCGCTTTTCTGAAGAGGATGTCTTTGAGCACCAAGTGCGTGGAATTAGACGAGTGATGACTCATGAGACAAGCTTCCATAGAATTCATCATTTACTGGAAAAGGTCGGCTTAGATTTCCCTGTGCAAGAAAGAAAAGTAGCAGTGATCGCAGCTTCTAAATCAGGAACAATCGAAGAAATGTTTAATCAGCAAACCTATCCAAATAAAGAGCTGTTCCTAGAGAGCCAAATTTCAGAAGAACAACTCCAGGATTATGACTTTGTGGCTTTCTTCGATGAAAGTAAATTGTACGGAGAATTCTATTTAGAGGATATGATTAACGCCTTTAAATATACAAATTCAGATTTCGTGACAAAGGATGCCTATTATGCAGGAGACTCACTAATCAAGGGAGTAGAGCATAACTATACAACCTCCATGAAAGATAAATACAGAACAGTATTCTGGAGTAAAGCTTACACGCTTAAAGACTTAATGGGCTTTAACTCTCCTGCCACCTTACCAAATGGCTATAGTATTGATCGATTTGAATTTAATGATCAACCGGTACAAAAAGAAGTGGCAGCTGGGCAAAAGTATAAACTCTCAGTGATTATTCCAACCTATAACAATGGAGATCATTTGTTAAATAAGTGTTTCAACAGTCTTCGTAGAAGCAGCTTGTTTAATGACATGGAAATCATTATGGTTGATGATGGTTCTACGGATGGATACACGCCAAAAATTATTAAAAGTATGGAGAGAAAATATTCAAATGTGAAGACTTTCTTCTACAACGATGGTGGAAGTGGTAGTGCTTCGCGTCCAAGAAACAAAGGGTTCTTACTATCAACAGCTCCGTATATCACGTATCTAGATCCGGATAACGAGGCGATCAACGATGGGTATAACGAACTTTATAAGCAACTAGCCAAAGGCAATTACGATATGGTCGTAGGAAATATGCTAAGGCTGGATACAAAGCCGCTAAACTTTGATTATTATCGTACGGCTGTTCAGTATAATGGCAGTGATGTCATTTCAAAGAATATTAAAGAGTACATGGTAAAAAGTCAGTTTAAAGCCATGAGCATCCAAGCACTGATTTGTAAAAGAGAAGTAATTGGAGATCAGTCTCTTCGAATGGTGGAAGGTGCAGTTGGACAGGACACGATATTCTTCCAAGAGCTCTTGCTACATTCGAAGAAGACCAAGGCCATCAACCTGCCTATTCATATCTATTATGCAGCAGTGAGCGGCTCAGCGGTTAACACGATCTCGAAACGATTCTTCGAGAAGTACTACATCCTTGAAAAGTACAGAGTGAACATGCTCAAGGAAAACGGACTCTTACAGGACTACATTGAAAAACGCTTTGAATATTACTTTACTAACTGGTATTTAAAGAAGTTGAAATTGGTGAATGAAGAGGATGCTCTTGAATCGATTAGGATTCTAGGTGAAATACTTGGAATGTATGAGATTAATGATGCATTTACTTCTCCAGAAATGGTTGAATTTAGTCGACTACTTAAACAAAAAGATTATCATAAAGTTGAAGCGCAATTTGTTGGTTAAACCGGCGGGAAATTAGGATACAAAAAATAACAACTTTACGTTGCCAGTCAAATGAAAAAGACAACCTATAATGGGTTGTCTTTTTTAGGCTCGTTTCTAAGACATTGTTGCTTTTGTCTATCTTTTTAAGGTTCGTTCTAATAAATAGACGGAGGAATTCCGCTTAATTGGGAAATTGGATGAAAATTAGCTAAAATAGACGGAGATATTCCGCTTATTTGATTTTAAAACGCAAAAATGGGGCACTTTTCTTTGAATAACCGGAAAAACTCCGCTTATCTATTCCTAAATGAGCTCGATTTTGCAAATAACCGGAAAAACTCCGTTTATTGGTTACTCTTCTAAGGGGGCAATGCAATTAGACAAATTTTGCGTAGTGTAGCTCTGATTCTAAATGAATAAAACTCTGCATTTCTTCCAAAACAACAATGTTTACGTAAACAGCCTTTTTTTTTGACTTCAGTCCGACCACCAGCTAAGATCCCAAAGTTTCGTTAAGTAGAAAAGGATGTGGAGTTGCTACAAATACTAATAAATCAAAAACGGCCCTTTTTTTAGTGTCACCTCAATAAAGGAGTGGATAAACGGCAAAGAAGGAACGATCGTGAGGAAACCTGTGCAACTGATGAAGGCTATTAAGAGGTTGTTGTATGTGAAGTGGTAAGCTTCTCTATTAGCCTCCTTATTAAGCATGCTACAGTCGGAAATGGAGCTGTAGAAATTAATTCCTAGTGTCTAACTTGGAGTTATATGTTTATTATACAATGTTCGACCTATGTTAATGAATTTCAACATTCCTCATAATTATAGAGTCATATTTTGGCGACTTAATTTGTATATATTAGAGAATACATTTTGAGGAGGCCAAATAATGAGTTTAACGAATAATTTTAATGGAGATGGGGCGTCCCGCAATTACATTGAAAATGACATTGATCTTTTTTTGGAGGTACTTAGTATTTTAAGTACTTTAATTCCAGAATATGTTCCTGAGAAGGATGGAAAGCGTTACCCTTCTATAGAAAAAGATTTTTTTATTAAGAGTTCATTTTTCCTTACACCTGAGAGGATGAAAAAAATATCTCCATTGATTGCTTATATAATGAAAAGGGAAGTTGGTGGGATTCAGCACCAATATGAAAATATTCATAAAAATAAAGGAGAATGGTTTTTCCGGAATAATTGATTACATCAAGGGTCCTTTTAAGGGCTCTTTTTTAGTGCGACTAACAAAAAGTCTAATGTTAGACAAGGTGAACTGAATTCTCAGCTCTTTTTTATGAATCGAATGCTGTTTTGGGCTAAAGGAGGGCTACATAATTTCTCTTTTTTACTTTTAAAAAGCAAAAAGTGTACATTTCCATGCTTAAAAAGCCTGATGCACTAATACAACAGTGAGTCAGGCCTTTTTTTCTATTTAATTGGCGCATGAGATTTCAGCGTAACAGGCTTACCTTTAATCGCAACGATCCTTCCTTCGGGACTCTTTGCAAAGGCGGTAACAGAATATTTACCTTCTTTTTCAAGTACTATTTCAAATTTATTATCGGACGAATAGGGTTTATAGACAATCCTTTCTTCGTTATGAAATAGATAAAATGCAAATAAGTCATTTGGTGATTTTGTCTCAATTTGATATAGGTATTTATTAGGATCTAATCGTTTTTCATTAAGGTGTTTAATAATAGGAAAATGAAAAGCCTCACTAACAAATTGCTGTATTATTTTTGGAAAATACAAAGCTACTTCACTATGCTTATTATAATTACCTAAGTCTAATTTATAGGGAATATTTCTTTTTTGTAATAAATCGATCATAGGCAAAACATGAGTTTTATAATGATATTCTCCCTTACCTACATGAATGAGAATATTGGGCTTATGATTAGAAGAATTGATCAAATTTGTCAAAATAGAATCTAAGTATTCGAAATCCTCATCGTCGCTTCCCCCAACCATAAAGTTAGCAATGTTTTGGGAATTAGTAAATCTTAATAAATATTCTCCCAATAGAAATTGGGGTGATCCTGCAATAATGTGCTTGAAACCATATTTAATTCCAAAATACAATGCAGCAAATCCCCCCTTACTTGAGCCGCATGATAGAATTTCGGTGATTCCATTTTCGTTTGATATGTGATTAATCAAGGAAATGACTGACCGTTCAATAGCGTAATTCCTGTTTTCACAAAGATAATAGCTCGCTCGTGAACCAAAATCATCTAGAATAAACAATTTATTGCAATTGTAACCTTCAAGAGTTTTAATGTAGTTGTATCTTGGTGGGGTACCTATTGGAGGTATACCTGAAAATACAACTACTAAATTTGTTGTTGGTTTGTGTGACTTAAAGAATAAATACTTTATGTCTACTTCCCCTTTATAAACCTTTTCTCTGTTAAACAAATATAAAAGCCTCCTTAGTTGAAAAAATGAAAATTACTTAATTATTGAAAAAGGACTAGATGCAGTTACTTCTACCTTATTGGTCGTATCCAATTTACCAACTGATATCCTTTCAATTAAGAGCGTTGAGGCTTTCCCCCAATTCCAACTTTCACAATTCTTTATTGCAATGGTCCTGATTGAAATATGGCTCATTGCATTTTCAGGAATCCATTTGATTAAAATCTGATTACTCTCTTTCCAAAGTGAAATATCTTCTTCCATCAATACTTTCTCATCCAAGAGTATTTGATACTTTAATCTTCCCGCATTAGATGGGTTCTGATATGGTGAACGGAGCTGGATAGAACAATATTGACCTTTTTCGAACTTAGTTACTACAGGTAATCGGGCCTCTATAAAATCTCCTTCTAATGGTGCGCTTAAATCGATATGAAATTTGGCTCTTCTTGGTTGGGAGATAATTTTCATAGGGACCGTTCGTTCTAAATTTGTTTGTGAGCCACTAGAAAACTGGAAATTGTCTAAATGTAATCCAAATTCATCAAATTTTTCATCATAAAAATCGGATAAATTTTCGGTCGAATTTATTTTCCAATAATTTAGAACAGGCCAGTTCGTATCAATAATCTTTTTAAATACGGTATGTTCCTTTTTATCTTCAGCTGAAACTGATAAAAGCAGCTTCAATATCTTTCGGGAGTTGAAAAGGATGAAGCTATCAAAAGCAATATCACTCTCTAATAGAAGTAAAGCATGCCAAGCACCCATTCTGAACTCCCAATATAATAAATCATATGGATCATAATTATAGATTTTATCCATTTCTACATGCTTATAATAATGATCAAATGCTTGTTTAACCTTAGGATCATTAACAGCCTTTTTAGAATACAAAAGTGCCATGCTATCACTTCCGAACACCTTCGGCAAATTTTTGTAATTTAACTTATAATACATTCTACCAATTTCATAAAGGTTAGAGCGGATATGCAAAGAATTTTGCGAAAATGTATCTAAATATATTTTTGCTAAATGAAAGGAATGCGACGAAAAAGTATTCTTTCTTAATACTTCACGAATATTTTTAGAATCAATATCATCCGTAGATGGGGTATCAATGGTTAGAAATCTGTGATTTAAACCTAAATTATATGAAAGTTCCTTAACAACATGCTTATCTATTTCTAAGGATTTTACCTCACTAGTCTTTGAATACGTAAAGTATTGGAACTGATCTTTATAGTCCTTTAATAACGCTAAGGATGTCCTACTATCTAAACCAGCGGTTAATGAAAAAAGAAGATCATGTTTTTTGCTAAGTAGTTGGAGTTGATTTTTTACTGATTCACTAATACTAGCCACAATATCCTCAATCGGAGCAATAGTTAACTCTTCTCTTGGGAAAAACCGTTTCACTTGTTTGCTTGGGAGCGTAAGTAAAGTATTAGGGATTAAGAAGTAAATATCTTCATACGGAGTATAGTGACCTGGTAATGAGGCACTCGTATATTCTTTTAACCATTCTTTATTTACAGTAGTTGAATGGGGCGAATTTATATACTCCTGAACCAATTCACAGTGAGAACCAATGATGTTTTGTGTAGTAGAATAGAAAATCGTTCGCATACCAGTTGCATCAGATAAGATGGTTGCATTTTCTGAGTCCCCATAAAAAATGAAATGACGGCCAGAAAGCTGATCAATATAATTGAAAAAGTCCTCTTCAGATTTCGAAAGAGCCGTAAGTAAATTCTGGGCTATCATTTCCTTATCATCTGTCAACGTATCAATATCTAGAATAGTTCCTAATAAAAAAACCCATTTATCACCTTGTTCATAGTACTTAGTGTCATTAAGTGGGTCGTAATATAGTTGATAACTGTTAATTGAAACATGCTCCCAATGTGGGTGTGGTTTTTCAATTTGTTTGTCTGAAATAATATAACCACGTTTATATTTTAATGTGTAGTATGGATTTGAAGTATCTATTTTTAATTCCCCCAGCCGTATAATATACCCTTTTTTATTATATCCTATTGGTAAAATTAATTAATAGTAATGTGAAATTTTTATTGTGTTATAATAGATTGTTGTAAATAATTGTTTAATTTTAAACTAGAGATTAATTTTGAAAAGGACGTTACCATATGAAGGCAGTGTTAGAAGTACTTAAAGAACAGATTGTAAATTTCAATTTAATATATCGGTTAGCATCGTATAACACAATAAGTAAATATCAATCACATTATTTAGGGGCCGCATGGCAGTTTATTAGTCCTCTTTTACAAATTTCAATCTATTGGTTTGTTTTTGGATTGGGAATAAGAGGCGGGCATCCTGTAGGAGATGTTCCTTTCTTTATTTGGCTGCTAGTGGGGTTAATTCCATGGTTTTTTATTAGTTCTACGGTCATCCAAGGTTCAAACAGTATCTATACAAAGGTTAGTTTAGTATCCAAAATGAAGTTTCCTGTCAGTGTCCTCCCATCTATCACAATCGTTGGGAATTCATTTAATTTTATATTCATGCTTTTATTTCTAGGTATTATATTGGTTCTTTATGGTGTTAACCCAGGTATATACATCTTACAGTTACCTTATTATTTGTTTTGTTTATATGTTCTCATATTCTCTGTCACCTTGCTTTTCTCTACAATTTCAACAATAATAAGGGATTTTCAGATGGTATTACAATCATTAATGAGAATGATGTTATACTTCCTCCCGATTCTTTGGGATACAAGCAAATTGCCTAAGTTTGCTCAAGACTTATTAAGTTTAAATCCTTTCTATTATATAATCGTTGGGTTTAGATCCATTTTTTTTACTCAGACGTGGTTTTTTGAGGATTGGGTTTATATGAGTTACTTTTGGGTAACTACCCTCCTTGTACTATTCATAGGAGCGTTAATTCATATCAAATTCAGAAAACAATTTGTTGATTACATTTAACATATAACACCGGAGGCTTAAAATGAATGCAAGGCCAAAAGTAATTTTTAATAATGTTTCGAAACAATACACACTAAAGCAAAAGAAATTAGATAAATTATTAGATTTAATTCTGTTAAAAAGGAATGGAAAAAGTTTTTCTGCGCTTAGAAATGTTTCTTTTACAGTGAATGAGGGAGAAACCATCGGAATTGTTGGGATTAACGGTTCAGGTAAATCTACTCTATCTAATTTACTTGCACAGGTCGTCCCTCCTTCATCGGGTGACATCGAAATTAATGGAGAAACCTCACTAATTGCCATATCTGTCGGGTTAAATAATAATTTAACTGGTCTAGAGAATATTGAATTAAAGTGCTTAATGCATGGCTTGAAAAAAGATGAGATAAAAAGAATAACACCTTCAATCATTGATTTTGCTGACATAGGTGACTTTATCGATCAACCGGTAAAGAACTATTCAAGTGGGATGAAATCAAGACTTGGATTTGCGATTTCAGCTCATACAAACCCTGATATCATGGTAGTCGATGAAGCATTATCTGTAGGTGACCAAACTTTTTATACTAAATGTATTAATAAAATGAACGAATTTAAAAAAGAAGGAAAAACCATTTTCTTTATCAGTCATTCTGTTTCTCAAATTCGATCTTTTTGCGATAGAACCATGTGGATCCATTATGGAGAGATGGTTGAATTTGGAGAAACAAAAACTGTATTACAAAATTATAATAAATTCATTAACCATTTTAATGGTTTAAATGATGAAGAAAAAAGGAAATACAAAAAAGATAAGATTACTGAACAAAAAACTAATAATATTTCAAAAAGTGAGTTAGCAAGTAGAAGTGATCGGTCCCCAAAAAAGGAGAAAAAATCGTTTAAAACTTCGTTTGAACTTGCTTTACTATTTGCACTTTTTATCTTTTGCACATTCTTAATGTTGAAGGGCGACGGAGTTGCAAAAGAAGTGAAATCATTATTTAAACCAGATCCCAAAGTTGAGAGTAAGGCTTTAGATGAAAAGGAGATAAAAAAATCAGCGGTGAAGGAAAAAAGGCATACGGAGAGCATCAATCAGGTTGGCTATATAACCAGTGAGATAGAACCTGTTTATCAAACAGATAGACTGCAAAAGAAGCTTAATACCTTAAGCTTTGCAACAGAAGTGTATGTTACCAACAAGATTGACAATGCCTTTGAAATCACCATGAATAATAAAAAGGGATATGTAGGCTTAGACAGTCTATATATTCCTGATTCTCCTTTAAAACAAAAAGACTTCAATATCAAAAGTTTCCTTGATGGGTTTCCAGAGTCATTTGTGAGGTCCTATCAGTATTATTTGGCATTCATAGGTAGTGATCAGGAAAAAATTGAAAAGAAGATCAGAGGTAAAACTGGCGAATCGTTAGATGAATCAGACAACAAATATATCGAGTTCGGCCAATTGAAATATCGAATTCTCTCTAATAAGCTTTCAGATGAATTAATTGTAAGTGAAATAGACCCACAAAAAATGGACACGAATCTATTAATAGAAAATGCGACATTGATTAGTAAGGATCATGAAATAATTGATATTATGACAACAACAAATGAATTTATTTTTAATTTAAAGAATAAAACAGTTACGATTAAAGCTGCAGAGTAATTTATAAATTTGTCTTCCTATGGGTATTTTCAAAATTCATCCCTAAACGTTGTCTAAAGAAATGTCTGAAGGGGCTGGATAGTATGAGAAGACAAGAATATAAACAAAAAAAACGAAAGAAAATCATTATTTTTCTACTCACGACTTTAGTTATCTGTGTGTTAATCTATATGGCTTTGAAAAACCCGACCACTAATGATGTGGAACCGAAAAGAAAAGCACATATAAATCATACGGTGCAAAAGCCGAATAACATAACACAGACCCCTGAACAGTATGGAGCAAATGGGTTTGATAAAAAGCCCGATACAGCAGCTCTTCAAAAAGCAATCAATAATGGGGATACTGTGATGTTAAAGAGTAGTGCAAGGTACATAATTGATAAAACATTAGTAATTGACCACTCGATAAAAATAAAAACAGATGGTAATCATGCAGCGGCTATTTTACAAAAGGAAAAGAAAAGTGCGTTAGTATTTGATAACAAATCGACAGTCAATACATACGTAACTAGTTATATTCCAAAGAATCAGCCCTTTGTTGTTTTGGCGAGTACAAAGGGAATACAACCTGGTGATTTATTGGAGTTGAAATCTAGTAAACTCTGGTATTGGGATGATAGAGGCTACCTTACAAAAGGGGAGCTTCATAAAGTTATTAAACTAGACGGGAATAAAGTATATTTAGAACGTCCTATAGTTGAAAACTATCTAGTCGGAAATGGCGAGCTTGTATCGGTAACAGCATATCCAAATGTTTCATTCACTCTAGATAATATTTCCTTTCTTCATTCAAAACCATATAATACGGTTATGTTACAGGTGAATTTTGCAAGTAATGCACAACTTGATCGTATCTCAGTAACAAACTCGAAACGAATAGGTATCCTTCTTAATAATACGTATCAAACGAAAGTGAGTCATGCGAACATTGATTTAGGAACGACAAAAGATATTGATACTGGATACGGAATACAAGATTTTGGGGGATCAGGAACACTCATTACGGATAGTCAATTTCGAAGAGTCCGAAGAGGAGTTGATTTCTCAGGCAACATTCCTTCCAGATATGGGATTGTTCAAAATTCCAAGGCAATTGGATACAAGAAAGGCTCACTAGCCAGCGGAAATAGCGGGTTTGGTACACATTCAACAGCAGAATACATTACTTTTAAGAATAACTATATTGAAAATTTTAATTATGCGTTCTTAGTTCGTGGAAGAGAGATTACTGTGGAGGACAATATTTTAAGGGGCTTTAGCAGTAATTTTATCGCTGTTTCCTATGGAGACCAGGTAAGAGTCATAAATAATAAGTATCTTAGCGTGCAAAACAGCTCTATAAGTGGATTTATCTTAATTCCAAAAACATATAATGGCTCCTTAGAGGCGTTTGGTAATGTTGCTTCTGGTCAAAACGGTCCTTTTATTAAGGGAGATATAGACCAATTAAAATCCCTTACACTGAAAGAGAATGTAAGTAAATCTAAATAAGATTTTCGGGTCAATAGTCCTGCAAATGATCCATACATTGAAACTTAGGATGCTTTAATAATAAGAGTTATTTGTGTATACTTTTTACATAGGTATGATCAGAGGAGGAAAGACATTGAAAACAAAATTACTTACCTTGTTACTAGCTGCCATATTACTTGTAACAGGCTGTGGTAAGGAAGAAGCAGCTAAACCAGATTCAGCGAAACAAGAGGCAACTAGTACAGCTAAAGAAAGCAAGCTTAAAATTGATACTGTTACAATAAAAAAGGTTGATTCAAAGAACTTTTATGTTGCAACAACAGCGGAAGGTAATCAATTAAGCTATGCGTACTATGTGTATAAGGACAATAAAATTCTAAAGAGATTCCCATATAAGAAGGATGCTCACTTTGAATATAAAGTAACGAAACCAGGAACTTATAAAGTAAAAGTGTTTATAAAGGATAGCTCGAATAAAAAAGTATCAAAGTATACAAAAGATATTAAAATGTAAAATGAGAGGCAAGGATCTATTGAATCCTTGCCTCTTTTACTTTTCGATTGTAGGTTTGTTTAAATGTCTATGGAGATGGAGGCTTCTAAGATCACGCAGATTAAAATTACTGGAAGTAAAAGAACCATTTTTAGATACGTCATACTATTCCCCCTTTTATATATTATAAAAAAAGTAATAATAAAAATATGTCATGATATGTAAATTATTTAGACAGAGTTTGTCGAAAACGGATATTGTTACTATTAAGATTTCCCTTTGTATAAGCATGTTAAACAATTTGCTTAAATAAAAAAAGCTGATTAGGTTCATATGACCCAATCAGCTTCATTTTTATTGATTAATCTCTAATTGTGATTTTAGTTCGTTTTGAATCCGTTGTTTTTCATCTGCAGCTACTAATCCATAATAGATGCCGCCAATTTTAGCGCCTTTTTCTGCAATTTCAACTTGCTGAATTGATTTTCCAGCGTCTTTGTAGTTCTTTTGGATATCTACCATTTGGTCAAATGTAAGATTTGTTTTTACGTTTTTCCCAAGTGCAGTGAAAATATCCGAGTAGTTAGTTAAAGTAGAGATGCTCGCGCCCTCTTTGATTACAGCTTGGATAACTTGACGTTGCCTTGCTTGACGACCGAAGTCTCCGCGAGGATCTTTCTTTCTCATTCTTGAATAGGCTAAAGCCTCTTTACCTTTTAGGTTCAATTCTCCTTTGGCAAAGTGAATTTTATCTTGAGTGAAATCTAGGTTGTTTTGGACAGTAATTCCACCAACTGCATCTACAATATCTTTAAAGCCTTCCATATTCACTTTCATGTAATAATCGATCGGAATATCTAGGAAGTTTTCCACTGTATCCATGGCCATTGTTACGCCGCCAAATGCGTAAGCGTGGTTAATTTTATCTTCTTTTCCTTTGCCGACAATCTCTGTTCGAGTATCACGTGGGATGCTAAGCATTTTGACAGAGTTGTTATTAGGATTGACTGTTAAAACAATCATCGTGTCTGAACGACCACGATCACCTTTTCGCTCATCAACACCCAGCATTAAAACAGAGAATGGTTCTTTATTTGTGAACGCTACAGGTTGTTCACGCTTCTCAGATTGTTTACGTTCAATCGGTTCATGCATTGTATTAACCGCAGTTTTTAAAGATTTATATACTGTAAAGCCATAAACACCTACACCAATGAATAATAGTAAAAGTACTATGCCAGTCACTTTTAACCATTTTTTACTCTTCTTTTTTTCTGTCCTCATTCGACATTGACCTCCAAAAAATTTACAAATTTCGCAAATACACTTAATAGATTAACAAATAAATAGGAAAATAGATAGAAAAATATTGTGGTATTTTATGCATCTTTCGTTCTTCAAATATAAATTAAAAATTTTACTATTTATTAATAGTTTGTTCATATTTGCAGGGTATGATAAATACATGCAGCGAAAAGGCATAAGCACCTTTTTCTGACCCCTTAAAAATATATTTGTATTGCGTCCGGCATATTGCCGGATATTTTTTTGTCCTTTTCGTAGATCTAGACTAACTTCCAGCTAGACTGCCCTACTAGAGTGAATAATAAATTACTTTTTTATATGAAAAACCATTTATCGACCAGTTTTCGAACTTTATCAACCGGTTGAGTAAAGGTATCGACCACTTTTTGAGATTTATCAACCGCTTTTTGAACTTTATCGACCGCTTGAGTATAGATATCGACCACTCGCCAAAATTTGCTCCATCCCCACATAAAAAAGCCAGTCCCCGCACTTTGGGGACTGGCTCAACTCATTAATCTTTTACGCATTACCCAGTCGGGGGACAGTCCCCCGACATGGTAACGCACAACCGCGCCGGGGGACTGTCCCCCAAAAAGGACATTTCCCCCCCTTATTACCCAAATCTTCGACAAAATTCATATAATTTCCACAAAAATCAGTTGGAAAAATATTTACATTCTTTTGATATTCTTGTAGAATTGAAAATTAGAAGAAAAGAGGAGGGAGAATAGAGAGTTGGATAGGAAAGCTGGAAATAGCGCGAACACCGTCGATTTTTCTGAGATTGTGAAAAAGGCTTATGACAAAGGCGTAAACGAGAACGAGATTACGCTTGAAAAACTAATGGAAGAACTAAAAGCGGATTTAAGACATTTAGTCTGCTAAATATATATAATAGATCTAAAAGGCTGTGTGAGGGAAACCTCTGCAGCCTTTTTCTATGTAGTTGTTGGTTAAATTTCACTCTAGTGGGAAAAATAAAGATGCTTGTTATCCAATTAAGAAATAAAATGCTTGTTAAGCGGAGAAATAGCTTTCAACACCAACAGATTGCTCATCGAAGTCGTTAAAATTACCCTTTTTTAATATGTACTAGCCCAAGATAGAGCAGAAAATGATGAGTATTCGCGAATTGTAGATAGTTATTCGCGGATTTTCCACTTTTATTCGCGAATCCGCATAACTTATTCGCGAATGTATCATCTTTATTCGCGAATCCAGGGACTCATCAAGTCTACGGGTCACCCCAAACGATTTATGAGCGAATTTTCGCCAGTTATGAGCGAATCTCACATTAATATGAGCGAATCTAAAAAGAGGTAACTTAAAAGCATTAATGTAAGAAGCGATCCGCCAGGTCTATCAGCGAATCCGCCCAATCTATCGGCGAATCGCAAAACCCAGCAAAACATTAACATGGAAAAGCCCAACCAACCAACCAACAGACAACAACAGCCTTTTTCGGAGGAAACCCACCCATGCATGTAATCCTAACAGCGATCCTTCTCCTAGCGGCGTTCTGGAAGGGGGATTGGCGACATTGGCGGAAATACCATCACACGCTACTATATATTGTTATCTGTAACCTGCTCTACAACTTCCTGTGCAGAGACCATCTGCTCTGGAAACAGAACCCGGATCTATTACCAGAATCCCATGCAATCGTTGATCTCGTATATACCTTTATCAATCTCCCTGCGGTGACACTAATCTATCTGACACATTTTCCAATTAAAACATCCAACGGGAAAAAAGTCCGGTACATGCTATGGTGGGTCCTCGGCTCAATCGCCGTCGAATACCCTTTTTATAAAATGCACAGACTCCTTCTAGAGCATGGGTACCACTTCTGGATGGAACCCATTTTCTACACAGCGATGTACACCATGCTGCGCCTGCATTTCACCAGGCCGCTTCTTACATACGGAATCTCGGCTATCGTTATCGTGTTGATGCTTCACTACTTCAACATTCCAGTAAAATAGAACCAGGAAAACTAAGAGAGGTCACATCCAATGTCTAGAGATTACATAGTCATCATTCTAATGTGGGTAATAGGAATACTAGCATACCTATTCCTTACGCCAAAAAACCGATACAGAAAAGTCCTATTCGCCCTTATTCTCTGTCAGGCCTTTGTATGGGTGAGCTCGCTATTACATGTGAAATATCACCTTCTGGCCTTCCCGGTCCGTGAACTTCCGAAAGCCACCGATGTACTTGTCACAACCGAGTATTTCTTTTACCCACTTCTATCTGGGTTTTATATCATTTTTGAGCCAAAGCGATCACTCATCATTCGCTCCCTCTATTTGTCACTATGGATCTCAGGTCTGACCCTAATGGACGTCATGCTGGAAAAATATACGAACCTCATTGAGTACGTCCAGTATAGCTGGTACCTGACCTGGATAGATTTCTTTTGTATATTTGCCGTCACGAACCTCATCTACCAATGGTTCTTTAAAGACAGGGCCCATTTGCATGTGGATAGGGAGGCTGTCAAATGAGACTAGAATGGTGGATTTTACTCGCGGTTTGGATCCTAACGACCGGAATGCTTTTCTTTATCCCAAAAAAGAAAATTCGCCTAGCTGTAACCGCCTTCTTATTCAAACAAGGAATCACATGGATCTTTGGTTTAATTGTCGTTGAGTATGGAATGCTAACGTACCCAGTACGGCTATTTGCAGACGTCAATCGCTCAAGCTTTACCTATGAGTTTTACGTCTATCCGGCTGTTTGTGCGATGTTCAATGTGTTCTACCCGTACGCGCGGAGCAAGCTCATCCAGTTCCTATACTACTGTGCTTACTGCACCGTCTTGACCGTACCGGAAATCTTTCTCGAAAAATATACCGATTTAATCCACTACCTGAACTGGGCCTGGTACTGGACATGGATTACGCTATTCCTCACCTTTGCCGCAACAAGGTGGTTTTGTGTATGGTTTTTCAAGGGGATTGAAAAAGAGATGGATGATAGTGCAATACACCAAGATTAGGTTATTGTATAATAATGGTATAAATCCATAATGATGGAGGCAGCCCTATGGGAGACTTACGGTTTGGCCTATTTGCACTTTTTCCGATTGTATTGTATTTGATTATTCTTGGATTCACAATCTATTTCATCGTTCGGACACTGCGGTTCATGAACGACAAAACCAGATTGGATCAAGAGAGAAACGACAAGCTGGATGCCTTAATCAAGGCGGTCCAAGCGAATAACAAAGAACAATAGAAGACGGGGAGTTGCCTTCAAAGCAGCTACTTTCTAATGGGGGAAGTTACATGAGTTGGAAAAACGACCGAATCGGCGCGGCCCATAGAGGGGAAAATCCCATGGTCCTAGCGCGGATGAAAAGCGGGTTCGCCGTCATCGGCGATACACAGTTCCTGCCGGGTATTGCGTACTATTACCGTATGAGGAAGTGAACACCTTAAACGACCTGCCATTCCAGCAGAGGAGTGACTACTTGCTGGATATGAGTATAATTGGGGACGCGATTCAGGCCGCCTGTCAGCCAAGGAGAATCAACTATTCCATCTATGGAAATACAGATGCCTTCCTTCATGCACATATTTTTCCGCGTTACGACTGGGAGCCGGAGGAACGGAAGCCGTATCCTGTATGGCAATATTCACCTGACAGGTGGCGGGATAGCCAGTATCAGTATTGGGATGGAACGCATTTAGAATTAAAGGAAAAGTTAATCCATCAGCTACAAATGGTAATGAGTAAGGCATACGAGTAAATAAGGTTATCTCTTCTCTCGCAAAAATGCACCTGTGCAATCTAAACAAACATATTTTAAACATCTTTAAAGGTTTATTCATAGTTTGTTCATACAATCGGGGTATAGTAAGTATAAGAAAACGAGATGCATATCTTACTTTTCTAGACCCCCTTTTAATTATATTTGTATTGTGAGTCCGGCTCTATAGGAGTCGGATATTTTTTTGTTCTCATCATTTTCAGCGTGTTTCAAGTATTATAAATGCATGCGTTTTCAATCGTAATGAGGTTTAGATTTTAAAAATAAAACTGTGGAAAATCACTCCAACTAGTAAATTCCCCTTCAAATTTCTTACAAATAGGTGTTTAATAGAGTAAGTGAAATAATATTGAAATATATCTGACAAATATCAGTAAAAATTTACAAATTGTGATATAATATTCTATGTTTTGTATCAAGATATTTAGGAGGACGAAATGGAAGAGACTATCAGTTTAAAAGAGTTACTTGAAACGTTGAAAAAACGATTGCTCCTAATCGTATCAATAACAATCATTGCAGGATTAGTCAGTGGAATTATAAGCTTTTACGTGCTAACCCCGATTTATCAAGCTTCTACACAGATTCTCGTGAACCAAGCGAAAAATGACCAAAGCATGTACAATTCTGGTGAATTACAAACCAATCTACAATTAATTAATACCTATAACGTCATCATAACAAGCCCCGCGATCTTAGATATTGTATCAAAAGAACTGAATTTAGATATGACCGCAGCTCAATTAAAGGAAAAGATTACCGTTGGTAGTGAAAAGGATTCCCAGGTTGTGAACCTATCTGTTCAGGACCCGGATGCAGAATTAGCTGCCCAAATTGCGAACAAAACAGCAGAAGTGTTTAAAAATGAAATTGAGAACATCATGAAAGTGGATAACGTCAGCATTTTAGCGAAAGCAGATGTGACTGAAAATCCATCACCTATTAAACCACGTCCACTATTAAATATTGCGACTGCCATTGTAGTTGGTTTAATGGCCGGTGTCGGACTTGCGTTCTTACTAGAATACTTTAATAACACAATTAAAAATGAGCAGGATATTGAAAAAATACTAGAGCTTCCAATCCTAGGTGTTATTGCGGCGATTGAAGACCAAAAGCTAGATGAATGGAAGAAACGTAGAGCATCAAGAAATACAACAGTTAGAGGTGAGACCCTTGGCTCTTAAAAAGAAAAAAAACGTAACAAGCACCAACTCTAGTCGTAAGCTGATTACAGCGATTGCTCCAAAGTCACCGATTTCTGAGCAATACCGTACGATTCGGACTAATATACAATACTCCTCGATAGACAGTGAAATAAGAGCGATGATGGTTACTTCTTCCGGACCAGGAGAAGGAAAGTCCACTACTGCGGCAAACTTAGCGGTAACATTTGCTCAGCTTGGAAAAAAAGTACTTTTAGTTGATGGTGATCTCCGTAAACCAACCGTTCATCATACGTTTGCAGTAAACAATCAGGTGGGGTTCACTACTGTTTTAACGAAACAGGCTTCACTTGAAAAAGCAGTAGTAGAAACAGAAGAGCAGGACTTGTATATCTTAACAAGTGGACCGATTCCACCAAATCCAGCGGAGCTATTAAGCTCGAAATCGATGGAGCTGTTTATTGAAGAAGCAAAACAGAACTTTGATTATGTGATATTCGATACGCCGCCATTGTTAGCTGTGGCCGATCCGCAGATTCTTGCTAATCAGTGTGATGGCTCGATTTTAGTAGTATATAGTGAAAGAACTGAAATAGATCAAGCGAAGAAGAGTAAGGAACTACTTGAAAATGCAAAAGGCAAGCTGCTTGGCGTGGTACTAAACCATAAAGAATTAAAGAACAATGATTATTACTATTATTACGGTGCAAAATAAAGGGATTAATGGGTGGTAAAAATTACTAGTTGGGATTTTTGAGAAGTGACAGATTTCGACAAAATACCACCCTTTCTCTTTTTTTTTGACAGTGGTACTATAGTAATAGTCCTAAAATACCGGTAAGGGTGTGGAGAAATGGTAGATATACATAGTCATATTTTGCCGGGTGTTGACGATGGGGCAAGGGATTTGTCGGAAAGTATCGAAATGGCAAAGGTTGCTGTAAATCAAGGCATCCATACCATTGTGGCCACACCGCACCATATGAACAACCGTTATGAAAATGATAAGGAAAGTATCCTTGCTAAAGTTGAAGAATTAAATCGAGTCTTACTTGATGAGAAGATCAATTTAAAGGTGTTACCAGGCCAAGAAGTACGGATTCATGGAGAGTTAGTAGAAGGCTACAGCGCGGGAGAAATCCTGCCAGTCAACCATACGCAATATGTATTGGTAGAATTTTCTTCAAGCCATGTGCCGAGATATACAGAGACGATGTTTTATGATTTGCAGAATAAAGGGCTGATTCCAGTGATTGTTCATCCGGAAAGAAACCAGGAAATCATCGAGAATCCCGAGATTCTATATAATTTGATTCAAAAGGGAGCGTTATCCCAAGTGACGGCTTCAAGCGTGTGCGGTGATTTTGGAAAAAAGATAAAGAACTTTTCCCACCAATTAATTGAAGCCAACTTAACCCACTTCATTGCCTCTGATGCACATGACACGTTCAGCCGGCCATTTAAAATGAGAGAAGCATTTGATCTCATTGAAACGAAATATGGAAATGACATGGTGTATTTGTTTGAAGAAAATGCAGAATTGTTAATTGCAGGTAGTCATGTCTATAAAGAAGTGCCGGAACGAGTTAAAAAGAAAAGATTCTTTAATATATTTTAAAAAGCACAAGCTGATAAGGACAAAGTGGTTGTATTATACATCTAATTCAGGTTGAATCGCCTGAACGGCGAGGTTTCCCTGTCCGTTATCCATGGGGACACTCGATTGTGCTGTGGGAGGGAAGAGTGATCTTCCTGTTCTTAGACGCTTGTCGTCGAAAGCATGATGTGAGGTTGGGTTAAATGCCCAAGTAATAGTAAAAATAATAAATATCTAATGAAAGAATGAGTGTCAAGACACTTGGATTTCCATTAGGTATTTATTTTTTTGCCCATTTGCTTTAGTGGGTGAAAGTGCTTTGGAAGATAGAAAGATAAAAGGGGGAGCAATGAGTGACGTATAGAAGAAGAATATTCACTCTGGCTTTAATTGACACGGCCATCATTTTATTTGCTAGTTACATACGATTTATCACGTTAACTCCAGAAATGCAATTGTTTCAAGCGACAGTGTTTTTAATCACGACATTAACACTTGTGGTAGGCCATCATGTTTTTGCTATTATTTTCAAACTTTATAATAAGGTATGGCAATACGCAAGTATCGGCGAGCTTATTGTCATTATTAAAACCGTCACTTTATCGATTGGGGTATCTACAATCGTGCATTTCATTCTAGAGCATGACGTATACGTGAGAGGTATCATGCTGAGATGGATGTTTTTAGTGTTATTCCTGGGTGGGGCAAGATTTTCTTGGCGCATTTTCCGTGATCATTACATCAACAAGCAAGAAAACTCGAAACGAACGTTAATTATCGGAGCAGGGGCTGCTGGCCGGATGGTCGCGCGTCAATTGTTTTATAGCCATGATTCGGATTTAAAACCGATTGCGTTTATTGATGATGATCCGAACAAGCTAAAGTTAGATATTCTTGGGATACCAGTTATCGGGGGCTCAAGCTACATTTTTGAAGCGGTGGAGAAGTATGAAATTGAAAATATCGTCATTGCGATTCCCTCTTTAAGTAAAAAGGAATTAAACCGTATTTTTGATGAGTGTGCGAAGACCAAGGCGAAAACACAAATGATCCCAAAGCTAGAAGATTTGATGACGGGGAAGGTCTCTGTGAACCAATTCCGCGAGGTCCAGGTGGAGGATTTACTAGGACGAGAGCCAGTAGAGTTGGATATTAATAGTATTTCAGAGGTTGTATCGGGTAGGACAGTACTAGTTACAGGTGCTGGTGGCTCGATTGGATCGGAAATCTGTCGTCAGATTTGTAAGTTTAATCCTAGTAAAATTGTTTTAGTGGGTCATGGAGAGAACAGTATTTATTTGATAGATATGGAGCTTCGGAGAAAATATCAAAATCATATAGAAATTGTCCCTGTGATTGGGGATATTCAAGATCGGAATAGAATATTTGAAGTGATGGAACAGCATCAACCATATGTTGTTTATCATGCTGCTGCGCATAAGCACGTTCCTTTAATGGAATACAATCCTAGAGAAGCAGTGAAGAACAATATCTTTGGAACACGAAATGTGGCGGAGGCGGCTGACACTTTCGGTGTAAATACTTTTGTTTTGATTTCTTCGGATAAAGCGGTAAACCCTCCGAATGTCATGGGTGCGACCAAGCGCTTTGCGGAGATGATTATTCAGAGTTTAGCGGTAAATAGTAATACTAAGTTTGTTGCAGTTCGGTTTGGTAATGTGCTTGGGAGTCGAGGAAGTGTTATTCCGTTATTTAAGAAGCAGATTCAAGCCGGAGGGCCGGTTACTGTTACGCATGAAGATATGACTCGTTACTTTATGACGATTCCTGAAGCATCGCGACTTGTGATTCAGGCAGGGACTTTGGCGCGTGGTGGCGAGGTGTTTGTGCTTGATATGGGTGAGCCGGTTAAGATTGTTGATTTAGCTAAAAATGTGATTAAGCTTTCCGGATATTCAGTGGAAGAAATTGGGATTCGGTATACTGGGCTACGCCCTGGGGAGAAGATGTATGAGGAGCTTCTTAATGAGAATGAAGTGCATCCTGAGAGTGTGTTTCCTAAGATTCATATTGGGAAGGCTAAAGTTATTCATTCTGATGAGTTAGCCCGCTTGATAAGCAGTTTATTAGATCTTTCTGAAAAAGATATGCATGATACGTTGATTGATGTAGCTAATAATAGATTTGATATTTTTAAAGTTTTGGCTTGATGTTAATATGAAATAATTATTCACTAAATTTGTTGGTAATAACCCGTTGGAGTGAAGAAGTATGCTTTTGATTGCTTAGACTCCATCCCAAAGAAAACTCAAAAAAATAATTATTAATGGAAGGAAGTCTTATAGAATGGGAGATAGAATTTTCCTCTCCTCACCTCACATGAGTGATGAGGGCTATGAACAGGAATATGTTAAGGAAGCTTTTGAAACAAATTGGATTGCACCACTCGGGGAAAATGTAAATCAGTTTGAGAGAGAATTGGCTGCCAAGGTAGGTTCAAAATCTGCTGCGGCACTTACTTCTGGTACTGCAGCCATTCATTTAGCGCTTAAAGCAGCAGGAGTGGGAGAAGGAGATATTGTTTTTTGTCAAACCCTAACATTCTCTGCTACTGCTAATCCAATAATATATCAAAATGCAATACCTGTATTTATAGATAGTGATTATGAAACTTGGAACATGAGTTCAAATGCATTAGAAGAAGCCTTTAAGAAATATCCAGAAGTAAAAGCTGTAATAGTTGTACATCTATACGGTTTGTCGGCTGATATGGATAAAATAGTTGAACTTTGTGGAAAACATAATGTTGCATTAATAGAAGATGCAGCTGAAAGTTTAGGTACCTATTATAAAGGAAAGCATACAGGGACTTTTGGAGACTATGGTATTTTCTCATTTAATGGTAATAAAATTATTACCACATCAGGTGGTGGAATGTTAGTTTCAGATAATGAAGAGAGAACTGCTAAAGTTAGATTCTGGGCTACCCAGAGCAGAGACAAATCAAGACATTATCAGCATAGCGAATTAGGATTTAATTATAGAATGAGTAATGTTGTTGCAGGAATAGGAAGAGGGCAACTAAAAGTTTTAGATAAACGGGTTGAAAAGAAGAACTATATTTTTGAATTTTATAAAAGGGAACTTGGCAATCTTGAAGGTATTCTTTTCATGCCTAGCAATGATTGGAATGAACCCAATTACTGGTTAAGTTCTATGACCTTAAATGGTCGAGTAAGACCACTTGATATTATGCAGGCGCTTGAAAAAGAGAACATTGAATCAAGACCAGTTTGGAAACCAATGCATATGCAGCCATTCTTTGGAAAATATGACTTTATTGGAACGGGAATATCGGAAAAATTATTTGAGAATGGTGTATGTTTACCTTCGGACACGAAAATGAATGATGAGGATTTGGAAAGAGTAGTTAATATTATTAAAGGGTTGTGGAAGTAAATGAACAATTCTAAAGGTAGCTTCTATAGGAGATTAATTAAAAGGGAGATGGACGTGGTACTCTCTTTTATTGCTATTGTAATTCTTAGCCTTCCATTATTAATAGTAGCTATTCTAGTAAAAGTAAAGTTAGGAAGTCCCGTCTTATTTAAACAACAAAGACTAGGTTATAATAATAAAGTTTTTAGGATGTATAAGTTTAGGACGATGACAGATGAGAGAGATGAAAAGGGTGAACTATTTCCGGATAATATAAGGTTAACAAAGTTCGGTAGAATTCTTCGTTCTACATCGCTTGATGAACTTCCTGAACTCTTTAACATACTAAAGGGAGATATGTCGATTGTAGGCCCAAGACCTTTATTTGTACATTATTTACCACTATATAATGATTTTCAAAAAAGACGTCATGAAGTAAGACCAGGATTGACTGGTTTAGCACAAGTAAACGGTAGGAACACTATATGTTGGGAAGATAGATTTATTCTTGATGTGAATTATGTTGATAATATTAGTTTTTTTGGTGATTGTAAAATTATTTTATTGACCTTTAAGAAAGTCTTGATAAGAGAGGGAATAAACTCTGAAACTGCTGTAACGATGGAACAATTTCAGGGAACTAAGAAGGAATGAATTAAATCATGAAAAACAAACTTCTGATAATTGGTGCTAGTGGCCATGGAAAAGTGGTTGCAGACATTGCAAAGAAAATGAATGAATGGAAGAGTATTTCATTTCTTGATGATAATAAAAGAATTGATGTATCAATGGGACTTCAAATCATTGGTACATCAGATGATGTTCTTAAATATATTGATGACTTTGATATTTTTGTTGGAGTCGGTAACAACTCTATAAGAGAAAAATTGCAGGAAAGTCTTGAGGCAATAGGTGCAACTATACCTAAATTGATTCATCCTAGTGCAATTATTGGAAATAATGTAGAGATAAAACCAGGAACGGTGGTTATGCCTGGGGCGGTAGTGAACTGTAGTACCCTAATCGGGAAGGGTTGCATAATAAATTCGGGTGCTACAATTGATCATGACAATTTGATTGAGGACTACGTTCATATTTCACCTGGTGCACATTTAGCTGGTACTGTAAAAATAGGAAATGGTACATGGCTAGGTATAGGAAGTATAGTGAGTAACAATGTAAGTATTACAAAAAACTGTAAAATCGGGGCGGGAGCTGTAGTAATTAATGATATTGAAAAGGGTGGGACTTATATGGGGGTTCCAGCTAAAATTTTTAAAGATTAAACTAATGTAGGGAGAATAAAGAAATGAAAAAAAATGTTTGGATAATGAATCACTACGCTACAAATATGTTTTTTGAAAGTGGTGGTAGGCATTATTTTTTTGCAGATTATTTAAACAAAAAGAATTATCAACCTACTATTTTTTGTGCTAGTACAAATCATTTTGACAATAATGCAGAACCTATGATTCCGAATAAAAAAAAATATGTCACTGATATTATTGAAAATATACCATTTGTTTTTATTAAATCCTCTGATTATAAGGGGAATGGTGTTAATCGTTTAAAAAACATGTTTACTTTTTACACGAACCTAAGGTTAATTGCTAAAGAATATGCTCGAAAATTTGGTAAACCAGATATCATTTTAGCATCTTCTGTACACCCGTTAACTTTATTAGCAGGGCTAAGCATTGCAAAAATTTTTAAGGTACCATGCATATGTGAAGTTCGTGATTTATGGCCAGAAAGTATTATTGCGTATGGTTCAATTGAAAAAGAGAGTTTAATAGCGAAACTTATGTACGCCGGTGAAAAATGGATATATAAAAAAGCAGATAGAATTATTATGACTTGGGAAGGAGGAAAGAGTTATATAATTGAGCATGGTTGGGATTCAGATTTAGATGTCTCAAAAGTATACCATATAAGTAATGGTGTTGCTCTTAATAAATATGACTCTAATGCAAATTATTTTACTTTTAAAGACAGTGATCTAGAAGAAAAAGAATATATAAACATTGTATATACTGGTTCAATTAGAAAAGTAAACAATATTGATATGTTACTCGATGTAGCAAAGCAGTTGAGTGAAAGAGGAAAAAGCAATATTAGATTTTTAATATTTGGAGATGGTGATGAGAGAATTAGTTTAGAACAAAGGTGTAAAAATGAAGGTATTCAAAATGTGAAATTTAAGGGTAGAGTTGATAAGAAATATATTCCTAACATATTAAAGCAGGCTGACATAAATATTTTGCATAATAAAAGTACAATGCTAGATAAATATGGACAAAGTCAAAATAAATTTTTTGAATACCTTGCTGCTGGTAAATGTATTATTCAGACGTATAGTACTGGATATAGTGTTCTCCAGAAATATAAGTGTGGAGTTAGTTCTTTAATACAGACCCCAAATGATATTGTTGAAACAATATTATCAGTTACAGATAATGAGGAAAAACGTGCAAATATGGGAGCAAATGCTCGAAATGCTGCATTAGATTTTGACTTTTCTAATCTAACTGATAGATTAATTGATATTATTGAAAACGTATAAAAATGTTGGGGGCTTCTATGAATATTTTACACATTAATTCAAATTACTTGTATACGACGTTATATGAAAAGTTAAATGATGAGCTAGATATATTAAATATAAATAGCCAAGTTTTTATGCCTATTAGCGGTAAGATTAATTTTGCAATTGAACCCAAATCAAATATATATTATCCAATATGCTTTAATAACTTTGATAGGTATTTCTTTTATATAAAACAACGGAAAATATACAGGAGTCTGATATCCTTAGTGAATCCTAGTGAATATGATAAAATTCATGCCCATACTCTTTTCACCGATGGAAATATAGCTTTAAAGATGAAGGAAAAATACGAGATTCCTTATATAGTTTCTGTTAGGAATACTGATCTTAACTTATTTTTTAAAAAAAGAAGGTATTTAAGAAAGAAAGGTATTAATATCCTGCTAAATTCATCCAAAATAATCTTTATCTCAACACCATGTATGGAAGAGTTAATAGAAAATTACATCCCAGTAAAATACCAAAATCAGGTGAAATCCAAAAGTACTGTAATACCTAATGGTATTGATAACTTTTGGTTAGAAAACAAGGCAAGTGAGAGGACACTTAAGGACAAAAATACAATAAAAGTAATCTATACAGGTCGAATTAATAAAGGTAAAAATATTGAGACAAGTTTAGAAGCTATTAAACAATTAAGAGAAAAGGGGATAAATGCTACTTTTACAGTTGTAGGAAAAATTGAGGATCTTTCAGTCTATGAAAAACTAAAAAATTATAAATTTGTAAGTTATATGCACCCACAGGCAAAACAAGACCTGTTAAATACTTATAGAAATCACGATATATTTTTAATGCCATCTTACTATGAGACTTTTGGTTTAGTTTATGCTGAAGCTATGAGTCAAGGTCTTCCGATAATCTATACTAAAGGTCAAGGGTTTGATAAGCAATTTGCAGAGGGTACTGTAGGTTATCATGTATCTCCAACAGATCCAAATGAGATTTGTAATACTGTGATAAAAATTATAAACACCTATGATAGCATTTCAGAAAACTGCATAAGTTTGGTTGATAAATTTAAGTGGTCTAGCCTATCGAAAATATATAAAGAAATTTACGAGGGAGTAAAATAGGTATGATTAACATGATAGATTTGATTTGGAAAATCATACATCGATTATCTAGGATAATGACAGGGAAGATGGGGGTTTATGCAAGAGAACTCGGAAAAAATAACAAGTTTACCAAAGGAGTACTTATTCAAGAGACTGCTTCTATTGGTAAATATAATTATTTTGGACCTTATACAATGGTGAATAACTCCAAAGTTGGTAATTATTGTTCTTTTGGACCAGGGGTAAAGATTGGACAAGGGGAACATAGTAAGGAATATATAACAACATATCAAAAAATTAGTGGAAATTTAATAGGTCACTCTTTAAATATTTCAAAAACCGAAATATGTAACGATGTTTGGTGTGGAGCTAATGTTGTTATTAAACAGGGAATTAAAGTTGGCAATGGTGCTGTAATTGGTGCTAACGCTGTTGTAACTCATGACGTACCACCATATGCTATTGTTGTTGGTGCACCCGCTAAAATAATTAAGTATAGATTTTCTTCTGAGAAAATTGATTTATGTGTTAATAGTGGGTGGTTTTACCATGATTTAAAAGATGCAAAAAAGATTATTAAGGATTTAGAAAAGGAATTCACTTTATAGGATTTTCACTTTTTATCAATTTAAATATTTTATCTGCATCCTAAACTGTGTCATTTTGAGAACCACCCATAAAGTAATGGATACGGCATTCATTGGATTTATTTTTTTTAGAAGCAGTAGTAGTCTTAACAAGTACTCTTTATCTATATTTTAATTTTTATATAATTTCTATTGTTAATTCAATAGAGGGATTTTATAAGAAAAGAAAACATTGATATGAAAGAATTATTCGTTAATTATATTTTAGAATAAAAAATTTAAAGATAAACTAAATATTTAACTTCTTTGAAAAACCTTTTAAGGATCTTTCAATAGTAGTTAGTTGGCTATTGTTTTTTATTAATATTAATAGAGTGGTTGTTAAATTTTGGAGTGAAAATTAGATGTCTATAAAAAAAATTAATATTAAAAATAATAAAGGATTACTTGCAATTACAATTGCAAGAATAACATTAGATTGTATTTACTTTAACTTTATTTCTACTATTTTTAAATATGAGGGTTTCACTGCGAAATTTGAGATTAGTTACTATATAACATCTTGGTTATTATTATTGACGATTATACTTTTAGTCCCAAAGATTGATTTTCAAAATCAACCTTCTTCAATAATAGTTAATTTAATTACTTTATTATATTTTGTTCCATTTACAACCATGGTGGCATTTAGTTGTTTTGATTTTAAATATATAATAGCAAATATGCTTTATTGGATAATGATTGTTATATTTTATAAAGTATTGAAAAAGGTGAAGATACTTCCCGATAATTCGAAACAGAATAAGTCTGATAGTTTTATTTTGTATATTGGCCTGTTTTTTTTAGTGGTAGTTTTAGGTATATCTGGTATTTACACAGGCTTTAGATTATCACTTAGTTTAGAAAATATTTATGACTATCGTTCAGAAGCTACATCCTTTAATATGCCAACTCTACTAGTTTATTTATTTTCTGCTTCAAAAGCTATTAATCCAATAATAATTGTATATTTATTTTCAAAAAAAAATTACCTGCTTTCTTCTTTATTTGTTTTTGTTCAGTTATTATCATTTTCTATAGATGGCTCGAAAACTGTCTTAATGATAACTATATTAGCAGCTCTATGTAGTTATTATTATAAAAATATATATTTAAAGAAAATTGCAATTCTTTTTGCTTTAATAAGTTTAGTTGGATTGTTTGAAAAACTAGTTTTTGGATCCTACAATATTATTACTTACTTTATAAGAAGAGTAATGTTTTCAACAAATAGTATTACTTATAGCTATTTTGATTTTTTCACAAATAATACACCAGATTACTTTCGGCAGGGCTTTTTAAGATTTTTTGGTGCAGAATCTAACTATACAAGTATAGATCATCTAATTGGAGCAATTTACTATAATAATCCAGATCTTGGTGCTAATAGTGGATTAATAAGTGATGCTATTGCAAATCTTGGGTTATTAGGGATATTAATTATGCCGTTACTTTTAGCAGTATTATTTAGACTGTTTGATGAATGTGTTAAAGGTTTGGAACCCAAAATATACATTATAGCATGTATTACGATTTCTTTTTACCTCATAAGTTCTTTTTTTACTACTGTATTACTTACACATGGTATTTTAGCACTACTATTGGTTTTATATATGTTACCAAAAAATATAAAAAACGTTACTTAGATTACTATATTTCTTATTTAATACTACTTAAGCTATTAATTATTTTAGGATGTGATTGAGTGGTGAATAGTAGCCCCACTATTGTTAGTAGAGCTGAAGGAAATTTTATAAATAAAAAAGAGGTTAAGATCAGTAAACGAAAAGACAATATTGAATTATTACGTATTATTTCAATGTTAATGATTGTTACAACGCATTATTTGTTATTTGCAGGTATTTATGAGTCAAATTTTTATAATAGCCTAAATTATTTCTTATCATGGATTATTGAGGCATTCTGTTATGTTGCAGTAAATTGCTATGTTTTGATAAGTGGTTATTTCCTGATAAACTCCAATTTTAAACTAAAAAAATTAGTTAGTTTATGGGGAGAGGTTTTTTTCTATTCACTTGGAATTTACTTAGTTTTGTGTCTCGTAGGATTTACAAAATTTAGTTTTTTTGAATTTCTTAAGGCAAGTATACCTCTTATTAGTCAAAAATATTGGTTTGCTACAATTTACGTTGGAATGTATGTTATATCTCCTATACTAAACATTGCTATAAAATCATTAACTAAAAAGCAGTTACAATACTGTCTTATTGTAATGTTTTTTATTTTTTCACTGTTGCCAAATATATTCTTCTTTTCAGATCCCTTTGGTGTTAATAGTGGTTATGGGATTATATGGTTTATTTGTTTGTACTTTCTAGCTGCATATATAAGGCTATACTATGTTCCAAATGGAAAGAGGAAATTTTGGTTTTGGTGTTATTTTGCATTTTCTTTATTGTTAGCCTTATCAAAATTCATAATTGCTAATTTAACAAAAGTAATATTGGGTCACCCTGAGGGATCAAGTATTTTCTATCAGTACAGTTCTCTTATAGTCCTTTTTGCAGCTACCAGCATTTTTATTCTATTCCTAAATATAAATATAAAAAATCCTAATACAATTGGATTGGTTAGATTTTTTTCAAAGTATACTTTTGGAGTTTACTTAATTCATACTCATTTTAATTTTAAAAATTTACTTTGGTCTGAATTAGTTAAGCCAACCGAATACCTGGAAAGCAACTGGCTTGTTATACATCTATTCTTATCTGTAATAATTATTTATATAACTTGTTCTTTGGTTGAATTAGGAAGAAAATTTCTGTTTGCAAAATTCGGAAGTTGGTTAGGTGTAGAGAATTTCTGGTCTTCAGTTCAGAGTTCATATAAATGGAATAAAGTCAGATTGCTTATTTTTAAATCTTAATATCAGTATAAAGGGGCTTTACGATGAATCTAAATCTATTAAGAAATAATAAAACAATATTAGGATTGTACAGAAAAGGGAGAAATGCACTATCTGTTATATCACCAACACTTTCTAGTAAGATGTTATATAGGCTAATACTAAAGCAGAAATTGGACTTAAAGAACCCACAAACAATGAATGCAAAATTAATGTGGCTAAAGCTTAACACATATAATAAAAACCCTCTTATAACAAAGTGTGTAGATAAATATAAAGTTCGTGAGTATATTCAAGATAAGGGTTGTAATGAAATTCTAAATGATTTAATCGGTGTTTGGGATAACGTGGAAGATATTGACTGGGATGCTCTACCAAATCAATTTGCGATTAAATGCAATCATGGATGCAAATATAACATAATTTGCGATGATAAAAGTAAATTTGACATAGAAGAGGCTAAAAAGAAATTAAATGAATGGATGAATACAGAGTATTGGAGAATCCATGCAGAACTAAACTATAGATATATTGATAGAAAAATTATATGTGAAAGATATTTAAATGATGGAACAGGGTTTTTACCAGAAGACTATAAATTCCATTGTTTCAATGGAAAAGCTGAATATGTAATGATATGTGTGGGTAGAGAAGAAGGTCATCCACAGTATTTTTACTTTGATAAAGATTGGAAAATGGTCCCTTTTAGCCAAGAGGCACTTGAGGTTCCAGAAGGTTTTACTATTCCAAAGCCTGAGGGAATTGATAAGATGTTCGATTATGCTGAAAAATTAGCGGGGCCTTTTCCATTTGTTAGGGCTGATTTTTATTTAATTGAAGGGAAAACGATCTTTGGGGAACTTACTTTTACTCCGGGAGGGTGTTTGGATCCGGATATATTTCCAGAGGCAGATAAAATTATGGGGAGTTTGATACAATTACCTAGATAATTAAGTTAAATATAAATTCATTTTTTGAAGTTAGGTAGAGGCTAATGAACTTAAAAAAATCACAAAGTATACTAAAGGCTACAGTATTGGTTTCTATAATAGTTATTGCTAGTAAAATCCTGGGATTTATTCGTGAAGCAATAATTGCGTCCTATTATGGAGCAAATTCTGAAACAGATGCCTTTTTTGTTGCTCAAAGTATGCCAGCCATGGTATTCCCTGCTGTTTGCAGTAGTTTTTCAACCGCGTTTATCTCTCTTTATATAAATAAGACTATTAATAATAGCAAAAGAGAAAGTGATCAGTTTGCATCAAAGGCAATGGTAGCTTCACTAGGCATTTCTATTTCTTTAAGTATCCTTGCAGTTATAATTGCACCCGATATTGTTCCCTTATTAGTACCTGGGTTCAATAATGATACACTATCTCTTGCAATTTTCCTTACTAGATTAGTAATGGCTGCCTTTTTTCTTACTATGGTTCAATATATGCTATCTGCAATTCTTAACTCCCGGAAGCTATTTTATGCTTCACAAGTATCTGGACTTTTAAGCAATATATTAATAATTCTTATTACTATAGGACTTGGAAGAAACCAGGGTATTGAGTTATTAACGATAACATTTTTGATAGGGAATTTAATTCAAGTATTGGTCCTTATGTATTGGACAAAAAAAAATCAATTTTCTTTAACACTTAAAATTAATCCCTTTGATAAAGATGTGAAAAATATTTTTGTACTTGCACTTCCTATTTTGTTAGGAAATAGTATTATTCAATTGAACAATATTGTCGATAAAGCACTTGCATCAAAATTATCAGAAGGTGCTGTTTCGGCATTATCATACTCAGGTTCTATTAATAGTATGATTATTAGCATTTTTATTACTTCTCTTTCAACTGTACTATATCCAACATTGGCAGAGGATTTTTCTAAGGGGAAGGTAGAGTCTTTTAGTAAAAGTCTAGTTAATAGTTTACTTGTATTAACTATGATTTTGTTACCATTATCTCTTATTGTAATGAGAAATTCATCCAATATTGTAACAGTTGTTTTTGGAAGAGGAAGTTTTAATGCTGCTGCTATTTCTCTGACATCTAGTGCTTTAACTTATTACTCTTTATCATATGTATTTTATGCAATACGAGAAGTAATTATTCGGGGATTTTATGCAATTCAAGACACTAAGACACCAATGTTGAATGGTGCACTAGGTGTATTTTTAAATATAATTTTTAGCTTAATGTTTGTAAAATATTTAGGTATATCGGGTATTGCATTAGGAACAACCATTTCGGCGATTGTATCTGCAATACTTATGTTGGTAAGTCTTAAGAAAAAGATACCGAGCATAAGAACTACATCATTATTGCCTTCATTACTAAAATTTATTTTTGCTAGCATGGGAATGTTATTAGCGATGACTATTTTTAGCAAGTATTTTATTATTTCAAATACTTTCGTTAGTCTTGTCTTAGTTTCGATTTTTGGTTTGTTAACTTATATTATTATTTTGATTCTGCTAAAGTGTGAACAAATAACCTTTTTTATAAAAAAACTAAAGTTAAGAGCTTAAATTATTTATATATCTTAAAAAAATATAATTTATTTGGTTGCTTGCCTTTTATTTTTTCAATTAAAATCTTTAGATTAAAATTTACTAATTAATTGATATTATTAGAGGAGAGATTAAAATGTCACTTTATGAAAAAATTATTAACCATGAGGAAAAAATATCTATAATTGGTTTAGGATATGTAGGGATGCCAATAGCTGTTGCATTTTCTAAAAAGGTTAATGTTATTGGATTCGATGTAAATGAGGAAAAAATAAACCAATATAAGAACGGAATTGACCCAACTAACGAAGTGGGAAATGAATTTATTAAACTAACTAAGGTAGATTTTACATCTAATGAAACTAGATTGAAAGAAGCAAGGTTCCATATAATTGCTGTTCCAACCCCTATTAATAGTGATAAGACACCAGATTTAACACCAGTTGAAGGAGCAAGCACGATTGTAGGTAGGAATTTAACAAAAGGTTCAATAGTAGTTTATGAATCAACTGTTTATCCAGGTGTAACAGAGGATATTTGTGTTCCAATACTTGAAAAAGAATCGGGGCTTAAATGTGGAATCGACTTTAAAGTAGGGTATTCTCCGGAGAGAATTAATCCAGGAGATAAAATCCACAGATTAGAGAATATCATAAAAATTGTTTCGGGTATGGATAATGAAAGCTTAGAAGAAATATCTAAAGTATATGAACTTGTTATTGAAGCCGGCGTTCATAAAGCAAGTTCTATTAAAGTGGCTGAGGCAGCAAAAGTTGTTGAAAATAGTCAACGGGATATCAATATTGCATTTATGAATGAGCTTGCTATGGTATTTGACAGAATGGGAATCGATACAAAAGAAGTTGTTGATGCAATGAATACTAAATGGAATGCATTGAAGTTCTATCCCGGACTAGTAGGAGGACATTGTATTGGAGTAGATCCGTATTATTTTGTATATCAAGCAGAAAAGCTAGGTTATCATAGTCAAATAATTCTTTCTGGACGGAAGATTAATGATGGAATGGGAGAATTTATTGCTGATGCTATTATAAAGAAGTTGATCCTTACTAATAAGGTAGTTAAAAAATCAAATGTTGTAATCCTTGGATTAACTTTTAAGGAGAATTGCCCTGATACTAGAAATTCTAAGGTCTCGGATATTATAGAGCGATTAAGAGAATATGGAATTGAACCGACAGTTGTTGATCCTGTTGCTATAAAAAATGATGCCAAAAGTGAATATGATGTAGACCTAGTTGAACTTGACGAGGTTATTAATGCAGACTGCCTTGTTTTTGCAGTAGCACATAATGAATTTAAAAATATGGACTTGGATCAGATTGACGGTATGTTTGGAAGTCTTAAAAATGAAGAAAAGGTTATAATGGATGTTAAAAGTATACTTAATAGAGAGGAAATTGAGGGAAGAGGATATAGTTATTGGAGATTATAATTTTAAAAAAATTATTATCGTGAATACAAAGCAGATTAATATAGTTTTATGAAAAAAATGGAAAAAGGGAATAATCCTCTTTTTCCATTTTTTATTCTTTTTTCTCTGTAAGTAAATTTCAATGGAAGTAATTCAAAAGCAGTTAATATTTCTGAATAATTATATTTAGGCCATACACTTTAGGATTAATATTGAAATATTTAAAGTTTATCTTATTAGTATATTAATTTAGTTGATACAGAATATTTTTTAAATGAATTGAAGATTTTAATCGATGAACCCTTTGAAATAACCTATAAATATTTTTAACATTGTTGTGATATGTCATTTAATGCTTGTAGAAAATCTTCTCTTAGCCAGATGCAACTTTTTGTATGCTTAAAAGCGTTTATACAATCTTTTAACTGCTTTTTCTCCTCGTTGGAAGCTGTTATTGTATCTGCCCCCGACTTATTGGGTATTCTTTTAAGTAAGCTGTTTAGATTTTCGTTTACTTCACTTGGTAATACTGGAAAAGTAACTTCTAATGCTATTTCTAGTGATGTTTTAAAAGTAAAAATATTACTGATTTTTAAATTTGGCTGCATTGAAATATCCTCCTCTATTTATTTATTAATATAAGCATAAAGAGAAAAGTGGAAAATGTATGTTATTTCATGGGAAAAAAATTATTATCTTTTGTGATATTATGTGGATTTTTGTAAATCGGTTGGGAATCAATTTTATAGGTATAAATAAATTTTAAAAGCAGGGTGTACTATTCTCGGGGGAGGGGGAGAGTAATATGGGGGTAGCTTGAAATAAATAATGATAACTTAAGGATATTTAAAGAATGAAATCCATTGACTATTTACCTAAAACCTTAAAAAAAATTATATACATTAAACAAGATATTAAATTAAAAGATAAATTCGAGCAAATTGAAAGGATACTAGATTGCTATTTAAAGGAACGAAGGATTGAATTAGAAAGTAAACTTAATATGTAAAGAAGTAGATAAGTTTTAAGTAACCAATGGCTATGGTGCCTGGCGCCAACCGAAATTTGTCGAAGAGTGATAAGAATAAGAAACAGTCAATGTTCGACGTTCTTTTTAATGATTTTTTTACCAAAAGCCAGTGTATAACTGTAAGCGTCAAACTATCCCCACATGTTTTGACGCTTTTTTATATGCGATATATTTTTTGCTTCGTTTAACAACTATCTGATTTTTACTATTATTTTCCCTTTGGCCCTTCCTGACTCCGCATATTCTATCGCTTTTTAGATTCCAGTGCCTGTCACCGCCCGAAATTTGTCGAAGAATGATAGACCTTTATGTGGATTAATAGTGATGAATGTAGTTACAACTGAATATTGTTGGGGTGGTGGATTGTTGCGCTTCTTTCCGATTCGGGAGGGAGGTGATAATCATGGAAACATTTCTTGAAATTCTACGAGAAGTTCTGAAAGAGGTTATGCGTGAATTGAGCGCTTATTTCTTTCGGAAAAACGTTCTAAAAAACAAGAAAACCACCCCGCGCCGTAGCAAGCAAAAGGGTGATTCTCACAAAAAATAAACCTTAAACAACCATCACCCTGACGGTAGAGGTTGCAATGGAGAAGTGTTAGAGCACTTCTCTTTTTTATTATATATCCATTATATACAAAAACATTCACATTTAAAAGTTGCAGGAGTTCAGTTGGGCTTGGTTCCAGATTTATTTTAGATCCATGAAGGATTTTGATGACTTTTGTAGAAATTTCCTATTAGATTATTACCTTCTTCTCATTCCTCATTTACGTATTTTCCTCAATCGTTTTTTATGAATTCATCATTCGTTTTTTGCGTTTCCATCTTAATTACGATAAAAATCAAAATTCATGTTTAGGAGGCTTTGTCATGACTGTTAAGGTATCCAGTATTGGTTTAAAAGGTCTGGAAGGCTATCGTGTGCAGGTGGAGGTGAAAATCAAATCTGGGACGGAATCGATGGTGATTGTGGGCCTGCCGGATGCCTCGGTTAAGGAGTCGAGGGAGCGAGTCATAGCGGCACTTAGCCACTTTGCTGTGGATGTGACGAATCAGAAAGTGGTGGTCAATTTATCCCCATCGGAGCAAAAGAAAAACGGTCCGTTGTTTGACTTGGCCATGGACATTGCGGCATTGAAGGAACAGAAAGTGATTAAGACGGAGATTCCATTAGAGACTGCGTTTATTTGGGAGCTTTCACTTGATGGCATGGTTGTAACAGCAGAAGGGATACTGCCAGCGGTCATTTCAGCAAAAGGACTTGGTTTGAAGAAGGTCTATCTTCCTTATGATCCGGAAATACCGATTCATATGCTGGAAGGGATTGAATGTGTAGTGGTTCAACATATAGAGGAGGTTGTTCGTCATTTAGAAGGCCAAGAAAGCTTATTTACTCATATCCCCTTACCCCATCATCTCCCTAGTCCTCATTTATCTGAATCTCCACAAAAGGATTTCTGCCATGTCATCGGTCATGAACAAGCCAAACGTGCACTTGAAATTGCTGCAGCGGGTGAACATAATCTCCTCATGAGCGGCCCGCCAGGCTGCGGAAAAAGCTTGCTCGCAGAAACATTTCCATCTATCTTGCCCCCGTTAACTACTCAGTCTCAGTTGGACGTGTTAAGCCTCTATCAGCTTGCTGGAGAAAAGCGAAGCTTGGCCCAAGCTGTCCCCTTTCGGCATCCGCACCATTCCGCCTCTTCTGTAGCCATTATTGGAGGAGGTTCATCACCCAGACCAGGAGAAATCTCGCTCGCCCATCGAGGGGTACTATTTTTAGATGAAATCGCTGAGTTTTCAAAGAAGACGCTTGATATGCTGCGGCAACCTCTTGAAACAGGCCAAGTAACAATTAGCAGAGCCCATTCGACCGTGACTTATCCCTCCTCGTTTATCCTTATTGCTGCCATGAATCCCTGTCCATGTGGATACTTTGGTGCCAATCATCATTACTGCACCTGTTCACAAAAGCAACTTCAAACCTATCGAAACCGGTTATCAGGCCCTGTGTATGATCGGATTGATATCCTGCTATCCTTACAGTCTATCAACCTAGATCAGCCAGCAAAAGCAGTAGAAACCTCAGAGGAGATCCGCCAACGGCTGCAAAAGGCTAGAGCCCTCCAATATCATCGCTATCAACAAGAGGTCAGTAATGCGAAGGTTCCCTTTGAAGTGCTTCATCAACTAAGTCCGTTAACCACTGAACATCAAGTGATGCTTACGAAGGTAGCAGCGAAGCAGAATTGGAGTAACCGCGTGCAGATCAAAATTATTCGATTGGCACGAACCATCTCGGACCTTGCTGGGGAAGAGAGAATCACGGATACAGCAATTTGGGAAGCGATGACGTTAAGGCGTTGGGGATTTCATCAAAAACAGCAAACAATCGCGAGGGAAACGTAGATGTCACGTGAAAAAAGAGTATGGATCAATTACCGTTTTTACCACATTGTCTGTCGGGGGAATCGCCGGGATCCCTTGTTTCGCAACGCCTCCGACTTCGAAGCCTTTTTACATATTCTTCATCAACTTCATAAGAAATACCCATTCGAAATTGCCGCTTATTGTCTGATGACAAATCATTATCATTTGCAAATCCGTTCGCAAGAGGTCTCTTTTTCTAAGGTCATGGGACTTATTAATAAGCGCTACGCGAACTACTACAATACCAAGTACCGCTTAACCGGTCATGTGTTTGAAAAGCGTTTCCATGATTCGGTGATTGCAGATAAGGAAGGGATGCTAGAAGTCAGCCGTTATATTCATTCAACCCCTGTTAAAGCCAAAATGGTAAACAAGCCAGAATATTATCCATGGAGTAGCTACCCCTTATACAAAAACACGGTTTCCACCGTTCCTATTTTCATGAACATGGGCAGCCTACTAAACTATTACGAAGGAAGCGAAGAACAGAAGAAAGAAAAATACTGTCATGGGGACAGTCCCCCGGTGCTTTAAAGCAGTAGCGTGCTTTTCTAGGTCCCTGCGTAACATACCGTCCACAAATGGAGTTTATTCTCATAAAAGAGGAATGAAAACTACCGTCACTCGTCGACATTCTTTTGATGAGTTCAAAGCAAGAATCCAATGTTTACTAGGGCGTATCCTTCAATTAATCAAACGTTTGTTTAGTCTTGTAAAAGAGTGAAAGTAATCGAATGGAGTCGGTTGAAGAGAAATAACTTGGGTTTTGTGGAATGGTAGAGGAAATTTGGGGATGGATTATCGACATTCTATTTATGTGATTTTGGACAGTAAGAAGTATAAGGAGTGGTTCAAGGTTTTTTAATTAATCGTTTAATTAGTATATCAGATAAGGGAAAATGGTGAAATCTGTTGGTTAATGGAGTGAGAAAAGTAAAATGCCGATGCATCAATGCATCGGCGATAAGAATGCATCTAATTGAACTACATCCTCTCCACTTTAAGAAAATTAAGATATTGAATTATCGTACGAGTTTTTATCTAAGGCATCAGGATTGGAAAGAGCCACTGTGACCAAACCAGATCTCTGCTTTCCAATTGTCACAATCACTACCTTGAGTTCATTTTGATAAATGAAAAGCTCTATGATAAAGTCATTAGTCGATATTCTTATTGATATTTACAATGCAAGAAACCAATGTTGACTTAGGTTTTTCCCTTTATTAAATAATCGTTTGATGGTATATCACATAGGGATATGTGACAGATTTTTTATTGAGTTACATAATTCCAAATTTGTATGTTCGTTACATATATTCACATTATCTTCGTATACTGATAGTCTTTGAGTTAGGGAAAGAGGCTTCAACCTATTGTATGTTTCCTTCCCTTCCTCGGGTAATTAGCCCGAGGATTTTTCATTTTGATTACTTTATATTTAATAGTTAATAGTTCAGTAAAGGGAGTGACTTTTATAGAACCATTAAAAAGAAAAAAGGGAAAGTTAGGATATATTTTTTGCTTCGTTTCACAACTATCTGATTTTTACTATTATTTTCCCTTTCGCCCTTCCTGACTCCGCGTATTCTATCGCTTTTTGAGAATCTTCAAAAGGAAAAACTCTATCAATTATAGGTTTGATTTTACCAGTCTCAATAAAGTTTGCGATTATACGTAATTGCTCTCCACTTGGCTTCATAAACAAAAACGTATATTGAACATTATGCATTTTTTCAAGCTTAGTAATTTTATGACTTGCAGCTGAAAACAACAACGTTTTTAAAAATCCGGAACCATATTCTTTACCAAAACGAGCATTCGGTAATCCCGAAACGGAAACCATTTTTCCTCCGCTTTTTATCACTTCGAATGATTTTTCGAGTACCTCGCCCCCAAGTGTATCAAATACGGCATCATAGTTTTTCAGTATCTCTTCAAATTTTTCAGTCTTGTAATTTATCATTTCATCTGCACCAAGAGACTTTACTAAATTCGCACCAGCTTCACTGGCAGTTGTTGCAACAGTGGCACCCATTAATTTGGCCAATTGGATAGCAAAGGTACCGACACCACCAGCCCCCGCATGAATTAAAATTTTTTGTCCCTTTTGTAATTGCAAATTGTCTGTTAGGGCTTGATAGGAGGTTAACCCAACCAGCGGGATCGATGCCGCTTCTTCAAAGCTTAAATTTTTTGGCTTTAAGGAGAAGTCATCTTCATGAATGGCAATATATTCAGCAAAAGTACCGATTTTACTCTTACGTGGACGTGCATATATTTCGTCACCAACTTTAAAACGAGTCACTTTTGCGCCAACCTTTGCAACGACACCAGAAAAGTCATTCCCTAAGATAAGCGGCATTTTATATTTAACTAACAATTTCACTTTCCCGTCGCGTATCTTAAAATCAACAGGATTTATACTAGCTGCATGAATTTCTGCGAGTACCTCATATTCGCCAATTTCCGGTGTGAGCATTTCTGCCAGACGCATTGGCACTTTCCCATACCTATCAATAACCATTGCTTTCATAGCCTATACCTCCAAATAATGAGTGTTTAAATTCCACAATTTCAATAAAAGTTCTGCATGAACTTATCAATATCCAACACAAGTGTTCTTTATAAACCTAATTCTTTACGTACATTCATATAATAAAAGTTTTTTGTCCCTTCTTTACGCAATACAACAATATACTATCGTTATGTTAGGTGCAATATTGAGAAAGTAAATCGAGACGAATACATCGTAGAGGGGAAGCATCATTAACTTTTAACATTCTCGTGCCAGGCACCGCCCGATAAGGACGCAACATTTTCCCAATATAAATAAAGGTAATTATCCGTTTGTAAAGTGACTTTATACTATTTTTTAGTAGTAAATGTTGGTATAATGTAAGTAGATTTACATAGTTCGTACGAAAGGGCAAAGCCATTGAAAGATGGTGGCGCAAAACTACAGGGGCTAAGGTCTGTGTTGACTATGCTAGCCAGTTACCGAATATGATCACCTTCCTGCGAATTATGAACTATACAATAGGAGGGCTATTTATGTTATTTTTCATTGGCGGTTTACTAATGGGTTCTTTTACTATGCTGTTCATTATGAGTTTAATGGTAGCAGCCAAAAGAGGAGACCAACAATTAGAAGCATACTATCATGAAAAAGCGTATTAACATTTTTAAACTAAAATAATATAAAAGGAGGGCTCTCGAGCTCTCCTTTTCCAATTTTATCTTATTAAACGTAAATGGCCGGATTTTGTCGAAAATTGATAGGTTTTTAGAGTTGTGGAAAGTGATAGAATGGCTATGGTGTCACGCCCCGAATTTTTTCGAAGATTGATAGGTTTTTAGATAGATATAAAATGATAGAATGAAGTTGCAACTGAATATTGTTGGGGTGGTTGGTTGTTAATCTTCTTTCTGTTTTAGGAAAGGAGGTGATAATCATGGAAACATTTCTTGAAATTCTACGAGAAGTTCTGAAGGGGATTATGCGTGAAGTTAGTGCATATTTCTTTCGGAAAACAATTCTAGAACACAAGAAAATCACCCTGCGCCGTAGGAAGCAAATGGCTATGGTGCCTGTCACCGCCCGAATTTTGTCGAAGAATGATAGGCCTTTATGTGGATTAATAGTGATAGAATGTAGTTGCAACTGAATATTGTGTTGGGGTGGTGGATTGTTGCGCTTCTTCCGTTTGGGGAAGGAGGTGAAGTCTGAAATAAATTGTGCGCCAACCACGTTATGGAAAAGAGCATGACAAATAAGCCATCGATCGATGACTTTTAAAAAATTTTAGATCAAAGCCTGGCAACTATGATAAAATTTTAAAACAATAAAGCGTTGCAGTAAAATGGTCTGTTAAACTGTTTGGATTTGACAGAATATAATAAATATAGTAAATTAAATTTAATGAATTAGTTTTAACGTCGAACAAACAAATTACTTTAGGATAGTGTGGAGAAATGGAAGTGGATAAAGGTTACAGACCTTCTAGTATTAAAGGAATTTTGTAAGCGTCTTCATGTGCTATTTAAAGTTTTCAATCGCTTTCTTGCTATAACCCTTTTACTTGTAAGAAGTGATGATAGTATATTTGTTTGTACGAAGTGAAAACATTCTATGATGATGGTAGGTTGAGGTAATGAGTAAAACAGGAAATTTGGACCTGATTAAACGGTTAAACAGATCCCTTGTATTAGAAACGATTCGTAACGAGCAGCCTATTAGCCGAGCGATTGTTGCAAAAAAATTAGGTTTAAGTCGATCAACGGTTACATTAATGGTTAATGACCTTCTAGCCAAAAAGTTTGTTATCGAACTTGGGCTTGGAGATTCCATAGGAGGTGGTCGTAAAGGTATTGAGCTCGGTTTCAATCCTAAATCCGGTTTTGGTGTAGGTGTTGATATTGGAAGAACAAAAATATTGGTCGTCATCACAGATTTAGATGGTGAAATCGTCTACAGAAAAGGATTTGATTCCACAAATAGTATCGATGGCATTATCCAACTAATTAAAGGGTGTATAGAGAAATCAAATGTAGATATAAATCGGATATTAGGATTAGGGTTTGGCCTGCCTGGTATCGTTAATAGCCTTACTGGAGAAATTATTGAAGTTCCTTTGTTAAATTGGGGGCAATTTAACTTTATTGAAAGGATTAAACCCTTTTTTCCTTTTCCTGTTTTTATTAATAATGATGTAAATTGCGCAGCGCTGGGTGAACGGTGGCTTGGGGGAAAAGAAAAGATTGATGATATGTTCTTTATTGCCATCGGATCAGGTGTCGGTAGTGCAATTATTGCCAAAGGTAACCTGATTGAGGGACATGGTTTTTCTGCTGGGGAAATAAATCATTATATTGACAGGGAAGATGTAAAAAAAGGTCGGGCTGGATCAAGGAATGGGGTTGGGGTATTCGAACAGCAAGTTTCTGGACCTGCTTTAAGTGAACTTGGCTATCCGCCAAGCGAACTATTTTCGGAATATAAACGGGGAAACGAAGAAGTAAAACCAATTGTGGAAAACTTTATTTTACATCTAGGTACGGCTATTTCAAATGCTGTTACTCTATTAAACCCGCAGAAAGTGGTTATTGGCGGTGGAGTATCTCAATCCTTAGATGTAGTTATTGAACAAATAAGGGATTGGGTTTGTAAATTAATTCCGATTCCGACTGAAGTAGAACTAGCTTGTCTAGGCAGTGATGCTGGTGCTCTGGGAGCCGTAGCTAATGTATTTGCAAAGCTACAGGATTCAGAAATATTTTATGATTAATTTCAAAATTAGCAAGATTATAGGAGGCAATCAAATGAAGAAAATTTTAGGTTTATCTTTATCAGCAATGCTTGCAGTATCTGCGTTAGCTGGATGTTCTTCAGATAAAAATGAGAGCAGCGACAGCAGAAAACAAACCATTCGTGTTTTATCAAGTGATGATTTCGCTGGGTTTAGAGAGGATGCAATTAAGGAATTTAATAAAAAATATCCAGACATTAAAGTAGAATTAGAACACGTTGCTTACGACCAATTACATGACAAAGAATTGGCTTCATTTAATGCTGGCGGCAGTGCAGCATACGATGTGGTTGACGTCGATGAAATTTGGACATCAGAGTATGCCGAAGCAGGGTTTATTTCCCCAGTGACCGAGCGTTATACAGAGGATATGAAACAAGGTATTGTCCCAGCAAGTATGAATATTGTCTCCTATAACAAAGAGTATTACGGGGTTCCAATGTTCAATGATGTTTTATTCTTCTATTATAATGAAGATTTGTTGAAACAAGCAGGATTCACTAATCCGCCACAAACATGGGATGAATTTACGCAAATGTCAAAGGTTCTTCAAGATAAAAAGCTCGTACCGGGTAATGCAAGCTCATGGGGATGGAGTTCAAATGAAGGTCTTGTCTGTTACTTTGCCCAGTTTTTAGGTTCCTTTGGCGGCAGTTTCTTTGACGATAAAGGAAAACCAGTGTTTAACAGCGAAGCCGGAGTAAAGGCTCTCCAGTATATGACAGATTCTATGAACAAAGAAAAGATTGTTGATCCTGCTTCTATAAACGCTAACGACCGCCAAATTCTTGACGCCTTTAAGAACGGTAAAACAGCATTTGTTTCCGGTTGGTCTTTCTATTGGGGAGAAATCAATGCGGATGATTCTAAGGTAAAAGGAAAAGTCAAGGTAGGTCTCATTCCAGCTGTAAATGGTGCGCCACATGCTACCGCAACTGGTTCCATGTATTTAGCGATTACACCTCAAAGTGACCATGAAGAAGCAGCGTGGAAGTTTATCAATTTCTTAGGAAGCAAAGAAATCCAAAAAGAACAGTCCTTGGCTGCTGGTTCCCTGCCAATTTGGACAGATCTTTATAGCGATGAAGAATTGAATCAAAATCACGGAGCATTGTCAGAGATGGGTAAACAATTGGAATCTACTATTTCACGTCCTTCTATAGAAGCTTACAATGAGTTCTCTAAAGAGTTACAAGTAAAGCTTCAAGAAGCATTACTAGGCAAAAAAGATGCGAAGACCGCTTTGGATGAAGCAGCGAAAACAGCGAAAGAATTAACCAGTTCTAAATAATCCTTAACTAAAGATGGACAAAGCGAATATAAATGCTCCGTTTTGTCCATCTCCATTCAATTAGAAGGAGCTAGCTATGAAGAAAAATAGACCCTTTTATTACTTGTTTCCTAGTTTTTTTGTCATATTGGGCGTTATTTTCATTCCCTTACTTTATGCATTATTCATAAGTTTTATAGATTTAACGAAGAATGTAAGAAAATTAGATAATCCAGATTTATGGAATTTTGTCGGTTTTGAAAACTACAAAAATGTGCTGACTAGCAGTGAGTTTTTCCCATCTTTATGGAAAACTTTCTATTTTACAATAACTTCTGTTGGATTTGAGTTTGTTATTGGTCTTGCCATTGCTCTAATTTTAAATGAACAGTTTAAGGGCAGAGGAATTGTCAGAGGCCTAATGCTTATACCTTGGGCGTTTCCAACCATTGTAAATGCTGTTTTGTGGAAGTGGCTTTATGATGCAGATCATGGTACCATTACAGGCTTATTTGCAAAGCTAGGATTAACTGAAGGCTATGCCAATGTATTTGCCAGTTCTTTTTCAGCTATGAATGCAATTATCGTGGCGGATGTCTGGAAAAACACGGCGTTCATTTCCTTAATCTTGCTTGCTGCTCTACAATCCCTTCCGAAAAGTGTGTACGAGGCGGCAAATGTGGATGGGGCGAATGTTTTTAGAAGATTCTTCAAAATTACCTTGCCGCTTTTAAGCCCGGCTATCATGGTTGCATTGGTGATGCGTACGATGGAAGCCTTTAAGGTGTTTGACATCATTTACATTATGACTGGTGGTGGTCCGGCAGGAGGAACGAGAACTCTATCCTTCTTAACCTATGAATCTTCGATGATGTTTTCGAAATTCAGCTACGGGTCATCCATTGCTTTAATGATGTCTGTCTTTATAATGATTTTCGCTTTGATTTATATTAAAATCCTATATCGAAATGTGGAGTAGATTATGAAAAGAACAAGAAAACAACAAGCATTAATATACGTCGGTGTCATGGCAGTCTTGGTGTTTACCCTTGCTCCAATATTCCTGTTAATCATGGCCACGTTTTCTTCAGGTTCAGATTTAAATGAACGAACATTGCATTTGTTTCCTGCTCATTGGACATTTGACAACTATTCACAAATTTTCTCTGGGGAAGCAAGTGATGGCAGTTTACCACCATTTTTAACAGCCATGAAAAACAGTTTGGTTATCTCCTTATCTACTACACTTTTATCACTATTTATTGGAGTATTTGCTGCATATGCGTATGCACGGTTTCGCTTTCGCGGTCAAAAGCCATTATTGATTTCCATTTTAGGGTTCCGGATGGTTCCAGAGATTGTCCTTCTTATCCCTTTGTATGTCATTTTCGCGAGAATGGAAATGATTAATCAACGGTCAACATTGGTGTTGATCTATACGGCATTAAATCTGCCTTTTGTGATCTGGATGATGCAAGGATATTTTAGGGCAATTCCTGAGGCGATTGAAGAATCGGCATTAATCGATGGAGTATCTCGATTAGGAATTCTATTTCGTTTCGTCATTCCATTGTCTATTCCGGGGGTCGTTGCTACAGCTATCTATGTGTTCCTCTTATCATGGGATGAATTTATGTTTGCAAATATTTTCACCTCAACGTATGATGCCAAGACCATTACAGTTGCTATCTCGGAATTCTCGAAACGGGGAATGGTAGACTTTGGTATGCAGATTACCGGAGGTTTCTTAGCTTCAATACCACCGATTCTATTAGCATTATTTTTCCAAAAATTTATTATCAACGGCCTATCAGAAGGCTCAGATAAATAAGGAGTAATCTATTATGAGTAAATTCTTTGCAGAAGTAAACCAACAGCCAAGTGTCATTCGTGAGACGATTCGTTTAAATGAAGATGTCATCTTAAAACCAACAAAGCCATTTCTATTTACAGGAATGGGCAGTTCTTTAGCTGCATCTGAGCTTCTTGTATCCTACTTAAATCATTTTGGTATTCAGGCTTCGGCTATCGATAACTCTGAACTGCTATACTACTATTCCGATGAATTTCTAAATAAACATCAGGTATTTGTTATTTCGCAGAGCGGTGAGAGTTTCGAGGCGATTGAACTTGCCAAAAGATATCCAAATATTACTGCGATTACAAATTCACCGGGGAGTTCATTGGCTGAAAAAGCATCCAGGGTGCTTTACACGGTTGCTGGCAAAGAGGAAGCAATTGCATCATCTAAATCATTTACGACTACTGTGGCTCTTCTGCTTTTATTAGGTTCCAAAATTGTTGGGGGAGATTTAGCGGCAGATTTATATCATGCTGTTGATATTCTTGAGGGGCAATTTGTCCGAGCAAGCGAATATCAAGAACAAATTGGAAAATTTATTAACCCAAATCATCCATTAGTTTTATTAGGACGCGGACCTAGTATTTATACGGCAAGACAAGGTTCTTTAACACTTAAGGAAACTGCTAGAATGTACGTGGAAGCTTTGTCAGCCCCACAATTCCGCCATGGTCCTTTTGAATTAATTAAAGAAGATTTACAAGCTATTTTCTTTAATCCAGAAGGAATCACTCATGATATTAATCAGAAATATGTCCTTGAAATGGCAGAGTTAGGTGCAAAGGTTCTTTATGTTTCAGATGAAGCACTTGAACACGAAAATATCTCTTCCATTGTCATTCCGTCTGTTAATGAGTTTGTCAGCGTGATTACTTATTCGTTCGTTATACAGCTTGCGGCAGTGGAGCTTTCAAGTCAGCGTGGATTAGTTGCAGGCGAAGCTGAACTTATTAGTAAAGTGACAAGGAAGGAATAGACTATGATTAATTTAATTGGATGCTTAACTGCGGATTTAATTTTGGCACAGGTTAAGGATCGACCAGACTTTGGGGAGGAGCACATGGTTGATGATATGATCATTCGCCCAGGTGCTCTTGCAAACACCATTTTCCCCTTGGCACAATTAGGTGTTAAGCAAAATGTCATTTCTTCATTAGGAAAAGATGAATTCGGCGAAAAGATTTATCAGGAGTTACAGCCCCTCATTGTTGATAGCATTACCAGGACAGACATTCCTACCGCTTTATCTGTGTCCGTGGTTAACCATGTAGGGTCTCGTTATTTTGTTACGTATGGTGGCAATCTTTTTGATTTTACTAAAGAGATTGTGGAAAAGGCACCTGGTTTTGAGAAGGCAAGAGCTACGATGTTTTATGGATACTTCCTCATTCCGAATTTCGGTGTGGAGGCAGCTGCCGATTGCCTAAGACGTGCAAGGTCTTGCGGCCAGATTACTTTCTTTGATGCCAATTCGGCTATTGATGGCTGGAGTGAAAAAAGCCGACAAGAAATCATTTCACTATTACCTTATATCGATTACTTTATGCCGAATGATGAGGAATTACTATTTCTTACAGGGTTAGATAGTATTGAGGAATCAATCAAATTCTTAATGGCTAATGGTGCAAAACAGGTTGTGGTGAAACGTGGCAGTAAGGGAGCATCCCTATATAGGGATGATGAAGCACTTCACCATGAGGGATATCCGACGACAGCCTATGATACAACTGGGGCAGGAGATAGCTTTAATGCTGGTTTTATTTACAAACTTCTGAATGGTGGCAGTTTCTCGGATTCTCTTGCGTGCGGTAATGCCTTAGCAAGTATTGTTGTTTCCAGAAAAGAAAATCGCTATCCTGAAATTCAGGAAATTGAGGAGAGAATTAAGGTTTAAGCTGAGTAGGGTCAGAACACTGGCTTTGCACGCATTGAAAAATAACACAAAAATGTAATAAAAAGTAGTAACTGAACATAAAAAAACTCCTATTGTAGAAGGTATAGACCTTTGTTATGTTCCCTGAACAAACAAGTCTTCTACAAAGGGGTTTTTTCGCGGAATTCCGGTGCCTAGTACGAAAAATCTTGTTTCACAGAAATTGTTCCACAGTGGCTATGGTGCCAGGCACCACCCGTAGTTCCCGTGCCAGGCACCGCCCGAATTTTGTCGAAGAATGATAGACCTTTATGTGGATTAATAGTGATAGAATGTAGTTGCAACTGAATATTGTTGGGGTGGTGGATTGTTGCGCTTCTTTCCGATTCGGGAGGGAGGTGATAATCTTGGAAACATTTCTTGAAATTCTACGAGAAGTTCTGAAGGGGATTATGCGTGAAGTTAGTGCATATTTCTTTCGGAAAACAATTCTAGAACACAAGAAAATCACCCTGCGCCGTAGGAAGCAAAAGGGTGATTCTCACAAAAAATAAACCTTAAACAACCATCACCCTGAAGGTAGAGGTTGCAATGGAGAAGTGTTAGAGCACTTCTCTTTTTTATTATATATCCATTATATACAAAAACATTCCCATTTAAAAGTGGCAGGAGACCGAGGGGACGGTTCTGGTGGTTTTTTCCTTTTTCGTGATGTCTAAAAAAGCCAGGAGAACCGTCCCTGTGGTGTTCAATGCTGTTTCTTTCTCCCTTTCTTTCGTTTCTTTGGATCAAGAAGAAAGACGACCGGATGTTTAGGTGGGCCAACGGTCAGGTCTTGTAACTGCTCTGCGTTTTGGATTTTTGTGTTGAATGATGAGAGTTTAGTTGGAACGAGTATAGAAGAACCGTTGCTAAGTAGAACGTTTGTTTTTAGAGTTAAGCTTCTCGTTCTCTTGATGTGGAAGGGGTTGAACCAGATGGTATCTTCATGCTTGTGTGTTCTGGTTGGAAACACGACGATCCGGTCGATGGGATTGACCAGAATGGGACACATATAAACATCACCAAGAAGATCTCTAGATGTTTCAATGGCTCCGCTTAAATTATACCCTATACATTTGATACTAAGAGCGAGAATTTCTAACGGGGACATGTCGACAAGGAAGGTCCGATTAGTTTCGTGAACCTCCGTGCATGTTTTCCCAAAGCGGTCATTATGTCCCCTCATGTACATGTAATCTGGTGTGATAATATACTGTTTTTCCATAAACAAACAAGGTTGCTCCTTTTGCAGCCATTCTGCGGAATTTTTTTAAACGGAACTACGGGTAGTGGGTTTTTTAAGGTATTGCTAACTAGCTTCATTCACCACCCTTCTATACTATGAAAACGTCCTTGCCTCTAGTTAAATATCTCCTATTTCAGGAAAATCCCCCTCTTCGTATCGTTTGTCCAACATTTTTCCTACTATATCTGTAAAGGTAGAAGGAGGAACTTCTAGAATCCTTGCTAGTTTCATAATGGCGTCATAATTGGGTAAGACTTTATTATTCTCAAGATTGCTCAAATGTTTACGGCTTACCCCGGAACAGTCTGCTATTTCATCTTGTGTTTTACGTTTCCCCATACGTAACCTTACGATTAATTCCCCAATGGTCTCGTGATTCTTCAATTGGATTTCTCCTTTTTAAGACCATTAAATAGTTTATAAGATTAGATAGACACGTCGCCACGGTTACATTATTTGGTGATGGTAAAAATAGTTTCCTAAGGTAAAGTTTTGACCCGTAAACAGGATAATTATTTTAAAATGGACCAATTAAATCCTTTGAAAATGCATATATCACCCCAATAGTTGTTTGGTATGAAAGAAAAGTAGAATATTACAAATTTATGAATTTTTCTAAAAGAACCATGGGTAAAGCTCTTGAAGCCTGAGATTTACCCCGTTTTCATAGACTGTTTCCTAAGTAAGAATGGTTTAGTTCAGAGGCATATTTCTTAATTTCTGTAATGCCCCTATCTTCCATTGCTTCACGGCTGAAACAGACACGTTTTCTTCAACCGCCAGATCCTTCATGGATTGATCATGGAGGATGACACCCACCACCCATTTTGTTTCTTTTTCTGTCAGTCCATGGCAATAAGAAAGCAGAATCTCAGCATCAAAAGGGATGTCAGGATTTTGGTCCTGTACAGTTTCCCAATACTCTTCTTTTGGATAAGTGACCATGGTCTCATCCTTATTTTTTTGTGACAGCTCCATTAGGAGTTTCCCTTTTATATAGGTATACGCATAGTTGGTGAAGCTTCCTTTTTCTGGGTTAAAGCGATTGTCTGCCTCCCAAAGGGCAATTAATGCTGCTTGATAGAATTCATCCAGGTTGCGGTAAAGATGAAGAGAGTGCATGATTTTATGAATCATAGGGTTATACTGCTCGACTAACTGATTAAAGCTATCCATTGCTGGATCCTTTCGGGACAGCATGCTTCCGGTTTATTCCTAGGTAGCTTAAAGATAACGAGAATAAAAGTTTTAATCGAATCGAGCTTTTTCATTTTTGAAAGGGAAAAGCGGAGGAAAAGAGTCCCTTTTGGCCACAAAAAACAAATTTGAAGCTGTTTTTTGCAAACTTGAACCGTTTTGATATGAACTTGGACCAGAGGGACGGTTCTGGTGGTTTCCTTTGGTTTAAAGTAAAATCCCGAAAGGGATGAAATAAACGTAAGTAGTAAGGCGCTTTAGGAATAAATTATTATCTAAGCTATCGGGAGTGGACAGAGCCATGGGAACCATTCCAGGTCCCTGCCTAATAATCGTCACAATCACCACTTTGAGTTCATTTTAATGAAAGAAAAGATCAAAAAAACTGTCAGTAATCGACATTCTTTTTGGTGATTTTAAAGCAAGAAACTAGTCTTTACTAGGATTTATCCTTCTATTAACTAAACGTTTGATTAGTATCGGAAAAGAGTGAAAGTAACAGGAATGTGTCGGTTGAAGAGAAAAGACAAGGATCTTGTGGAATGGTAGGGTAATAAGCGGATCAATCACCGACATTCTTTTTAAGTATGTTTGTCCGGGAATATGTATAGGGAGCTGTTCATGTTTGTTTTAATTAATCGTTTAGTTAGTATAGCTGATAGGGAGAATAGGTGAAATATGTAGGTTTATAGGGAATGGACCGCTGGGACGGTTCTGGTGGCTTTACCCTCTTCGAGGATTTTTATGAGCCAAAGGAACCGTCCCTGTGGTATAGAGATTTTCGTATCAAACTGAGGGAGTTGAAGAAGGAATGTTATAATAAAACATCGAAATTAACCTAAGATAATACAATTGGTGGTTATTATGCAGGATAAACTAAAAGATTTTCTTAATGATGAACCTTGGTTGATAATTGATGAAAGCAAGGCAGATTTTCTTAATAAAAAATTAAAGAAGAACTTTCTCCTAATCATCTTTTTAACGGAAAAAAAGTTGTTGCAGTGTGCAGATCAATAAGGTGGAGGGATTATATGAAAATAACCTCAATTATCATTTTGTTATTTTTACTTCTAGTTAGTTGTGGGCACCCAGATGGCGTAAAAAATAATAGTCAAAAAGCCGAACAGCAGCACCAGGATGAAAATATAGACCCTAATAAAAACGAAAGTAAGGGAAATCAAAGCCAATCATCGAAGCCGCAAACCGTTGTGACGGTTCAACAAATTGTTTCTTTAGCATCTACTGGCCATGTGATTAATAACCCTTTTGCTTCCCTCCAATCAACGTTTTCTCAAGTGAAAAAAGCCTGGGGTGAGCCTGACAAGGTAGACCAGGTTGGGAATAGCTATTACGCAACCTATTACAAAAAGTTTGCTGTATTTGGCTATACCCGTGAAGATCAGATTTTTGACGTACGTACCAATGAGCCCTCTATTCAAGACCTTACTTTAGCTGATATTAAAAAAGCAATGGGAAACCCGACAAGTACGACATCTTTCCAAAATGACCAAATTTACACCTACAACCTTAATAAGCGCTATCAGTTAAAGTGGATTATTCCTACATCTACTAATAAAGTAGATCATATTTCAGTATATAGCCAGGTCGAACTTTCCAATGTCCCTGAGAGCTATATTCTATCCATAAAAGGAACTTCCCAAAATCTTTCCTCTTCTGCTTGGGAAAGTATGTTAAATTGGCGTCAATTAATACTCTCTTTTCCTAAGAGTTACCCTCATGATGTATTTGTCAATGGTCCTAATAAGAAGATGGTGGCTCTTACCTTTGACGATGGTCCGGATAGAATCAATACTCCTAAAATTATTGCTGCATTGAAAAAAGAGAACGTGAGGGGAACCTTTTTCTTCATAGGACAAAAAGTCCAACAAAACCCAGATATCGTGAAATCAGCTTATGATTACGGAAATGTTATTGGGAGTCATAGTTACCGTCATCATGAATTGACAAAAGAAAGTACTGAAGGTATCCGAAAAGATTTAATTAACGCATCTAAGGCTATTCGTGGAGTTATTGGAAAGTCACCAGCTCTATTAAGGCCACCATTTGGAGATACCGATACAAAGGTTATTACTGTTGCGCAGGAACAACAATACAAAGTAATTATTTGGTCAATTGATACCTTGGATTGGTCACAGAAAGAACAAGCACATATCGAAAAAAATATTTTTGATAACGTACGTAACGGAGATATCATACTCATGCATAGTGATGATGACAAAACAGAAACCACAAAAGCAGTTCCGACGATTATAAAGGAACTAAAAAGGAGGGGGTTTGAATTAGTAGATGTTGCCACCTTATTAAATACCAATCCATATCATTAATGAGGAAGACCAAGGGGACGGTTCTGGTGGTTTTATTTGTGGGCTTAGAGAATCCTCTCTTTGTGGTTTCGTAACATTGAAAGATATATTATTCTGTCCCACCACAGTATTGATACTGTGGTGTTTTTTATGGAGGAATGGATATAGTTTAGTAGTTGGCGAGTAAAATAGGGATAGTGACGAGTAAAGTATGAAGGTTGAAGAGTAAAATGAGAAATAGACGAGTAATCGTAAATTTAGACGAGTAAACCTCTGAAAGTGACGAGTAAAGTTGCTGTGGGGACGGTTTCTGTTTAAGTTTTCTCAGTAGATGCAGCCAGCTCTCGACAGTTTTTTCGCAGTTATTGCAGCAAGAATGAAGTGCTTTCAAGGACTTTAGCTACTTCTTATCAAACGTTTGGTTAATATCGGATGAGAGGAGATAAACGAGAAAAAAGTCGTTTAAAGAGAAAAGACCATTATTTTGTTGATTAGAGGAGAAAATGGCGAGTAGGGTACCGACATTCTTTTTTATTCCTATCTGGAAGGAAAGCGCAAGATAGTGGAGATTATGCCCTTTTTAACTAAACTATTGATTAGTATAGCATATAGGGGGATTTGTGGAGTTTTGGTGCCTAGTCACGCCCCGAAGACCAACGGGACGATTCCTGATCTCTGCATACCAATCATCGCTGTCTCCACCTTGAGTTCAATTTTATAAATGAAAATCAAAATAACAGTCAATAGTCGACATTCTTTTTGTTCATTTCAGAGCAAGAACCAATGTTTACTAATACTTTCCCTTCTATTAACCAATCGTTTGATTAGTATCGGAAAAGGTCGAAAGTTATAGAATATAGTCGGTTGACGAGAAAGGACTTGGATTTTGTGGAAGGATAGGGAATTTTCGTGGATAGATCATCGACATTCTTTTTATGTGATTTTGGTTCGGAATATGTAAAGGGAGCGATTCGTAACCATTTTAATTAAACGTTTAGTTGGTAAAGCAGATAATGAAAATAGAAGAAATTTGTAGGATTATAGAAAACTAACGAGGTTAGGGGCTCTGAAAATGTGCTTCAAGCTGTGGAATTGGATACCTTGCCTGTCACCGCCTGAAAAATCTTGATTAACAGAAATGTTTCACATGGAGATGTTAGTTGGGAAAAATGGGGAATCCTGTACATAGCTTGCTGCTAAATAATTTGGCTGATAAACGACTGCGAAATAATCAGTACTAGTTGAGTTTTGTTCAGTTATCGTAATTCATGCCAAAGACGACATAAAGTTTGATATGTTTTAAAGAGGAATGTAGAGCTGCATTATTACATTTACGTCGCTCTTTTTTCCAACAACGACAAAAATAAAAAGCCCTATATAGGACTTATTTATTTTAATACATACTCCCAAGTGCCTTCAGAATCTTCACTCTTTGATTCCTAATGTAACACTTCGTTAGCCTTATGCCTGCATAGGTCATGTACGGGTTGATAAGGGGAATCCTGAGAGAGAGGTTTACCTACTTTATTCGACTCCATTATTTATTTTCTATGTTCGTTAATTTTACCATTACCCGTCTTAATTCTTCTGTTAGTAGCTTGTTTAATTGCTCACTCTGTTCAATACGATCTTCGTTCTGTTCGATTAGTTTCGCCAATGCTAAGAATAAAAACCCGCTTATTAGGCTACTTAATGCGGTGATTAAGCATGCAATTGCAGTAGTGTCGTTGTATGTATTAAATGCCACGATAAGACAAATAACCCCAACTACGAATATAACGAAAGCTATAGATTTAATTAATTTGCTCATGATGTTCCTCCTGTTGTCCATTTTTATTCATTATACATCAACTTTTGATTAAACGTTTAGATGGTATAACAGTGTATTTCCATGCCTGGCACCCCCCGAATTAGCATCAAGTGGACCGATCTGATGGATCTTTAATGATAGGGACAGTTTCATCCCCTAGAGAACCGTCGCATGGCACTTTGATGTTGGAGGGTTTCCTTTTTCATGATACAAAATTAACAATTATTCATAGTGTTTTCAAGAACCTTTGGAATATCAAACTCTATCTCAATTGACTGTTGAAATTCCGTATCTTCGTAATCGGACAAATAGATTAGTATTGAATGAATTCCTAAAATAGACTGAGCCAGGTACATGAAACGCATCTGTGGAACTCTAAGCACATCCTTTGCCTTCTTTACCTCCTCAAAGAAACAAGTTTCCAAATTGAATATGAACATATCTGGATTTTCAATGGAGTAGTCCGTCTCTACCAATATTTTAACGGCATCTTTGAACTGATTGAGTTTTTCCTGACCGGTCATAAGAGAAATGATGTCATTGTATCTCTTAAATTTAGAGGTTCTGGATAAAAGGTTAAATTCGTTGGTGATTGTATAAAACCCCTTATCACGAAAATATTGCTCCGTTACCCATTCTCCAAAACCATAGCCGTTGCTTACACCAGGGCCATTCCATGCAAGCATGAAGGAGGGGACAATGGATTAGTCTCTTTTCTTCCAACTTTGAAGTAGTTCTTCCTCATAAGGGATTGTCAGTTTTCCAATGATCATAGATGGCATAATCGGCGCTCTCCTTCACAAATGTTCCCAATCGTAAAGCTACTCGTTAATGGTATAGCTATAAATCTCGTATGTCATCGTGTCTAATTTGCTTGTCCATCGTAAACCCGAAATTTCAGGTAGCAGGTCTCTGTGATCTCCCCAATTCAAAATATGAATATCCTGTAGCTCGGCATCCCGTATAAGTGATAGACTCTTTGAGTTGTAGGCTGGTTTGTGTACATGGATTAGGAGTTTTTCGGCCAGATCTATTTCCTTTGACCAAATGGCCTCCGCGGGTGTATGTTCCCCAGCTAGACGGCCAGCATAAATCTTAAGGTGGTTGGAGTCGTTGGTATTCCACCAATTTTCTTGTGACACTCTCTTCCCAATGGTTTGCTGGTCGGCTTTACCTATATATAATAAAACATCTTTTCCGTAGACTAAGTGTTTCCCGTAGATTTGATAGATTCCATAGTCATGAGAATTATTGGTTAAGAGATGTAACTCATCTAATGTAAATGGGCCTTCCCAATCAATTTGGATTAGTTTCATTGTTCTTTTTCGCATGATGGTCTGGTCTCCTACATCGTATTTGGGCTCAGTTATAACTGATGTTTTCAAGTGTTTGAAAAATAAAGGGAAAAATTCCGCTTAAATAGGGAAATACCCATATTTCCCTTAAAATAGAGGGAGTTTTTCCCCTTTGATCAAAAGGCGCTGGATTTTGTCTTATTTAGAGCAGTTAAGGGGAAATTCTCCCCTTATTTCTGCTGCTTAGGTGTCCTCTATAAACAATAGCCGGAAAATTCTCCGCTTATGAATTCATTCTTATACAAAAATCAGCAATGAATGTTAATAGAACCATTTTTATAGAAATATATTTATATGAAAATTATACCAGTGGTGAGAAGGTAATTCTAGTCTTCTCATTGGCTATAAGGGGAGAGTCTGATCTATCGCACCTGGGAGGAAATGGGGTGACTGTGACCTTTCAAGGTCGCTGCTTAACAAGCTTCGCAGTCACTGGTTTGGGTTCATTTTTATAAAAGAAGATTTTAAAAAAATGCGTCAGTGGTCGACATTGTTTTTGAAGATTTCATGGCAGTAATCCAATGTTTACTAGGGTGTACTCTTCTATTAATCAAACGTTTGTTTAGTCTCGGAAAAGAGTGAATGTAATCGAATGGAGTCGGTTGATGAGAAATGGCTTGTGTTTTGTGGAATTGTAGGGAAATGTAGAAGATGGATCATCGACATTGTTTTTATGTAATTTTGGCTAGGAATGTGTACAGGGAGCGGTTTGTGGGGCTTTTAATCAATCGTTTGATTAGTATAGCAGATAGGGGAAAAGGGTGAAGTCTGTAAATCAATCCTGTGACAGGCACCACCCGAATTTTTTCGAAAAATGATTAATTTATTAATTTCCGGTGCCTGTCACGCCTCAGAATTTGTCGAAGATTGATAGGTTATAAGAGTGGTGGAAAGTGATAGAATAAAGTTGCAGCTGAATATTGTTGGGGTGGTTGGTTGTTAATCTTCTTTCTATTTTAGGAAAGGAGGTGATAATCATGGAAACATTTCTTGACATTCTACGAGAAGTTCTGAAGGGGGCTACGCGTGAATTGAGCGCTTATTTCTTTCGGAAAAACATTCTAGAAAACAAGAAAACCGCCCAACGCCGTCGTAAGCTAAAGGGTGGTTCTCAAGAAAATCAATAAGCTATTTGACAACCACCACCCTGACGGTTGAGGTTGCAGGGAGAAGTGTTGACGCACTTCTCCTTTTTATTATATATCCATTATACAAAAAAATATTCTTGTTGAGAAGGTGATTTCTGGCTGCTGTATTAGATTTCGTGCCAGGCAAAACCCGGAATTTATAATCATGGAAACATTTCTTGAAATTCTACCTGTGTTTGGAAAAATAAGCGGAAAATTTCCGCTTAAGTTGGGAAATATCCTTATTTCTATAAAAATAAGGGGAGTTTTTCCGCTTATATGATCAAAATCGTTGGTATTTTGTCTTATTTAGAGCAGTTAAGTGTAATTTCTCCGCTTATTTGATCCTCTTAAGCTACCACTTTATAGAATAGACGGAATTTCTCCGCCTATGAATTCACGTAAATCAACAATGAAGAGTAAAAGAGTATTATATTAAAAATTCCACTAAATTCCTTATTAAATTAGATTGTTGGAAGGATAGGAAAGTCTTAAAATAAAGGGATAACAACGTTTTTAGGCGGTGGCTATGTGGAACTGGTTAGGGATCTGTCCTTCAATCTTGCAATCATCATGCTTCTATTATTTATTTTTAATCTTTGGGTTGAACGGTACTATAAGAATTCCCTTCCAAAGGTTTTAGGTATTTTTGGGTTTCTCTTATCAATCATGATTTGTCTAATATTTTCAACAAGACATTATGGAGTCATGGTAGATTTAAGGCAAATTCCCATTCTTATAGGTGGGTTTTATTTTGGATTTGGGCCACTATTAACTTTCTTTTCGCTCTTTTTTAGAGGGGTGTTTTTTGGATTTGACAGTGCTTTTTGGAGCGTTCTACCGCTTTATATCCTTTTAGCCATTTGTTTAAAGTATGCTCACCCGTGGTTCCTTAAGCAAAACGCAAAAAAGAGACTTTGCGTCGTGCTTACCACTGCAGTGATTATGAACATACTAATTTATTTTGGTCTATTGATTACTGGACATTCTGCTGATGGGCTTAAGGATGTTATGATCACCACTATTATTCAGTGTATCGGCACCTGTATGATTTCCTACTTAATTGAGGAAATGAAACAAAATAAGTTTCTTACTGAACAAATGGTGAAGTCACAAAAAATTGAATTGGTCAGTCACATGAGTGCAGCTATCTCTCATGAGGTTCGGAATCCACTAACAGCTGTTAATGGTTTTTTACAGCTTGCTTTAGAAGATCCGAAAATGGAAGACAATACAAGGGGTTATATTCACATCGCGTTGACAGAACTTCATGCTGCTGAACAAGTGATAAAGGATTATTTAACAGTTGGACAACCATCTTTGCAGACCATTGAGAGGTTTGATCCCACTGAAGGACTGAGAAAGATTATTAAATCCTTACAACCAATGGCAAATATGAATTCAGTTGAGCTAAGCATTGAGACCATTGAACCTTGCTTAATACTTGGTGATAGAAATCGATTTCGTCAATGCTTCCTAAATATAGTAAAGAATTGTATAGAGGCTATGCCAAATGGCGGAAGGTTATGTATTGATACTGAAGTATTAAATAACGAAGTGAAAATACAGATTACTGATTCTGGGATCGGTATGACACAAGAACAGATTAACCGATTAGGCGAGCCCTATTTTTCTACAAAAGGGAAAAAAGGAACAGGTCTTGGACTTATGGTCTCATTTAGTATTATTCGGGAGCTAAAAGGCACCATAAAAATTAAAAGTACAGTAGGAAAAGGAACAGTCTTTGTAGTTACTCTTCCTGCTGTAGATAAGTAGAGTGGGGACAGTCCCCCAGCGCTTTAACGCGCCGGGGGACTGTCCCTGTTTCACCTATTATTCATTTGCCCATAAACTGATGGTGGGGTGATGAATGTGTTACTACGGAATCAAACGGACCAAGCTGCCTATCATCAAAAATATTTTCGTCCATCTAGTTTACCAGCTTTAAATTTAAGATTTACCACTTCGAAGTTCTTGCAACCGTTTGTTGAAAAAACACACGACCCAATTCAGGTGCCTGCAGAATGGACTCAAACCCCTGAAGACACTCTTCTCAATTATTTTAGTATTTTGCGTGAGGCCGAGAACATGGGAGGGCGAAGCTGCGGAACGGTTGGTCATGCACGAACTCCATTTCCACTGGCCTACAATTTTTTATCTAAAGAGTATCAAAAAAAGTTACCTTATGAAGACTATTTTCATTCGTTTGCTGGGATTGGGCATACGAGTTTGATCAAGCTCTGTCGGGTGCCAGATGGAAAACGAGGCATACGTTTTTTTTATGAGATTGAGACAATTGAAGGATTTAATGGTAAGAGAGCGGAGTATTTTGGTTATTCTTACGGATTTATTCAGCTTGTTCACGGACAAGAAGGGTATCGGATTGCAGATTTGCAGCAGTTTCCGGAGGATTTTCTATGCGCACCGTACCATCTTTGGCAGCATGATGCAGAAGCAGTTATTGATATTAAATATGGATATTGGTGCAAGTTGGTACAGAAAAGATACCCAACGATAAAAAATGGGTATGTTAAGCATATTTATTTTCACGGTAACGATGGCGCTGATTATCATTTTATATTCTTTACATTAACAAATGGAACTGACATCGAAATCGCACAATTTCGCAAAAAAGGCTCTAAAAAGTGGAAACAGGTGAAAATGAAGCCGGAAGAAGAGTGTTTAACGGAAAAAGGAAGAAACCACGGGGACGGTTCTGATGGCTTTTTTCCTCATTGAGCAGTTTTATGTATCAAGAGAACCGTCCATGTGGCATCCTTGCTTAACAATTATGGCAGTCACCATCTTGAGTTCATCTTTAAAGCATAAATCAAAATAACAGTCAGTAGTCGACATTCTTTTTGGTGATTTCAAAGCAAGAAACCAATGTTTACTAATACTTACCCTTCTATTAACCAATCGTTTGATTAATATCGGAAAAGAGCGAATGTTTTAGAATGAAGTCGGTTGAAGAGAAAAGACTTGGATTTTGTGGAAGTGTAGGGAATTTCGTGGATAGATCATCGACATTCTTTTTATATAATTTTGGTCAGTAATATGTACAGGGAGCGATTCATGGTACTTTTAATTAAACGTTTAGTTGGTAAAGCAGATAATAAAAATAGAAGAAATTTGTAGGTTTATAGAAAATTAACGAGGTTAGGGGTTCGTAAAATGGGCTTCAAGCTGTGGGATTGATAAAGTTGCAGCTTAATATTGTTGTGGTGGTTGTTTCTGTTAAATAAACGTCGTAATCACCACCTTGGGATCAATTTAATTAATGGAAAGATTAAAACAACAGTCAGTAGTAGACATTATTTTTGACGATTTCAAAGCAAGAAACCAATGTTTACTAGGACTTACCTTTCTATTAACCAAACGTTTGATTAGTATCGAAAAAGAGCGAATGTAATAGGAATAAGTCGATTGAAGAGAAGAAACAATGATTTTGTGAAAGGGTGGGGTAACGGGATATTGGTAGCCTACCTTAAAATAACCTAACTAAAGAACTCCTGCTTATCAATTACACCTATTTCAATATAAATAGATTGCTGAAATTAACTAACTATAAATTTAAAATCTTATTAAAGCAATGAAGGGATTATCCCATTATATTTAAGTGTTAAGAGAGTAACTGCATCTAAGGTCCTAAAAAAGGGTCAGCCCTCGCTACTTTACTGCAGCGGTGAACTGAACCCTTGTTTTTATTATTTATTTTCTATCTCTAATTGTTTCTTCAAAACACTCTGTACTCGCTGTTTTTCCTCTGTAGATACAATTCCATAATAAATTTTATTGATTTTAGTTCCTTGTTCCTTTATTTCCATTTGCTGAATGTCGTTTGCTACGTCTTTATAATTCTTTTGAATGTCTAGCATCTGTTCGAAAGTAAGATTCGTTTTTACATTGCTACCAAGTGCTTTGAATATGTTTGAGTAATTAGTTAAGCTAGATAAGCTCGCGCCTTCCTTAATAACGCCTTGAATAATTTGGCGCTGTCTCATTTGTCGGCCGAAGTCTCCTCTTGGATCTTCATGTCTCATTCTTGAGTAGCTTAATGCTTTCGAACCATTTAAAGTTATCGCACCTTTAGGGAATTCATATCCACCCTCAGTAAATTGTAAATCATTTTGTACGGATACTCCGCCAACCGCATCAACAATATCTTTAAAGCCTTCCATATTAATTTGTACATAATAGTCAATCGGGATATCAAGGAAGTTTTCAACAGTATCCATGGCCATTGGAACGCCTCCGAAGGCATACGCATGGTTAATTTTATCCTCTTTCCCTTTTCCCACAATCTCTGTTCTAGTATCACGTGGAATACTTAGCATCTTAACAGAATGATTGTTCGGATTAACAGTTAACACAATAATCGAGTCTGACCGACCACGATCACCTTTGCGTTCATCCACTCCTAACATTAATACAGAGAAAGGATCCTTCTTCGATAACTCAACAGGCCCCTGACGTTTTTCCGATTGTTTACGCTCAATTGGTTGGTGCATAGTTTCTACCGCATTTTTAAGAGAATGATAGACAGAATAAGTGTAAATTCCAACACCGATAAAGAGAATTAGTAAGATAATTCCCGTTACTTTAAGCCATTTTCTCTTCTTTTTTTCAGTTTTCATCCTTTAAATCCTCCAAGATGTATATTAATCTATCAATAATATATGGTCCGAAAGTATTTTACAATTTTTTCAAATTAGTACTTTGATATTATAAACCTTTATTACTGTAATAGGTATTATTAAAAATATCCATTTTTTGTTACGTTGATAATTTAACTATTTTACTTGGAAACTTTTATTAATGAGCTCACATAATTAGGGGATGCTATTCGAACAACAGGCTCCGGGTAGATAATTAAAGGACAACCATCCCCATAGGATCTCTAAACAATTAGTACCTTTTTCCGACACAATAAAGGGATACAAAGTTTTAAAAGTTTAGGGGGATTTTTGTTGAATAGATGGATCGAATGTATGGGGGCTTTGATTATACTAGTAATATTAACTTCATGCTCCCATTCATCTCAGAAGACAGGTAAAGATGATGTTAATCCGAATATGTCATCGACGGAGAAAGAGATTGCCAGACAAGCGGTTTCCTATGTGAAAGCCATACAAAGCAAAGACTATCAAAAGGCATATGAAATGGTATCAGACGTATATAAAGAAGCTGGTGTCACTATAGATGACTTTACATCGGACATAGATCAATCAACTCTTAATCTCGAAGGTTATAAGATAAGCGTTATAGGAGTGAGAGATCGGTTACCTAGAGAAACATCAAAAACGAATAAAGAGGAGAAATATTATCTCGTGTCTTTATTTTTTGATTCAAAGGGAGAAACACGAGAGGAGTATTCTCCTTATGAAAAGTCGGATGTCAAATGGGCTGGTGAGAAGATTTGGTTTCATAAGGAAAAAGGAGGATGGAAATTCTTCGCTATGGATAATCAAGAAGGTGTCACATGGAAGCCGGATGCCTATGAGGCTGCTCTTGCTTATGTCCAAGCTTTAAAGGATCAGGATGCAGAAGCGATTTCGGCAAGCTATTCTAATTTTTATAAGCAGCAGGGAGAAACGCTTGAAGATATCGGTGATCAGTTTGCGCAATCTGAAGGAAACATGGTCTCTTATACGATTAAAGAGATTACTGATGATTTACATATCGATGAAGAGGATAATGTTCTTTCTCCAGAAATGCATGACCAATTAATTAGAGTCAAAGGCAGTTATTATAAGGAGAACTATGAGGGGTTGGATGAGCCGGAAGAGTTCAAGTTTGAGTGGTTTTTCCATTTAGAGGATGGTAAATGGAAGTATTTATTGGATGATTCCTATGAGTTTCATAATGCGGCTATTTATAGTTTTTTAGAGAATGGGTTTAAGGATGAGAATCAAGGCGAGGCTTCCTCTCAGGGTACGGCTGAAACCGAAGCGGTTGATTTTGGTAAGGATGATTGGAAAGCCAATAATATAAAGGTGATGGCTTCTGATTTTTTGACCCTTGCTGGCCAGGGGCAGATTAAGGGAATTGAGGTTTCCATTGGTGACCCAATTGGACCGGCGATTGAGAATGTCATGGGTACGCCTGATGGGATAGGAGATGCAGAAGGTGGGCGTGTGCTTCTATATAAGAACTGTCATTGCGGGTTAGGTGTGGATTATGATTATGAGGGTTATCCTGACTCTCCGGTGTATACTCTTAATCTACCTATTCATCTATCGTATGATGAGGTGATTCATGCCTTAGGTAAACCAGATGAGGAAGGAATGAGTGAAACGGACTCCTCGTACACGTTATATTACACGATTGGTGAACACACACTTTTTGTTCATAGAAGTGATGGAGCGTCTTCCGGTGCGCCATTTGATTCGATTACTTTAAAATAAGCTAGGTTTAGATAGAGAAGATTGACAACTTTGGGGGGAATAGCAAGTGAGGAAGTTTGTAAAAGGGTGCAGTGTCGCTGTGTTGCTTTTAAGCTTAGTAGTGGGGTGTACCAAGCAGGAAGATATGGTCAGGGTCAATACAGATATTGTGGAGGCAATAAGGACTTGGAGTGTGTATGAGGATCAAGGAGATGCATTTCCTGAGGATGTGATTGAGATGGTGAATCACATCGATCCTACCTTTAATACCACACCGTATACTAGGGAGGAAAAGCCACAGATTATATCCAGTCACGATCTTATTTATAGCCTTAGACATGCAGAAGAGGAGGTTTCACATAAGGGCTATCTTAAGCTATATAAGGATTTTGAGAAACGGTATAATTCGATCACTCAAGTGAAAAAGGATCCCATTACGGCGATGGATAAACTGGAAGATGAGTTGAATGGGTTTCGATCCGTTATTCCAAATTCAAATAAAGATCTCTATTTTCATGGACAGGTATGTACCATCATTGATGAAATCAACTGGTATCGAGAGAAGTATGAAAAAGGGGACAAGGAAGATGAATCGTGGAGGGAAGAGGAGATTGCTACTCGTTTAGCGATGCTGGCTGTGGTGGCTGAACTGGTTAATGATCACCCGGATATTCTTGAATTTGATAGGAATTCTGACTTCCAACAGTATGTGTCTGACTTTGTTTCGGGGCTTGAAATGAAAGCGAACTTTCAAACGGAGGCACCAGTCAATGAGATTGTGGAGCAGCCTGCTGTGACGGAGCCTACTACGACGGATGAAGATGAGAAGAATGCAGCGCTCAATAAGGCCATGGCGATTGTAAATGAGAAGATTGAAGGGATTGCCAGCATTGTTGCATATGATGGGGATTTAGATACCAATGGTCAAACCTATTATGCCTTTTACTGCACAAGAGACGACGGGTCTGGCGATTTCAGGCTATTCGTGAATTCGGGGGATTTTAAGGTGTATAAAGATGATCAAGGCTTTGATTCGGAATGGGTGCCTGAATAAGGAGACCTGTTTATGAAGGGGACAAGAGGGGAATCATAATGGACCTTTTGGATATGATCAGGATCAATATGGACAACATGACGGTAATCATTTGTTGGTTCCAAAGGCTGGCTGAACTCATAACAGGAATGGGAGTTGGGTGCACGCTTGGCTTTTCAAAAACCATGGGGACGGTTCTGGTGGCATTAGTTAAAGCCACCAGAACCGTCCCTGTGGTATGTCTAGTATATCCTCGCCATCACAAATACCCGCTTAACACTTATCCTTGACACCGCATGGAGCCCATATTTAATAGTTTCGTGATCGTCCTAAGAATGAGAAAAGCTAAGGATTTAGGAGGCATTTAAATATGTACACAGTTCTTCATATGCACTATTAATTTCTTTGAACTTTTGATCTGACTTCAAATAAACATCCGGGTGGTATTTTTTAGCCAGCACTTTGTATTGCTTTTTTATGACGTTTAGATCTCTTTCATTTGAAGGTAATTCAAGTATAGTTAGTAATTGTTCAATATTGTTATTCGTTCTTTCTAACAAATAATCGTGGGAATATTTATTTACTAAATCTACAGCAATGGACCATATCTTTTCATATTCTACTTCTAAATTCGTAGTCTCTCCAACTTCAATTGCTTCTTTTCCATGCCGGAAGATGATCTTCCTCTTCAGCATCATATTAAATACCAAAAGTCCTATTAAAAATTCAAAGGTAGTTTTTTGACTTTTTTCATCCATATTCAATCGGGCTTGCTCGTCTAAAATATAATTGATGGTTCTTGCAAGGCTAATATCACGATAAGATTTGTGACTAAAGAACTGACCATTCTTTTCAATCACGGAAAATTTTTCGTTATTAATGGTAAAGGAAGTAGGAACCATTCTATTATCTGTTGACTTTACTAGGTTGATAGATAACTGACCACTAGAATTTTGGATGGATAGTGTGCCGGCACCGTATCCCCAAAAAAATCCTTGACTTAGAGGATAACTATACACCGGCCCCTTTACATAAACATTCACATCCTCCAAATAGGAACCAGTTTCAAATTCCCCGTATATATTAATGAAATTTGTATTTGATGATGTCGTTTGAACATAACTGTTTTGATTTCTACTAGTACTGGATGAACCAGAACTAGAGGAAAAAATAAGCCATAAACCAATAATGATTAAAATGAAAATGAACATTTTATATTTTCCCCCTATTATTAATACGACAAATTAACTATATCTTTCTAGTTTATACCATATTCTTTTTGTCTGATTCACTCGATTTTTGTCGAAACTAGGAAAAATAGTGTATATCTATAGAACTCCCGAAAGGAATTTTAGAAACTAGGAGAAGATACGGTTCAACCCAAAATCATAAAATTAAATATAAAATTGCTTTTTCCGAAAATTAATAATGACACTTTAACTACTTAAAGTTCGAAAATTGTAACAAAATGGCTAATAGTGTAGAAACATGATTAACAAAATAGTAAAATAATACTAAAGAAAAATATGGATATTGATAGGGGCTAAATTCAGATAGGTAGTGGCTCAAAGACACAGGCAAAAAATTGCATGGTAGATTGGTAACAACCAAAGATGGATTTAGATGTAGTAAACCTATTTTTGGATAAATAGGTTTTTTTGTGTTGTAAACGAATAATTACCTTCTGAATTCACCTAATATTTGAAAAATGGATTTCCTATGTTAGGTAGATATATAGCTAAAGTTTGTCAGATGTATTCAAGTTATGGCATTAAATCAAAGGGGAGTCTTGTGAATGGTGATTGATACGGAAAAAACTCTATCAGAAATAAATGAAGTAACATTGTTATTGAATTCAAATATGAATGACACGAAGCGTGCGGCAGATGAGGGTAAGAGAGCTTTAATAGACGGAGTTCAGGAACTTACTAAAATAAACGAAGATGTAAAACAAGAGATTAAAAAAATAGAGACACAATTTTCTACTAAAGTCCAAAAGCTTGAAACGAATCTGCAACAAAAGTTGAAGGAAACATCTAGCTTCACGAATCTTTCGCTTAAAAATGAACATAGTGACCTTCGACAAAAGTTAGATGCTAACATACAAGAAACGAAGGAGATTATTTCACAAAGCCAAAAGGAGCAAGTGAAATCCTTCCAAAAGGTATACAGCATGCTCGAGGAAAGTATGAAGACTCAAAAAGATATGATTCTATATCTGAATGAAAGAATAGGAGATGGCTTTGATAAAACAGAAAAAAATCATAAGAAGTTATCAAACTTAGTAACGGAGTTAAGGACAACCGTGACGATTGAAAGTGATAAATTAACAAAAGCTATGCTGGAGCAACACCAGATACTTAAAAAGAGTCATCGAAAATGGTTTATCTTCTTAATCATTTTTATTTTCTTAGGGTACTTTATTTAAAAGGAGAAAATCATGAAAGTACAAGTTGTTTTTACAGGCAAAGATATCTTGATTATTAGTAATGAAGGTAAAGAAACTTTACCTCCATATTTTTACTATAATAAAAACAGTATCGTGATTGGGAAACAAGTTCAAGACTCTATTAATCTATATTACAAATACATATATAATGTTTTTCTCGAAAAAAATGAACAGCTGCAAGCCAGCTTTTTTAAAAAGCTAGAAGAGTATCTAGTTCACAAGTATAAAGTGGAATCCTTTTTGGTAGATGTGGATCCACTTTGCAAACATTTAATGCTGCCTATAAAAAAGTACCTACCTTCTGCTGTGGTGAAAGAAAGTAGAAATATTTCAGGGAGGATCCTGCCTGATGAATTAAAGCAACATCTCTATAATGCATTTTCCTCAGTCATAGCTAATGAATTGATTCGAAGTGGGAAAGTCAGAGGGGGGTTGTACGATAAAATCTATGAAATAATTTTTTTAAACATTCCTTTTTATATAGATGGACTACTGAGAATTGGCAAATCGAAAGTTTCACTGAAGATAGTCGATCCAATTCAATCAAAGGTTATTGTCATTAACGAAGAAATGACTACCGATCTTCCTGCCTTAAAGAAACTTACTTCTATCTACCAATATAGCTACAAGAATAATCAGGAAATTAACGAAGCTCTCTACAAGTTGTATGATGATCAGTTTAAAGTCACCTTCTTAAGTCCATTTTCTTATGGGAAGTCTACCTTAATAAATGGTCTAATAGGCTCAAAAATGTTAAATATGGACATACGAGCTGAAACAGCCATTCTTACTAAAATAGTTAGCGCTCCAGATTCCCGTTTGTTTGTGAAGTACGCCGACCAGCGGGTGGTAATGTATACCTATGAGAATGAGGAACAGTTAAGGGAAATGTTAAAAGATTTAACCGGTGTACGTAGCACACAAGCACCAGTTGAGGTACAAATTTTTTGTAAGCTTGACCATCTTCCAGGTGTCACCATCATTGATGCTCCGGGGCTACATTCCCGTCATGATGATCATGATGAAAAAGCATTTGAAGCCTTACAACTTAGTGATTTAGCTCTCTTTTTAATTAATCCATCACATATTGGAAATGCCAATTTTTCAGTGCAAATTAGAGAATTTCTTCAGGAGATTAAGGAGCAAAACAAAAAATTTGGCTTTATTCTGTCGAGACTGGATTTACACAGTGAAGATTACGATGTGATTATGAAGGAAATGGAGCATGTATTGAAGGATCTTGCGCCTAGTTATCCTCTTAGTCAGGTGCTATTTATTTCAGGGTTCTTTGCTCTCTATGGGAAGCTATTAGCCGAAGGGAAAATAGATGTCCAAGATGTGAGAAGGAATAGAAGTTTATTTGTTATTGAAGAAGATGACATTATTATGGGACGTGGGCTGGAAAAACATCATGCCCAGTCGTTAATTGATTTTAGTTCCATTCATCTTTTAGAGACTTTTATCAGAGAAAGAGGTGAGTATCATACAAACCAATTCGATTTGGATTGTAGAGAACGAGAGACAGCTGCAGTCCCTATGCTATCTTAAATCAAATCTACATTATAAGGAAGTTACGCTTCAAAGTGATTGTGAAATTCAAACATTACCTTCTTATGATATGGTGTTCTTTTTAATCACAGCTACACAAATAGGAAATCGTTTTTTCATCGATGCTTTAAATGAAATTCTTCGTATACGAAAGAATAGCAAAACGATTTTTTTAGCAATTGATGAGTATTATCGTCTCAGCGAAGATGAAGTGTCTAAAGTCCTTTTAGAGTTAAAAACAGCAGTAAAACCGTTGATCTCACAACCGACTATCTTTTTGGTTTCTTCTTATTATGCAGAGCTTGCTTTTCGCTATGAGAAGAAAGACCTTACTTTAGAAGAATTGCAACGGAATCGTGAATTGAGGTTCCTTGATGCAGAAGGTGAATGGGTTACGGGAAGAACGATTACACATCAGCATCTATCTTACTTATATGAGATTAGTAGAATAGATTCTTTGGTAGATTTAAATCAAAGCTTCTCTGAAGGAATAAAAAGTACAGGAATTGATGTTACAAAGAAGAATTGGCTCGTAGTCGGCCCACAGCAATCCGGTAGAAGCACTGTTACAGAGCTACTCCAGAATCAGTTGGGAGAAAGTGTCTCAGTCATGGAATCCCTGTCGGAACAGAGTAGAGTGGAGGATTATTATGATGGATTGATCCTCGTTTTGGATTTAGATAGATACCGCAGTTTGGAATATCTAGAGGAAATTTATTCTACCTATGTGGGCCTGGAGAAAATCATTTTAGTCAATAAGATTGATCATTTTATGTATGAATACAATAGTCAAAGCTTATTAACGATGGAAGTGACAAAGGACATTCGCCGTTATACAAGTGATCCGATTTACTTTATTTCAGCCTATTACTTTAGGGAATATCTCAAACTACAAAATGAAGAAATCAGCATAGAAGAGATTATCGAGAATCCAGAAATTATTTTAGTTGATTCCTCTAATTATCCAATATCAAAAGAAAGAAATAAACGAAAGCTTCCAGAATTATTACTTACTCATTCGGGCTTTCAACCATTACTACTAAACTGGGAGTGACAAACAGATGTTAGAAAGATACACCCAAACGAAAAAGTTCCTATTACAGGTAAAGAAGGAATTGGAAAAATCAAGCCATATTGATCCATATATTATTGAAAACTCCATGCTTGAGCAGGAAATTGTTCGTTTAGAAAATGGAAACTTTAAAATTGCGCTAGTTGCTCCTTTTAGTGCGGGAAAATCTACCTTTATTAACTCAATTATCGGTAAAGACTTGTTAAGTATGGACATTCGGGCAGAAACGTCTGTTATCACCAAGATTGCTTATTCAGAGGAAATTAGAATTGAAGTTACCTATTTTGAAAATAACAAAGTAGATGTTTTCGAAAGAGACGAGCAGGGCAATGCATTAACCTACGATACATGTAAAGAAATTCTACAAAAAATTACGACTGTTCGTGATCAAACCAATGAAGAAAAAATTCAACAGGTTATTGTATATTGTCCATTAGATATTTGCCGCGATAATGTTGAATTGATTGATACTCCAGGGCTATTTTCAAGACATGAAAAGCATGAAGCAATAACCAATAACATTATTCCACAAGTGAACGCTGTTATTTTTATGATTGACCCAGATAGTGTTGGGGAAGAGCACTTTACTGATAAAATTAGAAACTATGTAAACTCGGCCAAGACCTCTAGCTTAGAGGAAGATGGCCGTCATATATATTTTGTTATAAACAAAATTGACGTTTTTAATGAAGAAGACATCGCAAAGGCAAGACATGAGTTGGAACAGGTGCTTTCAGGTTTAATTTTAAAGCCTAATATCCATGAGGTTTCTGCGTATTTTGGAATGAGAGGTAAACAGCTATTAACGAAGGATCTTGACATTCAAACGATTCAAAAGGATCGTAAAATCAGCATTCCTGATCCAGAAGATCCAGACTACACGATCGCTGGTAAACAAATTAAAGAAGAACATGCACAAGATATTATCAAATTTTCAAAGATTCGAAAGCTAGAAAACGCACTTGGCGAGTACTTGCAAAGTAAGAACCAATACTTAATTTCCGACGTGGTTGGAAGCATTCGTAGTGTTCTATCTGATACAATTCATAAGCTCGAATTTGAAATTCATGAAATCAACGGATCGATTAATGAAGATAAAGCGGTCTATATTCAAAAAATTAATAACTTAAAAGCAGAAATTGAAGAAATTAAAGAGGGAACGGTTCAGCAGATTAACAGCTTAGTAACGAAGACCATTGTGGGTGGTATCACGGGAGCTAGTTTAGATAACCAGCTAACAGAGGAAATTGAAGACAAGCTAGTTGATATTTCAATGGATATCGAAAGAGAAGTATTCAAGAAATGGTCAAGAGCGAAGGTACGGATTGATCGCTACAATGCGGAGGAGATCGTTCAAGCTACGATTCTAGATGCGGAAGAGTATTTAGTGCAAAAGGTAAAGGAACTCGTAAAAGACTTATTTTTGGATATCCAGAAGATTATCGCTAGTCTCATAAGTGAAATTCAAGAACAATTGAACCTAGTAACGGAAAAGCTGGAAGCAGCCGAAGTGAAAAACCTAGGAACTAGAATGGAGAAGATTGGAAGCTTTAACGTGGAAAACCTGGTTGGGTCAACGATGAAGAAAATTGAAACGGAGTTTTCAACGATCATTGTTTCAATTGCAAAGGATTGTCAGGAAAAGGTACAGGGGGCCTATGATAATTCGATTTATGAGGTTAAAAAAGGTGGTTTTGTTAATTGGTTTAAGGGCCTGTTTGGCTCTGCAGAATATGAAGAAAGATTTGACTTATTCCAATACAAGAAAGAGCTGGATCGCTTGATTAATGATTTGACAGATACGATGAAGGTGAGAGTAATGGATAGTGAAACCGCAGTTGCTACTCCAATCATCGAGATGTCTAAAGGCATTGTAAAGGACATTAACTCAGAAGTGTCGACCATTATCAATAATGTAGTGAAAATTAAGAGCAATGTCCTCAATAGCTTAATTGCAGAGATGAATAGCAATAAGGAAGAAAAGCTAGCTTCGATTTTGAAAAAACAGAAAAAAATCTCAAGTGTATCTGAAATCAACCATCGTTTTGAGGGTAATTTACAACAACTTCAACAGGAGGATCATAGCCATGAACTACAACAGCATGAACCAATCCCTCAGTAATTATCTGGAAAAACTTTACGATAAATTAATCAAAGACAGTAAGAGAATTAGTGATTTTCAAGTTTATCATAAAAGCTTTCAATTAGAAGCGGGAAGGTTGTCCAATTACTCTTTTGCTATAAAAGAAGAAGTTAAAAATGAATTAACACAAACTGATTATTATAAAGGCTTGGGAACGGAAGAAAAAAACAATCTTGTTTCTAAACTTGATCGAATTCATAGCCAATTTACGATTCCTCATTACGAGCTAAAAGAGGAAGAATGTGTCGATGTTGTAACGATAGAAACTAGCTCTGTCCCAGTATCCCGGGGAAGCCAGAGAGGTTCTGGGGCTCTAAATATAGGAACAGCGGTGGGTGGAATAGTTGGTCTGGGAATCGGCATCGTAGTCACCAAATCGATCCCACTTATTCTTCTTGGTACAGTAAGTGGTGCGGTTGTAGGGGGAATTGTTGGACATTCGATTAGGGCTAATCAATCTGTCCCTCAACAAACTCAACGGCGACAGGAAAACCGACCACAAATGGCCCCAAAAACGTACGGGAAGGTAAATAGCCGTAAAGTAGAAAAAGTAATACAAGTTAGAAAAGCGAACGTAACGAAGCTATTTCAACAATATTTACAACAATTAATTGAGGTTTGTCAGCCTATTTTGAAATAGGAAGAAGGTTTTTTACTCCATGTTAGATCAACTTTTATATTTAAAACGGTATCAAACACCTTTACGAGAAGAAGGTTTACGAAATTACAATTTTAATGAAACAGATTATCAATTTATTCAGATAAATAAATTGACGTTATCAGATGAATTGGAGAAAGAGGATCTTCAACGGTATGTCAATCGTTCGATCGAACAGTTTGTGTTATCACTCTCGCATGCTTTCTCACCTGTTATTTTTCGCTTGAAAAGTAACAGATTGGACAATAGTGTCTCTTTTTCAATAGGCGTTAAAAAGAAACCAGGAGAATCGATTGCGGAGAGATTTAGCTCGTATTTTCAGGGGGTTCATTATCATGAAGTGAACATGGAGCATTTTTTTGAGGGCTTTCAGTCACAGGCATTTATTACGGGAATCCCTAAGGAAAACGAAACGAAGTTTTTTTCTTATTTAGAGCCATTTGTTAGATTAGCACGAGGCAAGGATTTGATATTAGAAGTTGTGGCTTCTCCGATTCATCGGACACAGATCGTGAAGAATTTGGAGAGATTGTCTGACATTCGCACTGCTAATTCTGTTCATCTTAAGAAAAGTCACTCTGAAAGTACCGCTTACTCAGAGACCAATACTTATAATGAAGGTGAAACCTTTACGGATGGTGAAAACAGCGGTGGTGGGTTGGTTTTTGTTAATAAAGGTAATAATCGTAGTGAAGGCAGAACGAGTTCCAGTTCAGATGCGAATGGGAAAACGGAAACGAATACGAAAAACATTGAGGAAACAAAACATCAAGCAGCCGAGCTGGACCGTTTTTTAGAAACGTATTTAGACCGTATGCAAAAAGCACTATCCACCGGTTTGTGGAAAACATCTATTTCAATTTATACAAAGAGCAAAGAGGAGCTTTCTCAAGCTTGTGAAGTTTATCAGTCTACGTATAAAGAAGAGTCATTGGAACCTTATCAAGCGTTCAAACTTAGGCAAGCTTATTCTATGATTGGCGTGCATGAAACGGCAATTCGTACAAGTCAACACATTGATTTGTTCCATGAACAATTTAGAGAGTATTCTTTTCTGACAAGCAAAGAGCTCTCTTACGTGTTTGATTTTCCAAAAGAGGAATATAAGGGCTATGAATTTTCACAATCTCCTCGTTTTGGACAAAGTGCACCTAGTCTATCGGGAATCCCACTAGGTCATATTTATGATGGGGACAAGACTACACCTACTCTTTATGAACTTGATTCAAACCAGCTGGTAAAGCATATGCTCGTGGCAGGGATCACGGGAAGCGGAAAAACGAATACCATTTTTAACTTAATACAAAGCATTGATGTTCCGTTTTTAATTATTGAACCAGCAAAAAAGGAATACAGAAGATTGAACAAGATCGTTCCAGATTTACGGGTATACACATTGGGAAATGAACAGATTTCACCTTTAAGGATTAATCCCTTCTATTTTCCGCAAAATGTAAGCATCCAGCAGCATATCGATAATTTGAAGGTCATTTTTAATGCCTCCTTTACGATGTATGCATCTATGCCCAATATATTGGAGCAGTGTTTTATTAATGTTTATATTAAGAAGGGCTGGAGCTTAACCACATCCAAAAATATTTATATGGGCGATCATGATAATCTTTTATACGAAAAGTATTTTCCTACTATTGAGGATTTGTATTACGAGATTGATAGTTATACAAAAGAACTAGGATATGCACAGGAACAAATGCAAAATATTCGAGCAGCTCTTTTGACACGAATAAAGAGCTTAATGACCGGTGGAAAAGGCTTTTTACTTAATTCGGTGGAAACGATGGATATTGGAGAATTGCTATCACATCCAACTGTATTAGAGCTAGAGGCTATTGCAGATGATGATGAGAAATCGCTTGTTATCGGATTGATCTCGATGTCAATTTACGAATATTTAAAGGCAAATGAAACTGATTTTACCGGTGAACTGAAACATCTTCTGATATTGGAAGAGGCCCATCGAATCTTTACGAATGTGACACAAAGTGGAAGCCAGGAAGATGTGAATATTAAAGGAAAAGCAGTAGAAAGTCTGAGTCATATACTTTCTGAAATCCGTGCTTACGGAGAAGGCATGATTATAATCGATCAAGTACCAACAAAGCTTGCTCCGGATGTGCTGAAAAATACCAATACAAAAATCATTCACCGAATTGTATCAAGAGATGACTGTGAATATGTGGCGAATTCGTTAGGTTTAACAGATGATAAAGTTAACTTTATTAGCAAATTAACAAATGGTGCCGCCCTCTACTTTTCAGATGGGATGAGCTCTCCTGCTCATTTGCAAATTCTGTATGGGAAAGAACATACCCATACGGTACCTGATCAGGAATTACGTTTATCGTCTCAAGCTTACAACGGTTCCGTTTACACAACCAAGTATATTCACCCCTTAACAGAAGTGATTATGCAGAACTTATCTAATGGGTATCCTCAAATGGAAAGGATTCTGAATGACTTTTATCAAGTATTATTAAAGCAGCCATTGAAAAATGTAAGGGATATTTACCGCACAACTCAAGAAAATCTCACATACTCAGCATTGGAAGCTGGATTTGATATGAGTATTGATACGGATGAGTTTACATACTCTTTTGTAAAGGAAGGGTTAAACAGATTAGTCAAGCAAGATGAGAAAATAAGGAAACAAATTAATAAGAGAATTCTTATGGAACGTTATTTGGAATGCTGTTTAGAGTTAATTACTAAAGATTATGAAACACATAAGAAGGAATACACATTGTTAGAAAGAAATCAAAGAAGGTTAGGAGCGGGACACTTTGATTGAATTCAGCACAGCATTGGCTGAGGGAGTAGCAAAGGCTAAAGAAGTGGGAGAGTTTGTAAAACAGACAGGGGCGGAGCTAGGTAACTTAGATAATGAAGAAATAAATACGGAAGATGTGAAATTTGAAGAAGTAGAAAGATATCACCCCCCTCAAGAAATTACATTTGAGCAGGAAAAACTGGAGCCTATAGAGGGGAGTTATATGAATGATAATATTGAGCTAAGTGAAAAAACTGCTCAATATGGGGATCCTGAATACATTAATGAGATTAGGGATCAAAATGAAAAGGTAGGCCAAGTGTTATCTGAATATGAAAGATCTTTAACAGAAGACCCTTCTGATTTAAATTATCAACGTGTCGATGAAAAACTGGAACGTTATAAAGGGACGATTTTTGAACATGAATTAAAGGATACCCTTAAAGATAAGTTTGAGGTTGTAGAGGATAAACAGCGTATCGTTGAAACTGATTGGGGCGAAACGAAACCAGATGTCATTGCTCGTGGTGCTTTGGAAAATATGGAAATTGGAGACCTGGAAATAAAGAAGGGTGAAGATCTTTTTATTGAGGCAAAGTGTGGAGGAGCAGACTATATTCGAAGCGAAATGGGGCATATGTTAAGGCAAGTAGAAGGGCATGAGGGCAATTCCTTAGTAGTCGTGACGAAGGATTATTTTGATATTAATCCAAATATCCGTTCGGATTTTGAGAGTAGGCTTGCTGAAAAGGGCAGTCATATTTATGTGGCAGATGTATATTCAACAGACATCAGTGCGGGGCTATTTAGTAGTCTTCGCTTATAAGAAAGGTTGAGTGGACATGAGACAAACCTATTATGGAGTTGATTCTATCCTTTTCGAGGAGTTAGAGGAATATATAAAGGAATATATTCAACTCACAAAAGAGATGTTTAACAAAGAACTAGCAAGGGACGAGAAGCTAGTCATTAAACAGAAAAAAGATGAATTGCGACAATGGATACAAACTAAACTGTTAGAAGGAGGGAGTATTCTAGGATTTCTAACGGAGGAGCAAGTGGACGAACTACATGCTCAAATTCAGTCCATGGATGAAAAGCTGGCAGTACAGCTGAATTCAAATTTTATCGCATATTCGCAGCTGGAAGAACTAATTCTGGTTTTCATGGAGCAGCAGGAAATAAATGTGTTGAAAAATTTAACCTACTTTCTAGAAAAGGCCAAGCAAAAACAACAACATGTTATTGTTTGGATTATGTAGGTGATCAAGTGGATTTTACTCAAATCTTAAACGATGTCTCACAGTATTTAACGAAACAGAAGAAAAGTATGATAGCCAATCCCAGAAATATTAGCTTAATCAATAAAAGGTTGGATTTATATACCACGGCCTTTCATAGTGAAATCCAAGAGCTTTTTCAATTAGAAGGAAAACCCTTTCCTAATCTGGATCATGAAATCAAAAAGCCTGAGCTTGTGGACTTAGATATCAGTGAAACAGAAAAATTTGATGATATTAGTAGGAAGCTGAAGCAGGCTTCAAGTAAAGGCTTAAGGGAAATACAGGAGTACGATAGAAGAAATTCTGGTCTACTTGCGATCTACGATTACGATGAAATACGTCATTTATGTACGAGTTTATATCGAATTCTTGAGAGGGATCTTAACTTTGAAAAAGTAGGCATTTTAAAAAGACATATCGACACAATAGACCGTCATATCAGAGAGTTTGCTCTGTATGGAAAAACATCTGACTTGAAAGGGCCTATTAAAAATTTGAGTCATGAAAAAATATTAAAAGAATACCAAGAAAGAGAAGAAAAAGGAATTGATCAAATTAGCGATACCATCATAAGTAATTATGAAAACTATTTTAAGCAATGTTTAGAGCAATATAAGTTGGCTTATCAGTCTAGCAATCATTTAATTGATAAATCACCTGCCGACCTTAGAGAATCGGTTAATATACAATCGATGATTATTGAGGAACCTGAGATGACTGAAATATTGGATACAGCTACCCCGCTCATAAAAACAGAGATAACCTCAGAGGGTCGAGCGGAGTTCGTTCAAGAACGCCGTAAAATTAAATCTGTTATTGTAGTCTATGAAGATAATGAAACAGAAGAGATTTTATTAGAATCAAAGAGCAAGCACTCAATAGAACTGTTAAAGAATATTTTGTTTGATTAATCCTTAGGAAGTAGGGGAGCAGCATGACGGTCCTACTACTTCCTAATTATATGTAACTCATAAGAACCGTCCCCGCGGCTTGTACTATCCAAGTTTAGAACAAAACGCTTTCCAGATGATAAACCTCTAAAACATCGTTAAGTAATGTGCTGTTAAAGGATTTATTAAAGGGAAATGTGTAAGTATTAATAAAAGGGCAGTAAAAATACACCCTTTTAATCACTCCCCCAGAACTTCCTATCCACTAACCAAGTATTTTTATCATATATTCACAATGCTCATCGCCATTTACATTACATTTCACTTCACGAACAATCACTTTTTTATCATAAATTAGGGAAAATGCGCCTTCTAGAATAGCCCCTTCTAAATCACATGTCATATTCCCTTCATGAATGGGAAGGCCTTTACAGAAACAATCTTCAATCTTAATATGAATCTCATTTTCTGTGGCATGGATAATGGTTGGAATGCCGATTTTTAGCTCCTTAAATATTTGTAACGCATCCTCGATGGTTTGAACCGGGAGGCTTTGACCAATTTTTCTTCCTACAGCCATAGTCGTGTTTTTCCCATTCATCGGTAAGCCTTGATACATCCCAATTAGTCGGATGGTTCTAAATAATTCGAGGGGAATCATATTGCCTAAGGTGGGTCTATCAATCTTTTTTAAATCTTCATACGTAAAAATCTCCATGGGTGAAATCTCCTTTTTCTTTTATATTGTTTATTTTTACAAAAAGAGAATTGCATTTCCTTGATATACATCAAGAATGCAAGAGGATGAAGGGTAATGATACATGCTAAATTGGAAAATCTACGGTTTAAGAATTTTGTCGAAAATTGTTAATAAACGTATTAAGGTTTTGTTAAGAAAAGACGATTATTATATCTAGTAAATAGGTAATATATTACACTTTTAAATGAAATTAACTATGGAGGGATTCGTATGTATAAGATTGAAGTAGATCATGAGAAAAAACAATTTATGATCACCCTTGAGGGGTCACTAAATATGGAGGAAAGTATCGCTTACTCAGCAGAATTGGAGAGTAACCTATCAGGGAAAGACTTAAGTGAGTATTATTTGGTTGTTGATACTTCGGATTTAAAGATTAGTTCTCATGATTTAGAGGATCAAATGAAGAGGGGAATGGAAATGATTTTTTCTGCCCCATTTAAAGCGCGCTATAATATCGTCCCTAAAAGTGCGGTTACGAACCTCCAAGCTAATCGTGTGGGAAAAGAGTTTGAACTGAAAAGTAAATTTATTATTGTTTATTCGTATGAGGAGATTCTGGTGACAGCTAAGTAAGCAAAAGCCAAGGGGACGGTTCTGGTGGCACTTTTATATGAGGACGTAGCCAACTCTCGACAATTTTTTGTTGTTATTGATGCCTTAGGCCAATGATATCAAGTATTCACCCTTCTTTTCATCAAACGTTTGTTTACTTTCGAATGTGGGGGAATAAAAGAGATAGAAGTCGATTAGAGATAAGGATTATTTTGTAGATTAAGAGCAGAATTTTACGGAAAGTTGGTCGACAATCTTTTTATGCGATTTGTGAATTAAATAGCTTTATAAGTAAGTTTATGCCCGTTTTAACTAAACGATTAAATAGTATAGCATATACGGAAAAGCGTCACTTTATGGCGAAAAAGACGGTTCTTGTGGTAAAAAACCACGAGAACTGTCCCTCTGGCAACTCAATTAATCATGTGCCTTTTCAAGAAATAGTCTTATTCCGAAACCTATCAGTATGGTTCCTGTTAGTCCTTCAATAATATTTTGTGTTTTCGGTTTTTTCATGAACGTGCTGATTCGATTAATTAAATAAACGTAAGTAAAAGACCACATGGCAGTCATTGCAGTATAAGTGATCCCCATGATAAGAAACGGTAAAAAGGTACTGCTTCCAGGGTCAACGAATTGAGGCAAAAATGTTAAGAAAAGGACCGCCACTTTGGGATTTAGGAGATTGGTAAGGAACCCTTGTTTAAAGCAAGAAGTGTTTCCAAACTGGCTTTTTGTGTTCAACTCAACGCCTGCTTCGTCTTCCTTTTTCCTTAAAGACCATAATGTCTTGATCCCCAGATACATTAAGTAAACTGCACCCACATATTTGAAGACAGAAAATACTAATGCTGATTTCATAATGATGGCGGAAAGTCCAAATACAGCAGCGGTGGTATGGATAAGAAGCGCACAACAAGTACCTAAAACTGTATTAACACCCCCGGCTTTCCCGACGGTTACAGTGTTTTTTGTAGCAATTGCGGTATCAGGCCCGGGTAAAATGATAAAAAAAATACACATAAGGACAAACAGATACATGTTCTCCATTTATGATCTCCTTTCTGCTTTTCGTTAAGGTCTGTGATTCTTATATTGTATTATATATAAAGATGGGGGAGGGAAATTATAAAAATACTTTGAATTTGGTAGTAAAAATAAAATTACTTGCCAGTGAGTATTTCGATAAGTTCTGCTGATTTATTTTTGTCCAATTGAACATATTTACTTTCAGCGTCTATTACCAGTTCAACTTGGTCCTTTTGGGGACTGATCCAAAGTTCGTATAACACTGCTTTTGCCTCTATTTCAGGATTCTTAAATTGAAATACAAATCTGTAATCAGGAGGGCGTACCATAGATACTTTTGCATTTTTCCAATCACTATCTTCTAATGTATCTTTCACCTTTTGAACTTGGTTATTGGTAGTGATTTTTTTGAAGGCTTCATAATTATTTTCATCACCAACACGCTTTTTTACTTCAATATATTGCTCTTCATTCTTCATTCCGTCGAAATAACCCGCTGTAAACAATGAAATGATTCCTATAAAAACAATTAAATAGGTAAATTTTTTCAAGATTCATCGCCCCTTTAGTAATAAGACGCATTTCATTTAGAAAAGTATCAAATATACTTTAATTTTTAATTAACCTGGAGTTGCCCCGCCACAGTCCTTGATAACTGTGGTGTTTTTTATGGGGGAGTGGGTGTAGTTTAGTGGTTGGCGAGTAAAATGGAGGGATTGACGAGTAAAGTATGAAAGTTGACGAGTAAAATAGGAAAATTGACGAGTAAATTATACATTTGGCGAGTAAAAGACCGAAAGTGACGAGTAAGAAAGGAAATCATACAAAAAGGGCAATTTTAACGAGTCATCAAGAGGTAATCAACACGTAATTGGAGAGAAAGATACCTAATCCTGGCTATACGCCGGGATTTTTGCATGTAGGGGGAGTTCTAGTGCCAGGCACCTTTCGAATTTAAGGAAGATTGGAAGATTGATAGGATTTTTGAAGGGGTTAAATGGTAGAAATAATACTAAGGGCCAATTCTTGACATTCTTTTTATAGTTTTCGCAGTAAGAAACCATTGCTGGCATGGAGTTGCCCTTCTACTAACCAAACGTTTGATTAGTATCGGATAAAGGGGAAGAAGAGGGAAAGAAGTCGATCAGAGAGAAATAAGGGCTATTTTGTAAAATAGGGTGGAAAGTCGCGGAAAGTTTGCCGACAATTTTTTTTATGCCTTTTGTGATGTGAAATAGCGATATTATTGGGTTTATGCTTGTTTTAACCAAACGTTTAATTAGTATAGTTTATAGGGAAAATGATTGAAAAAGGACGAATGATAGGAGGATAGGTACGGTTGCGTGGGTCCCGGCCAATGCCACGAGAACCGTACCTGTGGCGCCTAGAGGAAGAGTCCCCCACTGCTTTAAAGCGGCGGGGGACTGTCCCCTTTTTTGAAATTATTTTTTCAGGATCATCTCTTTATAGGAAGTAATTTTATGTTCTAATATTTTATTTGTTTCTTCCAGTGTCTTTAGCTGGCTTTCGATCGAACGTTTATGATCTTCTAAGAGTTTTAATCGATTAATTACTGTATGTTCTCCTTCCGTATACAAGTAGGCATATTCTTTTATTTTTGTGAGCGGCATTTGCGTCTCTTTTAACTATAAGACAAATTTCAGCCATTGAAGATGGGCTTCAGAATATGTTCTTTCTCCGTGTTCATTCCGATCTGGGAGAATAATTTTCTCTTTTTCATAGTAACGTAATGTATGTGCGCTGACTCCCACTAGTTGTGCCACTTCTCCAATTGTATACATAACAACCTCCATATTTAACCAATACTAATCTAATGAAAAATAGTTTGCCTTAGAGTGTACTCTAACCAATATAATAAACCCGTATCAGTTAAACAATTCATTTTTATGAGTATTTAAAAAATAGTAGGAGGAAATGAAATGATGAAATATACAGTTATTACAGGTGCAAGTTCCGGGATTGGATATGAAACAGCACTTGCATTTGCAGGTCGTGGAAAAAATTTAGTCATTGTGGCACGAAGAACAGAGGAGCTTGAAAAACTAAAATCAGAAATCGCGAAAGTAAATGCAGAACTTGAAGTGGTTATAAAAACAGTGGATTTATCTCATACGAAAAATGCGTATACCTTATATGAAGAGTTAAAGGAATACAAAATTGAAACGTGGATCAATAATGCAGGGTTTGGTAATTTCGCATCCGTTGGCGATCAAAATTTAACTAAAATTGAGACGATGCTTAATTTAAATATTGAATCTCTAACAATTTTAACTTCACTTTATGTGCGTGACTATTCAACCGTGGAAGGAACGCAAGTAATTAACGTTTCTTCAGGTGGAGGCTATACGATTGTTGGAAATGCCATCACTTATTGTGCTTCTAAATTCTATGTAAGTGCCTTTACGGAGGGACTTGCACATGAATTAAAAGAACAAGGTGCAAGCATGCAAGCAAAAGTATTAGCGCCTGCTGCAACTGAAACGGAATTTGCAAAAGTATCGAATGACCTAGAGGAAAATGTGAAATTCGAAGGACTTCTACTTAAATACCATACAGCGAAAGAAATGGCTGGATTTATGCTTGATCTTTATGATAGCGAAAAAGTAGTTGGCATTGTCGATGGTGTTACGTATGAATTTCAATTAAAGGATCCCATTTATCCTTATGCAGTGAGAATGAGAAACTAAAGACCAAGGGAAGACCAAGTGGATGGTTCTGGTGGTTTTTTCTCCTCAGCTTTTTGGTGACTTGTGATGTTTGGGGACAGTCCCCCGGCGCTTTAAAGCAGCGGGGGACTGTCCCTTTCTCGACCTTTTTTTTATTGTTTTCGCTGAAAGGATCCATTGCTAGCAAGTATTTATCCTACTTTTAACCAAACGTTTGATTACAATCGAATTAGGTTGAAGAAAAGGGAAGGATGTCAATTAGAGCAAATTAACTCCTATTTTGTAGAATAAGAGGGGAACTCTCGGAATGTTGGCCGACAATCTTTTTATGCCTTTTTTGATGTGAATTAGCCAGATTATTGAGTTTATGCTCGTTTTAACTAAACGTTTAATTAGTATAGCTTATAGGGAAAATGATAAAAAAGTGACGGAAGATAGGGGAAGGGACGGTCAGCTGGGCTTAGTTAGAACCAGGAGAACCGTCCCTTTAACCAACTCTTAAAGATAATTCAGCTAATAAATTAATAGCAGCTTGTACAACGGCAGTAATTTCTAGCTCAGTTTGAGTCACAGTAATGGCGTTAGAATTGTCAATAGTGACTGATTGAGATTCTGATTGGAGCGCTGATAGACGTTGTGAAATCGATTGAAGTGCAGTAACATCGCTGTTGTTACTACCTAGCAATGCAATAGCTGCTTCGATGGCTGCCTGTAAAGCGGCCTGAACAACAACTAATGCCTGAGCTTCAGTTTGGACAACATTAATGTTATGGGAATTGCGGACCACTAATGACTGGATTTCTCTTTGTGAAGCAGTGATTGATTGCTGAATTGTTTGATCACCACTAGGATCATTTGTGTTTCTGATCGGTGCGGACCACCTAAATTCGCTATTGCTTTGTTCGTTTTGAATACGCATTTTTTCACCTCCAAACTAACAAGATACAAAGTTAATGTATTCAATAAATGTAATAAGAATTGGACAAACAGTCTGGTTAAAATGTGGATTTTTTTAAAATATTGTTAGGGAGGGAGGTGATCATTTCCATTTAAAGTAACAGAAAAAATCCCTGTGCCTGTCACCGTCGGAAAACATCCATCAGTAGTCGACATTCTTTTTGATGAATTAAAAGCAAGAAATCAATGTTTACTAGGACGTAACTTTCTTTTAATTAATCGTTTGAATAGTATCGGAAAAGGGCGAAAGTAACAGAATTGAGTCGGTTGAAGAGAAAAAACAAGGATTTTGCGGATTGGTAGCGGAGCAAACAAATAGGTCACCGACAATCTTTTTATGATTTTTGTCTGGGAACATGTATAGGGTGCGATTCATGCTTCTTTTAATTAAACGTTTAGTTAGTATAGCAAATTAGGAAAATAGTTGAAATTTGTAGCTTTATGATCTTAGCGGCCCTTATTATCAACGAAATACTTACTAATCCAAATGGCAATGAATAGCCATATCAACATAAAGAGTACGGCAACAAACCAATTTTTTGGTTTTCCTTTTTGTCTAATTTCTTCCGCTTTTGCTCTGTTTTCTTCAATAATGAAAGGCGGTATTAATTTTAAAGCTAGTGAGATTCCCAGTGGAACGATAATAAGGTCATCGAGATAGCCTAATATAGGAATGAAGTCAGGGATTAGATCTATTGGACTAAAAGCATAAGCAACTACACAAATAGCCACCAATTTAGCATAACAGGGGACTCTACTATCTTTATATGATAAATATAGTAGGAATAAATTCTGTTTTAGTTTTCTAGCGTAGTTTTTTAATTTTGTTAGTGCATGGTGCTGCTCCATTTTTACGCCCTCCTTTTGATAAAATTAGGCTCTTTGCTAAAATAGTGTAGTATTCGCTGATAAAAGTGGAAAATCGCTGATATATTGGCAGAATCGCTGATAAATTCCTACAAGTGTTCTTTTGAATATAACTTTACACCAAATCGAACGTTGATCATCGCAATTATTTTAGGAATACAAGCTACTTTGACTAGATTATTTTCTAGAAAACAAGAAAACCACCCCAAGCAATAGGGTGATTCTCATAAATAAACTAGGTTGACAACCATTACCCTGACGGTAGAGGTTGCATGGAGAGAGGTGCTAAAACACTTCTCTCTTTTTATTATATTTACTTTATATACAAAAATATTCCCAGTTAAATGTAGAAGAGGATGGCAAGGGAACATTTTGGTTTCTTCGAAGTGTTCTGAAGGACTACGAGAATCGTCCCGGTTTCACTCAGAGAACTCTATTGAAAATCGGATACCATCGTTAGCTCCAAAGGGATCAACATAGCAAATGGACTGACAACCTTTTTTTGCTGTTATTTATTCATTTCAACCGTTTCATTAACATCAGTGGATTTAGAAGTTTGCCCTGTCATGCGTTTGTAGAAAAAGGCGATTTTCTTCGTAAAATTACCGGTATCCCAATATTCGGCTGCTTCCGCATTTACCTTTATCAAGACCACGTTAGGATCATCATAAGACGTTTGCATAATTTTCTCATATGCTTTGCTCCACAATTCCTTTTTTTTACCTAAATCCTCAACGATTTCCGCTCTTCCACGGACGGAAACATAGGATTTACCTGCATATGCCACATTGACATCATGATCATGTAAAATTTCTTCATATTTATCAGTCTCTTTTTTAGTGAAAAACCATAAGTCACCATCAAACTCTACTTCTTGTGTTTTCATAGGACGAGAAACAAGCCCTTCTTCAGTGACCGTAGTCAACATGGCCGTGTCTACGTCTTTGATTAACTCTCTTAATGTTTCCATTTCTTCCTGTTTCAACATGTTAGACATTTCCATCACCTCATGAATGTATACTACCCTTTATGTCAACTTTTATTCAGGTATGGCGAAAACCATAGGGACGGCTGGTGGTTTTTTCTTTTGCGTGAATGAGGAGAATCAATCCATCGCACCCTCGGAATATATGTTGGTATCCTTCTAAAGAAGGGTTATTTGTAAATATATAGAATAGGCATGATGTAGATTATTATTTTAGGAGGAAAGAGATGATTCAACGGGGAGCAAGAGTTAAGAATAGGAAGTAAAGACTTTTTGAAAATCATAGCAATTTCAGGGTTAATACTAACCGTGATTTGTGTGGTATTAGTATTTCAACAGTTGTATCTTTTTAAAAGAGAATTTCAAAGTCTAGATGATGACCAAGTTTTAAATAGTAATATAAAAATAATTGATGTTTCTTATGCGAACTGGGTGCGATTATTAAGGGGGATATTTAGAAGTCTAACCATGAAAATGAAAAAATGTTAACAGGAGGGAATGTTTCTAACGTTTATCGTTCAGGAGATACTGTGCGACGAGAATTAAAGCCAGAAAGTACCAAAATTCATAAGCTATTCAAGCATTTGGAGGACAAGGGTTTCAGTTATGCACCAAAGTTTTTAGGTATTGATGAAAAAGGAAGAGAGATATTATCATTTATTGAAGGAGAAGCTGGTAATTATCCTTTAAAAGAATACATGTGGACTAATGATGTCTTAATTGAAATAGCGAAAATGCTCCGTCTTTATCATGATTCTGTGAGTGATTTTCCATTTGATGATAGCTGGCAATCGATAGATAACACCCCCCAACCATTCGAGGTACTATGCCATAATGATTTTGCAATATATAACATTATTTTTAGTCATGGTAGACCAAAAGGTATTATTGATTTTGATGTTGCTGGACCTGGTCCAAGACTTTGGGACATAGCTTATACTCTTTATACTTGTGTCCCCTTAAGTAGATTTTATCTTTCTGAAACAGGTGAGAAGGTTTATTATAATTCATTACTGCATGCTAACCGTATAAAACAAAGAATTAGATTGTTTTTTGAAGCTTACGGTGAGGGAATAAAAGAAGATTATATGGAAATGGTATTACTGCGATTAGAAGGGTTATGTAAAACAATTACAAGAAAAGCCAGTGAAGGTGACATTGCTTTTCAAAAGATGATAGATGAAGGGCATCTTGAACATTATCAAAAAGATATAAAATTCATTCTTGAATATAGAAAAGAGTGGATTTAAATTAAGGTTTTTGTTGAACTAGCAGGTGGGATTTTTTAATAAACGAAGGATCGACTTATTGAACGGAGCAGTATTCCTGTAATTACTGAAAATTGGGAAACCCGCTGTAATCATACAAAAAGAAGCGAACATTACTAAAGACAATAAATTTGTAGTCAGGTACATGAGAAGGAATTTAAACTGGATGATTCGAATAAGTTATAGTGAACTTGGTTTTGTTGTATTCTCAAAATAATTATTAGAGGATGTCATTGAGAGCATTTTTTATAGGTCGACAGTAGCAAATGAAGATGATTTTGATGCGTATGAATGGCTGTTACTATACTAAGATTTTGATAGTTTACACTAAACAGTGAGGAGAGTGGTTTTATGCAAGTTGTAGCCAAAATGTTTTTAGAACAACTCGACATGCATTGCTATGAGAATGAGTGGTTTGCAACCATGGATCAAGCGCTTCAGGGAGTCACTGCAGCTGAGGCAGCATGGACATGTTCGGGAAACAGCAATTCGATTTGGCAGATTGTCAACCACTTGATATTTTGGAATGAAGACGTGATCCATCGAATTAAGGGCACAGAGAATTCGCATAAAGCAGAAAGCAATGAAGAAACCTTTGGAAATCCAGGGGATTCAGAAGACGAACTTGGGTGGTCCCAGACAGTGCAGCGCCTTCATGAAGTCATGAATAATTTAAAAATGGTCATTGCGGACCTTGACGATGAAAAGTTAACAGCTCCGTATGCAGCTAACAGTTACTCGATTGAGCGTTTACTTAGCAATATCATGATGCACGATACATATCATTTCGGCCAAATCGTTCTATTGCGAAAGTTGCAATCCTCTTGGAGTGGCGTTGATTGGTCTTAACAAGACTATGGGGACGGTTCTGGTGGCTTTTTTTCAAGGTTGTTAATATAAGCCGGGAGAACCGTCCCGTGGTTTCCGTGGTTTCACCCGTGGTTTCAAAAAGGGGGAAAATAAATGATTTTAGAAGCTGTAATGTTACAAGTTAAGGAAGGCATGGAAGGAGAATATGAGGTAGCATTTCGAGAGGCATCAAAAATTATATCATCAATGAAAGGCTACATATCTCACGAATTACAACGATGTATGGAAGTTAAGGGGAAATATTTATTGTTGGTGAAGTGGGAGACATTAGATGACCATACAGTAGGATTTAGACAATCGAAAGAGTATCAAGAATGGAAAAAGCAACTACATCATTTCTATGACCCGTTCCCAGTAGTTGAACACTTTGAGAATGTTCAAATTTAATAGGCTGTTAAAGTAACGGAAGCGTTGATCCAAAAAGGATGAACGCTTATTTTTGTGGAGATTATTTATACTGATTTAAAACTTTGTTTAATATTTCTTTAAAGCTTTCAATTAATTCTAACGGCTCTTTAATAATCGCATTTTCTCCATACGTGATAAAGTAGTTTGATAAAAAATTTATATCCTGTTTAGCAATAATCCCTTTTATGAATCCAGAACCATCTTCCCTTTTTCTTAAATAAATATTTGGCCAATTAACGGACTCATATTTTTCTACTCCATGTTTAGTTAACTCCACATACAGTTCTGTTGTTTCTTTATTGTGATTCAGAATGGAAAAGCGATTCTTTAAATTGATACTCGATAAGTCAATAGGAGCATTCTTTTCATCGTGTTCTACAGATTTTATACGATCACATCTGAATACTCGATAATCTTTTCTAAAAAAGCAATAAGATGGACAATACCATTTTCCTTCTTTTGCGTAAATACCAATCGGTTGAATGCTTCTTAAACTTGTCTTTCCACTTGTTTCATAACTAATTATTAGAACTTCTTGATGAATGGCCGCATCTAAAAGCTGTTTTAAATATGGGATTTCTTCTTGTTGAAGTACATATACAAAATCAACTCTATCTTGCATTTTATCAATTGTATCTCTAATATCACCGGACAGATTTAAATAAAATTTCTTTCTTATTGACTCATACTCAATATCAAAAGGAAGAGATATATAATGTCTTAGTGCATGAATGGCAAAAAATATAGAAACCGCTTCATCTTCACTAAATACTATTGGAGGAAGAATTCTTTCGTTTAAGACTTGATACCCTCCATGTGGACCTACTTCTGAGTATAATGGAACTCCCATCCCACTTAATTCTTGTAAATCTCTTAAAATGGTTCGTTTTGATACCCCAAATTCTTGTGCTAATTCTTTAACCGTAAATCTTTTTTTTCGATTTACCATCATGATCATTTCATTTAATCTTTTTGCTCTAGTCATACGTTCCTCCACAAAAAATAACAGTGACATAAAGTGTCACCATTATAATATATAATCACAAATAGATAAAGAATAAGGAGGGTTTAATCCGAATTAAAAAACAACCATTTCGTGATCTATCTTTAAATATGAATTTTGGAGGAATTATACATGTATGTTACAATTACAGACTTTATGAAAGAATGGAGAAAGGAAGCTACATTAACTCAAAACATATTAGATGGTTTGACTGATGATTCACTAAAACAACAAGTTTATCAAGAAGGTCGTAATATAGGAAGAATTGCGTGGCATCTAACCATATCTATTCCAGAATATTTGGCTGCATTTGGGTTAACGATAGAGAAAGTAAAAAATGCGGAAAACGTTCCAACCTCAGCAAAAGACATTGCTGAAACTTTTAAAAGGATAAGTGTCAATGCTGCTAAAGTGATCGAAGAGCAGTGGACGGATGATTCTCTGAAACAAATACAAGTTGCTTTTGGAAGGCAAGAATCAAATGCCTCAATCCTAATGGGTTTAATCAAGCACATTGTTCATCACCGTGGACAAATTACTGTTCTAATGCGTCAGGCGGGATTGAAACCATTTGGAGTTTATGGACCACCGAAAGAAGATTGGATCCATTTGGGGGTTGAAAATCCACCTCAGTGAGAACCTGGGCCATGGGGACGGTTCTGGTGGTTTTTTCAAGGATGGTATTATTAAGCCGGGAGAACCGTCCCCGTGGTTTTTGAAAGTGTAGTAACAGGACAATTATAGTGCTGATTAAATAAAAGTCCGAAAGCCAATGCTTTCGGACTTTTAGATTTTTCCTTCAAGGATTTGCTTCCGGAGTTGGACGGCCGACAGTAATTTATAGCCTCTTAACTTAGGAATCATTTTTTCGAGCAACGCAACAGCCTCATCCTTTTTCCCATCATAAACGGCTTGATCGACTTCCAGCATGTTTAATAGGAACGCGTCATTTATTTTCTCTTTATATTGTTTGATTGAATCGGCGTCCTCTTCCTGAATAGCGATATCTGCCAACATGTACCACTTGGTCTTATGTACACTCATTTTCGCAAGGAGATCTTTTGCTTTTCCGTATTCTTTTCTTTCCCTTAAGAGCATCAATTCGGAGTGCTGTTTCGCTTTTTTCGAGCGGATATTCCCCAGCTCATGTTCTGCCGCCGACAGGTCTCCCTGAAGAAAATGGTATAGGAATTGCAATTGAGGCGCTTTTGATTTTTTTAGGTACGCCATCATCTTTTCAGGATCTTTTCCAAATACAAGCGGGTTTTGGATGAAAAAGAAAACAATCATGACCGCCAATACGCCAAACATAATCCAAATCGGAACCTGGAAAAATCCCATTACTAAAGCAAAAATAAAAACAAGCAACAAAAGCCAAATCATAGCCATCCTCCGTCAACGGGTTTTATTCCTATTTTACCACATTGTTTTTTAGGACCACCTAATTATAACCAAGCGGTGCAGGTCTGTTATAAAAAGGAATATAAATAGAATTGGTAGAATAAGTAAAAGTGATATAAATCTTAACGCCTAGATATTAACAAGAGGAAAATGTCGATGGGAACTAACGAAGTAAAAAGTTTAAACTAAGATAAGCGCGGGGGGTTAAAAAATATGAAACAATTGGGGACGCTATACTTTTTCTGTGGAAAAATGGGAGCTGGAAAATCAACTAAATCAAAACAATGGGCGATAGATAAACATGCGGTACTGTTATCTGAGGATGAGTGGCTTTCATCTCTTTATCCCAATCAGATTGCATCATTTGAGGACTACCTAAAATTCTCAGCGCAGCTCAAACCGTTGGTGAAAAAGCATGTCCAAAACATATTATGTGTGGGTACTGATGTAGTGATGGATTTTCCAGGTAACACTAAAAAACTGCGAAAGTGGTTTTTGGATATGGCGTCAGAGGTCAATGCAACCCATCAACTCATCTTCCTTAATCTAACTAACGAGCAATGCTTACGTCAAATTGCACAAAGGCGTATCGAACAACCTGAAAGAGAAGCCTTTGACACGGAAGCGGTGTTTATTCATGTTACTCAATTTTTTGAAACACCAGAGGCATCTGAGGGTTTAAATATTTTAGAGATTAGCAGAAATGAATAACAAGGAGTTCAATGATTCGTGTGTATAGAGTACCTTTTGTTCAGGGAGGTGCTCTATATGAAATAAAATGAAATGTGAGTAAGAAAAATTTCAATGTATATATGTTAAAATCGATGTAACTTTTTAAGTGGTACACTTAAGTAAACGGGTGCTTTTGTTAAGGATGATGATCGCTGCGGCGGTCATTTTTTTCTTGTTGAAATAAAGCAGTTTAGTTAAATATGGATTCAATACCAAAGATAGATATATTCCAACAAAAGATCAAAATGTGTTATTTTTATAATATGAGTGTCTATGGTAGAAACATAAGAAAGGTGTGCAGAAGTGTGAACAAAAGAATATTTTTGATTTTATTTAGTGTGATTTTAATATTTGTATTTGTGGGTTGCGGAAAAATCACTGAACATACATCGTCAAAAAATGTGCAATCCACAACGAGCACGGCTTCCAAGACTGTTGAAGCCAATAAGAGTACATCTGCCATTGACACAGAAAAACCAACGAGTGACAGTGAATCCAACAAAAGTGTTCCTGCATCTAGCACTATAAAGGCAACAGGTACAACGGACGGATTTAATTACAGCAAATATACCCTAATTGTAGTAAACGGCGGGGATATGTCAGGATATAGAAAGCCGAATGTCAAAGTAGATGTCGGATTTGGCGATCGGGAATATTGGGCGTATACAAATGAATACGGTCAGTTAATTCGTGTCGAGGCGAAGAATATAACACTCCAAAATCCGAAAACTGAACATGTTTTATCGTCTGGGAGATACTATGCTGATGAAGCAAGGGTTCCAGGTACAGAGAGTCCAGAATTAGATCAAGGGCATGTGATTGCTGACTCGCTTGGGGGAGTTTCTAACGCATATAACATTACACCTCAAGACAGCATTCTCAATAGGCACGGGGATCAAGCTTATATGGAAAAAGTGATTCGAGATGCAGGAGGTTGTACTGATTTCGTAGCAGTGATTCAATATCCAAATACTCAGACGCAAATTCCTAACCATTATAAATTCACATACAAAATTCAAGGCAGATCCATTACAGATGAATTTGACAATGTAAACCCAGATGAAGTGAACAAGAATTTAGGGAACACGACAGGTACGAGCAGTACGCCACCGAAAACAGACAATGTTCCAGCAAACGAAACGGTAAGTAGTAATGAAGATGTTAGTAAGGTGGATACCAATCATAATGGACAAGTTACGATCGCTGAAGCCAAGGCTGCTGGCTTTAAAATGCCAATTACGAGAGATTCATGGCTTTATAAATATATGGATGATCGAGATGGTGATGGCTTAGTAGGTGAATAAATGGGGTTATCATTCCCATGCGATTATGGAGCGTCCTTTTTTTGAAAAATTTAGTAGACCTTTCTAAGGTATTGAATTATGAATAATCCCATCTCAAATAATGAGATGGGATTATTTTTTGTATTTCCTTAATAATTCTTAAACTGAATGATGAATTGATATATCCAATGAAGAATTGAGTCGTAAGTGCTAGAAAAGTAGAAGGAATAAATAATACAATTTTTCAAAAAACTCATGATAAAATAACAATGAATGGAGGGATATTTTTGAAAACGTTTGAGGAAAAATTAAAAAGCTATGCAGAATTGGTTGTAAAAGTGGGATTAAACGTTCAACCGAACCAAATCCTTTATGTACGAGCTAGTGTGGATACGATTCCATTTGCAAGAGCTGTCGCTCACGAGGCTTACAATGCAGGTGCAAAAAATGTGTATGTGGACTATAGTGATCCTGAAATCACACTCTCACGCTATTTGAGAGCATCTGATGATGTTTTTACAGAGTTTCCTGAATGGGAGCGAATTCAACGTGAGAAGTTGATTGATAAGGATGCGGCATTTTTATTTATCGTTTCCGACAATCCGGATTTATTGTCCAAAGCTGATCCAAATCGTATTGCAAATTACCAAAAAGTAAGTGGAGAAGCCATGGTAAAATGGCGAGAGCAGCATGATGATGTTAGTTGGGTCATCTGCGCAGCTCCAAGTCAAGGCTGGGCAAATAAGGTTTTTCCAGGCGAAACAAATAGCTTGGACAAACTTTGGGAGGCTATCTTCAGTTCAGTACGTATAGGGGAAGTTGAACCTGTACAGGCATGGAAAGATCATATTGAAAACTTGCTTCAAAAGTCTACCTATCTGAATGAAAAGAAATATAAGAAGTTACATTACAAAGCTGAAGGCCCAGATTTATCGATTGAGCTTCATCCCCTACATCTATGGAAAAGTGGTGGAAGCCAAAATCGACATGGTGTTCAATTTGTTGCGAATATGCCAACTGAGGAAGTATTCACTTCGCCATTACGTTCAGGTGTTAATGGTTTCGTTTCGAGTAAAAAACCACTTAGCTATGCAGGTAATTTAATTGATGAGTTCAAATTAACTTTTGAAAATGGTCGAATTGTTGAAATTACAGCTAAGAAGGGAGAAGAAGTGTTAAAGAACCTAGTAGAAACAGATGAAGGCTCCCATTATCTTGGTGAAATAGCCCTGGTTCCACATGATTCCCCTATTTCTAACACAAACGTACTGTTCCTAAACACATTATTTGATGAAAATGCTGCAAACCATTTAGCATTAGGATTCGGTTTCCCTAACTGTATTGAAGGTGGAGAGAAAATGACGAAGGAGCAGCGTGAGGAAGTAGAACTTAATTCGAGCATAGCTCATGTTGATTTCATGATTGGTTGTGCGGATATGGATATTGATGGTGAATTACCGGATGGTACACGTGAGCCAATCTTCCGTAAAGGAAATTGGGCATTCTAATTGATTTTGTTGGAAACCCCTTATTCTTTAGTGCATAAGGGGTTTCCGGACTGTAAGGTCGCTTTTTTACTTACAGGGCGGTGTAAAAGAAACCTTATTACTAGGATGTGAGGTTTATGATAAGTTTTGGAAAATTAATGTTTCCAGCCTTCGTACAACAGGAAGCTGAAGGAGGAATGTTTGGTGTTTACTTCCCTACTCTCTTTCAGGAAGCTGGGTGGGATTATCCCTTATCACGAGGAAAAACAAGAAGTAGAGCACTAAAAAATGCAGAAAAAGATTTAGCTTTCTCTTTGGCAGGAATCTTATATGACAATGAAGAACTTCCTGAAGCTATCCCTATCCAAAGCAATAAACTTTCTCAAGGAATGGAATTAATTAATGTGGAGACTTCATTTGAACAGTATGCTGAAGAAATACTGGAACATTTAAAAGGTCGCCATTGGCATATTGGCTATTATATCGAAGAAAAAGATGAATACATAGAAGCAATTGGGTTTAAAAATGACAAAGGAATGTGGGATATTTTTTTTGAAGATAATCCAGAGGAAGAGGGCCACACTGAGGATAATTTACTTTTTACCGTAAGACTACATTCTGAAGCCGAGGAGAAATTCAAACAATTTGTTGAGGATGTTATTCTAAAGCGTCGAGGGGATTAAAGAAGATTGTCTCGTAGTTGAACGAACAGGTGCGTTAATCCAAGAAGGATTGACGCTTATTTTTGTTGAAATATATACGCAACATCGAACTGGAGGATGATTAGGAATGGAGGGAAAAGGATGGGAGCTTGGGGTACTGGATTATGGGAAGATGATTTATCTTGCGATATCCAAGATGAATGGAATGAACTGATGGATGAAGGGGTAAGTCCAAGAAAAGCTACAAAGATCATTCTTAAATCGTGGCAGGAAGAGTTATCCGATTATGATGATGAAGAGGATAAGCAGGCAGATGAATCCATTCTGTTCATTTCTCTCGCAGGTCTTCAAATGAGACATAAGGCACTGACTGCCCCGGTTAAAAAAAAGGCGCTACAGCTAATTGGAAAAGGTGCAGACCTTGCGCCATGGGAGGATGCCGCTGATGAGAGTTATCAGGAAAGAAAAAGTGTACTGGAAAAATTTGGGGACAAATTAAAAAACACAAAGTCTAGTCTATTTTGATTAGCTTAGAATGATAGAGAAATACACTCGGAAGCAGTGTTTCTAGTGAACATCTTGATGCTGCGAAGTATTTACAATGGGGGAAACATATGGATTCAGACCAGACCATAGGGACGGTTCTGGTGGTTTTTTAACTTAGGATTGATATTAGATTAGAGCAATGAGAACCGTCCCCGTGGTTTCTGCCCGTGGTTTCTGAGGAGAGTTGAAGTGAAGGGGAAGAATAATGCCGCAACAGATAAGAATCGCAAATTGGTTATTAGAAGTGGATGTGGAAAAAACACGAGAATTTTATAATAAAGGTACAGAGGTCTGCAAATGTCTGTACTGTAACAATTTTATTGAGGCTTGTAAGCAATTAGATACAGCCGTAGCCTCAATATTTATTAGCTTAGGAATTGATCCAGCGATGCCAGGACATCTTTCTGATCAGACAATGGAAGATGGGTTACGTGAGTACATGGGGAATTATCATTTAGTGGGAACAGTATTAGAGGGAGAAGTATGTACACCCTCTAACTGGAAGGATACAAACACAGTACAGATTAAGAACTTTACATTAGGGTTTTCAAAAGTTTTAGATGTTGTCCCAGAAGGGTCTCCCTCTCCGGTCCTTCAATTAGAATTCGTTGCTAGTATTCCTTGGGTACTTGAAGAACAGCCAGATGATATATAAATAAACAAAAGGGTCTGTTTTCAAATAGATGCAGTTTAGTATACATTCGTTTGTATGAAATCCTTACTTCTAAGCAGGAAGTAGGGATTTTATGTTGAATAATAGGAATATAATATTATGGAAATTGCTATATTGTGAGAATGGGTAATACGTAGTATGAAGAAAGAACGGAGACTAAATTCATGGACAATCAAAAAGCTGAAAAGTTAATAAGATTCATTATTCTTTTCCTATCTTTAGCATTCGGGTTGCTACTTCATAAAATTATATTTTTGATTATTGGTGCAATAATTTATTTTAGCTTAACAATATATTTCAGATATAGGATTAAAAAGAGTCCCTTAAAAGGATGAGTTTTGTTAGTAAATAGAAGTTGTATAGAAACGGATGGTGTAGTAATGAGTAAATTCTTATCTATTTTTGGAGTAGTAGTATTTTTGTATTGTTTGTATCTCTTTGTAATGTTTTTCTTTAGCAATGATCGTGAGGCACCTATTTTTTATGGTTCTATATTTGGAATGCTAAATGCAAGTATAGCCATTGCTGTTTCTGAAATATTAAATAAAGTTAAATCAAACAAGTCGTAAGATCATCATATTTTTAGAGGGAGGATGAGTAATGACAAAGAAGAAAAAGGAAACGTTTGAATGGGTTAAATCACTATTGGGTGCTCTTGTTATAGCATTTATTATTCGCGCTTTTTTCTTTACCCCCATTGTTGTTGACGGTGAATCAATGAACCCCACTCTTCAGGACAAGGACCGTATGGTTGTAACCAAAATTGGGGAACCGAAAAGATTTGATATTGTTGTGTTTCACGCCCCAGACGGTAGGGATTACATCAAACGTGTAATCGGACTCCCTGGTGACAGTATTGAATATAAAAATGATGTTTTATATATAAATGGGAAGGCATACAACGAACCTTATTTAGAAAAATATAAGAAAAGACTTAATGGTGGAACTTTAACAGGCTCTTTCACTTTAAAGGAGACCGCTGTAGGAAGTGATACTGTCCCTAAAGATAGTTTGTTTGTTATGGGAGATAACAGAAGGAAAAGCAAAGACAGCCGTGAGATTGGAGCGGTCAATTTAGAAAAGGTAATAGGGACAACAAATGTTGTTTATTTTCCAATAAAAGAAATTAAATTCGTAAATAACTAATTGCTGCTTTTGTTGGACTGGTCTCTTCTTCAAAATCATCGGGTGCGTAACCACATCACATTAAGGGCACATATTGGCAATGAAAAAGGTAAGCGGGATTGTAACGTTCGCTTACCTTTTACTATTACTGTTTTGCTGGAATGATTAGCTTTTGGCCAATATAAAGGAATGCAGTTGGTTCCAGTTTATTGGCATCGACAATTGCTTGGGTGGTTACGCCGAATTTTTGAGCAATTTTCCAAAGTGTATCACCGGAAATAACTACATAAGTGGTTATCGTAGGTTGTTCAGGCTGCGCCACACTCGGAATAATCAGCTTTTGGCCAACATAAAGGTACGCAGATGGATTCAGTTTATTGGCATCGACAATTGCTTGGGTGGTTACGCCGAATTTTTGAGCAATCTTCCAAAGCGTATCACCGGAAACAACAGCATAAGTGGTTACCGCTGGCAATTCGGGCTGCGCTACTCCTGGAATGATCAGCTTTTGGCCAACATAAAGGTACGCAGTTGGATCCAGTTTATTGGCATCGACAATTGCTTGTGGGGTTACGCCGAATTTTTGAGCAATTTTCCAAAGCGTATCACCAGATACTACATAATAAGTGGTTGCCGCTTGCTGTTCAGGTTGAGATACAGGTGCAGGGACTTTTAATTTTTGTCCTACATATAGATAACTGTTTGGATCAAGGTTGTTCAAGGTAACAATTTCAGAGCTGGTCGTGTTGAACTTGGATGCAATCTTCCATAAGGTATCGCCACTAACGACTATATAATCAATCGTTTGCTTTGCCGAAGATGGTTCAGTGACAAGTTCAACATCACTCGCACTGATTGTTCCTGTGACCCCTTCTTTAACAAGAACGGTGTATTTTCCATTCTCTATCGCTTCCGACATAAGCGGGAAAGTGTCTCCTTTTATAGCAGTATATTCTTGCCCTGCAGGATCAACGCTCATTTTTGCTGTTTCGCTGATCACGCGTACTCTTTTTTCAGGCTGCATCGGTTTGATTTCGTACATGTTTTCCACTTTCACAGCGCTTGGAAACGTAATATAGCCGCTATTTGGGCCTTCTACCACATTGAGCTTGATAAAGTAGCTTCCGTTTGGTACTTTTCCGCCCATGATGTCTGAGCCATCCCATTCAAACGTATGAGTACCAGCTTCAAATGTTTGTTCACTTACTGCTAAAGCGGCATGGGCTCCGGCAGCATTTGCGATATAAATGGATAATTTCGCAGGTACTGCAAGTGTAAATTGTCCAGTGACCTTATCGTTTATTCCATCTCCATCAGGAGTAAAGGATGGCGATTGGAAGGAAGCATCTGTAACAATTTCTTTTAATCTGGATACCGGAATATAATAATCGGCGTCTTTGATTGTAATCGTGCCGGATCGCAAGATTAACGGTGTTGTGGAAGGATAGTTATAGGCTGTTTCGATTGTTTTAAAAACAATCTCATAACTACCGTCCATTACAATCCTTCCTGTTTTATCTGTGCCATTCCAGCTTACAGTACGGCTTCTAGGAGATAGGGTTTCCTTGCTGCCGGTATATATTTCATCTCCGTTTATATTTCGGATTGTCAGCTGAACTTCAGCAGGACGGTTTAAGTTGAAAGGAATTTGGACCGATGTTGTTTGTGTTTGTCCGTATTTAGGTGAAAACACTGCTGGATTTGGAGAAACGCCATCAATCAATGGCTTGGGACTTGATTCCGAGACAACTGTGAGGTTCCCAAGCGGATATCCTTGTATTTGATTGTATTCCTGGTCCGTGAGATATCCCTTGATTTGGTACGTGCCTGCGGGAAGAGGTGCTTTTTTCGTATCATCCCATGGCACCCAATCCACTTTGTGTACGGTTTTATAGGCCGTAGTCGATAAATTAATTTTTGTTTGTACGTTATTCCCAACAATAAGAAGGTACCCGCGTGTTGGCACGCTGGTTTGCAACTCAATTGTTGTGTAACCAGGAACTCTGCTGCCTTGGTAGGCAACGGTAGAAGCAGAAAGTTTAAATGAAGTAACCTCAATCACTCTAGACGCAGGCCGGTACCCGCCATATCCCATTCTGTAATCTCCGTAATCCATTCTAGAGGAAACGCCGTATCCCATTCCACCTCCGAAACCCATACCAAGATAACCTCCGTACCCCATTACGAATAATCTTTGCATGTTTCACTCCTCCTCGAATTGTTCGTAATTAGTGTATGTGTCCATTTTGAAGAAGGCGTAGATACTTGCCTATGTAGATAAATGGGAATTTTTACAATCCCTTTCTTTCTGTTGAAGGTTTATAGCCAACTTGTAGAGAATTTATAACTATAATCAAATGATATAGGGGGACATATGAAAAGGTATTTTTTGTTTGTGGTAATAGTAGGTATAGCAGCATTGGTAGTTTTTTTAGGTTATAAACAGGTGTTGGAAAAGAAAGAGAAGGAGAAGGACTTGGCACACTTGAAGTACATTCCTATTGTTCGTGTAGGTGAGCGACAGCTAGAGATATATGAATATGGGCAGTGTAAAAAGGGATCCAATAAGGAAAAAAGGGCGGAAATAGGTCCAAGTTCTTGTGAAGCTGTAACAGAGGAAGAAGCGCTGAAAGGAAATACAGCGGCTTCATTTGATAAAGAGGCTGTTCTAACTATAAAAAATATCGAGTCTTCTGGGGAACTCGAAGACAAGTCTGGCCCTGCCGGTGGAGTGAGAAGGACAGTCAGCAGCAGTTATACAAAAGATGGTAAGAGTCTGGGGCCAGGTGAAATAAAATCAATTGTCAAGGATATGAAGGATGAATTTCTCGAGACAGTAATGTTGCCCAAAGAGCCTGGTTACTATGTGGGCAGAATAAACTTAAGTACTCCTTCAGGACACAAAAATTATGTCTATCATTTTTATTATAAGTAGTTTTACATATTAGAAGGTTTTTTTGCATGGCAAAGATGGGGACAGTCCCCCGGCGCTTTAACGCAGCGGGGGACTGTCCCTCTTTAGTGCTAAATGGCTTGTCTGAAGACCATGGCATTTAGTGATCGAGTTAATGCATCTAGTATTTCTATATTGCCAGATTCCAGCCTTATTCGTAGTTCATATCTGTGTGTTCCTGCTGTAGGTGGTACATCCACCCATGTGAGATTTGGGTATAAATCTTCCCTTATCATAATATTTTCAGGTTTCGATTCATTAAAAGTAATGTCGACAAAGGAAATCAGTATTCCGTCGCGATATAAAAAATATTGTCCGGCAAGGGAATAAGACGTTCCGCCTGTGTTCGTTATATATTGAATAACAGCCATGGAATCTAATTTCACTCTTTGGCCCAATTCTGTTGTTGTGACATCAAGAGATAATAGCGTATGTTCAACTGGAGTTAATATGGACATACGATCCATCGATTGTGTATAAGAAAACAACTGCACAATTTCATCACGAAGAAGACCGGTACGATTGATATTTATAGAATGTTCAATTTTTATTGGACAACCACAAGGGAAAGAATTACACTTCTGACACTTTTTTTTGTCACCCATAAGAAAATCACCTCCAATAAACCATTCACTTTACTTTAATTTATGTACAACCTTTCACTGATGTATAGGCAGATTCAAGAGGGGAATCGTGGATTTTGGGGACAGTCCCCCATCGCTTTACAGCGACGGGGGACTGTCCCCGCTTTTTCACTGGTCTCGAACGGTTCTGCTGGGCCTTTTGTTCTTCTAGTGTTTTGTTTTAACGGTCACGAGTTTGTTCGCTGAAAGGCCACTAGAACCGTCCATGTGGTATGCGAATAAACTATTGTAGTCTAGTAGAAAGAGAAGTGAAGTCAGTGGACAGCATGACTAAAAAGTTAACGGTGGCGTTAAGACAGGAATTTTCTTATTATGCGAACGATGAAGTACTCAACACCATTTTAAAAAATATCGCAGCTGGTGGCGTAACTATAGCCGCTTTTACCATAACAAAGATTAATATGAAGAATGTTAACTTTGTCCGATTTGTTGTCGGACCTGACAGTTCAAATAGTTCCAAAGCAAACCTGGTTGCACAGGATGTTCTTCGCTCATTAGGTATACAGTACGACCAGGAGAAGGTCATCCAGTTGATTGGAAACCCTGGAACACCGGGAATCTTAGGCGAAACTCTTCAAACTTTGTTCCAGCATGTCGTAGTGTTTGCTACGTATACGGGGGTGAATTCTTTCATCCTGAATGTGTCTGATATCCAAACTGCTCTTCGATTATTAAAGAAAAATAACATTATCGGTTAAGGTTTTTCTTACTACTTTTAAGAGTCTTATATTCGGGTTTTATGCATTCCGTTGAATGATTGAGAATTAGTTTTTAAAAAAAGGGGTTTGTCCCTTGCAAACGATCCATTTGATACATCCAATATAGTAATGCCAAAAAGAAAGAGGTGATAAACCATGTCAAAAATTCTTACAACAGGACCGATGCTGGTTCCTAGGAAAATAACAGGCGATCCCGTTGGCGGTCCTCCAGATGAGGTTGCTATCACAATTAAAAATCCAACTTCCAAAGATTTTAGGGTGCAAATTTTTGCAGACATTTGTCCTCCAGACTCAACAACTGAAAGAACAGAATCCTCCGATTTATTTACAATCCCTAAAGATGGCTGTTTAAGATTACGTCTTTTTAATAGTGTTCTTCCAGACTCTATTATTCGTTTATATGCTAAAGGTGGAGTTGATGAAGAAGCAGAGAAACTCGAATTATCGTTTGTAGGTAGAAGAGCAAGTGATCGAATGCATGAACCAACCATGTTCTTCCGTCATGCGGATCTCATTGAGGTTGAAAACGGGGATCTTCATCATGAACCTCGTGCCACTTTAACTTCAAATTGGGTGATCGGCTAAAGAAGACCAAGGGGAAGACCAAGGGGACGGTTCTGCTGGCTTTTTGCCTCTTTGAAGAATTTTTTTAAGCCAAGAGAACCGTCCCTGTGGGTTACCTACCTAATCCAAGCACCATCTGCACCTATTTTATATTTACCAATCCAAGTGCTGTGTGCCATTTTCCCATTATTATAGAGATAGTACCATTTTGTCCCAACTTGAATCCAACCTTTTGCCATTGCCCCAGATGATTTTAGGTAATACCAGCTTCCACCATCTTTAAGCCAGCCTGTTTTCATAGAGCCATTGCTATTCAAATAATACCACGCTCCATCATAAATCCAGCCTGTTTGCATAACACCATAAGGATTTAGATAATACCACCTACCACCATCAGATACCCAACCAGTTTTCTTTACGCCTGTTTTTTTATCAAGGAAAAACCAACTGCCAGCGTCATCGTACCAACCTTTATCCTTTGCGCCATTCGAATAATGATAGGTCTTCCCATTTTCGACAATCCACCCATTTAGAATAGAACTAACAACAGTAACACTTGTTACAGCACTTGTATTACCTGCTTGATCAGTTGCAGTAACGTTTAAAACTGTGCCAACTGAATATGTAGAAGGTAGGTATGCTTCAAAATCACCACTTGCATTTGTTATTCCAGTTCCAATAACCATATCATTCAAGGAAACTTCAACTGTAGAATTTGGCTCTGCTTTACCTTTTAAGAGTGTATCGTTATCGTCAAAACGATTAACTTGTGGGGCAGGTGGTGGTGTAACATCTGGTGTAGGTGTTTGATCAATATAATCCCACGCTAAACCATATACATCGTTCGTAACATAATCCCCAATGTTAAGAGCACGAATAAAGTAAACACCTCTTGATAGACTATACCCTGCTGTCATTTGATGGTCATCAAATTGTATTGCAATAGGATCAATCATATTATCAAATTCGTCTGTGAGAACAAAGCCAATATTAGATAATGAAGTAGTAGACATTAACCCGGAGATGGCAATTGTAGCACTTTGAGGAATCTCAATGGCAAAGGTATCAAGGTCATATTGATGATAAAATGTACCTAGGATTATATCACCTTGTGGTAGATAATCAGCTTCGGTAACAAAATCATTTGGTTCAACTTCATAAATACCATTGCCAGTAAGGTCTTGAGTTGAATAGCCATTAATAAATTTTTGTGATTTTGATACGCCTGATTTTTGCGATTTTAATAAATCCCTAGATTGTTGTGATTGTAACAATCTTTCAAGTTTAGAATGTTCAAACCCATTTACCTTTTCTACTTGAACGTGTGCTTTTTCTTTAACAAGTTGTTCCTTAAAAGAGTCATAAGATGATGCAGCTTTTGCATTAACACCGCCCAACAATAATATTCCTGACGATAGCGCTAAAATACTACTAATCTTTTTTAAATTCATGCTACTTCCCCCTCAATTGACATTACCTAGAGAATTATAGCAGTTTTTTCCAAATATACAGGTAATTTCCATCGTCATTTTCTTTTATATCTTGACACTTTTCACAGACACAGATCCCTGGTGCCAGGGGGACGGTTCTGGTGGTTCCGATTGGTAAGAATGGAATAATTCTCGACAATCTTTTTATTATTATCAATGCAAGAACTCATAAGTAGCAGGTATTCATCCTACTTTAAACCAAACGTTTGATTGATATCGGATTAGGGGGAAGAAAAGGGAACAAAGTCGATTAGAGTGAAATAACTATTTTATTGCAGAATAGAAAGGAAACTCGCGGAAAGATGGCCGACAATCTTTTTATGTCAAATGTGAAGAAATCATCTTTACAATTGGGTCTATGCTCGTTTTAACTAAACGATTAATTAGTATAGCCTATAGGGAAAACAGTCAAAAAATGATGGAAAACGGTTCATGTGGTGGAACAAGACCATGAGAACCGTCCCTCTGGTACCGATATGTCACAAAATGGATTCTTTAATCGTCATGTGATTAGGACGATGAAAAGGAGACGATTAAAATGAAAAATGAGAAAACAATCGTGGTCATAGGTGGCGGGTATGCTGGGATCAACCATATCGAAGCACTTAAGAAAGAGTTTCATAAGGAGCTAAAAAGAAGCATACGGATTATCCTGGTTGATAAAAATACTTTCCATTTTAAAAAGGTTAAATTATTTAAGGGGATTGTAAATGAAAATTTGTCGAATTTAAATGTTCCTCTAAAGCATTATTGCGGCTCTGATATTGAGTTTATTCAGGGGAAGCTAACAGCAGTTTATCCTAAAGAGCAAACCGTTCACATTATCAGGGAGGATGGAACATTGATTCAACTGGATTTTGACCGTTTGGTGCTTGCCATGGGCAGTGTGCTGCGTGAAGTGAATTCAGAATGTGGAGGAATAACGCTCAATGATTTACAAAATGCCCAATATATTCGGAAGCATATATTGAGAATGATGGAATCACCTGCTAGTAAACTTCGATTGGCAATAGTAGGAAGTGGGGTTACAGGAATTGAAACCGCGGCAGAAGTGGGATCATGGTTGAAAAATGAAACTAAAAAAGAAGGGATGAAGCAGAAGAGCATTGAAATATTTCTTATTAATAATAAACAGAGATTAATAGATGAAGCTCCAGTGAAAATCAGTGAACGGCTTGAGAACAGGCTAACGAGACAGGGTATACAGGTAATGCACAATAAAAAGGCAGAAAAATTCTCAAATGGTAAAGTCATTTTCTCTGACAAATCCGAACTTGAAGCGGATGCGTGTGTTTGGACAGTCGGTTTGAAGCCTCATCCTAGCCTTTTCGATTTAGGTCTCTCCCTTACAGAACAAGGAAAAATAAAAGTGGATTCATGGTATCGTTTAGTAGAGAGTGAGAATATTTATGCCATTGGAGACTGTGTTCATGTGGTTGACCCTATAAGTGGAAAAGCTGCAGCAATGAGCTGCAAAGAAGCTATTTCCCAGGCTCAACGACTTTCTAAAATTATGAAGGCACATCTTCAGGGATTTCAAGCAACCTGCCATCAAACCTACCCTGATTTTCTTTGTATAGGACTCGGTCCGAACGATGGTTTTGTATGGGCGCAAAAATGGGGAGTTGATTTCGTACTTTCAGGTAAATTGGCAGAAAAAATAAGAGAGTATACATGGAATGTTGCCAGTATTACTCACTAAAGGGAGGAGGTAAAGGTATGGAGCTTCAGGAACTATATTCTCAGTTTCAGCCACTTTTATTTTCGATCGCTTACCGGATGCTCGGCACTGTTTCTGATGCAGAAGATATTGTTCATGATGTGTACTTGCAGGCAGGAGAAAAAACGATGGAGCATGTGGAAAATGAGAAGGCTTACCTTTGTAAAATGGTTACAAACAAATGTATTGATCATTTAAAATCTGCCGCGCATAAACGTGAGGTATATACTGGTCCCTGGCTCCCAGAACCATTGATCTTAAACGATAACAATCCTATTACTGAAGTGATGAACGGAGAAGCGATATCATTTGCCATTCTGATGCTGCTGGAAAAACTGAAACCCGTAGAGAGAGCTGTTTTCATCCTTAGGGAAGTGCTAGATTATGATTATTCGGCAATTTCGCAAATTTTGAATCGCAGCGAATCTAATTGCAGAAAAGTATTCAGCCGGGTAAAGAATAAATTTCCGATGATAAAAGAAGAGGTGGAAGCCCCGAATAATCCGAAAATAGATAAAATTATACAGACATTCGTGTTAGCACTACATCAGGGAAACATCCAGAAGATTGAAGAATTATTGCGTCAGGATGTTACGCTATATTCCGATGGTGGCGGAAAAGTATATGCTGCCTTAAAGCCAGTATATTCCAAAGATCTAGTTGTCCGTTTTATCAGAAACTTACTGTCACATAACGATAAGAAACAAACCGTTGTAAAAATCGTTAATGTAAATGGTGCAACTGGGCTCTTGGTAAAGGGATTTGACAATGTCAAAATGGTTATTTGTTTCCATGTTAAAAACGATCAAATTACTGAAATCTATATTGTGAGGAATCCAGAAAAACTACAACATGTATATCTACAAGCCCACTAAATTTGCAGCAATTTAGAGAATTTCCCTATATTAATAGAACATGATGTTAAAACCAAACAAATTTAACTAACGAATTTATGTTATAAAACCCGACCTTTTTCTATAAATAACTTTTTATGAAGGGTGATAATATGGGGAAATACATTGTTGAAAAGGTGTCAGTTCCTGAAAATTCTATAGCAAACGAATCCTTATCATATATTCATTATTCGGATGCATATAAAGTTTTACTTCCTAGTGAATCAGCTTATGATGTAAAATTTATAGCCAAAAAGTTTTTAACTACTGTTCCTTCTTGGGTTTCTTACTTAATGAAAGTGCGTGATCGAATAGTCAGTTTTATTGGGTTAAAGACATCTAGTCGGTCTAAAGTGGAAAATATAAAACTAGAACAGGGAAGTAGAATAGGAATATTCCGTGTATTGAATTGTAGTTCACATGAGATATTACTAGGTGAAGATGATCGCCATTTGAATTTTCGTGTGTCCATTTTAGTAGAAGAAGTGAATGGATTAAATTACTTAACTGTTTCGACTGTAGTATATTTTCATAATTGGATAGGAAAATTGTACTTTTTTATTGTTAAAAAAGTTCACAAAGTAATAGTACCTGCAATGTTGAAGAATATGTCCGTATGAGATATATTGTGAATTTTTGCACATAAACGAACTTGCAGGTTTGTGAAAGAAGGCGTTTGATACCTTACCGAAGAATATATGGGAGAGCAGAATTAAATTAAAAAGGAGAAATAACTATGACAAAACAATTTTGGATCAATTTGCCAGTTGAAGATATAAATAAATCAAAAGAGTTTTATAGCAAACTTGGATTTTCGACTAATACCCCATTTGGCAGTAGCGATCAATTGCAATTAGTTATCGGAGATAATAATGCTACCGTAATGCTTTTTCCTGTTTCCACTTTCAAAAATTTTACCAAACATGAAATAGTCGATACAAAGCAAGCTACTGAAGTATTATTTTCCATTGATGCAGAGAACAAGGATGAAGTAGATGAAATAGCAAAGAGGGCAGTAAAGGCAGGAGGTACAATTTTTAGTGAGCCCTCAGAGAGCCATGGCTGGATGTACGGCTGCGGTTTTGCTGATTTAGATGGTCATCGCTGGAATGTGTTGTATATGGATATGAGCAAGATGCCGAAGGAGTAATAAATAGAAAGCTACATCTCTTATTAAGCAAACCAGGTGCAAGAGTTGAAGATCCAGCGATATTTTTGGCGGCTTTCTTCTTGTGCTAACCTGTTAATGCAATAAGGAATTTCTGGCCTTTAAAACATAAAGTCTGGTGTACCGTACCAATAGCAGCAAAAAAGCACAATTCCAGTACAAAGGAATTGTGCTTATAACCTAATAGAAACTTCTGTTCCGTCTTTAAGGCTTGTTTCAAGCAGCAGTAGACCTCTTTGCTTTGAAAGTTCTGTTAGCAAAGGCTTCAAATCATTCCTGTTTATATCAGGAATTTGAAACTTTTTCTTTGCTTTTTTCTCAATTGCACGATTTACTAGCACCAGGATTCGCTTTGAAGTGAGGATCCCAATGGATAGATGTAAAAAAGCATACGGGACTGGAATAATAAATCGTCTGTCTCTTACTTTAATTTTTATCTTCATCATATTACTCAATAATAACTAGTACTTTGTCACCTTTTGCTGAAGTAACATCTACAATTTGTCCGTCCAATTCATTTTCAATCGCCTCAATTAAAAGTTCCACGTCGATATCCTTTACATACTTTTCGGATTCGGGAATCATTTTAGCAATATTTGCTCCTACTTTTAAAACAGCTTTTATGAGTTTTATTGGCAGATTAACATTAACATTGTCACCATTTTCAGAAGTAACACGGATTTTCAGTATTTTGTTTAAGTAGGAGGTGGAGGTCCGTTTAGTTAGAACAACCTGATTATCCTTTCCTTGCAGTACTTCAATTAATTCAGCAGCCTTCTCTTTGTTCAACTTTCCTTCTTCAACCATTGTTAATACTCTTGAAATTTCGTCACTCATTAAGATTCCTCCCCATTTAATAGCCCGATAGCTTCTTCGGCTGTTATTTCGCCCTTCTCCAGCATTAAAATTACTTTTTTTCGATCAACTTTTTCAACCTTCTTAGTGGTGGAATATCCAAGAGAAGAGATAATGTCATCTAATTTTCCACGCACGGTGGGATAGGATACTCCAAGTTCTTTTTCCACTTCTTTAATATTTCCACGGCACTTTAGAAACGTTTCAATAAAATTAAGCTGTTCCTTGCTAAGAGATGCAAAATTAGAGAGTTCAAATTCATTTTCAATTGTGGTATGACAATGAGTACACTGTAGCTTTGTAATCTTTAATTGCTTACTACAAACAGGGCACTCTGAAATAAGAGGATAAGCCATAATTCCCTCCTTCTTTATTTATAAATCAATCATACATCAATTTATTTAAAAAATAAATAACGTAATTAAAAAATATAAATTTTTATTAAGTAAAAATAAATATATTTAATTTTGATATTAAATAATTGATTGAAAAGAGGGGTGCCGGTGGGGTGCCAGGGGGAAGGTTCTAGTGGCTCTTGGTTAAAACCGGGAGAACCGTCCCTGTGGTTGTGAAATCATTTTATGCTACTAGATATAAACATGGAGGCATCTTGATTCATGAATATCCGATTACCATGATAGAATATCTTCATTTCGATTGATGTAAATCCAACTTCAGATAAGCTTTTTTTCAGTTCCTCATGCGAAAAACCGTTATGAACTTTCGGATGATGTATTTTATCGTTTTTGTCAAAATCGACAATAATTAGCTTGCCACCATCATTTAAAATGTTGAACAGTTCTCGTAAAATTTTATTTGTATCCGGAATGTGAAGAAGGACAAGCGACATTAACACGATGTCTGCCTTTAGTTCAGGCGTTCCTTGAGTGAAATCTGAATAAAGCACGTTTGCGTTGGTCATTCTCTTGTGAGAAATTTTCGCTTTCGCAACCTCCAACATTTGTTCAGATGAATCCACCAACAAAATGGAATCTACTAAATCTGATAATTCCAAACTAACTAGACCAGTTCCACTTCCATAATCAATTAAAGATTTTGATTTGCTATTTTTTAATTCAGGTCTTACTTCCTTCACTATCACTTTAGCTAATTCCATTCTTTCTTCGGTATCATATCTTTTTGCCATCTGTTCAAACACGTTATTCTCCATACTCCACTCCCCAATTTATTAAACAGCTATATTGTGGTCATTATAGCAAAAATTAAAACTAAGGGTAAAACTAAGGGTAAAACCAAGGGGACGGTTCTGGTGGTACTGAAGGGTGATAATGTGGTTTGAGCTATTAACTTTCGGCGGCTGCAAGAGTTTAAGAAGAATCGTAGCCCTACGGTCCTTTTATTCTTGTTTAAGTAACAAGACACGTTGGTTGAAGAAGGAATTTGTTTTTATTTCTTGAATTTGTAATTAAATCGAAAAATGATAGAAGATAGAGAAGGGGGTTAAAAATCCTGAAGGTAAACTGGTTGAGCTATGGGAGAAAAATAACGGGTTATTAAGTTACTAAGGAGATGATTTTTAATGGAAAAAGTTACACCATTCTTAATGTTTCAAGAAGGTAAAGCAGAAGAAGCGATGAATCATTACATATCAATTATTGAGGATTCAGAAATTACAAGTATTGTTCGTTATGGAGCGAATGAATCTGGAGACGAAGGGACTGTCATGCAGGCTACCTTTTCCTTAAAAGGTCAAGAATTTATGTGCATTGACAGTAATTTGAAGCATCATTTTTCATTTACTCCTTCATTCTCCATTTTTGTTACTTGTGATACGGAGGAAGAAATTAATAAACTTTACCAGAAACTTATCGAGGGTGGACAAGCTCTTATGCCAATTGGTAATTATGGTTTTAGTCAGAGATTTGGTTGGCTAAATGATCGGTTTGGAGTCTCGTGGCAACTCAATCTTCCATCGTGAAAGTCTTAAATGTCTTCATTAAATAAATGGCGCCAAGGGGACGGTTCTGGTGGTACTGATGGGTGAAAAGGACTATTAATCGACAATCTTTTTATTATTTTCCATGCAAGAACCCATAAGTAGCAAGTCTTCATCCTTCTTTTAATCAAACGTTTGATTGATAACGAATTAGGGGGAGGTGAAACAAAACCATAGAACCTTGGGGACAGTCCCCCGCTGCTTTACAGCAATGGGGGACTGTCCCCAAGGGGTCTGTTATTGGATAAATTAACCATATTCACTTTATTTTGTTATATAATGGTAGAGGTGTGGTACATAAAACCATGTTTTATTAGGTTCATAAATTAAGAGAATGGGGTGTAACATGAAAAAAATTGCAAAAGCATTTACGTTAACAGCAGGTTTATTAATGATGGCGTCACCAACGGTTTCATTTGCGAATACGACAGTCAGCAGCAGTTCGAAGATTACTAGTTACCATTGGGTTCAAAAAAATGGCTATTGGTACTATGTAAACAATCTCGGTGGTTACACTACCGGATGGAAAAAAGTTAACTCAAAATGGTATTTCTTTGATAAAAGCGGTGTCATGAAAATAGGATGGGTATTAGACAAGGGGAAGTGGTACTACTTTGTCAAAAAGGGAGATATGGCCACTGGCTGGGTGAAGGATCACAGTAAGTGGTATTATATTGCTCCTTCGGGTCAAATGGTCACTGGGTGGAGATTTTTAGAGTTTGATCACTCCTATGGCTGGTACTATTTTAAATCTTCTGGTGAAATGGCCAGCGGGTGGATGAAGGATGGCGCCGAATCTTATTATCTTTTACCAGATGGCAGATGGGCTCATAATGTTGTAGCGATCGGACATTTTTATGAAAATAACCGCATCAAATATCCTGGTAATGAATTGATTACAAGCAATGTGGAATTGTTGAAAAAGATGGTTTCTGTTGGCCAGGCAAAAGAAGAAGTAGCGAAAGCCTTAGGAGACCATTATTCGGTAGATTCGAAGGGTTACTATTGGGAATACTCTTTCTTAACCCCTGACAGCGGAGTATTTGAACCGAATGGAAACCGATTCACTATGTTAAATCCAATCGAGTTAGGCCAAGAAAAGGTATATATTAAATTATTACTATCTTGGGACAGCAGCAATCGAGTGAAGGGTGTGGCTATTGCTTATTTCAGTACGGATCACCGACTTCACCTATATAAGCAAGCAAATGGAACACAAAGAGACACTGTCTGGTATGGCAATGTAATTGACTAAAAATGGGGTCAGTCCCCCGCTGCTTTACAGCAGCGGGGGACTGGTACCGGAGTGGCCAGGGAAACCGTTCTTTTGGTTATCGCTTATTTTTTATCCATAAGTACTAAAATCAATGTAGCTATTGGCCCTAATAGTAGGGATAATAAAAACCAATTTAATCCACCTCTGTTTTTGCCTTGTGCTAACCCCGCATTGATTAGTGCTAAGGTACCCCAGCTAACATAATATTGATCATTCATATGTAAACCTACCTCCTATCCATTTCTGTTTTCCCACATAATACCTCATTACAATAAAAATCCTGAGTCATAATGCTCTCCTACACGATTCCTTTGATTAACTGTTCCTATAACTATTCTATTCCTGAATTCTATAAACCTGCTTAGTAAGTCATAGGAATCTTTAGGGAAAGATTAGTTGGTATTTTCCTCGTAGATGCAGCCAGTTCTCGACAATTTTTTTGTTGTTTTTTTAGTAAGAAACCAATGATAGCGGGGTTTTTAACTACTACTAACCAAACGTTTGATTACTATCGAAATAGGGTGGAGAGAAGGGAAAGAAGTCGATTTTAAAGAAAGTAATACTATTTTATTGAATAGGAAGAAAAATGGCCGACAAATTTTTTATCCTATTTGTGATGAAAATAGCCATATAGGTGGGTTTATACTCGTTTTAACTAAACGATTAATTAGTATAAGCCTATAGGGAAAATGATAAAGAAATGACGAAAGATAGGGTGAAAGGGACGACTGCTGGTCTTGGTTAAGACCACATAAATGCCAAGGGGACGGCTCCAGTGGCTCTTTGATGCTATGGGACAGTTCTCGTGTTCTTGTTCGAAGCCATGAGCACCGTCCCTGTGGTTTTCAGTTTGTACCACTTGAAAACACTGTACCATTACAGAGGCTCCAAGCTCCGTCGTATTTATTTGCCATACTTATGGACAATAGGATCAGGCAGAGTGATTGGTAATAGTAACTATAATGGGATGAAATTAGGTGAGATTAATGGAGAGATACTATGAAACAGAATTAAGTAAACTAGGTATTCTTCCCGTTTCAAACTCTAGATGGAAGCAATTTAGGTAAGAGAAAGGCAATTGAGGACTTGCTAACTATTGTACTTGAACCGGAGTATAAGAGATGGGATACAGTTAATTAGAAACAATGACTCCAGGGCTGCACTGGAGTCATTTATATTCTACTCCTAAGATGGTTAATAAAAAAAGGGTACCATCTTATCCGTCACCCCAAATTTTTTTAATTAGTTACCTTCAAATTACGTTCTTCAAAAATTTGTTTAGCTACAAAAATAGCGTTAAGCACTCTGGGAAAACCTGTGTACGGGACACAGTGAGTAATTGCCTCAATCACCTCATTAGGTGTTAGGCCTACGTTAAGGGCAGCATTGATATGGACATTAAGTTGTGGTTCACATCCTCCTTGAGTAGTAAGTGAAGCAATTGTTACGAGTTGACGTTGTTTTAGGTCTAATGCCTTTCGGGAATATATGTCTCCAAAGGCAAACTCCACAACATATTTACCGAGGTCGGGGGCAACAGCCTTTAATGATTCAATGACTCGTTCGCCTCCTTCTCCGTCTATTTCCATAAGCTTTTCCCAACCTCTCTGGTATCGTTCATTTGACATCTTTTTTCCTCCTTAGCATTACATTCATTTGAATAAGTATTTCACTAAATTAATTTACACTTTAGAGTGCACTCTAAAGCAAATCTTTTTTAATATGCTATAATTAATTTATGGAAAAATTTACAATTAATCAAATTTCAAATTTTACAGGACTATCCGTGCACACGTTGCGTTATTACGAAAAAATTGGCCTACTTAATAGAGTAGACCGAGATGCAAATGGCTATCGTCAATATACGGAGTCAGATATTTCTTGGATAAATTTTTTAATTCGTTTACGAGTAACGGGTATGCCGATTTCTGAAATGAAACAGTTTTCTGATCTGCGAAGCCAAGGAGATTCTACAATAAGTTTGCGTCGTGAATTATTAGAAAATCATCAAAAAAATGTACTGGAACAAATAAAAGACTTACAAAATAACCTTTTCAAGATTGAAGAAAAAATCAATTATTATAAGGGATTGAAGTAAAGTAAAGTTAATAGTCCATGGTGGCGGTTCTGGTGGTTCATTTGCGATTATGGAATAAATCTCGGAGCGGGTGGGACTCCCGCCGAGATAGAACTAGTCATTCACTCGTAGCGAGTCTTGGAGGGCTAAAGGTAACTTTAGTCTTTAAGCGTAGACAGTTAGATTGCGGGCCGAAAGCAAAGCGGTTGAAGGGATTGAGCTCCAAAATGTTTGGGTATTCGAGATGGCTAATTTAGAATTAATCCCATAAACACTTCTTTATTCAGTTGTTTTTCCACTCCTTTTTACTTAATTTTTTATGGTGATAGCACTCAAAAAATGATCCAGGGTATCACCCATACGACACACAAGTGATTCGGATCCATTTGATATAACCCAATTGACCAACGAACCTAGATAAATATTTACGATATCAGTTGCAATCTCCTCAGATGTAATATCCATGGTAACTATCTTGTGGTGCTGACCGTAATCAATTATTTCTTTCGTGACCGCCTGAAACATAACGAACGTGTCAGAAAGTAACCTTTTATAGTCCTCATTGATTGTTAATAAGTGCATCATATTTTGCGTGATCATGGAACTAGTATGAAGATTGGCTGCCATATAGACGATTGCCTTCCTTAAGTTGATGAGCAGATTGTTATGGTTGTTTACCTGGCTTTTCATCGTAACTTCGAATGTCTTTAGTTGCTGCTGATCAAATTCATATAAGATTTGTTCTTTGGATTTAAAATAGGCAAAAAAGGTGGGCTTGCTAACGCCTGCCGCTTTCGTGATCTCTTCAATTGTTGTTTTTTGGTATTCCTGCTTCTTAAATAGCTCCATTGCACTTTTGATCAGTAAATTTCTCGTAAATTCCTTATTTTTCTCTCTTCTCACAAAAATGACCTCCAAGATGCTCATGTCGTAAATAATTGGAAAAAAATCCTTTACATTATTAAATAATCCCACTATATTTTAAATAGTAAAACAATTTTAACCGAGAGTAAAGTTTTGATCGTCATATTCTAAAGAGAAGCGTGATTGATTTCCGCTCCAATCAGCTTCTATAACAACGGTTTGTTTTTCACAAAACCAATTTAAAAAATAATAATCCTTTAGAAAAGCACCTAAAATAAAAAGGAGTGTGAAAAAATGAATAAATCTATCGCTCGTATGGGGAAAATTACCTCGATTCTTGCCGGAATTCTTCTTGTGTGTGCTCATTCTGTAAACCTTGGGGGTGGGGAACAAGGGAGCGTTCTCGGATCTCTGCTTGTTTTTGTCGCCCATTTATTACTCGTTTTTGCTTTTTTCGGCTTGTACACACAACAGGGGGATGGAAATGGCCTATTGGGTTTTTTCGCGATGCTTCTTGGGAACATTGGAAACATCATTGTAACAGCCATTGTCTTTGTGGAGATAGCACAGGCTTCAGGGGAAAAGATTGACCATGTTTTTTCCACACCTGTTACGGAACCAATCTATTCGTTCGGACCACTTCTATTCGTTTTAGGAATGATATTAGTAGGAGTATCGATGATTAGAGGAAAGGTATTTCCTGCATATTCGGGTTATCTTTTATTGATTGGTACCATCGTGTTTGCAGCGGCAAGTGTTTCCGGCGACATCCAGAAGATCATTGAGGTTATTGGCTCTCTTTTCACAGGTGCAGGATTTATCGTAGCCGGAATAAAATTTGAAAAATTAAACGCTCCCTCCGAATTTGAAAATAGTTCGGTCAGAGGAAATTAATAAGTTTAGGGGAGATATAGCGATGCAGAAATGGGTAAGGCATGAAGACCCGAATAATAAATATGGGGCAACGTTTACGCTGGGCGATAATAGTGTAAGTTTGCCAAAAGGAGCAGTTGTATCTGTCACAAGAGGGGAAAATTTTAATATTCCTAGATTGATAATAAATGGTTTATTAAATCAGTTTATTATGAAAGCTCTAACGAAGAATGAGAACCTTTTATATGCTGAATTGACTGGGCAGCTGCAAGGTGGTGTGGGTCAAACTCTTACTGTTTGGAAAGACCCTAAGCTAATGAATAACTTCAGAACAAAAGGTTTTCATAATTTTTCAAGGAGATTTTTTAGTTGGATTTTTTACAGTGGAAGTGTGAAGGCCTACTTTCATACATGGAAACTAACCGAAACAATACCGTCATCGGATGAGGCTGGGAAATTCGTGATAGAGAATGGTAGATTTTTTCAGGGTGGTAAGTTGATTAGAAAGGCTAATCATCACAAAGTAGGTTAAGACAAAGAGCTAACCAACCAGGTTAGCTTTTTTGATTAATCAGAGAGTATAAAAATCGACTTCGAGAATTGTCTAGCTCCAGCGCCTAGCCCTTCGGGTCAAATAACCTTCTGCAATAAAAGTCAAAGAGCGACTTTTCTTGCAGAAGAACATTAGCCTGTCGGGGCTGACCAAGGCGCTTGCGCTTTTCTTACATCCAAAGAGGTGAGGTGGTTAAAATTATCCAAATTAATATTGTGGTGTGATTTTTATCCAGAAAACTAGAGTAGGATAAAAGTATGAAACGTAAGGAGATTATTATGACTAAAGAGAGTAAATGGAAAACACTAGTTACGCCGTTAACCCTTGATATATATTCAAGGAATGATATTTTGGCAGGGCTAGGAATCACGACTTTTGCGATGTTCGGTATATTTTTAGTAAGTAAAATTTGTGGACTATTAGACATAACAAATTTCGACTTAAATCTACAAACCTTGGTTTATTATACAGGACTTATTTTTATATCAGCAGGATATGAAGAATTAGTGTTCAGATGTATCCTTTTGACTATTCTCGTTAAGTTATTCAAAAAACCATGGTTTGCAATACTTATTACATCAATCTACTTTGGCTATGTGCATTATGATAATGACCATGCAACACTATTATCTGCATTTAGCAATGGACTAGGTGGGGTTATGTATGGGTTAGCATTTATCTATACACGAAAAATTTGGTTCCCTTGGGCACTCCATTTCGCCTGGAATTATGTTCAAGCACCCATATTAGGATTTCCTGTTAGTGGTTTTAAGGTAGAAGGAATATTAAAGTTAAACCTACTGGATCACTCATGGCTATCTGGCGGATTATATGGCCCAGAAGGAGGGATTGTAGGGATTTCCTTTCGGTTTGTAGTTATAATGCTTATTGTGATATGGATTAGAACAACTCGTGTTAATAAAAAGGAGAGTGCCAATTATCTGCAGGTTAGCAGTTGAGTTAGAGTAAGAATTGTTAAACGTCATTGTTATTATCAAAAGAATCGAGGTTGAAATTTTGAGAAGTGACAGCTGTTTGATTTGTAGCGAATTAATATGATTAAGGAAGGAACAAAACCCTATTATGTAGCAGAGTTAGAAACAGGATACGTCGTAATTGGTGATCATCAGTTTTTTAAGGGCTTCACTTTGTTTCTTTGTAAACAGCATAAGACAGAACTTCATTTTTTGGATGAGGATTTTAAAAAAAATTATTTGTTTGAAATGAGCAAGGTTGCAGATGCCGTTTATCATGCCTTTAATGTTGAAAAGTTAAATTATGAGCTACTTGGGAACGGTGACACCCATATGCATTGGCATCTATTTCCACGTAGAGAAAATGATGCTCCAGTAAAAGGGCCCGTTTGGTGGGTAGATAGGAATTTAATGTATGCAGAAGAGGTAAGGCCTAGTGAGGATGAATTAGAAAAAATGAAATCTAAACTATACATTGAGCTAGAGAAACTAACTCTAATAAAAAGTAATGTTAGAGATTAAAATCTGAGGATAGACAACTAAAAACGTAGTTATTTAAAAATAAATACTATATTACTATTAATAAGAAGCTTGACAAAGGATTTTAATTGGAAATATATTCTGATATAAAGGCGTGGGAGAAATGATAAAGGGATTATATGAAGCACACTTACCTATAAAAAACTTAGAATTGTCAATTCAGTTTTATCGAAAATTAGGTTTGGGGTTAGCTTGGCGTAATGAAGGTAATGCTTTCTTTTGGATAGAAGAAGGTAAAAGTTGGTTAGGATTGTGGGAAGGAAAAGAGTACCAAACTCTTTACCACCCTTCTTTAAGACATATTGCTTTTCGAGTAACTTATATGGATTTAAAAAAGTCTATAAAATGGCTCGAATCCATACAAGTTGAAGCTGTTCCATTTGGAAGTCGAACATCGATTGAGCCTTTCGTAAGACCGAATCAAGGAAATGCTTCGGTTTACTTTGATGACCCAGATGGTAATAGTTTAGAATTGATGTGTTATGTCGAAGTTCCTAATGAATTAAAACATATTACGGAAAAGTTGTCCCTAGAAGAGTGGGAAGAACTCACAGGGACGGTTAGAGAAGCTAACTCTAATAAAAAGTAATGTAGAGATTAAAATCCGAGGATAAACAACTAAAAACTCGTTATTTAAATATAAAGCAGGTCATTAACTAGCAGGGGGAGTGTTAAATGAAAAAGCATGGTCGTTTTGTTCTTTCTGGCTTATTATTTGTGTTTTTAGGCGCGTTTGTGTGGGTTTAGGGTTTATTGGTGTTTTATTGTTTGGTAAATTAATGAGTAAAATAACAAACGGGATCAGTTCCTTTATAGGAGAGATCTTGTTTGTTTTAATTTATGGCCTTTACCTTTTGGTTTTGTGCTGGGCGACTGGGAAGTTAATTGTTCCAAAGTACAGGAGTAGACAAGGGATGATTAACAAATGATAGTTAATTTAAACTTTATACCGAGGCTATATAGGAACAGGAAAACTTTTGATAAAAGTGAAATTAATAAGGAGAAAAAATGTGATGAATTGCTTAGTTGCGTGCCCAATCTTTGGGATATTTTTAAGGGGAAATCCCAAAAGGAATATAATCCTTTCGGGATTTGAATGTAGTTTATCTACTACAGTTAATTTCATTAACGAACCGTTCAATTGTTTCTTGTACACTCATCACACCAAGGTTTCCCTCTTGTCGTTTTCTTAACGCCAAGGATTGGTTCTCCATCTCTTTATCACCGATAACAAGCATGTAAGGAATCTTCTGTTTTTCAGCTTCTCTAATCTTCAATCCCATCTTCTCAGCCCTATAATCGACTTCCACGCGCAATCCTGCTGATTCCAATTGGGATTTCACTTCATTTGCAAAAACTGCATGGGAATCAGAAATAGGTATTATTTTTGCTTGAACAGGTGCCAGCCAAAGTGGAAACTCCCCAGCAAAATGTTCAATTAAGATTGCCATAAAACGCTCTACGGAACCATAGATGGCTCTATGAATCAAAACGGGAGGATGAAGTTTATTATCTTCACCTACATAAGAACAATTAAACTTTTGAGGCATTTGAAAATCCAATTGGACTGTACCACATTGCCAGCTTCTTCCTAGTGAATCTAAAATATGAAAATCTATTTTCGGACCATAAAATGCTCCATCACCAGGATTAATCTGGAAATTAACTCCTTTACTCTTCAAAACAGATTCCAACGCTAATTCAGCTTCATCCCAGATTTCTTCGGATCCCATGTACTCTTCTGGTCTCGTAGAAAGCTCTACCTTATATTCAAAACCAAAGTGGGAGTAGAACTCATCTACTAGCTGAAGAACTTTATCAATTTCGGACTCAATCTGATCAACTCGAACAAATAAATGTGCATCGTCTTGAGTAAAGGAACGTACTCTTAAAAGTCCATTTAAAGAACCCGAAAGTTCATGTCTGTGAACTAATCCAAGTTCTGCAAAACGGATCGGTAATTCTCGATAGCTTCTTCGTTTGCTGTTGAAAATTAATATAGCACCAGGACAATTCATTGGCTTAATGGCATAATTTTGATCATCCACATTGGAAAAATACATATTTTCGTGATAATGATTCCAATGGCCTGATTGTTCCCAAAGTTCCTGTTTCAACATAATAGGTGTTTTAATTTCTTGATAGCCTGCCCTTTTGTGTTTCTTTCTCCATAAATTTTCAAGTTCATTCCGAATCACCATTCCATTTGGTAAGAAAAAAGGCATTCCTTGAGCCTCATCCATCGAAGTGAATAGTTCTAACTCTTGACCTAGCTTTCGATGATTTCTTTTTTCAGCTTCCAGTTGATTAGACATTTTTATTCCTCCTGATTTTAAGTTGTATTAAAAAAGACCACACCCATCCCAATAATAGGGACGAGTGTGGTCGTGATTCCACCCTGATTCCATAAAACACCATTAAGAATGCTTTATGCTCAAAAAGATAACGGATTGACCGATTATAGATACTTTGCATGACACATTTCCCTATAATAGCTCCAAGGTGGTAAATCATTCACTTTTCTTCAGGGCTTCCAGCCATTGACCCTGTTCTCTGATAGAAAACGAAGAATGATTCATGTCCTTTTCAACGCCTAACTATTTAATTTTTTAGCTTTGTTAAACTAGTCTGTTGATTTGCGCTCCAGGTGCGAGCGGTTCGTGGGCGTTTCGGCGAGCCTCCTCGGCGCTTACGCCTGCGGGATCGCCCCTGAACCGTACTCCCACAGGAGTCTTCGCGCCTTCCGCTCCAATCAACAGGGTAAAAAATCTACAATGTTCTTTAACACAGCCAATTTTTATAAAAAAAGACCACACCCATCCCAATAATAGGGACGAGTGTGGTCGTGATTCCACCCTGATTCCATAAAACACCATTAAGAATGCTTTATGCTCAAAAAGATAACGGATTTACCGATTATAGATACTTTAAATGATACATTTCCCTATAATAGCTCCAAGGTGGTAAATCATTTCACTTTTCTTCAGGGCTTCCAGCCAATGACCCTGTTCTCTTGTAAGAAAATGTACCAATGATTCATGTCCTTATCATAGCCTAATTAGATTTGTGATTTGATCTTGTTGAAAACAATAATATACATATTTGGAAATGTCAAGTATTTTTATTACGAGTTAAAATAGCGTAAGCAAGAACAAACAACAGTAAAATTTTATTTATTATTGTAACCGTTTCATCTATTCAAACGTCTGTTTTTATTGGAATAGCACTAATAAATTAAAGAAGCCATTTAGTTAAAGAAGGTTAAAATATTCTTATCCTTACATTACGGTTTATAATGGTATTTAAGGGAATAAAGTGAAATAATCTAAAGGAAGTTGAGGAGGAGTTAAATGTTTTTGCTTTTTCAAATTGGGTTAGCCTCTATTTTCCTTTTGTTTTCTACGATTGCTTCTTGGTATGAAGGTAGTGCAATAGTAGAAAACACTTGGGAATGGAAGTATTCAACACCATTTTCTCAATTGTTATATGGACAAGTACAAAATAGTAGCGATATATCACAACTTGACTACTTTATTTATGCGGTTAAATTTCAACCTACTTTTCCCGTCATTATGGTCATAAGCTGTTTATATTTGATGATTTTAATAGGATTCCATTTCTTTAAGAAGCAGTACAAATGGTTTACTTGTTATCTGTCTTTTTTAGGTGGTGGTTTATTTTTCCTAAGTTATTTTATTTTTACTTCGCCTACGATAGGTGGTAAAGTTTTGTTCCTTGCTTTGTTATTAAGTGGTTTGTTTTGTATTTTACTGGCAGCACTAACTTATTTTCATATTTTAAATCGACATACAAAGGAAATTACAAACTAAACGTATTGTACTATATGTTCACGTAAAAAGGCTGTTTCGCTAACGGGTTCTGTTCTCGAGTATAAATTATAAAAAAACATTTAAAAAGGGATATCAAATCGCAAAAGATTTGCATTAAAGGTCAACCGATTTTCAGTTGACCTTTTTATTTGGTGTATAATGCAGTTGCGAAAAAGGGAATTCAAAATTGTAAAAAATAGGAATACGTTTTAAAAAATTTTATAAATAACAAATTTTTAAAGAGGTACTCTTGGGTTAATTAATGTTAAACAGATAATTTATGTGTTAGGGAGATTAGTAGAATGACGTGGATGACTGTATGGATGTTCCTAATTAATACTTCATTTTGGTTTGTGTGTTATTTTGGAATGGCTTGGATAGTTCGAGCCGTACCAAAATCTTTATATAATCAGAGTAGATGGTTTTTTAAAGAAAAATTTTTTGAAAGATGTTTATATAAAAAAATAAATATTGCTAGCTGGAAAGATAAACTTCCGGAATGGGGAAAATTTTTAAATTTTGAAAAGAAAAACTTAAAAAAAGAACTTAGTATAGAATATATTGATAAATTTATCTTGGAAACGTATTATGCAGAAATTGGACATTTAGGAATCGCTGTGTTTGGATTTGCATGTATATTAGTTAATCCAAGCTCGTATGCTTTGATGGCACTAATATTTGCTATCGTTAATTTTCTGATTCAAATTCCATTCATTTTAATTCAAAGGTACAATAGACCTAGATTGATTAGATTAAGATTAAAGTATAAAAGAACGTAACCAGTTTTACTATATATACACCGATAAACTTTAGACCTCTCTATTAATAGATAGGAGGGAGATTTTTCTCTCTTTTGGTTGATTTGAAAAATATTGAGCTTGTAAATGAAAAGTCGAGTTTTCTATCTATAGAATACGTAAACCTGTAAGGTTGAACCTAACTGGGATTCTAAATATGAATATCTTAACTTTTTTTCTTAATTGTTGTATACATTTTTCTCCTTAAATTGTTTAGTTTGTGAAAACAATAAAAGGATGGTTATGGAGAAAAAATGAAAAAATTATTAGTCATTGTATTACTGTTAGGTTTTTCATATGTGTTTAAGGATGATGTCCAATCATTATGGTCAGGGATATATGATAAAAAGGTTTACATTGCAGTCCCAACAATAGCCCAAAAACCTGAACTACCCAGGGGTTGTGAAGTAACAGCACTAGCTATGATGTTGCAACATGCTGGTCGAGATGTGAGTAAGTTAGAGCTAGCAAAGCAATTAACAAAAGTCCCATTTGAAAACGGAGGTTTAAAAGGTAATCCAAATGATGGTTTTGTAGGAGATATGTATAGTTTTAATCAACCAGGACTCGGAGTTTATAATCGACCAATTGAACAGCTTGCTAATCAGTATCTGCCAAACCGTATAATTAACCTTTCCGGAAAAGGATTTGATGAGGTGATTACCCATTTAGATGAGAAGAAACCAGTGTGGGTGATACAAAATGCTAAATATGATGTCCTCTCTGAAGGGGAATGGCAGTCATGGGAAACCTCAGAAGGTCCTATTAATGTTACTTATCAGGAACACAGTGTACTTGTCATTGGGTATGACAAAAATCAAGTCTATTTCAATGATCCGTTAACTGGTCAAACAGAAAAAGCACCAAAAGAGGGTTTCATTGCTGGCTGGGAACAAATGGGGAGCCAAGCGATTACCTACCGTTAATAATTTTTGACTTCGTGCAACTATTAAATAAACAATATTGGGGTTAGATATGGAAAATGAACTCACACATTTGCTAATGCAGCAAGCCAGGATTGTTTTCAAGTATCTAATGAAGTTGGGGGCTTCTAAAGAGGATGCCGAGGATATTATTCAGGGTTCTCTTGAAAAAGCAGTTATATATATAGATTCGATTGAAAAGGATAAGTTGACTGCATGGTTAATCAGGGTTTCAATTAATCAGTATTACAATAACTATAAAAAGAATAAAAGGCAAAGAACCCTTCAGTTAGATGAACAACTAACATCTACTTTGATTCAAAGTGATTTGCTAGAAGATCAATTGCTGGCAAAAGAGTCTGCACGAGAAATCACAAAAGTACTTGACTTAATGAGTGATAGCTTTCGAACTTTGCTGATTTTTAAGTATATGATGGAGTTATCTTACCAAGAAATCTCTATGATTCTAGATATGCCTGAAAAACAAGTAAAAACATATTTATATCGAGCAAGACTAAAGTTTAAACAGTTATGGACATTAGAGAAAAGTGATTTGGAGGCCAATTTTAATGAAAGATAAGAATTATCATGAAGATTTCGATGATAATAATTTTGAGTTCGATCATGTTTTTAATGACAAAATGAAAAATACAGTTAAAAAGGCAAAAATAAAATCCTTTTTCCGGACAATATTGATAAGTATTGTCACTGTATTGTTGCTGGGGTTGGCTGTTTCTTATGTATCAGGTAAAAGAGTGGAAAAAAATTCACAACAGCTCACAACTGAAATTATGAATCGACATATGGCATTGGGTGCAAATACATTTACAGGTACGTTCTGGACTAAAAATAATACCTTTTCAGGGGAAGCGGAGTATACCACCTTCAAGTATGTCAATGGAATACGTGTTTTCACTGGAACTCACGGTTATACATATAACGTGATGGGGTATACCGGCAGAAGGTATTCATCAATCGCAGGAGGCGGGATCGATTTCACAAGAATGAATAAGGAAGAGCTATTTTTGAGACCTAAGTTTAATGATTTAGAGCAGCGTTTGATGGAGTTTTATTATCCTTTTGTTGACTACAAGACATTTTATAAAAATGATCTATCAAAGGTAGCCGAAATTGGCGATAACAAATACATCGAAATGGGGATTTCCTTTGACAAGTTATACACAATGGATGAAATAAATAAATTGCTACCTAGAGGTATGAACTTAACCTGGTATTGGGTTGATGTACTAAATAAACAAGAAAAAGAAAATGTCGATTTTAAGATACTGAAACAACAGGGTAAAAATGGAATGGTAGAAAATCGTGAAGAATTTCCTTCCATTTGTTATGAAGACCGGGCATATGGTTTTCATGCGATTAATGAATACGGTGAGAAGCTTGAAGATCCTGAAGAATACTTCAAGTCCGCCTTACAAAAAGCAGATATGAAGGACATTTACCAACAATTAGCCGGAAAAGATGGGATTATTGATAATAAAGATATTAAAATTCAAGGGGTAGTGGTAACTGGAGATGCTAGATCTTTAATTAAATTAAAGGGTCTTCCATTTATTAAGGCATCATCCTTGGGAATCGTAACTGATAAATATTAACCTAAGTTAGTTAATATAATGTAGAACTAAATGCAGTTCATTATGTTCTAACTAAACAAAACTGGATTAAGACAAAAAGTAACCTTTTATTAAGAGAAAAAATGTGAAGCATGACACTTAAATTAACGGGTGAAAGTATAACCAGTTATACTTCCAATTTTAACCTCAATTCCCAGGAAAACCCTGATATATTAATAAAGAAGCAAAGCGAATTCAGGAGCGAATTGCTTTGCTTTTTTAGTTATTTTTATCTCTGCTGGTACATCAAAAGAGAACGGCTTAGAAAATTTTCATCGGTTTTTTTGCGGCTAGATTTAAGTTTTATTCAGAATCCATTTTTAAAACTTCTTCTTCAAATTTTTGATATGCATTTTGGACACCCATAATAACTTTTTTTATTTTAAGGTAACCATTAGAATAAGCATATGTATCACGTATTTCTTCCCACATAAAATGATACTTTTTTAAATCTTCTGTCTCACATAAAATAAAATCAGTATAAGTACCGTCACCAAAAGCATCAGCATCAAAAAACTTCACCTTAACATCTTCGTGGTATTTTTCAATTATTGAATAAAATTCACCTGCTAGTTCTCTTCTTCTTTTACGAGGTAAAGCTAACCAAGACGGATAAAACTCTAATAAAATAATAATACCGTGATTTAATTTTGTTATTGTCATTTCTTTGTCTCCTTTTAATTCAGTGGATACCATTAATTATACCAATTTTTTCCTTAATTTGTACTACAAAGACGAACCCGATGGATGCAAGTTCTTTAACTATTAAAGAGTTTGCGATATATAAAGGCATCATCCAAGGGTGCAAATGTTAAATAACTATAAGAGAGGAGCAACAATTTGAGAGAGCAATTCAAAAAATTCATGAAAAATTTTGAATTAACGGGTGATCTTGAACATGATGTGGTTACGTTCTTAAAAAATAATAATTATTCTAAAACAGCTGAACATTCCATTAGGGTAGGGAAAGAAGCTGAACGAATAGCTTACAAATACAATGGTAATGAGATTGCTGCTAAAACAGCGGGATTATTACATGATATAAGTATTGTATTCCCCAATAACGAAAGAGCAGTTATAGTCGAGCAATTGGGGTTAAAGGTATTAGAGGAAGAAAAAATATTTCCACTCATCGCTCATCAACGAATTTCTAGAGTGATGGCTAAGGAGATTTTTAATATTTCAGATGAAGAGATATTAAGTGCAATAGAGTGTCACACTACGTTACGAAAAGAAGCTACTAAAACGGACAAAATTTTGTTTGTAGCAGATAAAATTGAATGGGACCAACCCGGTATACCACCATACATTAATGAAATTAAATCACAACTTGAACTATCACTCGAACATGCGGCATTTTCTTATATCAATTATCTATGGGAGAGAAAAGAAACATTAAAGATTGTTCACCCATGGTTGGCAGAGGCACATAATGAATTAAGAAACGGGACTCCACAGGGACGGTGCTCATGGTCCCCCCTGAGGTCAATGTGACCCACAAGAAACGTCCCCATGGTCCCCAAAGGAAACTTTTTTTGTCTTTTTGTATACATTTTCTTTCCTGAGTTGTTATGTAAATGAATAACTATTTGGAAGGAGTTTTTTTGTTGAAACAGCTGATTAAAATGGAGATGAAACGTGCTTTTATTAGTTGGCCATACTTTTTTGTCCTATTAATAGGGATATTAATCTCCATCCTACATGTAAAGCAAGAAATAATGCCATCGATCAATTTTGATTATCCACGCAAGGAAGGGGATCCATTGTTAACACCATGGACCAGGTGGATAGGGTTTGAGTACACTTCCTTTACGACAAATTTGTTATATTTACTTTTGCCAATTTTAGCAGCCATTCCTTTTGGCGATTCATATTACCTTGATCAAAAAAGCGGATACTTAAAAGGGATCATGACTAGGAGTTCGAAGGGTAATTATTTGCTAAGTAAATATTTCGTCACCTTTATTTCTGGCGGCAGCGTGATTCTTATCCCTTTAATGATTAATTTTTTAATATGTTCCTGGCTGTTGCCCAACACGCCACAAGACCCAACATGGGGAAATGCACCACTAGTAGATAGTAGTATGTGGGTTGATTTGTATTATGAGCATCCTTATCTATATGTAAGTCGATACTTAGCCATTGATTTTGTATTCGCGGGGACATTAGCGATAATATGTCTGGCAGTATCTGTTGCTGTAAAGAAGCAATTTGCTGTGTTGCTTGCCCCGTTCATGGTGTACCTAGTCATGTTCGTCATATTTCCATTGGCTGGTTTAGAGCAATATAGTCCTTTCCTTTTCCTAAAACCGGGACAGGGAGTGATCGGTCTTACGGTAACTAAGATCATTACCATTTGGTTCCCTCTATGGATGTTGTCATCATTGATTTTCTTTACAGGAGCATGGAAAAGTGAGGCTTACTAGGTACATAAAAAATAATCTTATTGAGATTTTGAATGATATGAAACGAGTACCAGTAAGGCTATTTTTCAGTTTATCTGTAGTCATTATATTTTGTTTTTTTAGAACGAAATGGTTAACCACTGAGTATGAAAAACTAGGCATTGATGTTCGATTAAGTGTATTAGATGGTATTCATATCGTGCTTGTAAATCCAGTGGTTCCAATATTCCTATCACCATTATTCATATATCTGATATCAGGGTTAGTAAGGGTTGATGATGAGATTTTGTATACGTTCAGATATAAAAATAGAAGTGATATTTGGAACATAAAAACCATGAAAGTAGTTAAATATGCTTTTCTATTTATTATCACTTTAATTTTCATTGAGACGACCATTGCCGTTTTTGTTCTATCAGTGGATAACACATGGATGTCAAAAGGAGGAGTTTTATATAAGGCGGCTTTATTGGACTTTTATCATCAACCTCACTCCCAATTGCTGAAAAACTGGTTTAGTTATTTTAATTGGTACCACACGGAAATGGTGATCGGAATAATGATAGTAATGAATACATTAGGACTAGTGATTGCTGTCTATGTTTCGATGATCATAAACGAGTTCATTGCTAATGAAGTATGGGGATATATCGTCTTATTTTGTTTAGGGTTGTTTGAGACTTTTGAAGATGTCCCCATCTTATACAATCATATGAGTATAGACATTGTTGAGTGGTTGAGTCTATCAAATTTGTTTCTAAGCTTTCTATATTTACTATTTCTGTTCGTTATTATGTATGTTATTGGCAGGTATTTAACCCTTACAAAGGATTATTTGAGATGAATAGATATGAAATTCGAAAGGAAGATCGTTCAACTAGTAGTATGAGGATAGCAAGCCAGTTATTTAAGAAGGATATTTTGAACGGAATCTGGTCGAATCGGTGGAAGTATTTGTTTGTCACCGTCTTTTTTTCTGTTATTACCACAATAAATCTCTATAATTTTAATTCACATCCCTCGTTAAACGGTGAAAAGGTTCAATTTAATCTGTTTGATATCATTTTTTCTGTTTTTAGAGGCAATGATCCGACAGACCCCTTCTCAAAAATTATCTGGTTAATGGTGCAGCTGTTGGCCGTATTTATTGTAGGCAGTTACTCTGATAAAGCGTTGGTTGACGGTGGCATATATTCGTTAATCCGAGCTGGTTCACGTAGCGCATGGTGGTATAGCAAAACGATATATGTCCTTTTTTCAGTAACTTTGTATTACCTAATCGGGTTTTCTACGGTGATTATGATAACTGATTTAGCATCGCCTTTAGCTTCAGATTGGAGTTCTTATGCAGAGGCATTTGAATTACCAAGAATGAATCAGTCCATTTCTAGTTGGCTGTTTGTTGCCTATTGCTTTGTTCTGCTGACAACATCCTCCATAGCTATTTCAATGATTCATTTAACATTAATGCAGATCATGAAACCGATTTATAGTTACATAGGTATCGTTACTATTTTGTTTGTCTCATTATTTTATGAATCCAGCTATCTGCCTGGTGAACATTCCATGATAATGAAACATACTCTTTTCATGGATAGCGGATTAATGATGATAGGGACAATGATTTATAATTCTTTTCTTACCGGCATCTGTTTAATAATTGGAGCTAGGCTTTTTCACCGCAAAGATATTTTTGTCAAAAGTGATATTGATTAGGAGGAACGAAAACAATGATTGAAAGTTATGTAAATATTAAAAATGTAACTAAAACAATTAAGGGTGTTAATGTTTTAGAAAACATTACTTTAGATTTTGACAAAGGAAAAATTTATGGCTTTCAAGGAAAGAATGGGTCGGGGAAGACGATGCTCCTACGAGCTATTTGCGGTCTAATTCTTTGTTCAAAAGGGGAAATAGTAATCAATGGTGAAATAATTGGGAAAGACATTTCATTTCCAAGAAATATCGGTGCCTTAATTGAATACCCAGGTTTTATTCCTCAATATACAGGTTTAAAAAATCTTATGCTGTTAGCTTCTATCCAGAAGAGGGTAACGGTTGACGATATATATGAAGCCATAAGCATTGTAGGGCTTGACCCAAAAGATAAACGCAAGTTTAAAAAGTATTCGCTTGGAATGAAACAGAGATTAGGATTAGCCCAAGCAATTATGGAAGATCCAGATATAATCGTTTTAGATGAGCCTACAAACGCTTTGGACGAAAAAGGTATATTAATGGTTCGAAACCTGCTACTAAACTTAAAGGAACGTGGAAAAACTATTTTCATTGCAAGTCATGATAAAGAAGAATTGGATTTTATTGCTGATGAAAAGTTTATGATTGAAAATGGGAAAATTATTAGCCATAACAAACCAAAACAAACCGTATGAGGTTGGGAATAAAAATGACAAAGAAAGTGAAGTTATTGATTTTGTTTTGTTTGCTTTTCTTATATCTCATTGGTAGTCTTATCTTTTTCATTGAGAAGAGAGAAACTGATTTATTAAACAAGCCCAATAATATCAAGGTGTTTACTCTTGGGGAACCAGTAGTATCTGGAGGGATAGCTACTACGATCGACAAGGTGTCCTATGAAAACAAGCTGCCAAATGAATCTAAAACCCTCAAACCGGCCTTAACCTATGCCATTATTGATGTGAAGATTCAGAACCAAGGCAATAAACCAAAGTTCATCAAGATTGGTAATTATCGGTTGCTTATGGGAAATTGGACAGCAGATTTGAATCCTGGATATTATAAGTATTTAAAGTCTCAAAACCCGTCGTTTGATGACCGTAAATTGAATCCCAAAGAACAAATATCAGGAAAGATCGCTTTTATTATCCCAATAGAAAGAAGTACTCTTAAAAATTACCGGGTTCAGATTCCTGCCTTAATCTATGAGCAGGGACAACTAAAATATCAGAAAGAAATAGCAGTTAAATAGATTTAGGCAGTTTAATAATACAAGGGTACTAAGGACGCCATTTTCTAGGTTAGTTCAAAAAATTATTTGAATACTCAATATTTTTTGATATTATATAGAAGATTTGGGTTTCGACACCTTTATAAAATACGGGGGGTAAATAGTGATGTATAAACGAGTATTGATAAAAATAAGTGGCGGTGCTTTGGCAAGTGAAAATGGGGATAGCTTTGGTGCTGAAAGTTTGGAACATATAACTGATGAAATTATTTCATTAACCTCTATTGGTATTGAAGTTTCTATTGTTATCGGGGGTGGAAACATATTTAGAGGTAATTTATCAACTCAATGGGGAATTGATCGGGTTGAAGCGGACAATATCGGTACATTGGGTACCATTATCAATAGTTTAATGCTAAGAGGAGTGTTAAAGTCGAAAATTGATAAAGAAGTACGAGTAATGACTTCTGTACCTGCCCCATCTGTTGCTGAACCTTATATACGGTTAAAAGCGGTTCACCATCTGGAAAAAGGGTATATTGTCATCTTTGGCGGAGGAAATGGGCAACCCTTTGTGACAACAGACTATCCAAGTGTACAAAGAGCAATTGAAATGAATAGTGATGCCATCTTTGTAGCTAAGCAAGGTGTAGATGGAGTTTACACTTCGGACCCGAAATTAACAACAGATGCAAAATTGTATCAGAATTTAAACTACGATGATGTAGTAAAAAACCATATTCAAGTTATGGATCAATCAGCGTTATTACTTGCTAGAGACTTCGCTATACCTGTACATATATTTGATTTTAATGAAAAGAGAGTCATGAAAAGAATTTGTCTGGGGGAAAAAGTTGGAACATTAATTAGTAATGAAAAAACAGTCCTTGCAGAAGAAATTTAACTGATTTCTTAAGTAAGTTCGTCAAAATATTGATGAACTTTTTTAATCGTGAAATGGATCACTGTGAATTAACGTTCAAATTTGTCTGGACTTCTGAAAAAATAAAATGTGTAACAGTTGAAGCATATGGATTTACAGTGTCAATGAACTCTTCTGCTTTAGAAAAATTTTCAAATTGCATTTTAAGCATATAGCAAGCATTACCCGCTATTCGGTAACAAAAATCAACATTAGGAAGACTTTCTATGTAATTCTTAAATCGTTTATAGTCCCCATTTTTTACCGTTGCCTCTATTATACATTGAATAGGTAGTCCTAGTTTTTCGTAGTCAATTTCTAAAGTATACTTTTTTATTATTCCGAATGACTCCATTTGTCTTACTCGTTCAGTTACGGATGGAGAGGATAAATTAATTCTTCTTCCGAGTTCGCTCATTGATAAACGACTGTTTTTAGATAATTCAACTATTATTTTTTTATCAATATCATCAATTTTCATTTTTAAATGAATTCCTCTCTTTTTTGTTAATTATTTAAAATATATAACGAAAAACCATTTATAATTTAATGTAATTTATACGATTTATCCTTTATATTTAATATAACAAGGAGGTAATGTAAATGGCAAGAATCAATCAATCAAATTTTGGGAAAACAGCTTTTCAAAAGCTATTGGGTCATAATGCAAAAGTTATGGAGGCGTGGTCTGATTTAGGAGAAGCATTAGAACAAGACGGGCTATTGTCGTCCAAATTAAAAGAGCAAGTTAGAAGAACTTTGGCACAAAGCAATGGATGTGAGTATTGCAAAGCAAAAGGAAAGCCTGAGCCTGGTACGTTTGATGAAAGTACATCTGTTGCAGTAGGGTTTGCGGAGGTATTTTTGAAATACCCCAAAGGAATGGTCCCAGATTTCGCGTTTGAAATATTAAACGAGTATTTTTCTGAGAATGAAATTAGTGAGCTTTGTGCCTTCATTAGTTTTACCACAGCCCAACATTATTTTGGTGCAGTAATGAAATTAGAACCTAACGGGTTCTAACTAAAAAAGGTAAACATTAAAAAAACGCTTGGAATGGTAGATTTTTTGAGGGAGGTAAATTGATTAGAAAGGCTAATCATCACAAAGTAAGCTAATAAAAAGAGCTAACACTCCATGTTAGCTTTTTTTGTTGGTTAGGAAATAATAAAAAGGTCCGAGTGTGGATAACAGAACTAGTAGTCTGAATCTAGCTCCAGCGCCTAGCCCCTCGGGTCAAATAACCTTCGGCAAGAAAAGTCAAAAGGCGGACTTTTCCCGCCGAAGAACATTTGCCTGTCGGGGCTGGGCAGGCGCTTCCGCCTTTTGTTCTTACACTACTAAAAAATATCACCAAGCGATGCTGCAATTAAACAAAAGTAATTTCTAAGCTATTTAACGGCTTTCCAAATTGTCCATCTATCCTTTTCAACTATGTTTTTATTTGTTGAAATAGACTCATCTATACGATTTATTAATAATTTTAATTCTTTATCATCTAATTCATGTAAAATACTTCTTCCAGTTCTTTCGCTTAAGTCTTTAAGTAATTGCTCTTTACCTTCATACACTTTTCTTGTTTCCCATAACTTAACTTCTTGAATTTCTCTAAATCCAACTTCCTTAAGGGTTTCGATTACGAATTGACTCTTGTGTCGACGTTTAGTCTCTTTTTCAATTAATCTTGGAAAGAATTCAAAGAAATGCCCTCTTATATGGTTATCATTACCTTCCAATAAACAATCTTCAGGCGTACGGTCTTGAATAATATAAAATCCGTCGTCCTTCAACAATCTATATGCTTCGTTAAAACAACTTTGTAGATCCTCGATATGATGTATCAATGCTCTTTCAAGCAATAAATTGAAATTGTTACTTTCTAAGCCAGTATCCAAAGCATTTCCTTGCTTAAAATATATGTTTTTATATTCTTTGCAGTTAACTCTTGCCCCTTCAAGTATTGCTTCGGAAAAATCGACACCAGTAACAGAAACCACTCCCATATTTGATAATGCCTTGGAATAAATTCCTCCACCACATCCAATGTCCAAAGCCTTAGAAATATTCTCGATTGGTACAAGGTCTTTTATGGCTTTAATCCATGAATTGTCAGCCTTTCGAGTTGTATAAGTAATGCCATTTTTCTTACTGTGAAAATCAATCCCCACTTATCATCCCTCATCTCTCAATCTATCTAAAATAGTACAGTTAAATTTTACCACAAATAGTTTTATAATTAATCTATTCATATCTTTCCGCCTCTTGTTCTTCCATTTCTACCATGACGAGGACCAAGGGACAGTCCCCCGTCGCTTTAAAGAGATGGGGGGCTATCCCTGTGGACCTCTATTACTCCATTAAAAAAGCTTTCATCCCTGCTGGATCAACGTCCCCGTTAGTCTAGAAAGGCGAAACTTACATTATTTTTTATCCCAGACCACTATAATAAATGTGGCAATGGGACCTACTAGTAAGGATAATAAGAACCAATTTAATCCACTTCTGTTCTTGCCTTGAGCTAACCCAGCATTGATTAGTGCTAAGGTACCCCAGCTAACATAATACTGATCATTCATATTTAAACCTACCTCCTGTCAATATTCTTCCTAGCTATCATAATGGTGTTCCGTAAACGATATGCTAATGTAGGTGTTTGGTGTCCTGATAGTTTCCTAGGTTTGTAATCACTTTACAGGCTCTTTTTTCTTCCGTATCCATGGCAGCTACCTTTTTAATAAACTATTCTATTCCTGTATTCTATAAACCTGCTTAGTAAGTCATAGTAAACCTTTAGGGACCGAGTAGTTGGGTATTTTCCTCGTAGATGCAGCCTGGTATCGACAATTTTTTTGCTGTTTTTTTAGCAAGAAACCAATGATAGCGTGGATTTTAACTACTACTAACCAAACGTTTGATTACTATCGAATTAGGGGGAGAAAAGGGAAATAAGTCGATTTTATAGAAAGTAATACTATTTTGTTGAATAGGAAGAAAAATGGCCGACAAATTTTTTATCCCATTTGTGATGAAAATAGCCATATAAATGAGTTTATGCTCGTTTTAACTAAATGATTAATTAGTATAGCCTATAGGGAAATTGTTAAAGAAATGACGAAAGGTAGGGTGAAAGGGATGCTGCTAGTCTTGGTTAAGACCACACAACCGTCCCTTTGGTTCACCTTTCACTATACATTTTAGAAAATATTGGATATAATTAATTTAAATAAACTATCCAGTCGGTTTATTTTAAAAGAAAGGTGGGGATTCGTTTGGGAGAAGAGAGGTATATTACGGTTAGAAATGAGAAGATATATGCCAAAATCATAGGAAAAGGGGAACCCTTGATTTTTTTACATGGTGGACCAGGTGGGGAACATCGCTTTTTTTTACCTCATTTACAAGATTTATCTCAATACTTTACACTGATTTTTTATGATCAAAGAGGATGCGGGCAATCAGAAAATGCAATAAATGAGGAGTATACGATGGATGGAGAGGTTGAAACGTTAGAGGCTCTTCGTCAATTTTTCAAAATAGATAAACTTAATCTCATTGGTGAATCTTGGGGGAGCATGTTAGCCCTTTTATATGCCGCCAAATACCCTAATCATGTGAACAAACTATTTATGACAGCCGCGGTTGGTGCGACAAAGGATGGATATTTTCGTTTTGAAAAAGAACTGCTGAACCGATTAACAAAGGATGAAAGGATAAGGCTGGAAGAGTTATCACCTAAAGTGGACCGGGGAGAGGTTGACGTGGCAGAGATTTTTAAAATCATCGATCCGTATTATGTGTACTCGCCTGAAAGTTTAACGAAAAAGACGAAAACCCAATCAAATGCCAGGGTAAATGAATGGATAGGAAAAGACATTACGGAAAACTATGATGTTTCAAAGGATGCTAATAAGCTTAGTAACATCCCAATTTTGGTTGCACAAGGTGACCAGGACATCATTACTCCTGAAATCTTGGAACAAGTCTTAGTTAACTATATCCCTCATATTGAGGTAAGGGAAATTAATAACTGCGGTCATTGGTCGGTGGTCGAACAACCTGAGCAGCTTCAAGCGATGATTAAGGATTTTTTTCAAAATTGATAGCTTGATAGGTGAAGGAGGACATCAAAATGGGGTTGCAAGAATCTGTTTTGGAGGAACTATTTCATCAATATAGCCCTATTATTTACCGCTATATTTTATTTGTGACGAAATGTAAAGAGGAAGCGGAGGATTTAACACAAGAAGTGTTTATTAATGCTTACCGCGGATTACCCAATTATAGGGGAGAGTCGTCTTATAAGACTTGGTTATATTCTATTGCTCGTAACGTGATTATTGATTATTATCGAAAAAAGAGAAAGGTCGATAGGTTAATAGATTTGTCATTACCTGACCAGAATCAGCTGGTTCCTGAAGAAGTGTTAGATCGTAAGGAAAAAACACGAATTTTGCACAGAGCGATAATGGAGTTAAAGTTACCCTACCGAGAAATTATTATCTTACGAAAGATTAAAGGATATTCCATCGCTGAGACTGCCGATATACTAGGATGTGATGAGGGCAAAGTCAAAGTCACTCTTCATCGAGCCTTACATAGACTTAAACATAAGTTGAATCGAGATAGGTGGAGTTTTGATGACCAATCCTACTTTGTGAGTTGAAGATTGCTTATTTTGGGGACAGTCCCCCAGCGCTTTAGCGCAGCGGGGGACTGTCCCCTTTTTTAATCCAGATATTTTGAGATTTCTTTTGCGGCACCGATGATGCGGTCGGTTAAGGCTGTCATTTTTTCCTTTGTAAATCGAAAGTTTGGACCACATACGCTAATAAAGGCTATCAGATTCTTACGTTTATCAAAAATAGGAGCGGAAATGCCGTTTTCATTTTCATCCAGTTCTCCAACTGCTGTCGCAATTCCTCTTCTGCGGACCATTTGAATTTCTTCAAGTAGTTCATCCCGATTTGTAATGGTAAACGGTGTCATTTGTTCAAGCGGTTGTCCCAATAGAATGTCTAGTTCTTCAGGAGGGAGCAAGCTTAATAGAAGTTTCCCATTAGACGTACAGTGAAGGGGGAGGTAAGCATTCACATAATCCACCAGTCTGATACTATGTTCGGGATCAATCTGATCAACGGTTAATGTTCCATAATGTTTAGGTACACTCAGCAAGACGGTTTCTTGTGTTTCCTCTCTCAATTTCTCCATACTGTTACGTGCCCGTCGGATGAGGGAACCGTAGTTGGTTGCTTGCGCAGCTAGTCGATTGGCAGCATATCCAAGTTGGTACCCTTTTGTTAACGGATCACGTTCTACATACCCGAAACTTTCAAGAGTTCCTATCAGACGCCAGACAGTCGTTCGATTCATACCTGATTTTTCTACTAATTCTCCAATGGATATTGAATGGATGCTCTCCGCGACGATTTCCAGCAAGGATAAGGCACGGCCAACTGCTTGAACGGATGAATTTTCTTGTTTATTTTTTTCGTTGTTTTGTAATTCATTATTTTTTTTCATAGTTCTCATTATAGCTTAAGTTTAAGAGCGTAATCTAATGTTTTTGATATTTTCAAAAAAGTTTCATTTTGTGTTTGACATGAAGGTTTTTCCATTTTACAATGACATTAAAGTTCTTATTGTGAACAAGATGTTCACGATGTGAACAAAATTAAATATAAAACAAATAGAAATATAGATTCATTTGGAGATGGTTTCATGAGGGAAGAATCAGATCAGTTTGGTGCAGTGGAAATTTCAAAGGATGCCTTGTATGGGATTCAGACGGTGCGTACCATGCAAAATCTCTCGTTTTCTGGTCGTACGTTGAGCCAATATTCAACGTATATCGAATCGCTCGCGCTGGTCAAAAAAGCGGCTGCTCTCGCCAATCAGGAAGCAGGAATTATTGATAACATCATTGGAAACGCCATCATGATTGCTTGCGACAGCTTAATCAAAGGTGATTACCATGAGCATTTTCCTATCGATATTTTGCATGGCGGCGGTGGAATTGGCACCAATATGAACATGAATGAGGTCATTGCCAATCTGGCGAATGAATTGTTTGGGACTCCAAGAGGAAGTTATTCTCCCATTCATCCCGCTGATCAAGTAAACGCTTCCCAGTCGACATCTGATGTGTGCCATACGGCCATCAGGCTAGCCATCATGAAAAGATCTGAGCCGCTTTTTGCCGCGTTAGACCAACTAATTGAGGCCATAAAATCAAAAGCAGTTGAGTTTCAGGACGTAACCACGATTGCTCGTACCTGCTTGCAAGACGGGATGAGGGTGCAGCTTGGTGATACCTTCAGCGGGTATAGTCAAGTGATCAATCGGAGGCTACTTTCATTAGAAGAAGCGACTAGCAAACTTCACTTTATTAATCTTGGTGGAACGGTGATCGGGTCCGGGGTCGGTGCTCCGCAAGCCTACCGGGACACAGTAGTATCCAAACTCTGTGAAGTTTCAGGGATCGATCTTGCCCACCGTGAAAATTTATATGATGCTGCACAAAATATCGATGACCTAGCGAGGGTTTCAAGTGAACTACGCATACTAGCTTCCTGTTTGATCAAGTTGGCTAAGGATTTACGCCTCCTTTCATCAGGGCCTGAAGCAGGATTCGCGGAAATTCAGTTGCCGGCTGTGCAGGCTGGATCTTCCTTTTTTCCTGGAAAAGTGAATCCTGTCATACCAGAGACGTTGATTCAATGCTGTTTCCAAGTGATTGGCTGTGACAGTGTTGTGCAGTCCACTCTCGAACATGGAGAATTAGGTCTTAACGTCTTTGAAGGGGCAGCAGGTGTAAACATATTAGATGCGATGGGGATGCTTGAAAAAGCACTGGTCACATTTACGGAAAAATGTATTAGAGAAATCGAAGCGAATCGAGAGCGATGTGAGGAGCTGTCCAATAGTTTTATCCCGCTTGTGGTGGAATTAAAAGAAAAGGTAGGCTATACAGCCGCCGCTCGACTCGCAAAGGATAAAGGAAATGAAGAGATAAAAAATCTGATCCAAAACGGAGGGTTTGAATATGACACAAGCAACGAATAGTCACGTATTTGAAGGAATCGAACAGCCGAAACTGGAATGGGCGAAGGAATGGCTCAAGACCACCAAAAAACTATATATCAACGGGGATTGGGTGGATAGTTCGTCTGATCAATTAATAGAATCGATCAATCCGGCCAACGGCCAAGTGGTTGGAACCTTCCAAGCCGCTTTAAAAGTGGATGTGGACAAGGCGGTAGTGGCAGCACGCGTAGCCTTTGAACATGGACCTTGGAGTACGATGTCACGAAAAGAACGTGCCAAAATCATGCGCAAAATCAGCGATTTAATGGATCAGCATCGCGCGGAGCTTGCTACGCTTGAAACATTGGATAACGGAAAGCTATACACGGAATCCTATCATGATGCCGTAGGTGAAGCCGTCGATATTTTTGAATATTATGCAGGCTGGACAGACAAATATTATGGAGAAAACAATCCGGTTGAAGGGAATTTTCTAAGCATTACAACCAGAGATCCGATCGGTGTGTGCGGACAAATCCTTCCTTTCAACTTTCCTTTAGATATGGCTGCATGGAAGCTTGCACCAGCATTGGCGATGGGAAATACGGTCCTATTAAAACCGTCAGAGAAAACCTCTTTTTCGGTGATTCGTTTGTTCGAATTAATTGATGAAGCAAACCTTTTACCAAAGGGAGTCATCAACCTACTCCTTGGGGATGGAGAGACAGGACAGAATATTTCTACACACATGGGCGTTGATAAAGTGGCTTTTACAGGAAGCACAGATATTGGGAAGAAGCTTGTCCACAATTCAGCAGACTCTAACTTAAAGCCTGTTTCACTTGAACTGGGAGGAAAATCTCCAAACATTATTTTTAATGATCCACCAAATCTAGATCAAGCGATTGAACGTTCCTTTTATGGGTTGTTCACACACAAAGGGGAGAAATGTTCGGCTCCTACACGGTTGTTCGCCCATGTGGATGTGTACGACAAAGTGGTCGAAGACATTGCGAAACTAGCCAACAGCTATGTAGTAGGAGACCCATTCGATCCAAGAAGTCATCAAGGTGCCCAGGTTTCTGAAGCCCATATGGAGCGTATTTTAGGCTATATCGAAAGTGGAAAAAGCGAGGGTGCTAGATTAGTAGCCGGCGGCGAGCGTGATCTAACAGGGGAAAATGCCAACGGATTCTTTATTCGTCCTACGATTTTTGCAGACGTAGACAATAAGATGAAGATTGCCCAAGAAGAAATCTTTGGACCTGTTCTTTGCATTATTCCTTTTGAAACAGAAGAAGAAGTCATTGCCATGGCGAATGATACGATTTATGGTCTTGGTGCGGGTCTATGGACGAATGATGTATCTAGGGCACACCGTGTGGCCAATAAGCTTCAAGCAGGTATGATTTTTGTAAATAAATATGGATGTTATGATTTTGCCAGTCCTTTTGGTGGCCTGAAACAAAGCGGTTGGGGGAAAGAATACGCGATTCATTCCCTGGCATCTTATACAAAACAAAAAGCGATTTGGTTTGCTTACTAAAATTTAGGGGACACGGGGGAAATGAACATGTTGATGAAAGCAGCAGTCATGACGGGTGTAGGAACACCATTAGAAATTCAAGAAGTGGAACTTGCAGAGCCAAAAGCGAATGAGGTTCTTGTGAAAATTGGGGCAACAGGTGTCTGCCACAGTGATTTAAATGCTTTAGGAGACGAAACCACGCCGAAGCCTACCGTTCTTGGCCATGAAGGAGCAGGAATTGTAGCAGCGGTTGGATCGAATGTAACGAAAGTAAAAGTGGGGGATAAGGTGGCATTAAGCTGGGCTCCTTATTGCGGAACGTGCGAGTTTTGCGTAACAGGGAATGTTCATTTATGTGAAACAGCCTTCGGTCCGATGTTTGAAGGAACGCTTTTGGACGGAACCTCTCGTTTGAGTAAAAATGGAGAAACGATTTATCACAACTCGTTATTGTCTACCTTTGCAGAATATGCTGTTGTACCAGAGCTTTCATGTGTGAAGATTCCTGATGCCATGCCTCTTGCTCAAGCGTCCTTAATCGGTTGCGGTGTAGCGACAGGTTACGGTGCTGCCGTTCACGCTGCAAAAGTAACGCCAGGTTCGACCGTTGCGGTATTTGGGATTGGGGGAGTCGGTGTTAATGCCATTCAAGGAGCACGTATTGCCGGAGCGGCAAAGATCATTGCCTGTGATATGAAGCCGGCTAACCTTGAAATCGCGAAAAAATTCGGGGCTACTCATACAATCAATGTTGCCGAACAAAATGCGGAAGAAACGTTAAAAGAGCTGACTGGTGGATACGGTGTTCATTTCGCAATCGACTGCTCCGGCCATACAGGAGCAACAGAAAGTGCTTGGAAAGGAACAAGAAAGGGAGGTACTGTAGTTGTAGTTGGCGCGTTCAACCCAGCTATGACCGTTAATTTGCCAGCTGGCGGCTTCCACCGTGTAGGAAAAATCTTAAAGGGCAGCTTCTATGGCGATACACAACCATACCGTGATTTCCCTACCATTGCCCAGCTTTATCTCGATGGCAAATTTATGCTGGATGAGCTTATCCTTGATCGCATTCAACTAGATGATATCAATCAAGCATTCGACAGCTTCCATGACTGCAACTGCATCAACGTGGGCAGAACAGTAGTTGAGTTTTCATCACAGGAACAGAAGGAAGTAGTAGATAGTTCTGATAGTGTAGTAACAATCTAACATTAAAAATGGGGACAGTCCCCCGCTGCTTTACAGCTGTGGGGGACTGTCCCCATTATTTTTATGAATCTCGCTCCACCAATAATTTTGCCAGTATTTCTTCGATGAATATAAAAAATACGGTTCGCGTTTTTTCATACGGTAACAACTTCTCACTTTGAGCAGATTGGGTTAAGTAGAAGATATGATCTGCTTTTAAGGCTGAGGTATTGTCGTATTCCTCCAAAATCAACAAGCTTTCCGCCCCTTTAGCCTTCACGCTATTGAAGAGATTTTCAAAAGAAGCGAATTTACCGGTTACGGAAAAAACAATTAGTAAAGTATCCTCATCCACCAAATGCTGCGCATGATCTTCCCCTTGGGACACCAAAATATTTTTGCCAGAAACAAGAGCGAGCTTATATGCAAAGTATTCCACACATATAAAGGATGGACCCAAGCCGAATAGAACGATTCGGTTGTACTTTTTAAAAAGGGTGATAAACTCATCCACTAATGTGGGATCAAAATTGTCGATAAAGTCTTTTAATCGTTCAAGTTCGCTAGAAATGTTTCGATCTTCATGAATGATAGGCTGACCACTCAGAAATTGCTTGTATTGTTTAAAGCTTTCAAACCCAAGTTTTCTTACTAGCTTGGAAATTTTTGACGAAGACACCTGACAATAATCAGCAGCCTCTAAAATTTTCAGCTGATCATTTTCTTTTATAATTTCAGAGAGTTTGCTATGGACCGCAAGCTCCAGGTCATTTAATTTATTAAGATTTATATTTATGGTCATTCCCTCGCTTCACCTAATAGTCTGTAATGAAAGTATATCAAAGTGGAAAATTTTCCACAATATAAAATGTTTTTAAAAAATATAGAAAATTTTCTATAGAAATCGTTTACATAAGGAACTGTTTATAGTAAATTAACGTTAATAATATTAAAAACTTTCTAAGAAGAAGGGTTAAACATGACAACTCAAAAAGCTGATATCAAAGACTTCTCAATGAATTTTTTTAGCTTAAAAGGAAAAGTGGCCATCATCACTGGAGGAAATTCTGGATTAGGGCAAGGCTTTGCTTTAGCACTAGCAAAAGCTGGCGCAGACATTTTTGCAGTCAGCATTGCTGGTGACAATGAAGAAACCAAAAACCTCATAGAAGCAGAAGGTGTTCGGTATCATCTCATGATTGCAGACGTCACGCAAGAAGGCGCTTGCCAAAGAATTGTGGAAGAATGCATCTCTACTTTTGGGAAAATCGATATCCTCATGAATAATGCGGGTATTTGTATCAATGAACCAGATGTAACAAAGTTTACTAGACTTCAATGGGATAAAATGGTCTCAATCAATTTAACGGCAGCTTTTGAATTATCACATGAAGTGGCAAAGTACATGATTCCACAACAAAGCGGAAAAATCATTAATACGTGTTCCTTGTTTTCCTACCTCGGAGGTCAATGGTCACCAGCTTATGCAGCAACGAAGCATGGTTTAGCCGGCTTTACAAAAGCCTATTGTGACGAACTAGCACAATTCAATATTCAAGTGAACGGAATTGCACCTGGGTATTTCGCTACGGCGGTTACAGCTGAGACAAGAGCGAATCCAGAGGCGAATCAACGTATTTTAGATCATATTCCAGCTAATCGATGGGGCAATATCTTAGATTTAATGGGTGCAGTTGTTTATTTAGCTTCAGACGCTTCCAACTATGTAAATGGTACTCTCTTAAATGTGGATGGCGGCTATTTAGTCCGATAACGAAAGATAGAAATGGATCGTAAAGGAGAAATGCAGCGATGACAAATGAACAATTAATCAAAGAAGAAACAGCGATGCGGAAAGAACAGTTAGTAAAAGAATTAGAGTCTATTATTTCAGTAGGACAAATCAATACCGATCACGAAGCACTCTATGATGCAGCAGCGGACCGATATAAAAAATATGCAAAGGCAAAAAAAGTTCTTGATGTTCCGATGCCAATGGCGATTGTGTATCCACACTCTACAGAAGAAGTACAGGCACTTCTGCAGTTCTGCAATAAGCACAAGATCAATGTGATTCCTCGAAGCGGGAAAACAGCTACGGAAGGCGGTCTTGAAAACTGGAAAGAAATCGCAGTCGTCATCGATGGCTCGAAAATGAATCAAATCATTAAAATCGATCCTTATAACATGCAGGCAACGGTTCAAGCAGGTGTCAAACTACAAACCTTAGAAGATGAGCTGCGAAAAATTGGTTATACAACAGGCCACTCTCCACAGTCAAAGCCAGTAGCACAATTTGGCGGGTTGCTAGCAACAAGAAGTATTGGTCAATTCTCCACTCTTTACGGTGCGATTGAAGACATGGTGGTCGGTTTAGAATGTGTATTCCCAGACGGACATGTTTCTAGAATCAAAAATGTGCCAAGAAGAGCGGGCGGACCGGATATTAGACACATTGTCATCGGTAACGAAGGAACGTTATGCTACATCACAGAAGTGACAGTGAAAATTTTTAAATACTACCCTGAAAACAATGTCTTCCACGGTTATTTAATCAAGGATGTAGATACAGGGATTCATATTTTAAGAGAAGTCATTACAAACGGCTTTAGACCATCGGTGGCACGTGTCTATTCCGAACAAGATGCAAGACAACATTTTTCCCACTTCTATAAAGACAAATGTGTGTTGATCTTTATGGCTGAAGGACCAAAAGGGATAGTCAAAGCAACGAATGAAGCGATTGAAGAAGCGGTGGCTATATTCCAGGATGGCATCGTTGAAAAAGTAGAAGACCAATATATCGAAAATTGGTTCAACAACTTGAACTGGACGCAAGGACATATTGACAATGAAATCCAAACGATGATTCAGCATCATAAACATGATGGTTATACAACGGAAGTATCCGCTGACTGGGAAAGCATCACCAAGATTTATCACAATGTCATGAAAAGAGTAAGGGAAGAGTTTGACCGAATTGAAGATATCACGATGCTTGGCGGCCACTCATCCCATAGTTATCTAAATGGAACCAATATGTACTTTGTCTATAACTACAATATTAATTGTGCGCCAGAGGATGAAATGAGAATTTATCATCATCCTATACAAGCCATTATTGTTGAAGAAACCTTAAAGCTTGGCGGTTCGATGTGTCACCACCATGGTATTGGAAAATACCGTAGCGAGTGGACACTAGAAGAGCATGGTTCTGCTTACTATATGTTAGAAAAATTAAAAGAAGCGTTTGACCCGAATGGCATCATGAATTTTGGCACCATCTTCCCTCAAGAAGAAGGCCTAAAATATATCAAAGGATAACATAAGGTGGCTGGCTATATGAGCGGTTATGTAATGGGGATTGATAATGGCTCGCAAAGCACGAAAGTTGCCATTTATGATTTCGAAGGCAATGAGGTTGCATTTGGCTCTTATCAATTAAAAGAAACGTTATCCCCTGAACCAGGTGTCGTCATCCATCCCGATGATGATTTATGGGACAGTGTATATGGAGCGATAAAAAATTGTTTGGCTACTTTTACCGGCAATCCGAAAGAGATTGCCGGGATTGGCCTTTGTACCATTAGATGTTGTCGGGTGTTGTTAAACGAAGAGGGCCAGCTAGCTTATCCTGTAATCAGCTGGATGGATTCCCGTTTGAACAAACCGTATGTTCATTCTGATGATCAAGTCAAATATGTAACGACTACTTCCGGGTATCTAGGCTTTCGATTGACAGGGGAATTCAAGGACACGGCTGCTAATTATGAAGTTCACTGGCCGTTGGACCGTGAAACACTTGATTGGTCGAAGGATGAGGAAGTTTTTAAGGCGTACGGTTTGAAAAGAGAAATGGTCTTTACGCTTGTCAAACCGGGTGAAAAGCTGGGGACGCTTCGTGGTGAACTAGCGGATGCGCTTGGGTTGAACCCGGACATCCCTGTCGTAGCCACAGCGAATGATAAAGCGGTTGAGGCTTTGGGCTCCGGCATCAAGGATGATGGGACCATCATGATTTCTCTTGGAACCTTTATTTCGTCGATGTTGTTACGAAATGAATATAAGGAAAATGCAGTGAATTTTTTCCCAACGCTTGCCTGTATTCCCTTTAAATATGTGTATGAATCCAATGGCATTCGCCGCGGGATGTGGACCGTGAGCTGGTTTAAGAAGCTGATCGGTGAAGAGCTTGTTACGGAAGCTGGGAAGCTCGGTGTATCGGAAGAGGAATTCATGAACAGGAAAGCAGAAGAGGTGCCTGTAGGCAGTGACGGCCTGATTACGATTCTCGATTGGTTATCGACACCATCTGAACCTTATCGAAAAGGGATTATGATGGGGTTTGATCAGCGACACACCAAGTTTCATATCTACCGCTCAATTTTGGAAGCGATTTCCTATAACATTAAAAACAATATTGATGATATGTTAGCGGAAATAGATGTCACGTTACATGAGGTAATCGTCATCGGCGGGGGTTCGAAAAGTGACTTGATGATGCAAATCATTGCCGACTTATATGGATTACCTGTCCATAGACGCGAAGGCAGCAGTGTTGCCTGTCTAGGAGCCGCGATTTGTGTCTGTCAGCATTTATCTATTTATAGTGACTTCTATGAAGCGGCAAATCAAATGGTCAAAACTGAAAAAACGTTTTTACCAAATCCCGAAAATCACGTGCTCTATAATACCGTGAACGATACGGTCGTTAAACAGGTAAGAAAACATACAGATGAAATTTTTAAGCTGACTTATCCCATCTTCAACTAAGATCTTACTATATTAGAGTCATCAAGAAGCCGGAACGTACAAAGTGTGAAAGCTTGTTAGGTTCTGGCGACAATATATAAAGAGATTTCTAAATTTTTGAAAAACAAGGGGGATTATTGGATGAAAAATTTAAGGCACAGCGTTTTTTGGCCGCCGTTTTTATTATTGATTGCTGCCGCTCTATTTAGCTTTTTTAACAGGGAAGGTTTTATTAAAATGGCAACGGATGCTAATAACTGGCTACTCGCAAATGTCGGTTGGTTATTTAGCTTAGGCGGCTTGATTATGCTATTAACGGTTGTAGGGGTCTATTTTTCACCACTGGGGAAAGTAAAAATTGGTGGAAAAAATGCAAAGCCGATGCTTAAGTTGTCAAACTGGCTGGCAATTACTCTTTGTACGACGATTGCATCAGGTGTTACATTTTGGGGAATTGTTGAGCCAATCTACCATGTAACGGCTCCGCCTGAGTCTTTAGGAATTAAACCAAATAGCCCAGCATCTGCTATTTTCTCGATGTCAACGATGTATCTTCACTGGACGGTTACGCCATATGCTATTTATTGTGTACCAGCACTTATGTTTGCTTTTGCTTATTATAATATGCGCAAACCATTCAGCTTAAGTTCCACGTTAGCACCGCTTTTTGGCGACAAAGTATTTGGCGGCTGGGGAAAAACCATTGATGCCTTATGTTTATATACATTGGCACTAGGAATGGCAGCAGCCATGGGAACCAGTATTTTGAACTTAGCGGGTGGAGTGAATTACCTATCAGGTATCGCTAGTAATCCAACCCTTTGGGCAATTATCTCTGTCGTGGTTATGGTGACGTTTATTCTTTCTGCTTCCAGCGGTCTAATGAAGGGAATCCGAATTTTATCAGATATCAATATGAAGGTTTATATTGTCATCGTTCTATTTATGTTTGTTGCTGGACCGACTGCTTATATTGTTAATCTAGGAACGGAATCCTTTGGTAACTTTTTATCTCATTTCTTCGAAAAAAGCTTATTTACTGGAGCCGCAGCCGGAGACCAGTGGCCACAGTGGTGGACGGTGTTCTATTGGGCTAACTGGTTTGCATGGGCAGCGATTACAGCCTTGTTCTTAGGAAGAATTTCATATGGTTATTCTGTAAAAGCGTTTATTATGGTTAACTTTGTATTCCCGTCTGCTTTTGGTGCGTTGTGGATGACGATCTTTGGTGGGACGGCGATCCACAAGCAGATGACAGAAGGAACACTTGGGGATATCTTAACGAACCAAGGACCTGAATCCGTATTATATTCGGTTTTAGCTGATGTACCATTGTCTAGTTTAGTTATACCTTTCTATCTATTTGTTGTCTTTATCTCTTTCGTTACGGCATCCGACTCCAATATCTCGGCCATGGGTGGGATCAGTTCTACTGGAATTACGCCTGAGAGCCCAGAATCGGGATTGGGTATTAAAGTGGTTTGGGGATCTGCAATTGGGATTATTTCTTGGATCATGATCAGCTTCGCTAAGATTGACGGGATTAAAATGCTTTCGAATCTAGGAGGCGTACCTGCACTCATATTAGGGTTACTAACCGTCTTTGCCTTAATCAAGGTCGCTAAAAATCCAGAAAAATATGATGTAGCAAGCAAGGACGAGAGTAATGATACGCAGGAAGACTTGAAAAAGGTAATGTAATAGTTTGAGGTCTTTTTGGGGACAGTCCCCCGGCGCTTTAAAGCGTTGGGGGACTGTCCCTTTTTTTGCCACGATAACGTCGCTGTGGCACAATGAAGAGAGATGAATATTAAGGAAGGAAGTGCAAAGCGATGAATTTCGAAATGGTTATGCAGGAACTGGAATCGCTCGGCAAGGAGCGAAGTAAGAAGATGTACATAAGCAATGGGGCACACGAGCCAGTTTTTGGCGTGGCTACAGGCGCAATGAAGCCGATGGCAAAGAAAATCAAGAAGAATCAGCCGTTGGCCGAGCAGCTTTATGCCACAGGGAACTACGATGCCATGTATTTTGCTGGCATCATTGCGGACCCCAAGGCAATGACTGAGGCGGATTTTGATCGTTGGATCGATGGTGCGTATTTTTATATGCTTTCTGATTATGTGGTTGCCGTCACTTTAGCAGAAAGCGATTTGGCACAAGCTGTTGCCGATAAATGGATCGCAAGCGGGGAAGAGCTTCGAATGTCGGCTGGCTGGAGCTGTTACTGCTGGCTTTTGGGTAATCGCAAGGACGAGGAGTTTAGTTCGAGTAAGCTTGCGAATATGCTTGAACAGGTGGAAAACACAATTCATGAGTCTCCCGAACGAACGAAATCCTCTATGAATAATTTTATATACACAGTCGGGGTTTCTTATGTGCCGCTCCATGAGAAGGCGGTTGAAACCGCAAAGGCAGTAGGCCTAGTGGAAATTAAGCGGGATAACAAAAAAAGCAGTATTCTGAATGCTTCCGAAATTATTCAAAAGGGAATCGATCAAGGGAGACTTGGTTTCAAACGCAAATATGTAAGGTGTTAGTAGAAGAAGAAGTTTGGGGACAGTCCCCCGCTGCTTTACAGCGACGGGGGACTGTCCCCAATTTTGTTGCTGTGAAAACCTTCGAGTAGAGGTTTGACGAGTAAAAAGGGGAATGTGACGAGTAAATTGGATAAAGTGACGAGTAATTAGTTAAAAAGACGAGTAAAATTCGATTTTGACGAGTAAATGGAGCAAACTGACGAGTAAGAAGAGATTCCTCCTTTTTCTATGTATGTCTATTAGGTTTTGTAACCCAAATAACTCTCACTGTTCTCCATTAGATGTATTTCAATAAGGGTTTTCAGCAAAAATGATACCCAAAAAAGAAAATGGTGCTCAAGCATCGATGAATCGACCCACTGAGCACCATTTTTATACTTATAAAATAAAGAAGGTAATAACCGACAGAAAGATAGATGTGATCAGCATGGCTATTAGTGGTCTTAGGGCTTTTGTTCGGAGGTCACGAAGGCTTACGTTTAGGCCCAGTCCGACCATGGCTGATGTAAGGATAAAGGTGGTTGCTGTTGAGATGCCGTCTAGAACGGCTGCTGGTACAGGGACCCACGTGCCTACAGCATAACTGCCGAACAAGCTCATGAGTATGAACCCCACCAAAAACCAAGGAAAATCAACTTTTGTTTCTCCTGCGGCATCTGCACTTTTTCGTTTCATCCAATACATCAAAATAAAACATAATGGAACAAGCAGTAGAACACGTCCAAGCTTGGCCAAGAGTGCCATGGCCAATCCATCGGGACCCGCAGGCGCACCGGCTAAAGCCACATGGGCAATTTCATGCAGGCTGCTGCCGCTCCAGATCCCGTAATCCACCGCGGATAAGGGAAGAAGCGGGCGGATAATCGTATAGACGATGGAAAAAATGGTGCCCACTAGAGCGATGATTCCGACCCCAATCGCCGTATCCTCTTCTTTTGCTTTGATGATGGGTGCTACCGCTGCAATGGCTGCTGCCCCACATACTCCGGTTCCGACTCCCAGAAGTAGCGATAGAGATGAATCCGCTTTCAGTCTTTTACCAAGCCAAACCGTTGCTAGAATCGCAAAGACGATGACTCCAGCATCCCGGACCACCAACCCCAAACCTTGGTTCAGAATTACATCGACATTTAATTTTAATCCATATAAGATAATCGCAAACCGTAAGAAATATCTCGCTGAAAATTGGATTCCTGCCTTTATTTTTTCAGGATATCCAAAAAATTGCCTGTAAATGATGGCTAGTATAATCGCACAGGCCATCGGTCCGACTCGGTTAAAGCCCGGTATGGCCGAAAGCGCAAATCCAGCAGCCGCAATGACAATGGTAAAAGCGATTCCGCCTACCCACAAACCGGCTTTGGATTTTGGCTCTGGCTTTTTTTGCTGCTGTTGCTGGCCAGCTATTTCGTGTGAAGATAAGGCTCTTGCTGATTGACTACTCATTCAATCACCCCACAACTTATTTTGTACTTTCATCCTACTCTCGTTTTGTTGATAAGGAAAATAATGATATATAATAGTTATCATAAGTAAATCTATATACATGAAGTGGGGGTTACCATGGATCACTATTTAGAGGTGTTTGTAAAGGTTGTGGAAAAGGGGAATTTTTCAAAGGCTGCAGAAGATCTTCACATGACCCAGCCGGCGGTCAGCCAATACATTAAAGTCATGGAGGAATCGGTTGGAGCCCGGCTCTTGGAACGGAGTAATAAATTTGTCCGTCTGAATAAGGCTGGCGAAATTGTCTTTCATCATGCAAAAGAGATTCTTGCCCTCTACTCCAATATGCAATATTTAATTGATGATCTCACTAACAAAGCGAGCGGACCCATCGCGATTGGTGCGAGCTATACCTTTGGCGAATACATTTTGCCGCACATTATCGCTAGGCTGCAGGCAAAGTACCCGCTTATTACACCGACGATTCAGATTCACAATACTAAAGAAATCATTGACCTCGTCCAAACTCACCAACTAGATATCGGTATTGTAGAAGGGCATATTAACGAAAAGGTACCCAATGTAGAAATCGTTTCTGAAGATAAAATGGTCATTGTAGCTTCACCACAGCTTCCATTGCTAAAAGAGGGTCGTAGGGGGAAAATAGCGGAGCTGGGGGAGGAGACATGGATTTTACGAGAAAAGGGCTCAGGAACAAGGGAGGCTGCCGAACACCTCTTTGATAGTTTGGATTTTACCCCTAAGAAAGTGATGGAGTTTGGAAGTACACAGGTCATCAAGGAATCGGTTGAGGCCGGTCTAGGGATCAGCTTACTTTCCCAATGGGCCATAAAAAAAGAACTGATGTATGGCTATTTGGATATTGTTGACGTGGAAGGATTGCCGTTTAAACGGAATTTCTCTATCTTAACTCATTCGCCTTACCAAACGAAGGCTTTGCAACAATTTATTGAGGCATTAAGGGAGTATTTGGGAGGTTGATTGGGGGACAGGATTGGGGGACAGTCCCCCGCTGCTTTACTGCGGTGAAGGTGGTTTGTATGCTCCACCACAAAAATGAAAGGTCTTTTCGTAAATTTTGTTGCTCTTTCTAACATAAAAGGCAAATTCGGACAGCTTGGTTCATTACAAGGGTAACCATGTCCGAATCAAGGATGGATTCGGCCAGAATTACTTCTCCTAAGCCAAGCCTTGTCCGAATCAAGGTTGGATTCAGACAGAGTTCCTTTTCCAAAGCCAAGCCATGTCCGAATCAAGGATGGATTCGGCCAGAATTACTTCTCCTAAGCCAAGCCTTGTCCGAATCAAGGTTGGATTCGGCCAGAGTTCCTTCTCCAAAGCTAAACCATGTCCGAATCAAGGTTGGATTCAGACAGAGTTCCTTTTCCAAAGCCAAGCCATGTCCGAATCAAGGTTGGATTCGGCCAGAGTTCCTTCTCCAAAGCCAAACCATGTCCGAATCAACGTTGGATTCAGACAGAGTTCCTTCTCCAAAGCCAAACCTTGTCCGTATTAAGGTTAGATTCGGCCAGAGCTCCTTTACCAAAGCCAAGCCTTGACCGAATCAAGATAGGACCGGACAACCTTTCTTTTTCCAAATGCCTTTCTATCCGAAAATCTGAGACTTCATAGAAAATAAATACTAATCTTGCAAAAACAGCCAAAATAAAAGAAAAGACCCCTTCTCAAACCCGGTCATCTATTGACCAAACTAGCCGCGGGTGATTTAATATAATCATAGTGGTTGGGTCACTGAGCCATAAACAAGGGAGGGTAATCAATTTATGAAAGCCTTGATAACAGAACTAATTTGGAATGAAGGAATTGAGGAACTAGTTCGCCAAGGGTTTGAGGTGCACTATGATGAGAGTCTATGGAACAATCGCGCACAGCTACTCCAGATGGTCAAAGAGTACGACGCAATAATTGTTCGGAATCAAACCAAGGTGGATCAGGAATTACTACATGCCGGAAGCCGCTTGAAGGTAGTCGGCCGCCTGGGAGTGGGAATGGATAACATTGATATCCCAGCTGCGAAAGCAAGAGGGATTCAAGTGGTGTATGGGCGTCATGCGAATGCGACCTCTGTTGCGGAATATGTGCTGTCGGCCATGTTAATTGCGAACCGGCCGCTCTATCTAGCAGATGCAGATATTCGAACCGGAAATTGGAACCGTAAACGGTTCACGGGCGGCGAAATCGCCAACAAAACACTTGGATTAATTGGACTAGGTGAAATCTCGCATCGTGTAGCGAAGCGGGCACTTGCTTTTGGCATGAAGGTCATTGGCTATGATCCATTTGTCACCGAGTACGACCACATTGTTTCCGAAACCGGAATCCAGCTTAAAAACTCCTTAGATGACGTATTAACCATGTCCGATTTCATCTCCTTACATGTTCCTTTAACACCTCAGACGCACTATTTAATCTCCGAATTCGAATTGAGAAAGATGAAACCAACAGCGTATATCATCAATACCTCTAGAGGAGGCATCATAAATGAACCGGCACTGGCGACTGCACTGAATAGCCAAACAATTGCCGGGGCCTTTTTAGATGTCCTTGAAGTAGAACCAATCTCACCATCTAATCAACTCTTATCCTGCGAAACTGCGACAATCACACCACATATTGCAGGACTCACCGACGAATCTCAAATCAGAACCTCGTTATTAGTTGCAAAGGAAGTAATAAAAGTAGTCAATGGGGAACGCTCCTTATGCACTGTCTAAACAAAATATTTAGAAAATTAAAATATTATTGTTGACTATCCAGTTATTAGGTGTTTTAATAAGGTTATAGAAATTGGTTGGGTCACTCAACCACAATCACCAACCGCAACAACCAAAACCACAACCATAACCAAAAAGGAGGCTTTCAAATGAGTATCAACAGTCAAGCAAATACTCTCACGGAACAACAGCCAGAGGCGGCTGGAAATGTAAGCACTCACAAATTTTTAATCCATCATCGTGGCGATCATGTAGGAGTGGCTACTACTCCCATTCAAAAAGGAGAAAAAGTCATCGGCGTGTATATGGATGACAATTCCGATGTAACAGTAGTGTCAAAAGGGGATATTCCTCTAGGCCACAAAATCTCCTTAGTTAATTTAGAAAAAGGAGAACCAGTTTTAAAGTATGGAGTGCAAGTTGGGGTAACAACAGAAAAGTGGGAAATTGGCGATTACGTTCATACCCACAATATTAAAACGGCGAGGTGGTAGGAGATGGGACAACAGCTTTTTGGATATCGCAGAGAAAATGGTAAGGTTGGCATTCGGAATCACGTGATTATTTTACCGGTAGATGATATTTCTAACGCAGCTTGTGAAGCTGTTGCAAGACAAGTTCAAGGTACGTTAGCTCTTCCGCATGCGTACGGCAGACTACAGTATGGTCCAGACTTGGATTTGCATTTCAGAACGATGATTGGAACAGGTTCTAACCCGAACGTTGCAGCCGTCATCGTCATCGGTATTGAACAGAACTGGACGAAGAAAATCGCTGATGGGATTGCCGAAACTGGTAAACCAGTATCCTATTTTTCTATCGAAGGAAATGGTGATTTTGAAACGATCCGCGCAGCAAGCTGGAAGGCGAAGGAATATGTTCAATGGGCCACTGAACTTCAAAGGGAACCAATTGAATTAAAGGATTTAACCATCAGCATTAAATGTGGTGAATCCGATACAACAACTGGCATGGGCTCGTGTCCAACTGTTTCTCAGGCAGTGGATCGTTTGGTTGATGCTGGTGCGACGGTATTCTTTGGGGAAACCTCTGAACTAACCGGCGGTGAGCATATTATCCGCGAGCGGATGGCTACACCGGAACTTCAAGAGAGATTCATGGCCATCTATGATGATTATGTAGGTGAAATTGGATCTAAAGGTGTAGATTTATTAGGCTCACAGCCAACTCAAGGAAATATCGCCGGCGGCTTATCAACCATTGAAGAGAAAGCCTTGGGGAATATCGCAAAAACAGGTACGAAGGAAGTTGTAGGTGTCCTAGACCCTGCTGACAAACCAGAAAATGGCCCTGGTCTTTACTTCATGGATACCTCTTCTGCAGCAGCAGAATGTATCACCTTGATGGCTGCAGGTGGAGCGGTTCTTCACCTATTCCCTACTGGCCAAGGTAATATTATTGGTAACCCAATTGAACCGGTTGTGAAGATTACGGCTAATCCGATCACGGCTGCTACGATGAGTGAACACATTGACGTGGACGTGCAAGGCTTGCTATCACGTAACATCTCGCTGGAACAAGCAGGGGATCAATTAATGGAAATGATTTGCCGTACAGTCAATGGCCGTCTTACTTGTGCAGAGGCATTAGGCCATCGTGAATTTGTCATGACAAAACTATATCGCAGTGCTTAAACCGTTTCTCCCTACACATAGCTATGCGTAGGGAGTTCACTTTTTTATAAGAAGGAGTTTTTACGAATGGGAACCTATCGTGAATTGGATCTTAAAAGTTTTTGCGAAGACCTGCTAGTAAGCGTGGGAATGAACCAAGAGAATGCCTCTGTGGCTGCAGATTCATTAGTGAAAGCGAACCTTGAAGGTGTGGACAGCCACGGAATCAGCCGTCTTCCCATCTACGTCAAACGGTTTAAAGATCATAGGATTAATTTGAATCCTGAAATTAAAATAACGGAGCAGACATCATCTGTTTTACTGGTAGATGGAGATAATGGCCTTGGCCATGTGGTTAGTTATCAGGCCATTTTAAAAGGAACAGAAATGGCGAAACAAAGCGGGATTACCGCCATTGCGATAAAAAATAGCAATCATTTTGGTACCGCCTCTTATTTTTGTCAGCTGGCCTGTGAGCAAAACCTCGCCTGTATCGGTTTCACCAACTCGCCGCCAGGCATCGCACCATGGGGAGGGAAAAATGCCTTTTTTGGAACAAACCCGATTGCTTTTGGGTTTCCAACGGGCAACGATCAGCCCGTGATCATTGACTTATCGACTAGCATTGTCGCTAGGGGGAAAATTATTTTAGCAGCCAAACAGGGACAGCCTATTCCAGATGGGTGGGCGATGGATGAAGACGGTCTTCCTACCAATGATGCGAAAGCGGCATTAAGGGGTTCTGTCCTGCCATTAGGCGGAGCGAAGGGATCCGCTTTAGCTTTAGCCGTAGAAATCTTAACGGGGATTCTGACTGGGGCTGCTTTTGGGCCTTATGTGAAAAATATTTATAATGAAGCGGAAACGGAACACGCCAATGTGGGGCATTTCTTCCTATTGCTGGATATCGAAAAGTTTATGCACCTATCAACCTTTTTTGAGTCGCTCGAACATCTGTTAACAGAGATGAAGGAAGTTCCGAAAGCACCGGGCACGAATGAAATCAGGTACCCAGGGGAAAGAAGAAAGAGGGATAGGGAGCTGCGCCAATTAGCAGGAATTGAATTGTCGTCCAGTGTAGAAGAGGAACTCATTAAGCTTGCGGAACAGTATTATGTCCCGTTTCCAGAGCCTCTATCATTGGAAAAAATATAAAATAAAAAGGATAGATGAACCGGTAGAATCCGATTAACATCTATCCTTTGTTTACAAAAAGTGACCTCGTTTACTACAACAACCACGATTTTTGTTAGTGTACTAACGCTTCCCGTTATAATGTTTAAAAGAACCCCATTAACTTCTTTACTGCTGCTCATTCACCGAGTAGCTGCTCTTCTTGTTCATCCCACATCGCAAACAAAGATTGTATCTCGGATCCTGTGTAAGCGCCAACCACCCTCACATTCCTATGGACCAACTGCACTCCAACCATAACCGAGACAAATTCATCTTCTGCTCGCAGGCGGGCAACGGTTTCCTTGTCTCCGGTGATAAGGACGAAGCCATTGAGATCACTGCCATGAGGCTCAAGAACAACTACCTCGAAACGATCGATTTTTCCTTCCTGTTGCAATCGAATACAGTATTCCATTGCATTATTGAGCGTGGCCTTTGCCGCCTTTTCACGCCCCGGTATGATTTCACCCCAACCAACGAGTAACGAACCTTTTGCCATATCATTCTCTCCCTTTTATTTTATATGTTAAAATTAACCTATTACAAAATTAACATATTAGTTTTTATAAATCAACTAAAATATATGTTAAGTTTAACCTATAATTATCTCGGTTTACTTGATAAAAATTACATGCGAATATATATTAAAATGAACCTATAAAAACAACTATGATAAAGGAGTGGTTAGATGAGTTCCTTTCGTTATGCCATGCTTACATTATTGGCGCGGGAGCCGCTAAGCGGATACGATATTAAGCAACAGATGAATAGTCGAATGGGGCCGTTCTGGAAAGCAGGAAGTAATCAAATATATCCTGAATTGGCAAAAATGGATGAAGAAGGACTAGTAGTACTCCATGAAGTAGAGCAAAATGATTACCGTCCTGCTCGAAAAGTATATAGAATTACAGAAAGTGGGCAGCAAGAACTAATTCGTTGGACAACCGAGCCTACTGAACCAGAAATAATTCGGGATGAATTCCTTTTGAAGGCTTATAATTCTTGGCTTGTTGAATCTGAACAAATGATACCCAGTTTGGAAGAGAAAAAGAAGGAACATGAGGAGAAGTTGACAATATATCTTGACAAGGTAAATGAACTTAAAGAAATGCTAAATCCATCAAATTCTAGGGATCCTATTCTGTCCAGCATGTCCGTCGTGGAATTCGGAATTGAATATGAAAAACTCTATATAAAGTGGTGTACAAATTTAATTGAAAGACTAAAGAATTCATTCAACGAATCATCATAAGAGGATCTATAAGTAAAGAGTAATAAAGACCGCTACAGCCATCCGCGTTTTAAACGCAAGCCCGCGTCCTATTTATTGGTCAACCAGATTTTTCTGGTTGACCATTTTTGTGTTTTATCTTCAAGGAGCTAGATACATAGAATATATTTTTCCGCATGTAACTTCTTATGGTTTATAACGTTTTGATTAGTATAGACGTCTTGAAGGAAAAAGGAGCTTAATAAATGGATTGGGAGAAGATATGGATTGATTATTGGAAAGAAGTATATGTATTTGTATTTTTACGGGTTCGTCATAAGCAGGAAGCAGAAGATATCACGCAGGAAACCTTTATCAAAGCTATCCGGGCAGAGGATAGGTATTTAGAAGATAATGTGAATATATTAGCCCTTTTAAAAACCATTGCTAGAAACCTGATCATTGACATATGGAGAAAAAAGCAAAAAACGCAAGAACCCTTAAGTCTTGAACCCGAACTGTTCTTAACCGATATAGGAAGTGATTTAGAAAAAATCATCGAACAAAAGGAACAAGTGGAACATGCCCTTTACTTATTAAATGAGGATCAGAGAAAAGTAATTGTATTACGGCTTTTGCAGGGACTGTCGATCAAAGAAACAGCGGAACTGCTGGGGAAGACGGAAGCCTTCGTAAAAGTCATACAATTTCGCGCGATAAAGAAGGTTCAGGACCTAATGAAAAAGGAATTTTTGGAGGAGGCTTTGCGATGAGTTTATCAAACGAGCAAGATAGACTTTCCCAATATATTGATAGATTGAATCAAACCGGAAGAATAAACATAGACAAAGCGGATGATCAAGCATGGACTGAAATGCTCGATACCGTTCATCTGATTAAACTTTCCAACATAATAGACATGCCGACACCTGATTTTGAAGAAAAAGGAATCCAGGTAATTAAAAAAGAGGTTGAGAAAACACGGAAAAAAGTGGTTGAGATAAAGACCCTCAAAAAACGCACATGGAAAAAACATTTTTTGCCGGTAGTTGCTGCATCTTTAGTTGCTTTATCCGTTTGTCTTCCGACTTTTTTTCCTAATCAAAAAGCAAAGGCAGAACAGATTCGTGTGGTAAAAGAGCAACAGTTAGTTTCATTGGGTGTTTCAAAGGTTAATTTCCCAACTATGCTGTCAGATGGAAAATCGGTTGGCTTTGAAAAAGATGAAAAAATTTTTATTTGGAACCAAAGCAATCAATCGTTTAAACAATTTCCTTTGAATAGTTTTCAATATATGAGAAATCCAGCATGGTCGCCGGACGAGAAGACCATAGCATTTTCCGGTTATCAAACCAAGAATGCTGGGATTTGGCTAATGGAACAAGATGGATCGCACGTACGTCAACTAGCAGCACCGGGTTCCCCTGATGATTTTTATGACCATCCAACCTGGTCACCGGATGGGAAGAAGCTAGCCTTTGCTAAACAAAGCTATCAATTGAATGATTCAGATGGGGTAACTCAAACAAGCGAGGAAATATGGCTAATGGATATCGGGGCTGGCAAGTTAAGAAAAATCACTGATGGTTCTGAACCTAGCTGGTCACCAGATGGCAAGAATATCGCTTACACTAAGACCCGAATAAAAGGGGAATCGATTCAAAAAGAAGTGTGGATAATCAAGACGGATGGTTCCAATCCGAAAAAATTAACCGATGGAATGGAGCCAAAGTGGTCACCAAATGGTCAATTTCTCACTTTTGCTAGGAATACAACCACTAATGAAAAAGTGGGTACGGAAAAAGCTCAAATTGTTGTTACGTATCGTGAGATCTTGGCTTTACATGTGGAAAGCAAAAGCGAATCACAATTAACAAAGTCAAAATTAAATGAACGAGAGTTAAACAACCTCATTTCCTCATCCAAATCAGCGACAAACAATTTGCCAGTGAATGTTGTCATGAGCGGTGAATATAGTGACTGGCAGCCAAGCTGGTCAAAAGACGGGAAGAGCATCGTGTTTGTTAGGGATACCAATGAGGAAAAAGGCAATCACTTTAACTTAATGAAAATTGACTTAAAATATGAATAATCCCAAAAAGGCAGGAAAAGCAATGAAGATTGGAATTATGATTAGTTCGCTGTTACTCATAATGACTGTAATCTCTGGGTGTGGAAATGGATCCTCGCCTAACAAGAAGGTCGGTCTAGAAAAAAATACTGTCAACGAAAACGAGAAGATCATGAATCATACAAATGAAAGTACAGCAAAAGAAACACAGGAAGTTCTTCTGGATCATTTGAAAATAAAAGTAAGCAGCCAATGGAGTGTCAATAAAGGGATAGATTCTGCAGCTTTTTCAATCAAAGGTAAATCGGTAGGTATCATTGAGGGGCTGGCCTACGCTGATTCATTAGAGGCGGTATTACCCAATCAATCCATTGTAACTGACAAACAGAAACTAACACAGCTACCATTTGATGCGTATCAAGTAACTACCAGCAGTGACACGGTGAGGTCGAAAACAAAAACGGAGACCCATATATACATGTTCATTGAGCCTAAAAAGGCCGTTTACGATTTGCACTTTGATGCTAATTTGGTGGATGAAACAACTATTTTACAAATTGTTCGATCTGCTGAGATTGTCCATACTGAGTGACATTCATACAGAAATTCAAGACAAGAACAAAAGCTACCAGAGAATGGTGGCTTTTTCTTTTTTGGAGAGGGAGCAAAACAATGACGCTCAAGTAGAAAAATGATATTTTTTAGAAAATATTGTAACTTTTTGTAAGAACTGCTCGTTTTTTCTAATGGGATGAATCGATCCCCTCGATGGAATGAGATTTTATTAAGGAGGAGTTTATTTTGCCTATTCCTATAAAAGAAAACAAGCGGTACATTGCTGGGATTGATGGATTAAGGGCTATAGCTGTCCTTTCCGTCATAGCCTATCATCTAAATGTAAGTTGGGCTCCAGGTGGGTTATTAGGAGTGGTGATATTCTTTGTTTTATCAGGTTATTTAATTACAGATCTTATCGTTATGGAGTGGGAGGAAAATGGTTCTATTAATCTAAAAAAATTCTGGCATAGAAGAATACGAAGGTTATTTCCTGCACTAATTGTGATGGTGATTGTAGTCATGGCGTGGATTACTCTATTCAATTGTGCCATCATCCCAAATATAAGAGGTGATTTACTAGCTTCTCTTTTTTATATAAGCAATTGGTGGTTTATTTTTCATAAAATCTCTTATTTTTCTAGTTTCGGAACGCCATCTCCCTTTACACATTTATGGTCTTTAGCAGTGGAAGAACAATTTTATATCCTTTGGCCATTGCTATTAATTTTGGGCTTAAAGGTTTTTAGACGAAGAACATCGATATTGTGGGTCACACTGATCATCGCAATAATCTCTATATCTCTTATGGGATTGAATTATAAAGTAGGGACAGACCCAAGTAGAATTTATTATGGAACAGATACAAGGCTTTTCTCGCTTCTATTTGGAGCATTTCTTGCATTGATTTGGCCTAGTCGAAAGCTCTCCAAACGTGCGCCAAGATTTGCCATCATTACTTTAGATGTAGCAGGTAGTTTAAGTTTTGTCATATTAATAGTAATGATTTGGAAAACCAACCAGTTTGAAGCGTTTCTATATAGAGGCGGAATGGTCCTAACGTCATTAGCGGCATTAATCTTGGTTGCTACATTGGCACACCCAGGCAGTCATCTTAGTAAACTACTTGGATTCAAGCCGCTTCGATGGATTGGTGTTCGTTCCTACTCCATGTATCTTTGGCACTATCCCATTATTGTCTTAAGCAATCCTGTAGCTAATAATGAAGAATTAAATATTCTTCGTATGACATTACAGGTTTTCGGAATTTTTTTACTATCTGCACTGTCATGGCGTTATATAGAAAATCCCATAAGACGTGGAGCTATTGGTAAATTTCTAAACAATCGTGAACCTACAAAACCATTGTTTAAACAGGTTTCTCTTCTTCAAAAGCTTCTATTGGTTTTGTCCCTTTTAACCATAGGAATTTCCTTTTGGGGAATGTCGTCGTCTGCTTCCGAAAGCAAGAATCACAGGACAAATGATATTCAGTTAATAACAACCGAACGAAAAAAATGGCAGGATAAAGACAATGAGCAAAAGAACAATAGTTCTCCTAGTAAGGAAGCGAATAATGGTCAAGTGGAGGAAAAAAAGTCGGGTCCTGTGTCAGGAGTAGATGAAACAAGCATTACAGCAATTGGAGATTCCGTTATGCTTATGGTGGCTCCTTATTTAAAAAAAGAGTTTCCGGAGATTGTCATAGATGCAAAAGTTGGGCGTCAAATGAGAGATGCTTCTACTGTCATACAACGCTTAAAATCAGAAGGTAAATTAGGTGATAAAGTGATCATAGAATTAGGAACAAATGGTCCAATTGATAAAAATCAGCTTGTTTCTTTAATAGACTCTCTGGGTAATAGAAAGAAAATTATTTTAGTGAACTCACGGGTACCCCGTCCTTGGGAAAGTAAGGTGAATTCAATTCTAAGAGAGGTTACGGCATCGTCCTCTAGAATTTCTTTGGTGAATTGGTATGATGCGAGTATGGGAAAAGATTCATACTTTTATTCAGATGGCGTACATCCAAATATAAAAGGCTCTCAGATTTATGCCTCACTTATAGCAAAAGCAGCAATAAAAAAATGACGTATGCTAATTCATACGTCATTTCTAGTGTCGTCTATTATTTTTCCTTATGCCTCAGTTACCGCATTTTCCGTAATCGAACGTTCCACGCTTTCTAGATGTTCCTTCATACATTGCTGTGCTAACTCTGAATTTTTCTGTTTGATTGCTTGTAAAATTCTCGTGTGTTCTTGAACGGATTGTAAGGCACGACCAGGAATTTGCATGGTTTTACTTCGTGACTCAGACAATAAATCAATTAGATAATTCATAATCCCGGTTAAAACGGTATTCTTTGAGTTATTGGCTATTGTTATATGAAATTTATGGTCCAATTCAGCTAATCTCGTATAATCTATTTTTCCTTTGACGATTTCATTTGCTTCATTCACAATATGCTCTAACTCAGTGAATTGGTCGTTAGTCGAGTTTTCAATTGCCCACTTGACGGTCCATTCTTCGAGGATCTTTCGGACAGAGAAAAAGTCTTTAATCTGTTCAGTTGAGACAAAAAGTGCTTCCGTCACCTTTTGAATTTGATGTTCGGGTGAGGCAACAAATACGCCTGTTCCATGCTTCACTTGTAGGTACCCATAGGCTTCGAGAATTTTGTAGGCTTCCCTCACCGTATTTCTACTGACGGAAAGCTCGATCCCCATCTCTCTTTCTCCTGGTATTCGTTCCCCGACTTGGTATTCTCCAGCTTGAATTTTTCTCTTAATACTGTCTGCTACCTGTTCAGAAATTCCTTTTCTATTAAATTCCACGTTATCACTGCTCCCTCCGTTAAAATCGAAGCGCACTTTATGTTTTTAATAATCTAGTACCTTTATACTAGTTGCTCTTAATTTTATTTAAGCACTCAGTAAATAACTTGTAAATGGTTTCCATCAATTTTTGGATTTTATTGGTTAGGTGACCCAACCAGTACCAGTGTATTTTCATTAAACCATTTTTATTATTACTAAGCAATAAATATTTTTAATAGGAAAAATAATATTTGATTTTTTAGAAAATTGAAATATAATTAATTTAGTGGTTGGGTGACTGAACCATATTAGGAGGGAGGAGTACATACTATTACTAGCTAACCAGGTTGATTTTTTAAAAATTTGAAAGGGCTTACAAATTGGTAGGGAGGTTAAGAAATGAAAAAAGCTTCTGTCTTCGTTCTCATAGTGTTAACCTGTTTATTCATGATTACCGGCTGTTCCAGTACCAGTACGGCAACAAGTAAAGGCACAGATGCAGAGTATGTTTTAAGGCTCGGACATTTGCAGACAGAAACTCATCCTTATCATAAGGGAGCTTTAAAGTTTAAAGAGCTAGTTGAGAAAGAATCAAAAGGGAGAATTAGAATTGATATTTTTCCTAGCAGCCAGTTAGGAAACGGGAGGGACCAGATTGAGGGAGCCCAAATCGGATCGATTCACTTCCACATAGGTTCCGTTGCACCAGTGACTAATTTTGCCCCGAAGTTTAATGTACTCAATCTTCCTTATTTATTTGAAAGTCGTGAGCATGCCTTTAGGGTTCTCGATGGAGAAATCGGTAAGGAACTAGGAGAAGACCTGGCGAATCGTGGGTTAATGAATTTAGGTTTTATGGAAAACGGCTGGAGACATATGACCAATAATGTCAAGCCAATTAAAACTGCTAAAGATGCAGCAAGTATGAAAATTAGAGTCCAGGAATCGCCACCCTATATTTCGTTTGTGAAGGCACTGAAATCAACTCCTGTTCCGGTACCGTTTGGGGAACTTTACACCGCGCTCGAGCAGCATGTCGTAGATGGTCAGGAAAATCCGCTTGCGCAGATTTATTTAAACAAATTTAATGAAGTTCAAAAGTATTTGACGTTAACCGCTCATAATTATGATGCCGCTGTTTTTATTATGAGTAAAACCACCTATGACACGCTGCCAAAGGATTTGCAAAAGGTGATCACCAAAGCATCCAAAGAGGCAATTCAATATGAGAGAAAAGTAGCTTTAGAGGATGAGAAACAACTGCTTGAGGACCTGAGAAAAACAGATATTCAAATCGAGGAAAACCCTGACTTAGACTCCTTTAGAGAAGCGGTTAAACCAGTATACAAAGAGTTTGAAGGCTCCATTGGAAAAGATCTGCTGGAAAAAATAGAAAGCTTAAAATAATCATGTGGAGGTGCATTCAATGAAAGGGTTTATGACGGAACTGAGTAAAAAAGTGGATAAAGCCAGCAAATTTCTCTTAATCTTCTTTTTCGTTATTGCTTTCGTGGCTACGGTGTATCAAGTGTTTTCCCGGTTCGTTTTACAGAGTTCCATCGTGCAAAAGACGCTTCCAATGGTTGATTTTTCCGTATTTAATTTAAGCTGGGCGGAAGAGCTCATTCGTTACATGTTTGTCTGGATTGTTTTTTTAGGGATCGGAATTGTTTATAAAAGCAAGGAACATGCACAGGTGGAAATTTTACTTCATTATTTGCCTGAAAAATTGAAAGGTAAGCTGCAAGTCCTCATTGAAGTCATCAACTCCGCTGTCTTTCTATTTTTAATCGTATATGGCTTTAGCATCTTAAAATTTACTAGTCAACAAATATCCCCTTCAATGGGACTGAATATGACGCTGATTTATGGCTCTGTCCTCGTCTGTTCGCTCATCTGTCTTCTTCATTCTTTTGTTAACATACTTAATTTGGTAGTTGGAAAAGAGGAAAAGGCTCGGATTGTTCAGGTAGAAGTGGCAAATGAGAATCCCCATATAGGATAGAAAAGGAGGAAGTTGAATGACAGTAGCAGTTATTGTCCTGGTTGTCCTGTTTGTACTGATGTTTCTGGGTGTTCCTATTGCTATCTCGTTAATATTAGCATCCATTTCCGGTTTTTTATCTAGTATCTACTATGTTCCATTAGAAGTCGTTCCTCAAAGATTATTAACCTCTGTAGATTCGTTTCCACTTCTAGCTATTCCCTTTTTCATGCTGACGGGTGAATTTATGATGTCTGGCAGTATGGGACAACGGATTGCGGGATTTGCTTTTGCATCGGTCGGCTGGCTGCGTGCCGGTTTAGCACAGGTTTCGACGTTAACAAGTATGTTCTTCGCAGGAATTTCGGGATCAGGTGCAGCAGATACGGCGGCTGTCGGTAAAATGATGATCCCAATGATGGAGAAAAAAGGCTACGATAAAGGATTTGCCGCTGCTACTGTAGCGAGTGCAGGAACCATCGCAGTCGTTATTCCGCCATCCATTCCTATGATTGTATACGGAGTAACGGCAGGCGTTTCGATTGGGGATTTGTTCACAGCCGGGATTGTCCCTGGAATCTTAATTGGTTTGTCGATTATGATGCTAAACTATTGGCTGACAAAAAAGAATAACTATTCTCAAGAGAACACGAAGTTTGAATTCTCTTCTTTCAAAAAGACTTTCTTTGAAGGAATATTGGCCTTAATCCTTCCATTAATTATCATCTTTGGAATAAGGGGAGGTATTTTTACTCCGACGGAAGCTGGTGCGATTGCTGCTGCCTATGCTTTTATTATCAATAAATTTGTCTATAAGGATATGGATTGGAAGGATGTACCGGAGGCTTTTATTAAAGCAGGTAAAATGACAGGGATGGTTGTCTTTATTATTGCAGCTGCGAATCTATTTGGCTGGCTGCTAACCGCTGAACAAATTCCGCAGCTACTTGTTAATCTAGTAACTGGATTCTCTGATAATCGTTATCTCATCCTGCTTATGTTCACGGTTATTTTCTTTATCGCAGGCTGCTTCTTGAACGCATCTGCGGCGATTACAATCTTAACACCATTATTGCTGCCGATTGCTATAGCAGCAGGAATTGACCCGGTGTTCTTTGGACTCATTATGGTCGTTAACCTATCAATCGGACTCATCACACCGCCAGTAGGATTAGACCTCTTTGTTGTAAAAGGGATAGCCGACATTTCCTACGATAAACTGGTCCGATCGATTGCACCCTTCATTGTCGTCATGGTCGTTGACCTACTAATCATCACCTTCTTCCCGGCATTATCCATGTTTTGGGTGACCATGGGTAAATAAAAATTTGGGGACAGTCCCCCGCCGCTTTAGAGCAGTGGGGGACTGTCCCCGTTTTATGATATTATAGATATATGAAATTGAAATGTAACGAGGTTGAGGAACATGAGTACAATTTTGGATATTGCCAAGCTTGCGGGTGTGGCGAAGAGTACGGTGTCTCGGTATTTGAATGGTGGTTCTGTTGGGGAAGCGACCAAAAAGAAAATTGAACAGGCAATCAAGGAGACCGGGTATACTCCCAATCCGTTTGCGCAAAGCTTGAAAGCAAAGAAAACCAATATTATTGGCACGATTGTCCCCAGGCTGGATTCCTATGCTTCTTCGCAGACGTTAATTGGCATCGATGAACAATTAAAGCAACTAAATTATCAAATGCTAATCTCCAATACCAGTCAAAGTCTGGAACGAGAGATTGAAAGCATTTATAGCTTCGCCAATCAAAAAATGGCGGGGATTATTTTGCTTGCGACTGAAATCACGGATCAGCATATCAAGGCCTTTGAAACGGTTAACGTTCCTGTCCTGTTAATTGGACAAGAGCATGAGGACTTTCATAGTCTGATCCATGATGATTTCAACGCTGGGTATGAGATGGGAAGGTATGTCCTTGAAAAGGGATACCGGAAAATTGCTTATCTAGGCGTAACCGAACGGGATATTGCTGTTGGGGTGAAGCGAAAGCAGGGCTTTACAAAGGCTATTCAAGAAGTAGCGGATTGCGAGGTTCGATTCTATGAGACTTTGTTCAAGATTCCAGCAGCGCAAGCGAGTGCAACGGAAATCATCCGTGAATTCCAGCCCTCTATCATTGTTTGTGCGACCGATAATATTGCCCTTGGGGTTCTGAAGGCAGCGTATACTGAGGGGCCCAAAATTCCCGAGGATTTAGCGGTAACGGGTTTTGGCGGCTATGATGTGACAGAAATCATCCATCCGGGCTTAACGACTGCGAAGTTTTTTTACAAGGAAGCGGGAGAAACAGCTGCAAGGCAAATGGTCGAGTTAGTCAATGAACGCAATGTGGAAAAAATAATTGTTTCTAAATTTGAAATAGTCGAAAGAGAAAGCGTTGACAATCGCTTTAAGCGTACCCTATAATAAAAACAACGAAACCGGTTCCAAACGAGAGAACCGTATCACTTGGTCACAAGCGGATTCGGTTTCTCTTTTCATTTCATATTTTTTTAACAAAAAACGGAACCGGTTCCACAAACGAAAGTTTTTTATTTTTGCGCCAAAATGGAACCGGTTCCTAAAACCGAATCCAAACAAAAAAGAGAGGGATTAAGATGGATCATAAGAAAATTGCACGGGAAGTACTCGATGCTATTGGTGGTCAGGAAAACTTAGCAGCTGCAGCGCATTGTGCCACACGTCTACGTTTAGTTTTACAAGATGAATCAGCCGTGAATCAAGCAGCGTTGGATCAAATGGACGCAGTGAAGGGGACCTTTTCGACGGGAGGTCAGTTTCAAATTATTTTAGGTTCGGGAACGGTGAACGAGGTCTATAAGCACTTGGCAGCGATGTCAGGTCAAACAGAAATGTCCACGAGTGATGTGAAAGACGCGGCGTCGAAGAAACTGAATCCGATTCAGCAATTTGTCAAAATGCTGTCAGACATTTTCGTTCCGATTATCCCAGCAATTGTCGCTGGCGGTTTACTCATGGGGATCAACAATATTTTAACAGCCCCAGACTTGTTTATTGAGGGAAAATCCTTAGTGGATGCCAATCCGGAAATGGTGGATTTAGCGGCACTCATTAATACTTTTGCCAATGCAGCCTTTGTCTTTTTACCGATATTAATTGGATTTTCAGCCACGAAGCGGTTTGGCGGAAATCCGTTCCTTGGCGCGACACTTGGAATGCTGATGGTTCACCCAGACTTGTTAAATGGGTACGGCTACGGTGCTGCGTTACTGAAACATGAAGTTCCTGTTTGGAAAATTTTTGGCTTAGAAATTGAAAAAGTAGGCTATCAGGGAACCGTTCTTCCGGTCCTTGCCGCGTCATTTATTTTAGCAAAAATTGAAACCTACCTGCGGAAGGTTGTCCCATCTGCTTTAGACAATCTATTAACCCCGTTATTCTCGATCTTTATTACCGGGATTTTAACGTTCACTTTAGTGGGACCGCTTACACGATCAGCTGGTAATCTATTAACAGATGGAATCGTTTGGTTGTATGACACAACTGGGATCATTGGCGGAATTATCTTTGGCCTGCTTTATGCTCCGATTGTTATTACAGGTATGCATCATAGTTTTATAGCAGTAGAAACACAATTGCTAGCCGATGTAGCCAAAACAGGTGGATCATTCATTTTCGTTATTGCGGCGATGTCTAACATTGCGCAAGGTGCTGCGACACTGGCCGTGCTTAAGACGACGAAAAATGCAAAAATCAAAGGAACGGCTTCCGCAGCGGGAATCTCTGCGTTGTTAGGAATTACAGAGCCTGCCATGTTTGGAGTGAACTTAAAGTTACGCTATCCATTTATCGGGGCGATTTCGGGTTCTGCCGTCGGATCTGGCTTTGTAACGATGTTCAAGGTGAAAGCGACGGCGTTAGGAGCCGCTGGAATTCCAGGAGTGATCTCCATTCGCCCGGATACGATTATTTCTTATATTATCGGTATGGCTATAGCATTTGTCGTCGCCTTTATTGTCACGATTGTTTTAGCAAAAAGGAACGAAAAAAAGGGCATGAAACAATCATCTGACCAAAGAGCAGCATAATAAAAAAGAGGAGAATCCCGTGATTCTCCTTTCTGTATTAGGAGTGTATCAGCATGGAATGGACAAAAGAGCAACGATACAGAAGCATGGACGATGTGAACGAAGAGGAAATTCAAGGGTTAGCGAAACTCGTGAATCAATGTCCGTGGCGTCAGGCTTTTCATATTCAGCCGGTGACAGGATTGCTAAACGACCCAAATGGCTTTAGTTATTTTAATGGGGAATATCACTTATTCTATCAGTGGTTTCCACTCGGTCCGGTTCATGGGTTGAAGCATTGGTACCATACGAAGTCTAGAGACCTTGTGCATTGGGAAGAGGTCGGAATGGGCATTGCGCCGTCGAATGAGTTTGATCGTCATGGGGTGTATTCCGGAAGCGGCATTGAGCACGAGGGAAAATTATACTTACTATACACGGGTAACACTCGCGATGAACAGTGGCACCGACACCCGTATCAATGTCTGGCAGTGATGAATCCGGATGGAAGCATCGAGAAAATGGATGCGCCGGTGATTGGCGAGGTTCCAAATGGCTATACCGACCATTTTCGTGATCCAAAGGTGTGGAAGCAGGGGGATTCCTTCTTTGTAGTGATTGGGGCGCAAAGGGAAAATGAAACGGGGTGTGTCGTTTTATATCACTCTTCGGATTTGAAAAATTGGCATTTTGCAGGCGAAGTGAAGACTGGCTTAGGTGAAGACTTCGGTTATATGTGGGAATGTCCGGATTATTTTGAGTTGGACGGGCAAGGCGTGCTCCTTTTCTCTCCACAAGGGTTACAAGTGGAAGGCGACCACTATCAAAATATATATCAATCAGGGTATGTCATTGGAAGTCCTATAGATTTAGAGAATAACGAACTAAAACATGGAGCTTTTCATGAGTTGGATCGCGGGTTTGATTTTTACGCACCGCAAACGACGGTGGATCCCGAGGGACGTCGGATTTTAGTTGGATGGATGGGTTTGCCGGAGATTGACTATCCGACTGATATAAATGGCTGGGCGCACTGTTTAACCCTTCCTAGGGAACTTTCGGTTCGTGAAGGAAAGCTGATTCAGCAGCCAGTCACTGAGCTTGAATTACTTCGCGGTAAAAAGGTGGAAAACAGCCAAACGGTCGTGAATGAACATGTTGCTTTAAAGGATTTTGAGGGAGGCATGTATGAGCTTCTTGTGGATTTCTCTGATTTTACTGCCGAGGAGTTTGGTTTGGAGCTCAGGGTCGGTGAAGATGAGAAAACCGTCATTAAATATGATGCAGTGGAGAATAAGGTTGTGTTTGATCGGACGCAATCCGGCGAAGCCTTTGCTGAGGAGTTTGGTACCGTTCGAAAATGTACGTTGGACGCTGAGACGATTTCGTTCCGAATTTTTGTGGATGTTTCCTCTGTTGAGGTGTTTGTAAATGATGGAGAGGAAGTTTTTACAGGAAGGATTTTCCCTAGTGAAAATAGTAACGGAATCCGTGTGTTTGCTCGTGGGGGCCAAACGAAGGTAACGGCGGTTAAATGGGAGATTAAAGAGGGACAGAGGTGACAGAATGGGAAAGCTTTTTTCGATTGGTGAAATGTTAATCGATTTTATTCCTCTTCAAAAGGGAGCGGCCTTAAAGGATGTGGTTGCGTTTGAGAGAGCGCCAGGGGGTGCACCGGCCAATGTGGCTGCGGCCGTTGCCAAATATGGGCAGAAAGCAGCGATGATTTCGAAAGTAGGGAACGATGCGTTTGGCGACTTTTTAGTCGAGAAGCTTGTCGAGGCGGGTGTGGAGACGGACAAAATTTACCGGACGGGGGAAGCGAATACTGCCTTGGCTTTTGTCTCGTTAAAAGAAAACGGGGAACGTGATTTCTCGTTTTACCGGAATCCTTCGGCTGATTTGCTGTTGAGCGAGGAAGAAATCGAGCTGGATTGGTTTCAAGCGGGGGATATCCTCCACTTTTGCTCGGTTGATTTAGTGGAAAGCCCGATGAAGCAGGCGCATACGAAAGCCATCGAGGCGGTTTCTGCTGCGGAAGGCTTGGTCAGTTTTGACCCCAATGTGAGGCTTCCGCTTTGGGATGACCCAGAGGACTGTCGGAAGGCCATTCTCGAATTTATACCGGCAGCTGACATCGTCAAGGTGTCGGATGAAGAGCTTTCGTTTATTACGGGAATACAAGGGGAGTTCGATGCGATTCAATCGTTGTTCGTTGGAAACGTGAAGGCCGTCGTTTACACAAAGGGCGCGGCCGGAGCGGATTTGTATTTAAAGGATGAGATCTTTAAATCGAGCGGATACACGGTGGAACCGGTGGATACAACCGGAGCAGGGGATGCTTTCATTGGTGGATTTTTATATCAATTGCTAGAATTACAGGCAAACCCGGGTAACGTGGAAGAAGTACTTAGAAGAAATGCAGCCGATATCCTCCGATTTGCGAACTCAAGCGGCGCCCTCACCACAACAGGAAAAGGAGCAATCTCCGCGCTGCCGAGCAAAGAAGAGGTGGAGAGCCTAATATAAATTTTTGGGGGACAGTCCCCCGGCGCTTTAACGCAGCGGGGGACTGACCCCCTTTTTTGTTGCCTATTAAGCTACTGTATTTCTCCCGTTATTTTTCGCTTGGTATAAGGCTTTATCGGCTAATTCTAGTAATTCCAGGGGATTCTTATCTTTGGTGGGAATTAGGGAAGCCACGCCAAAGCTCATGGTTACCGAGTTATTGATCTTAGACCATTCATGAGGAATGTTTAATTGCTCAACTTCTTGTCGGATTCTTTCTGCTAGGAAACGAGCTTCATGTGCATCCTTTTTTGGCAGGATAATGGCAAATTCCTCGCCCCCATATCTTGCACAGATGGCCTCATACGAATTCATAATATCCTTGACCCGATTGGATATATCTATTAAACACTGATCCCCCAATAAATGACCGTAGTGATCGTTGTAGCATTTAAAATAATCGACATCGAACAAAATGACTGAAAGAGAGTTTTTGCTTTTATAGAGGGACTGCCAATAATAATCCAGCATCTTATCAAAATACCTTCGATTAAATAAGGAGGTTAACCCATCCACATTTGAAAGGTATTCTAGCTTTTTCTCCAGCTCCTTGCTTTTTGTAATGTCATTTCGAATGACAATATATTGAAATGGCTTATTATTTTTATCTAAAAATGGAACAATCGTTGTAGATGTCCAATAGTATGTACCACTTTTTGTTTTATTTCTAATTTCTCCACTCCATACTTTTCCTTGAGTAACAGTAGTCCAAAGATCTCTAATAAATTCTTTGGAATGATAGCTGCTATTTAAAATTCGCATGTTTTTTCCTTTTAGTTCTTCAAAGGAGTATTCGGAAAGGCGGCAGAATTTCTCATTCGCATATAAGATATTGGCCGATTTATCGACGATTTGAACAAGATTGGACTCGTCTAAGGCAAATTTTAAATCCTGAAGATCTTTAAGGGTATCCAGATAATTTTTTTCAAATTCATTCTGATGCTTATTATTAGGACTAATTTTATCTAGAAATTTATTTTTAATATAAAATGTAAAGAATAACGCTACCACTGTAATAAGAGAAGTATCTATTACCTCATGATAAAAGCTCATCATTGTACCCCTTCACATGCTCTTGAATGATTAAATTGGTAAGAAAGACCTAATTACTATTTTAAAAGTAAAGACATTGAATATGTATTGTCCATTTTATGACAATTTTTTCGAGAAGTATTATATTATTCTTTGCCTAAGAATTGCTTAACAGTGGGTGGGTGTTGTAATTGGCGAGTAAATGGAGAAAATGACGAGTAAAGTTTTGATGTTGACGAGTAATTTATGAATTTAGACGAGTAAAAGATCTAAAGTGACGAGAAAAGCAGTAATATAGATATTTCTCCCGTTTTTAATTAATCGTTTGATTAGTATAGTCCATATGGAATGGTGATGAACTTGTTTTTTATGCATGAGTAGACAGGAAGGGCAAGATCGTTTGCTGAAAAATGGTAAAACACAATATATTTTAAGAAGGAAATGTAAAACCAAAGTTGAATCCTAAATAATGAATAACTAGCAAATGTCAAATTTAAGGAGACATCTTACTATGACCAATCCGAATAAGAATCAAAAGGTTTGCAGCAAAGGCCATACCTATTATAAGAGTAGCGATTGTCCAACCTGTCCTATTTGTGAGAAGGAGCGTAAACCTGAAAGAGGGTTTCTTGCATTGCTATCAGCACCGGCAAGACGGGCCTTGGAAAACAATGAGGTGACTACTCTAGAGAAGCTATCAACCTATAGTGAAAAGGAAATATTGCAGTTTCATGGTGTGGGACCGGCTTCGTTGCCCAGACTTAGGGCGGCTTTGAAGGAACTAGGATTATCCTTTAAAGGCTAATTTTGGGGTTACTCATAATCACTATACCTACAGGGGGAGATTTATATGCCATTAAAAGTAGGAGATATCATTACGTTTGAACGGATTTTTACGGTAAGGGATGTTGAGTTATTTTCGGAGGTATCAGGTGATGAAGGAATTCATCATATAATCCCAGATGAACAGGGAAGGCTTGTCGTGCAAGGGCTGTTGACTGCAACACTACCGACAAAAGTAGGTGGGGATCATAACGTACTGGCCCGAAATATGAATTTTGAGTTTTTGCGACCTGTGTTCACGGGGGATACCATCATTTGTGAAGTTACAATTGAAAAATATGAACGGCAAGAGAATAATAGAACGGCTATTATTGCGTCTTTTTTATGTAAAAATCAGAATGAAAAAGAGGTCTTAAAAGGTGATTTTTCGAGGGTAATTCTATAAATTTATAAATTCAAAGGGAACAGTCCCCAACCGCTTTAAAGCGACGGGGGACTGTCCCCATTTTTCACTATGATTTCTTGGCCAGGGATTTTCTATCAATGGTTTCGGGTTGTTTTTCTAACCAGCCGTGTTTCACGAGGATGGTGTAACAGAAGGTGCCGGCCTCCATGGCGTGGGTGAATACTTTATAGTAGTTTAGCATGATATCCGACCGTAAGCTGGAACCCAATGCTGCCCCATAATATGACAGAGCTGCATTAACCAAAAACGCTGCGTGAAACATCATCAGTTTGTCCGAAAATGGACTGATGGTTGAATCTGTAATCTCTACATCCCACTTTTCGGGAATAGGTAGATGATCTTGTTTTAAGATAGCGTCAAAGCTATCCGCATCTTTCCCCGCCAATTTCACGTTTTTTATCATAAAATTTCGAACGTCTTCCGATTTTGCTACCTGACTAAAAGCAATACTTAACGACCGGATAAATCCAGTTTTTTTTGAATTAAAGAAAAGGGTGCTGATTTCGGAACTATTCAGTGGTCTTTTGTCTCCGATTAAATTATCAATGATTCCTGTTGATTCAACAAACTCCGGTCCATGCGGGGAAGGAATGGAGGGAACGCTTGAAAATTTCGGTTGATCTTTCGCCAGTTGCTGGATTTTTTGGAACAACTCGTTCGTTTGTCTCGTACATTCAAAAAAGTAATTTTGAAGGTCCTGTCGCTCTAAGGTTGTAATTGCTAAGCTATACGCTGGTAACCCGTGTAGGCTCATAATATAGGAGTAAAAAAGGATAAATTGATCAGAAAACAGACGCGGGGCATTCAAATTGACGTCCGCCTCTGTAAAGCCGATTGGCACTTGGAAATGAGCACTCCTCAAGAATTCGGTGATTTTCTTGATGTGGGTCTCGGATAATCGTAAAGATATTTCAATTATTTCCTTTATGTCTTTGTGTTCAACAATTTTGAGAAAATATTTGTACATACAGATGGCCATGCTGTCGCCCATATATTGGAGCCAAAGAGCAGAAACCTCTGAGACCGTTAAGAAATTAGTCTTCGTTTTCTTATTAAAAATCCCCAAAAGGAATGCCTCCAATTATTGTTTAGGTTTCTTTTATTGTTATTTTAAGATTATCGGAGAAAAAGTATACATAAAGAGTTTGGGGACAGACCCCCAGCGCTTTACAGCAGCGGGGGACTGTCCCCTTATTTTTGTTAACAAGTGTACTTCTACTTTTATGATTGATATAATTTGAATATTATGAATATATTTTAATGACTTTGTAATAGGTTGGGAGAAGAGTTCATGTTTATGAAGAAGAATTTTGAGCAAAAGAGTGTGAATGGGGTGCAGATGGGTAATGGAACCCTATGTTTCCAAAGTGTGAAGTTAAATGTTCATTGCTTTTTCATTGATGGTGTTTTAATTGATACTGGAGCAAAGTCACTGGAAAGGTTTTTTACGTCATATTTTAAGCAACTTGATATTGATCAAGTAGTGATCACCCACTTTCATGAAGATCATACAGGCTGTGCCTCCTTCCTGCAGAAAGATCTCCAGGTTCCCCTTTTCATGGATGGCATCATGCTTGAATCCTGCATGAAGAAGGCTGATTATCCATTATATCGTCAACTGTTTTGGGGAAGGCGTAGACCCTTTCGCGCAGAACCAATTGGTGAAACTTTTCATTCACAAAATGCCACGTGGCAGGTAATCAAAACACCAGGCCATTCCATTGATCATCTTGCATTTTTAAATGAAGCAACAGGTCAGCTCTTTACGGGAGACCTTTATTGTCAGGAAAAAACAAAGGTTGTTCTTAGAGAGGAAAATATCCCTGTGCTTATCGAATCATTAAAAAAAGTCTTAACTTATGATTTTGATGATGTGTTTTGCAATCACGCAGGATATTTAAGCAATGGGCGTACAGCGTTAAAGAGAAAGCTGGAATATCTGCTGAATCTGCAAGGAACGATTTTAAAGCTTCATGATGAAGGAAAGAACCCAGACGAGATTAATCATACTTTGTTTCCAAAAAAATACCCTATTATGTCTTTTTCCTCGGGAGAATGGGACTCCATCCATATTGTACATTCCATTATTAAACAAAAAGATAAAACGCTAATTTCATAATGTCTGTAAAAATTATTGTTAATCCAAAATTAAAAGGGTGATTGGGATAAATTTTTTAGTAGACCACCATACGGTAACATCGATAGTCTACAAGCTCCGTAGTGCGGGGTGTGTATTTGCAGAAGAGGAGACTCAGTTACTTGTTTCAGAAGCACAATCTTTAGAGGATCTCACAAAAAAGGTCGAAATGCGAGTCGAGGGTTTACCACTTGAATACGTAATTGGATGGGCACTGTTCTGTGGTCTTCGGATTGAAGTGGAACAAGGAGTTTTTGTTCCTCGGCACCGTACAGAATTTCTTGTTCGTCAGGCGGAAGACCTAGCATGTTCTGGTGATCTCGTCGTTGACCTCTGTTGTGGTTCAGGGGCTATAGGTGCCGCACTGGCAGCTGCTATGGGAGACATAATGTTGTATGGTTCTGATATCGACCCTATCGCAACACGATGTGCAAGAAAAAACGTAACTAAATTCGGTGGTCATGTTTTTGAAGGAGACTTGTATGAGGCTTTACCACGATGGATGAGAGGCCGTATAAATATACTGGTTGCTAACGTACCTTATGTTCCCACGAAAGCAATGGAACTGCTTCCCTTGGAGGCCCGTCTTTATGAACCAAATTTGGCTCTGGATGGAGGAGTGGATGGCCTTAACATTTTAAGAAGAGTGGTAAAAGAAGCCCCTGATTGGCTCGCTCCGGGAGGACACCTACTCATCGAGACGAGCGAAATGCAGGCACCACAAACTATTGAGGTTTTTGCTCATTCTGGATTGGTCACTAAAGTAGTTAGAGACGCAGAACGGGACGCTACAGTTGTTATTGGAACCAATAGTGGGGACAGTCCCCCAGCTCTTTAAAGCGGCGGGGGACTGTCCCCTAAATATTTAAAAACTAGGCATTCTCATTATATAAACACTGACATGAATGTAGGCATTTTTTCATATTATATTTTGGGGGTGGTAAAATGCCAAGAGTAAGTTACCGAAGTTCAGACGTTGACTTAATGGCAAGGATGATGAGAGCAGAAGCCGAAGGTGAAGGAAAACAGGGAATGTTATATGTTGGAAATGTCATTGTGAATCGTCTTGTAGCAAATTGTTTAGACTTTAAAGGTTTAAGAACAGTTAACCAAGTTGTTTTTCAAGTACAAGGAGGAAATTTTTCCTTTGAAGCTGTTCAAAAAGGGAATGTATTTTATCAAAGAGCAAGAACTTCTGAAAGAAGATTAGCAAAACAGAATTTGGATTATTGGAGAGACCACCCAGCGAAATTCGCCCTTTGGTATTTTAATCCACATGCTCCATGCCCACCCACATGGTACGGTCAACCTCATACTGGTCAATTTAAAGAACATTGTTTTTATGAACCAAAACCTGGAACATGTGATACTGTTTATAGCGGTTAAGCTTACTCTTTGAGTAAGCTTTTTTACATATTTAAAATATTTAAACAAAAAACCTTTTATATCCAAGAATGCAAGATTGTGAACTATTGTATCTAAGATAGCGGGTGCTTGTGTTGAAGATCGAGCTGTCATTTTGGCGGCTTTTTTTATTAAGCTAACATGCAGTTTAGCATTATAATAAGTTGAAACATTTCTTAGGGTAAAACGTATTAAAGATATGTGACTTGGAGGTGGAAGTGTATGTATGAATATAAGTTTGTAGAAACTTCTCTTGGGGGATTTTTTTCTTCTCCAAAACATAGAGAAACCATTAATGCTTATGCATCAGAGGGTTGGAAATTAGTACAGGTCTTGCCACTGGAATATAATGGACACGGGAAACCTATGTCATATGAGATCATATTTGAAAGGCTTATTCAAGACTAGTTTTATCATTATAGGAAGTGAAAAAATGTTCTTTTATTATTTAATGCTCATACTTGGAGCCTTGTTTGTAATAGGCGCAGTAATTGCCTTTATTGTTATGTATAGTGATAGAGACTATTCATTTTTAAATGTAAGTAAAAGCCTTGGAAGCTTATTAGTAGGTGTTTTACTTTTAGCAGTTACGCTCCCAAGCCTGAAATATGTTGTGCTAAAGGAATACGATGTCGTCAGTGGGAAATGTGTTATCGAAATAGATTCATCAGGTCGTTCTTCTGAAGCGGACTTTGAAATGCCCGATACAGATGAAATATTTAGCTTCAGAGATATTCCTGAACTTGATGCCTATGGAAAGGCAATCCCTTATTATTGTGAGGTGACAGTTACAAAAGACCATATGGTTGAAATTAGTTATAAAATATATGATGCCAAAACACGAAAGTTAATCTTAACAAGTAAATAGCCTATAATCAGTAGGTTTACCTGTAGCCCAATGGGGAATTCTATTGTTAACAAAATTTTTGCATGACATTTTTGTTTTTGAAAGGTGAGAAGTGGATGGATTCACTATGGCTTGAATATGCATGGACCTTGTTAATTCTAATCGGATTAGAAGGATTGTTATCGGCTGACAACGCTCTTGTACTAGCTGTGATAGCCAAACATTTACCCGCAGATCAGAAAAAAAGAGCTATAAATTATGGAATCATTATGGCATTTAGTTTCCGATTTGCTGCACTTTTTGTCATTTCTTTTATTGCAAACGTCTGGCAAATCCAGGCGATAGGAGCAGCTTATCTTCTATACCTAGGATTAAAGCATGTCATTAAGGCGCAGTTCGGAAAAGAAAATGAGAATATTCATAAGGACGATGAAAAGGAATCAGTAGGTAAAGGTTTTTGGCCCACAGTAGGGAAGATTGCATTAGCTGACCTCGCTTTTGCAATTGATTCGATTCTAGCTGCGGTTGCTCTGGCCCTTGGACTTACAGATTCACCGCTTGGCAATTTCGGGGGTATGGATGGAGGACAGTTCATTGTTGTTCTTCTTGGAGGGATTGCTGGCCTTGTCTTGATTAAGTTTGCAGCAACCTGGTTTGTGCAACTTCTAGAAAAACGCCCAGCTTTGGAAACAACAGCATATGCCATTGTAGCCTGGGTTGGTGTCAAACTTGCAGTAATTACCCTTGCCCATGAGGATATTGGTGTCTTAGATCATCATTTCCCCCACGGTACCACTTGGACACTAATATTTTATGGAGTATTAGTTGCTATCGCTCTAATTGGTTGGTTTGCACCAAGTAAAAGCCATATCAAAGCTAAATCCTAAAACATTAACGGTGCGATGCTTCAATTAACGAAGGATCGCTTTTTCTGATACAAGAAAACTTGTTTTTAAAAAAAACCACTCAGAGTGGTTTTTTAATCGCGCATGGATCCTGCCTCTCGGGAAGTCATTGCCCCTTGTCCTTGGCTAACATCTTTTTGAATTTGTCCTTTTACTTCTTGTGCATCCGTTCCTGCGAATTCTGGTTTCATGATAGAACCCATACTCTCTTTCGCTTGTTGATTTTGTTTCATACAAGCCCTCCTTACTCGATTGTTTAACTATCTTATTATTTACAAAAAACTCTCGGAGTATCCCGAGAGTTTGAGCGGACTGCACATAAGGTAAAGAAGGTAAGAATTGATAGTAACTTGGAAAAACGGCTTCCGTTCTACTTATAATTTCGTATACCATTCGTCCTCGACGGATTCTAACCAATCCGTTGGTCCTGGAGTAAGGGCTAAATGGACAAACCAACTGTCTTTTGTCGCCCCATGCCAATGTTTCACATTCGGTGGAATATTGACCACATCACCCGTCTTTAGTAATTGAGCTGGTTTTCCTTCCTCTTGATACCACCCCTCACCGCCAGTAACTATCAAAACTTGGCCAGCATGATGAGAGTGCCAGTTATTGCGCGCTCCGGGAGCAAAGGTTACATTCCCAATGGCTGTGTTTAATGGTGTTGGATCGGAAAACACCATTTGTAGGTAGGCATCACCGATAAAGTTTGCATCTACTTTTTGTCCCAATGGGAAGATCGTGCTATTTTTTAAATGTTCATTTTTCATTATAAAATCCCTACTTTCTAAAATTCTTAATTATTAACCCACTTGAACAGTTGGACGAATAATCAATTCATTAATGGCTACATCGGATGGTTGCTCAATGGCAAAGGAAATCGCACGAGCGATGCTGTCCGCATCAATTGCCACTTTGTAAAATTCATCTAAGCCTGCTTTTAATTCTGGATCTGTAGTAGTTTCTAATAATTCGCTGTTAACAGCCCCTGGAGAAACATTCGTTACACGGATATTGGTGCCACTCATTGCCTCTTCTTGACGTAAACCTTCTGAAATCGCTCGTACTGCATGTTTGGTACCGCAGTAAACTGTTCCACCTGGATAGATGTTATGGCCAGCAACAGAGGATAGGTTAATGATATGACCTGATTTACGTTCACGCATTGATGGAAGAACGGCGGCGATGGCATACAAAACACCTTTAATATTGACATCAATCATCTGATCCCATTCCTCAATTTTTTTCTTAAAAAGAAAAGCTTGGGGCATCACTCCAGCATTATTAACTAATACGTCGATTTTTCCAAACTCTTTAAGTGCATAGGCAGCGAGTTCTTCCAATTGTTCATGAGAAGTTACATCTGTCACTTTATAGATAGCTTGCCCACCACTCGTTTGTATCTCATCTTGCAATTTCTTTAATCGGTCCTCCCGACGAGCCGCTAGCACCAACTTTGCTCCTTTAGATGCTAGTTCTTTTGCGGTAGCTTCACCAATCCCACTAGAAGCCCCCGTTATAATGACCGCTTGATTTTGAATAGTAGACATAATCAATGACACCCTTTCTTAATATCTTCCACATATAGTAAATCTAATGTTTGAATCAATTTGCATATTGTTGCATTACTGCACAATTGTGTATAATTATAATCGCAATGAGGATGTCTTCAATGACCAATTGACCACGATTCGTGTATTAGCGCACAAATCGATTAAAATTGTGTATTATTTTTAAGAAAGTTTGGTGACGCTGACCATGTCTAGGGTTGATAGAAGAATAATCAAGTCTCAAGAAGCAATAAAAAAAGCTTTTATTGCACTGATGTCTGAAAAAAATTTGGATGAAATAACGATACAGGATATTGCCGACAGGGCGAATGTTGGCCGAAGAACGATTTATCTTCATTACTTGGATAAATATGACCTACTGGATAAGCTTATCGAAAAACATATTAACGAACTAAGGAAATTGTGCGAATCGGCAGCTGATTTGAGTTTTGTTGAGGGAAATCTGATTTGGTTTGAATACTTTGAACGTAATTCTTCCTTCTTTTCAACTATGTTAGCGAGTAAAGGAGCCCCTGCTTTTCGAAGTCATTTCCTTGAATTTGTCATCGAGGAGTTAGAGGGTGATGTAAATATAACCGAAGGCATAAATCAAGGTTTAAATAAGGAGTTAGTTCTTAAATTTTTTGGAGCAGCCATCGTAGAGATAGTAGAAGCATGGATCACCAATGGATTATCTGAACGGACCCAAGTCGTGGCAGAACAAGTAGGGATATTATTAGATAGGAATCTTTAAATTTTGGGGACAGTCCCCCACCGCTTTACAGCAGTGGGGGACTGTCCCCATTTTTTACATTAATCAAGCGAAAGTGCTTTTGAGAGATTTGATTTGATGGTGACTTTGTTAAAGTTGAGTCCAAGTTGTACGGCTGTTTGTGCGATTTCAGGGCGCAATCCTGAGAGTGTTGTTTCCACGCCTATTAGGTTCAAGGCATCAATTAATAAAAAGATTTGATGAGCGACCATGGTATCAATCATGATGACTCCAGATAAATCGATAAATAGTTGGTTCACATTTTTACTTGCGCATTGTTCAAGTGTATTCTCTAGTATTAGTTTCGCTCTAGCCGTATCGATGTCCCCAACTAATGGAAGTAAGGCAGAGTCCTTTGATAAGGTAATCACCGGTGAGCTTAATTCATTGATCAGCTCTTGTTGTGCGAAAAGCTGGGAAGTGGAAGCATTGTGTGTTTCTTCTGCAAAACGCAGAATCACTGTATCAAACGTCTTGGTAATCAATCTATTCCACGTTTTCACGTCTTGTGGTGTTACTTCTTCTTTGTATAGTGAAACATATTCATCTATAAAATCCAGATACTGTTCACGTGTCCTCATAAATTCTCTAATAATAAAATGAATTGGTGTTCTTTGATGTTCGGTATCACGTGCCACTTCCTCTATCCACGTTTGGAAATTGGTAAAAAACTCACATTCCTTAAGGATAAAGATTTCACATGCATGTAAATGGAACTCATAGTTTTTTTTTTTTAAGTTCTCAATCACCTTTGGGTCATTTGAGGCATATACACCCTTTGGATCACTTTTATCTAAAGAGTTATACCAATCCTCTGTTAATTGTCGGGCTTTGCTTAATAAAAATGAGTGTAGCTTCTCACTTCTGTGCATACTCTTCACTCCAATATTTCTAAATTCACATTCTATTAAAAGTAACTATTTCTATTTAACAATATTTGCATATAACCTCGCAACTTTGCGGGTTTGGGGACAATCCCCTGTCGCTTTACAGTAGCGGGGGACTGTCCCCGTTTTTTGAACCCTTTCATTTCGTGAATAAGTTACCCCTTTTCATACCAACTTAAGAACTATACATATTAGAAGAAGGTGTATTATGGCGAAAAATGGTTATTGGTCATTGACCATCCTTTCTTTGAGCATGGCATTATTTTTACTGTCATCCTGTAATCAGGTGCAAAGAAAAGAGGAACATCATAAGAATAAAACGCCCCGTGAAGTTTTAGGTTTTTACACAGAGCAGGAAGGAACGTATCCAGGGTCGCAACCTACAGTGAACTCGCAATTCGCCAATTTGAGCATTATTGCCCCCTTTTGGTATAAGCTTGACGATAAACGTCCGGGCAGCCTGATAGCTTCCGTTACAGCTGATCATAAGAGACAGGTTATTGAGAGTGCCCATAAAAACCACCTGAAGGTATATATGGTTGTACATAATCTCTTTTATGAAACCGTGGAGAAGGGCAAGCAGGTAGCGAGTACTGTTCTCGATAATGGTACAAACCGCAATGTGTTCATTCAGAACCTACGAAATGAAATGAATCAGTTTAAATATGACGGTATTAATATTGATATGGAAAATTTGCATTTGACTGACCGAGATTCCTTTAGTCTGATGATAAAAAACTTGTCTGATGCACTTCATCGTGATGGAAAAGTAGTGACGGTTTCAGTCCCGGCAAACACAGGTGATTCCCGGGCTAATCCCTGGTCACCGTGGTTTGATTATAAAAAGCTTGGTCAATATTCTGATGGGTTAATGATCATGACATATGATGAGCACAACCCAAGAACAAAACCAGGGGCATCGGCATCAGTCGATTGGACAGAAGCAACGATTCGTTATGCGTTGAAACAGGGAGTGCCATCCTCGAAAATGTTACTCGGTATCGCTGGTTATGGATGGGACTGGGATACAACAACAAACAAAGCCACGTATAGCTCCTATTCACAGTTAATGGATCAGAAAACAAAATATAAAGCGGAGGTTATATGGGACTCCCATTCGCAAACACCTCATTTCAGTTATGTTGATGAAAAAAATCATAGCCACCAGGCATGGTTTGAGAATAGCTATAGTTTGCGGTTTAAGCTTGACCTTGTAGAAAAATATAACTTACAAGGAATTGGGATTTGGCGGCTCGGCTTAGAAGACCCCAAGTACTGGACGACTATACCTAAGAAAGTAAAAGTTAAAAAGTGATGGATGGGTTCACCCATTCCTGAACGTATAGGTGGAAAAGAAAAGGCAAAATGATACCGTGATTACATTGGCGGCGACGATTTATCATTACAGAAGTTACTTTTAAACACATCCTTCAGACAGTTGAAAAGCAAAGTGGCTAATATTCATTTTTAAAGCTTGAAATCGGCCTTTTATATAAGAAAGGTCGGTTTTTTTAAATTGAAAGTAGCCGGATTCGTGGAATTTTATATGTTTGAGTAAGGTTTTGTAGGAATTCTATATATGGAAAGAGGAATTCTACAAAAATGAAGAGGAATTCTACAAAATTTTAATTAATTCTACAAAATCGTGGAAGGATTCTACAAAGTTAGGAAATAAACTTCCAACTTCACCTCAAAAAGATAGAGTGCCAGAGTTATTCTACAAAGTTAAGGACTAATTCTACAAAGTTTCAATTTATTCTACAAATTAGAGAGGGGATTCTACAAAAACTGAAAACTAACTTCCAATCCAACTGACTGCATTAGAATGAACGAATAACCGTTATTTTTGCTGCTCAGCTATTATTTTCTTAAATCGTTTATTATTTATGGTAAAATAAGTTAATAGTTTGAGGCTTACACCATATGTTTAGAAGGAATACTTGTTTCATGAAGGGAGTTATATAGTCGTGCAGCGGATGAAATTCTTTTTTAAACAATTTCTATATGAGCCTTTGTGGTTTAAAATACTTATTCCTACAACATTACTTATCGCAATCATTTTAAGCAGTTCATTTTTTGCAGATACGGCTTTTTATCAAAGTGTCTCCAAATTAGCAGCCGCTATCTTCTTTTGTGCGTACGGTATTAAATTTAGAAGGAATTTTAAAACAGCTAGCCTCTTTTTTGCTTGTTCGGTTCTATGTATTTATCTATCTATTATGTCACTATTTTAGTTAGTTGGGGACAGTCCCCCGCTGCTTTACAGCAGCGAGGGACTGTCCCTGTTTTTATCCATTAATTTTGTTGCAAATGCAACAAAAGTAGGTTAAATTTAATGTATGAAGTTTTTATTGCATTTGCAACAAAAATTCACACTAAGGAGTTCATTATGAAGGAGATTCTTCGTGAAATTGGAATGATTGCAAGGGCATTAGATTCTATCAGTAATATAGAATTTAAAGAATATGACCTTACAAAAGGGCAGTATTTGTACCTTGTGCGAATTTGTGAAAACCCAGGCATCATTCAAGAAAAACTAGCTGAGATGATAAAAGTAGATCGAACAACGGCAGCTCGTGCGATACAAAAACTTGAAATGAATGGCTTTATTGAAAAGAAAGAAGATCAACATAACAAAAAAATTAAAAAGCTTTTTCCTACAGAAAAAGGAAAAAATGTTTATCCTTTTATAAAAAGAGAAAATGATTATTCCAATATTGTTGCATTAGAGGGACTTTCTGAAACAGAAGTAGAAACTATTTTTACTCTTCTTCAAAGAGTAAGAAAAAATGTAGAAATAGACTGGGAATTTGTCAAAAAAGGAAACAAGAGAAATTATTGAAGGAGCGGCATATAAAAATGACTATCAATATAAAAAAGTGCACTTTTGAAGATTTACACACACTTCAAGAAATTAGTTATGAAACATTTAATGATACATTTAAGCACCAGAATACACCCGAGAATATGAATGCCTACTTAGAAAGGGCATTTAACTTAAAACAAGTAGAAAAAGAATTATCCAATCATTCTTCACACTTCTTTTTTGTTTATTTTAATAATGAAGTTTCTGGATATTTAAAGGTCAATACCAATGATGCTCAGTCTGAAGAAATGGGTGACGATTCGCTCGAAATCGAGAGAATTTATATAAAGAGTAAATTTCAAAAACATGGGCTTGGTAAATATCTGCTGAATCAAGCTATGGAACTTGCGATGGAACGTAATAAAAAGAAACTTTGGTTGGGCGTATGGGAAAAGAATGAAAATGCGATTGCTTTTTATAAGAAAATGGGGTTCGTTCAAACTGGAGCCCATTCTTTTTATATGGGTGATGAAGAACAAACGGACTTTATCATGACTAAAACACTCCTATAATGGAACTGAAAGGATTCATTATGTTAAAGATGGGATGGCTGCGGCTATCCTATTTTTTATATGGAATTAAATGACAAAAATGATATGATTTAATTAGGTGAATTTATGAGGCCGGTTGATTATAAAAAGTCATTTGAAAATGGGGGAGGGAGTTGTGTTAAGTAAGAAACTGAGCATCCCACAATTATTAATTACGGTGTTTTGGGTAATTACGTTAATTACTATTTCGTATGCATTCATAGTATGGGATAAACCAATATATCACGGTATGTATGCAGGTGGACTGTTTATTGTTGGTATAGTAATTGCTAAGTTGATAGTTAAGGATAAATAGAAAGAATCAAAATGAGTAAAGAACATCCCTTGTGACATTATTTGGGTCTCAACGTCTATTATATTAATATAGGAGGGATTAATTATTGTCTAAATGGTTAGCTGCACCTGTACTTTTTATCCTATTTACTCTCATGGGTTGTTCAAGTAATGGAATGGAAGGAGATCAGCCTCCAAAATCTATGATTCAAATTGGGAAGCAAACATATGAGATGAAGCTAGGGTCTTATTGCTGGAATGCAAATGGTCAAGGAACATGCGTGGATACACTTGGACCAGTTGAGCAATTAAAAGGGAAAAAGCCTATAGAAGTAAGACCTGGCGAAGTGTTAACTTTTGTGATGAACTATCATCCAAAACCAAACGAATTCCATTTAACTCAGATGAATAATAATCACGAAATTGATTTCAATGTAGAGAAGAATCGGTTTACCGCACCTGTTGAAAAAGGGATATATTATTATTCTTACGGAGTATGGTGGATGGATGAAAAGGATGAACATCTTTCAAATGGAAGTGCCTCTTATGCATTCGCTTTAGAGGTAAAATAGGATTTGGAATGAACGTTTCTTATTGAGTAAAAGAATCATTCATGATAATTGAGGGGGATAAATATGTTTTCAAATATTGGTGTACCTGGCTTAATCCTTCTATTTCTCTTTTTAGCCTTAATTATTGGAGGGATATTTTTATTGTATAAGATTTTTTTCTAAGATTTTATTGGGGCTATTCTATTAAGTTGTTGATCCTGTTACATAGAAGTACTCCTCCAGTTATTCTTAAACAATATTATTTTTTACAAAAAACCACTCCATATATGTTGGGCCTATTTTTTGTTAAAGATATGGATATAATATAGAGAGAATCAATTACCATTACTAGTTGGACCTCTTCAATTTATAAATATATTTATTAAGGTAATGGGAGGGGTCTATATGCTGAGATGTGCTTGGTGTATGAAAATCATAAAGAATAACCGGCCAGTATTTGGTTTAAGTGTTAAGTTCGCAGAGGGAATCGATTATACTGAAAGTGAAGGGAAAATCATTCAAATAGGTCTAAGCATTCGAAACACTACTGTTCCTATGATTGTCACAGCGAAAGGATCAGAAGCCAAATTACAAGGAACTGATGGTATATTTTCAATATGTAGTGAAAAATGCGGAATGAAAATGAAGGAAACCTTAACAAAAGAATTGGCTACTTTTAAAGAATTTCACGATATTGCTCTTCAATAAAAATAATTTCTGTGTAGTTTAGGCGTTTCTATTATAAAGGGACGCTTTTTTTATTTAGGAGTGGTTGGAAAATATGTTGCTTTTAGAAGAGCTTCCGAAGTTACCGTCCTGCTCTTTTTCTCCGGTAAGCTTGTAGAAAAATAAAAACGCCAAATACTGGCGTCTTATGTTTTGCGGTCCTATCGATTATCGTTGTCTGTTAAGTTGTCAACTGCGTTTGCAGTTGCGTCAACAGCATTCATTGCAGCATTTTCCGTGGCTTCTAGTCCTTTATGGATCGAATGAAACACGGCTCCTGCTCCACTTTTAATGTTTTCTGAAACATTTTTGTTATTTTTTTCTTGTTTAGACAATTTGTTCACCTCCTAAATGTCCATATGTTATGTAAAAAACAATAAGATATTCTGAGTATCGTCGTAGACACCCATCCTTTTTAAAAGGCACTGTTAAACTTGCCTGTTGATTTCCGCTCCAGGCACGAGCGGTTCGTGGGTGTTTCGGCGAGCCTCCTCGGCGCTTACGCCTGCGGGGTCTCCCCTGAACCATATTCCCACAGGAGTCTTCGTGCCTTTCGCTCCAATCAACAGGGTGTAAAAATCAACACTGTTCTTTAACAAAGCCTTTTAAAAAAAACTCGAAAATAATTAACGGACTTTTCGATTTTTATCAGTCCATTGATATGTGAGAATGTGATTAAACAAAGTTCCGAAGAATGTGAGGGGAAGTAGAAATGCAAAAAGATATTCGAGTAGGAGTCATAGGTGTAGGCGGAGTAGGGGAAATTCTTTTAAGGGAGTTTTTACATCATCCGAGAACTGATGTGATCGGTATTTATGATACAACCCCATCCAGATTGAATGAAATAAGTGAGAAATATAATGTTCCTATGTTTGAGCATTATATTGATCTTATTGAAGATGAAAGAATCAATTTTGTCTATATCGCCGTTCCGCCTAAGTATCACCACTCCATAGCCATGGAGGTAATCAAAAGAAATAAACATGTTATTTGTGAGAAACCATTGGCCAATTCCTTGGATGAAGCTGAGGAGCTTTTTTCATTAGCGAAAGAGAGAAATATTATTCATGTGATGAATTTTCCAACCATCTACAGACAATGCTTCTCCACATTAAGAGAATATCTATCCAATGGGTATATTGGGGATGTGCAAAGGGTCGAAATTCAATGTTATTTTCCAGAATGGCCAAGACCGTGGCAACAGAATAACTGGATCAGTTCAAGGGAGCAAGGTGGATTTATACGGGAAGTGTTCCCTCACTATATCCAAATGGTTCAAATGTTGTTTGGTGAGATGGACATTCAATACTCATCGGTAACATTCCCGGAGGATACGGAAAAATGCGAGACGAGTTTCATAGCTCATGGACAGATTAATGGTCAAATACCTGTCTTATTTAATGGAATAGCTGGAATCGGTCAAAAGGAAGAGATCGCCTTTACCATAATGGGGGATAAGGGTGTGATGGCTCTTGAAAACTGGCGTTCATTATCTATAAAAACTAGTACATCATCACCTGAAACCATTCAATTATCGGAAGGTAATCATCTAAAAATCTTTATTGATGAGATAGTTAAAAAGCTAAATAATGAAGACGCCTCTATTGTCTCCTTTCGTGAAGGGGCGGAGGTACAAAGAATCCTTGAAAACCTGTTAGTGAGATGAACTAGAGGGGACTGTCCCCTCTTAGAATGGGAATATAAGGACATTAGTCGATATTTGATAGATATTGGAGGAAATGAGTAGTATAATCATATAAAAGGGAGGTGAGAACGAATGGAGCAGAAGCAACTTGATCGGATGGAAAACATGCTTTCAAATCTCATTAAAATTGTAGGTACCTTGAACAGTGACTTTCAAGGGATGAAGGTAGAAATGCAAGATATGAAGGTAGAAATGCAAGGCATGAAGGTAGAAATGCAAGGTATGAAAGAAGAAATACAAGATGTAAAGGAAGAGTTGCAAGACGTAAAAAAAGATATAGAAAAAGTGAAAAATGAACAGGCGGTAACTAACAGTATTCTTACCGATATGCGAGCTGACTAAGATCATATTTGGGAAAAGGCAGCTAAAAATGAAAGAGAATTAGCTAAACTTAAAAGACATTTACATCTTTAATGAAATAACAAACTACTTTGTTAATCCACGTGTTATCCTTCATCATAATGCTGTACAGACATCTGTATTATACTGAAATGGCATTCCAATATACTCTCAAGGTATTTTTCTCTTAAAGATAAATCTTCTTCAGGATGATATATTTCTATTTTTTATGAATACAGTGATATGGCAACCTCCAGCAATTTTAATCAAACGTTTGAATAATATAGCACATAGGGAATGGTGGCGAGTTTTGGATTAAAGCGTTCATCCGAAAATAATGGATAGCCAAGTGACAGTAATAGTAGCCTATCAGACAGTAATATGAAACTTAACCCTCTTTACCGTTTTCTATATAGATGGTGTTTTGTAATCCGGTTTGGTTTTGAAGGTATTTAAATACATTTTTTGCTAAGCGTCTAATACTCACGCTCAGACTTATGTTGTCAAACACTCGTGCATAGCAGCGGATTACCAACGTATTATTTTCTCTTAGCAGATGATAATAGACGGTTTCTTTCTCTACTTTCGAAAAACAGTGGATAAATAGATATTCATCTGTTGGTTCTATTCCTTTTATCAAAAATTCTTTTTGAACTATTCGCTTTATTTCCATGATTTGTCTCTCTGATAAATCTATTCTCATATCAAATTCACCCTCTTATTTATGATCGTATTCCATCCATGTTCATTATACGAAAGTCCAAGTTTGCCTGTCACAAAATAAATCACCCTCTATATTAATGGGGAAAAATTGAAAAGGTATTTCTAATAAATTCGTAGAATTTTAAATAGAAGATGCTTAAGAGAATTAATAAAAAAGGAGATGTGGCAAGAATGGTGGAAGTATTAGCGGCTTTAGGAAACTTTTTTAGTTCCATTGCTCTTGCTATGATGGGGGAAATAGGAATAACAGGGCTGAGTAATAGTCAGTCCTGTTTTAATGGGGATTTTATTTACTAAATAACGGGGGAGAAAGTTCTCTTTAGATGGACAAAAGTTAAAATGCATATGAAAACGAAGACCTATTCGCATAAGTGAATAGGTCATTTTTTTTGAAATATCTACTTTTGTACAGGTATGATCTTTTTTCCATTTATAATGGTTATGACATGTATTATCCTTTGACTTTAAGCAGTTCTTCAATTTCTTCTTCTCCGATACCAATATAAGTAACCTTTTTCTCAGTTATGTACACACGATAGGTTACTATTCCAGCCTTAGCAATCTCTTTTAAAAAGTCTAAAAATGGGAGAGAGATGTCAGCAATTGCCTCAAGCACCTTACTTCTATTAAATTTATCTGAGATAACCAAGCTTACTTGGGGATCAGTTTTAAACTCCGAATGGACTCCTTTATATGTAGCACGACCCGTAGCAACATCTATTTCGTATTCATTTATGCCGCTTTGGGACAATTCATCTAAGAATTGAGGGAAGCTTATCTCGCCGGTACTTCTTCTACGGATTATCTCTTGAAACTCACTTTCTGTTAATTTGTCATTCATACATATGCCTCCATTTAGAGTTAATTCTTAAATATCCCATCATCATTATTCTAACCTCGGAGGTACTTCGAATTCTTGTGAAAATGGGACATTAATCGTTGGGACCAACCGCCGCAATTTCTTGCTTAATTAAGCACACGTTCGTTTAAGTAAAAGGTAGTCACAATCTGCAATTTTGGTGTAAAACAAAATTAAGAGCGACCTGCCAATGCAAATCGCTGTTTTCGTCCTTATCACTGAATATTACACCTTTCTATTTCTTAATGCTTCCCTGTCAACATTTTGTGGTGGTTGTTCCATCCATCTGTTTTCAATCATCAATTTAATGCCATCATTTGCATATTGGAGTATTTCAGTCACTAATCTTGTGTAATGGCCTCCTAAATCCTTTCTAAGGCTTGCCCCAATCGCTGCCCCATAACCAGCTACACTGATGGCGGTGAGACTACTGGTTTGGAACATCATTAACTTATCTGAAAATGGGGCATCAATGGATTGTGAAATCGTCGAATCCCAAGTGCTTGGCATCGGTACCCCATCTTCAACTAAAATTTGTCTAAACACAGTTTCATGCTTTGATGCTATCTCGGTCCCTCTCTCCATGAATTTTCTGACTTCAGGTGATTTAGCCGTTTGGGAAAAGCCAGCTACAAAAGTTCTGCCAATGGAGTTTGTTTCTGTATTTTTCGAAATATGGGCAAGTTCAATGGCAGTCAAAGGTCGGTGCTTACCCATTAAACCTGATAAAAAAGATTCACTTTGAAGGTATTCCGCTTTTTCCATCGGAGCGATGGTAGGCGAACGAACAAAAGCACCCTTCTTGAGTAGCAGATCACAAGCATCGTTGTAAAGTTTCATGAACATTTCGGATATTTTTGAAAAAAGTTCTCTTATATCGTTACGTGCCAATACTTCGAGTAAAGCTGCAGCTGCGGCTGTTCCAGCAGCTGCCATGTATTTTATGTATCTCAAGGCAAACAAGTCGGAATATAATCGACCCGCCTTTATATTTACATCTTCTTGTGTAAATCCAATAGGTATTGCATGATGTTCTTTTTCAAAGATTTGTTTGACTTCATTTACAACATATAAACAATTAGTTAAAGCGGTCTGAATAATGTCTGTAGCATTTGCATCTTCATTTACACTTCCAAAATGTTGAATTATGCAATAAACCATTGAATTCTGCATATAAGCACTCCACAATGCGGCAACCTCTGATGAAACAAGTTTCGGGTTATGCTCCATTTTTACTCAATACTCCTTTATTTTTTCATAGTATGTACAAAAATGATTGGAATATTAATTCTTATCTCTTAACGGATAGCAAAAAGTATCGAACGGTACCGAAATGGGTATATTTTAAAAATTGTCCACAAATTAGAGAACATGTTAGAAACTATCCTTCTATGGGAGTTCTTTTATTTTGCCAATCGGGAAATGTTGTCATTCCTTTTTTGAATGGCGGTATATAATTTATTCGTATTTTAACTGTTTTTGAGCACCATCCACTTATATTGATATTGACAAACAATTTGCAATAATATTATATTAAAAGTCCTGCCAACGAAATGTTGGCGTTAAGGGGACTGTGAAAAGTTCATTCTTGTTTGAGAGGGATGGATGATATGAACAAAGAACAATTAATGGAAAGTGCACGTAAGATGAAAACAGCTGCCTATGTACCGTATTCCAAGTTTCCTGTGGGTGTAGCATTGTTACTAAAAGATGGTACAGTTATTAATGGCGTAAACGTAGAGAATGTTTCATTAGGTGCAACTAATTGTGCTGAGAGAACAGCTATTTTCACTGCAATAACAAATGGTTATAAAAAGGGAGATTTCCTAGCTATAGCTGTTGCTGGTGATACGGTAGATTTTCTCCCACCATGTAGTATTTGTAGACAAGTTTTAGCAGAATTCTGTTTACCTGATATGCCAGTCTATTTAACCAATGAAAAGAAAGATATATTAGAATTGACCTTAAAGGAATTATTACCTTATGCATTCACTGATCTTGAGATGTAATATAGTATCAATAAAACAAAGTCTTTGATCTTTTGGCTCAGAGACTTTGTTTTTTATATGGGATAAATTTTGTTACAAATTGAATTGACCGCGGTACGACTCCTTGAAAATCCTTATGTTATTTATTTGGGGACAGTCCCCCGCTGCTTTAAAGCGCCGGAGGACTGTCCCCATTATAAGGATATTAGTCGAGATTTGATAGATATTGGAGAAAATGAGTAGTATAATTATATAAAATGGAGGTGTGAAATCATGGAGCAGAAGCAACTTGATCGAATGGAGGACATGCTTACAAATCTCATCAAAATTGTAGGTACCTTGAGCAATGATTTTCAAGTGATGAAGCAAGAACTACAAGACGTTAAAAAAGATGTAGGAGAAGTGAAAAAAGAACAGGTAGTAACAAATCGTATCCTTACCGATATGCGAGCTGACCAGGATCATATCTGGGAAAAGGCAGCTAAAAATGAAAGAGAATTAGCTAAACTGAAAAGACATTTACAACTTTAAGGAAATCATTTGCTACTTTGTTAATCCGCATGATTTACTTCTTCATTCTAATGCTGAACAGTCGGCCGAATTGAGCCGAATAGGCATACCAACATATTGAAATCTCTCTTTTTAAAAACAAATCTTCGACATTTTTTCTAATACGTAAACGGCAAGAAATCTTTATTTACTCTAGTTCAGCCCGATACTAACCAAACGTTTGATTAGTATCGAATAATGGAAAATGACAACGAAAAAAGTCATTTCCCGAGAAATCTCACTTATTTTGGAGAATTTTCGAGGGATATCTGCTAGTTCCTGCGACAAACTTCTGCGCATAGTTCTGTGGGAAATACAGAAATTAAGCAGTTCCTAGCGTTTTTAATCAAACGTTTGAGTAGTATAGCACATAGGGATTTGTAGCGAATATTGGCTTTTTGGGCGTCAAAGGAACGGCCATCTAGTTCGAAAATTGGTAAAACCTTTACGGTCCTTCAATAACAAAGGATCTCTTTTTTATTTACCGAAGGAGTGGAAAAAATGGCACGTGTTTTATTTATTAATGCCGGATCGGAAGGACATATCAATCCAACTATTGGAGTTGTGCAAGAGCTTATTTCGCGCGGCGAAGAGGTGGTGTACTTTACAATTGAAGCCTTCCGAGAGCGACTGGAGAAGACGGGAGCTACTGTACGAACCTTGGACGGTCAAAAATTTATAAAAGCCTTTATCTCAGGTGGAAGAAATTATTTAGTTGAAAGAATTAACGGTCTATTACTAACGGCAGATATTGTCATACCTAGCGTACTTGAACAGATTGAGGGAGAAAAGTTTGATTACATCATCCATGATTCCATGTTTGGTTGTGGACATTTACTTGCCCAAATCCTTAAGCTGCCGGCCATCAATTCTTGTACTTCTTTTGCACAGACACAGGAATCATTCGATAACATGTTGGAACAGCTTTCTAAAAATATTCCTCCAGAAGTGGCTAAACAAATAAACGATGAATATCAAAGATTGACCACAATTGTGAAGGAAAAATATAATATCGAGATCCATTCACCTTACGAAGTTTTTTGTAATCCTGCGCCACTTACCATCGTTTATACAACTAGGGAGTTTCAACCTACTGGTGAAGCATTCGACCAAACTTTCAAATTTATAGGTCCATCCATAGCTTCACGCGGGATTCAAGAAAACTTTGACCTTACACCCATCAAGAGAAAAAGCGTAATTTACATCTCATTGGGTACTGTCTTTAACCAAGCGATTGATTTTTATAAGCTTTGTTTTGAAGCGTTTGGAAATTGCGATCACACGGTGGTCATGTCGATCGGGAACCAATCCTCACTAAATGAATTAGGAGAGATTCCCCTAAACTTCATTGTAAAAAATTATGTTCCACAAACGGAAGTGCTAAAATACGCTAAATTATTTATCACACATGGTGGAATGAATAGTACCAATGAGGGTCTTTACTACGGGGTTCCGCTCATTGTTCTCCCACAAAGTGCGGATCAGCCGATTATTGCCGGACAAGTTGCCAATATCGGAGCCGGTATAAAATTAAATATGCAAGGCTTGACTGCAAATCAGCTACGTGAAGCCGCAGATTATGTGTTAAACGTCCCATCTTTCCATAAAGCTGTTTCAAATATAAAGGAATCCATGCAAAAAGCGGGTGGATATCACCGGGCTGTTGATGAGATTTTTGAATTTAAACGTCAGTTTGATATATAAATATTAACTACCATTATATGGCGGCGTTTGAATTTAATTTTTTTACAATGGTTATCCTAAGCGAAAGTGCGGGAAAAGGAGATTAGGTATGACCACCGATAAAAATTTAAATCCAATGAATGTGATGAAACCACTAAATATAAATCCAAAAATATTAGATGAGACCCAACCATTAACGGCTTTTGAAATGGGTAAACTTTGGGCTACCTATATGGGGAACAGTATGTCTATACAACTCTTAAGTTATTTTCTTCAGCATTGCGAGGAGGAAAATATTAAGATGCTATTGGAAAATGGTTTAGCTTTATCAAAGGATTTCACGCAGAGGATAGAAGGATTTTTTAAAAATGAAAATTTTCCTATCCCCATTGGATTTACTAAAGAGGATGTCAATCTTGGTGCCCCCCGCTTATACGAGGATGAATTTTACGTTCACTATTTAAAATATGCTGCTAAGGCAGGTATGAGTCTTTACGCAGTAGCCGTTCCATTGGTCATGCGGGAGGACATAAGGGAGTATTTTATTTATTGTAATCAATGTACTATGGTCTTTTTAGGACAAATTAATGATGTTTTAATGGAAAAAAAGTACATTGCTGCACCTCCAATCATACCAACACCAGATGGAATTGAAAAAGTTGATAAACAAAGTTACTTAAATGGTTTTTTTGGAGATGTCCGACCATTACAGGCATTAGAACTCATACATCTTTGGGATAACATTGAGAATAACGTAACAAGTATGGCATTATTATTGGGATTTCATCAGACAGTTCAAGATCAAAAGATAAAGGCTTTATTTAAACGAGGGTTAGACATGACTGATAAAGCGGTGAAGCAGTATAAAGAAAAACTGCATTTAGAACACCTTCAATCACCTGCTTTCCTAGACCATTTGGTTACAACATCTACATATTCACCTTTTTCCGATAAAATAATGTTGTTCCATAAAGTGGACATGTTCGCCATGAAGATAAGGTCATTTGGAAACTCTCTGGCGGTAACGGCAAGAAGAGATATAAATTTCTTGTATGGAAGAACGCTTAAGAACATTGGCTTATTTGTTGACGACGGCATGAATATCTTAATTGATAAAGGCTGGGTGGAATCCCCGCCAATAGCGTTTGACAGGGACTTAAGATAGATTGAATTATTATTTGGAACAGTTTGGTTTTCCCGTTGTTTTATGTAATCCCGGGAGTGTAATATACAGAGATGATATTGTGAAGTAACTTGCTTAAACTATCTGGTGCGTTGATCCGAGGAGGATTACGCACCTTTTTGTTGAAGTTATTAAACGAACGAAACAGTATTGTTGAAAAAGGAAATAGCTAAAAATTTGATGACAGACAGGAGTTAGATAAGATGATAAAAGGTTTCGGAGGAGTATTTTGGAGAACTAAGAATCTTGAAGTAATAAAAAAATGGTACAGTGAAGTGTTGAAAATTGAAATTAATAATTGGAATATGACTATTATTAAACCCCATTCAGGAAATGAAACTATTTTTTCTTTCTTTGCTGAAGATGACAGTTATTTTCCAACAGAACAGCAAGTGATGTTAAATTTCCAAGTATATGATCTAAACGAGACTATTAAGCATCTTGAACAAATTGGTGTACCTCTTGCAAAGAAAAAAGAGATTAGTGAATTTGGAAAGTTTATTTGGATTGAAGATCCTGAAGGTCGACTGGTCGAGCTTTGGGAGAAATAAACGGGTTGTAATTTTTCATATTTTGTTGAAAAGGGTGCGATTCTTCAGTAAGAAGGGTCGTTCTTTTTTTATTCAAGTAATGGGAGTTAGTTGAAGAAAGGCAACTCCTTATCTGTAAATATGTGGTAAAATAAAGGTGATTAGGGAGGGAATTAAAATGAAACGAATGCCTTTTGAAAGACCAACAGATTATTCTGATGAACGATTGATCAAAATCGATGAGCAAATATGTTCTTTGTTTGAGTTATTTTTAGGAGAACAATATGATTGCCGACAGGACCGAGCAGGAGGATCATCAAGACATTTTACATACAACTTCATCGTCTCTCCACCGTTACCTGACGATATTTCAAAGGCGGAATTAGTTTTTAGGGAATATAGCGACCCCTTTAGGGAGAAACCAACAGGTCTTGAAATCGTTATGAATATAGAATAACGGGCAAAGAACTTATGATCCGAAAGTAAATTAGCCGGATCTTTTTCCTGTTCAACTAATGGGTTAAGTTGCTTGGAGAAAGAAAATATTTACGTTTTATATGATATTGGATGGGGTGATTGAAACGTGCTAAAGGCCACAAACTTGAAAAAAGAAGTTTTTTACATTTTAGTTTTACTTATCATTTGTTTTGCATATGCATACCAAAAGCCAATATTGACAACTGGGAAAGCCACTGATTATGCAGCTCTGTGTTTGCAGTCCCCACCAAAAAGATTAGGAATAAAAACCGTGGATATTAATTGGAATGACATTACACCGGAGAAATTTTCCATTGATAAAAAGAGTGGTTTTTTTAATCAAATCACGAATCAACGTGAGTTGAGTGTAACGCTGAAAACTAATAATGGTGAAGAACTAACCGTTAGGATTGATGCGTATAATGGAAGGTGCCTTGAAGTGACTGGCCCATTAAATTAACAGGATGTCCTGCGGCGTATAGAACATTGGGGCTAGGGCAGACCCAAAGTAATTTAATCGTACTAGTTTACTATAGAAATATAAAAAAAAATGCACCATAACCAATAATAAACGTCACTATTATCGAGCAAACAAACCTTATTGTATCGTTATTACTCTTTATGAAATGTCTTCGGATAACTAAGCTGTAGAGGATTACAAAAAAAAGTATACCGAAAAAAGGTAAGTATGATATCCATGTTAATGAAATGCTAGAGGTAATATAATCAATGTAAAAATAAGTACCTACAAGGGTAAAAATAACTGCCAGTGAGGACAGGCCTAAGGATATTAACCATTTTTTCAAAATTACACCACCATCCTTTATTTGATTATATAAAAATATCCAAATTATTACATAAAAGAAACAAAATGTACATTTTTTTTTCTGATCAAACTTCATATTTTACCAAAATTATATAATTTTAAAAAAATGTACAATAAAGGGAAATATCGATGCTTCAATAAACAGGGGGCTTTAAAAATTGAAGTAACTGGATGCAAGAGGTTAAGATTGGAGCTGTCATATTGGCAGCTTTTCTTGTTCTACTTATGGAGGGTAGTTGAAGAAAATTCAAAAAGTACCCAGAATTTCTTTGTATAAATGATATAATTTATTTGAAAGAAAAAGTAATATTTGGAAGTGGAAAGGAGATAAAGTTTGATGATTAAGAGGAAATTTTTAGTCCTTTTATTTTTAATAGCAAACCTTTTAGTTTTACTTTCACCATTTGTCAGCAAAAGTTCCGTAAGCAATTATGATGATCTTAAAAATGCTGTATTTGGTTTTCCATTCCCTTTTGTTAATCAAGACCTATCCAGTTATGACCCACCATTCCCTTATGTTATGTCTATTTCTTCTCCCTGGGAAAATCCTATGTCCATAAATCTGTTATCTCTAATTGCCTCTTTGCTTGTTGTAAATGTGCCAATTTATTTTATTTACTATTTATTTGGTTTACTTAGGAAGTACTATAGAAGGAATTATTAAAACTTCAAAAACAAAAAGAAATAATGCAAGAAAGACTCCAAGATGCAAGGACCCTCTTTGGGTCTTTTTCCTTAATTAATCAGAAAGTATAAAAATGACTTCGAGAATTGTCCAGCTCCAGCGCCTAGCCCCTCGGGTCAAATAGTCTTCGGCAAAAAAAATCAAAGAGCGACTTTGCTTTCCGAAGAACATTTGCCTGTCGGGGCCGACCAAGGTGCTTAAGCTTTTCTTATGAATTAAAGTCTTTTAAAATAAACATAGCTAACTTTGTCATATTCCATCTTATTTTCATAAAAGCGATGGGCTTCAATTCGTTGCAAACCTGATGAGAGCGAGACAATATCATAGCCATTTTCCTTTGACCACTTATGTACATAGTCTAGGAGGGCTTCGCCATATCCTTTTGAACGACAATCTGAATCTGTAACTAAATCACAAACCCAGATGAACCTTCCGTTGTACAAGGTGATCATAGGCATAAATCCGGTCACTGCTACCAATTTTTCATTATCATATAAAGCAGCCATTTTATAATCGTTCTTTTGTATAGCTTCTTGGACCAATTGAAGGAATTGCTCTTCATCTAAGCGGGTCCTCAATTGTTTCATCACTGGATAGGCTTCTTTCCATTCCTTCTCGTTTTTCAAATCCTTTATTAAAATTTCTGTTTGATTTAGCATTTTTGTTCATCTCCTTATAAGGTTCTTACCTATTATTAAATCAAAATCTGGTATAATCTAAAGTACCAGTTAGAAGAATTTTAATGGTTCCAGTTTCGTTGTAGGAGAGAAGAAATATGATTGAAATAACACCTGTTTTGGATAGTAAAAACGGTGAACCATTGTACTTACAACTAGCCAATTATATTAAACAAGAAATTTTATCCGGAAGAATCAAACCAAAAGAAAAGTTGCCTTCGAAACGAAATTTATCGAATTACCTTGCACTAAGCTTAAATACTATTCAGTCCGCATACGACCAGTTATGTGCGGAGGGGTATGTAGAAAGTCAACCTCGAAAGGGTCTATTTGTTGCAACCTTTGATAACGACATAATCTTTAACCAAAAAAGTCTTGAAAAAATGGATTCAAAAAGCCAGCAAGTAGAAGTCAATGCCAAGGTAGATTTCAATTCGGGTAATGTTGATTTAGAACACTTTCCATACTCTACTTGGAGAAAACTAACCATTCAATCATTGTACGAAGATCAGGGAGAATTATTTTATAATGGAGATCCTCAAGGTGAACTGCTTCTACGTGAAGAAATTGCAGCTCATGTTTATGCTTCTAGAGGTGTTAGATGCTCTGCCGAACAAATCATAATTGGTGCGGGTACCCAGGTACTTATTGGATTATTGTGTATGTTAATCGGTAAAGAGCATATCGTTGCTCTTGAGAATCCTGGCTTCCATAGAACGAGAATTACTTTACAAGATCTAGGAGTAAATACGGTTCCTATCCCTCTCGACAAAGATGGGATCATTATAAACGAGTTAAAAAATTCGGATGCCGATGTTGTTTATGTGACACCGTCTCATCAATTTCCTTATGGGATGATCATGCCCATTTCAAGAAGAATGGATTTGTTAAAATGGGCAGAAGAAAGTAACGGATATATTATTGAAGATGACTATGACGGTGAATATCGATATAAAGGTAAGCCAATTCCGTCCTTACAAGGGCTGAGTACAAAAGAAAGTGTCGTGTATTTAGGAACATTTTCGAAGTCATTGATCCCATCAATCCGTATTAGCTATATGGTGTTACCATCTTCGCTGCTGATAAAGTATCAGGAGCACTTCACGATTTATAAGCAGACCGTTTCGCGTCTTCACCAGGATACTCTATTTCGTTTTATGAAGGAAGGATTTTGGCAAAGTCATTTAAATAAAATGAGAACGCTTTATCGTAAAAAGCAAAGTACCTTAATGGTAGCCATTAACAATTCTCTTGGAAAAAAAGTAAACATTATCGGTGAAAAATCAGGACTTCATATTGTTTTGGAAGTAAAAAACAATATGAAGGAAGAAGAGTTAATTAACACTGCTATGAATGTTGGTGTAAAGGTATATCCATTATCAATATATTACAACGGAACAACTAGCGTAGGTTCTAGAATCTTACTTGGATTTGGGGGACTAACGGAAACTGAAATCATTACAGGAATTAAGTTATTAAAAGAAGCTTGGAGAATTTAGGTAATGACACTTGTTCTTTCAACAAGTTAAGACCTTAACAATGATGAGTAAAAACAAGGAGGAAACGAATATGACAAAGAGAAAAATGGAGTTATCACTAGAACAACATGAAGAACTACTCAGTACATTGAAAGCCCGTTTTGAGAAAAATATGAACCGACATGAAGGTCTTGAATGGGCTAATGTACAAGCTAAGCTCGAGGCTCATACGGAAAAACTGTGGTCGCTCAATGAAATGGAGGGAACTGGTGGTGAACCGGATGTTGTTGGCTATGATCAAGAGACGGGCGAATACATTTTTTATGATTGTTCAGCGGAAAGTCCTAAAGGTCGCAGAAGTGTTTGTTACGACCGTAAAGCATTGGAGTCAAGAAAACAACATAAACCAGAAAATAGCGTGATGGATATGGCAACTGCCATGGGCATTGAGCTTTTAACGGAAGAACAATACCGGGAACTGCAGAAACTTGGAAACTTTGATTTAAAAACGTCAAGCTGGGTGCAAACACCTGACAATATTAGAAAACTTGGCGGGGCCCTCTTTTGTGATCGTCGCTACGACACCGTCTTTGTGTACCACAATGGAGCAGAATCCTACTATGCTGCAAGGGGTTTCCGTGGCGAGCTAAGGGTCTAAAGTGATGCAGAGTGCCAAGGGGACGGTTCTGGTGGCACTTTTTTATGAGGATGTAGCCAATCTCGACAATTTTTTTTGCCTTACGCCACTGATGTAAAGTATTCACCCTTCTTTTAATTAAACGTTTGTTTACATTCGAATGTGGAGGAATAAAAGAGATAGAAGTCGATTTGAGAGAAATATGGATTATTTTGTAGAATAAGAGGAGAATTCTGCGGAAGGTTGGCCGACAATCTTTTTATGCGATTTGTGAAATAAATAGCTATATAAATGGGTTTGTGCCCGTTTTAACTAAACGATTAAATAGTATATCATATACGGAAAATCATCATTTTATGGCGAAAAAGACGGTTCTTTTGGTAAAAAAACCACGAGAACCGTCCCTATGGCATTCAGGAAGGAGCATCACATGAGGATTATTGATGAGTATTTCGAAACAGCGATGGAGGCCTGGAGTATGATGCAAAAGACTTCTGGTGATGAAGGGGCAGAATGGGCAGAAAGATTCGAACGCTACTTTTATGAATTTATCGATGAATTGAAGAAATGGTGGGCCACTCTTCATCCAAAGCCAACGAATCTAGATGAGGCTGAGGAGTTACCTGAAATAAAAAAGTGGATGGAGCAAATCCCTGCTCCTGTACAACTTAATTTTCTTACCGAATTAGAGGATATTTTGGATGGATTTGATACAGAACGTTTTGATTGAGAAGTAGAGTGGTGGAGAAGTGTTGGTGTACGAAGGTGATAGTGTGAGACGAATATTTTTCAATTATATCGAATTATTGATAAACCAAAATTAAAAGGGGTTATTTGTGGGTCTCCATTAAATGGTGCAAAATTATTTATACCCATTATTCCTCTCTTCTTAATTAAGCAATTATTCATTAAAGAAGTACCATCGGTTTCATTTGAAAAAAAGAATACCTAAAAGAATACATATCATTGGTTCAGTTGGAAGTGGAAAAACAACGTAGAAAGAGAATTATCTTCAAAGATACGAAATGCAGGAAACTGAGGGGGAGGATAAGCGTGAATGGACCTCTTTGGATTGGCGTTATTTTAATTATAATAGGAATCTTCGATTTTCTCATAGCAAGGAGAATAGGAGAAAATAAGAAAAAGACATATTTTCAAGTCTTGTTATGGACAATCACTACTATTAGTTTCTTAGGTGTTTGGTTATTTGGATAGGAGAGTAAGAAAGTGTGTCATACAGGTTTATTGGTTAAAAAGGATATGGGATGAAATCGTAATGGTTTCATCCTTTTATTATGAAGTTCCCTAAAACAAAAAAATGAAAAAATGTAATTATTTTCTTTTTTATTATTGTGATTAGAAGTATAATAGTTTTCCTCATTAAGTGATTCATGGCTGGAAACGTAAAAGGACTGGAGTGATTTTCATGATTATTAATCAACGAGATTTCAATGTTAAAGGATTAGACTACGTGATTAGAACTGCTGTGGAAAGTGACGCAATAGTTTTGTCAGAATTAAGAGTAGAGATTGATGGAGAGACCGAAAATATGGACAGAGAAAAAGGAGAGGCGTTCATAGACCAGGCCTGTTTTGAAAAGATTATTGAAACGGATACTAACCATCCTAGACGCTTATTTTTAGTTGCAGAAGTGGACGGGCGAATTGTAGGTTATTCAAGATGTGAAGGTCATGATTTAAAAAGATTCTTACATAAAGTGGAATTTGGTTTAGGTGTTTTGAAGGATTTCTGGGGATATGGGATTGGAAAGAATCTAATGATAGAAACTATCTCGTGGGCTGACGCCAACGGCATTAAAAAAATAGTGTTAGCTGGTGTTGTGGAAACGAATGAAAAGGCGATTGAACTGTACAAAAGGCTCGGCTTTGAAATTGAAGGTCTAATGAAAAACGACCGAATCCTCTCAGATGGAAAATACTATAACACTTATATGATGGGAAGATGTAAGGAATAGTTTTGTTTGGGGGACAGTCCCCCGGCGCTTTAACGCAGCGGGGGACTGTCCCCGTATAATTTTGAGTCACCGAAGCATAATATAGCCATAAATTGGGCTAGGGTGACGCGTATGAATATGGAAAGATGGATTCTTATAGGTTTTTCATCTCTGTGCATTATTGCACTCTTCAAATTGATCCCCAGGAGTAAAGCAAGAGATGCCTGGGTTTTATTTACCTTTCTTCAAATAATCACTTGGCCGGCGGGCTTATTTGCAGTCGAGAAAGGGTGGATTGAATATCCGACACAGTTATTCCCGCATGTTAATCAATACAACCGGACAAGCTTCTCCTTTGAGTTCTTCCTTTTCCCTATTGTTGCGGTGTTTTTTAGTTTGTATTATCCAGCTAAGGTTAAACCTAAAGGTGCAATTATCTACTATTTATCCTTTACTGGTTTCTTCACCATTTGCGAAGTCCTGCTTGAAAGGTATACCAACCTTGTGAAATATCATGAGTGGAAATGGTATTGGACGTTAATCACTGTTATGATTTCGTTATTTTTAAATCATAAGTATTATTCGTGGTTTAAAAAAAGACTGGTTAAGGTTGAAAACGTATGAGAATTGAAATTCTTATTTTGGTGTCTTCATGGATCATATGCATATTTTTATTGTTGAGATATGTACCAGTCGACAAAAAGAGGTATGCCCATATCACCTTTTTATTTTCTTCAACAATCGCATGGATTTATGAGTATCTCCAAGTGATTCTAGGGTTGGTAGAGTTCCCATTTAGAGAATTTGAAGTTGCGTCTAAAATGAGTTTTTCTCTTCACTATTTTGTCTATCCAACATTCTGTGTGTTTTTTATTCTTTTTTATCCTTTGGAAAAAGGCAAACTAAGAATCATTGTTCATTTTCTGCTGAACTCCATTGCCATTTCAACCTACACACTACTCATCGAAAAATATAGTTCATTAATCGATTATTTAAAGTGGAACTGGTTCTCGAGTGTGTTAAGTAATTTAATCCTTATTTATGTAATAAAGAAATTTGTATTTTGGTTTAAAAAAGGGCTCGTGTAAGATGGCGAAAGTTATAAGGTTAAGATCAAGGAGTATCTGTCAGAACATGGGATGAATTCATATGGCCCAACTTTATAGGAGATAAAACTAATAGGGTGTTGAACTGAGAAGGGATTAGCGCCGTTTTTGTGTTATAGAGGGGCAGGTAGCATACGGGAACAGTAAAATTCAATTATATAATAAAACCCGCTGCCTCCTTTAATTTCCTTTGAATAGGGAGGAATAATATGTTTTAATTAACAGATAGGATGGCCATAGAGGTGGTTCTGGTGGTTTTTGACCTTTACAAGGTGTTTTTTGTGAACTACGAGAACTGTTCCTGTGGATGGTAAGACCCAGCTTTTATAAAGTTGGGTCTATTAGTTTTTTGTTAATTATTATTTTTAGATTTATAGCAAACTAGGACGCATTACAGCAAGAAAGAAGGATTTCAAATGAATGGTACACAGTTGGATAAAAAAACACAAGACACTTTACTACGTGCGGTAGATCGTGCAAAGGATCATAGTCGACAGTTGGAAATGAGAAGAGAAAAGGAACTTTGGAAAGAAATCGATACGCCATGCCGCCACATTGACTTATTAAGTTTGTTGAAAAAGCATGAATTGGATAGTATCCGTAAAAGACTTGACCTTAAAGGTCTTAGCACACTCAATAAGGGTGCGTTAGCTAGTGAGCTTGAACGATTGATCCCGATTCATTTTGAAAAGATCCTACATAAGTTAGATCAAGAGAGATATGACCTCATCCATGAAATTGTTAAGAACTCTAAATATACCATTAAGAATAATGAAATTTCTATTTCAAAAGTTGAAACACTCATGGAGTGGGGGATTATTTTCCCCGGTATTGAGCAGGGCCAAAGGTTCTTAACCATGCCTGCTGAACTTGTAGAGCTATTTTCAAAAATAGATGGACCTGAGCTGAAGAATATTATTTGTCGGAATACCGAGTGGATCGGCCTCACTCATGGGATGCTTTACTATTATGGGGTTATGGAAACATTTCTTATTTTACAGAAGGTACGACAATATACTCAGCAAAAAGTGGATAGTTTAGAATACTTACATGTTTTTTCAGCTGCAAGTAAGTATTACGGGCAAGCAAAATTTTCGTCCAATGGGGTTAGTCTAGAAGATGACCGAGTATTTGAGACCGAAGGAATTATCGATGAACATAACAAGCGATCTAGTATCGACTTTTATCCTTTTACAAAGGAACAGTTGTTAAACGCGGGAGAGACTGGTTATATTGACCGAGTACCTGCCATGGACAAGTTCCTAGGGTTCCTATTAGAACATTATGATTTAACCCAGCCAGAAATTGAAGATTTGGCCATGCAGTTAATCAATATCATTAATATGGATGACCATCCATCGATGATGATTAAGTATTTAAATTCACGGCTTGAGTTTCCTACCTTTGAATTTGTGCAAGAAATAACCGCGCATGCAATGGAGATTTATAACCAGACACGCATGTGGATACTAAAAGGATATTCACCTTCTGAGCTGGCTCAAGAAGAAATGAAGCACTTGCTTCCATTACCATCTGTTGATGAGAATAAAAAAGTAGGTCGTAATGATCCGTGCCCTTGTGGAAGCGGGAAGAAATATAAGAAGTGTTGTGGAAAATAAGAGGTGGAATGGGGACAGTCCCCCGGCGCTTTAGCGCAGTGGGGGACTGTCCCTAAATTTTTTTCAATCCCGTAAAACTTTTCTTCAAGATATACGTCTAAACATCAAAGCTCTTAAAAAGGGGGATGAAGGTGTCGTATCTACGAGATAGAGAGATATTGAGTTGGTATGAGGAGTTTAACGAACCTATTTTTAAGTATATTTTTATGATGATACAGGATTATCAGCAAGCAGAAGATTTAAGGCACGAAGTCTTTTTAAAGGCCTATGTTCATTATGATTCCTTTCGGCGTCAATCCAACCCAAAAACGTGGCTTTATAGTATGGCGCATAATCTAACCATTGATTTTATCCGAAAGCGGAAGCCGATATTATTTTTACAAGAAGCGTTTTTGTTTAAGAAGGATCCGAATCCGTTACCTGAAGAAAAGATAGAAATAAAAGAGAGTGCATATGAACTTTATAAAGCATTGGGGGCCATTAAAGATTCCTACAGGGAAGTGATTATCTTGCGGAAAATTAAAGAGTTTTCGATTGAGGAAACAGCGGAGATTTTAGGCTGGTCTGATAGTAAGGTGAAATCTACTCTTTTTCGAGCGATTCCCGTATTGGAGAAGCAACTGTTAAAGGAGGGATATCTGCTTGAAGAAACCATATAAGGGGAGTATATTGGATAGCGAGTTAGCTCAATTCGAGGCAGATATCGTTTGGAAAAACGGCCAAAGTGATGAAATGAAAGAGCGATTGATAAGGGATTTACATAAGATTTCCGTAAAAGCTAGGAGGAATAAAGGTTTTGCATTTCCTGTAAGAATGTGTGTAGCGGCTGCTGTGCTAGCGATAGCTTTTGTTCTAGTTAAACAGGAAAATTTCAATCGCAGCCATTCATCACGCAGCTCGTACCCAGAAGGGATAAACACGTTCGAGCAACCCACACAAAATAAAGATGTATCCGTTACTTTTTCAAGGGAAGAGCAAGATTTAATTGAAAAGGGTAACAGCGATCAGGAACGCTTTTTAACAGAAGAAGCTGTTATTCCTACTACAATCATCTTTCCTTCAATTGCAGGAAAACCAGAAATTGCTGCAACGAAGGATCAAGGGCGGGTTCTAGCTAGTGTCATTTATCCTGTTAAAGGTGGAAAATCCATATCTATTGAAACGGCTATTAATCAACGTGGTTCTGCGAAACGGGCTTATGATTCGTTGGTAAAAAGGTATTCCGGTTTTAGCTCTATGTTAACCATTGGAGGTCACCAGGCTATTCTAGTAAATCCTTTTGAAGCAGATGGGGTTCATCGGTTAATTGTGGTCAGTGATGGATATATCTATTCTATTTCAGGTGGAAAAAGTAGTGACGATGTGATAAAACTGGCTAAGTCCATTCAATTTAGTAAATAGTTTTTAATAGAGAGGTGCTTGCATGAAAATCGATTCACCTAGAATTTCACCTGATCGATCGACTAAGAGGTTCCATGATATCTTTTATGAAGAGGATTCCATCTTAGAGATGTGCACCATTGTGGATTCTGTGTTTGAAAATGAAGTGGTTGATCGCGTGCGGTTATCGAATGCGGTGGTGAAAAATTGCAGGTTCAACCAAACGGATTTCGGAAGCGGCGATTTTACGGACGTGTGTTTTGAGAACTGTGATTTTTCCAATGTCAATTTGAGTAAGGCTTCTATTCATCGCGTAGAGTTTAAAAATTGTAAGCTGGTCGGTGTGAATTTTGCAGAGTCGAGCTTTGGAAACGTTGGATTTACGAATTCGGTGTTGAATTTGGCGACCTTCGGAAATTCGAAGCTGGAGAAGGTAGTTTTTCAGGATGTTTCTTTGAGGAATACCGATTTTTATGATTGTAAGCTTAAGAAAGTGGACTATCAATTCTGTCAGCTCGATGGAGCAAACTTTGATCAAACATCATTAAAAGGAATCGATATTAGTTCCTCCACCTTTGATACACTCACAGTTTCCATGGAAAAACTAGCTGGCTGCAAGGTATCCTCCCATCAGGCAATTCAGTTTGCGACGTTGATGGGATTGATTGTTAAGGAGTAGAAAAAATTTGGGGACAGTCCCCCGGCGCTTTAGCGCGACGGGGGACTGTCCCTTGTTATAAACACGTACATTATATAGGTACTTTGAATTAAATGTTCATGTTTACGTTGATGTTCTGAGATTATTTTGCTATATTGTCATAGTAATCGTTTGAAAAAAATTTACTCGTATATACTCGGTAATATGGGCTGAGCGTTTCTACCTGGTTCCCACTGAAAGAACCAGACTACGAGTTGAAGTATGTGGCAGTTATTCGGTTTTTAGCCGATGTCATATTATAATAGGCATTCTTTAGATATGCCTCATTATGTATACTTTGACTTTGTAGGTCTAGAGGGTAGAGAACATTCTGCCGTTCTAGGCCTTTTTGTTTTGAAAACAATCGAGTAGATCAAACAACATGAGAAAAGGGGAAATGATGGATGAAAAACAAAATGGGTAAGAAATTTACTTCCTTGGTCACTATTGGTGCCCTATTATTATTGATGTTTGCGGGGTACCGCTCCACTATTGTAAAGGAAACAAAAGTAGAAGCTGCTCAAAGGCCGATTCTCATTGAGGGCCCGATGCCAATAGAGGCTGAAAAATTTGCTCAGAGATTAGATAAAGTGAAGGTAGAAAAATCAGGAACGTTTGTTTTTTATAAAGGAAAGCTAGATAATTATCCTGTCATTGTGGCGAAAACAGGCAAGGGAATGGAAAATACAGCAGCGGCTACGGCTATTGCAATTGAAAAATATAACCCAATCGCCATCATCAACCAAGGTACATCTGGTGGACATGATCCGAAGTTGAACGTATTTGACATTGTGTTAGGAAAAAGAACGACCAATATCGGTTCCTTAAAAACAGAAAGTAAGAATGAAAACGAGGGGATGGATCCATCTCAGTGGAATCCGATGGACCTGATGGCTTCTGAAGGAAGTGGATCGGATCCAAATGCTGAAAAAATCCGTTACTACGAGGGCGATAAGGATTTACTCGCAGCTGCGAATGCGGTGAAGGATACATACACAAAGGGGAAAGTGGTAGAGGGGACAATCGGATCAGCGGATGTTTGGAATAATGAAGTGGACCGAATTAAATGGTTCCATACCAACTATGGTACATCTGTTGAAGAAATGGAAGGTGCAGCGGCCGCACAGATCGCTGATGCTTATAATGTAGCCTTTTTGGGTATTCGAATTCTATCTAATAATAAAACAAATGGCGGAGCCTACAACCCTAATACGGCAACAGCCAACCAAGAATATGTCTATGAAGTCGTAAAACAATATATTTCTACGATTAAAAGGTAAATAATTAAACGGAAGGGGACAGTCCCCCAGCGCTTTAACGCAGCGGGGGACTGTCCCCCTTTTTTTTCAAATAAAGGAAATACCATATCTATTGTTGAATTTATTAAATGGTAGAATTAGGTAGAAAAAATTAAGAGATAAGGTGAAGAGAATGGGTTCAATTGTAAAGCTTATGCAAACAGATGCAGAAATAATGTTGACGTTTAGGACGATTAAACAACTGCGGCCGCACTTAATTGAGGATGATTTTTTAGAAAAGATCAAACGAATGCAAGCGACATATGGATATCACTTAGTTGCGGTGATTGAGGATGATGAAGTGAAAGCGGCAGCGGGATACCGGGTGACAGAATCGCTCGCATGGGGAAGGTATTTTTATGTGGATGATTTGATTACTGATGAGGGAAGCCGGCGCAAAGGTTATGCAAAAACTTTATGGGATTGGCTGATTGAACAAGCCAAAATCAATAACTGTGAGGAATTCCACTTGGATTCAGGTGTACAAAGATTTGATGCGCACCGTTTTTATCTTAAATGTGGGTTAGATATTACTTGTCATCATTTTCAGAAGTCACTGTAGATTACTAGTGTTTGTATGTTATTAAATCTATTTTGATAAATGGGTGTGATTCTATTGATAAAAGATAAAAAATATCTTTACATTGCCCTAATCCCTTTTTTACTGTCAATGGCATTAAATTTCCCCTTTCCGGATGCAGCTCCATATGGAGAGACGCTTGTTTCGGTTTTTGATATTTCCGTTCGAACAGAAAATGGAATAAATTTTATAGGAATAGTATCTTTATTATTATTGATTTTAAGTCTTTATTTACTCAGTAAATCATTAAATAAATACAAGGTTCGGATGAGCTTGCTTGCTATTTTAATTGCTATTTTTACTCCGCCTTATGTAGTAAAGTCAATTCAAAAAACGTTCGCTACAGGCATTTATGCTGTCTCCTATGAATCTGAAGAAAGCACTTGTAGTTTTGAAAAAAATAATGCGACAACCTTAAATGCGATATGTGAACTTCCTTTTGAAAATTACAGTGACAAGAGTGTGGATTTCAATGTTGAATTTAAAAATTTGGACTCCTTTCCGCTTGAATCCATTATGAACAGTCATGCACCATATAAGGTCAAGTTAGAAGGAAGTGAGCGTAGGGTAGTGAAAATTGAAACAAGTGTTGATGTATCTAAGCTAAAAATCCAGCTGGATTCAGGTGAAGTGGCCGGATTTAATCTTATCATTAAGTCTGGTGGCAAAAGTAGAAAGTTATAATCATATAGCTTTGCGGATAAGAGGTGGGGATTTGAAAGCTAAAAGGACAGCTGCAATTGTGGCGATTGGTTTATTATGTCTGGCTATTACTGTTATTATCAACCTATTACATAAGGACGTTTGGGATCAAAATGAAGATTTGTTGAAAGAGGAAGTGCTATCGCTTGGGGCTTCAGTTGAAACGGTCAATTTGCGAGAAATCACGCCATTTAAATGGGATGTGGCTTATAGCTTTCCACCGTATACTCCCAAAGAAGATATCTACAAAACGGTAGGGTATAAATGGGACCGGGTAAGTGAGACGGTGAATGAGGGAATGGATCAGATTGTGTTTATGAAGGATGGAAAAGTGGTTTGCTATATTTATGGGTATCCAGAGAACAAGGGATATGGCCTATCAATTCAAACGGATCAATATAAAGGTGCGGCTAGCTTTCTTCGGGCAGAAGATGGTTTAATCTTTAAGGTAAAGAGAAGCAACGGGATTGTGTATTTGAGTAACTAATCAGTAGCATATGTTCTTCCTAATAGGGAAAGTTAAGAAAAATTACCGTGTTAGGAATGATCGTATTGTTCGATTCCCGCTTGGATCAGTTAGATAAAGCTGTGAATTGAGGAAAGAGTCTGCAGACATTCTTCTAGATTATTGGTCACGTTATTCCATTTTTACTACTTTTGAGTTTTGGTGCATAGTTGCGTTGTTTTTCGTACCACTAATTGTTATCCTCCTAAAAATCGATAAAAGTAAAATATTTTTGATTGGTTTTTATGGATACAGTGTTCATATGTTATCTTTTTATATTAATTTACTTGGCGTGAATAGGGGGCTTTGGAGCTACCCTTTTCAATTAATACCTACCATGCCAAGTTTCGCGTTTGATTCAAGTTTTGTGCCGGTAACTTTCATGTTAGTCTATCAATGGACATTACATCATAAAAAAAATATTATAAAACGGCACTAATCGTAGCTGTATTATTGGCCTTTATTGTTGATCCCATATTCGTGAAAATGGGATTGATAAGATTTTATAGTCATACTAATTATGCCTACCGTTTGGTCATCTATGTAATCCCATTACTCATGGCAAAGTTGCTTACAAATGTATTCTTATGGCTTCAAAAAAAGAAAGGGGACAGTCCCCCGTTGCGCTAAAGCGCCGGGGGACTGTCCCCTTTTACAATTTCTTTAGACTATTTAGAATTATTGTGTAGAAGTTTGTAGTAATACATTATAAACTATAAATAGTAATATATGCCTAAAAAGGAAGGGCGGTGAGTGTTTGGGAGAATAAGTAATTTTAATAGGTAATATATTTTCTAGGGTGGGTTTACAATTTAATAACTTGTTTGGAGGGATTTTATCAGTGCGTAACGTATTCAACAAGTCCAAAAAGTGGCTGAGTATGACCTTAACAGCAATCATGTTGTTAGCACTAGTCTTGCCACACGGAGTAAATGCTGCAACGTCACCAGTTTCATTAGTGAAATGGGACTTTAGTAGCACGACAAACAAACTACAAGCTACCTCAGGAACATCAGAGAACCTCAACAAGACACTGTCCGTTACAGGAGCAGCTCTTTCTACAGCTAATCCTTATGTAAACGGGCCAACGACTGGAATTACAGTTCCAAACGCAGATAAATGGACAAACAATCCAGCCTATTGGCAAGTATCACTATCCACAAAAGGCTACCAATCTATCACACTATCATCTAAACAATATGGTTCAAGCACAGGACCAAAAGATTTTAAAGTTCAATATAGCTTAGACAACTCTACTTGGGAGGATATACCAAGTGCAACAGTAACAGTTGCTACCAACTGGACAAGCGGCGTGTTAACAGACGTGGCGCTTCCAAGCCAAGCAAATGACAAGGATGTCGTCTACGTCAGATGGTTAAGAAACTCAACTACATCCATCGGTGGAGCAACCGTGGCTTCCACTGGTACAAGCCGTATCGGTGAAATTGAGTTCAAAGGAACTGCTGCAGCTCAAGAGCCACAGCCAGATCCAGGTGCCGTTCCAGGCAAAGGTACACTGGTTGTTGGTGATGAAGCACTAGCAAATGTCACCTTTAGCTTAAGAGATACCACTACAAATGTTTGGCATGATTTCACAACAGATGCAAATGGTGTATTCACGCACAATCTGCCAGATGGTACCTACAAAATTGAAGGGATTTGGGTAGCACCAACCTGGTATCCACTAGGCAAAACGATCACTATTAAAAATGGTTTAGTAGATGGTCTACATGAATTGAAAATTGATGCACTAAACCCTGCAGAAGGAACATGGAATGTATCAGGGACTGTAAAAAATGGTACACAAGCATTAGCGAAACTTCCATTCAGTGTACATAGTACAGATGGAAAATGGTACGATGCGACAACAGATAAAAATGGAAAATTCAATTTTAAATTGCCAGATGGCAGCTACCAAGTAGACGGAGTATGGGTAGAAGCAAGCGGCAAATGGTTTGAACTAAACCAAGTGTTCAGCGTGAAAGACGGAAAGCTTGAAGGCGCTACTGAATTACAAATCGACCTTTCTGGCGTATTCAATGTGACAGGTACCTTGAAAAAAGGAACACAAGCATTAGCAAATACTGTGTTCAGCCTTCATACTTCTTCTGGTGAAGTGAAATGGTATGATGCTCACACGGACGCGAACGGAGCATTTGCATTAAAGCTTCCTAACGGTTCCTACACGATTGATGGAATTTGGGATAGCGTGGCAGGCAAATGGTTCGAGTTGAAGAAAGACTTTACCGTTGCAGGTCAATTGCAATTAAATCTTGACGTATTAACAGATGGAACAGGTGTTGTTTCACCAAACGTTACTGGTGTTCTAAAGAAAGGTACTGCTGTTCTACCAAATGTGGTATTCAGTGTGCATACTACTTCTGGAGAAGTGAAATGGTATGACATTACAACGGATGCCAACGGTGTTTACAGCACGACATTACCAAATGGAAGCTATATGCTTGAAGGTGTATGGCTCAGCACAGAAAGCAAATGGTACAATTTACAACAAGAATTTACTGTAAATGGTACGAAGGAATTCAATATCGACGTGTTAGCAGGACAAGCAAACAGCAAATTTACATTGAATATCATGCATTCTAATGATACGCATGCAAACCTTGACAATGTGGCTAGAAAAATGACGGCGATTAAGTCTGTTCGTGCCCAAAAGCCGGATGCATTACTACTTGACGCTGGAGATGTATTCTCTGGAACATTGTATTTCAATCAGTATAAAGGTTTAGCAGATTTAGAGTTTATGGAATTAGCAGGCTATGATGCGATGACTTTTGGAAATCACGAGTTCGATGCTGGTATTCCAACATTGGCGGACTTTGTAAAAGAAGCAGACTTCCCATTTGTCAGTGCGAACCTTGATTTTACTCAAGAAGAGAATTTAAGCTCTCGTTTCCATAAGGATGTTATTACAGAGAGCCCTGCAGGTGGCAACATTTATAACGGAATCATCAAAGTTATAAATGGGGAAAAAGTTGGTATTTTTGGATTAACAACTGAAGAGACTCCGACTATTTCAAGTCCAGGGCCGAATGTTGCCTTTAAAAATTACATTCAAGAAGCACAAAAATCAGTAGATGCTCTTAAAGCACAAGGCGTGAACAAAATCGTTGCTTTAACCCATATTGGTTACGATGATTCTAATGCATGGGACAACGACTTAACTTTAGCTGCTGCAGTTGAAGGAATCGACGTCATTGTTGGCGGGCACTCTCATTCTAAATTGGATGCACCATTTATCGAAACAACTGGTGACGAGCCAACTGTAATTGTTCAAGCGAACGAATACAATAAGTTCCTTGGAACATTGGATGTCACGTTTGATTCAAAAGGAAAAGTCATCGTTCCAGAAACAACTGGCAAACTGCTTGACGTTGCTACTTATGCAGAGGATCCTGCAACTGCTAGTATTTTAAACACAAAATACAAGCCATCAATTGATGCAATGAAAGCGGAAGTAGTTGGTACATCTTCTGTTGTTTTAGAAGGTGGAAACCCACCAGCACGTACAAGAGAAACCAACCTTGGTAACTTCATTGCTGACGGTATGCTTGCAAAAGCGAAAACGATTAACCCTAATACACTAATTGCGTTACAAAACGGCGGTGGCGTAAGGGTTACTCTACCGGCTGGTAATATTACTTTAGCCAACATTTTCACCGTTCTACCTTTCGGAAACGCATTAGCGATTATGGATTTAAAAGGTTCAGAGATTAAAGAAGCACTTGAAATTGGAGTGAAAACAGCTCCAGCAACTGCAAATGGCGCGTTCTTACAAGTTTCTGGCTTGAAATTCACGTATGATAGCACAAAGCCTGTTGGTGAAAAAGTTCAAAGCGTACTTGTAAAAGGTCAAGATGGCACATACACAGCTCTAGACCTTACTAAAAACTATGCCGTAGCAACAAACATTTTCACTGCTAAAGGTGGAGATGGATATACAGTATTTGCTAAAGCTTACGCAGAAGGTCGTGTAAGTGAGCCGGGCTTTGTGGATTGGGAAATGTTCAGAGACTACATTGCGGCACAACCAAATAAAACGGTAAATGCTCAAGTAGAAGGACGTATTGTTAACGTGGTTCCACAAACGGTTTCAGCTTCTTCCTTCAGTGGCACTGCTGCCAATCCTAAGGTCTACTACGGAAACATTGTTGTTGATGTAACTGGTGTAACGAAGCTTGAATACGCAACCGTACATGGTAATCTAACATTAAAAGGCAATACAGGAGTTGAACTTTCTAACGTAACTGTTGATGGGGATACTATTTTTCAAGATTAATAACTAAGAAGGAGGCTGACCCATCAAGGAGCTGACGCCACATTTAGGCCGTATCTAGGACACTGAGATAGATATTTGAGCGTGACGTCTGACTTTTCACCGATGTGTCGGCCTTCTTTAACCCAGTAATCATAACTAACCAGGGGGTGCAGTATTGTCTAGAAAAAGTAAGAAGAGATTTCATATCGTTCTTGTTGCTGTCATGCTGATCAGCTTAGTCTTACCTAACTTCTATATCCAAAGAGCCACTGCTGCTACACAAGCGACCGATCTATTCATCTCTGAATATATCGAAGGCTCCAGCTTTAACAAGGCACTCGAGCTCTACAATGGGACAGGGGCTCCTGTTAAATTAAGTGAATATACACTTGAACATTATAGTAATGGTGCAACGACTACCACTTATAAAATGGCGTTATCCACTGATTCATCTTCAACTCTAGCAAGTGGATCTACTTTTGTCATTTCACGCAGTGATGCGGACCCTGCCATTGTGGCAAAGACAAACTTTTTAGACACTGGCAAAACCGTTATTAACTGGAACGGTGATGATGCGGTTGTTTTAAAGCATAATGGCACCATCATTGACGTGATTGGAAAAGTGGGCGAACGTTTGAATTGGGGAACAACTGTTAAGACAATTGATCAAACGTTGGTAAGAAAAAGCTGGGTTACAAAGGGAGATGCTAATCCAGACGATGCATTCGACCCTGCTGTTGAATGGGATAACATGGGGAAAGATGTATTTACCTATCTTGGTTCCCACACGATGGACGGTGGCACTCCACCACCGGTAGAAACACAAGTGGCAAACGTAACGGCATCACCAGGAGCGAGTACAGTTCCAAGTGGAACAACAGTCACTTTGTCGACTGCGACTTCAGGTGCAGTCATCTACTATACAACGGATAACACGGAACCAACAGAAGCGAGTGCAGTCTATTCGCAGCCAATTGTTATAACACAGGCAACAACCATTAAAGCTTTTGCGGTAAAATCAGGCTTAACGAATAGTGCGGTTAGCAGCTTTGCTTACACGATTGAAGTTGCTGGTACTGCCACTCACATCTATGATATTCAAGGAAAATCACATACTTCTACATTTACTGGTAAAACAGTTACTGATGTAGAAGGCGTTGTAACGTATATTGATGGAACAAGCCGATTTTTCCTACAAGATCTTGTAGGGGACGGAGATCCTAACACCTCTGATGGTATCCTTGTTTTTAAATCGAGCCATGGTGTATCCATTGGTGATCGGGTTAAGGTTACAGGGAAAGTATCAGAATTTGTTGGCGAAGGTTTTACTGAGAAAGCAACGACGGATTTAGCGATAACAGAAATTGAAGCCACAACCATTACGAAAAATGGAACGGCTCCACTTCCAGCACCAGTCAAGCTTGGGGTTGACCGAATTGCTCCAACAGAAATCATTGACAACGATCAATTTGCACAATTTGATCCACAAGAAGATGCCATTGATTTCTGGGAAAGCCTAGAAGGAATGTACGTTCAAGTTGACGATGGAAAAGTTATTGCTCTCCAAAAAGATGGATTAGTTTGGGTGGTCCCTAAGGATTATCCTACCAATGTGGTGAATGGCGGATTACGAATCACTGCGACGGACTATAACCCAGACCGTATTGGTGTGGATGTAAGAAATGGAGCTACGGCAAACAAGTCTTACCGCGCCAAAATGGGGGATTATTTTACCGGGGCGATTAAAGGTGTGGTTAACTACGGTTACAGCAACTATAAAGTAATGACGCAAGAATCAACTCTTCCAACATTAACTGAAACACCAATCGTTCGACCTGCTACAAAAATTACACCAGCAACGAATAAATTAACGATTGCAACGTATAACGTGGAGAATTTCTCTACTGTGACTCCAGATGACAAAGTCACAAAGATTGCGGATGCCATTGTGACGAAGTTGAAAAATCCGGATATTATTGGATTGAATGAAATTCAAGATAATAATGGTGAAACGGATAATGGCACGGTAGATGGAACGCAAAGTGCTCAAAAGATTATTGATAAAGTAAAAGCACTAGGTGGACCAACTTATCAGTATGCTGAAATTGCACCAGTTAATAATCAAGACGGCGGAGCACCTGGTGGAAATATTCGTGTGGCCTTCCTTTACAATAAGGATCGTGTTTCCCTAACGGCTGGAGCGCCTAAAGGAACTTCGACACAAGCTGTTGGTTTTGAAAATGGAAAGCTTACATTGAACCCAGGACGCATTGACCCGACAAACGCTGCGTTTACTTCCAGCCGGAAGCCACTTGCTGCTCAATTTGACTTCCAAGGTCAAAGCATTATCGTGGTGGCCAATCATTTTAATTCTAAGAGTGGGGACCAACCACTTTTTGGAAAAAATCAGCCGCCTGTTCTAAGCAGTGAAGTTCAACGACATAAAATTGCAACGCTTGTGAATAGCTTCGTTAAAGATGTGAAAGCAAAAGATGCCAATGCAAACGTAGTTTTACTGGGAGATTTCAATGATTTTGAATTCACGAAAACAGTAGAAATTGCTAAAGGGCATGAATTAACTGACATGATTGACCTTGTTCCTGAAAATGAGCGTTACAATTACTCTTATCAAGGGAACGCGCAAGTTTTAGACCAAGTCTTAGTTACCAACAACATGGTCGCTAACACTGCGGTAGATATCTTACACATTAACTCTGGTTTTATGGAGGTTCATGGACGGGCAAGTGATCATGATCCTATCATTATTCAAACCCAGTTAGCAGGAGAAGTCTTGCCTCCTGTCACACCTCCAGCATCGACAAAGGTGTACAACTTAAATGGCTTTAAGACGAAAAAGTTAACCGTAAACAATGTGGCTGCTGACATTACCATCGATGGATCTTCCATGATTTCGGATGGAATCGTTCTGAAAAGTGCTTACGCTAAGTTAAGGGGCGAGGGCTTAAAGAACACGGTGGTTACAGTGAGCCCAGTGGAACCTGGCGAGGCCGCTGTTATTGATTTTGGCGGTGTTGAGGTTAAAGAAGTTGTAATTGAAAATGGAAATGTTAGTCAATTAAGAGGTGTGGAAAAGGTTCAAAAGTGGACCGTGAAGGATGGAGTGACATTACCATCTACTCTAAAGTTCACTGATGCGAACGGTGTTGTGATTTCACCACCAGTAACTGGTGGGCCGAAAGTGAATCAAGCTCCAATGCAAACAAAGCCTTTCCCTAATTTTGCGATTGCAGTAGGTCAACCATTTTCGATTAATTTAAATGACTATTTTGTTGATCCTGAAGGAAGTGTCTTAACGTACACTTCTACTGTTGGTACCGTTCAAGGGTCTACTTTAATGCTTCCAACTGCAACGGCAGGTACTACTAATGTGTCTGTCACAGCGAACGATGGGGAGAAAACGTTAAGTCTCTCCTTTACCTTAACGGTAGCAGCAGCACCTGATTCTACCGTAGAATCGTACTACACAGCGGCTGCTGGAAAAACAGGGGAAGATTTAAAGCTTGCTTTACACAATATTATCAAGGTACAAACAAAGTTAACATATGCACAGGTAACGGAAGCTTTAAAGAAAACGGATGAAGATCCGAACAATCCAAATAACGTCATCCTTCTATACACCGGTCGTTCTCAGGCAAAAACAACGTTCGGTTCAGGGGTAAATGACTGGAACCGTGAGCATGTTTGGGCCAAGTCACATGGTGATTTTGGGACGAGCGTTGGACCGGGAACAGATATTCATCACTTACGACCAGCTGATGCGTCTGTTAACAGTACACGCGGACATTTGGATTTTGATATGGGGGGCAACCCTCAAGGTGAGTGTGCAGAATGTAAATACGATGGTGATTCGTTTGAGCCACCTGATCGTGTGAAGGGCGATATCGCAAGAATGCTTATGTATATGGACGTTCGTTATGAAGGCGATGGCGGTGAACTTGACCTTGAACTAGCTGACAAGGTAAATACGTATCCAACACCGTTCCACGGGAAAAAATCAGTCCTGCTTCAATGGAGCAAAATGGATCCACCAGATGCCTTCGAAAAACATAGAAACGACGTTATACAATCCATTCAAGGCAATCGTAATCCATTCATAGATCACCCAGAATGGGCCGACTCCATTTGGCAATAGACAAAGGTTAGGGACAGTCCCCCACTGCTTTACCGCAGTGGGGGACTGTCCCTTTTTTGTTTTGGAAGTATATTTTAATATTGACTTTTTTTGTTAATAGATTGAAAATTAATAGAGTTAATTAGGTACGTTAAAGGGGAACAGATCATGCAAAGAGTTAGAATGAGAGAGATAAAGACACCTTTTAAGGTTTTAGGTATCCGCTATTTTATCGGTGAAAATGGAAAATACTATAGAAAAATAGGGGCCAATCACCGTCGATCTATAATACCATTATGGACACAAAAGAAGTTTAAGGTTGGAATGCCTCTACTTTTGGTGCTCGTGTTAGGGTTTGCTGGGTATAAAATCGGAGTCAACTTGGCTTCTGAAAAAATGGTGGATGAAGTAGCTAAGCAGATGCCGCAAGAAGATATTAAGAATTTATTAACGGACCCCAATATCCAACAGATGATTGAAAACGAGGTGGGGGAAGAAAAGAAAGACGAATTCCTTAATAAGTATGCAGTGAATACAGATGAGAATAACGTAGTAAGTTCGTCTCCTGTTACTACAAGTAATGCAGGAAACCAAACAAGTGCAGTAAAAACTGTACAGCAACCAGTAACCAACAACGGAAATTCTCAAACTAACCAACAAGCTCCGGTGAAACCAAAACCAAAACCAAAATTAAAGTTCAATTCCAGAGAACAAGTCAAGAAATTTTTATTAACCAAGTTCTCAATGGGCGAGCTATTGGGGTTTGCTGATAAAGCAAAGGGAGGACTTACACCACAGGTCAAAGCTGAGATTAAAGCAGCTGTAATGCAGCGATTAACAGCGGAAGAATATGAAGCAATTAAAGTTTATGCACTCATCGAATTAAGTAGGTCTTAAAACTAGTTTGGGGACAGTCCCCCAGCGCTTTAGCGCAATGGGGGACTGTCCCTGTTTTTGTAAATTATTTATCATACTGAGAGGAAATGAAGGAGGTTCTGTCGAATTATGTAAAAGTCAAATCGATATTAGAAAGAAGAGGTGTTTAAATTTTGTCAAGAAAGCCACGTGTTTGGATTCCTGGTGCCACGTATCATATCACGAGTCGCGGAAATCGAAAGGCAGCAATTTTTGTAGATGATGCAGATTATCTCACCTATATGGAATTAATCCATAAAGTCAAACGAAAATTTCCGTTTATTCTCCACTCCTATTGCCTCATGCCTAACCATATTCATCTTCTATTAGAAACCATCGATCATCACCCAAAGCACATCATGAAAATGCTCCATACTTGTTACGCCATGTATTTTAATAAACGTCACGAATTGGTGGGGCATCTGTTCCAGGGACGCTATGATGCTCAGTTCATAGATTCGCTTAATTATTTTCTCGAAACCAGCCGGTATGTTCATTGGAATCCGGTTGAAGCGGAAATGGTCCAAAATCCTGAGGATTACCTCTGGAGCAGTTACTCTGCCTTTTTAGTAGATTCCCAGCATCCGTTTGTCACAACAGAAAGAATATTTTCTTATTACCCAGAACCCCAGAGGGATAACTATATTCGGTTTGTGATGAATAAGCAGGGGGACAGTCCCCCAGTGCCTTAATGCTTTAATGTAACGGGGGACTGTCCCCAATTTTTGGGGTTGAAAGTCTGCTGTTTGGCAATAAATAGAGAAAAGAGGTTTTTTGGAGGCTTTTTATGGCAGATTTGAAGTATTTAGAACCGACTGAGCTGCTTGAGAAGATCTATGCCACGCTTTGCTCCGAGTATGAAGATGCTCAGCATTACAAAGATAAAAAGGACCAAGAAGAAATAGAAGTGACGAAACATCGGTTAACAAAGAAGGTATTCAATGAATTTGTAGTGGATGAAGAATACTTTTTAACTATGAAGGATGAGACGTTTAAAGAGAGATACCATTTATATGAAGATGATTTTTTAAAGTTGATCAAAGAATGCAGTGAAAACGGCATTGAATATGACAGCTTTGTACAGATTATTGATGATCTGATCGCTAGTGCCAAGTTTCGAATCCATGCATTTGAGCAGCTAACCGAGGAAATCCAACGTTTGCAGGAGGAGACTGAGGAAGTCGAGGAAGAGGAATAATTTTGGGGACAGTCCCCCGGCGCTTTAGCGTGGTGGGGGACTGTCCCCGATTTATTTTACTTTTGATACTCCGATAGCGAAGTTGTCCCATAGTACACCTTCGACTGCTTCGGCTTGTGTTTCTTCGCATTCGATAATGAGGATGATTTCGGAATGAATCCCTTTTAATTGTCTTTTTCGTTTTTTAATGACTTTTTCTATAAATAAACGAATGAGTAGGCCGATAAGAAACCCTCCAGCTGCTCCTATCAGTCCCCAATATATCGGACCCCAAGATAGTTTGAAACCGATACTAGCGGTAATAACAGAGCAGGCGGTGGCTAATGCCATGCCTATATCGATTAATGTGGTCCCGTCGGAGCGATGAAGCGAATCAAATAGCTTTCTTTCCTCCGTGCGATTATCAAGCGGGACGGCAAATATGTTTTCCTTTTTAATCCCTTTTTTCTCTAATGTCGTAATAGCCAATTCTAGAAACCCAGTCGTTTCAAATGTCGAAAATATTTGCAAAGTATCACTTCACCTTTTGCCCTTTTAAAATACGGAATTTCTTGCTTTGGTAGTTTTCTTTCAAATGGCTTCTAAGATCCTTTTCAAAAAGCTTATTATTTTCAACCGTGTGAATATAAGCATCATAAGTGGCAAACCCGTAATGAGAAGGAATAAACAAGAGCCATTCCGGTTTTAAGGCAGCGGTCGCTTCTTTTATTTTTCCTAAAAAAAGAAGAGAAATAGCTTCTTGCACATGTGAGAAATAGAAGAAAACGACCAGCCAAAAGATGATAAAAAAGGCAGTTAAAATCCTATGAATATAAAGTTGCCCTAAACCTGGGATAAACAGTGACCACATTACGGCGAGGGATGGTTTACGTTTGTCTAGGTAGTTAATTTCTAGTGCACCTAGAGCAAAGGTATTGTAACGGTGGCCCTCGTTGTTGGCTAATTCATATACCCTGTTCATATCGACGGTTGTCCGGTAGCTATCCCAAATACCAAATAAATAAACGGGAATATACATCAAGAGCCATCTCGTGTTTAACACCTCTTTGGCTAATTCGGTGTTCCCCTGGAAGGAAAGAATCATGGCATCATTCACATGGGCCTTAATGTTAATAACGACTTCCCAAATAAACAGAACGTAACCTCGGAGATATTTGGATAAAAGCATGTGTCCGAACCCAGGGAAAGCGGCGGACCACCAGGCAATGATGTAGGGATTTCTTAAATGAATCTGTGATGTCCCGAAAATACTAACATGCGCAATATACCGTCTGGCAGTATTCTGATTTGTGTAGTTATCCATGCTGGCCCCTTTTATGAATTATTTACCATTAGCATGTGCCAGGGGTGACGTTCTTATTCGAAAAAAGGGACAGTCCCCCGGCGCTTTAGCGCAGTGGGGGACTGTCCCCATATTGAACTAGGTTACGGCCGTTTTCTTTTGCTTGGTATACGGCGTCGTCTGCTGTTTTTAGCAGGTGTTTCGGTGGGGTGGTTTCTGTGCTGGCCATGCCTACGGAAAGAGTGATGTGAATGGTCAGGTCGTTGACCAGGAACGGATGGTTTTCAATTGTTTGGCGGATTCCTTCCATCACACTTATACCCTGTTCCTTCGTGCAGGAGGGCAGAATTACGACAAATTCTTCACCGCCGTATCTGGCTAGTATGTCGGCATCTCTTATGTGATCAGAGACAAGACCACTGACCTTTTCTAGAATGACATCCCCTACAAGGTGGCCGTATGTATCATTTACTCTTTTGAAATGGTCAATATCAATAAATGCCAATGACAATGGATACGTCTCTTTTTTCTCGAAAACATATTCCTGATAAAAATGCTTGAAAGCCCTTCTGTTATAGGCCTTTGTTAGCGGATCTTTATTGGCACGATTCCATAATTCAATTTTGTGTATGTACTCATTCTTTAAGTCCTTTACAATCCAAAGCAGCAACAAGCTGAAAAGGATGTTCATGGGTAGTGCCGTCGGTAGAATGAGAAGGAGGTAGTTTTTAACGGAAATTACCCCGAAAATCATCGTAATGATTGTGTTGAGCAGGTTTAGCATAAGAACTATGAATAGTACCTTTTTATAATGGCCCCAGTTTTTTGAAATCCTAATAAGAAGTATTGCAGATAGAGAGAGAACGACCATGTTCATGAAACCAACGATAGCCGCAGTGTTCACTCCAAAGGATAATCGTAACAGGCCTATTCCCACACCAATGGCCAGCATGGTAAGGGGAGTGCGGTAGTGGAGGGCTGCGATAATAATGGGCACGAATCGCAGGTCAAAAATGACGGAATCGTTTAAGTGAATCCCAAAGAACATAGAGCACCAGCCAGTAAAGATGGCAACAACTGCGAAAAAGAGGGTTTTGAGTCCCTTTTTCATGTTCACCAGCAGATGTTTATGAATAAAACTCGATAAGTAGATGATGGAAATGATCATAGCGGCATTAACGAGATATTCTTTAATTGTTATCATTCCGGTTGCCCCTTTGTCCTAGTGATGAAAAATGAAGCCACACTCGTCCATTTCTTCTATTTAGTATAGTAGATTGTTAGTGTCGAATCACGTGTAGTGAATCCGGGTCAAAAAAAGCCGTCCGGTCTAGGGACAGCTTGTACGATTATTTGATTTGGAAAACTCTAGTATGCTAGAGAAACAAGAGGGGGTGAAATAACAATAGACGTAAAGGAGATGACCCCCTCTTTCGACCTATCATACCTATAATTCACTTGTCCGACAATCAGCGTGTGCTGAAATGTCGTATTTTGTGTCTCACATGTCCTTTGCTAACTCTTTTGTGGGGACTGTCCCCCGCTGCGTTAAAGCGCCGGAGGACTGTCCCTTATTTATATCTCAATGATTTCATAGGTTCCCTTTTTATGTTCTTGGCTTAGTTTGTGGGCCTTTTTATATAGGGCATTCTTTTTCCCTGAGGTTAATTCTCCTACGAATTTCACTTTCACTTTTCCTTTCAACTCTGCCCAGAGCTTATTAAATTGTTTTATGTAGGGCTTAAATGTTTCTTCAAAGTTTTTCGCATTAATAGAAATTCCTTTTGCCCAGGCCTGTTGGTCGGTAACAATGACAGCTTTATTTATGTTTTGGTCTTTAATAACGTGTAAAGCATCCAATAATGCAAGATATTCAGAAACTATGGATTTTGTGGTTTCAATCTTCCTTACATTCGAAAAGGACGTTGCCTTATCCCAGTTTTCAACCAGAACTAATCCGCTTCCTGCAAAATGATTTTTAAAATCGTAAGACCCATCAATGATAATAAACGGTACTTCTTTAGGGACTTTCTGACACAAAGGCATTAAGAAAGATTTTTTGGAGTTTTGAGAAGGCTGCATGATCTTCGTTGTGTTCTTAGAACTTTGTGGCCGTGCCTTTTCCGTTCCTGTTGCTGCACCCTGCCGATAATAATCCAGAATATCCTGAACGTGGAAGAAATCCTTTTCTCCGACTCTCTCATATGGCATTTCCTTTTTACATAGACCTACCAGTTTCTCTTTTGTGATCCTTAGTGTTTCCACGATGATTTTTTCCGTGACATATTCTTCTAAAGTGCGTCCCTTTTTATCTCGAAACTCACTCTCAAGCCGCTCCTGAGAGGGTTTGTAAGTCTCCAGCCAGGTCCTTATTTCACTTTCTAAAAAGCGAAATTCATTGCCAATCAAATAGTGAGGCATGCCATCCTGTAAGTAGGCATTCATTTGAGTTCTCGATACTTTTAATTTTTGAATGAGTTCTCCCTTTAAAAGTAAAGCTACCGGGGATTTTTGTTGTGATGTTGTAGCGATTATTCTCACCTGCATTCTTTAATCTACTTTTCCATTGGATGTCTGTTTATACTCATTATATTACCTTAGTAAAATAAAAAAATCCTAATCTTTTACAATTCTCTCATAGATATTGAGGTGAAAACCTATATTGAACAAGGATAAAGTTGTATTTAACTAATCGTTTGATTAGTAGCAGAAAAAGGGAATATTCATAGAATGATGTCATGACCCGGGAAATTTCTCATTTATTGCGGAACAAGAAGGTATTTTGGAAATAGTTTTTCACCAAATTTTTTAAGACAATCTAGGTAGCAATTGCATAAGGGAGCGCTTAAAGCCCGTTCTACTCAAACGTTTGAATAGTATAGCATATAAGGAAATCGGTCGATGTTTGTCAACGGAATCAACATTTATTTAATAAATGTAATAGTCACTCGTACCTACTAATAGTAAAATAAAGGTAAAAACGTCTGATAGGAGAGATGAAACATGGATTGCTTACATATTAGAAAAATGGAAGAGACCGATAAAGAGTTTATTATTGGTTTATCGACTCGTTTTACCGAGTTTGATTTTATGGAGTGGAGGGATCCTCAAGTAATGAAGGATGCTCAATTAAAGATGGCTCAAGAAGCTGTCCATAGCAACGATCCTGATTCTGATATTTTTGTAGTAGAAGATGATAGGAAAAACTTATTAGGCTTTCTACATATGACAAAAAATGTAGATTACTTTTCCGGAGAAGAACAAGGCTATATTTCCTCCATTGCCGTTGCCAAAGAGGGCGAAGGGAAAGGAATCGCAAGGAAGCTGATGGAGAAGGCGGAGGAATGGACAAGAAGCAAAGGATACAAGCAACTAACATTGAACGTCTTTGCACAGAACGAAAGAGCGATCAATCTCTATAAAAAATTCAACTTTGAAAACGAGATTGTGAAAATGGTGAAAGAATTGTAATTTTCGGGGACAGTCCCTCAGCGCTTTAGCGTAACGGGGGACTGTCCCCAAAATGGGGGAATTGATTTGAGTAAAAGAAGAACCAAGAAACAACAAGGAAAATTAGAGGCTGGTGTAGTACTAATCATTTTATTTGTGGCAGGTATAGCTTGGTATCAAACCCACAACCCTATAGTAGCTTTTATTTTTGCATTTATTACCTTTTTAGTTATTCTATGCATCTTAATCTATCAAAATAGTAAACGTAAGGAACGGTTAAGAAACTCTGGTATCACTGAGATTGATGTCATGGATGGAATTCAGTTTGAGCACTATCTTAAGGAACTGTACTTAATGAAAGGATTTTCAGCAGGAGTAACCAGTCCTACCGGCGATTATGGTGGAGATTTACTGCTGAAAAAGGACGGGAAAAAGGTGGTTGTTCAAGCCAAACGTTATTCAAAAGATGTAGGGATCAAGGCGGTTCAAGAAGTCATTGGTGCTAAGTCCTATTATAGTGCAGATGAGGCCTGGGTTGTTTCCAATCGCTACTTTACGAAGGCTGCTATTGAGTTAGCCCAAAAGAGCCAAGTTAAATTAGTGGACCGTGATGAATTGATTGATGAGATTCTAGGAATGAACTCTCGTGTTAAGACAATAAGTCAGACTAAATCTACCCCCGTTATTCCTATTCCTACCATTCCATCGAGCCCTGACTCAAGCTGTGGCAGGTGCGGTAGCCCAATGGTTTTAAGAACTGGTAAGCGAGGAAACTTCCTCGGATGCAGCAGTTTTCCAAAATGCCGGTACACGAAAAACATAGAAGGGGACAGTCCCCCAGCGCTTTAGCGCAACGGGGGACTGTCCCCCTCTTTTTTTATGTCGACAGGTTTTGTAAGATGTTGTAAAATAAACTCTAGTTTATTGTATCTTTATAAAGAACTTATCGTGCTATATTTAGTACAATAGTCCCAAAAATCCTCGGAATTACCCAAATTATGTCACTTTTGAACGAGGACAAAAGTCTCATAATTCTACATAATCAACCACTCGTTTCCGAAACAAACCGAAAATTTATCCGTTTACCTCGGATTTTAAAAAATTATAAAAAATAATTCCAAGAGTAATAGAGAATGTTTCACAAGGGGAAATACACATGATCGTCACGTTAATAAACAAAGAAAACATCAACTCCATCACCTTACCTGAAAAAATCCAGGGGCAGTATTGGATCTATGACACCCATCCCAACACCTCCAAAAAACTGGTCGGGATCGAAGGCGCAAATGGTGAGTGGATTCTAAAGTCTAACAAAGATGCCAAGATTGTTGATTCTTCAGGCACCTCGATTCGAAACACAGTATTACAGCCATTAAGCATTTACCATTTGGCCATCGAGGGCCAAGAACACAAAACACTTGTGTTCGCAGAGCCCAACACAGTAGACCGCCAAACCTTCACCAAATTTGTAGTTGACCAGGATATGGACATTCACATTGGGAGAAACGAGAAAAACCATATCGTCCTATCGAACCAATTTGTCTCCGCCTCCCATGCCAAACTAACTATTTTTAATGGCCAATGGCGCATCGTTGACATGGATAGCACGAACGGGACCTTCGTTAATGGCGTACGAGTGAAAAGCAGCGAATTAAAGATGGGTGACATCATATACATAATGGGATTGAAAATCATCATTGGCAGCTGCTTCTTGGCCTTCAATAATCCGGATGGGATGGTATCCTTCCGTAAAAGTGCACTCAAGCCATTTATCCCACAAGCCGTAGAAACTCCCGACGAAGAAGAGGATGAATTCGAGGCACCAGCCGTGGATTATTTTTACCGATCCCCACGATTTAAAAGAGACGTCGAAAAGGCAGTTTTTAAAATCGATTCACCCCCGCCTAATGCTATTGGGGAAGAAATGCCGATGATGCTGGTGATTGGTCCATCGATGACCATGGGAATGGCCTCCATGGCGACAGCAATTTTCGCCATCAATAACGCCATGGTAACAGGAGATATCTCACGGGCGATGCCCTCTATCATTATGTCAGGAAGCATGCTGCTCGGAACCATCCTTTGGCCTGTTTTATCAAAAAAGTATGATATGCGACGAAGAAGGAAAAAAGAGAAAATCCGCCAGCAAAAATACAAAGAGTATCTAGATAAATTTGCCGTCTTATTTAAGGAAGAGTCCCATAAGCAAGAGGAAATCTTACGGGAAAATTATGTTCCCATTACAGAAGTGGTCCAGCGGATTGAACAGGTGGACCGCAACCTATGGGAACGAGGACCCGGACAAAATGACTTCTTGAAGCTAAGAGTAGGAATCGGGGACGGTCTGTTATCCGCGGACATCACCTATTCAGAGAAAAAATTCTCAATCGATGACGACAACCTACAGGAAGAACTGTACACCTTATGCGAATCACCAAAGGTTCTGAAAAACATTCCGATTACCCTATCGTTATTTGAAGAATATATCACTGGAATCATTGGCTACCGCAAACAAGCGAGGGAATTCGCCAAAGGGTTGATTTTCCAATTGGCGGCACTGTATAGCTATGACGAGGTAAAGATGGTCTTCATTTATGACCAGGAGGAAGAAGCCGAGTTTGGTTTTACCAAATGGCTGCCGCACGTGTGGAGCCAGGATAATAAGTTCCGTTTCATAGCCACGAATCATAATGAGGTGAAGGAAGTTTCCGCCTACCTTGAAAAAGAAATCGACCTCCGCTCGCAAATCAATGAAAGTGAGCTAGACGATGTGACGCCATATTACATTGTGTTTGCGATGAGTAAGAATCTGGCTATCCGGGCTGAGATGCTGAAGCAGGTCTATGCCAAGAAAAAAAATCTCCATATCAGTGTTGTTACCTTTTATGATGAACTGAAAAATCTCCCGAAAGAATGCACGATGGTGGTGGAGGTGGAAGAACACAGCGGGAAGCTCTTCGATAAAGATGATCTCACTGGCCAATCGACGTCCTTTGTTCCTGACATTTACGTTACATCAGACCCAAATGAGCTGAGTGTTAAGCTCGCGAACATTCCGCTGGATACACACGGCCATTCGTTCCACCTCCCGCAAATGGTTACCTTTTTAGAACTATTTGGGGTAGGAAAAGTGGAGCATCTCAATGCGTTGACCAGATGGAAGGACAATGATCCCACGAAGTCATTGGAAGCGCCAGTCGGCGTGGACACATTAGGGGAATTATTCAAGCTTGATTTACATGAGAAATTCCACGGACCGCACGGATTGGTTGCGGGGATGACGGGTTCAGGTAAGAGTGAGTTCATCATGACCTACATTTTATCCCTAGCCGTGAACTACCATCCGAATGAAGTGGCGTTTATCTTGATTGACTATAAAGGCGGCGGCATGGCGAAATCCTTTGAAAAATTGCCACACACGGCCGGCATCATCACCAACTTAGATGGTGCCATGATCAAACGCTCGCTGGTTTCGATTGAAAGTGAATTAAAGCGCAGGCAGGTCCTTTTTGCAGAGGCAAGTAAACTGATTGGCGAGAGCAATATCGATATTTACAGCTATCAAAAGCTGGTTCGTGAAGGCGTCGTGACCGAACCGCTACAGCATTTGTTCATTATCTCGGATGAGTTTGCTGAGTTAAAAACACAGCAGCCGGAGTTTATGTCGCAGCTAGTCAGTGCCGCCCGGATTGGCCGAAGCTTGGGCGTGCATTTGATCCTCGCAACGCAAAAGCCAAGCGGTGTCGTCGACGACCAAATTTGGAGTAACAGTAAATTTAGGGTCAGCTTAAAGGTTCAAGAACGAGCGGACAGCATGGATATGCTGAAGCGGCCGGATGCGGCGGAACTGACAGATACCGGACGCTTCTATCTTCAAGTGGGCTATAACGAATTGTTTGAGATGGGACAGTCGGCCTGGGCAGGTGCTCCTTATTATCCTTCCGATAAAGTGGTGGTGGAAAAAGATAATACTGTCGTGGTCATTGACCGAAATGGCCGCCCAATCAAACAAGCGAAAATTGATAAAAAGAGAAGCCTGTTTGCCAATCCGAAAAAGCAGCTTGATGTCGTGACCGACTACCTGCATATGATTGCGGAGGAAGAACAGATTCGTATTCGCCCGCTGTGGCTGGATCCGATTCCTTCAATGATTTTACTAGATGATGTAAAGCGGAAATATAACGCTCGAAACAATGAGTCATTTGTGCTGAATCCCGTCATTGGTGAGTATGATGACCCGGTCAGACAGCAGCAATGCTTGCTGCGTCTACCGCTTACGGAAGAAGGGAATACGATTGTCTACGGGGTGGCCGGCAGTGGAAAAACCACATTCATCACGACGATGGTGTATTCGCTTATCCAAGAATATACGCCAGACGAAGTCAACATCTATTTATTAGATTTTGCTTCGGAAACGTTACGGGCTTTCGCCAAAGCCCCGCATGTGGGTGATGTGATTCTCTCTTATGAAAGTGAGAAAGTTAGCAATCTATTTAAACTGCTGCAAAGCGAAGTGGAAAAACGGAAGAAGCTGTTCGCTGATTATGGCGGCGATCATGCGTCCTATGTGAAGGCAACTGGCGGGAGGCTGCCATCCATCGTGGTGGCGATTAATAACTTTGCTGCTTTTACAGAAATATACGAGGAAAAAGAAACAGCGGTCAGCTTCCTTTCACGCGAAGGGACCAAGTATGGCATCTATTTCGTCTTAACGGCGCTTGGCACCAATGCGGTCCGGTTCAGGTTGCTGCAAAACTTCAAACAATTGATTACGTTGCAGTTAAATGATGAATCCGACTATTCCACAGTCGTGGGCAAAACGGATGGGTTGTTCCCGTCGAAGTTCAAAGGAAGAGGCTTGGTGAAAAAAGACGCAGTGTACGAATTCCAAATCGCAAGCGTCACCGATGCACCGGTTCTATTTACGTTTATTCAACAGGTATGTCAAAAGCTGCAGGTCGTTTGGAAAGGTCATGCCGCGAAAAAGATTCCTATTTTACCAGAGTATGTGGATTTTGAATTCTTGGCAGACTACGTGGGGCCACAGAAGAGTCTCACCATCCCGATTGGGGTTGAAAAGAACTCCTTGAATGTTCACTACTATCCATTCGGACAGTTCTATGTCTCGATGATTCTATCTGCTGGTACCGAGCATCAGTCCTTTACACATGACTTATCGGTGTTTATGGCAGAGAAATGTGGATTGGATGTAACGATGCTTGATGCGCAGCAGAGCTTTGCTGATAAAAATAACAAGGCAATTACCTACTATTCTACGGTTAAAGAGTTTGAACAAGTGATGGATGAACTGTTTGAGCTGGTAGTCTACCGAAACAACACCTTTAAAGAGGCGTTCGAGCAGGGAAGAGAGATTCCATCCTTTGACCAAAGAGTCATTGTCATCAATAGCATCGTAGCCTTGAAAAATGGTCTATCTGGCCAAAGTGCTGAAAAGCTTGCGTTAATCCTTGAAAAGGGTGAAGCGAAGTATAACCTCACGATTATTTTTGCCGAGCAGGCGAAGAATCTGTCAGGGGTCTCCTATGATAAGTGGTATAAACGCCATATGAATCAGGGGGATGGCATTTGGATTGGCAGCGGGATTACCGAGCAATATCAGCTGAAGCCGTCGAAGACGACGCCCGAACTGCGTGAGGAAATGACCGCTGACTTTGGCTTCTCCTTACAAAAAGGAAAGAGTGTCAAGGTCAAGCTAGTCAATTCTGAAAAGGAGGAGGACAACAATGAATAAAGTCCTTGTTGAAATTTTTCTTCCTGCTGCCAATAGGAGCTTTGATGTGTACCTGCCGCTCGAAAGTAAAATGAGTGAGGTATTGGTCTTAGTATCCACGCTATTAAGTGACTTGTCAGATGGCAAATACAAAGCGATGGGCAATCCTGTCTTGTGTGACGCAGGGTCGGGAATTATTTTCAATATTAACATGGCTGTTGCGGAACTGGGCATTCAAAACGGTTCCAAGCTCATGCTGATATAAATTTTTAGGCTAAGTTAATTGTAGCAGCAATCAGCTGGCAAGCTTACCAAAGCTAAATTTTTCAAAAGAAGAAAGGGGTAAGGAAAATGGGGAAACGAATCAAAGTCACTCCACAAGAACTTGAAACAGCTTCGAAGAAACTAACAGAGCTATCTGAAACGTACACAGGGATTTACACCCAGTTAATGCAGGCTGCAGGAACCATGGGTGAAGCCTGGGAGGGTGAGGATAATCTTGCCTTCGTTGATCAAATCAATGGCTTCAATGAAGATTTAAAAAATATGGCGGATAAACTAGCAACGGCTAGTCAGGCGCTAGAAGCCCAAAGAGCCAATTATGTGGCTACTCAAGAAAATAACATGGTTCAAGTAAGAAAGTTAACAAACTAATAAACTAACATACACGCAAAGGAGTGAAGGGAATGGCTGGGCATATTAAAGTCAATACGGCTCAAGTGGCCGACATTGCATCAACAATTGAGCGTTTAAATAGACAACTAGCAGAAGAATTAAAAACAAGTCAGAATACGATTAAAAATCTTTCGAACACTTGGGATGGTGAAGCAGCCCAAGCAACGATTGCTTCCTATGAAGAGTTCGCGGCGAAGTTCTTCCAGAATTACTACGATATCCTTGATAACTACGTGAAATTCCTACGAATCAACGTCGACCAAGGATACTTCGAAACAGAAAGCGTCAACACCAACCTAGCTGACGCATTCAAATAGGGGGACAGACCCCCGCTACGGTAGCGCGTTACTAAGTCGGGGGACAGTCCCCTGCTACGGTAATGCGTTACCACCCTGGGGGACTGTCCCCCACACCTAAACTTTGAAAACAATACCGTTTGGATAATATAAATATAGATTAAAAAAACAATGGAGAAGTAGCTAATGAAAAAATTCATAGTTAGTATTTTTTTAGTACTTTTAGTGGCAGGAGTGAGTGGATGTATGAGCCAGCAACCGACGAAAGAGGAAAAGAAGACGAGTGAATCAGCGATGCTTTCTTACTTGGATAAGAAGTACGACCAGAACTTTTCGGCGATAAACTATATCCCGGCAAAGCGGGGCTTCAATGACAGCATGAATCTGAACATTTTGGTGGCGAAATCAGAAGACGGCCTACTAGTCAATGTTCGTGAAAGATTGTCCAAACCGGGGAAGTTTTTTGATGATTACCGTAATGCCGTGGCTTCTAAATCCCTTAAGGACAAAATCAATTATGGGTCTATTGAAAACCTGCATCTAGCAAAAACCTATATCACTCTTACACCCGAAGTGGATCTTGACACATTAAAAAATGGTGTATCGAGCGTAGCAAAAGATGATGTCATTATGGTGCATAGCATCGTGTCTATATCGGGTGATGCCGATGAGAAAACGCTAAAGGAATTGTACGACGTCTATCAACAGCTTCAATCCTTAGGTTACGAAGATACAGGCCTTATTGCTGCCTTCTCTGGTGACGAAGCTAAAGCGGAAAAGTATGTAAATAATTTCTTCCTCTATGGCACGCAACCGTGGGAGGAATACGATAAATCGGTAAAACGTGTGCTTAAAGTAAACGAAAACGGATTATCCTACGAAGAATTTAAGAGTCAACTAAAGTAGGAGGATGGACGAATGCCTAATCTAAAAGATGGTTTCGAACAAGTGCGACTAAGCGAACTAAGGGATCAGCAAAATGCCGTATTAAATAAACTAGCCTATGTCGACATCCTAGAAAATTGGAAACCTGGAGAATCATTGTACAAAATGGTTTTACAGGTGGATGCCGATCTTGCTGCAGAACTGAAAGATGCCGGCCTCGGACAACTCGTCATCAAGGATTATATGAATAAAAACGACCGCTCCGGCTTTTGCGCCATTGCGTTCGAAGACCCGAAGACCGGGGAAGTCGGCATGTCCTTCAGGGGAACAGAAGGCATGGATGACCTGCTCCACAACCCAAAGGATATGGCGGATAATACATTAACCGCATCCATGGGGGTCTCGCCACAGTCATTAGAGGCAATTGCTTTTTTTGAAAAAAATGAAGAGAAGAGCGGAAAAAACTATCTTTTTGGTCACTCTAAAGGTGGCGAACTAGCGGCCGAGGTGTACACAACAAATTATACCAATGTTCTTGGGGTTCACATCATTAACCCACAGCCAATCAATCCCTACAAGCTCGGGCCCGATCAATTAGCGGCATTGCAGTCGAAAAAATTTGATGCGGTAGTCGTAAACGGAGACCTTGTATCCTGGTTAGGTCGAACCCCTTACCCCGTTCGCTATGTTGAAAACAATGGCACACAGCCAGGCTTTTTTGGTCCGCATTCGATTGAATCTATGAAACTAGATAATCGTGGCTATGCCGTAATTGAGAAGGATCCTTTTTCAGGCTATGCCTGGCAAGGGCTAGCATCCACCCTAGCGACCGCCGTTATGGGTGATATTCAAAGCCATCTAAGAGTGTATTCCTTCGCCATTAATACGGTGGTCCGCGTCGGGAATTTCATGATCAATGACTTGCCGGACATGGTGCACCAATTCGTGGAATACCTGAAACAGGCCATTGATCAAATTAGAGTGATATCCCATGCTGCAAGGATTGCTTTAATCCAGTTCGTCGGCGGTCTCGTCAAAGGCGTGTCGCTCTTGTTCAAGTTGACCTTCAATGCGGGATACAGATATGCGACCGCCAATCCTTTGATAAAAGTAGATACGTATAAACTACGAAACTACGCCGATCGATTAGAGAGCATAAACAGACGGATTAGCCAAATTGACCGCAGGATGGATTCTCTCTATCTAAAAGCAGGCTTTTCAGATTTATGGAACCTGTTGCAGGCCGATTTGTTCACAGAGGAAAGCTGGAATATCAAGAAGTGTATCTACTATTTAAACGAAACGGCCGATGATTTTGAAACAGTGGAACGGAAGATTATTCAGCAGTTGTAAGGGGGGCTGAGTTATGAATGAAAGTGGGCAGCAGGAGCTTTATTTAATTAAACAAGAGCTTCAAAGTATCATAGATGAGTTAGAAAGTATCGCCTCTTGCATTCACAGTGATTTTGAAGGAATCGGCAATGAAAAATGTTCCTCCAAAGTGAATTCAATTGCCGAGCAGTATCGATTTGTAAAGGGGAAACTGAACAATATAGATACCTCTAAAGTGACTGAAGAGTTCGCTAAAAGTCATGGTGGGGCTGCCACTTCCAAATAAGAATAGAAAGAAGGGGTAACGATGGCTGATTTGATTAAAGTGGATACAGAGCGCGTATCCGCTGCTGCCAAACAGATTGCACAGTACAACCGGAAAATTAGAGACGATTTTTCAGCGGTGGAGTCGGCGATGAAGGCTTTAGCAAACGTTTGGGACGGCACAGCGTCTAGTCAGGCGATAAGTGCCTTTCATGAGTTGAAACAGGCCTATGATGAACCGCGCTACGAAGTGATGAATAATTTTGTGACCTTTTTACACCAGCAGGTGGATCCGGGATATACCCAAACAGAGACAACGAATGTCTCGTTAGCGGATCGGTTCAAATAATAGATTCATTGCTTAAGGGGGAATGGAATTGAGCAACTATATTAAGGTGAACCACCGGGAATTTGAATCGGCGGCCGATGCCATTGACACCTATGTTAAGAGCCACAATAAAAATATGGATGCGGCCGGGCAAGAAGTCAAAACTCTTTCTGCGACTTGGCAGGGGAAAGACAGCACGCAATTTCAGCAACAGTGGGATCAGGTGACGGAGGCGGATTCAACCTCTCGAAACATGACAAAGGCTCTAGAAAATTATGCGGACTTTTTACGATATGCAGCGGGCCAATATAAGGACGCTCAAACAAAAGCGGTCAATCGAGCGAACAGTCTCTAAAAGTAGATTTTGATAGCAGGGGATTTTTATGGGAAAAACGACAGTTGAACAAAACAAAAATGAGTATACGGTCATCAATCGGTTAACGTATCCGGAAGCCATTAATGAACGAGAATTACGGGCCATTGCCGAGGGCGTCATAGAAGGTCTGATTCCCGTAACAACGGAACAAAGCAAAAAGGGCGTTCTTATGAAAAGCACGGTCGAGGATCGGATGACGTTGCAATCGTATTTTAACAGTGTGGTTAATAAGAAGATGTTTTTGGATACGTTGATTCAGTTGGTGGCGGTGGTGAAGGAATGCGAGAAAAAGTTGATGAATGTAAACAATCTTATGTTGAATTGGGACTCTGTTTTTCTTGACCCAAGGACAAAAAAAGTAACCTGCCTATTCTGGCCGATTGTGAACAATCAACACACCATAGTCCCCGCTGAGTTTTTCCGTGACCTTCCGTTCCGCGTTGTTTTTTCGAAACACGAGGATCCTGAGTATGTGGCCGCTTATATTGGCTACTTCAGGTGTCAGGCACCTTTTTCTATTAATCATTTTGAAAAATTTATCCTCGGTTTAATGGGGAAAATAGTAGAAAACAAGTCTCATATCCCATCAGGCTCTACGGGTCCTGAACCGCAGGTACCTAGAGTAGACGAAGCCAAAGGGAATACCGGAAACGTGGCCTATAATCCGCTGGGGAACCGTGGATTGATCGAAAAGGCACCTATTAGTGAAACCACTGTGTTAGGAATGGTTGAGGTGGATGGCGGGACCACGGTGCTTGGGGCCGACTTGTTTGAAGAACCAGCTTTTCCATATTTGGTAAGGGAAAAAACGCAGGAAACGATCCGCATCAACCAACCTTCTTTTCGGATTGGAAAGGAACGTAACGACTGTGATTATATGGTTGCTGATAATAACGCGGTGAGCCGGAATCATGCGGACATCATTACGAGAAATCGCCGCTACTATATTGTCGACAACTGCTCCACCAATAAGACGTTTGTCGATGGACGAGTGATTCCGGTAGAAAAAGAGATTGAAATTTTCTCAGGCACCAAACTAAGACTCGCAAACGAAGACTTTGTTTTTTACATATAGGCAAGGAGCTTGGAAATGGACGTATTAACAGCAGCATATACCGATATTGGCATTAAGAAAGAAACCAATCAAGACAGCTACCTGTTAAAGATTGCCGAAACATCTGTCGGAAAAATCGTTTTAGCCGTCATTTGTGATGGCATGGGAGGACTTTCCCAAGGGGAAGTGGCTAGCGCCAGTGTCATCCATGCTTTTTCACAGTGGTTCGACAAAGAGCTTCCCGTCCAGCTGGCAAAACAGGATTGGAACGATATTCAGTATCGCTGGAGCCGGATTATTAAAGAGCAGAATCAGCGAATCGCCGAATACGGACATCAAATCAAGATTCAGCTTGGAACGACGTTGACCGCGCTCTTACTCATTGATTCCACATTCCTACTGATTGGTCATGTGGGTGATTCACGCGTCTATCGAATGAATCAGACGGTTGAGGTCATGACAGATGATCAGACCGTTGTTGGCAGAGAACTGAAGCGCGGCCGGATGACGCCGGAGCAGGCAAAGAAAGATCCAAGACGAAATGTCCTTTTGCAGTGTATCGGGGCTTCGAAACTCGTGGAACCAGAGTTCATCCAAGGCAAACCAGCGCCGGGAGAAGTCTTTATGCTTTGTTCGGATGGATTCCGGCATATGATTTCGGATGACGAAATTTTTCACGCTTTATCCCCACAAAGGTTGATGGATGAAGCGGTGATGGAACAGAAAGCGAAAGAGTTAGTGGAACTGAATAAGCAGAGGAACGAAACAGATAATATCACTGTTTTGCTTGTGAAAATTCTGTAAGGATGGGGAATACTTTTGGCAGCTATTGGGTCGGTAATAGACGGTAAATACGAAATACTCAAGCTGATTGGACAAGGTGGTATGTCAAAGGTATACCTTGCCATGGACAAACGGCTAAATAAGCAGTGGGCAGTGAAAGAGATTGAAAAAAGAGCAAGGGATAAGAACAACGAAGTCATTATTCAGAGTGCAATCGCCGAAGCCAACATGATTAAGAAGCTCGACCACGCGGCATTGCCTCGAATTGTCGACATCATCGATAATGGCCAGGTGATTTTTGTCATCATGGACTATATCGAGGGGGAGCCCTTGAGCAAGATTTTAGATGAATATGGTGCCCAGCCGCAGGAGCTCGTCATCGATTGGGCCAAGCAGCTTTGTGAGGTGCTCGATTACTTACATACCTGTGATCCTGCGATCATCTATCGGGATATGAAGCCGGCCAATGTCATGCTGAAGCCGGATGGGCATTTGAAGCTGATTGATTTCGGAATCGCGCGGGAGTATAAGGAAGAAAATTTGGCGGATACCGTTAGCTTGGGAACAAAAGGGTATGCGGCACCGGAACAGTTTGGAGGCAAGGGACAAACCGATGCAAGGACGGATGTCTATTGTTTGGGTGTGACGCTTTACCATTTGGTAACGGGCCAGAACCCATGTGAGCCACCTTACGAATTATATCCGATTCGAGAGTGGAATCCGAAGCTATCGGGCGGTTTGGAAAAAATTATTCAAAAATGTACACAGCTCAATCCGGATGACCGGTATCAAACCTGTGCCGAGCTGTTATATGCGCTCAACCATTATGAACAGGTGGATGACCTGTATCGGGCGAAGCAAAAACGGAAGCTTCGCAACTTTAGCCTTGTGGCCGGAGCCGCCGTGTTGTGTTTGGGGGTGGGCGTGTTAGGGCAAGTGATGAAGACTGATACCAATAATGCGGACTATACCAACAACATTCAAATGGCGGAAAAGTCATCTAATGATCAGGCGAAAATCGACTACTATTTAAAAGCCATTGATATTAAGCCATCGGAGAAAGAGGCGTATGTCGGGTTACTCGACGCTTTTAAAGGGGATGCTGCTTTTACGGTGAAGGAAGAAGGGCAGTTAAAGAAAAAGGTAAACGCCCATCTGAATGAAATTCGTGAAAATCCCCGGTACGGTGATCTTGCATTTGAAATCGGAAAGGTCTATTGGTACTACTACAATTATGGAAAAACTGAGACGAATGACAACCAAATCACAAGAATGAAAAGCTCGATTCAATGGTTTGAGGATGCGGTTAAATATGGTTTAAAGGATCGGGAGTATTACGAAATGGCGACCATTTACCGGGATATTGGCCGATTTAATCGGGATATTACGCTCAACATTGAAGAGGCGTCGGATAAAGGAAAGTACAAGCCCTATTGGGATGATATGAGGCATTTGATTCAGATGATCGATCAGAATCCGGATGAAAGTGAAATAGTGAAGCTCGAGCTCTACAAGTTAACGATGTATTCCATCGAGACGTATGCGAGGAAGTTTAAGTTAGATGGGGTGAAGGAAAGTGAGATTCGCTCTGTGACGGAAGCGGTCAAGCAAAGTACGAACCGTGTGTCGGTGACTGCAGAAAAGACGGAAACGATAAAAAATGAGGTGATCAGTCGTTTTGATGTAACGGAACAAGCGATTGCAAATGCCTACAGGACAGAATAGGAGGGCTTCGAATGAATGCAATTACATGGCAAATCATTTCCATTGTCGGATATTCCCTGGCAGCCGCACTCCTGATCACAGCCATTGTTCTATTTTTCAAGATGAAGATTCCGGCCATTATCGGAGAGTTAACGGGGCGGACTGCAGCTAGACAGATTCAGGAAATCCGCGAGCGTAGAGAGAATAAGCGTCAGAAGCCTATGGTGTTTGATATTGAGCCGGGGTTAGCGGCGGTAACGCCTGTGCTTGAAAAAGCGGATGCGGTTTCGAAGGAGACAGAGGTGCTGGTGCCGGAAACGGAAGTGCTGTTTGATGATGTTAGGGTTGTGCCTATGGAAAAAGTGGATCGGCCTGCTGCCGCATCGATGGGACAATCACATAATCGTGTGGTCCCGTTATCACTGACTGACATTCTAGCTGGCTACACAGAGGAGCCTGCTTCACCTTCCATTGATGTGGAAAAAGAGCTGCTTTTATCGTTAACGGAAGTACTCTCCAATGAGAAAGAGGAGCGGGTGACCCCAGTTCCGGTTCAGTCAAAAGAGCGGGACGTTCTTTTATCATTGACGGAGATTTTATCGAGTCATATAGAAGAACCTTCTCTTTCGGTAGAAGTACCGAAAGAGGTTCTTTTATCGCTTACAGAAATTCTGTCGCAAAATACAGAGGAGCGGACGGCCGTAAAACTGAATCCTTCAAACCTATCGGCGATTTCACCTTCAAATGGTACCGAAGTGTTGTCAACCGCAAAGGAAGTACCAGAGGTGCGAAGGCCACAAACTGAAGTGTTATCGCACGAGACAGAGGTGCTCGATTATGGTACGGAGCTGTTATCAGATGAAGGTGGGACAACGGTGTTAACTCCGACCGGTGAATTAGAAATGGAAGAAGAGACCGACAATATACCTGCGGTCGATTTTAAGGTCGTGAAAGATATCAAGGTCACACATACAAATAAAGTTATTTGAGGTTTTTTCAAAGGCTGTTGGTATTCGGACAAGATTGCTCTTGAGAGGAGCGAAGTTGTCTGAATCAGGTAGGTATAGGTATTCGGACAAGAAAGCCTAAGAGACTAGCAAAACTGTCCGAATCAGCTAAGCATTCGGACAGGATAGCTTTTGAGAATAGTAAAACTGTCCAAATCAGCCAAGCATTCGGACAAGATTGCTCTTGAGAGGAGCGAAGTTGTCCAAATCAGGTAGGTAATCGGACAAGATTTCTCTTAATAACAGTGAAGTTGTCTGAATCAGGTAGGCATTCGGACAAGATTGCTCTTGAAAGAAGTGAAGTTGTCTGAATCAGATAGGTATTTGGACAAGAAAGCCTATGAGACAAGCAAAAATGTCTGAATCAGCCAAGCATTCGGACAAGAAAACCCTTGAAACTAGCAAACCTGTCCAAATCAGCCAAGCATTCGGACAAAATAGCCCTTAAAACTAGCAAACCTGTCCAAATCAAGCATTTATATCAGCGCAAATATATACAAAGCAACAACTATTTAAAAAAGCAAGTTGCAAAGGAGTGTGAATCATGTTTTCAAAAAGGAAATCTAAGCTGACACGGATAATGGCTGTCGTTCTGGCCATCATGCTTGTCGGCTATAACATACCTGTTGGTGTCATCACCAAGGCGTTTGCCCAAACAGGCACAAACGAAAAGGTATTCACCTTAAAAATCTTAGAAAATGGTGCCCCCCTGACCAATCAGGAAATTACCGGACATAACCGCAATAATGAGGTCAGCCTAACAGGCACAACGGACAAGGATGGACTGGTCGAATTCCCGGAACTCACCATTGCCCAATTCAACAAAAACAATCAGTTTGAGTTTTTAGTAGCTTCAAAGACTTTTTCCATCGTGCTAACAGAGGGAACCACGGACCATTATATTTACGATGTGGCCACCGAAAAGCTGACCCTAGCAGAAGAACCGCCTGCACCGGTGAAAGCGAAATTTACTCTGACGGTGAACCAAACCGGTTCGGGTCAAATCAAACTAAACAACACCGACTATTCAAGCCCTGTTCAACTCGAAGAAGGGACAAAGGTGGACGTCAGCATTACACCCGATCCCAATTACGAGATTAAGAGTGTCAAAGTGAATGGAGAAGCAAAAACAGTCGCAAACAACGAGGGGTACACAGAAACGCTCCAATCCCTTGCAGCTGATACTACGATTGACGTCCAATTTGCTTTAAAAACGTACACGATTTCTTTTACAAGCTATAAAAATGGGACCATAAAGGATGACAAGGATCAAACAATTAACTCGGACGGCGGGACGGTGAATGTTCAGCATGGTACCGATTCTTCTTTCACGATCATTCCAACAACAGGCTATCATTTAGGTAGCATTACCATCGATGGAACGCCAATTAACCTGGTAACCGACCTGACACCGGTCACCAACGGCGGTTATATGTATACTTTTTCAAAAGTGACCGCCAACCATGAGGTGGAAGTAAAGTTTGCCATCAATACCTATCAGATTTCGGCAGCTGTTCACGGAGACCATGGGACCATTGAACTCGAGCAATCCAAGGTAGACTATAACAGTGACGTGAAGGCCGTCATCACTCCTGAAGATAACTCCTATAAAGTCGCTTCGTTAAAGGTGAACGGTGTAGCGGTCGACCTCACCAACAATGACAATTTTGTGGATAATAACGACGGCACGAGTTACACCTATACGGTGAAGAATGTGACAAAGGATACGACGATCGAAGTCGCGTTTGAGCGAATCTCGATGCTAGAGGGAGAGTGGGAAACCTATGTTTCAATCAAACCTGCTTCCGGCTCCTTGCTCAAATCGTATAAAGAGGGCGATAATGAGATTCGTGTCTATTCAAAGGATGCCATCGTCGTTGTTTCGGCGCTTGACCCGTATTACCGTGTAGATATCTCAGATACGATTAAGCACTGGAAAGGAAATTATATTTTAAGAGAATCAACTACGATTAAAAGATTACTAGTGACCAATGGGAGAAATGGTGGAGAGGAAGTGAATCTTCCTGGCCATTTAATTGTTCTTTTTGATACAGAGGGTCCAACCCTGGAGGAGCCAACCGTTAATGGCTCAGACGAAGCAACCGTTGATAATTCTGTCTGGTTCAGTGGCGGCGTCACCGTTTCTGGTAAGATTGAGAATACTGAGCAGACGTTTGATGGTGTTACTTTTTCCACTCCAATTGAAAAAGTGTATTACCAAAAGGGTGCTTATAATTCTTATGAGCCAGGTAAGGAAGCTACTTTTAACGCAGAGACAAACAGCTATTCTTTCCAGCCTGACGATGAACAGTACAGTGGGATTTATAGCATTTGGGCGGTTGACCAAGCGGGGAACGCTTCAACGTTGAAGACGGTTCAGGTTAATATTGATAAAAAAGAACCGACACTCGCGGACGGGGAAGCCGTTACTTTCAAGCAGAAGAATGATGATTATTTTTCAAAAGTCTTAAACCTCCTTTCGTTTGGAACGTTTTTCAATAAAGAAGTGGAAGTAACCGTTCGAGTGAAGGATGATGCCTCCGGAATTCAAGACATTGCGTTAAAAACCAGTGATGAGAAGGTTGTTCCACAGCTGGTGGAGGATAGCTTTGAAAAAGAAGGATTGTTTGCGCAAGCGAAGTTCACGGTAGATGCGGAAAGCTTCAAGGGGACGTTCCATGTTACGGTAACCGACCATGTGAAAAATAAAAACGCTGAGCCGTACTTAGTGACGAAAGACAACTCAAATATCGAGGCCGACAACAGTGGCATCGTGATGATTGAGAAGGGGGATCCTTCTGCCAAGGTTGAGGTTACTCCTAAAGAAAACGTTTTTGCCAATGGAGACGCATACAACGGCGATGTCACCTTTGATGTGACCGTACAAGATGCGGAATCAGGGATCAACACGGTTGCCGTAGATGTGAACGGTAAAAAAATGGAATACGATTATTCGGACATGACGGAGAAGCAGACGTATACGTTTGCGACGAATGATCCAGGTGTCCAGGTACATGAAGATGGAACGTACGTAGTTTCGATCTATGTGGTAGATAACGCAGGTAATACGAAAAAGGTTGAAAAAACCATCTATATTGATAAAACTGCTCCTGCCATCACTGATTTCAGTTTCTTAACGAAAAATGACCAGGGCAGCTATGAAAAAGTGGAGCAAACCGTTACGCTGAAGGGCTCGGTTGAACTAACGGGGTATGGTTACTTTTTCAAGAAGCCAACGCGGGTAAGCGTGAAGGCAGAGGATCCTGTAGTGGCGAACGAATACACCAGTAACGTCAAATCGATGATTGTGTATTTAAAAGATTACGAGAATGGAAAGTATTATGCAGTACTAGCTGATGGTTCTTTTAAAGAAATCTTGGTGTCAGGTGTTGATAAAATTGCACCGGTTCCTACAACAGGCGAGTTCACTTTCGCTGTGCCAGAAGCGTTCAAGGGACAGATTTTTTCAAAAGCAACGGATGAGGTCAATAACACGGGTACGTTTGAAACCCCAGACGGGACCGTGATTGAAAATGAAAAGCAGCATGGGAAAGAATCGCATATCAAGCTTGAAAAAGCGAAAACCAGTTATAAGGATTCAAACAACTTAGAGCTTTATGCGAAAAATGTAGACGTGAATGTGACTGTAATGGATTCCTACTCAGGGATTCAAAAGGTGGAATGGTCAGTGGTGGCGCCTTATGATACGGCGAACAATCAGTCGGGAAGCCTGACGATTAATAATGACAAAACGTATGCAGCGGGCAGTTCGGTGGACGGTTGGCAGCAAACGAAGATCGATTTGAACCTTGTTACGGAAATGACGAAGACCCTTTCGGTAAAAAATAATAGTAATGGTATTGTGGTAAAGGTAAAAGTGACGGACCGGGCTGGGAACGTGTCAGAGGATGAGATGACGTTCAGCATTGACAAGACAGCGCCGACGATTCAGGTTTCCTATGATAACAACCAATTTGACCCGAAGAATAAGGATTTTTACAAGGAAGACCGCACTGCGACGATTGTGATTACCGAGCGTAATTTCAACACTAAAGATGTGATGTATGCCATCACGAATACGGATGGTGTGATTCCGAAGTTAGTGGGATGGACGACGAGGGTCAATTCTGAGAATCCGGATCAGACGACGCATACAGCCACGGTGAAGTATGCGGCAGATGGCGATTATACGTTTGATATCAAGTATAAGGATAATGCAGAGAATGCGGCACTGGCTTTTTCCCAGCAGAAGTTTACGATTGATAAAACCAAGCCTGTGATTAAGGTGTCTTATAGTAATGGGGCGGCGGCGAAAGGCAATTATTATAAATCAGCCCGTACCGCGACGATTTCAATTACCGAGCATAACTTTGAAACGAGCCGCATGAAGGTGTCAGGCACCGCAACGGATAATGGCGAGGCGGTGGCGTTCCCAGCGGTAAGTGGCTGGAGAACGAGTGGCGATGTGCATACGGCCACGATTCATTATTCGGCTGATGCCAAGTACCACTTTGACATTGATTATACGGATATGGCTGGGAATCTTGCGGCCGATTACAAAGCAGATGAGTTTTATGTCGACCAAACGGCACCTAAGCTTTCGATTTCAGGTGTGGAGGACAAGTCGGCCAATAAGGGCGATGTGATTTCTGTCATTTCTTATTCAGATACGAATTTTGATAAAAATGCCGTGTCAATTAAATTATCAGGTGCCAACCACAAAGGTGAAGTCGGGTTGAGCGGCTCCTATGCGGCTGCTCCAAACGGTCAGGTGTATACGTTCAACAATTTTGCGAAGAAAAAGGAAGTTGATGATATTTACACATTGACTGCAGCCCTTGTGGATATGGCTGGTAACCGGACGACACAAACGATTCAGTTCTCTGTTAATCGATTTGGATCCGTCTATGTTTTTGATAAGGCGTTGAAAGCGATTGATGGGAAGTATGTGAAAAATGAAACGGATGTCGTGGTGACGGAAACCAATGTGGACAGCTTGAAGCCTGATACGGTGAAGGTCAAGATGACGAAGAACGGAACGCCGACGGACCTTGTGAAAGGGAACGATTATACGGTATCGGAATCTGGCGGAAAAGGTCAGTGGAGTCAGTACAAGTACACGATCAAGAAGTCGCTGTTTGCTGGCGATGGCAGGTATACGGTGGCGCTGTACTCTGAGGATGCGGCTGGCAACATCAATGAGACAATCGATGAGACGAAGAAGGCGGAGATTTCCTTTGGGATCGACAAGACGGCTCCAGTGATTGTTCCGATTGATATTGAGAGTGGGGAGCAGTACCCGGTTGAGAAGAAGTCAGTCACGGTTTCGATTAAGGATAATCTTGTTCTTAAGGGTGCGGAGATTTATGTGAATGATAAGAAGGTTGACCATAAGGAAGAGGGAGAGAGTTTCGTGTTTGATATGGGAAGCTCGAACTCAAAGCAGAATGTGAAGATTATTGCGGTGGATGCAGCGGGGAATGAGCTGACGTCCAAGGTCAATGACATTCTCGTATCGACCAATCCAATCATCCGCTGGTATAACAATACGCCTGTGTTCGCTGGATCTCTTGGTGGAGTAGGCGGAATTGCTATCGCCATCGGAGGATACTTCCTGTACCGGAAACAGAAGAGTAAAGACGATCAAGATGAAGTAGAAGATCGAGTGGTAGGATAGGAGGTTAATCGACCATGTTTGAAGAAACATCCCTTGTGATTGTGCTGCTGGTAGCTAGTTTGGTTATTAATCTCGTAACCATGATAGTGGTGATTGTGTCTTTTAGGAGAAAACAGTTGGGGGCTGCTGGTCAGAAGGAGGCAAGCGGCTCCGCCCAGGCGGCAGCCGCTTCTGCGGTAACAGGCATCGTCTTCTGCCGAGCATGTGGAAACCAATACGACTCAACCAGCCCAGCCTGCCCGAGTTGCAAGACAGTAAGATAAGGGAAAAGTGGGGACAGTCCCCCAGCGCTTTAGCGCGGCGGGGGACTGTCCCCTAATTTATATTTTGACTAATAATTTCTTTAAAGGTATGTAAATCTTCTTCGGATGGAAAAAAACCTTTCGGTAGAACAATGGCTTTGTTTTTAGATAAATGAATACGAAATAATTCCTTATGTTCTTTAATAAATAGAATGTCTTTCCAATCAATGTGTACATTTGTCCGATTTCTTTGTTGCTGGATCCCATCCGGGCTAATAGTATAGATGATTTCGTTTTTTATCATCCGGTCACTGGTAAACTCTTTTTTTATGCGCAAGTACCTTATAGCCCATCGTATCAATTCAACGATTACAGCAACCAATAACGCCAAGAAAACAGTATATCCTAACGAGAGGTCAGGGCTAAATAAATTTAATAATAAAAGAAAGATCAGCGTAATTAAAATGAAATAGTAAAGCTCAGCTTTTTTTTTTACATGGTAATTATATTTTTTGAAATCATCAAATGATAATGTGCCTGATATGGTAAGTTCTTTGTTTTCATTTAGTGACATTGCTATCCCTCCATCATTAATGGTTTTGAATGTTTGTACTTCTTAATATTATAATAATGGTAATTTACGTAAGGAGGGAAGTTAACATGAAGCCAGTTAAAGTAGAAAATGAGGAAATTAGAAAAGTTATTATTTCGGGAGAGGACTATATTCAAATTGATGATCGGAAATTCCTTTTGTTTGAAGTAGAACAAATTAAAGAACCCAATGTGTACGAAGTCACCGATTTGGATGAAGAATCTCAACTCAGAAAAGCATTGGAAGAAGATAATCCAATATTATCTGAAGAAGAAATCAACAAAATGCTGGGTATCTAAAAGTGGAAGTATAATGAAGAAAATCAGCCATTCAATCCCTACTAGAGCTCGACAAATGGAGAGCAACTGTTGAACCACCCCAAATATCACCTTATTTAAAAACCTCCTTTGAATTTTATTTTCAATCAGTAGACTATAGCGTCTATATTCCGGGTAAAACAGTTTACATAAAAAGTTACCCTGTTGATTTACCAATGGTACTTATATCTGTTGGTAAGTCTGATCCCTACAAAGTCTTTTTCGCCTCACATCTAGAAATATTGAGATCTTTTTAGTTAGGCACCCCCATCAAAAACCGTTAGATTAGTTGGGGACAGTCCCCTTGTTGTTCAACTTATTTTGTTTTAAGATTTATTCAGCAGACAATTTAATGGATGCAGGAGGATTATTAATGTCTAAAACCATCGTTGAAAAATTAAACTTGCTTAAATATAAGAAAGTTGTTGTATTGGACATGCCTGAGGGCGGAGATTACTTTAACGGATTATCAGCTTACGATACAACGTTTAAGGAAAAAGGGTATGATCTCATTTTTGCTTTTGTCCTTACGAAGAGTGAATTGAAACAATTGATGGATTTGGTCATCGAGAAAAGATATCTAAATGAAAATGGATATATTTACATTGCGTATCCTAAAAAAGGGAATAAGGTTTATCAGACGTATATCCATCGTGATGAATTATTCGAGGCGTTAGGTGCGGAAGAAGAAGGGTATGTAGGAACCAGCAACATTAAATTTGCCCGAATGGTTGGACTAGATGAAGTATTTACGGTAGTTGGGCTTAAAGAAGAGAATCGAAACAAGAAAAGTAAAAGTTCAAAAGCAAGTCAGTGTGTAGATGATTACATTGCCATGATACCAGAAGTAGAAAAGGATTTGCAGGGCAAGGCGGACCTGCTTGCATTCTACCAATCACTTACCCCGGGGTACCAAAAAGATTGGGCCCGTTATATTTATAGCGCCAAACAAGAGGCAACCAAAGAAAAGCGGCGTGAAGAAATGAAAATGATCCTTCGTGCAGGTTACAAAACTCGTGAACTCTATCGGAGTAGATAAGTGTGGGGACAGTCCCCCAGCGCTTTAACGCGACGGGGGACTGTCCCCGTGTAGTTTTAGCAAATACTCCTTTTGTAAAAACGGCTTTTCCTGATAAAATAAAGGAAACAGTAGATATCAATAAATACAGGAAACTATGCTAAAACCAAGCTGGGTTCCTTTTATAAAGGATTAACTGGTCTAGACAACTATATAACTTTAGAGAAGAGGTTTTTTATAATGAGTGGTTTCCGTACTATTTTGCTAAAAAATGCAGTGATTTACGCAGAAAATCAGGAGATTGACAAAGGATCGCTCCTCATTAAAGACGGGAAAATCGAAGCAATAGGGTCTAAAATGGAAGGAAATTTGGATGAGCGTGTTCAAGAACTTATTCTTCCTGATTCCTATAAAATTATACCTGGCTTTGTTGATGTGCATATCCATGGGGCAAATGGTGCTGACACGATGGATTGTACGGATGAGGCACTAGAAAATATGGCTTCTTCGCTTCCACAAAGTGGGACGACCAGCTTTTTGGCTACTACCATTACGCAAAGTAAAGACTTATTAGAAAAGGCATTACGTCAGACAGGCGAGTATATTTCTGATAAACAAAAGAGTGGTCAGGCAGAAATCCTTGGGATCCATTTTGAAGGTCCGTTTATTAATCCTACAAAAGCGGGTGCTCAACCGCTTCAGCACATTATTCCTGCTGACATAGACTTATTCGAGAAGTGGCTGGATCTCTCCAAAGAAACCATTAAGCTCATCACGTTAGCACCTGAGTTGCCGCAAGGAACGGAGCTAGTTCAATTTTTAAAAGAAAAAGGTATCGTTGCATCCATTGGTCATACAGATGCGACGTTCGAAGAAGTAGGACAAGCGATTCAATCGGGTGCGTCCCATATCACCCACTTGTTTAATCAAATGCGCGGGCTGCATCACCGGGAACCAGGTGTGGTTGGAGCGGCCTATTTACGAAAGGAATTAATGGTGGAGATCATCGCTGATGGAATTCATGTGTCTCCTGAGATGGTGAAGGTTTCATATGAGCTCATCACTCCGGAGCGAATGATTCTGATTACCGATGCGATGAGAGCCCAGTTCCTTTCAGATGGAGAATATGACTTAGGCGGTCAGAGGGTGTTTGTGAAAAAGGGAAAAGCACTCTTAGAGGATGGAACATTGGCGGGCAGTGTATTAACCATGGCGCAAGCGTTTAAAAATATCCTTTCCTTTACGGGCTGTTCTGTAAGAGACGCGGTTCAAATGAGCTCTTATAACCCTGCCAAACAAATGGGTGTGTTGGACCAGAAAGGCAGCTTAAAGGTTGGCAAGGATGCCGATTTAATTGTTTTAGATGAAAATAACGAGGTCGTTATGACTTTTTGTAAAGGACACTTGGCATTCAAGAGGGGAGACGAGTAAGTATGAAGATTATTGAAGTGAAAAATTATGAACAAATGAGCCAAGCGGCAGCGAACTATATCATCGAAAAGGTGAAGCAGAACCCTACGCTTACTCTTGGATTGGCAACGGGAGGGACTCCAAAAGGAACCTATGAACAGCTGATTAACGATCATGGCGAAAACGGGACTTCCTATGAGCAGGTGACTACGTTTAATTTAGATGAATATATTGGTTTTTCCGGGGAGCATCCAAGCAGTTACCGTTACTATATGGATGAACAATTATTTCATCATATCAATGTTCCGAAGGCCCAGACCCACATTCCTAGAGGCGATGCGAAGGATATGGAACAGGAATGTGTGCGGTATGAAAAATCAATCGATGACCATGGTGGAATTGACCTCCAAATTCTCGGGATTGGCAGCAATGGCCACATTGGCTTTAATGAGCCTGGGACAAAGTTTGGTGCTAAGACACATATTGTGACGCTCGATGAATCAACGAGGGAGGCGAATTCACGATACTTTAAGTCAATGGATGAGGTGCCGAGGTTTGCGATTTCGATGGGAATTGCTTCGATTATGAAAAGTCGAGAAATTCTTCTACTGGTTTCGGGTGAATCGAAAAAAGAAGCGATGAAGCAGCTGCTTTGTGGGGAAGTGACCGAAAGCTTTCCAGCTTCCATTTTACAATTACATCCGAATGTCACGATTATTGCTGATCAACAAGCGTTGACTGAGGCGAAGGATTTTTGTTGAAGGGAGGATGAATAGGATGATTGATAAAACCTCTCCGATCCCGATTTATTATCAATTAGAACAACAGATAAAGACAATGATTGAAAATAAGGAATGGATGCCGGGCGACTTGTTGCCGTCTGAAAGGGAATTCTCTGAGAAGTATCAAATTAGTCGGATGACGGTCCGCCAAGCGATTAATAACCTGGTGCAAATGGGGTTACTGGATCGAAAGCAGGGAAGAGGTACCTTTGTGTCGGATCTGAAGATTGAAAAGCGTGGGTTAACGAGCTTTTCGGAGGATATGCTTGAAAGAGGGATGACGCCAAGCAGTGAGCTGTTGGATTTCAAGGTTATACCGGCCACTACGGCGATTGCCCAGGATTTGCGCATCAAGGAAGCTGATCCTGTGTATGAAATCAAGCGGGTTCGTTTGGCGGATGGTGTCCCGATGGCCCTGGAGACCAACTATATTTCGGCAGATTTAGTTCCTGGGATAACAGTGGAGCTATTGAATCACTCAATCTATCAGTTTATCCAAGAGAAATTGAATTTATCGATTACACACGCTAGCCAATCAATTGAGGCTTCGGTTGTGGATAGCATGGAGGCAGAGTATCTCCAAATCCCCAAAGGGGCTCCTACTCTCTTCATTCAGCGGATCGCTATGCTGGAAAATAATGTCCCGCTAGAAACCGTCAAATCCCTCTACCGCGCGGACCGGTATAAATTTATGATCGACCTGAAGAGATAAAGGAAAAAAACCAATTAGGGGACAGTCCCCCAGCGCTTTAAAGCAGCGGGGGACTGTCCCCTAAAGTTTTTTGAAAATTCCTATTGTAAAACGCTTTCATTTACTCTATACTAACACTAAATCGATTTAGTAAACCGATTTAGTAAATCGGTTTATCAAATAATGTTAGAAATTCTGGAGAAGATTCTATGAAAAAAGCGACAATTGCTGATGTAGCTCAGCATGCAAATGTTTCTAAAAGTACAGTTTCCCAATATTTAAATAAGAGATTCGACTATATGGCAGAAAATACGAAACAGCGAATTGAGGATGCTATTAAGGAGTTGGATTATCGGCCAAATATCGTGGCAAGAAGCTTAAAGCAAAAATCCACCATGACAATTGGGGTGATTGTTGCCAATATCCTGCACAATTTTTCAACTCAGGTGATTCGGTCCATCGAAGACATGTGCCATCTTTATGATTTCCACCTAATTGTTTGTAATGCGGACGATGATCCAGAAAAAGAAAAGAGATACATTGACATGCTTAGGGCTAAACAGGTGGATGGTATTATTCTCTTTCCTACAGGTGATAACGTAGAGCTCTATGAAGAAATGGTAGATGAAAAGTACCCAGTGATCTTTGTCGACCGTATCGTACCGGAAGTATCGATTCCATCTGTCATGCTAGACAACGAAAATGCGGCTGGTCTTGCTGTACAGCACTTTATTGAAAAAGGCTATGAGCGAATCGGGATTATTACGAATGTCATTCGCAATGTATCACCGAGGATGGAGCGGATTACCGGCTATAAAAAGGCTTTACAAAGTAATGGAATTCCTATTAAAGAAGAGTACATTAAGAAACTAGAAATTAATAAAATCCAAGCGGGATTGGAAGAAATGCTTTCTCTCGAAGAGCCCATCCAAGCTATTTTGGCAGGGAATGACCTTACTCTAATGGAGATCTTAAAGTACGTAAAAAAACAAGGTCTTCGTATTCCAGCTGACCTTGCCATCATAGGCATTGATGATGTTTCCTTTGCTAGCTTTTACGAACCAGCCTTAACGATTGTTGAGCAGCCATCATTTGAGATAGGGAAGAAGGCCGCTGAACTCTTACTTAGTAAAATTCAGAAAAAAGATGTAGAGGAAGAACAAGCCAATTATCGTTTAGAACCGAGACTTATTGTAAGAAATTCTTGTTAAAAAAGGATGTTAGTCATATGAAGGATATCATTACCATTGGAGATGCAATGATTACGTTTAATCCCGTCTCAACGGGACCTATGAGATATGTTCCCTCTTTTGAAAGGAAAGTAGGGGGAGCTGAACTAAATGTTGCCATCGGCTGTGCCCGTTTGGGTTTAAAAACTGGGTGGATCAGCCGGTTAGGTAATGATGAGTTTGGTAGGTTTATCTATAATTTTGTCCGCGGAGAAGGAATCGATGTCTCTCAATTAGAGCTAGTAGATGGGTATCCTACTTCACTGAATTTTAAAGAGATTATGGAGGATGGTAGTGGCCGTACCTTCTATTATCGAACCAACTCTCCGACAACAGCTTTAACCGTGGATACACTCGATGAAGCTTATTTTAAGAACGCGAAAGTCTTTCATATCACTGGTATATTCCCCGCAGTTGACCAAGCGAAGAATATTGAACTAGTAAAATATGCAATTTCACTGGCGAAAAAGCATGGGGTGTTAATCTCGTTCGATCCGAATATCCGATTAAGGCTTTGGAGTAAGGAAGTGGCGAGAGCTGCATTACGAGAATTCCTCCCACATGTGGATATTTTATTAACCGGCGTGGAAGAAGCAGAATTGCTATTAGGGGTAAGTGATCCCTCAGAAATCATTGAAAAAAGCAAGCATTACGGTATTTCCTATGTAGCCATCAAACAAGGAGATAAAGGCTCCATTGGCTATCATAATGGACTGTATATCGAGGCTCCACCGGTAAAAGCAAAGAAGGTTGTAGACACGGTTGGTGCTGGTGATGGGTTTGATTGCGGCTTTATTTATGGGGTATTAAATCAATGGCCGCTGGAGAAAACCCTGCATTTTGCCAATACCATCGGTTCGATGGTTGTCAGTGTTTCTGGTGACAACGAGGGGCTGCCTTATTTAGATGAAGTATTAGTCCATTTAGGAGAAAAAGAATTCATAGAAAGATAGGGTGAGAGAATGAATCTTCAACTAGCCCTTGACCGCTTAACGCGGGATGAGTGCTTTCAGCTTTTACAAGAAACAGAAGCTTTTGTGGATTGGATAGAGATAGGCACCGGAGTAATCAAGGAATACGGTATGGCCATTATTCGGGAGATTAAAGAGACTTACCCCTATAAAGTAGTCGTTGCTGATATGAAGACATGTGATGCTGGGAAGCATGAAGCGATTCAAGCCTTTGAGGCAGGTGCAGATATTACGACCGTGATGGCCTTTTCTGCTGATAAAACGATCTTGGATACACTTGAAGTGGCGAAAACCTATAACAAGCGGATTATGATTGACCTATTGGGAGTAACCAATCGCAACCGTCTAGTTGAATTACAGCAGCTTGGTGTGGACCTAGTGAGTCTTCACTTTGGCAAGGATATGCAGGCAGAAGGTGAAATGGGTGCTGAGCAATTGGCCTTAACACATGGCTTTGACCAGTTTGATGTAGCAGTTGCAGGTGGAGTTAATGTAGATTCCCTTCCGACGGTGTTACAAATTCAGCCTGATACCATTATCGTTGGCAGTGCGATCACGAAGGCTGATATTCCAGCAGAAGCTGCTGCTGTCATGAAAGGACTGTTACCACGATGAAATCTATTATTACTACAGTGGCGAATGAAATCTCCACTGTCATTGGCCAGATCAGCGAGGAAGAAGCGCTCCATTTATCCAAGCATCTTCGAGAGGCAAAGCGAATCTTTGTTTATGGAGAAGGGCGCTCGGGTCTAATGGGAAAAGCGTTTGCGATGCGTCTTATGCACGGTGGCTTTCCGGTTTATGTGATTGGTGAAACGGTCACACCAAGTATTGACGCAGATGATTTATTAGTAGCCATCTCAGGATCAGGGTCAACAGGAGCCATCTTACAGTATGCGGCAAAATCGAAAGAATTGGGTGCCAAAGTGTTTCTAGTTACGACAAATAGAGATTCTAAGATTGCTTCAATCTGTGACGGGATTCTTGTAATTCCCGCTGCAACCAAATACCGAAGACCAAGTGAACCAGAGACGATCCAGCCCCTTGGGAATCAATTTGATCAATCTGTTCACCTCGTTCTAGACGCGATTATCATTGGGACTTTACAGATAGAAGATCAAGATTCTACCTATGATGAAATGACAAAGCGACATACGAACTTAGAATAGGAGACTTTTTACAAAAGGGGTTGGTTTAGAAATGAGTGTAATCGATTTCATTAAAGAACATCCGATAGTTGCGGTCATACGCGAAGCATCGGTTGAAAATATTGTTCCAATTGTAAACGCTTTATCCCTAGGGGGAGTGAAAGTAGTAGAAATTACTGCGGAAACCCCAAAAGTCATGGCCATGATAGAAAAAGTGGTGGATGAGTTTGGAGATGAGGTTCTGGTTGGTGCGGGAACGGTGTTGGACCCCGAAACGGCTAGAGCAGCCATTCTTGCAGGAAGCAGGTTTATTGTTTCGCCATCTCTTAACACAGAGACCATCAAAATGACAAAACGTTATGGAGTAACCAGCATACCAGGCGCCTTAACACCAACAGAGATTTTAACAGCTTATGAGCACGGTGCCGATATGATTAAAGTGTTTCCAGCCAATGCCTTCGGTCCCGGGTATATTAAAAATATTCATGGACCGTTCCCGCATATTCCATTAATGGTGACAGGGGGAATCAATCAAGGGAATGTTCTTGATTACATTGGCAGCGGTGCTTTAGCGGTGGGAGTAGGAAGCAACTTAGTCAATCCTGCCCTTTTAAAAAGTGAGGACGATTATCAAGCCTTAACTAGTAAAGCACTTGCATACTCAGAGGTTGTTAAAAAAAATAATATACTTATAAAAAAGTAGGGGGAGCTAGTAAAATGAAAAAAATATTCTCATTATCCTTTGTATTACTTTTAGCTTTATCTGTTGTTTTAGCAGGCTGTAGCAGTAAGGAAACTGGAACAAAGAGTGCCGGTGAAGGAGATGGTGGAGCTAAAAAGATTAAGCTCGTTGCAGCTCATAACCAAACATCTCCGGATAACCCATATCAAGTTGGTCTTTTAAAGTTCAAAGAAGTGGCTGAAAGCAAGTCAAAAGGGAACATTGAAGTGGAAGTTCATGCGGGAACGATTGGAACAGAAGAGGCTGAATTAGTACAAAAGCTGAAGTTAGGAGCTGCGGATGTAGTATTAGTATCTCCTGGATTTATGACACAAACAGGTATTAAAGAAGTTGATTTGTTAGCATTGCCATACCTATTCGATAGCTACGAGCACTGGGAAAAAGTTGTAGATGGTAAAGTCGGCGAAGACATCACGAAGTTAATCAATGAAAAGTCTAATAACGATTTCAAAATTGTGGGCTACTGGTCTGCTGGTGTAAGACATTATTATGGTAAAAAGCCAATTAACAAAATGAGCGATTTAAAAGGGCTAACATTTAGAACACAAACTTCAGGTGTTGTGGCTGATTACTGGAAACAAGCTGGTGCTATTCCTACATCTATTGCCTGGGGAGAACTATACCAAGCATTACAGCAAAACGTGGTAGATTCATCTGAAAATGCTTATCCGTATTTTGTACAACAAAATCACCACAAGACGAAGAATGGTAAATACATCACTGAAACTGCTCATGATTACACAACAAGATTCTTATTAGTAAACGGCAAGAAGTTTGACTCCTATACGAAAGAACAGAAAGAAATTATTTTAGAAGCAGCAAAGGCTTCTGTTGAAGCTGAAAGAGCTTCTGTTATTGCTCAAGAAAAAGAATATAAAGAAAAAGCAATTTCTGAAGGAGCAGTTGTCAACGAGATCGATCGTGCACCATTTATTAAATTAGCAGAGCCATTACAAGACAAGGCTGCGAAGGAAATGGGCGTAGAAAAATTATTAAAAGAAATCAGAGACTTGAAGTAAATAGATTGAATGGATAAAGGGAAGATGTTTCTTCCCTTTACTCCTAAACAAGGGGGGAAACGATAAGCATGATCAAGATTCTTGAGAAAATTCAGCTTACTATTGGTGTTTTAAGCTTATCGATCTTTTTTATCACCATAATTATTCAAATTGCAACCAGGCATTTAGGCATCCCGGTTATTTGGACGGAGGAAGTAGCAAATTATTCTTTCATTTGGTCAGTCTTTATGGGGGCCGCGGTGATGTTGAATCGAAAAGAACACTTTAGCTTTGACTTTTTATTGCAAAAGCTTAACGGAGTATCAAAATCGACTTTATTAATGGTAATTGATACGATCGTATTATTGTTTGCTGTCGCTCTTTTCTATTATGGAATCGAGGCTGTACAGAATTTTTGGACGTATAATTGGACCTCTTTACCAGCGATGAAAATGGGCTATGTATGGATTTCTATCCCGATTACAGGGCTTACAATGGCCATTTATTCTCTTAATCATTTGATTAGTAGCTTCAAAGAAATAAAGAGAGGGGGGGCTAAGGTATGACGGCAATTCTTTTAGTCGCATTGTTTCTCATCCTCATGTTGATCGGAGTTCCTATTGCATTTGTTATTGGGATTGTTGCGTTGATGGGAATCTTTACAGTTCCATATATTCCAGAAGTGACAGTACCGATGAAAATGCTAAATGGAATCAATTCCTTTGTCCTGCTTGCCGTGCCACTCTTTATTTTGGCTGCGAATTTGATGAATAGCGGGAAAATTTCACAAAAGTTGATTGACCTTTCAATGGCGATTGTCGGCCATATTAGAGGCGGTTTAGCCCATGCAAATATCCTTGTTTCCATGATTTTTGCGGGGGTATCTGGTGCGGCACAAGCTGATACTGCAGGTGTTGGGAAAATTTTAATTCCTAATATGAAGAAACAAGGGTATGACACGGAAACTGCGGTTGGGGTAACAGCTGCGTCTTCTACCATTGGTGTTATTATTCCACCTAGTATTCCAATGATCATTTTTGCTGGCTTAACCAATGCATCCATTGGCGCATTGTTCTTAGGCGGGATCATCCCAGGTATTTTAATCGGGTTGGGAATGATGGCTTTCGTTTATTTCCGAGCACTCAAAAAAGGCTATCCGAAATCAGAACGAGCGAAAATGAAGGAATTCTTAAAATTGGTTTATGAAACAATCCCAGCTTTAATTACGCCATTTATTATCATTGGTGGGATTATTACAGGGTTTTTTACTGCTACAGAAGCAGCGGCAGTAGCCTCACTTTATACATTAATTATTAGTATGTTTTTCTATAAAACAATTAAACTTTCTGATTTGCCTAAGATTTTAACTGATACGCTTGCACTTAGCTCACTTTCTTTATTTGCTCTAGCAGCAGCTAGTGCGCTGGGTGAGTTATTGAGTTACTATCAATTATCCACAATGGCTCAAGACTTCTTTGTAAATAATGTTGGGGCTAAGTGGGTATTTATTTTAATTCTCATCGCTTTCTTCTTGTTTATTGGAACGTTTATGGATGCCATACCGGCTATGATTCTCTTCGTTCCAGTTATTTTGCCTACGGCTACACACTTTGGAATGACGCCTGTTCATTTAGGTCTTATTGTCGTCATAACATTAGCTATTGGCCTTGTTACTCCGCCTTATGGGTTATGTTTATTGCTTGCTGGAAAGATTGGGGAATTGAGTATTGAAAAGTCGCTCTCAGCAGTTATGCCCTATATAGCCATTATTCTTGTTGTACTTATTTTTGTGGCCTTTTTCCCAAGCATTGCATTCTTTGTGCCAAAGCTCATCAATCCAGGATTATTTTTATAAAACGCTGTTGTTGGAATTGGCATACATTTAGGAGGACATCATGGTAAAAAGAGAAATTTTAAGCAGCGACGGTTCACTTATGTTAGTAAAGGTTCAATTAGCTAAAGGGTTTATCGGTGATGTGGATCAGCATCCTGAGGAACAAATCAGCTATATTGAAAAAGGAAAAGTAGAATTTGAAGTAAATGGTGAAAAGAGAATCTTGGCTGAAGGTGATAAACAATATATCCCATCGAATGTTTTACACCAGGTCAAGGTATTAGAGGAATGTGTGATTTTAGATATTTTCACACCGATTCGCAGGGATTTAGTTCAGGGTTAAAATGAAAGGAGAGGCATAGCCTCTCCTTATTTATTTTTATGAAGGACTTTTATTTGCTCATCCCCACCAATGATGACAGTGTCTGTCATTCCTATGAACAGGCCGGTTTCGACGACACCGAGTAACAGTTTTAGTTGGTTATGCAGTTCAGCGGGATTCGCAATGGTTTGAAAATGACAATCCAAAATATAGTTACCATTATTAGAAACGAAGACGTTTCCATCTCTCATTCTTAATTGTGGGGTAGCGCCGAGGTTTGCGATACTTTGTGCTGTTACTTCCCAGCCAAAGGGAACGACTTCAACAGGAAGAGGAAACTTCCCTAGTGATGGTACAATTTTTGATTCGTCGGCGATGATGATGAGCTGCTTCGCATGGGCATCCACGAGTTTTTCTCGTAAAAGAGAACCGCCACCACCCTTGGTTAAGTTGAAATTAGGATCAATTTCGTCCGCGCCATCAATGGCGAGATCGAGACTTTGTACTTGGGAAAAATCGGTTAAGGGAATCTTGCATTCCTTGGCCCATCCTTCCGTACGTATAGAGGAAGGAATCCCTCTAACGGATAGCCCTTGTTCTACTAATTCGCCTATCCTTTGTATGAGCCAGTAAACGGTCGAACCTGAACCTAAGCCAATCGTCATTCCATCCTGAATAAATTCAGCCGCCTTCTCAGCTGCCGCTTTCTTTCTCATGTCCGTTGAACTTAACACATGCCTCACCTCTTTTTATTTAAATAATACCACAATAAAGGGGGGACAGTCCCCCGCTGCTTTAACGCGCCGCGGGACTGTCCCCTTTTATTAACATAAGTAACCAATAGTTTGGTAAAATTAACATAATGAAAGGGGTAATGTAGTGATGGAATTAACAGTTAAGTGGAATGAGAAGATGGCGTTTTCGGGGACGACTCCCTCTGGGCATGAGATTAAGATGGATGCCGCTCCAGAGGTGGGTGGAGAAAATACAGGAGCACGTCCAACGGAGCTGCTTTTGAATGCAGTTGCAGGTTGTACAGGGATTGATATTATCTCGATTTTGCATAAAATGCGTCTTGAGCCTGCGTCTTTTCATATGGATGTTAAGGGTGAACGGGCAGATGACCATCCTAAAAAGTTTACCACCATCAACATTCATTATGCTTTAGAAGGCGATTTGCCGGAAGATAAGGTGGTACGGGCCATCCAGCTGTCAAAGGATAAATATTGCTCGGTCTCCCATTCCTTGAGTGCAGAGATAAGCGCAAGTTACTCGATTAATGGGGTTATGGGTCAACAAACTATTTAGTAGTGTTTAAGCGGGTACTACGTGCCCAATCAGGAAAATTCTCAACAGCAAAAGGTCGCGTACGATACACGAACGCGACCCAGCCTTACCCATCTATCTATTTCTCCATCAACCATTTCGTTACAATCTTTGATTCCACATCACCAAGTAAATTCCCAGGCATCTTAGGGGTACCCTCACTGATGATCTTCAGTACTTCCTCTTCTGAATGCTTACCCTTCATATTGACTACAGGCGGACCAACAGCGCCCTTTAATTGGTCACCGTGGCATGCTGAACAATTTTCCTTGTAAATTGTTTCGCCATCCTTGGCAGAACTCGAACTACCAGACGAACAGCCGGTTATTATTAAAAGCGTGAGTGCTACAACAGCCCAAAGTCGATTCACGATGTCTCCTCCAAACAAATAAAGATTTCCTATCTCCATCTTAATAGAGGTTGGACCGGGAGAACCCTCCCATTTATGAACAAAGACAAAACTTTTCGAAGCGGGGACAGTCCCCCAGCGCTTTAGCGCAACGGGGGACTGTCCCCCAAAAAATGAAGCTACTGAAACGGAGCTGGCGCATATGAGGAAAATTTTAGTCGTGGATGACGATAAACATATACTTGAATTAGTTAGCATTCATGTCACCCATTCAGGATATCAGGTGCTTAAGGCAGAGAATGGCATCCAAGCCCTTGGAATATTGGAAAACGAGCTGCCTGACCTAGCCATCGTGGATGTGATGATGCCCGGTTTGAACGGCTATGAACTGACGAAAAAAATAAGAAATGACCGCGACATTCCCGTACTATTACTGACAGCCAAAGGGGAACTAGAAGATAAGGAAAAGGGGTTCCTTGCTGGGTCAGACGATTATATCGTCAAACCCTTCGAACCCAAGGAACTGCTATACCGCATCGCCGCCATTCTACGACGATACGATAAACTGACAGATACCATGCTGCAAGTGGGATCCATCTTGATCAATCGAAAGCGATTCGAAGTCACCGCAGGCGCAAGCACCTTACTCCTCCCGCTGAAGGAATTCGAATTGCTCTCCTTACTTGCCTCTAAGCCAAACCAAGTCTTTGAACGGGCCGCCATAATGGAGAAAATTTGGGGCTACGATTACGAGGGAGACGAACAAACACTTACCACCCATATCAAGCGAATCCGCGAACGCCTCGCGAAAATCGCAAAAGACGTTGAAATCATCACCGTCCGCGGAGTGGGATATAAGCTAGAGGTGCATCACTCATGAAATCGTTATATGGAAGATTTGTTCTAACCACCATTCTTATCATGCTGTTTAGCACAATCTTTGGTTTTTTACTAACGAACACCTATTACCAAAGCGTGGTGAAAGAGCGGAATGATAAGAAAAACGTGGAAATTGCTAAATCCATTGCCGCTCACATCGAGACCTCTCCAAATCTCCCTTTATCCGATTACCTATCGACGGTGGGAAAAATCGGCTACCAGCTTTATGTCGTCGATGAATCGGGCAAGGGCCATTTTTACGGCGGGAAGTATCGGGTACAAGATTTACAAGCATCTTCAGTGAAAAAGGTACTCGACGGCTACATCTATCATGGGATGCGCGAATTTCCTCGTCAGACATTTGTGACCGGTTTTTTTGCCAACGAATTGTCGAACACAATCGGTATTCCGTTTACTTATGAAAACAAGCGCTATGCACTCTTTGTCAGACCGGATATCAAGCTATTATTTAGCGAGGTCCATACTATTTTAGGCGGCCTCATCGTAGGAACCGCTGTTTTAAGCCTATTGCTGATGCTGGTCGTGGCCAAGCTCTTGATTGTGCCCATCACACAGTTAACGGAAGCAACCAAACGGATTGCCCATGAAAAATATGATACCCAGCTGAACATTGACCGCCGTGATGAAATCGGTCAGCTGGCAGCAAGTTTTAATACGATGGTTGGTCAGCTTCAGGAGAATGATCAGATTCGCAAGGAATTCATCAGCAATGTGTCCCATGATTTTCAATCTCCGCTGCTGAATATTCAAGGCTATGCAGGCTTATTGAAATCAACCGATTTAACGGAAGAGGACCGTGAGAACTATGCTGAAATCATCCAATCAGAAACCCAGCGGTTATCGAAGCTCACCCGTCAGCTTTTACTATTAACTACACTCGATCAATCGACAAGAATGGTGAAGTATCAAGAATTTCAGTTGGATGAGCAGTTAAAGGCCTGTGTGAACAAATATCGCTGGTGGCTGGAGGAAAAGCAGATTAACTTACTGATGGAATTCGAACCGACGACCTATCAAGGCGATGCCGCATTATTAGAAAATGTTTGGGATAATCTTTTGACCAATGCGATTAAATATAACCGTCCGGAAGGCGAAATCCACATTCGTCTGCAAGCAAAAGAAACGGGACTAGAGGTGACTGTGAGCGACACTGGAATAGGTCTCACGGAAGAAGAAAAAGCACAGCTTTTCGAACGTTTTTACCGTGCTGACAAATCGCGTTCAGAGGAGGGAACCGGTCTCGGATTATCGATAGTGAAACAAATTATCGAGCTCCATAAAGGAGAAATCCACGTCACCAGTACGCCAGACGAAGGGACCATTTTTACCATCAAGCTTCCCTATTTGTAACGTAAAGTTCATATAGAGTTCATGTTAACCAATTACTATAGTCACTGTAGAAATAAAAACTATGGGGGTTAATATAATGGAAAGTAAATGGAGTATTCGACTCATTCGCCTTGCGGCTGTCTTTGGTTTGTTAGGAGCCATCATCGGTTCAGACATGGCCGGGTCAGGGAATTACCAAATACGCCCGGTTCACGCACACATTTTAGTGGTCGGCTGGTTATCGATCTTTGTATGGGGACTGTTTTACCGGGTGTTTAAAATCAAGTCATCCAAACTAGTAGCCGCACAGGGCTGGACGGCGGGAATCGGTGCCATTGGGTTAACAGCCGGAATGTGGCTCCATCTGGTCAAGCCATTTGAAATCAATGAAACACTTGCATTAATCTTTTACATTGTAGGCGGCACCATTTTATTAATTAGTTTCGTCTTATTCATCATCGTCACGTTCATGATCGAGCCAGTCAAAGGTGAGCAAGTATCATGAGACTTTTAAAAGAGAAAAAACGATGGTTGCTGATTTTGCTGGCCTGGCTTGTTGCAGCTGCTGCGCTTTCCCTGTTTGCAACAAGTGCTAAGGAGCAAACCTCACCTAATAAAAACGCAGGATTACCGGATACGGCCGCAAGCATACAAGCAGAAAAAGCGTTAAAGCAGTATTTCCCTTCTTCTGAAGGAGTTCCGTTGTTTGTTGTGGTCTATGACAAAAAGGGTTTGAAGGAACCTGATGTGGAAAAAGCAATCACTGTTATTGAAAAAGTGGTGGGTGAGGCGGAGCAGGATGTAACCATCATCCCGTTATCAAAGATGCCTCCACAAGCACGCGCTTCCTTCTTTTCAGAGGAGCAAACCACGTTCTTTTTACCGGTGTTATTTCCAAGTGGGCTGGAAAATAAAGTGGTGAAAACAACGATGGATGGGCTGAAAAAAGAAGTGGCAAACGGGTTGTCGCAGAAGCTAGATACTTATTTCACGGGCCCTGCCGGCATCGTGGCAGATACGTATGAAATGTTTTCAAAAGCCGATGTGGTATTAATCCTTGCAACCGTGGGGTTGATTTTTCTATTGTTAATCGTCATTTACCGCTCGCCCTTATTGGCCTTGATTCCGTTGATTGGTGCGGGTATCTCTTATTCAATCGTTGATCGATTGCTTGGTTTGATGGGGAAGTATAATTGGTTTGCCATCGACAGCCAGGCCTTATCGATTATGATGATTTTATTGTTTGCGGTGATTACCGACTATTCGCTCTTGTTATTTGCTCGTTTCCGAGAGGAATTGGAAAAAGGCTTGCCGGTCAATGATGCCATGAAAACAGCCTTAGGCTTCGTAAAAGAGCCCATCCTCTTCAGTGGCGGGACGGTGTTTTTAAGTATGCTGACCTTGTTTTTTGCTGTGTACGAACCGTATCGTGGGTTTGCACCGGTATTCGCTGTCGCTGTTGCATTGATGATTCTTTCGGGATTAACGTTACTACCTGCGCTGTTTGCGATTGCTGGGGAAAAAGCGTTTTGGCCTGCTAATCCACGAAGACGTACGGTGGTGGTAAAGCGCTTAGCGAAAGAGGGTTTTTGGCATAGAATAGGCCGCTTCGTTACTGCTAAACCGTGGCTTTCTTTGGTTCCGATTGTGTTGGTGCTGGTGTTATGTACCTCGATGATTAGACAGGTTCAGTACTCTTTCAACCTGCTGGATTCATTTCCGCAGGAGATGTCCTCTATTCAAGGCTTTGCTCGATTAAATGCTGCCTTTTCTGCCGGTGAGATTGCCCCAAGTACGGTGATTGTGAAAGCAAAAAGAGAGGTGTCCGAGGGGCAGGTTCACCGTTTGGTAGAGGAATTAAATCGCCGGGACTCTGTTTCCACAGCAGAGGTCCAAGGGAAGCCCTATGCAGAGCAGCAACGGAATGTGGTGAAAATCAATCTCGTGTTGAAACATAACCCCTATTCGGAGAAGGCTTTTGACGATATCGAGAGACTTCGAGAGGACTCTGCTACTCTATTAAAAGCAAGTCAAATCCATGAAGCAAAGTTATTGATTGCAGGGGAAACGGCTCAAAACGCCGATATCCGTCAGGCCAGTCATGGGGATGAAATTCGAATTCTATTGATTATGACGGTATTGATCATGGTGATGCTTGGTATTCAAACTCGATCCTTCTTCGCACCTATCTATATAATGGCTACCGTTCTTTTGTCCTTTGGAGCAGCGCTAGGATTGAGTATTTTTGTTTTCCAAGACCTACTTGGCTATCCGGGGATTAGCTACCGTACGCCTTTGTATACATTTGTGTTTTTAGTAGCATTGGGAGTGGATTACTCCATCATGCTCATCTCCCGTATTCGTGAAGAGAGAAAGCTGTTGCCGATTAAGGACGCAGTGCGGGAGGGTGTGGGGAAAACAGGAGGGGTCATTTCCTCAGCAGGTCTCATCTTGGCTGCCACCTTCGCCGTCTTAATCACGCAACCAGTCATGGAGCTTCGCGTTTTCGGCTTTGCCGTAGCAATCGGCGTCCTCCTTGATACCTTCATTGTAAGGCCTATTGCGATACCGGCACTAATGGTGATAACCACCAAAAAGGAGGGGACAGTCCCCCAGCGCTTTAGCGCGCCGGGGGACTGACCCCCCTCTTTTTGTTTGAAGTTAAACGCTAGAAAGGATATAGTGAAAGTTAGTAAATTGGTAAGGATGGAGAGGTCATGGTCAAATGAAGATGGGGTCTTTTTGTAGCTTTATTTTTTGTCATTCTGCTAGTTTTTGCTGTTTTTAACGCAGGAAAGTTTTTGGTTGTTGACGAAAAAATTCAAAAGTCAGATGCGATTATTGTGTTAAGTGGAGACAAAGGGGAACGAGTGGAAAAGGCAGCTGAGCTGTATCATCAGGGCTATGGAAAATACTTTGTGATTTCTGGTGGGATCACCTATAACGATGTTACCGCTGCACAGCTAATGAAGGATCATGCCCTTCAGCTAGGGGTACCAGAAAAGGCGATTGTCTTAGAGGACCGTGCCGACAGTACCTATGAAAATGCGGAATTTACTAGACAGATCATTAAGTCCTATCCCATTCACTCTGCCATTGTTGTTTCATCCAATTTTCATATGAAACGCGTCGAAATGATTTTTGACCGTGACTTTAAAACTAGCAAGATCAAGCTTTATTACGCTAACGCAAAGGACCCTCATTTCGATGAAACACGTTGGTGGGGCAACAATAAGAGTATCATGATCACGATTACCGAATATTTAAAGATGACTGGATATGCAATGGAGAAGAATTATTAGGAAATTACACTCGATGAATAGAAGGAGAAAAAGAATATGACTTGGAAAGTAAAAAACTCCACCGCAGCAAAGGTGGACAGGTTTGGGATTGCGATTGATCAGGTGGTTTTGCCAAACGGCGAAGAAAAGACTTTTTCCTATTTGGATTTTGCAAAAGGAGTCTGCGTGCTTCCTATCACGGAAAACAAAGAAGTCATCTGTCTAAAACAATACCGACATGCCATTAAAAGCTGGGAATGGGAGCTTCCGGCTGGGATGATTGACCCCACCGACCCAACTCCAATCGACAGTGCCAAAAAAGAACTTGAGGAAGAAACAGGCTTTGTAGCGGAGCATTGGCTGGATCTAGGCAGTTTTTATCCTTCTCCAGGCTCGACAACAGAGGAAATCTTTTTGTTTGCCGCAGCTGGTCTGACTCCTTCTGTCCAAAATTTAGAAAGCAGCGAGCAAATTGAGCTGCACTATCTATCAATGGAAGATTTAAAGGAATTGATAAGCCAAGGTGAATTCAAGCATGGTGCGGGATTGGCCGCTGTCCTAAGATACAAGTTTCTGACTGATTGATTAATTCATATTCGTTTCAAACAAAAAAGGAGAGCTTCGAAGCCCTCCTTTTTTTGCTATCTATTTACTTTACATCCAGGTAACGATCATACAGCTCAAGACATTCGAGTAACTCTGATTTATACACCATCAACGCTTTTCTCACAATCGCACTATGGCTGCTGTTTGTAAGTTCCACGTTACATTCGTCCAGATCCTTCTTCTTCATCACCGAAAGCTCACTAAACATAAAATGAAGATTCTCCACCTATTCCACTCTCCCCAACATATCAAGCTTCTAATCTAACGTTCTTCTATAAAGAGTATTGCCTAAAATACCAATAAACATACTTGGGGACAGTCCCACACCCCTTTAACGCAGTGGGGGACTGTCCCCAAGGTTTATTCTATTAACGAGCCACTATTATTAAAGTTATATTTGACCCCATTGATTTCTCGTTCGCCTGTGGCCATTTTTCCTTTTTCGTCAAGGTAGTACCATTTGCTGCTGGAACGGTTCCATCCTACTTGCATGACTCCGTGTGTATCAAAGTAATACCAGTTATCTGCTACCTTATACCATCCTGTTATCATGGCGCCCGTCACTTCGTGGAGGTAATACCATTTGCCTTTATCCTGGAGCCATCCGGTTCGTCGTTCGTTATTTTCATAAAAATACCAGACTGAATTTTCCTTGACCCAGCCTCTTTTTGGTGCATCCCCGACAGCCCGAACATCATTTACAAACTCGTTCCATGTCACGCCATGTGAGGTAAGATAGGCTAGCGGGTCCATGTGGTCTGTACCGCCGAGATTTTTAGATACCCATGCGTGGGAAACCAAAGTTTGACCATCAATCGCCTTTAAATTCCGTTCTTTTAAAAGATGGGCGATGAGCCAGCAATAGCGACGATAGGAATCTATAAACTTAGCATGGTCGCTTGTCTCACACAATTCCACATGAACGTAACGAGCATTGCCTTTACCAGCGCCCCACGCTCTATAATCTGTACTTGCTGTTTGGACGATTGAATCCCAGTCGACAAAGAAGTGAACAAAGGCATTTCGATTGTCCCATTCTCTGTGAAAATAAACGGACTCTGCTTCTGCAGTCGCTTCCGGTGTTGCTGTTGAATGAGCCACTACACCTTCATATGCCCCCACTCCGTTGCGGTACGGATCTCTTGGTAAGCCAGGGATTAAATCTTTTTTAATTGGATAGTCCATACTCTTACTCTCCTTTACATTAATTAACCCACTGCGTTTGTCGGTTGTAAGTGTTAATCATCATTATTTATAGTATTCAAGAGACCTTGATGCGTTCACTCCAACTGTGTCCTCATTTTCTTTAACGCGCTTCTTTTCTATGGCTTCATTTCAGACAACGATAACTAGAATCTAGCATTTTATCGAATGCTGCAAATTCATTATTTAATTGAAAAAAGTGGGGAATCTCAGATATCTGCAATCAATTTCTATTTTTCGGTTGGTTTGCTGCAAAATCAATTTATTTTCGTAAGAATCCTATTAATATAAAAAAACACCCAACGCCGGGGAGCGAAGGGTGTTGCGCTATCGTTGCCTGTTTGATCATGCCTTCATGCGATCGGGAAGATTCTGTATCGATTGGACCACCATATCCAGCTTCGACTCAATCCGATAAAGCAGATACAGGGTGACAACTATGGGGAATCCCACCTCACTGATGAGCGGAATGATTTGTTCCACGAGAGTTCACTCCTTTCTGGGGTCAGTCCCCCGCTGCAATAAAGCAGTGGGGGACTGACCCTCATTCTAGCATTAAACTAGCTCGTAATCTGTTACATTACGCTCGACGATTCTTGCTCCTTTGACGTCAGCAAGCTTTCCGCTGTTAGTGGAAAATACGTCGGATGCGATGATCTGTGCCATCGATAACTTCACGACTTCTTCATCGACCGGCTCTTTTGGATTCTCAACCGAAATACGTGCGGTCTTTCCAAGCTCCGTACCGAATTCCAACTCCAATGTTTTTGCCATTCTATTCACCTCCATTCAATCGTTTCATAAGGATTACTACGCAATAATGTTAGTGTTGTCATTGCGCTCTACTTTGTTCAGCGTATCATTACATAACACACTGATTGCTTGTGCAGCCTGAAACAACTGGTCAGTGGTTGCTCCGCTTTTCACGTTGCTAAACGTTTTTGCACGGAGGATTGGATTTCCTTCCTCATCGACCCCAGTTTCAAACACCATTCGAAGCTTTGTACCTTCTAATAACGCTTGTGCCATCTCGCTCACCTCCTTTCACCTTCTATATAGTGATTAAGAGGGGAAAAAGACAGGCTAGAGAAAAAATTTGTTTGGGGGACAGTCCCCCAGTGCGGTGCTGCTTTACTGTGCCGGGGGACTGTCCCCAAACAAAAAAGGCCCCTTTTATCAAAGGGCCTTAACCAAATACCAAAACCTTATTCTCCTTCAGATCCCCAAGAGATCATGTATGTGTCTTCGTCGTTGTTAATATAGATATAGATGTCGCCTGATTCCACTTCGCCATTTTCCTTCGCCTGTGCCACTAGATCGTTTAACTGTGCTTCTGTTACAGGGATGCCTACCGCAAGAGCGAGCTTGTTAAATAATTCTCCGTATGCAGGGTCTCCCATAATTAACCCGTCCGGCATAACGAATCCAATTGGTTCCTTACCATAAAACAAATCATAGGCATCTGATTCTGCGTCATATTCCACTGTTACGCCGTATGGAGCAGCAAGATCAGACACTTTTTTTAATATCGTATTCTCTTCAATCACTGCCCCGTCCGCACCAATGACTTTTCCTTCAATTGTTATATTGGTTACCATGCCTGTGCTATAGAAGAAATACGTCTTTCCATTAATAATGTTCCACCCAAGTAACATTTTTCCGCTAGAAAGATCTAGGAAGTACCACTTGCCGCCTGATTGTAACCAACCCGTTTTCATGGATCCGTTTGAATTCAAGAAGTACCAATCTGGGCCAATCTTCAACCAGCCCGTTTTCATTGCTCCGGAGTTATCAAGGTAATACCATTTATTTGAAACGTAAACCCAGCCTGTTTTCATTGCACCACTCGTAGTGAAATAATACCATTTGTTGTTGAAAGGAACCCAGCCTGTTTTCATAATGCCTGATGCATCAAAGAAGTACCACTTACTATTTAGAAGGAACCAGCCTTTTTGGAGTGCCCCGCTCGTATTGTAGTAAGTCCAGTAGCTATCTTTTTTAACCCACTGATTTTGGTACTTAGCAACCGTTGTACTATTTGTTGCTGCAAAGGATGAAACAGGAGAAGAAAGTAGCGTTAAACCAGTAACCAAGGCCACGGCCTGTAGTGTCTTTTTCATATATTTGCCCCCTATATATCTAGTACATACTGCTTCATTCTACTATCCTAGTATATTTGTAGTAAATGGTACATTTTGAGGAAAAGAAGGGAGGAGTTGGGATAAAAATGAGCCCGGTTTTCATTTGGAACCGACCTCTCTGTGCTGAATTGCCTAGCATTGTAATAAATATTCTGATCCCTATGAAATCGTGATTTGGCCATCAGTCCCATAACCGTAAATTCAAACTCAACACGAAAGTTTCCGATATCCGCACATGTTACCGTCTATACCAAGAGTAAAACCATTACTTTTGTATCCTCGACTTTCAGCAACGAAAAATTAAAGAAAAGTAGAAGTAGAAGGAATCTACGTCTACTTTCAGCAACAAAAATTAGAGAAGAGTAGAAGTAGAAGGAGTCTACGTCTACTTTCAGCAACAAAAATTAGAGAAGAGTAGAAGTAGAAGGAGTCTACGTCTACTTTCAGCAACAAAAATTAAAGAAAAGTAGAAGTAGAGGGGGTCTACGCCTACTTTCAGCAACGAAAATTAGAGAAAAGTAGAAGTAGAAGGAGTCTACGTCTACTTTCAGCAACAAAAATTAGAGAAAAGTAGAAGGAGTCTACGTCTACTTTCAGCAACAAAAGTTAGAGAAAAGTAGAAGTAGAAGGAGTCTACGTCCACTTTCAACAACAAAAATTAAAGAAAAATAGAAGTAGAAAGGGTCTACGTCTACTTTCAGCAACAAAAATTAGAGAAAAATAGAAGTAGAAGGGGTCTACGTCTACTTTCAGCAACAGAGGTTAGAGAAAAGTAGAAGTAGAAGGAGACTACGTCTACTTTCAGCAACAAAAATTAAAGAAAAGTAGAAGTAGTCGTCGACTTTTTATAGACTAAGTAAATAGCAAGCAGACCACTGAAGGAGCCAGTAGGAATGGAATTCTATCCTACCCTCGTCACCTCCTACTAAATTAAATTAACGCCTGAACATGTCCCGTAGAACCAAAACTTTCCACACCATCTGTAACCATTACCCCGGCAGCATCGTCATAATAATAAAGACCTATTTAGGTGGTGTGAAAATCATGAGGCAGTTAGACCACATTGCTTTTAAGCAAGAAAGAGCCCAGCAAATTTACCGGGAACAGCTTAATAAGAAGAAAATGGTGCAAAAAGAAAAACGGGACGTCATCTTATTTGTTATTTGCATTGGTTTGGGAAGCGTGGCTTTAGCCGTGTATGAAGTTTTATTCCATTAAAAAGCCCCTGCCTACAAAAATAGACAAGGGCTCAAACCAGTTATCCTACAATTTCCTGAACTCTATTCATAACCGCCGTTTGAATGGAAGACAATTTCATCTGGCTATCCTCTAATGACTCGCCTTTGACCGCAAAGTAGAACTTTGCCTTCGGCTCCGTGCCTGAAGGACGTAAGCAGAACCAAGATCCATCTGCTAAGTGGTACTTCAACACGTTCGAACGAGGGAGGTCAATCTGGCTTTCAGCGCCATCAGCCACTCGGATAGAAGTCGCATAATCCTCAATTGCCGCCACTTCAATTCCAGCCACTTCACTCATTTTTTTCGCTCTAAATGTCTCCATTAAGCTAGCAATCTGTTCAGCCCCATTTTTTCCTTTTAACGTAATGGACTGAAGCGATTCCTGATAGAAACCATATTTTTCAAAAATCGCCAGCAAGCCTTCGAACATGGTCATGCCTTTAGATTTATAATAAGCCGCTACCTCTGCTGCAAAAATGGCTGATTGAACGGCATCCTTATCACGCACGAAATCGCCGATCAAATAGCCATAGCTTTCTTCGTAACCGAATAGGAAGGTATGCTCGCCGGTTTGCTCAAATTCATTGATTTTTTCACCGATGAATTTAAAGCCAGTCAGTGTATCCATCGCTTGAATACCGTAGTGCTCGGCAATCGCACGACCGATTTCAGAAGTAACGATCGTTTTAATCACGACGCCATTTGCAGGCAATGTTCCTTGGGCTTGTTTTTGCGATAACAAATACTCAAGCATAAGGGCGCCCAACTGGTTACCGGTTAGAACCGTATATTCACCGGCGCTATTTTTCACAGCCACGCCTAAACGGTCTGCATCCGGATCTGTTGCCATCAATACGTCCGCACCGATTTCGTCGCCTACTTTAATCGCTAATTCAAAGGCCGCATGCTCCTCTGGATTGGGCGATTTCACTGTTGAGAAGTTGGCATCAGGAAGTTCTTGTTCCGCCACAACCGTTACGGTTTCAAAACCGAATGCCTTCAGACCGGCACGAACGGGCTTGTTCCCCGTACCGTGTAATGGAGTGAAAACAACTTTCAATTCATTTGCCACGCTAGCCACCATTTCAGGGTTTAGCTGAAGTGTTTTTAACTGCTCGACATATGCATTGTCAATTTCTTCACCCACATATGTTAGTAATCCGCTTGCAAGCAATTCTTGCTCCTCGGCCACTTCTACAGCTAACTCGTTTTCAACCAGGTTGACATAGCGGATAATCGTATCGGCTGCTTCAGGAGGAAGCTGCCCGCCGTCTTCGCCGTACACTTTAAAGCCGTTATATTCCGGTGGGTTATGGCTCGCTGTAATGACAGCGCCGGAAAACGCATGTAAGTAACGAACAGCATAGGAAAGGACTGGTGTTGGACGAAGCGCATCAAATACATATGCCTTCACGCCGTGCTTTCCAACCGTTTTGGCTACTTCTAACGCAAATTCAGGAGACTTATGACGAGAATCGTAGGCAATGACGATCCCACGATTCATGGCTTCTTCGCCCTGTTCCACGATATATTGAGCAAGACCTTCTGCAGCTCTGCGGATCGTGTAGGTATTTAAACGGTTAGTTCCAGGTCCAAGCTCACCGCGCATCCCGCCTGTACCGAATTCAAGGTGTTTATAAAAGCTATCCTCTAACAGACCTGCGTTATCCTTAATTTCTACTAACTTGTCATTTTGATCTTTTTCTAATGCTGAAAAAGAGAACCATTTATCTGCATGTTGTGTCCAATTCAAAAGCCATCTCTCCTTCTTTTATTCCTCTTTTTAGAATAAACCCTGTCCGGAATTTGGACAAGGTGTATTTGCTCACATGACAAGAATGTATAAAATTCGACTTCGAGAATTGTCTAGCTCCAGCGCCTAGCCAGTTTTCATCCTGAATAATCTACCTTGAGTATCTTGTAACAATCATGGCTTGATAAAGCGATGATTGTTACAGCTCGGGTCAAATAACCTTCAGCAAGTAAAGTCAAAGTGCGACTTTTCTTGCCGAAGAACATTTGCCTGTCGGGGCTGACCAAGGCGCTTCCCCTTTTCTGTTTTATCCAATATTATGAAATTTTGCGGTTGAATCTCTCACTAGCAATTTTGTCGGAAGGAGGATCTCCTGGATTGGGTCCTCTTTATGATGGATTCGCCACCAAAGCTGCTCCACCGCTTTTTTACCAAAGTACTTTAAATCAATGTCCATGGTCGTAATTTTCGGCGTGGCAATTTGTGAAAGCTGACCGTTATCAAAGTTACAAACCGACACATCCTCAGGAACCTTGTAGCCTTTTTGCTGTAATAAGGAAGTAATCAAGAAACCATGGCCATCGTTCACGCAGAACCAGGCACTAGGCTTCGTATCCAGTGCTTCAAAATACTGATTTAACTCCCCTAAATCTTCCTGCGCTTTTGTAAAAATGAACTCATGCTTCGGCTCCAACCCGTATTGTCTAAGCGCGAGAAAATACCCATCTAATCGTTCTTGATAGCTCGGTGAAAAAGTCACATCACCGATAAAGCCGATCTCTTGATGGCCCAGTTGGATTAAATGTTCAACTGCCGAGTACGCACCGAACCGATTGTTGGTTAAAATCGCATCCGCCTGCAAACTTGGTTCATGATGGTCAATAAGAACCGTTGGAATGCCGGTATCAATTACTTTTGCAATATAATCTGTACTAATATGAGATAAAATCAGGATGCCGTCGATTTGATGGTTAGAGAGCAGGCTAGGTAAAATTAACTTCTCTTTTGATTCACTATTAATCGATTCAATGAACAAATTCATGCCACGGTCTCTGACTTCTTTTTCCACACTTAAGTAAATTTCTCCAAAGAAGCTGACAAGTGAAAAAGCAAAATCAGAAGCAATCAATGCGATGTTTTTTGGTGCAGTGGTGTGTTCAGGTTGCTTCAGCTTACGGCTGCCTGCATATTGATACCCTAATTCATCGGCTACCTTTTGAACCAACTGTCTTGTTTCCTCACTAACCCCTGGTTTCCCCGAAAGAGCTTGAGACACCGAGTTCTTCGATATGTTTAGCCGATCAGCTATATCTTGCATCGATACCTTTCTTTCCATATAACATTCTCCCTTTATATAGTAACTTTACGTTATCTTTAATTTGTCATTTGTTGTAATCTTATTGTAACGTTACAAGTTTATTATTGCAATAGAGCATTACGTAGTATTTTAGGTAAATTTTGTGTTAGTTCTGTAAATTTTTCACGAAATAATGTTTGACATTACATATTAACAGTGTAATAATGTACTTGTAACGTTAATTACAACATTACAAGATGAGTAATTTGCTAGTTTTGTAATGATGGGATCATTTATAGGAAATGAGGGATTACGGCAAGACTGACCTTCCATGACAAATGATTACATGTTCATTGTAAATTTTTTTGCAGGACAATGATAGCGTTATCATACTTTATTTTTCGTAGATTCGTAATCATGTTTTTAACTTCTTCAAATTAAGACAAGATATTAATAATTGGAGGAATTTAGGATGAAAATAAAAAAAGTAGCATCAATCTTATTCGCAGCATCACTGACTGTTTCCGGTCTTGCAGGCTGTTCAACAGGCAACAAGGATTCGAAAACAGCAGGATCAAAAAATGGAGTAACAACGATTGAATTCTGGGCCGCTCCAAACCCAACGCAGCAAGTATATTGGAAGGAAGTAGCGGAAGAATTCACAAAAGAAAATCCTAAAATCAAAGTGAATGTTAGTCCGATGAAGGAAAGCCCAACATCAGAGGCAAGCATCCAATCAGCGATCGCTGGTGGAAGTGCTCCAACATTATCTGAAAACATTAACCGTGGGTTCGCGGCGCAATTAGCAGATAGTAAAGCGCTTGTCCCGCTGGATGAATTAGATGGATGGAAGGAAGTAACTGAAAGCCGTAAGATGGAAAATACAATGAAGGGCTGGGAATTCGCAGACGGCCATCAATATGTATTGCCAATCTACTCTAATGCAATGTTATTTGGTTGGAGACTCGATATCTTAAAAGAGCTTGGCTTTAACGAAGCACCAAAAACTTACAGCGAAATGTTAGCTGTTGCTAAGAAATTAAAAGAAAAATATCCTGATAAATATGTTTGGGCAAAAGCGGACCTGGCTGACCCAACGGCTTGGAAGAGATGGTTTGACTTCTTCATGCTTTACGATGCAGCATCAAATGGTAACAAGTTTGTGGAAGGAACAAAATTCACTGGCGAAACAAAAGCAGGCGAACAAGTTCTTTCATTAGTTGATGGTCTTCGTAAAGAGAATGCGTTACTTCCGAAGCAAGCAAAAGATCCATTTGAAAGTGGATTAGGAATCTTCACTGACATTGGTCCTTGGACTATTCCATACTGGGCAGACAAATTCCCGGATATGAAGTTTAACGAAACTTATACATTAGCATTACCGCCAGTTCCAGATGATATGGACCCAGCTAATGCGAAGACGTTCGCTGATACAAAAGGTTTAGTCGTATACGCTTCTGCAACGAAAGAACAACAAAAAGCAGCAATGGAATTCATTAAGTGGGTGTATGCTAACCCTGACAATGATGTGAAATGGCTTGAAAAGACAAGCTTACCACCTGCACGTGATGATTTAACATCTAATGATGCGTTCAAAGCGTTCTTTGATAAAAACCCAGCATTACAGCCATATGCAGCCGCTGTTCCAAACGGAATTCCTTCAATGGATAACGCTAAATACAATGATATTCAAACATTAATTGGCCAACAGGCATTCAATCCAGTAGTAAAGGGTGAAAAAGATCCAAAAACTGCATGGAAGGATATGCAGAAGGCTATTGAGGGGGCTCTTAAGTAATGAGCACGAAACAAGGAAGGTTGGGCTGGCTATTTGCCAGTCCTTATCTTTTATACGCCATTGTTTTCTTTCTAATACCGCTGGTGTGGTCATTATTTCTTTCTTTTACTGATTGGAACTTAATTGCGCCTACGTTTAGTTTCGTAGGATTGGAAAACTATACGGAGGCTTTTAAAAGTCCAGGAGTGCAATCGGCCTTCTTCGTATCATTTAAGTTTATGGCCGTGTTTGTCCCATTGGTGATTGCATCATCGATTATTGTTGCTTTAATCGTTCAAGGATTACCGAAATTCAAAGGATTATTTTTAATTGGCTTTTTCCTTCCTTACTTAGCGTCAGGGGTTGTTTCCTCTCTGATTATAAAAGGACTTTTATCGTATAACAGTCCGGTGAATGAATTTTTACGAGGGTCTTTAGGCTTAGATATTGACTGGCTTGGTAGTCCGTTTGCGGCCCTGTTTACGGTTGCAGTCATTATCGCTTGGAAATTCACTGGCTACTATGCGCTGATTTTAACATCAGGTTTTGAAAGCATTGATAAGGAAGTATACGAAGCAGCTAGTATCGATGGAGTGACAGGTTGGCAGCGTTTTTGGAAGATTACCTTCCCGCTTCTATACCCGGCATTGTTTACTGTTCTAATTTTATCGATTGGTGTGACGTTCGGTATTTTCACAGAGGTGTACCAGTTAACAGGCGGTGGACCAAACTTTGCAACGAATACATGGCAAATGGAGATTTTCACAAGAGCGTTCTCGAATCTTCAGGCAGGTTATGCGTCTGCTGTAGCGATTATTGCATCTGTTGTCACGTTTATTTCCATTTTTATCATTCGAAAACTTCTAGAAATGTGGGGGAAAAGAAATGGATGGAGCTAAGAAAAAGGGAGTATGGTTTCGCTACCTGCTTGCGATCGTTCTCTTACTAGTCATGATTTTTCCATACATTTATATGGTATTGAATTCTTTTGCTGATTGGGACCAAGTCGATAAAAAGCTCATTCCCACACAGTTTAGCTTGAAATCGTATGAATGGCTTCTTGGCGGAGGAGAAGCGGTCATTCCAAGACCTTGGGTGAGTGCTTTCTTTAACAGTTTTCTTGTGTCAGCCGGTTCGACTTTCTTGATGATGGTCACTGGGGTCATGGTGGCTTATGCATTAGCAAAAATTCCTTTTAAGGGAAGAGACACGATTAACAATGTGATTTTGTTCCAAATGTTTTTCCCGGCGATCATCTTGTTAATCCCAACGTTCTTGGTGATTCAACGAATCGGCATGTATGACTCGTATTGGGGCATGATTTTGCCAAAAGCTCTCAGCTTATGGGCTGTGTTTATGTATACGAACTTCTTCAAGGCGATTCCAGATACGTTTATTGAAGCGGCGAAGCTAGACGGGGCGAGCGAGCTACAGATCATGTTCAAAATCGTGTTGCCGATGTCAAAGTCGATTACGACGGTTATTTTCTTGTTCTTGTTCATGGAACGTTGGACAGAGCTTTTATGGGATATGTTAGTGGTGAAGAGCGACAGCATGCTGACACTGAACGTGTTGCTTTCACAAATGTTCGGTCCATACGGCGGCTATCCAGGCCCAATGTATGCAGCATCCGTGTTACTAACGATGCCGATTATTATCATTTTCTTACTGTTTGCGAAAAAGTTCCAAGAAGGAATGCAGTTTACGCTTAAATAGTCGTTTAGGCAGGGGAGCTGTGTTCGGGATTTGTGAAGTTGGCGGAATTCTGGCCCAAGTCGGCGGAATAAACGTAGAAGTTGGCGGAATCCCGTTCCAAGTCGGCGGAATAAATGCTGAAGTAGATGGGATTCATGCCGGTTGGTGGAATAAATGCTAAAACTGGCGGAATCCATGAACAAGTCGGCGGAATAAATGCTGAAACTGGCGGAATCCCGATCCAAGTCGGCGGAATAAATGCTGAAACTGGCGGAATCCCGGTCCAAGTTGGGTGAATAAATGCTAAAACTGGCGGAATCCCATATCGCAAACACAAAGTTAGTTTTTAAAAAAAGTAAAGATCAGTCAGAAAGTCTTCCAAGGTTAGGAGTCCAATCAAATGGTGAAATGGTGGCAGCAATCGACTTTTTATGAAATCTATATGCCAAGTTTTAAAGACGGAAATGGCGATGGGATGGGGGATTTCGCTGGCATCACCTCCAAGCTCGACTATTTAAAAGATCTAGGAATTGATGGCTTGTGGCTTACGCCCTTTTACCCGTCGCCCAAGGTAGATAATGGCTATGACATTTCTGATTACGTGAGCATCGACCCGGCTTACGGAACAATGGAGGAGTTTGAACTTTTTATAAAAGAAGCTCATAACCGCGGAATCAAAATCATCGCCGATTTGGTTCTGAACCATACCTCTTCAGCGCACGAGTGGTTTCAGGAGTCGAAGTCATCAAAGGACCATCCGAAACGCGATTGGTACATTTGGAGAGACGAACCGAACAACTGGGAATCGTTCTTCGGCGGCACGGCCTGGGAGTACGATAAGACGACCGAGCAGTATTACTACCATGCGTTTGCGAAGGAACAGGTTGACCTCAACTGGGCCAATCCAGAAGTGAAAGCGGCCATGTTCGATGTCATGAAGTTCTGGCTTGAAAAAGGGGTCGATGGCTTTCGCCTTGATGTCATCAACTTTTTAAAAATAAATGATCAGTTCGTGGACAATCCGTATGATGCCTCGAAGCAGGAACAAGAGCATGTATACGATAAAGACCAGGAAGGAATCCTCGGCATCATTGAGGAGATTGCGGCCTTTGTTCATCAGTATCCGGATAAATTTCTCGTAGGCGAGGTGGGGTCAGAGGACCTCGACATCCTAAAACAGTATTCGGGTCTGGGAAAATTAGATGTGGTGTTCAATTTTAACATTGGAAGTATTGCGGAATTTGATCCGGAGAAGCTGTATCAGCAGCTCACGGATACAGAGGCAGCCTATGACGAAACACAGGTGCCGACGTTGTTCTTTGGTAGTCATGATATGTCGCGCTTTATTTCACGATTTGGCGGCGATGAGGACCGTGCGAAGCTGATTGCGACTTTGATGCTTACCGCAAGAGGAGTGCCGTTCATCTATTTCGGTGATGAAATCGGCATGCGTGATTGGATTACCGATAACATCGCGAAAATGAAGGATGTCCAAGGTGTCATGGGTTACAAGCTGGCATTGGAGGCAGGCAAGTCGCATGAGGAAGCGCTCGTCATCGCGAATGACAAATCACGTGACAAATCGCGGACACCGATGCAATGGGACGGAAGTGAGTATGTTGGCTTTTCTGAGCAGAAACCATGGATTACCGTTCCGAACGATGCGGCACTCATAAATGTAAAAGATCAGCTGCACGCGCCGGAATCGATGCTTTCTTTTTATAAAAGCTTGTTGAAGCTGCGCAAGGAACATAGAGCTTTAACCTTAGGAACCTATGAATTTTTACGTTACGAGGATGGATTGATGACGTTCATCAGAAAAGATGAATCAGAAAGAATCCTTGTGGCGCTGAACTTTTCGGATGAGCCGAAAACAGTTGATGGGTCAACCGGCACTCTGCTGCTGTCTAACAAACGAACCACTCTCGATGGAAAAAGAATTTTGGGCAACGAAGCCATGATTTTAAAGGAGGATCTCAAGTAATGACCGTTTTAACGAAAGGAAATGTCAAAACCTGTGAACAGTTGGTAAAGGAATTTGCAAAAACACCTACGAGTCCTGAAAAAATTGTCTTCACTGGAGTCGGTGAAAATGATGTGTATAACATTTCGGCGCCGTTTGAGGATGAAGGGGAGCTTGTCATCGCAGGCCGCGTTGAGTCACGTGACAGCGAACATTCGAATGTGTATTTTTTCGTTGAGCGAGAAGGGCAGTGGGTGCCGCGTGAAGGCGCACCTGTCTTAGAATTACAGGATCCTTTTTTTACAAAAATTGCAGGGGAACTCGTCTTGGGCGGCGTTCAAATTTTCCCGCACCCCATCAATAAAGGCGCCCTCGGCTGGAGAACCGTTTTTTACAAAGGCGCCAACATTGCAAGCCTGAAGGAATTCGCTAAAGGACCAGACGGCATGAAGGACCTTCGCTTAATCGAGTTAAAGGACGGAAGCATCGGTGTATTGACGAGGCCTCAAGGGGAAAAGGGCGGTCGTGGAAAAATTGGCTGGACACGCATTGCATCCTTAGATGAGCTTACCATTGATGTGGTGGAGCAGGCACCTTTATTAGAAGGCCAGTTTATCGACGAACAGTGGGGCGGAGCGAACGAACCGCATCTTCTTGCCAACGGACTTGTCGGTGTGTTAGGACACATTGCATCTTTTGATGAAGAAGGAAATCGCCACTACTATCCAATGGTTTTTGCCTTGAATCCTGAAACAGGTGACATCTCTGATATCGAGTTAATTGCGACAAGAAGTCATTTCCTGCCTGGCCCTGCGAAGCGTCCAGACTTAATTGATGTGGTGTTTAGCGGCGGGCTCGTTCGAAAAGCTGATGGAACGGCTGATATGTATGCAGGAATCAGCGATGCGGAAGCGCAAAAAATTACGATTATTGATCCGTTTTTACAATACGAAGGTTAAGAGGAGACTAGACAAATGAACGTATATAGATATGAACAGAACCCATTAGTAACTCCGGCAGATGTTACGCCTCACCGTGAAGATTTCGAGGTCATCGGTGCGTTTAATGCAGGGGTAACGACTTTCAACGATGAAATTATCATGATGCTTCGTGTGGCCGAGCGCCCAATTAGTCACGACCCGAATATCGTGAAAGCGCCGATCTTTAATCCACAAACAAATGAGCTTGAAATTATCGAGTTCCGTTTAGATGATCCGATATATGATTTTTCTGATCCGCGTGTGATTCGTCGAAGCGGCGATACGCAAGGCTTTGAATACTTAACATCGATTGCATATTTACGCATTGCTCGCAGCAAGGACGGCGGTCACCATTTTACGATTGATGAGAAACCGTTTGTGTATCCATCTAATGAGTTAGAGACGTTTGGGATTGAGGATCCACGGATTACAAAGATTGACGATACGTATTATATCTATTTTAGTGCGGTTTCACCGGTGGGTGTCGGGGAATCGATGGTGTCCACGAAGGACTTTGTTACGACGGAGCACCACGGGATGATTTTTGCCCCGGAAAATAAAGATGTGTTAATTTTTCCAGAAAAAATCAATGGAAAATATTACGCGATTCACCGACCAGTTCCAAAGAGTGTAGGGATGCCGGAGATGTGGATTGCGGAATCTACGAATCTAATACACTGGGGTAACCACAAGCATTTGTTAGGTTTACGTGAAGGCATGTGGGATAGCGCGCGCATGGGCGGAGGAGCGGTTCCTTTTAAAACAGAAAAAGGCTGGCTTGAGCTTTACCACGGTGCGACGACGGATCACCGCTATTGCATGGGAGCTGTGTTGCTAGATTTAGAGGATCCGACGAAGGTAATTGCGCGTTCTGATCAGCCGATTCTTGAGCCGGAAGCAGAGTATGAGGTTGAAGGATTCTTTGGAAACGTTGTTTTCTCTTGCGGTGCGGTTGTGGAGGGCGATGTGGTTAAGATGTTCTATGGTGTAGCTGATACGTCTATGGCTTGTGCGGAGTTAAGTGTACAGGAGATTTTAGATTCATTGACCTATATAAAGTAGTTGTTTATAGTGCCAAAATTGTTCACTCGATTTTGGCCTTTCGTTTGTTTTTTACCAGGCTCTGTTAACTTGTCTGTTGATTTCCGCTCCAGGCGCTTCGCTTTCCGTGGGCGTTTCGGCGAGCCTCCTCGGCGCTCACGCCTGCGGGGTCTCCCCTGAACCGTACTCCCACAGGAGTCTTCGCGCCTTCCTCTCCAATCAACAGGAGATAAAAATCAACAATCTTCTTTAACACATCCTTTTACAAAAAAGCTTACAACAAGGCAGGTGACGTTTCGATGAAACTGAATGACAATTGGAAGATGAAGCATTTTGATGTGGGGGCTGCGCGTGACCTGGAGGTGGCTTCGCCTGAGTATATTGATTATTTTTGGATGACAACGGCGGTGCCGGGCGATGTCCATTCTACCTTAATCGAACGGAAATTGATCGACGACCCTTTTTACGGACACAACGACCTGAAATGTCAGTGGGTAGAGGAAAAGGTGTGGTGGTACCGGACTACTTTTGAATTTCACGACGAGATCCAAAAAGGAGACCGCTATGAACTCATTTTCGCAGGACTCGACACGTTCGCAACAGTGTATCTAAACGGAGTGGAGATCGGTTCAACGGAGAATATGTTTATCAGCCACACCTTTGAAGTAGCGCGCGAGCTGAAACAAGGGAAAAACGTGCTGGCGGTTCGCTTTGATCCGGTCACAGTGCATGTCAAAGATAAAGTGCAATATTACTGGTCCGGTTTTAGCAAAAAAAGAATTTGGACGCGGAAAGCCCAAAGTCACTATGGCTGGGATTGGGGTCCGAGACTCGTGGCTGCGGGGATTTGGAAAGATGTTCATTTAGAAAAACGGTCTACAGCTAAACTTGACCATGTGTTTGCGAGAACCACATCGATTGACGCTAACAAAGCTACCGTTGAAGTGGATGTGGACATTACCTCGTACACTCGGGAAAAAGAATTCGAGGCCCTCATCAGTCTAAACGACGGCGAGGAGCCAATCACCACCACAAAGGTGAAAGTTGACCGAAAAAAAGCTTCAGCTGTCCTGGAAGTGGATAACCCAAAATTATGGTGGACCCATGATATCGGAACGCCGTACCTGTACCAGTTGAAGGTCGAGTTGCTAGCCGATGGAACGAAAATCGACGAAAAAGAAGAAGCCATCGGTATCCGAACGATCGAAGTCAGACGAAGAGACGAGAATGGTGAGCCGTGCTTTACCTTCGTTCTAAATGGCGAAAAGATTTTTGCGAAAGGTGCCAACTGGATCCCAATTGATAGTTTCATAGGAGCGGTGCCTGACACCCGCTATAAGCATCTGATTAAGATGTCGAAGGATGCCAACATGAATATGCTCCGCGTGTGGGGCGGCGGCATCTATGAAAAAGAGGTGTTCTATGAAGAGTGCAACCGCCTGGGAATCCTAGTGTGGCAGGACTTCATGTTCTCTTGTGCACTTTATCCAGACTATAACAAAAACTTCATGGCCAATGTTCGTGAAGAAATTAGTCATGTCGTTAAACGTCTGCGCAATCACCCGTGCCTGGCGATTTGGTGCGGCAACAACGAAAATGACTGGTTGTATGAAGCATTAAAGTCTTCCGGTGAGATTACCCATCCTTTTTACGGAGAGAAAATCTACCATGAGTTAATGCCGGAATTGCTAGAGGAACTCGACCCCACCCGGCTGTTTTGGCCGAGCTCCCCGTTTGGCGGGAATGACCATAACTCGAGGGAAGAGGGGGATACGCATAATTGGCAGGTGTGGCATGGAAATATCGAGCCGCGAGTGTTCGGGGAACCGCAACGTGTCAATTACAGTATCGAAGGACTTTCGTTTAAAAATTTCAAAACGGATACAACGCTGTTTGCCAGCGAATTTGGTATGCATGCGTCCTCCAACCGCTACACATTAGAGAGGAATATCCCGACGGAGCAATTTTTCTGGGGAAGCGAAGAAATGGCGTACCGGAACAAAGATATTCACCATCCTAAAGGAATATTGTTAATGGAAGGGTACACTGGTGCTCCGAAGCATCTCGATGAATATATTGCCTATTCAATGCTGACCCAGGCGGAAGGATTGAAATTTGGGATTGAGCATTATCGCCGAAACAAGCCGCATACTAGTGGGGCGTTGTTTTGGCAGCTGAACGATTGCTGGCCGGGGACGAGCTGGTCGGTGATCGATTATTATTTATTGCCGAAGGCTTCTTATCACTATGCGCGGAAATTCTTCAGCCCAATTCTTTTGACGCTCGATCAAACGCCAGGGGAAGACATCAAGGTGTGGGTCGTGAATGACAAGTTAGAAGCCTATCAGGATGAAATTGAACTTGCTGTGTACGATTTTAAAGGGGAAAAGGTGTTTTCGAAGGAATGGCAGGTCAGTGTGGAAGCCAATTCGGCGACACAGATTGAGACCGTCCTTGAACGAGAAGCTCTCGGTGGATTAGAGCCGGAGGAGTCCGTGATCGTTATCCGTTCGAAAAATAATCAAGCTGGCGAGAATATCTATTTTTTCCGTGATCAAAAGGATTTGCGATTTGAAGAGGTTGAATTGACGGTTTCAGTCAATAAGGAGACGAACGAGTTGACTGTCTCTACGAATTCACTTGCACGGATGGTCACGATTGAACTCGACCAGGAGCAACTAGTGATGGAGGATAATTTCTTTGACCTACTCGCAAATGAGACCCGTGTGATTGGAATTGAGCAGGCGCAGGGAAAAGAAATTCCTTGGGAGACTTTACGAGTAAAAGCGATCAATAGCAAGAAAGGATGAACTAAATGAAGGCAGCGGTATTGCAGGGAACAAAGCAGTTGGAAGTGGTAGAGTGGGAGAAGCCAAGACCTCTAGCACATGAAGTAGTGGTGAAAGTAAAGAGCTGTGGGATTTGCGGCACGGACCAGCATATCTACCATGGACATCCAGGTTCTGCCGAGGTTCATCCGCCGATCGTGCTTGGACATGAGTTAGCGGGAGAAGTGGTGGAAGTAGGTTCAGAGGTTACGAGTTTACAAGCAGGCGACCGTGTGTCGATTGATCCGAACATTTACTGTGGAACCTGTGAGTACTGCCGCAGCAATCGTGCGCATCTTTGCCAACAACTTCAGGCGGTAGGTGTCACAAGAGATGGTGGCATGGCCGAATATTGTACGGTGCCGAGTGCTAATTGCTATACAATTCCGGATATGATGACGTTTGAGGAAGCGGCATTGGTGGAGCCGTTAGGCTGTGTGTTACATGGCTTTAGAAAAATAACCTTGTCACCGCTGAGCAGGGTGTTAATTATCGGAGGCGGCTTTATTGGCCAGTTGTTTTTGCAATTGGTGAAGCAACACCACGTTCAATCGATTGTTGTCAGTGAGCCGGCTGAGAATAAAAGAGAGCTGTTGTATCAGCTTGGAGCGGATGACGTCGTTCAACCTATGGATGCTGCAAAGCTTGAAGCAGATGTGGTGATTGAATGTGTCGGCCGACCAGAAAGCATGGAGCTTGCGGTGAAATCAGCGGCGAAAGGCGGGCAGGTGCTCTTGTTTGGAGTCGCAGCCCCTGACACAGTGATTTCTGTGTCACCGTTTGAGATTTTTTCAAAAGAATTAACGATCAAGGGATCGTTTATTAACCCTTATACACACGAAGAAGCGATTAGGTTAATCGCGAAAAAGGTAGTCGATGTGAGCTCGCTCATTTCACACCGCTTTACAAAAGAAGAACTGCCTGCGGCGATGGCAGACTATCCTTCACTCGGAGTGTCTAAAGGGATTATTACACATTAAAGTGACGGGGGACAGTCCCCCACTGCATTAAAGCTCCACCCCTTTAAAGGAGATTAAACTATGTTTCAAATTTTTAAATCGTTTTCCACGGAATTAAAGTTTTATTTGCTAATGAATACCTTTTTTTCCTTTGGCGGAGCCTTGTCGGGGGTCTTTCAAAGCGTGTTTTTGTGGAAACTGGATAAAACGTATTCCCTGCTCGCGTACTATAGCTTGTATTGGTCATTGGCGATCATTGTTTTTTTCGGGGTGTGTGCCTGGATTGCCAGGAAGACTAGTCCGATGATTACGATGCGTTTAGGATTTGTTTTTTACCTGATTACCTATCTCATTATGTTGATCTTCCATGATACGTTACGAGATCACATCTTTCTGCTCGGAATGTCCAATGGGTTGGCAATGAGCCTTTACTATGTGGGCGTCCATATGGCCGTGTTAGATTTGACTACGAATGATAAGCGCGATCAGTTTTTGTATATTCAAGGGATTTTGCTGACGATTGGAGGGGTCATTGCTCCACTCATTGCCGGTGTGTTGATTTCCCAATTCCAAGGTATGGTTGGTTATTATGTAGTTTTTATTGCGACCTGCGTGTTCTTCTTCATTTCTTTCTTGGTTTCGTTAAAAGTGAAAGGAAGTCCGGTGACGACAAAGAGTCACTTCTGGAATGTAATCAAGCGACCGTCACCGGAATGGATGAAGATGTACAAGGTCATGTTTGCCGATGGCATTGTGTCCGGTGTTTACTCTACTTTTTTAATTACGATGATTACCTTCAAGGTTGCCGGGGGAGAGCTGAGCTTAGGGGTGTATAATACGGCGGCGGAGATTGTCGCAATTGTCGCGTTCTATGTGCTCGCTAAGTTCTCGAATCCGAAATACCGGTTGGCGATTTTTGCGATAGGCTCGATTAGTGTATTTTTTAGCTCTGTCTTATTATCCGTATTGCCTGTGCTTTTTTCGTTGGTGGTCTTTGGAATTATATCTCCTGTAGCGATGAATATGATCACGACCTCGATGAATGCCATGATTTATGAATCGATTGAAAAGGATCCGCTATATCAGGAACGGCGTTTGGACTATATTATCATTCGCGAGATTCCACTTGGTGTGGGACGAATTATCGGTGTGTTCCTGTTCTTAGCGATGAGGAAATACTTTGATTTTGAACAGCTTTTACCCGTATCGTTTAGCGTTTTTCCAATTGTTTATGTCATAATGATTCCAGCGCTATACTTTATTTGGAAAAGACCGAAAAAGGAAGCTGTGCTTGGACCAAAAGAATTATAGGATAAATTTTTAAATGGGGGAATTGCTGTATGCTAGGTGCCATTGAAGCAGGCGGAACAAAATTTGTTTGTGCAGTGGGGGATGAAAAGGGAACGATTATGGAACGAATTCAAATCCCGACCACTGTAGCTGAGGAAACGATGCCACAGGTCATTGCCTTCTTTGAAAAATATAATATTGAAGCAATCGGGATTGGATCGTTCGGACCGATTGATGTTAATGTGGAGAGTCCAACCTACGGGTATATTACGTCTACGCCGAAACCGGGATGGAAGGATTATCCTTTCGTGCAGACAATGAAGGAAGCGTTCGGTGTGCCGATTGGATTTAATACGGATGTGAACGCGGCGGCGTTAGGCGAGGCTTCGTTTGGTGCGGCGAAAGGGTTGGACAGCTGTTTGTATATCACGGTTGGCACCGGGATTGGTGCAGGCGCGATTGTGCAGGGACAGCTTTTGCAAGGGTGGTCTCATCCGGAAATGGGTCATATTTTGTTACGACGTCATCCGAATGATACGTTTCAAGGGAAGTGCCCTTATCATGGTGATTGTTTGGAGGGCTTGGCGGCCGGTCCTGCGATTGAAGCGCGCTGGGGAGAAAAAGGCGTGGATTTGGTGGAGCGTCTAGAGGTTTGGGACCTGGAGGGCTACTATTTAGCTCAAGCTCTCATGCAATATATTCTGATCCTTTCGCCTAAAAAAATCATCCTCGGCGGGGGAGTGAGCCACCAGGAAGCCGTCTTTGCAGCCATCTATAAGTACCTGCCTGAACTGTTGAACGATTACGTCCCATTACCAGAACTATCCGACTACATCGTGCGCCCGGAACTAGGCGACGATGCCGGGATTACAGGGGCATTGATGCTCGCGGAAAGAGCAAAATAAAAAGAGAGGGGACAGTCCCCCAGCGCTTTAACGCAGCGGGGACTGTCCCTTCTCTTGTCGTTTAAAACTCGTATACGGCTTTAGGATTCAGACAGTGCGTGAGAAAGGTTCCTTTCCAAGGCTTCTTTAACTTCTCGATTTTTTGGCAATAGTCGCTTACTACTTCTTTCTGCCCATCGAAATCTCGCGCTTCCTGGCTGTAATAAATGATCTCACCATTGAATTGGAATTCCGTAATTTCTCCAGGCTTGTCATCTGTGTTGAAGCGAATAAAGCGAAGAAGGTCGGGTTTTCCATCTTCTACATTCTTCTTAAACTCGTTAATCCTTGCTCGTTGTTTCGCTTTAATTTGTCCTTGTAGGATGTCTCCATTTTCAAGCGCTTCCTTTATTGTATAATCCAACGGAACCTGATTGGTTTTCTTTTCACCAAAGTTCTTCACCTGTGTTTTAATACTCACACTTTTGTCTGCCGTGACCATTTTATAACTAAAGACGCCGACCACGATTAGTATCACGATAAAGATAAAACCAAATTTTTTCATTCCAACCCCTCGTTCCCTGTAGTTTTCTGCACTTACCTTTTAGACGAGGCTATCGTGGGATGGTTTCATTGTGGGGACAGTCCCCCGGCGCTTTAGCGCGGTGGGGGACTGTCCCCATCACGAATAACAGGAAGAGGAACATGGTAACTATATAGGTCCAGTCCGTTGTATGGTCAACGACCTTGAAATCACTAAAATTGCCAATCTGGCTTTTGAACAGGGACACGGTGTTCCAGCCCCAGTGACACCCAATGGTGAACCATAGGGACTTTGTTATGGCAAAGGGAATGGCATAGGTTAGTCCCATAAGAAACAGCATGATCCACTGGGTGTAGCTATCGCCAATCCGCCAAATGTGATTGAGGACGTAAATGACTGACGAGACGACGACTATAGTAGGGAGTGTCCAGTTTTTCGGGAGGTACTTGAACACGTACCCGCGGGTTAAGATATCTTCGCTGGCCGAGGAAAGGAATGTAAGCAAGATGATTCCCACAAAGGGCAGGATGATTTGTTGGAGAGAAAAGGTACCTTCCAATTCAATTTTTCCTGTCCAGACCGAGACTACAAAGCTTCCGCCGTAAAATAAGACGCCTAGAAAATAACCAGTCCATAGATTCATAGATGCTAGTTTGTGTTTGTGCAGCCCAAAAGTGGAAAGTCCCTTTTCGCCACGGACTTTTGCCACGATGTGTGCGGTGATAAAGAATAAGATAAAGGAGGCAAACAGTAGCATTGGGTTGCTACCGACCAGCTCGGATGTATGGTAGACAGCAAACAGGATAAGGAAACCCAGTATATTTTTATGAATCATCATTCATACCCACTTTTTCATATGTAGTGCTCCTTGTAGGGAGTCTATTAGATTTTAACATAATTTTCCTCTTTGGTATGTGGGATTTTGAAAGATTGTGTTGGTGCTTCTCTTCTAGTTTTCTTTGGAAAAAGAGATGGATAGTTGAGATAGAGTGGATCTACGTTTACTTTTCCTAGAATAATAGAAAGAAAGTCGAAGTAGAAGGGAGCTACGTCTACTTTTGACTAAAAAGAAGAGAGAAAGTTGAAGTAGAAGGGAGCAACGTCTACTTTCACTAAAAAGAAGGAGAGAAAGTCGAAGTAGAAGGGAGCAACGTCTACTTTTCCCTAAAAAGAAGGAGAGAAAGTCGAAGTAGAAGGCAGCTACGTCTACCTTTCCCTAAAAAGAAGGAGAGAAAGTCGAAGTAGAGGGAGCAACGTCTACTTTTCCCTAAAAAGAAGGAGAGAAAGTCGAAGTAGAAGGGAGCTACATCAACTTTTTGCTAAAAAGAAGGAGAGAAAGTCGAAGTAGATGCATCAACATTGTTGTAACCAGCACAAATTAGGGGACAGTCCCCCACCGCTTTAACGCAGCGGGGGACTGTCCCCATCTCGTTATTATAAATCAAGCTGTGCTCTCAAGATGTTTTGCACGCGTTGCTTTTCTTCTGGTGAAACTAAACCATAGTAGATGTCGTTAATCTTGGTGCCTTCTTCTTTTAACTCCATTTGTTGAATCGTTGTATCCTTCACGTCATAGCCCTTTTGGATCGCAGCAATCTGGTCGAAGGTTAGGTTGGTTTTCACATTTTTCCCGAGTACGTCAAAGATGCCTGCAAAGTTTTTTAAGCTGGATAAGCTCGCACCCTCGTCAATCACGCCCTGAATAATTTCACGCTGTCTCATTTGACGGCCAAAATCACCTCTAGGGTCTTCATGCCTCATTCGTGTATAGCTCAACGCCTTTTCGCCGTTTAGCTTCAATTTCCCTTTCGCAAAATGGAAGCCATCCTGCGTGAAGTCTAAATCATTGTTTACCTTCACACCGCCAACCGCGTCCACCATATCCTTAAAGCCTTCCATATTCACTTGGATATAGTAATCAATCGGAATATCAAGGAAATCCTCAACCGTATTCATCGCCATTGGGACGCCGCCGAAAGCGTAGGCATGGTTAATTTTATCCTCTTTTCCTTTTCCAATAATCTCCGTACGCGTATCACGCGGGATGCTCAGCATTTTTACCGTATGATTTTTTGGATTGACCGTCAACACAATCATCGTATCCGAGCGGCCTTTATCTCCTTCGCGCTCGTCTACACCCAGCATTAAAACGGAAAAAGGATCCTTTTCCGCCACCGCCACAGGCTTCTCGCGCTTATCAGAAGTTCGATCAACTGCTTGATGCATTGAATCAACCGCGTTATTAAAAGATTTATATACAGAGTAAGCGTACACGCCTCCACCAATTCCTATAGCTAGAAGGATGGTGCCTGTCACTTTTACCCATTTTCTTAGTTTTCTTTTCTTTTTTCGAGCCCTCATAAAAACAGAACCTCCTAAAAACTTACAAATAAGTTACAATCTTTATCTATGTTAACAAAAAATTAGTTTAAGAGGTATGTAAAAAATATGGAAATGATAGAGTGGAGGCATCAAGGACTATGACTTGATATTCAAACTTCTGCCATTTTCTTGCTATAATGACAGATAGATATAGTGAAAATTGGAGAGGGGCTCCCCATCTTATGAAAATCAAAGTCATAATTGCGGATGATAACTCATTTATCCGAGAAGGGTTAAAAATCATTCTATCTACCTATGCAGAATTTGACGTACTGGACACCGTGAGTGATGGAAAAGAAGCGGTGGACTACTGCCAAATGCATGAGGTGGATATTGCTTTATTAGATGTGAGAATGCCACATATGAACGGTGTAGAAGCCACGAAGCTTTTGACCGAAAAGACGAAGACAAAGCCCATCATCTTGACCACCTTTGATGACGATGAATACATAACAGATGCTATCAAAAATGGAGCCAAGGGCTATTTATTGAAAAATAATGACCCGGAACAAATTCGCGATGCCATCAAGAGTGTGTATAAAGGAAACAGCATTATTCAAGACGTGATTTTAGAAAAGCTCAAATTGAACCTCGGCGGTGGCACGAAACCGTCCGACACCAAGCTGGACCTCTCCCTTTTTACAGAAAGAGAGCGGGACATCATGTCGTTGATTGCCAAAGGGTATTCCAACAAAGCGATTTCTAAGGAGCTGTTTATTTCTGAAGGGACGGTCGCCAATTACATTACCTCAATCTTAAATAAAACCGGACTCGAGCACCGGACTCAAATCGCCATTTACTATCTAACGGGGAAAGTAGACTAAATGGAGCTTTGGATGATTTTTACGAAGCTTATCTTACTTTTGTATATCGCGTTTACCTGTATTCGAGCAGAGGTCAATCACATCTCATGGGTGGTACTTACTTTCCTGCTTTATTTTTGTCTTACAATCACGATGTATATTTTTAAAAATCACACCGTTAAACGGGTGTTGCTGATGCTCACTATCGCTCTCTCGGTCACGGCCTGCATCCTTGTTCAGCCGTTGTTTTGTTTGGTATTGCCGCTCGCAATCATCGAATTGTCGGGAGAATTTGTGCATAGCCGTCTTACTCTATTGATGCTATCCGCGGTTCCTATTCTTTACATAAAGGTCGAGCTTCAGCCCATTTACGGGTTGGCGGCCACCCTTTGTTTTTTGATTTTCACCATGACTCAACTGTATCATGATAAGCTCGAAAAAAATGAAGCCCAGATTGATACGATGCGCAAGACGCTCCACAGGTTAACGAAGAATATCAATGAAAACACAGAGTACATCCGCCAATCAGAATACACGTTCAAGTTAGAAGAACGGAACCGAATTTCACAGGAGATTCACGATAAAATCGGACACTCGATGACCGGGGCTCTTTTTCAAATGGAAGCGGCGAAACGCTTGATGGAGACCGATCAGTCAAAAGCCACTGAACTCCTGCAAAATGCCATCAACATCTCCAAGGAGGGGATTGAAAAGATTCGGATGACGTTAAAAAATATCAAGCCCCCAACCGAGCAGGTGGGAATTAATCGGATGAAGCTCTTAATCGACGATTTCAACGCCAAGCAATCCATCAAAACCGTCCTTACCTACGAAGGCAATTTAGATCACATCACGCCGATTCAGTGGAAAATCATCCATGAAAATGTCACGGAGGCATTAACGAATGCCATGAAGTATTCTGGGGCCACGCTTATTTCGGTGGATGTCAAAGTGCTAAACAAAATCATTCGCGTCGAAGTGAAGGACAATGGAGTTGGAACGGAAATGATCAAGAAGGGCCTTGGGATTATTGGGATGGAAGAGCGGACGGCTACTGTGAACGGCAAAATCATCGTGGACAGTACGCATGGATTTTCGGTCACCACCTTGTTGCCAATCGCATCCACATGACGTTTTTTACTCGAAACCGGGTTTCGATTGCATCACAGACTTTGCGCCGCTACCATGTTGGGGAACGCATCACCATGATTTTCGGTCACCGTCCTGCTGCCACTCGCATCAACATGACGTTTTTTGTACAAAACCGGGTTGCCAATCACACCTCCATGAAGTTCTTCACACAAGAAGATGTTGCCAAAGGCGTCACCATGACCATCTCACACGAAAGACATGAAGATTCTCATGTGAAAAGAATGAACGATTGCACTTATGCAGGTTCATTCTTTTTTTTATACTTGAATTATACAAGGGAACAGGGGTGAACACGATGAACGTGTTGGAAATTAGAAACTTAACGAAGAAATTCAGTGATTTTATCGCTGTCGATCATATGAGCTTATCCGTCAAAGAGGGAGAAATCTTTGGGTTCCTCGGATCCAATGGAGCCGGGAAAAGTACGACGATTAACATGATTGCCGGTCTCTTACGCAGCAACGAGGGGAAGATTACGATCCTTGGCAAGGATACGGAGAAACACAGCCGTTACGCCAAAATGAATATCGGAATGGTGCCACAGGACCTCGCCATTTACGAGGACATGACGGCCTATGAGAATGTGAAATTCTTTGCCGGGCTGTACGGTTTACGCGGGTCCGAGTTAAAAGAACGAGTAGAGGAAGCCTTAGAATTTGTCGGACTACAAGACCGCCATAAAAGTTATCCGAAAAGTTTTTCCGGCGGGATGAAGCGTAGATTGAACATCGCTTGTGCCATTGCACATCGGCCAAAACTGATTATCATGGATGAGCCGACGGTCGGAATCGATCCGCAATCGCGGAATTATATCCTCAATTCGGTTCGGAAGCTAAATGAGATGGGCTGTACGATCATTTACACCAGCCACTATATGGAGGAAGTTGAGGAAATCTGCACGCAGATTGCCATCATCGATCATGGGAAAATCATTGCGGAAGGCACGAAGGAACAATTGAAATCAATCATCACCAATACAAAGGATTTATGGATAGAGGTCAAATCAACGGAACACGTGAACGTTCAGGCTATTAAGGAAATCAAAGGGGTCGAAGCCGTTACGGTGGACGAAAACTTTATCAAAATTAACTCGGATACCGGTGTGAACAACTTAAATCAAATCATGGAACACTTTATGAGTCAGCACATCGAAATCCGTTCATTACAGGAAAAAGCTCCAAACCTAGAAACCGTCTTTTTAACGTTAACAGGCAGGAATTTACGGGACCAATAAGGAAAGGAGGGGACGGCCATGAACATTTTCAGTATGGCTTGGAAGGGAATTAAATCCGATTTTCGTGACAGAAGAACCTTGTTTTTTATGCTCCTCTTTCCGATTGTCTTGATGCTTGTACTAGGTACGGCTTTGTCGAACACGTTTACCACCAGTATTCCTGTGGATGATCTCCACGTGGTATACACAGATACAACAAAGGGGGAGAACTTTCAGCCTTTTGTTAAGGAGGTCAAAAAGTCGGGTGTTCATTTTAAAAAAGTCATCGATGAAACCAAGGCGAAAAAAGACGTGCAGCAAAGTAAAGTGGATGGCTATGTCAAGGTATCAGATAAGGAAGTGCAGCTGTATCTCAATAATGGCAGCAGCATCGAAGCAAACATTCTTCAAGGCATGCTTTCCGCTTATGTGAATCAATACAATATTGCCACTGAAATCATGAAGACGGCACCGGATAAAATGGCAGCGTTTTCTCGCGATAGCCAGGCGAATTTTATCAAAGAAACCTCGCTTCAACCTGATAAGCAGCCGAGTTCGATGGATTACTATGCGATTGTGATTACGACGATGATTATCCTGTACGGAGCGATGTCGGCCAGTTCGTTAATTGTGGAAGAACGAGTGAGAGGGACGGCCAATCGTCTGATTGCCTCTCCGATTAGAAAAAGTGAAATTTTTATCGGAAAAGTACTTGGAGGTCTTGTCAGCAGTAGTTTATCTGCCTTGCTGGTAGTTCAGCTGAGCAAGCTGTTATTCCATGCGAATTGGGGCGATCATGAAGGAATGGTCTACCTGGTTCTTTTGACTGAGATTATTTTTGCGGTGAGCTTAGGGATTGGAATCAGCTTTTTAGCAAAAACACATGCCGCTCCAAAAGTGATCATTACACTCGTTGCTCAGTTATCCTCCTTCTTTGGCGGGTCCTATTTTAGAATTGTGAATCCTGAGGGTTTCTTCAAATTGATTACGGAGCTTTCTCCCCTTACTTGGATGAACAACGGGTTAATGAAATTAATTTATGCGAATGACCTATCTGCGGCCATCCCTGCAATCACCATCAACATGGCTGGGTCACTCCTCTTTTTACTAGTAGCGGTTATCTCTTTAAAACGACGGGAGGGGCTATAAATGAAGGATATCCTCTGGTTAATTCAAAACACATTAAGTATGACGTTTCGTAAACGAAAAAATGTAATCATGTTCTTGCTCATGCCTTTGGTGGGAATTTTCATTGCCCTTCTTGCCTATGGCGGAAATCAAACACCGACCCTCACGGTAGGCATCGTGAATCAAGACAAGAGCGAGGTTACGGAAGATACGATTCAATTTCTCAAAGGGTTAGAGAACGTGAAGGTGTCCGGGGTGGAGGCAGCAGAGGGGAAGGCGCAGATTACGTCTGGCAAGCTTGACTCTGTGATTATCTTTGAAAAAGGATTCTCAGATAGCGTGCTGAAGGGTTCACCTGACCATATTGAGATTAGCTCTATCAAAGGGGCTGCGGTGACAGGATTTGTGAAGTCCTATTTATATCAATATATCAATAATTTAGCAACGATCAGTCGTGCGGCGGACGGTAACCAGCCGATGTTCGAACAGATGGTGAAGGACTATCAGCAAAGTGGATATAAGCTTGTGAACCATTCAGTGGAAGATGCTTCAAAAAATAAGCTTATGACCAACCAAGCGATTGGGTTCCTGATTATGATCATGATGATGTCGGCAGTTAATCTATCTGAGATTATTTTGTTGGAAAAAGAACAGCGGACGTATTACCGCTTATTATCGACACCGATCAATGCGAGGAAGTATGTATTCGCGAATGTGATTGTGAATATGATTGTGATGACGATCCAGGTGTTAATCACGTTAACCATTATGAGAATGGTCTTTGATATGGGCGTGAATGTGTCCTTTTGGGAAGCCGCGTTTGTTATGATTCTCTTTTCCTTGATTTCAGTCGGTTTGTCATTAGTGATCATTTCTTTCGCCAACAACCGGAGTGCGGCGGGCGCTTTGCAAAACTTAGTGATCACTCCGACTGTCATGCTGTCTGGCTGCTTCTGGCCAGTTGAAGTCATGCCGAAATCGTTGCAAAAAATTGCAGAATTCCTGCCGCAGCGCTGGACCTTAGACACACTCACTAAATTGCAGGAAGGAAGCACCTTCAGCGGCCTGTACCTACACTACATCATTCTATTCGCCTTTGCAGCGGCATTCTTCCTGATCGCCGTGTATCGGTTCAGTAGAAATAATACGACACAGAACTTTATCTAAAAGAGCGGGGACAGTCCCCCACTGCGCTAAAGCGCCGGGGGACTGTCCCCAAAAATTTTTTTAGACGCCCTAAATAGTTGATTTGATAATAATGGAAACACTTACAATGGTAGAATATTATTTTTTGATGATTGACAATATAAAAATAGATTAGTAATATCAAAAATGTTAAAAAAAACTAATAATTCTTATCGAGAGTGACCGAGGGACTTGGCCCTATGACGTCCGGCAACCCCCTAATTGGGAAGGTGCCAATTCCAGCAGAATGACTTTCATTCTGAAAGATAAGCTTGAAATAATTGTTTGTATTTCGATGCTCCTTTCAGTTGAAAGGGGCATTTTTTGTATGGAAAAATCCAACAGGGTCGTAGCAGGCTAACTGGATAAACATTATTTTAAAATATCGCTCATGAAAAAAGAGGTCATCATTATGATTGAGATTCGTCAACTAACAAAGGAATATAAAACGAAAAGTGGAACGGTCAAGGGAGTCGATGATGTTTCTTTAACGGTTCAACGAGGGGAAATCTATGGTATCGTCGGCTACTCTGGCGCCGGAAAAAGCTCGTTGCTCCGCTGCATTAACTTGTTGGAACAACCTACTTCAGGCACTATTACTGTCGATGGGACGGACCTTACTTCCTTAAAAGGGGAGAAGCTTCGTCTGGCACGGCTAAAGATTGGCATGATCTTTCAACACTTTTACCTCATCAGTCAAAAGACAGTCTATGAAAATATTGCTTTTTCGCTGAAAGCGGCCAACTATCCGAAGAATCAAATCAGCACCCGTGTGATGGAATTACTAGAAACGGTGGGACTTGCGGATAAGCGCGATGTGTATCCAGCCCAGCTGAGCGGTGGACAAAAGCAGCGGGTGGGGATTGCACGGGCACTCGCCAATAATCCAACAGTCCTGCTGTGTGATGAGGCAACCTCCGCCCTTGACCCGACCACAACCAAGTCGATTTTGAATCTATTAAAAAAGATCAACAGGGAGCTTAACATTACGATTATTCTCATCACGCATGAGATGGACGTAGTAAAAGAAATTTGCCACCGGATGGCGATTATGCAAGACGGGAAGGTGATTGAAGAAGGAGCAGTCTATGACATCTTCGCCAACCCTCAGGCGGAGCTCACCGGAGAGTTTATTGATAGTGTAGTATCTTTTGATATACCGGAGTCCATCCTGTCTAGCAGTGAAGGGCCAATCATTAAGGTGTTATTTAAAGGGAAAGTCGCCGGTGAGGGGGTCATTTCCGATATGCTGCAGACATTCAGCGTAAAAGGGAACTTCCTCCATGGTTCGATTGAATACATCCAAGAATTGCCCTTGGGCATTTTCATTATGGAACTGAAAGGTGCGAAAGAGGAATTGACCGCGGCCCTTCGATACATTGAGGACCGGGCCGCGCAAGTGGAGGTGTTACGAAATGGGATTTGATTTTCAGCATCTGGTGGAATTAATTCCAGATATCAATACTGCTTTTATGCAGACGATTTATATGATTATGATTTCCTTAGCGATTGCCATCGTCATTGGCTTGCCAGTGGGAATCCTGTTATTTGTCACTGACAAAGGCTTGTTTTTACAAAATCGCATGATTCAAGTAACGATGGGATTCCTAGTAAACTTGATTCGTTCGATTCCATTTATTATCTTGCTGGTAGCGCTAATTCCATTAACCAACTTCATCGTTGGTTCGACGATTGGACCGACAGCCGCAAGTGTGTCGCTATCGGTGGCAGCCATTCCATTCTTTGCTCGAATCGTCGAAACGGCATTAAGGGAAATCGATAAAGGGGTCATCGAAGCGGCGATTGCGGCGGGAGCGACGCCAACCATGATTATAAAAGATGTTCTGCTCCTTGAAGCAAGATCAGGAATCATCTCGGGTATTACGTTGACCCTTATTAGTTTAATCGGATTTTCGGCGATGGCCGGGACAGTGGGCGGCGGTGGAATTGGAGATTTAGCAATTCGCTTTGGGTATTACCGCTATGACAATACCATCATGATTGCCACTGTTGTTATATTAATTATTTTAGTTCAGGTTATTCAACTGCTTGGTGATTTTGTTGCCAAAGTTGTCGATAAAAGAAGATAAGGAAGGAAGGAAAAAGTTATGAAAAAATGGTTTTTAGCAATGGTGTTAGTTTTAGTTGTAGGTGCGTTAGCAGCATGCGGCAGCAGTTCAGAGAGTAAAGACAAAGCAGTAGCAAAATCTAAAGATATTAAATTAGGGGCTACTGCTGGTCCGTACAGTGATATGTTGAAGGAAGCAATTGTTCCTGGTTTAGAAAAGAAGGGCTACAAAGTTGAGATTGTAGAATTCAGTGATTACATCCAGCCAAATAAAGCGTTAGACAATGGGGACATCCAAGCAAACCTATTCCAGCATTCTATCTATCTAGAGAATTTTGCGAAGGAAAACAACATGAAGTTGTCTGCACTGATTTCTGTTCCAACTGCACCAATGGGGCTTTACTCAAAGAAATTCAAATCATTGGATGAAGTGAAAAACGGAGCAACGGTTACGCTTCCGAATGACCCAACAAACGCAGCTCGTGCCTTAAATACACTTCGTGATGAAGGCCTAATTACAATTAACGAAAGTGCCGACCCGTTGAAAGTATCTGAGAAGGACATTGTTGAAAATAAGAAAAACTTGAAGTTCCAAGCAATTGAAGCAGGCCAGCTTCCTCGTTCTGTGGACAGTGTCGATTTAGCGGCAGTACCTGGAAACTTCGCATTGGCTGCAAAAATGAACCTGCTAGATGCACTAGCACTTGAAAATATGCTAGATTCCTATCGCAATATCGTTGCGGTAAAAACAGAAAACAAAGATTCTCAACTTGCAAAAGATATTAAAGAAGTCGTGGAATCTGCAGACTTCAAAAAAGTCATTGATGAGAAGTTTAAAGGCTTTGGAAAGCCGGAGTGGATGAAGAAATAAGGGGAAAAGATGGGGACAGTCCCCCGGCGCTTTAACGCAGCGGGGGACTGTCCCCATTTCTTTACTTCTTTTTCAGCCCAGGCGGCATGGTTTTAACATGGATTTGAAGCTCAGCTGTTAAGCCATGGTACGAGACTTTGATTGTTGTTTTACCTTTTTTACCAGCTTGAACAACACCGTTTTGGTTCACCACCGCAACAGTGTGATCCGCACTAGTAAATTCCACTTCATCGGTCAATGTTTGGACAGATCCATCATAATAAACACCCTTCACCACAAGCGAAGCCGTTTCTCCTTCTCTTAAGGAATCCGGACCTTCCACTTTAATAGATACTGGGTTAGCTGCTAACGCGCCGACATGGGTTCCCGCTTTACTTAGTTCGCTCTCAGGAGCTAAACGGAGGAAGTTCCCATAATTAATGGCACCATTTTCATATCTAGTAAACTCTTCAGGGACATCGAGACTGACAAAGTCCTTCGCTGAAACCGCTACACCAGCACTATTCACTGTCTTTGACCCGTCAAAAAGGAAATTGGTCTCATCGACATTTCCGCTGATTGAATCTCTTATGGTACCGCCGTTCGTTCTAAAGGAGAGATTATTTTTAAATATTCCCTGCTCCACAGCTGTAAAATAAGGATTGATTCGGAACACATAATTAAAGCGTTTGTTGTTGAAAGAAGTATTGTTCTCGACGACAATTTTTCCAGGGTTAAAATTATCGGTAAAGCCGTCCATATTGTTATCAAACGCAATGTTGTTACGGACGATGTGAGCAACCGGCAGGCCTTCTCCACCTAGCTTAAAGCCATTCCCCTGATTGCCCTCTTCGTTATAGCCATTACTTAGCTTCCCATTGGAATAAGCAATATTTCCGTCCAAGGTAATCGGCATATTTGCCCCTTCATTTGTTCGGTTATATAAATCCCAACCATCGTCAATATTGTGATGGGCGATATTGCCTTTAAACACATTGCCCGCACCTACACCGAGTTTTGCAGCAAAACCATCGGCATTTTCATCACTCAAATCATGGTTGTCATGGGATTCACAATTTAAAATCAAGTTGTACTTCGGCCATTTTTCAGGATCTGAACCGCTGCCGCTAATTTGCAAACCTGTATCCCCGTTAAAATTGAAGAGCATTTGCTCGACCACATTGTGATTTCCGCTTACTCTCATTCCATTGGATACACCCCTAGTAATATGGATCCCAGCCAAATGCCAATAATCCGCATTTAACTTGAGCACATTAGCAAGATGGTTTTGCCCATCTATGGTGACCTCTTCGCCGTTATAGGCGGCGAGCGTTTTTACTTTATCCTTCTCACCACTATATTCCTTTTTAATATCGATGATAGCGGAAGGCGTATAAGTCCCTTCGCGCATAAAAATAGTTTCCCCAGGAAGAACATACTTGATTGCTGTTTCTAAATTCATCGGGTCGTCGATGGTGCCTCGTGCTGAACTTGTACCATTTGGTGACACATAAAGTCCGGCACCCGAGTTGTACACCTTCTTTGTTACTTGAATGGTTTTTGTAATCGGTGTAGTAGAAGGAGCTCCTGTTGGCGTATAGGTCACACTAAAATTCGTTGTATCGTTGTCCAACTTTGTTGCAAAGGAGTAGAGTTCATCCTTTTTGACTGCTTCGTTGCTGACAACCTCTGATCCATCCTTCGTTGCTGACAACCTCTGATCCATCCTTCGTTACCGTAATCGTTCCATCATAATTAGCCAGAGTTTTTAGCTCATAGTTAGCCGAGCCAATTTCTGGTGCAGAAACGATTTCCATGGCTGCCTTTGGTTCAACAACAGGTGCCGGGGGTGTTGGTATGGTATGAGCCTCACTTAGTGATAAGCTCGCATTTCGGATGGTCATTTTTGCATTTCTTGCTGCATAAAAGCCTACATACATATGATCCGGATCGATGACCTGTACCATGTCTGCACCCGTGATTCTTTTTTCAAAAGTTTTCTGCTCCACTAGGTGGGTAAAGGTAGCAGACATGATAAATTCGCTATCGGTTCTCTCTAATTTCACATGGACAGGTGTCCCAATTGGAAGTTTGTAAGTTGAATCTGTTGTAAAAGGAGAGGCCTTTAACTCACTGCCTAAGTTTCCCCAAGGGTATTTGACTCCTGTCCGTTCGGTCCAGCCGTTGTTTCCGGTCCAAACTGATCAATGGTCATGTCTGCTTCAAGAACGAAGTTGTGCACCTTTGGATCAAGCTTTGTGTAGTAAAAAGTGAGTCCGTCATGGCCCGGTGCCAATTTTCCACCTCTACTCTCTAAGACTATCTCACCCTCAATGGTGCCTTGTTTGTCAGGGTGGGCATAGTTTGTTCCCACTTTTTCAGGCAGGACATTCGGTGAGAAGCTGAGATCCGTCGACTGTCCAAAAGTGATGCTCTCCCACTTTAACTGGGAGGAATCGTATCCCTGTGTGCCTTCTGCCGCCTTGGCCGATGTGACCAGCATCGGTGCTGTACTTAGTGCTAACACCGTGGATAGAAGGATACTCCTTACCTTGGTAAGCGTTTTCAAATTTTTCAACTCCTCTCACAAATTTATGTAACAATTGAGAGTATAGTAGATATTATGTTTTTTAAAAATTAAAAATCTTTAGGTTTTTGTTTAATATTTTTCACTCTTTTTGCGGGGACAGTCCCCCGACGGGGTAATACGTCACAGTGATAAAGGTACGCAAGGGTCATTGGTTCTAATTTCATAATGTTGGTGAAGTTTTCATACAGTTAGGTAAACAGTTATTTTTCTATGTAAAAGCTTTGTTTGAGTAATAAAAGGGGGGAACGACATGCAATATAAGAAATCAATAATTGGTGGGGCCATTGCCATTGTGATTTTAGTAGTTGGATTTTTTTCGACTACCACTGTTGCGTCAGGTTATAGAGGTGTCCTTTTGCAATTAGGGGCTGTTAAGCCAACCATTTTAACAGAAGGATTTCACTTTAAGCTTCCGTTTATCCAAACCGTTCAACCGATTGAGGTACGGGTACAAAAAGAAGAAAGCTCACAGACCGCTGCCTCCAAAGATCTACAAATTGTTACTACAAATGTGGCCGTCAACTTTTCTGTTAATCCTGAAGCCGCGAATAAATTATATCAAGAAATCGGACTGGATTATCGTTCCAGAATTGTTGATCCAGCGATTGCCGAATCGTTAAAGGCAATTACCGCACTTTATACAGCAGAAGAATTGATTTCAAAACGCCCAGAAGTATCAGCAAAAGTAAAAGAGATGCTTGCTGCTAAATTAACAAAATATCATATGATTCTAGAAGATATTAATATCAAAGAGTTTGCTTTCAGTGAAGAATTCAATAAAGCGATTGAAGCCAAGCAAACGGCTGAACAAAACGCGTTAAGGGCACAAAGAGATCTAGAGAGAATCAAAATAGAAGCGGAGCAGAAGGTCGCTCAAGCAGGGGCAGAAGCAGAAGCCCTCCGCTTGAAAAAGCAAGAAGTTACGCCGGAGTTAATCCAATTAAAACAAATTGAAGTTCAAGAGAAGGCTTTGGAGAAATGGGATGGCCGCCTGCCAAGTGTCACAGGTGGAGCCACACCGTTTATTGATGTAAATGGACTCGAGAAACAAAAATAGAAAGAGAGGGGACAGTCCCCCGGCGCTTTAGCGCGGTGGGGGACTGTCCCCGTTTTATTAACTCAATTTCGGTTTAGCCACCAATCCTTGTTGCTCGGAGGATGGGTCCTTTTGAATCAGGAAGGATGTGAGTAATGCTAAGATACTACCTACAAACCCAAATATAAAGAGATGGTGAATGCCTTGCATGAAGTTCGCACCGCTCGTTAATAATGCCCCCATGATGGTTACACCAATCGCGGTCCCCATATTCCGGCAGAACATGAAGAAGGAAGTGGAGATACCTCTTTCATGCCCCCCTACAAGCTGCTGCACGCCGATCATTCCAACTGTTGTGAGGAGACCGAACGCTAAGCCTTGAACAATCATGACTAAGAAAACAAACCAGAAACCGTGGCTTGGATCAAGCAGGGTTAACAGAGATCCAGAAAGGAACAATAATACATTTCCGATGATTAACAAGATGCGATAGCCATATTTCAGAATCCATTTACCTGCTGGCACGGCAGCTACCATCCAGCCGATAGCCGTTCCGAGTAAGGCCACACCGCTAAGGAACAGCGAAAGCCCAGCGATATTTTGCAAGAATAAGGGAACAAAACTGGAAGCCCCAAATAAAGCGGTCGTCCCAATAAAGGCATTGATGTTGATTCTTGATATCATCTTATTTTTAAACATAGAAAGCGGAACGATAGGTGACTCTTGTTTCCTTTCAAAAAAGTAAAAGACCACTAAGAATACGATCCCAATCAGCGCATAAAGGACGCGGTTCTCCTTCACGATTGTATCTAATAGAAGGAAGGTGACACCGACAGCGAAGAGAATGGCACCGATGTAGTCGACCTTCGCTTTTTTCGGCTGGTAATTTTCTTTGTAAGGCAGCAGGGTGATAAACGAAATGATACACACCGGCAGATTGACAAAGAAAATCCAGCGCCACGTCATAAACTCTACAAAGAATGATCCTAGCAATGGTGCAAGCACGGCGGATAAGCCCCACATCGCCGTAAATAACGCTTGGATTTTGCCTCGTTTTTCAACAGAAAACAAATCTCCGGCAATGATGGCAGGAAACGGCATCATAAATCCTGCGCCAATCCCTTGCACAGCGCGGAAAATAACCAATTGAATCATATTGGCGGACAGCCCGCAAAGGAGTGAGCCTACTAAAAATAGAAGGATCCCAGTTCCAAAGACTCTTTTCCTTCCGAATAAATCGGATAATCTACCAGCCACAGGTGAAAGAATGGTGCTGGTAATCATGTAGGACGCGAACGACCATGCATAGAGGTCAAATCGGCCTAACTCTTTTGCAATGATGGGCATCGTCGTATTCATGATCGTCGAATCGATAGACGCAACCAGCATCGCAAGTACAATACTAACCATCACAGTTGTTCTACTTTTCATCTATATAACCCCTTTTATTATTGAGAAATTGTTCGCACTGTAAAAATCTTGAACTTGAGATATATTAAAGCAATTTTTGGTGCCTGTCAAGAAGAATGCGGAGATGCCCTGGGCCGCTGCGGGCAGGCCAAATTAATAGATATGTAGATATCCTTATAAAATGTGTAGATATCGTTGGGATTTGTGTAGATAAACAAGAAAAGTGTGTAGATATCTGGGGGATTTGTGTAGATAAATAGGTAAAGTGTGTAGAAAATTAGTTAACAAAACTAGTTTCCTGTAGAATAGGGGTAGCTTATTTTTATGAGAAAAAGGGAGGTTTTGCACATGGGAAAAAGAAAATGGTGGTTTATAGCGGCTATCATATGGATGACGGGGATCTTTTGTGCGACCCAGCTTCCGTACTTTACGGGGGAAAATACGTCAAAGACCATTGAAAAGGTAGTTGATACGGAACATAAAAGCATCGATACACCAAGTGCGGACCATGGGGTGATTGAGGTGCTGAACTTCCTGATCCGAAAGGCAACACATCTTACGGCATTTGGAATCCTTGCCTTGTTACTGTTCAAATCGCTGGAAACCACTCGTTTTCCGTACATACTCGCATGGATCCTAACGACTCTTTACGCGATGAGTGATGAATATCATCAATCCTTTATGCCTGGCAGGACGGCGGCTTTTAAGGATGTACTGATTGATTCCTTTGGTGCACTAGTTGTCTTATCGTTGGTTAATTATTTTAAGAAAAAAATGTTAGTTAAAAAGGAATGAAAGAGTACTTATTATTATACTCTTTTATTCTCTTTTTCTCTTATTTAGGTCTTTACTACTAGTTCTTAATCGAGTACAATGATAATTATCTGAATATTATCTACTTTCAAAATACACTCCACTAGATACCTCATATACTATTTAACGATCTTACATAGGTCATTATTATTTTTCCCTTAAATATAAGTAAAAAAGTAGGAATAATATGTTTTGTGTATCACTTAAATTAAAAACACCTTTTTACTATATTCATAGATTTATTTCTTAAAGGAGGTGAGCATTTTTTATTAGGAGGAAAAATTAATCGTTTCGAAAGGGGAATGGGAGATTGAAGGCAAGGCATTATCGTAAATTATTTAGTAGTTTTCTCGTCTTAACCATTATCTTCACCATGCTATTTCCATCATATGGCGCTGCAACTACGCCATTAGAGAAAAAAGAAAACATTGTAAACAATGAATCAAACTCATTAGAGAAAAATCTAATTGCCCAGCAAAAGGCAGCATTAGCGCAAGGACCTGTCTTACATCCAAGTTTAAAAAACCTTAAAGGTAATCAAGAAGTCGCCGTGATTGTTGAGTTGTCCGAATACCCTGTTGCTTTAGTAAAAGGAATCAACAAACAAGCTGGCAAGTTGACTTCTAAAACAGAAGAAAAAGCCATTCAGCAAAAAGTCATTACTCAACAACAAAAATTTAAAACCAACCTAAGTGCAAAGGGAATTGCGGCAAAGGTTGGATTTACTTACAATTACACCTTCAACGGAATGGCCTTGAAATTAAAAGCCAGTGACGTGGCAAAGCTTCTTTCAGTTGATGGTGTTAAATTAGTCGAACCAGATGCAGAAAAAGTTGCACTTGGAGAAAAAGTTGTTCCTGGTGATCAAAAGAATGCAACAATGAATACGAGCAGTCCATTCTTAGAAGTTCCTTCTGTATGGGGCCTAGGCTATGAAGGACAAGGCGTAAAAGTTGCCGTCCTTGATACAGGAATTGACTATAATCACCCTGAGTTTGAGGGCGTGTACAAAGGTGGATACAACTTTATCGATCAGTCCAACTCTGCGAACTATGCACGAACTAGAACTGCGGATGATCCATATGAAACGACTCCTTTAGATCGTCCGAGTAATAAAGCTGAGTTTGATGCCAATGGTAGTGCCTTCTATACCGAGCACGGTACACACGTTGCCGGTACGATTGCGGCACAAGGAAAAAATCCATTCGGGATCAAAGGCCTTGCTCCAAAGGTAGATTTATATGCCTACCGCGTACTAGGCGCCTATGGAAGCGGTGCCAACTCTGGTATTATTGCAGCGATTGATAAGGCTGCACAAGAGAAAATGGATATTATCAACTTATCCTTAGGGGGATCCAATAATACCCAAACCTCTTCAGATGCGATTGCAATTAACAATGCTGCGCTTGCGGGCGTAACAGCCGTCATCGCAACAGGTAATGACGGCCCGAATCGTGGAACAATTGGAAGTCCTGGAGTTGCAGCTTTTGCAATTTCTGTTGCCAACTCTACTGTTCCTGAAACAACAAAGGCTGGACAAGCTACAGTAACAGTTGAGGGATCTGCACCAACTGCCTATAATATGAACCTTATGGGTTGGAAATTCGGTACAGAGCCGAGTAATTTATTAACAGGTACTTATGACGTTGTAGCTGTTCCAAACTTTGGAGTAGATGCCGATTATACAGGCCTAGACGTCAAGGGAAAAGTAGCCTTCGTTTCTCGTGGCGGCGGAGTTGCATTTGTTGACAAGATCGCTGCAGCGAAGAAGGCAGGAGCAGTGGCTACAATTATTCATAATAATACAGGAACAACTCCAGCTGGAATTTTCCTAGGGGATTCGTTCCATTTCATTCCGACATTTGATATGTCAACTACAGATGGTAACGCACTTAGAACGGCGTTAGCAACGAAAAAAGCGACTGTCACTTTTGGAAACTTTACATCTAACAAAACAGCTGGAGATGATATCAATAGCTCAAGTTCTCGTGGACCTGCGAACCCGAATTTCGACTTGAAGCCAGACGTATCTGCTCCAGGCACGAATATCATGTCTTCAGTTCCTGCTTATGGTAAAGACTATCCAAACGCTGATTACTCTGAATCCTATGATCGTTTCACAGGAACAAGTATGGCGACTCCGCATGTTGCCGGTATTGCTGCCTTACTAAAATCAGAGCATCCAACTTGGACGCCGTTTGATTTAAAAGTAGCAATTTCAAATACTGCGAAGCAACTCGATATAACAAAGTATGATGTTTTTGCCCAGGGGCCTGGACGTGTGCAACCATTAAAGGCTGCTACGACTGAGGCTTTGGCTTATTCTATCGATAAGACAAGTTTCTCTGGAAAAACCTATGATAACATCAAAGGTACCGTTACATTCGGAAACGTGGCAACAAGTACTACTGCTGAATCCAAAGTAGTAAGGGACATTGTCGTGAAAAACCTCACTGGTGAAGCAAGTGACTATACAGTCACAGTTCAAACGACAAAGGCGGCAACGGGTACGTTAGCAGCTGCAAATGTCACAGTGGATCAAGCAAGCTTTAACTTGTCTGCATCAGGTGAGCAGGCGTTAAAAGTAACCTTGAATGTTCCAAAAGGTTCCGGATCAACTGGAAACGAAATTCTAGGTTATATCCACATCACGAATGGTAAAACAAAATTAATTTTACCGTTTGCGGGTAACCTTGCACCACCAACTGGCTTAAAGAGCTACACGATTGATAGTAAGGTAATTTCACCAAATGCTGATGGAAAATTAGACAGCACAACCTTACGTTATGAGTTCTATGACCGTCAATACACCACATATATCGAGCTATGGGATGCACTGCATCAGGAAGCAGGATATTATGGTGACGGATATCTAGGCTACTTCCTTGCTGCCTCTTCAACAACCACAGGAGCAAAGACACTGGCTATTAATGGACAGTATACGGATTGGGGAACTAGTAAAAAGGTTCTTGCTGCTGACGGCGTATACACGATTGATATTACAACTTTAAACCAAGCGCAAACGGCGGTTGCTGCTTCGGGATATGTTGGACCGATTTTTATTAAAACAACAGCTCCAAAAATTGTAACTGAAAACAGCTATACGACCAAAACTGACAAATTTGACCTTTCAGGAAGCCTGAATGACTCGTATATCGATTGGGCTCCAGGAGTAGAAGAAGTATTTGGTGAAAGCTATGACATCAATTCAAAACTACAAGCAAAGTATCAATTAACAAATAGCAAAGGTGAAACACAAGTAGGAACAACAGCTATTACGCTTGATCAAGATGGTTCTTTCCATGTATCCTTGGACGGCTTGACTGAAGGGGATAACAAAGTAAAGATTACAGTCGATGATGAAGCAAAAAACTCTGCCTCAAAAGAAATTACGATTACAAGACAGGTTGCTGATCCGGAGCCAAATCCAGACGCAGGTAAAGGTCAGTTATTATTAGATAGCCAACCATTAGCCAACATTCCATTCAGCGTGTACACGGCTGGTGCAAACCAAGTTTGGTATGATTTAAAATCGGATGCAAATGGAAACTTTACACACAATCTTCCAGATGGAGATTATAAGATTGATGGTGTTTGGGCAGCTCCGACTTGGTACCCATTAAACGGATCATTTACGATTAAAAATGGTTTAGTGAATGGTAGCAAACTAGTCGTTAATGCTAACGATTATCAAGTTCCAACAGACCCTAACAAATGGAACATTGCGGGTAAATTAACGAAAAATGGCGATGCGTTTGCTAACATTCCATTTAGCGTTCATTCTCTTGATGGCGCGAACTGGTACGATACAAGAACTGACGCGAAAGGGAATTTCGCAGTCAAGGTACCAGATGGAACGTATCAGTTAGATGGAATTTGGGAAGCAGCAAAAGGCAAGTGGCATGTATTAAATCAACAATTTACAGTCAAGGATGGAAAGCTAGTAGGCACAGACCAATTACTTGTAAATGTGACTTCAATTGAAGGAAATGTAACGGGGACGTTAAAACAGGGTGATACTCCGTTAGCCAATACGATCTTCAGTGTTCATAAGTCAACTGGCGAAGTTGTTTGGTATGATACACAAACGGATGCGAATGGAAACTTCAAGTTAAGCCTGCCAGATGGTTCCTACAAGCTTGAAGGAATCTGGGTTGATAAAGATGGCAGATGGTATGAGCTACAAAAAGAATTTACTGTTTCTGGTTCTCTGCAGTTTGATGTAACGATTCCAACTGCACCAGTTAAAAACGTGACAGGTGTATTAACGAAAGGAACAGAAGCGTTAGGCAATGTTGTATTCAGTTTCCATTCCACTACAGGTGATCAATGGTACAATGTGAAAACAGCGGCAGACGGAAGCTTTGGCTTGGTCGTACCGAATGGCTCTTATCAATTAGATGGCATTTGGTTAGAATCGGAGGCGAAGTGGTACGTATTAAATCTTAAATTTAGTGTCGTAGATGGAAAATTAGTTGGAATGGATCAATGGCTTATTAACCTAAACAACTAATGAAGGTAGGGAGAGTCGGCCTCTAGGTTTTGGGGTCGACTCTTTTGAAATCAACTTTTAAAATTGGGGATGAGTATAGTTTATTTTTGAAGGGAGTCGGTTCTTTGTTAAAAAAATTAGGATTACTGGCGCTTGTATCGTTACTAGCGGCTTCGCTCATTTCGTGTTCAAAAGATAAGGAAGCGTCAAAGCCAGCAGAAAAGACGGAAGCTTCTTCAGTCAAAAAGGAAACGGGTTCGAAAGGAAAAGAAAACCAGAAGGCACCAAAAAGTGAAGCAGAATTAGCAAGTGAGCTAGTATTGAAAAATACGAAACTTGTCAAAGTATTTAGTATCAATCAGCAAATTAGTGAAAATGATAAAGACCTTGGGCCGTTTTATTTAGTTCGGGGGGTCGACGATAAAGGCCGCAAAACGGAAGTATGGGTCAATAAAGGGAAAATCTATTATATTAAATAATAGAAAGCCGTGCTGAGCACGGCTTTTATGATTGCTATTTATTAGTTATCGTTAACAATTGGCTGATCGACAACATCAGAATCTAAATTATTTGTTGCGCTTGTTCCAGTAACCGTTATGATGTGAACGCCAGTATTGGACGCCCCTGAGCCAAAGGCATTTTTCGAAGCGTTTTTCGGTGACACAAACACCGCTCCGCCAAACTGAACCACCCCACCACTCACCGTGTCAATCTTCACTTGCCCTGGTACGAACGACATATAAAAACATCCTTTTTAAGTTTATCATGTAATCTAATCTATGCAAAGGTCATTAAATTAGTTCACGGGGACAGTCCCCCGCTGCGTTAAAGCGCCGGGGGACTGTCCCCATTTTTTCGCATGGATAGTAACCGTCCTTTACGTGATGAGCGATGAATATCATCAATCATTTATGCCAGGTCGAACGGCAACGTATAAAGATGTATTGATTGATGCCTTTGGGGCGTTGGTCGTTTTGTCGCTCGTTTATCTTTTTAGAAAAAGGAAAAGATCCTATTAGAAAAGGAAGGAAAGAGCACATACCCATCCATGCTCTTTCCTTCCTTTTTAGTTATCCTGTACGATTGGCTGGTCCAGCACATCTGTATCAACCGTATTGGTTGAACTTGCACCGTTAACAGTAACGATGTTAACACCAGTGTTGCTTACACCCGAACCATTGAAACTTTTAGTGGCACTTTTAGGCGATACAAATACCGCTCCGCCAAACTGCACAACCCCGCCACTTACCGTATCAATCTACACTTGCCCTGGCCCAAAAGACATACACAAACATCCCTTTTTAATTAATGGTGTAATCTAATCTATGCGAAAGACCAATCAGGTGTTCATTGGGGACTGTCCCCTATTTACTAGATTTGAATTTTTTACTAAATTTCTTCAAAAAAGGAGTGATTTCATTAAACAATGGTTTATATTGTTTTGTTGTGGTAACAAACATATCAATCGTTTCCATTAGTAATGCCAAATCTATATTGTTAAGATAATTTTCAATCTGATTTTGAGTTGTATAATTTTGGGGAGCAGGCTCTTTTCTTCTAGAGCCAAAGAACCAATCATCCACAGATCTGCTTTCGAAAGATGAATCATCTTTATGTTCGGGAAATTCTTGTGAATGATTGTCGTCATTATTGACAGCTTCTCTGTGTCCAAATATAAAACTTGAGAAACGGTCTAACTTACGATTAGGTTTCCGTTTCATTTGTTCTCCGTTTTCCTGCACTGACCCTTTTCCCCCTTTCCTCCTTACTCTCTTAGATAAAATATGAATGGTTAGGAAACAAGGCGTGGACAATCAGAAAATAAAAAATATGTTTTTATCAATTTGCTAAAATGGTCAATGCTTTATTGGATAAAGGCAATAAAAAAGGATAATCAGTCCTATAACAGAACTAACTATCCTATTTTTATACCGCTTTATAAAATTGAACATTGTTTTTTCCCATTTTTTTTGCGTTATACATAGCATGATCGGCAAATTTGATCAGTGTTTCAACATTGCTTCCATGCTCAGACAATCTGGCCACGCCTATACTTGGGGTTACCATGATGGGAATGGTATTTATTAATACAGGCTTGTTTAATTGAGCTAAAATTCTTTCAGCCACTTCAATTGTTTTTTCATTCTGAGCTTGTGGAAGACTGATAATAAATTCATCACCTGCTAATCTAGCAACAAAGCCACTTTCTCTTACGCTTGTCTTTAAGCGGGCAGCAATTTCGCGAAGCAAAAAATCACCAGCTTCATGGCCATGGGTATCATTTACCGCTTTAAAACCATCTAAATCAATGAACATAACATCAAGTTCTTGTCCCAATTCATTTGCTTTTGTTATTTCATTGTTAAGATACTCCTCAAAAAAACGTCGATTGGGCAACTGAGTTAAGGAGTCATGAAATGCAATTTTCTTAACCTCATCTTTTGCTTTCTTTAATTCATTATTTACAAATACCAACTGAGTTTTTTCTAAATGCAATTTATTGACTAAAAAACTAACAGGAATGGTTACAATTAAATTTGTAAATGTCACTTCACCCAACAAATAGTATTCGAAGAGATAAATTTTACCCTCAAGAGCATTTATTATCTTTGTTATGATATTTAACAAGGTAGAAAAAATAGTAGCAATTATTCCTCCGAAAAATCCGCAGTAGTAAGCAAAAATTAAAGAAGGAATTAGACAAAGTCCCCAAGCTATGGAAACTTGTGGGGCAAATTGAAGCTTATCCGAAATATACATTTCAAGGGCAAATGGAATCGCATAGCAGAACAGAATAATCGGAAGAAATATTTTAGGAATATGGATGAACCAATTTATTCTAAAGGCATACATACAATCTCTCGCTTTCTATTAAAAACATTAAGGACTTATTTTTTTCCTTTTACGTAAAAAAGAATGGTTTTCTATTAAAGGATGATTGATACCACGTATTTGAATTTTCTTTTTCTCTATTAATTCAAGGAAAACATCAGCAATTTGAGGGTCAAACTGTGTTCCCTTCCCATTTCTTATTTCATTCATTGCATACTCAAGGTCAATCTCATTTCGATATTTCCGTCTGGAAGTCATGGCATCAAACGCATCTGAAACGGCCATTATTCTCGCGACCAAGGGAATAGATTCACCTTGTAGTTCGTGAGGATATCCAGTCCCGTCGAATTTTTCATGGTGGTATAATACCATGTCAAGTATGCCATTCTTCTTGAAATATGGAATGTATTTCAGCATATCATAACCGAGTTGAGGATGCTGCTTTATTTGATTAAATTCAACTTCTGTTAACCGGGAAGGTTTATTTAATATGGATTCCGGCACTCCTATTTTCCCGATATCATGTAATAGGCCGCCTATATAGATATCATCACAGACTTTGCGGGGTAACTTAATGGCTCTGGCTATTTCACGTGAGTAATAGGCCACATTCCGTGAATGGAAGGCTGTGTATTCATCTCTAGCGTCTATTGAAACTGCTAAAGTTGCTGTCATATTAATCAATGTCTCTTTCTCGTTTCTTAAATTGTCCATTAAAATCTTTATAACAAAGGCAATTAGAAAATAGCATAACCACCTAAATAGGAGGAGTTCGACTGTCCATGCCTCATTTGAGTTTGTGAATAGTAGAGCAGTAGCTAGTATAGATAAAAATAGGATGAAAAAATTGGTGCGACAAATGAGACCCGTTATGATCATCATCGGAACATATGATAATAATAGGGTTGTATCTTTAAATATATAACCGTCTAATAGTATTCCTACAGGAAGTACAAGCAAACTCATACTTATGATCAAAGGGTTTTTTTGGGGATTAAAGGACGACAGGTTTATACTATTTTTCAAGACAAATGAATCCTTCCTTTTGCTTAAAATGCTAGTGAATTTCCACCTTTACCATTTAATACTATCATGATATTTTTTTAAACATAATATAAAAATAATTCCAACTATTATAAGTGACAATTTGAACGTAAGAAGACGACTAATAACCCTTGAAGACATGCTCCAAGGGTTAAATACATTTTGAGAGTTAACAACAGAAACCGTGGTGGTACATTGGGAAACATCCACAACCATGATGGAATCCATGATGGTGGTGGAAAGGATAAGAACCTCCATACCCCATGCCATAACCATGGTAACCGCCATAAAAGCCTCCATATCCCATGCCGTAGCCAGGATAACCTCCAAATCCCATACCAGGTCCAAAGAATTGTCTATCCATTTTCTATCTCCTCCTCAAATTGTTTTCAGAAATAATGTATGTGTCCCCATTTAAAGAGGGATAGACATTTACCTATATTCTAATTTTGTTTTTTCAGTTAGAGCCAAAATAAAAAGAGCAAGTCACAAAATGCACTCGCTCTCAACGATCTGAATTAGTTGCTTCAATTGTGACACACTCTGCACTAGTGAAAGGGAATAATAGCGCTGGGTTCCTTTTTGTTCACTGACGACGAGTTGGGTGTCGCGCATGATTTTTAAGTGATGGGAGATGGCTGGGCGCGACAGGTTCGATTGCTCGGCGATCTCATTGACACTTAACGGTTCTTTTTCGGCAAGCAACAGGATGATGTCCTGCCTTGCTGGGTCCGCAAGAGCGGTGAATAACGGTATACATGAACGAAATACATCAATAGCTTGTTGAGCCATTCTTAACAAAACCCCTTTGTTTGTGAAAAAGTTTATTTTTCCCCTGCTACATATTTGGAAATTTTCGCAGCCAAACTTCTCGGCATAAATTTTGCCCCAAGCACCCCTGCTTTATTTAAGCCGCCGGTCACAATCACGCGTTTCCCGCGCATCAATGCCTCATATCCCTGTTTTGCCACCACATCCGAGGACATCGCTTGATTAAACATTTTCGAGTTCTCGACACTCGCCACCGCACCGAAGTTCGTTTTTGTGGCGCCAGGGCAAAGGGTGGTTACAGTTACACCAGTTCCAGCCAACTCCTCCACAAGTGCTTCCGAGAACGAAAGGACATAGGCCTTACTTGCAAAATAAACTGCCATCAATGGACCAGGCTGGAATGCCGCCGTACTGGCAACATTAAGAATTCTGCCGCTGTTTCGTTTCTTCATTTTTGGCAGGAAGTAATAGGTAAGTTCCGTTAGGGCCGTTATGTTTAATTGAATCATATTCGATTGTTTCTCAATTTCGAGTTCATCGAATTTGCCCATCAATCCGAAGCCGGCATTATTCACAATGACGTCAACGGAGATCCCCGTTTGTTCGACTTCTTCAAAAATTTCTCTCGCAGCGCCAGGAACACTTAAGTCTTTAGAAATGATGATCACTTCTACATTGGAGTAGGTTTGTTTCATTTCCTTTAGAGTGTTTTCGTTTCTCGCTACTAAAACAAGATTATAGCCATCCTTCGCAAACAGTTTAGCAAATTCATACCCTAAGCCGCTAGTTGCACCGGTAATTAATGCAGTTTTTTTCATAAAGTATACCCCCATCAGATGTATTTATGTTCAAGTGTTTAAACGTTTAAGTGTTTAAACATATAATAATTAAAAGGTGACTAGATGTCAATGAAAAGCCAAATGGAAAAAATATGAAACCTTATATTTTGCTGAGCGTATTATTAGGTAGATTATTAGATGTAGGAGTGATTACATATGTATGAGCATGAATTTGTAAGAGTAGATTTAACAATGTTTGGAGGCAAACCGAAAGAGAGCTACCACGACATTATAAAGGAGTATGAAAAGAATGGATGGGAATTAGTGCAGATTTTTGCTCCAGGAACAGCAGCCTATGGGTCTGCCGCTTATTTTGAAATCATCTTAAAGAGACGAGTGAAGTAGTAGTGGGACGCACCCTACTAAATGAAAGGCCGAAAATCCCAAGAGTTTTTCTTGTGGTTTCGGCCTTTTATAATCTTAATGATGAAAAATTGCATCTTTCCTGATGCAACTAACAGGCATATTTCCCATCTGACTTGGATTCATCCTTTTAAAGACTATTATTTTAACATATAGGTCTTAGGTCTTTTTTACCAAAAGCTATTAGTTTTATATTTGGAGGAACTTCCGGTTTTTTAGCGAATATATGAATAAACGCCTGACTGTTTATAAAGGAGGAGCATTTTTCTATGGATGAAAAAGATTTGGAAAGTCAATTGCCTTTCGGTATGCTGCTCGTCAATTTCAAAGGTGAGGTCGTATATATAAATTCATGTGCTAAGGAGCAACTAAGGCTCAAGGAAGGACAATGGAAAACTCAGCAGGTTCAACACATGTTACCAAATAGTAACATAATTAGGGTTATCAAAAACGGTCACTTTGATTTAACGACCCATGGCGGCGAGTTCCCTTTTACATTAATTGAATTTCCAATGAAGTTGAGGGAACTCGGTGTCATTTTAATCCTGCCAAAAGAAGTGCAGCAAAAGATTGTTGACTTTTCTCCTAAGCTAGTGGATTTAAAACAGGAATTGGAAGCTATTATGAACTTAAGTGGAGAGCTCGTGACCATTACTGATGCTAATGGAATTGTACTGCGAGTGAATAGCACGTGCGAGAAAATTATGGGTGTAAAAGAGAGTGACTTTGTTGGAAAATCCGCCATTCATTTACAACAAGATGGAGTTATCAATTTTTCTTCCACCAATAGAGTAATAGAAAAAGTGCAAAAAGTTACGGTCCAGCAAAAAACAAAGACAGGAAGACGACTGCTCGTTCATGGCTATCCAATATTTAATGAACTTGGAAAACTGCATAAGGTCATAAATATCTCAAAAGATATCACGGAAGTTTCCGATTTGAAAAATAAACTTGAGGAAGCCAATAGTAGCCTCCTCTATTACAAAAAAGAGGTAAGTAAGCTGGAGGGTAAGTCAAAGGATATTATCTATAAATCAAAAGAAATGGAAAAAGTATATGATTTGGCCTCACGAATTGCAGATGTAGACGCGACAGTGTTTATTCAGGGGGAAACGGGTGTTGGTAAAGAGGTCTTAGCACGGACCATTCATAATCTTAGCTCGAGGCAGCAAAATCCTTTTATAAAAATTAATTGTGGAGCTATTCCAGAAAACCTAATCGAATCAGAACTGTTTGGCTATGCAAAAGGAACCTTTACTGGTGGAAATAAGGAGGGGAAAAAGGGACTTATTCTTGCTGCTAATCATGGCACTTTATTTCTAGATGAAATTGGGGAGCTGCCTTTCAATCTTCAAGCTAAATTACTTCAAGTCCTACAAGAAAAGCAATTTACTCCATTGGGTGATACCAAACCTGTACAAGTAAATGTTCGTTTTATCACCGCGACCCATCGAAATATAGAAGAAATGGTACAGCAGGGAGATTTTCGTGAGGATTTGTATTACCGTTTGTTTGTCATTCCTATTACCATTCCTTCTTTATCAGAGCGAAAGCAGGATATCCCTTTTTTAATGAACCACTTTCTGCAGCAATTTAATGAAAAGTATCATTTGCAAAAGAGCTTTGACAAAGATATCTTCCAACTATTTATGGACTATAAGTGGAAAGGGAATATCCGCGAACTTCAAAATACCATTGAACGATTAGTACTTACAGTGCCGATGGATTCTATTCGATTAGACCACCTTCCCGAGAAAATAGCAAAACAAAATCACCTCACTCCCATATCACAGAATGGAAGTCTTAAAGAGGCGGTCGATCAATATGAAAAACAATTAATTATTAATACACTTGAAATGACGAGCACTTTAAAAGAGGCAAGTGAGATTTTAGGAATTGATGCATCAACAATTGGCAGAAAAGTCAAAAAACATAATATCAAAATTGCGAAATTGCAATCGGCGTTGTAAAATCGCAATAATTAATAGAAAGGTCTTTATTTGGGGGGAATTGACCATTTATAGCTTGCTTGTTTTTTGAATAGTTGCATAATTGCAACTATTATTTTTTTAGCTTCTTTTGGTACCTATATTTATTCGATTTTTTCAACTTGGCATGGTTCTTGCATTAGTAATTAAGTAACAAAATCAAGGAGGCAAATCTGATGAAATTATTTGGTGTAGATGTTGGCGGAACATTCACAGATGTTATTTTTAGTGATACTGAGACAAGAGAGACTTCTATTCATAAGGTTCCAACCACCTTAGATGATCCTTCTAACGGTGTTGTCCAGGGCATTCTTGAACTATGCGAACGACAAAATATTGATGTATCCACTATTGATCATGTTTTCCACGGTACCACTATCGCTACTAATGCAATCTTAGAAAATGATGGTGCAAAAACAGGAATGATTACCACAAAGGGCTATCGTGATATTACTCATATCGGCAGGCATCAGCGTCCGCAAAACTATTCCATCATGCAGGAGATCCCTTGGCAGGAACGCCCCTTGGTCCAGCGACGAAATCGGTTAGCTGTAACAGAACGGACAGGAGCAGTTAAAAATGAAATAATTACACCGCTTAATGAAAAGGAAGTTAGAGAAGCTGTGTTGACGCTTAAGGAAAAAGGAGTTGAATCAATTATCGTAAACTTCTTATTTTCTTATATTAATCCGGAGCACGAACAAAGAGTAAAAGCGATTATTGAAGAGGAGTACCCTGAAGTGTTTATTACCACATCCTCCGATGTATCTCCCCAATTCCGAGAGTTTGAACGCTTTACGACAGCTTCAATCAATGGATTTGTAGGGCCAAAGGTTAAAAATTATATTACTAATTTAGAGCAAAGTTTAAAGGATTCCGGCATACCAGCAGAACTACATATTATGTGTTCTAATGGCGGGGTGGCCACTCCGAAAACCGTTTCAGAAAAACCGGTGAACACCTTACTATCGGGTCCGGCAGCAGGAATACTTGGAGGAGCTTGGGCTGGTGAATTATCGAACCGACAAAAGTTAATTACATTTGATGTCGGTGGTACAAGTGCTGATATTGGAATCATTACAAATAGCGGTTATTCAGAGTCCTCCGCTCGTGATACATGGATTGCTGGGTATCCTGTTATGGTACCGATGATCGATATCCACACAATTGGGGCAGGCGGCGGTAGTATTGCTCATATTGATGAGGGTGGAGCATTTAAGGTAGGTCCAAGAAGTGCAGGCTCTCGTCCAGGCCCTGCCTGTTATGGGCATGGAGGATTAAAGCCTACCGTTAGTGACGCCAATGTGGTACTTGGCAGAATTGATGAACATAATTTCCTTGGCGGAGAAATGCAGATTTATACAAATGCGGCTTATAAGGTTATTGATGAATTATCCGATCAATTAGGCTTGAGTCGGGAGAAGACAGCAGAAGGTGTTCTTCAAATTATGAATAACAATATGGCCAATGCAATTCGGGAGAAGACCATTCAAAAGGGAGAAGATCCTCGTGAATTCTCTTTGGTCGCATTTGGCGGAGCTGGGCCACTACATGCTGTTGAGGTCGCACAAATCTTAAATATACCAGAGGTATTAGTTCCTTTATATCCTGGAATTAATTCCGCAACGGGGTTATTAACGACTGATTTGAAATATGACGTCATTAAAACAGAGTTTATGTTCAGTACGGCTGTAGATTTTGAACGTTTAAACAGTGACCTTAAGGGCTTGTCGACGCAATTGCTCCAACAATTAGAGGAGGATGGAATCAGCCGAAATCAGGTGCAAATTAAGCGAAGTGCAGACTGCCGTTATGCCGGTCAAGGATATGAGCTTCGCGTAAATCTGCCTGCTGGTGAATTAAATGAATTTACAATTCAAGAAGCATTTGAAGAATTTCATCAAAGTCATAAAAATGAATATGGACATTCCTTTTTAGACAGCCCAATTGAAATCGTCAATATTCGTGTAACTGGTATTGGTGTAATGCCAAAGATTGAAAAACAAGCCATTAACCACGACTATACTCTCGAAGAAGCTACAGTGAAAACAGGCAAATCTATTTTTAATGTAAACGGACATTTGGAAAGTGTGGAAACGAAGTTTTACCAAAGAGAAAGAATTCCAGTTGGAGTTGAATTTTCAGGCCCATGTATTGTTTTGCAAAAGGATACTACAACCGTAATTCCTCCTAATTGTAATGCTTATATAGAGGAATATGGAAATATGATTATCAAGGTGGGTGAATAAAATGACTCAATCAAATGTTCAAGTAAAAAAGGTGGATCCTATTACAGTACAGGTTGTTCTTGGTGCATTGGAAAATGTGGCAGTCGAGATGGGGCATAAACTCGCTCGCATGTCTTACTCAAGTATTATCCGAGAGTCAGAGGATTTTGGATGTGCATTAGTAGACATTAAAGGTCAGCAGCTGTGTGAATCGACCCATAGTACACCACTTCAATCGGGGCCCATTCCCGGTTATGTAAAAGGAATCCAGCAAATTATGGAGGAACGTGGTGACACGTTTCATCCAGGGGATATTATTATGCACAATTCCCCTTATCATGGTGCTTCGCATGGTCCTGATGTAGGCTTTTGTGTACCTGTCTTCTATCAAGATGAACTAATTGGCTTTTCAGTCACTACAGCTCACCATCTAGATATTGGCGCTTCTACTCCAGGGAGTTGCGGGATTGTTGATGCAGTGGATGCATATGCTGAAGGTCTTCAGTTTAAAGCCATTAAGGTATATGAAAAGGGTGTTAAGAACCGTTATATTTGGGATATTTTATTTGATAATATTCGAGCGTCTGAGATGGTTGTGGGTGATATGGAAGCTCAAATAGCAGCCGCAAAGATTGGTGCCCAGCGATATATAGAGATTGTTGAAAAATATGGTCTGGATACTATAGAAGCGGCAACGGATGAATTGATGAATTACTCAGAAAAAATGTTGAGGAATGCGATTATGAAGCTTCCTGACGGTGAGTACAGTGCGGAAGGATACTTGGATGGTTATTTGGACAGTCCTTATGCATCAAATAAGGACTTAAAAATAGTGGTTACTGTGAAGGTCAAGGAAAGCAATATTACAATTGATTTAACAGGTACCTCTCCACAGGTTCCAGATAAACCTATTAATATGCCATTGGTAGGCACAGTCGATATTGCGATTTACCTAACGCTACGATCTATTTTATTAGATTCAACTATTTATGGGAACTTTCCGCAAAATTCCGGTTTAACAAGACCGATTTCAATTGTTGCACCAAAAGGAACCATTGCTAACCCAGTCTACCCGGCCCCTACAATTGCTCGTTTCTGCTCGGGGAATATTATTGCCGATACATTAATGAAGGCATTAGGTCAGGTGGTTCCACATCAAATCAGTGCGGGTGTGGGGAATTTACAGGTTGTAGCCTTCAGTGGGAAGAAGGATGAAAACTACTGGGTTTATATGGACATAATGGAGGGAAGTTACGGCGGTCGCTACCGAAAAGACGGTATGGATGCAGTAGATACCTTATATGCCAATACGAGAAACAATCCGATTGAGGATATCGAAGCACATTATCCTTTAAGAGTGAACCGGTACGAGCTCCGCGATAATGAATGTGCTGCTGGGAAATGGCGCGGGGGGATCGGTTCCATTCGTGAAATCAGCTTCCTATCCGGAGGTAGCGTTTCTGTTGAAGGTGATGGCCATAAATATGCACCATGGGGATTTAATGGCGGAAAGTCCGGTGCAGTAGGTGGCTTGTCCATCCGTAATGCCGATGGAACAGACAGGAAACAGCTTCCTTCGAAACTAGCTAATACAGTTACAAAACCAGGAAGTATCCTTCAGCTCGTAGGTCCATGCGGTGGAGGCTACGGCAATCCTTTTGAACGTGATCCAGAAAAGGTATTAGCTGATGTTCTCGATGGATTTATAACCAGTGATAAAGCTTTGTATGATTACGGAGTCGTGATTACAGAGGATGAGCAAGTCGATTTGGTGAAAACAGCCCAATTTAGAGGTGAAAACTAGTTTCACCTCCCTATTATTATTTGAAAATAAAACTTTAGCTGAAGGAGGTAGCTATGCAAACCGTTTATAAGATTGATAGTGAACGAATGTATGAGCGGATTATGACCCTTGCAGATATAGGGAAAACGGTTCAAGACGGTGTAAAGCGTGTTGCATTAAGTAAGGAAGATAAAGAGGCACAAATCCTTGTCACAAAGTGGATGGAACAGGCGGGAATGACAGTGAGCCATGATCACTTTGGAAATTTAATTGGTAGGAAGGAAGGGATATCATCATCTTCTTCTCTTCCTTCTATCGTGATCGGCTCCCATATAGATTCCGTCCGTAACGGTGGCCGCTTTGATGGAATTATCGGTGTTATAGCTGGTATAGAGATTGTTCAAGTGATTCATGATGCCGAACTTTCCCACGAACACCCACTTGAAGTAGTTGCCTTTTGTGAGGAGGAGGGTTCCCGTTTTAATGATGGTCTTTTTGGAAGTAGGGGGATGGTTGGCCGAATTGACCAATCTCATCTTAAGTTGAAGGATGAAAATGGGGTAACTCGTTACGAGGCATTACAATCATTTGGGTTCGACATCGATCCTGATCGAATTGCTGAGTCTGTCCGCACAGCAAAGGATATTAAATTATACCTTGAGATGCATATAGAACAAGGTCCTTATTTAGACTCCAATGATTATCCTGTAGGAATTGTCAAAGGAATTGCCGGTCCTTCTTGGTATAATATCAAGCTTGAGGGAGAAGCAGGGCATGCTGGTACAGTTCCTATGAGTTTACGAAAAGATCCAGTGGCAGGGGCTGCTGAAATTATTTCTGAAGTTGAAAGGTTATGTACACAAGATCCTAATGCAGAAACGGTTGGAACGGTAGGCAGGGTGAAGGTCCTTCCAGGAGGAAGTAACGTCATTCCTAGTTCCGTCGAATTTTCATTAGATTTAAGAGATATTGATCTTACCAGACGAAACCGTATCTACCAACAAATCTTAGATAAGATTCAAAATGTAAGTTTTTCTAGGAATTTATCTTTTAATGTTGAAAAATATATGGCAATTGATCCAGTTTATTGTTCGGATGAGATTATTCAATTGTTCAATGAAATAAGTGAAGAAAAGGAAATGAATGCCCCTATTATGATTAGCGGGGCCGGTCATGATGCCATGCTTCTTGCAGAAATAACAGATGTCGGCATGATTTTTGTCCGATGTGCGAAAGGGATTAGTCACCAACCGAATGAACATGCAGAAAAAGCAGATATTGCTTTGGGGACTGAACTTTTATTAGAGGCAGTTCTCCGTTCGATGTAGTGTTACAAAGTGCAATCTAACAAGTAAATGTACCTGATTGCACTTTCTTTTTTATCGTAACTTTTCTGAAAATTATGTAAATAACTACACGAAAACTGAGAGGATGATGAAAATGAGTCATGATTCAACAGAATTAACGAAAAGTTCAAAACGCGAGGCTTTAAATCCAGTACCAAATGAAAAACGTATTTTTGGTTTATCTAGTTATATTTTGATGTGGATTTCTTCGATGGTAGTTATTCAAATTTTTATGATTGGTCAATCCTTCTTACCGCCTGCAGGCAAGCTGAACATTTTACAAGCGGGGGTTGTTGCGGGTATTTCTGCTTTAATAACAGGAATCTTTTTTGTACTCAACTCGAAGCCGGGAATGGTGTATGGAATTCCGTTTATTGTTCAAGCTCGCTTGCCTTTTGGATATAACGGAGCAAGGTTTGCTTCCCTTATCCGTGTCTTACCAGCTATTTTCTGGTATGGAATTGGGTCCTGGATTGGTGCAAGTGCAATCAATTATGTAACAAAAACAATTTGGGGCTATGAAAATATTTGGTTGTATTTCATTCTGTTCCAATTAGTTCAGACAATTATCGCTTATTATGGAATCCAATCAATTAAGTGGTTTGACTCTGCGCTTTCCGTCGTCATTCTTGGATTTCTCATTTATATTGTTATTCAATTAATTAATGTTGGCGGAGGGAACATGGAAGAAACGTGGAAAACAGAAGGTACATGGGGAGCACCATTCTATGCTGCAATATCAGCCTCAGTCGGGATTTTAATCACAGCTGCTATCAGTAACGGAGACTTAAGCCGCTATTTGAAGAATGAAACCAAAAATAATTGGATAGGTCATTTTGTTGGAATCGTTCCAATGTTTGTCATTATGCTGGCGATTGGTGTGTTATCAGCGGCAGCAACTGGAATTTGGGATCCGGTTCAGGCATTGGTTTCAGTTATTCCTAACCCAATTGTAGCAGTTGCATTAATGATTTTTATAGTCATTGCTCAGTTTACTAGTAATTTGACTATCAATATCGAACCTCCTGCCATTGTGTTAATGGAAACTTTTAATATAAGATGGGGAACCGCTGTTATTGTAGTTGGAATCCTAAGTATTGTTACCTTCCCATGGCTGTTAATTACAAGTTCTGCCTTTAACACATTCATTGCTTTTTATTCTGCCTTCTTAGGACCGCTACTCGGGATTTTATTAGCAGATTTTTATATCGTGCGCAAACAAAAGCTAAACATGGAGGAGCACTATACAAAAACTGTCAAGTATAACTGGCTGGGAATTGGTTCACTGCTAATCAGTGGGTTTGTCGGAGTATACTTCCTTTCTATTTCATGGATGGTCAGCTTACCACTCAGCTCCTTGCTCTACTGGGCAGGTTATAAATTCTTGCCAGCCAATAAAAATCAACCAATACAAACTCAAGGCGGATTAAATGTAAGGTAAGTGAGACACTGCCTATGCCGAAAAATTAAACTAAGCCCAATCTCCTCTATAGAAGATTGGGCTTGGTTATTTTTCCTTGGAGCTTAAGCACTTAAGAGTCACGAAAACAGGAAAAAGAAGAGTCCACCCCCGGACTCTTCTTCCCAAAACCAAACCTATTCAATTTGCCCCAACAACTCTAATGCTTGTTCCTTGGTTTCAATCGCTAACAACTGCTCTCTATACTCCTCGTTCATCAGTTTCCGAGATAGCATCTGAAGAATCTTAAGATGTTCATTGCCCGCTGCTTCTTCCGGCACAGCAATCATAAAGATTAACTTGGCAGGTGTGCCGTCATACGCTTCCCAGTCCACACCATCGCGTTTCAGACCGAACACCACAGTTGGTTTGACAACCGCCTTCGATTTACCGTGAGGGATAGCAATCGACATGCCAATTCCTGTTGTACTTTCTTTTTCACGATTCATGATCGCTTTTTTGAATTTACGCTTCGATTTGATGGCGCCAAACTCGTCTAACTTCTCAATCATTTCATCAATTACAGATTCCTTCGTGTTCCCTTGGATGTTTGTTTCAATAAGCTCTAGACTGATTAAATCCGTTAATTTCATCTATTATCACTCCACATTCTTTTTCAATGCATTGACCATAAGTGCTGTCACAACGACCCCAACTACAATTGCAACTAAGAACATTACCACATTATCCACTGCACCAAGTGCTGCAACAATCAATCCTCCGTGTGGAACGTGGTCGCCAACGTGGCTTAGCATCGCTATGACCGAACCTGCCATGGAACCAACCATGATACTTGGAATAACGCGAAGCGGGTCTTTGGCTGCGAATGGAATTGCCCCTTCTGTGATACCGAATAGACCCATGAAGAAGGCGGCTTTTCCTGCTTCTTTTTCCGCATCTTCGTATTTTCTCTTGTTCATTAGTGTTGCTAGACCCATACCAATTGGAGGGATACAGATTGCTGCTGCGATTGAACCCATGATGGCGTAGTTACCAGAAGCGATCATTGCAGAACCGAATAAGAACGCTACCTTGTTCACTGGACCACCCATATCAAAGGAAATCATTGCACCTAATAATAATGCTAATAAAATTGAACTTGTACCTTGCATACCATTTAAGAAATCAGTTAATGCTGTGAACACGCCTGCAACTGGTTTACCAAGGATAAAGATAAAGACGGCTGAAACTACGACACTTGCTAAAATCGGGATAATCAAGATAGGCATAATTGGCTGCACCATTTTTGGTACCTTCCAGCGCTTGATCCATTTTGCTACATATCCTGCTATAAAACCGGCAATAATTCCTCCAAGGAACCCTGCGCCTGCTTCACTGCTATAAAATTCCCCATGTGCTGCAATATATCCACCGACCATACCAGGTACTAATCCAGGACGGTCTGCAATACTCATCGCGATAAATCCGGCTAAAATGGGAACCATAAATCCGAATGATGCCGCACCGACATTTAAGACAGAATTCCAAATCGAATCTGGATCGACCACCATTCCCTTAGCTGTCGGATGACCGCCAAGACCTAATGCTAATGCGATTAAAATTCCGCCGACCACAACGAATGGAATCATGTAAGATACACCGTTCATTAAGTGGCGATAAAACGGGTTTTGTTTCTCTTTTCTTTCACTTTTAATTTGATCAACGGACTTCATGCTTTCTTGGTGAACAGGAACGTCACCAGTTAACACGCTGTTGATTAATTCTTCGGGCTTGCGGATTCCGTCCTGCACACCTGTAACAAGCAGCTTTTTGCCAACAAATCTTGCTGTATCAACGGTTTTGTCGGCAGCGATGATAATACCATCTGCTTCTTGAATTTCTTGTTCCGTTAGTTCATTTTCGACCCCGATGGACCCTTGCGTTTCGACCTTCATTTGATGTCCTAGCTTTTCGCCGGCCTTTTGTAAGTTTTCAGCTGCCATATACGTATGGGCAATGCCGTTTGGACATGAGGTAATCGCTAATAATTTCATGGATGCTTTCATCTCCTGTATGTAAGATTTTTTTTGAAAAATAATTTAAATAATGTCTATGTATTAGTTATACTACTGAAATCGATTTCAAAAAGAATGAATGTTTACCGCAATATGCGGAAAAACCTGTTTTAATACGACAAAAACCGTCAAATTCTAAGGATTTGACGGTTTTTTATAAGCTTTTGATAAACTCTTCTAGTGTTTTTTGCTTGATTAAGTTCGTCATCTGCAGTGGATGATCGGTTAATTGTCCAATTTCGGTGAACAATTCCCTGGTCGTCGTATATTCCTCAGGCTTGGTCGCTAAGGTTAGGACGAGGGAGACGTATTCTTTCCCCCAAAAGAGCGGCTTATTCAATATCCCGACAGCGATGGCGGACTTTTTAATGTACGAAGGGTCCCCATGTGGAATGGCAATGCCTCCGCCAATGTTCGTGGAGGAATGCTGCTCACGAATGATGGAGGATTCGATATATTCTTTACTCACATAACCGTGTTCCTCGAGCCTGGTGGTGAGTGCTTCAATAACTTCATAGGGATGACTGTACTTTAGGTTCATTACAATCAATTCTTCTTTCACTAGCTCTCGTAAATAAGGGAGGGTTCCGGTATGCTGGGCTGTGCCCGATGTTGCTTTTTGACTGCTGAGCTCTTCTATAAATGCCTGCAGCTTGTTTTCCTCCTCTGCTGTTAAAAGAGGTGTTACTTGAACCACAGGGAGGGTGGTAGTAGAGATTGGCACGGTCGAAATAATGAAATCAATATCTGCCGCTGTGTACTGATTGATTTTGTTAATCGAAACCGATTCAAGGATATCTAACGAGTGGAATTTTCGTTCCAGCTTCGTACGAAGGAGAACAGATGCACCAATTCCCATCGGGCAAACAATGATCGTTTTCTTGTTGCTCCCGCTTTTTCGCTGTAGTCTTTCAAGGGATGCTTGGAAGTGAAGAGTGAGGTAGGCGGCCTCTTCTTCAGGAATCTGTAGGTCCCGGCTCTGGTTTACATGGATGATTTCGTTCATAATCGTATCAAACATGTACGGATACATTCGCTTAATTTCATCCAGTATGGGGTTCGTCACACTCAGGCGATGGCGAATCCGATTCATCGTGGATTGAAGGTGAACGTGTAATCCACGGAATAAGTCCTCATCGTGAGAAAAAGGAATATGCATCATGTGAGAGAGTTGACTAACCAACGTGGCTGTTAGTTCTTGCACATCTACATCCACTTCGTTGCCTGCTTCAGGTGCATGTTGAACCCTTCCTCCTAAAAAATGAAGAGCGATATAGGCCATTTCCTGTTGTGGAAAACGGATGGCAAAATGATGCTCCATTTTTTTCATGACGTCTTCGGCAGTGGCGTATTCCCTTTTTGTCAGGATGCTGTCGAGCTCTGCTTCGGGAAGCTGGATGGAATGACCTTGTTTTAACCGTTTGACTGCAATCAGCATATGTACGGTGAGGTTTTGCAAGGTTTCATCTGTATACGGGTTGGTGTTCAGCGTGTTTGCGTCCTCAAGGGATTGTTTTATGGTCTGGACGTCCTGCTTTTCGAAAAATTGCTCCCAAAATTGCATCCGACTGGCTGTGCTTTCTACGAAGGCTGGTACTTTCGAGATTGCTTGACGCCAATTTTGCTCCGCCCCTTCTACCTCAATTCCTAGCTTCTTTTTTGTTGTAAGCTGTAGGTTGGATTTCGCGAGGAAGCCTTCAATTTTCTCGAGATCTTTTTTGATCACCGCTTTGTTGACAAAAAATAGGTCTGATAGCTTTTGAAGGGTTAAGGACTTTTTCTCTACTAGAAGTAATTCCAAAATGCGAACTAATCGGTTCTTTTCATCCATCTCATCATTCGTTGACCCTGTGCTCGCGTGGTAAAGCGTATTCAAAAGTTCTTCTCGTTCAGTTGAGCTAATCTCCAGCTGAAAACCGATATTGGGCTTTCTGGAGAGAGTCGCATGTGAATGCTCACTTAACCAAAGATCGAGCACCTTCGAATCATTCCTTACCGTCTTCTCCGAGCACCCTAGTCTGTCCGCTAGTTGCTGCGAAGACAAAAACTTATCACGGGACTCAAGCAAAATCCGCAGCATCGTCCGTTGCCGTTCATTCATTTCTTTTTCACCTCACTTAATAATGTTGTGGTTGTGTACGCCTCAGGTGGACAGTGTCCACGAGCGGTGCCTGACACCAGTTGTGATCCAATGCGGAATTTATCGAACATTTGTGAATGGTATCATATTACGTTTTTTCTGTCACCATCGAAAATGTGACGAAGAACGGACGGATTTTATTTTGCTTCTATTTTAGAAATGGAGTATTCTTGTGAATGAGTTCATTTTTAGTTTTTTACAAAAACTACTTATTTATTATTGGAGGCTGGCTCAAATGCATAAGGGGTCAGACCCCTTTCGACAAAGCCTCCACACCCGTGACTACATAGAGCAGGAGGAACCAATCATGCAGCCGTTATTTTTGAAGCCCGTATTTAAAGAGAGAATTTGGGGAGGGACAACCCTCAAACAAGAATTTGGATATGAAATCCCATCTGAACATACAGGAGAATGCTGGGCAATTTCTGCTCATCCGAATGGCCCTTCGGTTATTGAAAATGGTCCATTTGCAGGGGTTACACTTGATGAGCTTTGGAAGAAGCATCCCGAGCTTTTTGGAAATCCAACTGAAGAAGTGTTTCCTCTATTAACCAAGATTTTGGATGCCAATATGGACCTATCGGTGCAAGTGCACCCAGATGACGCGTATGCAAAAGTTAACGAAAATGGAGAACTAGGAAAGACTGAATGCTGGTACATCATCGATTGTAAAGAAGATGCTGACATGATCTTCGGACACAATGCGAAAACGCGTGAAGAATTGGTTGAACAGATCAACGAAGGAAAATGGAATGATTTGCTTCGTCGGGTGAAAATCAAACCAGGGGACTTTTTCTATGTACCAAGTGGCACGATTCACGCGTTGTGCGAAGGCACGCTTGTGTTAGAAACACAGCAAAGCTCTGATACAACTTACCGAGTATACGATTATGACCGCCGCGATGTGGAAGGGAATTTACGTGAGCTTCACCTGGAAAAAGCGATTGAAGTAACGACTGTTCCACACCAAGATGCAGAGACGGCACCTCGAGTGAAAGAGGAAGAGAACGCAACAGTAACCACTTTTGTCGAATCAGAATTTTTCTCTGTTTACAAATGGGCTGTCCGTGGTAAAGCTAGCTTCTCCTTTGCAGACAAATACGTGCTTTTCAGTGTAATCAAAGGTGAAGGATCCCTTGTCCATCAAGGTGAAACCTATGCTTTAAACAAAGGTACGCATTTTATCCTCCCAGTAGGTGCAGGAGAATTCCAAATCGACGGCAACTGCCAACTGATTGTGTCACATACGTAACAATGAAGGGGACAGTCCCCCAGCGCTTTAAAGCGGCGGGGGACTGTCCCTTTTTTTATGAAGGACAAAATGAAGAGGAATCCAGTTGAAAATGTCCTTCATCCCACAAACAAGGCGTAAGACCCAAATCCAATTGGGGACTTACGCTTCTTTATTGCCAATACGTTATCTTAAAATAAAATTGACTTTTTAAAATATTCAGAATAAACTTTACCTATCAGATAGGTGGACAGTCGTATAGTAGAAAATGAGAGAGAAGGTGACCGTCTCATGAAAACTATCAAAAAGGTATCTATGCACGAAATGATTGCGGAAGAAATCAAGAGATACATAAATGACCATCAGTTGAAAAAGGGGGACAAACTGCCGTCTGTGGCTGAGCTTACTAGCATTCTCGGTGTCAGCCGGTCGAGCATCCGCGAAGGTCTCCGATATCTTGAAGGGTTCGATGTCATTGAGGTGCAAAACGGAAAGGGCATCTTCGTGAAAGAAGGAGAAGCCTTAAAAATCGAGGCCAAAATTGATGTCGAGCAGGAGAAGAACTATCTGCTACACATTAGTGAGTTGCGTAGAGCACTAGAAGGAAAAGCAGTAGAGCTAGCGACACTGAGGGCAACCAACCAAGAAATTGAAGAAATGGACCAACTGCTTATAGAGGTGATCCGCCTAAGAGATGCGGGGATCGATTCATCGGAGGTGGACTGGGAATTTCATAAGGCCATCTATCGAGCCTCCCATAACCCCTTGCTAGAAAGTGTCGCCGAATCGGTATCCGACACCTTCAATAAGCTTTGGAGCAGACCTTTTGGCATCGAGCATATTTTTAGTGATACCCTGCCATTTCACAGCACGATGCTTGACGGCATTAAGCAGCGTGACCCTGCTTATGCGTTGCAGGAGTTTAATAAAATCATAGATGCGGTCGAGGATACCGTTCGCCGAATCTAGGCAGGCCGCCACTCTCCCGATACGGTTTGCCGCCATAAAACCAAGGAAAGAAGGAATGACCATGACAAACAAGTTTTTCTCAGATGAACATATTGTCACACATCTCGGTGACGAATATGACCGCTTCCACGGAGCCGTTGTTCCGCCTATCTATCAAAATTCGCTCTTTGTCTTTAAGGATTTTGACCAGCTCGCCGAGGCCATGAAGGATGAGCAAAACAGCTACCTATACTGGCGGGGCACCAATCCCACCGTCCAAATTGTCGAGCAAAAAATCGCCGCCCTCGAAAAAGGTGAGAAATGTAAACTATTCTCCTCTGGAATGGCCGCCATCTCATCCGCCATCCTCACGTTCCTAAAAGCAGGCGATCACGTACTAAGCATCAGCAATATTTACGGTCCTACTACGAAGTTTTTCACCTATGCCGAAAAATTTGGTATCACTCACACCAACACACTTCAAACCGATCTAGACACCATCGAATCTCTCATTCAACCCAACACCAAAGTCATCTACCTAGAAAGCCCAACCACCATGACCTTTAAACTCGTTGATCTTAAGGCCATCTCCGATCTAGCCAAGCAGCGCGGAATCAAAACAATTATTGATAACACTTGGGCGACTCCTATTTTTCAGAACCCTATTACACTTGGAATCGATATCGTGGTTCATTCCGTTTCCAAATACCTAGGCGGCCATAGCGATCTCGTTGGCGGGGCGCTCATCACTAGCAAAGAAATCATGGACCATCTTTTCTATCACGAATACCAACTGCTAGGCGGAGTCATGCCGCCCTATGAAGCCTGGCTATTAATGCGCGGTCTGCGCACCCTGCCTCTACGAATGAAAGCCCATCAAGAAAGCGGAATGAAAATCGCCACCTTTTTAGAAAATCATCCTTCTGTCAAAAAAGTAAACTATCCAGGCTTAAAGAGCTCTCCAGATTATGAACTTGGCACCAAGCAATTAAAAGGATATGCCGGTCTATTGAGTTTTGAACTCGCGAACAATTCCTTCGAGTCCGTTCGTAAGGTGATTAACAGCCTGAAACAGTTCCAAATCGGAGTTTCCTGGGGTGGCTTTGAGAGTCTCGTCATCTCACCGAATTACGGCTATAACAAGGAGCAACTAGTTGCCAGTGGCATGGATCCTGGCTTAATTCGACTATCCGTCGGTTTAGAAAATGCTGATGAACTGATGGAAGACCTCAACATGGCATTGCAGGTACAATCACAAACGGTATAAAAGGCTGACCTTTTATATAAAAAAAGAAAAACATTTCAGAGGGGGATAAAATTTGATGCTTCATCTCAAAAAAGGATTTTTGATGTTGGTGCTAGTCATGGTTTTCCTAGGCCTGCTCGCAGGCTGTAGCGGCTCCAAAGAAACAAGCTCTGAAGAAGGCGGCGACGCAAAAGTCACACTACGAATGGTTGAGAGTATTACAAGCCCAGCAAGAACCAAACTGTTGAAAAAGATGCTTGCCAAGTTTGAAAAAGAAAATCCAGGGATTAAAGTGGAGCTCATCTCCCCACCATTAAAGAGTGCCGACGAAAAAATCACCCAAATGTTAATGGCAAAAGAAGATATTGATGTATTAGAGGTTCGCGAGCAAACTGTTAAAAACTTCGCAAATAACAAATTTATTGAAGACCTTTCCCGCTATACAAGCCAGTGGAAGGAATGGGACACGTTAACGGAAACCATCAAACACGGTGCGACAGCGGTTGACCACAATCCATACTATATTCCGTATGGTGTATATGAAAAAACGTTATTTTACCGGAAAGATTGGTTTGAAGAGGCTGGCATCAAGGTTCCTGAAACATGGGATGAGCTAGTGGATGCGGCGATTAAATTAACGGACAAATCGAAGAATCGCTACGGCTATAGCTTCCGAGGCGGTGCAGGTGCCACAGATTATATCGAATTTATGACATGGTCTTACCTTGGAAAGAACATTGTCCAGAATGATGCCTATTTTACACAAGACGGAAAAACGATGTTTGAAACACCTGAAGCGAAGCAAGTACTGGATACGTATTTGAAGTTATACAAAGAAGCGTCCCCGCCGGATTCTGTTAGCTGGAGCTACCCGGAAATGGTGCAAGGCTTCACATCTGGCATGACAGCGATGTTAATCCAGGATCCAGAGGTTATTGTAACGGCTGAAGAAAATATGAAAAAAGGGACATGGGCAACAGCTCCACTTCCAAAGGGTACGCCATCAGGTGTCGCTCAACAGCCTGCCGGAACAGCTGGCTGGGGAATCGGAGCTTTCTCAAAGCATAAGGATGAAGCGTGGAAGCTAGTTTCTTTCCTATCAAGCCCAGAGCAAAACCTATACTTTGCGAAAAATAACTCATTAATTCCGATTCATTTAAGTGCAGGGGATGACCCATATTTCAAGGAAGGTTACTTCAGCTCTTATATCCAAATGAATGCAAAGCCAGAAGAGTTCTTGATTGCTGACCGCCCTGTTGAGTACAAGGGATATGCAGAATACAGAGCGATGGCAGATAAAGATATTCAGGCCCTGCTGTTAGGAAAGGTATCGAGTAAAGACACTTTAGCCAAGTGGTCTGATTTTTGGAAAAAGGAAAAAGCCAATAAAAAATAGCACCGGTTGGGGGCAGTGGAGTTCTGCTGCCCCTATGTTTTTTAGAGAGGAGCGTATGAAACTTGAAGACGCAAACTGAACCAGTTACCAATCGAAGCTTGCCAACGTTTTCGATCTCCAAGCATGGACTGTTTATTTTCCTTAGCTTACTCCCTGCCTTATTGCTTGTCGCCATTTTCATCTATTATCCATTATTCAAAGGGGTCATTATGGCCTTTCAAAATTACTCGCTATTTGACTTAACGAACATTGAGTTTATCGGATTCGATAACTTCAAGGCGGTCATGGCTGAAGCAGGATTTAAAGAATCCTTAGTGAACAGCTTTTATTGGGTCTTTTTTTCACTCATTCCCCAGTTTGTGATTGGCTTTGGTGTTGCCTTGTTATTGCGGAGAAAATTCCGGGGCAGAGGCGTGTATCAAGCCTTTATATTTTTTCCTTGGGCGATGTCGGGGTTCTTAATCGGATTAATTTGGCGCTGGATGTTAAATGGCCAAAGCGGCGTAATAAATGACCTGTTGTTGAAGGCAGGAATCATTGATACCGGGATTCCTTTCTTAGCGGACCCCACTTGGGCCATGGTATCCGTCATTGTGGCCAACGTGTGGTACGGAATTACCTTCTTTGCCATCATGATTTTAGCCGCCCTGCAATCTATTCCTGACGAATTGTTTGAAGCGGCGAAGATCGACGGGGCGAACTATTTCCAGCAACTGTTCAAGATTACCATTCCGTATATTTTACCAACGCTGATTGTGACGACATTACTACGTATTATCTGGATTCTAAATTTCCCTGATCTGATTTATTCCTTAACGAACGGCGGGCCTGCAGGGTCAACACATATTCTATCTACCTTCATGCTGGAAAAATTAATCATGGGACAGAACTATGGACAGGCAGCGGCGATCGGTGTCATTATGATTTTCTTACTCCTGTGCTTTTCGATTTTTTATGTACTGGCAACGAAATTCAATAAAGCGGGTGATTTTTAATGACGAGGCTCATCAATTGGAAACAGCTGTTTAAGGTGATTTTTCTCTCCTTATTCCTTGTCTTTACGGTGTTTCCGCTTTATTGGATTTTCATTACTTCTTTAAAACCAGGCAAGGACATGTTTACGTTCCCCATTCACTATTGGCCTGAAACGATCACGTTTGAACATTATATTGACATCTTTAAAATTTCTAATTTTGGTATTTATATCACAAATAGCTTGATTTTGTCTGTGGTTGCTGGAGTTTTCTCGCTTCTCATTGCGATGCTGAGCGGCTATGTGTTAGCCCGTTTTGAGTTTAAAGGGAAATCGCAAGTGATTTTTGCCTTTTTTATTACGCAAATGATCCCGTTATTTATTGGGTTGGCGCCATTATATTTATTAATGTCCAAGCTTCAGCTGCTCAACAAGTTGCCATCTCTTATGCTGATGTACACGGTCATGATGGTTCCTTTTTGTACGGTGATTATGAAAGGGTTTTTCGAGCGAATCCCATCCACACTAGAGGAAGCGGCCATGATTGATGGGTGCTCGAGGCTGACGGCGTTATTCAAGGTCATCATTCCTGTGATGCTACCTGGGATTGCAGCGACCTTTATCTTCGCGTTTGTGCAGTGCTGGAACGAGTTGTTCCTTGCCATTATGTTTATCGATAAGGAAGAAGCGAAGACCATTCCGGTTGCGATGAACTCCTTTATCACCAAGTACGATATTGACTGGGGATCCATGTCCGCGGCAACCGTCTTATCCGTGATTCCTACTCTTATCCTTTTCGCCTTTGCGCAAAAATACATAGTCGAGGGCATGACACAAGGTTCTGTCAAAGGGTAACTCGGGAACTGTGGATAATTGGGTTCAGGTTGTTCGCAAATAAAAGTGGGTTATCCGCAAATAAGAGCCGGTTATCCGCAAATAAATGTGGATTAATCGCAAATAAAAGCGAGTTATCCGCAAATAAAAGGAGTCATCCACAAATAAAAGTGGATGACTCACAAGTAAAACCGTTCCATCCGCAAGAAAGAGATGCATTATCCACAAAAAGGGGATGAAAATCTATGAAAAATTACAATATCCACAAGACAATAGTTTTTATTAACAAACTTATTTGGTTCGCAGTCGTTTAATCGCCTTGACCACCAAAATAATATACCCAATCAATAGTCCGTACCCAATTACAATGATGAGACCTGGCACATAGCCTGGGGTATTCCCTGAATCGGTTGACATTCCTGCCATAAAGAGTGGAAAAATCGGCAGCATGAGGACGCCCGGTCCTGAACTAACCAATAGTAAAGCGCCTGGTGCAAGTGCAATCCAAGGCCAAATTGGCTTTTTCTTTTTCTCTGACCCACCACTGATAAGTTCTGCCGGTTTCTCACCTACTCTCACGATAGGACTCGCCGTTTTCCTCCATTGCTTATAGGTTTTGATTGCAACAAACGCTTTTTTCATTCCCCATCCAAGCACAATAATGATACATAGCCCAATGACCATAAATAAAATCGAAAAGAAGCTGATTTCATCCGGTTTCCATAATGGAATCGTCATCATCAAGAGCATCCCTGGTAAGGTAGTTAACGCAAATATTCCTCCCCCAATTAAGACAAAATAGGCCCAAATTGGGTTTATGATTTCTGTCTGTCTCATTACATATTCCCCTTAAAAATAATAGAAAGCCCACCCTATATTATAAAACGATTGGATGGAAAAAAATAGTATATGTATGTCAAATTGTGGAGGGAGGCATTCTACTATTTTTTTAGTAAGTGAATGATATGGCATTCATGGTTCAAACTAACAAAAAGTACGTTTAACTGAGGAGAGATTCACATGCCTGAAATGCCAGCTTTAGCGTCATCCGAGATCGGAACGTTATGGATGACCTATCAACAAAAGACGATGATTAAACATATGTTAGAGTACTATATAGAAAAAGCAGATGATCCAGAGGCCAAAAAAATTATGTCTAACTTACATGAAGAAATCAGTCCTTATATAGAGCAGATGATTCAACTTTTTAAAAGTGAAGGAATCCCTACTCCGATAGGATTTACTGACCAAGATATCAATAAAGAAGTCCCAAAGCTCTATGATAATGGTTTTGATATCATGTTTGTCCGAATGATTAAAGAAATCAGTATGGCAATGCACACCTTAAATATCACAATGTCCTATCGCGATGATATGATTCAACTCTATAAGAACCTCACAAGTATGACACAAAAGTATTATCATCAATGTACTAAATACTTACTAGAAAAAGGGTTAGTTCCCCGTTCGCCGTATGTTTCAACCACTAAGGAAGTGGAGTTTGTCAAAGATACCAACTATCTAGGTGGATTTAACCTGTTTAGTGGGAAACGCTCTCTCAACACGGTGGAGCTGGCAAACATTTATCATGCCATCGAATCCAATGTGACGGGGATGCAAATGATTTACGGATTTGCCCAATGTGCGAAAAAAAAGGATGTTCGTAAATTTTTCACAAAGGGTGGAGAGATGGCAGCAGCCATCATTAAAGAGATGAGTGAGGTCCTATTAGAAAATAATATTCCCGTTCCAGCTACTGCTGGTGGGAATATCACTACTTCAACCCTTGCTCCTTTCTCAGATAAAATCATGATGTACTGCGTCAGCCTGTTCTGCAGCTTTTCTTTAGGCGGTAACTCTGTAGGAACGGCATTTAGCTTACGAAATGACCTGCCGGCGAAGCTGTCAATCTTCATGAAGGATATTTTTGAATATGCGCATGAAGGCGCAAAAATCATGATTAAACATGGCTGGATGGAGGAACCGCCGCAAACGGTAAAACCGAAATAAATAGTTATTGTCTGAATGAACGGAGAAGTGTGAATGCACTTCTCTTTTTTTGTGAAAAAAATTAAATATTTTTGTTAAAAATGCAACTTTTTGGTAAGTTAAAACGTGGATTAGGTGAAAGGGGGATGGTTCGTGCAGCTTGAAGATGTATTTAAAGAGAATCTAAATGATTTGTATCGATATCTCTATTCCCTTTCTAAAGACCACTTTGTAGCAGAAGACCTCGTTCAAGAAGCTTTTTATAGAGCCTATGTGTCTCTAGAAGATTATGAAATTAGAAATATTAGAGCTTGGCTATTTAAGGTGGCCTATCATGCATTTATTGATTTTCAGAGGAAGAATAAACGGGTCATTATAGATTATGAAATGGCTAAACAAGTTGATGTTAATCAGGCCACACCAGAGAAGGAAATACTAGAAAAGGAATCATTAAATCTATTGTTAAGGGATATTAATAGCCTGCAAGAGAATGAAAAGCACACCATACTCCTATGTGATCTTCATGATCTTCCATACCAGGAAGCTGCAGATATTCTTGATTTAAAGTTAAACACGTTAAAAAGCCACTTATTTAGAGGTAGAAAAAAGTTGATAGACAAAGTGAAAGGAAGGGAACGGACAGATGAGTGATAAGATAAATCCAAACGATGATGAACTCTATCAAAATTTCATTAAAAATACGAAACAGGAATATAAGACGAGTCATATTCTTACTGAAGAAGCCCAACGAACCATTGTTAACGTGGGGAAGAATCATGCACGATTAACGAATATTTTCATAAGTCTTGCCGTCCTGTTACTGATCATCCCAGTTATGACACTCATCACCTATTTTTATTACGCAATCGGGGGAAGGGCTGACAAGCTTATTGAGGTTGCTTCAAATACGATCTACGTAACGGAGCCTAATATCAATCTGGAAAAAATAAAAATTGAGGACGACATTGGGTTATTTTCCATGCATCTCCTGTTTGATGTGAATAAACGGATAGGAAAAGAGGATTATAAAGCTGGAGACTATGATATTTACTTCACTTTAGATCAACCTAATTTTCCTAAAAAGACGACCCTTTTAGAACGGCCGCTACCTGAAATTCCAAGTGTTGAAACAGAAAGATTGCTTCATCCAGACGCTAACATTCCGTTTGATACGGGGGGAGAATGGAGTATATTAAAGGGGCTTCCAGATGGCACGGTTGCCGAAGTGTATGTGTCGTTATCCACATTGCATAAGCCTGATGAGATTAAGCAAATCTTGCCAAAGGAAACAGAGGTGCGCTGGTTAGCTGTGGATACCGGGCTTGAAGCAAAACAGGTAGATAAAGAAGGCGTACCAATCACTGCAATCGGCTATCCTGCTCAAATTGATTCAACCATTTGGTCGCCTTTCAACGGCAGAGAACAAACAAATGAAGAAGTGTTCATGGATATTCTTACACAACTTTCAAAAAATGAAGAAGTGGCAACAAAAGTAGCTAGGGCCAAATCGCTTGAGTTAAAGGAACGAATGGCTTATCTAAAGAAAAATGGTATTCAAGTATATGGGGCTGTTGTGACCGGACCAACGTCTGAACTTAGAAAATTAGAGCAGATGAAAGAGGTACGGGCTGTAAAGGTAGGGGAGGTAAAGCTATGGAACTGGAAATAAAGAAGAAGTCCACACTCAGCAAATTGATTGGGCTGGCTGGCATTCTTTCGTTCGTATGGGGGCTATTTTCACTTGCGATTCTTAATGCAGCCTTATTATTAAAAACAGAAACCTTTCCTGATTTTTTTTTAATAAAGAATCCAATGTTTGGCATTATTCTTGGTGTAATCGGACTATTTACGAGAAGGCGACCAAGGCTATATGCGTGGTGGGGATTGGGGATCAACGTATTTATTCTCCTTTTTACCTTTCTCATGTTTATGCTTGCCTGGACGATCAATGCGAAACCATAATTCACTATAGGATCAAAAAAGAAGTAAGCTCCGCTACGGCTGGGAGCTTACTTCTTTTGCGATGTCATCACCAAAATTATTCAAGATGAAGGTTTCTTCTTCTGCTTTGCTTAAGATTCCGTGGGCTTGCCCAACGGTACCGCCTTGATATTGCCAGAAATAGTTGTGGTCGTCATCGACTGCGGAAAAATTCCCCGCCTTCCATTTTTCAAGAATGGCCAGCAATTGGTCTTTTCGGTCGAAGTCACTGTTGCTCACAATCTCGTACACGCGATTAATGGTATCCTGCATCATAGGGATGGCTCCCCATTTTTCGTTAGCCTTCACTTTTTGATGCGTCATTTTGTGCATCACTTCAATGACCTTATATTCGGAGCTGGTATTATCAATGCCGATATCGTACTGAACACCGCCAATTTTATCTGTTTGTTTGCTTTCCTCATCTTCAGGAGAAGTAGAACTATCCACAGCTTCCGTCTCTACTTTCTCTAGTTTGTTTCCTGACACGGCCTCGCTGTTGATCAATTTATAGGCTCCATAAAATCCACCCAGTAAAACAGCCAAAACAATGGCCGCAAAAATCAAAATTTTCTTCACAACCATCCCCCTTTTTATGCCTGTTTTTCACTCAATTTCCTTTTATTTTTCATGGTTCTTATAAAAAAAGCTTGTAGAAGGGTCTACAAGCTTTGGAGATTATTTGTTTAAAAGTTTCTGAATTACAAGGTTGGTTAGGTTTGGAACGACTTGGAGTGAGTAGGTCATTTCCATCCGCTCCAGCTTTTTATGTGCATCTAAGCCGTATGGACCGATGTTGATGACTGGTACATTGATGTCGCGGATGTCTTGGTAGTCAACAAAGAGCTTCGTGCCCCAGCCAGGGTTGTTGTTGGTTTCCGCCTTTATGCCTGATTCATCATCACTCAGCGCGACAAAGCTCATATCCGAGATATACGGGAAGAAATTCCGCGTCACAATCGGATGTGGATAGTGTGGCTGCATTTCTTCCACCGCTTCATCCAACGCCTGGATCAAGCTCATTTCATCCTCTGTTTTTCCTGTCAATTCAATTCTTGGTGAATATAAGGACGAGTAAAATAGAATGATCGCCGGGCTCTTATCCTTCATCCAATTCCACGCTTCCTCCACCACTCTCGCAGCAAACATGCGCGTATCTAATTCCGGATTATTGACTAGCTTTTCCTTAAATTCATTCATATGTGCGGTGAATGTTTCACCATTCTCAGCCACCAATAATTGCTCCATTTCCTCGTACGTCATGACTTTCGATTTCCAAGGGTGCTGGACATAGGGTTCGCCACTCAATGTACTGTATTGTTTATATCTTTCTTCAAAAGAAGTCAGGGCATTGGTAAAAGCGATATCTGCCTGTTCTCTTAATTTTTCAAGGACATCCTTTGGAGACCAAGAGTGAATAAAGAAATTGTAGTAAACATAAGCAGACAGAGCCGTTTGAACCGTATAGGACGGCTTCAAATCCGTTTGTTTTAACGAAACAGGCGGCACGGTCGTCTCGCCAAACGCTTCGTTGCATAGCTCTGGATTGTAATTGATTTGTCGAGTTAGCTCGGCTGCGATAAAGTTCGGATCGAGTCCTTCAAAGGCAGAGCCTACATGTGTTTCTGCTCCTGTAATGAAAAAGGATGGCAGCAATTTTCCTACTGTGCCTTTATAGATATAGCGATTGTCATCGCCTTCATAGCGCGGCGCCACGAAATCGGCATTAATGGCAGCGGAATAGGCAAAACCATGTTCCTGTTTCCAGCGTTTTAAAGTTTTTAAGGCAGAAAGAACACCGTGTGAGCTGTCTTCCTCGTCACACTCTGCTAAAAGAACCAGGTTTCCGTCTAATTCTTCTGGGTGTTCCGAGTAATATTTTAAGAGATAGAGATGACTAGCGACTCCGCTTTTCATATCAAGGACGCCACGGCCAAACATCCAATCTCCCGACTGTAAATGTTTTTGTGCAGAAGCGGGCAGATTCTCTTTTTTCAGGGATTCCATTAGCTCCTCGGGATAGCAGGCCTGGTCTTTCAAGTGAGTAAAATCATCAATTCCGACTGTATCCGTATGACCCATTAGGATGACGGTTCGATTGCTCGTACCCTTTGTTCCTTTGACAAACGCCAGCACATTATAACGCTCTTGATTGTCATTGTGGGTCTGTTCTAAAACAAGCTGGCCTGGATTTTCTGAAAAATAGGGCCATGAGGAAATCATTGCATATAAAGCCTGGGCAATGGCTTTTTCGCCATAAGTATTTACAACACTTTCAATGTTTACGAGCTGTTTCGTGAATGCCAGTACATCTTCTCGACATTGCAACATATGCCTAACCTTCTTTTCTAGTAATTTGGAAATTTCCTATTTTAGAAAAATGTATCTCAAGAAAGAAAACCCGTCAAGGGTTTTCATTTGGATGTAAATTCCATTAAAAATATTATTGCATTTGTTAGAATACTTTTATATACTAAAAAAAGTTTCGTCAAACTAAATATGAAAATCCTCATCTTTAAGCATTAGATGGGGTAGAGGTCGCGATTTATATCAGTATCCTATGGGAGATTCAGTGAAATCTATGAAAATAGGAAAAAGGATCAATCGCCGAAGCTTCTGAAATCACTTTTTTCAGAAAGCTGGGTCTGCACTCGAATAGGGGCAGAACTGTCACAGTTCCTTGGAATTGTGGAGAACTATCTTCACCAATGCTGATCGATGAGGGTGTGTAGAACACCGTCATATGCCATTGTGACGGTGTTTTTTTATTAACTAGGGAGGTATATTTATGAAAAAAATTGCAATTTTATTAGCTGCAGCGATGATGTTACTTCTATCTGCTTGCGGCACGGAGAAGGCTGATGGGGAAAAGGCAGCGAAAGCAAGCAGTGGTAAGCATGAATTAGTGAAAAAAGGTGCCTTAACGTTCTCTATGACTGGACAATATCCGCCATTAAACTTTAAGAAAGACGGAAAATTAACTGGATTTGACGTTGAAATCGGAACAGAAATTGCGAAAAGAATTGGACTCGAAGCCAATCCTGTAACAAACCCATGGGAAACGATTATTCAAGGGTTAAAGGCAAAGAAATACGATGCGATTATCGGTAGTATGACGGCAACACCTGAGCGTGATAAGCAGGTTGACTTCACGAATCCATACTATCTATCTGGTGCACAGATTTTTGTAGCGGAAGGCAACACAGATATTCAGTCAAAGGAAGACCTAAAGGGTAAGACAATCGGAGTTATTCAAGCGAGCACATGGAAGGACATGGCCGAAGATCTATCTGACCAAGTGAAAGGCTATCCAACAGACGTCAACGCTCTTCAAGACTTGGCACTTGGTCGTTTGGATGCTGTTATCACTGACAAAATTGTTGGGGTAAGTGCAAAAAATGAAAAAGGTCTAAAAATTAAAGCAATCGGCGGATTGTTGAACGAAGACCGTGTGAGTGTAGCGGTTGCTGAAGGAAACAAAGAACTCGCTGACAAAATTAACGAAGCAATCCAATCAATGATTGACGATGGTACGTACGAAAAAATCAGTATGAAATGGTTCAACACCAACGTAATGGAAAAGTAAGAAATTGTGTCGAAGGGGGACTGTCCCCCTTCAAAAAAAGGAGGTAAGCCTCGTGGTTTTTTTAGATAATATTATTAGTATTTTTAGTGAGCATGGAATTGCTTTTTTGAAAGCTTCTTGGATGACGATCTCAATTACAGCGATCTCTCTATTATTTGCGATGGTGATCGGCATTATTTTTGCCGCCTTTAAGATCTCGACTAGTAAACTATTAAATCGCATTGCTGACATCTATATTGGGATTATTCGCGGAACCCCGCTGATTGTTCAAATCATGTTCTTATATTATGGACTTGCCAACATCGTGAACTTGGATAGCTTCACGGCAGGGGCATTGGCATTGGGTGTTCACACGGGCGCGTATATCGCAGAAATTTTCAGAGGAGCGGTTCAATCGATTGACCGCGGTCAGATGGAAGCGGCCAGGTCGCTTGGAATGAACTATTCACTTGCGATGAGAAGAATTATTTTCCCACAGGCTTTCAAAAGATCAATTCCGGCCCTTGCCAATCAGTTTATTATTGGCTTAAAGGATTCTTCACTAGTTGCCTATATTGCGGTAACAGACCTTTACAACACGGCCCTTAGTGTACAAGGGGAAAACTATATGCCGTTTGAAACGTATTTTGTCGTAGGAATCTATTACTTAATTATCGTTCTAATTTTCACATGGGTAGCTAACCTGATTGAAAAGAAACTCGATGTGAGTAAACCGAAGGAGGTACGTGTCGCATGATTCAAGTTCGTAATCTATCAAAATCCTTTGGTAAGCTTGACGTGTTAAAGAATATTGACTTGGAGATTCATGAACAAGAAGTCGTCGTCCTGATTGGTGCCAGCGGTTCTGGTAAAAGTACGTTGCTTCGCTGTTTGAACTTTTTAGAGGTGGCAGAGCAGGGAGAGGTTACGATTGATTCTGAGAAAATTGATCTCACCAAAACGAACTTGAATAAAGTGAGAGAAAAGGTAGGAATGGTGTTTCAGCACTTCAATCTTTTCCCGCATAAAACGGTGTTAGAAAATATTATCGAAGCCCCCATTTTTGTTAGAAAAGAAACGAAAGAAGCTGCAAGCACAAAAGCGATGAACCTTTTGAAAAAAGTAGGCCTTGCTGATAAAGCAAACTACTATCCGGAGCAGCTGTCTGGTGGGCAAAAGCAGCGGGTGGCGATTGCAAGAGCGTTGGCGATGGAACCGAAAGTTATGCTGTTTGATGAGCCAACGTCGGCATTGGATCCTGAGCTAGTAGGGGAAGTGCTTCAGGTTATGAAGGATTTGGCCCGAGAAGGGATGACGATGGTGATCGTGACCCATGAAATGGGCTTTGCAAGAGAAGTGGCTGACCGTGTGATCATGTTGGCGGACGGCAATATAATAGAAGAAGGACATCCAAATGAGATCTTCGTGAACCCTCAGCATGAGCGGACACAGCGGTTTTTGAATCAAATCTTATAGAATCCCTTTTAAAAATGACGTGTGAATTGCCACACGTCATTTTTCCATTTATTAAAGTAAAAGGGTGCATTTCTTCAAGAAGGAGAAATGTACTTTAGTATTGAAGTAATGTTGTAGGTTGGTTCAACAAGATAAAAGAGGGAGTTGAAAAATGAAATTTAATAAAGAAGTAGTTAAAAACTTAAATCATGGATATGAAGATATAATAGAGTTATCCAGGAGTTGTAAATTTTCTGACTGTACTCATATAAACGAGATTGACTGTGAAGTTAAAAAGGCAATTTCTGAAGGTACTCTTCCAGAAGAAAGATTTAATAACTATTATAGTGATAAAAACGAAGCAGAATATGTTTCTAAACAAAAGAATAAAACTAAGGCTATCGATTACATGAAACAAAGGAAACTTTTTAAGAGGTAAATAAATAGGAAGCTAATCTTAAAAAGACTAGCTTCCTATTTTTTCATTGGGTTCTGTTAAAATGGCCTGTTGATTTCCGCTCCAGGCACTTCGCTTTCCGTGGGTGTTTCGGCGAGCCTCCTCGGCGAAAGGCGCCTGCGGGGTCTCCCCTGAACCATACTCCCACAGGAGTCTTCGTGCCTTCCGCTCCAATCAACAGGGTGTAAAAATCAACACCGTTCTTTAACACAGCATTTTATTACAATCTATTTTTCTCAGCCGAATCAACCGTATGTTTCAAGAGCATGGAAATGGTTACAGGGCCTACTCCACCTGGGACAGGTGTGATGGCACTTGCCATCTCTAAGCAAGATTCATAATCGATATCTCCAATATTACCTTTGTTATATCCAGCGTCGAGGACAACAGCCCCCTCTTTTAGCCAGGAACCTTGAATAAATTTAGGCTTTCCTACTGCTGCCACAACGATATCTGCTTGTTTTAACAGGTTGGATAAGTTGGTTGTTTTAGAATGGCACGTGGTCACCGTCGCATTTTCATTAAGCAGTAACGCCGAAACAGGCTTACCTAAGATCGGGCTTCTTCCCACAACGACCGCATGTTTTCCTTCGACAGGAATCTTGTAATAATGGATGATTTCCATAATGGCTGCTGGTGTACAGGATGGATACATTCCAAACCCTAATGCCGTCTGCCCGTAACCTGCACTTGTCACCCCATCTACATCTTTTCGGATATCAATAGACTCGAAAGCCAGGCGCTCATCGATGTGCGATGGAACAGGATGCTGCAAAAGAATCCCATGTACAGAGTCGTCTTCGTTTAAATCTTTAATGGCTGCTAACAATTCTTCCGTCGTTGTTTCTTCAGGCAAATGGACCCTAATCGAATGAATCCCTAATTTTTCACACTCATTCCCTTTCATTCTTACGTACGTTTCTGAGGAAGGATCATTTCCTACTAAAATCGTTGCAAGGCATGGTATGATCCCATCGTTTTTTAACGTTTCAATTCGTCCTTTTAATTTTTCTTTGATTTCTTTAGCTACAACAGTTCCATCCAAAATGATTTTTTCCATATTATCGCCTCCGAAAGAAAATAAAAAAGAGATAAGGAAATACATCCTTATCTCTGCCCAGACGACCCGACCATATAAGTACACAGCTTCCTTGTGGTTGTTTCCACAGATGTCGTCAGTTACTGTGACTGCTTTTGTTATATGAAAAAGATATCATATTAAGGATAAATGTCAACCGAAATTATAAGCTAGAAAACATCATTCCGTTCTGTATCAGAGTAGACGGAGATCAGTACTATCGCTTTTTCCTCACCCACATTTTTAACAAAGTGGGGGACGCTTGCATTCCAGCTAAAGGTATCCCCTTCTTCCAAGATGAATGAATCTTCGCCCTGTTCGGCAAGGATTTTTCCTTCTAAGACTAAATGGGACTCCTCCCCTTCATGGGCATTGGCTTCCCCCATGGATGCACCCGGAGGAAACTCCACCAACCTCATGTGTAAGCCACCTTGTGAAGTTAAATGCTCAATTTTTAAGTTGTTATAGGTTGAATACGTTCGTTCCGTCTTTTTAACCACACGCATATGCTGCTTTTTTTCTAATAATAAATAGGGTAAAGGCACTCCTAGAAAAGTCGCTATTGTCTGCAGTGTGTTAATGGAAGGAGAGGTATTATTGTTCTCTACATTACTGATAAAGCCTTTCGATAGTCCCGTTCCTTCACACATTTGGGCAATCGTAATTTTCTTCCTGTTTCGTATCGCGCGAATCTTAGATCCAATATCCACGTAAGCCACCTCGAATGTTTCCTAATAAAAAACTTAATTCTATCTTAGCAAAAAAGTGATTGACAATCCATAGTGTTTGGAGTTATCTTATAGATAATAATTATTCCTACTTGGAAACTTATTTTCGTCTAATAGTTTTCTAATATGAATATATTATCTTTATTTAAATTTACAAACCCCTTTATATAAAACTTTAAGGAGAGGATCATATGCTTCCATCATTATTTATCGCACACGGAGCTCCGTTACTTGCGATTGAAAACAATGAGTATACACAGTTTTTAAATCAATTAGGACGTACTCTACCAAGACCAAAGGCAATTGTTTTATTTTCCGCCCACTGGGAATCGAATATGCAACAGGTGAGCAGTGCCCCTGAATACCGCACGATTTATGATTTTGGCGGATTTCCTGAAGCCTTGTACAAAATAGAATATCCAGCTAAGGGAAATCATGACATCACCAAAGAAATTACTGAACTATTCACTAGCCAAGGCGTTTCATATGAAGTTGATGCAACGCGCGGATTGGATCACGGTGCATGGGTTGTATTGAGGATGTTGTATCCAAATGCGGATATACCTGTGATTTCGATGTCGGTTAATCCCGACCTTTCACCTGCAGAACAGTATCAGATTGGGAAGTCTTTGGCAGGGTTAAGAGAAAAGGATGTATTAATTATTGCCAGTGGAGGAACGGTGCATAATCTCCGAGCATTAAATTGGGATAAGGATCGCACCGGCGGAATTGATGACTGGGCACTCGCGTTTGATGAGTGGTTAGCCCGTCATTTAAAAAATTGGGATGTAGACTCACTTTTCAATTATCAGACATTAGCACCGAATGCCAACATTGCCGTGCCGCCATATGGCACAGAGCACTTTATACCTATTTTTTATGCAATGGGTGCAGCGGATAATGGGGAAAAAGCAGAATTACTGCACCGCAGCTACCGATATGGAAGCTTAAGCCATAGTGTATGGCAGTTTAATTAATTTTACAAAATACAGGAGGAGTTTTTTATGAATAATAAATTTGAAGTCAGTACATTCATTTTACGTGTGGTTTTAGGGATTAGTTTTTTTATCCACGGGCTTACTAAGTTCCAGGGCGGAATAGAAAATATTGTTGGTTGGTTTGACAGTATCGGTTTACCTGGTGGATTGGCCTATGTAGTGGCAGTGATTGAGTTGGTTGGTGGATTAGCCTTAGTAATTGGTTTAGGTTCAAGAGTCGTATCTATTCTTTTATCTCTCGTCATGATTGGTGCCATGATTAAAGTGAAATTAGCTGTCGGATTTTTAGGAAATGGCCAAATGGCAGGCTATGAACTAGATTTAGCTTTCCTTGCGATGGCTGTAGTGATTGCCGTCAATGACAGTAAATTGTTTGCGCTTGACCAAGTGATTTTTAATAAGCATTCAAATAATAGTGGAAATAATAAAGCGGCATAAATAAAAAACCTGCTAGAAAAGTACTTATTCTAGCAGGTTTTTTTATTGATTAACTTAAATTGTAATGCATTATTTTAATACTTTAACTTGATTATTGACGTCGCTAATAGCAGCTGCTACATCTTTCAATTCGTTGGTCTGCATTTCAATACTTGAATCTAACTCTTCCGTTTGTCTCAGAACATTTTCAACCTCTAATGCAATTTCTTGACCGTATCTTGCTTGTTCATTTATGGCTGTAGTCATTTGTTTAACGGTTTCTTTAATGGTTATGATATTTCGAACAATTTCTTCTGAAGTTATAGCTTGTTCACTCGTCGCATTCGTCACCGAGCTTGATTGCTTTGTGACCTTTTCCACTGCCTCTACGATTGCTCGGCTACCTTTCGCTTGTTCTGCAGTAGCAATAGATATTTGTACCACCTGATCCTTTGTATTTATGATTCCCTTTACAATTTCTTCAGCTGTGTTCACTTGTTCTTTTGTTGAATTAGTCATTTGAATGGTTTGCATTGTAACATTCTCAACAGCTTGGGTAATTAATTCACTATCTTTCTTTTGCTCTTCCGTTACTTTAGCAATTTGATTCATTTCCGCAGTTACTTGTGTTATACCCTCTGTGATTTTCTTGATGGCTCGATTTGTTTTATCCGCTAGCTCATTGCCGAGGGTTACTTTGTGTGCCCCTACCTTTATTGAGGTCAAGGCAGAAGCAGTCTCTGCCTGAATTCCATTTATTAAAAGTGCAATCTCTTTTGTTGCTCGAGCGGATCGTTCTGCTAATTTTTGCACTTCTGCAGCAACCACTGAAAATCCTTTACCGTGTTCACCAGCTCGTGCAGCTTCAATTTCGGCATTCAGAGCTAATAGATTGGTTTGGTCAGCAATTTCATCAATCACTTCAATAATGCTTCCTATTTCTTCCGAACTTTTTCCTAGCTTTTCCATTACATCACTTGCTTGGTGGATCACTAACGAAATTTCTTTCAGTCCATTCAATGTTTCGTTCAAAGATTTTGTCCCCTCAAGTGCATCAGACTTAACTGAATGGCTAAGTTTGTTTACTGTTTGGGCACTTGCAGCAACTTGTTTAATTGAATCAATCATTTCCTCAACCGTTTCAGAAGTTTGCTCCGCGGTAGTTGTCAATCCAATTGCATTTTCGTTAACTCCTCTAATTGACCTGCTCATTTCTTCGATAGCTTCAGAAATATGTTCTACGTTCGCATTTACATTCTCGGTATTTCCAGCTACTTGCTCAATAGAAACCATCATTTCTTGTATTGCAGAAGAAGTTTCTTCGGCCGAAGAAGAGAGTGTATTTGCGCTTCGAGCTACCAAATTTATTGAAGCACTCATTTGTTCTATTGCTGCAGAAATTTCATCTACACCAGAAGCGGTTGCAGTGGTGTTTCCAGCAACCTGTTTAATAGACTCAACCAGTTCGCTTACAGAGTTATTTGCTTTGTTCATTGAAGCGTCTAATTCTTGAGCACTAATAGCCGTCTTATCAATTGACTTTTTAATTTCAGTAACGGAGGTAGTTGTAACGTCCACATTCTTCACGAGTCCTTTAACGGTTTGCGAAATGAGTTTTGTCGTAAGCAGGGCAATTAATGAGCTAAATAGTGAAGCAATAACTGAAAGAACAAGGATCTCATAATTGAATCTATTAGAGTCTTTATATGAGTTATCAATAGTGACATTGGCATTTTCTTGAGCTGACTGATAGAGTTTTTTAAGTAAAATATTGTTTTTTTCACTAATAAGACTTAATTCATTCACTTGTTTATGTACACTCTCATAATTGTTTTGCCTTGATTCCTTATAGAATGTAGGCAGGTTTCCGATAAACTGTTCAAAATTTTTATTGAAATCGGCAATTAATTTTTCATTTTGATTAGTATAATTAAGTTTCTTCATTTTTTCTAAATTCTTTTTTGTATTTGCTATATCCTCATTAATAAGATTTTCTATCTTTTCTTTTTCTACAGCTTCATGCACAAATGCATGCTTATTGATATTTTGTATAAGGCCGTTAAATTCTTCTCTTACGTTCGCTACTATAACAATCTTGGGTACATCTGTTTTTCCTAGTGTAATGGTTTGGTCCCTAAGATGGTTAACATTGTTATAGGAAACATCTGTTATAACAATGAAAAATAAGATAATAATGATATAACTTCCCATTTGTTTCACATTTATTGACACATTTCGAAACATACTAGTGCCCTCCCTTTTAGTTGTTAATTTATTCATTTTAATATAGAAATTTCCAGTTAAAGAAATAGTTACTATATCAATATATTAGCTAAGAGGGATAGATTGTTATGAGAAATGTCACACTTTATCCAAGTCTATAATCACTTTTATTTAAAATGACATAGATAACAAAGAAAAAAATAACCTACTAAACATGAAGATTTTAGTAGGTTAATTTGCCTGTGTTCTTTCCTATTGAAATGTTTCTTTTTCAACCACTTGTGGAACTGGCTTTTGCTTCTGGGTCATAAAGAAGAAGACGCCGACAAGGACGAGTAGTCCCCCTGCAATCTGCCATGGGACAAGACGTTCATGTAATAAAATATAAGCTAAAAAAGTAGAGCCAACGGGTTCACCTAAAATACTCATAGAAATCGTGGTAGCATTGACGTATTTTAACAGCCAGTTATTTATGACGTGACTTACGGTAGGTACGGTAGCAAGTAAAAGGAAGATTCCCCATTCCTTAGCTGGATAACCGCCAAAGTCCACACCTGTTGAAAAATTATAAATCATTAAAACCATAGCAGCTGAGAAAAACACACAAAAGCTATAAAGCCAGTGGGAAATTTTTTTCACGATAGTTTGGCCTATTAAGAGGTAGCCTACAACGGAGATAACACTTAAAAAGGAAAGGACATCACCCATAATGGCATCCTCGCTCAACCCGAAATCTCCCCAGCCAATCATCATGGCGCCTATAATCGCAATTCCCATTGTCATTAAGGCTGATATGGTCGTTCGCTCTCTAAAAAGGAAAAAGCCCCCTACTAACGATACAATTGGTTGCAAAGCTAGAATGATGGTCGAACTTGCTACTGTCGTTAGCTTTAATGATCCAAACCAAAGGACAAAATGTAAGGCTAAAAATGAGCCTGAAAAAAATAAGAAGAACCAATCCTTCTTTTTAATTTTATTAAATTCATGCCGATGTTTCCAAACGATTGGGAGCATTAAAATACTTGCAAATAACATCCTATACATACTCAAAACTGAGGCTGGTGCGTCTGACCATTTTACAAAGATAGCTGAAAACGAGATGGCTATAATCGAAATAGTAAGCGGCAGGGCAATGGATCTTGAAGTTTCCTGTTTCATGTTCTCCCCCTAATACGATGCCTGCTATCAGGTCTTTTACTCTATATTTATGCTTTAGCATACTAAACTATTTAATATTATACTAGCGTTTTACCATGGACTCAACTAGGGGATATTCCCAGCGGCATATCCTCTCTAGTTCCTATAATAAAAGGATTCTAGCTTGGGCTAGAATCCTTAATCTTATATTTGGTTTGCAATTATAGTTACTAATGCACTGAGTAGGATTGTACCGAGCATGAAAGATACATATATAAGTCCTTTTTTCCTCTTCTTTCTTACAATCACTTCTTCGGGTGTAAGCCAATCACTCTTAGACATCAACTTTTTCTCCTTTTATAGTTTGATGGTAGCTGGCTGACCTAGACTAAAAGTCTGAGGTCCCTATAGCTTTGCGTCATCACTTTTCAGTGATTTTGCCCCAAATTTTTTCACTGTTTCTATTATAATCATAAATAAGTTAATTACCATAAAAATTCTATTTTTTTTTTGACTGATTAGATATTAAGTAAACTATAAAATTTTCCCAATTATCAATAATTATTTATATTTCGACAAAATATATGTTTATTAAAGAAAAGTCAGTATAATTGAACTAGTTGATAGGTGGGTGAGAAATTTGTTGAACGTTTCTTCTAAATTAGTAAGGAGTATAGATCGAAAAATATGGATTATATTGTTGGTTAATTATAACTTTCCTCCTTTTCTCTATCTAGTTTTTATATCATTGAAGCCTGGTGAAATGGGAGAGTATGATGTTATTTCACTAGTGGCACTTATGTTAATAAATCTGTTGATTTCCGTACTTATTGGGATTCTTATTAAGAAGAATAAAAAGAAGCAACTGGAACCAATAAAAACAAAAGATCTCTTGGAAAGTATTTTTAATAATCTTGATATTGCTATTTGGTCAATTAATAAGGAGAAAAATATGCTTCTCTCTAAAGGGGTAGAAAATATTTACGGTCAGACCCGCGAAGAAGGATTAAATAATACTGATTTTTGGAGAAATTCTATTCATTCCGAGGATTTTTCTGTTGTCAAAAAAATTGATGAAAAATGGAATGATGTTGAGAAGTATGAATTTGAGTATCGTATTACTCAGCCAAACGGTGAGGTTCGCTGGATACGTGATCGAGGGTTACCTGTTATCAATGAGGATGGAAGTCTAGAAAGATATGATGGTTCCAACATTGATATTACTAGACAAAAAGAATTAGAATTCCATCTGAAGGAGTCTGAAGAGAGATATAAAATCTTGGTTGAAAATGCACTTGTGGGAGTTTTTTTAATTCAGAATTTCAAAATGGTCTTTGTAAACCAATGGTTTACAAACATTCTTGGAATAAGTAAAGAGGAATTACTTGGTACCAATTTTATTAACTATATTAGGGATGACAATAAACGTTTATTTAAGCAATTTCGAAAGCTAAAAGACGGAAAAGTGTCCTTTGTTATAGATAAGATCCAGATTAAGGCACATGACGGAACAACAAGATATCTTGAAATCCAAGCCAACTTAACCACTATTAACGGGGAATCAGCAATTATCGGTATTGTTTTAAATGTCACTGATAGAAAGAAAGCGCAAGCAGAATTACATTATAGAGAAAATCATGATATTTTAACTGGTCTCCCTAATATGAATTATTTAAATACCTTTATTAAAGAGGAGTTTCAAAGGTTTAAAAAAGAAGGAATACCCATTAGCATGATGTTTTTTAATCTTGATCGCTTTAAATTAATTAATGACACCTTTGGACATCGTGTTGGTGATCAATTGCTTAAAATAATTTCAAATAGATTAGTAGATTCTATTCAAGATGTTGGTGCTGTTATTCGTGCTGGTGGGGATGAATTCATTCTTTATTTGCCCTATACAATTAAGAGTCAGGCAACCGATTTAGCAAATTATTTATTGAAGTACTTTTCTGAACCATTAATATTGGAGGACCAGGAAATTCGGATAACTGCAAGCATTGGGCTTGCCTTTTTAGAAAATCAGGATTCCTTGGAGGACATAATTCAAAAGGCTAGTTCCGCATTGCATGTTGCAAAAGAATATGGAAGAAACCAATATCAAATTTATACTTCTGAATTTAGCAAAAAGTCAAGTAGAAGGTTACAGCTAGAACAGAGATTACGTAAAGCTATTGAAAAGAATGAATTAGAGGTCTTTTATCAGCCTAAAATCAATCTATACACCAACAAAGTAACTGGTTTAGAAGCCCTTGCCAGGTGGAACGATCCTCTCCTTGGTGCTGTATCTCCTGCTGAATTTATTCCTCTAGCTGAAGAAACGGGAATAATTATTCCTATAGGAAAGTGGGTATTAGAAACAGTTTGTAAACAAAACAGTGAATGGCAAAAGAAAGGGTTACCTCCAGTTCATGTGTGTGTGAATATTTCTAGTAGGCAATTTTTACAAGATGATTTTGTGAAAATGGTCGAGCAAGTATTAAATGAGAGTGATCTTTCTCCAGCCTATCTAAATATAGAAATTACTGAAGGGGTCGCATTATACAATGTGGAGGATGCGATTGAAAAACTAATGCAACTAAAGCAGCTAGGGGTTAGTATTTCCTTGGATGACTTTGGCACTGGGTATTCATCTTTAAGCTACCTTAAATCACTACCCATAGATTACCTGAAGATTGATCGTTCATTTATTAATGGTATCTTCAATAATAAACAAGATGCAGCAATTATTCATTCAATTATTTCCTTATCTCATACACTTGGATTAAGGGTTGTTGCGGAAGGTGTAGAGGAAAAAAATCAAATAGAAATATTGGAACAACTTAACTGTGATGAAATCCAGGGATACTACTATGCAAAACCGATGTCCAAGATCAATATAGAAGAGTTTATGAGTGCCTAGTTGAGCGGTGTAATAAAGTAATTAATATGTTGTTAACTTGAGGGGGGATGAATCATCATCCTCCTTTTGTGTGCTGTTCTGTTATATTTTAAGTTGTTGAGGTACACTAATGGGAGTTTTCAGTTTTCTGTTTGATTTTATTAAAAAAATACTGTTTGAAATGTAAGAGTAAGGAGTGGGATCGAATGACTGGAAAAATGGAATTAGCCACGTTTGCAGGTGGTTGCTTTTGGTGCATGGTAGCACCGTTCGATGAGCAGCCAGGAATTAAGGAAGTGTTATCAGGCTACACTGGCGGTTATAAGGAAAATCCTACCTATGAAGAAGTGTGCTCCAATACCACCGGTCATTTGGAGGCCGTTCAAATTACCTTTGACCCACAGGTGTTTCCATATGAAAAATTACTTCAGTTGTTTTGGCAGCAAATCGATCCAACCGATGCTGGCGGGCAGTTTAATGACCGAGGACATTCCTATAGGACGGCTATTTTTTATCATAATGAGGAACAAAAAAAGCAGGCGGAAGCATCTAAAGCAGAGCTTATGGCTAGTGGACGCTTTCAACAGCCGATTGTGACGGAAATCCTTCCTGCAGAACCATTTTACATGGCTGAAGAAAAGCATCAGGATTATTATAAAAAATTCCCTTTCCACTATAACCATTATCGGGAGGGCTCAGGACGTGCGCGGTTTATTCGTGAAAATTGGAAGAAACGAAGAAGCGATGAAGAACTAAGACAGGTATTAACTCCAATCCAGTTTGAAGTGACTAGGAAAAATGCAACAGAGCCACCCTTCCGTAATGAATTTTGGAATCATACGGAGGAGGGAATATACGTGGATATTATTTCGGGAGAACCGTTGTTTAGTTCCACGGATAAATATGATGCTGGATGTGGATGGCCCAGCTTTACGAAACCACTAAGACGAAATGAACTGGAGGAGCGGTTTGATACCTCGCATGGGATGAGGAGAATTGAGGTCCGAAGCAAAACCTCTGATTCTCATCTTGGTCATGTGTTTGATGATGGTCCTGGCCCTGATCGTGCTCGCTATTGTATTAATTCAGCTGCGCTCCAGTTTATACCGAAAAGCAAGCTCATCAACGAGGGATATGGTCAGTTCTTGCGGTTGTTTGAATAGATTCAAAAAGAAGTGAACGTTCCTTTTTTAATTATTTCGACCAGGTGAATATCTGGTTCTAGCACCTAGCCAGGTTTCATCCAGTATCCCGTATATTTATTGTTAACGATAAGATTTCAAATAGCCTTCAGCAAGAAAAGTCAATTAAACTGACTGTTTTTTGCCGAAGGTTATTTGTTTGTCGGGGGTTAAGAGAGGCACTTTCGTCTCATTTATGTCAAGTCATATTTCTACAAATTTCAATGAATTTCGTCACTAAATTTCAAGAATTTTCGACTACTTTCTAACTTTTTGTGTTAAATTTATAGGTATTGTTTACTATTTTTTAGGGGGATTTTCATTGAAAGAAACTAACTTTTCCCTTTTTCCGTTGAGTAAAAAGGGATTTATAACTATATTTAGTAGTGCGGTCATACTTTCATCAGCAGCTACTAACCTTGTTAATGCTCAAACAATAGATAATTCCAAGATTGTATTTTCTGAGGATATAGATTGGATGAAGCCGAATGCTACTTTGAATGGAGAAGAAATTAGTATTGATTTTAGTAAGCGTTTTTCCTCTTATTTTAAGGATGGCGCCATTCAATTAGAAGCTGCATCAAGTAGTAATATCGTCTCGGTTTCAGTAAGTGAACGTACATTAAATTTAAACGTAAAGAGTTTTGGAGAATCTGTCATTAAAGTAACAGCCAGAGATAGTGAAGGTAAAGCAGTTACGGACCAATTTCATTTAAAGATTACCCAAAAAGGTGATCTTAATGGCGATGGAATGATTACTCCCGCGGATGCTCTTCTCATTTATCAAGTGACAAGTGGAAAAGTGACTTTAACAACAGAACAGATGAAACTACTAGATATTAATGGTGACGGTAAAATAACGAATGCAGATGCTAGCGAATTGATGACTAATTACGTAGGGAAAAAGCCAATGACTACGGCTGACCGAAACTTTTTTGTTGTATTTACAGAGGTCAATGATGCCCCTATAGCAAATGATGATCATTTTACAGTAGAAGAAGATGAGACATTAAAAGTCGAAAGTGATTCAAGTATTCTAAAAAATGACATAGATGTCGACGTGAACTCCTTAGCGGCGAAGAAAATGAGCAATCCGGCTCATGGTGACTTAACGTTAAATCAAGATGGAACGTTCACATATGTTCCAGATAAAAATTTTAACGGGGATGACCAATTTACTTATAAAGTAAGTGATGGGAAAGTTGATTCAGATGAACGGACTGTATCAATTAAGGTAGAATCAGTAAATGATGCCCCGGTTGCGGAAGATGGCACCCTGAAATTGAAAGAGGACATCCAAGCAGAAGGTATGCTTACTGGTACAGATGTAGAGGATTTAGAGATAGCCTACACGATTGTGGACAATGGTAAAAAAGGTAAAGTAACGATTACGGATCTAAAAACAGGAGCTTATACATATACGCCAAATCCAAACGAAAATGGGAAAGACTCGTTCACATTTAAGGTGAATGATGGAACAGCGGACTCAGAAGTGGCAACTGTAGAGGTGACCATCCAAGCAGTGAACGATGCCCCGGTTGCGAAAGCAGATAGCTTTAAATTAAAAGAGGACGGGACACTAACGGTTGATGCAAACTCTAGTATTCTCAAAAATGATGAGGATGTGGAGGGCGATCTGTTAACAGCTAAATTGGTAAGTGGAACAGCCCATGGAAAGCTAACGCTGAATGGGAATGGGACATTTACTTATGAACCGAAGGCAAACTTTAATGGAACCGATCAATTTGTCTATAAGGCAAATGACGGCGAGCTAGATTCAGAGAAACAGACGGTAACGATTGAAGTGGAAGCTGTAAATGATGCTCCAGTTGCGGAAGCTGGAACACTGAAAGTAACGGAGGATACTCAAGCCGAAGGCAAACTTTCTGGAACAGATGTAGAGGATTCAGAGTTAACCTACACGATTATGGACAATGGGAAAAAGGGCACTGTAACGATTACGGATGCAAAAACAGGAGCTTATACGTATACGCCGAATCCTAATGAAAATGGAATAGACTCGTTCACATATAAAGTGAATGATGGAACAGCGGATTCAGAAGTGGCAACTGTAGAGGTGAATATCCAATCAGTGAACGATGCCCCGGTTGCCCAAGCAGATAGTTTTAAAATGAAAGAGGACGAGACAATAACGGTTGACCCAGACTCTAATATTCTCAACAATGATGAAGATGTGGAAGGAAGTCCTTTAACAGTTAAATTAGTAAGTGGAACGGCTCATGGAAAGCTGACGCTGAATGAGGATGGGACGTTTACTTATGAACCGAATGCTAATTTTAATGGAACCGATCAATTTGTCTATAAGGCAAATGACGGCGAGCTAGATTCAGAGGAACAGATAGTAACGATTGAGATTGAATCTGTATATGATGTCCCAGTTGCGGAAAATGGAACACTGAAAGTAACGGAGGATACTCAAACAGAAGGCAGACTATCTGGAACAGATGTGGAAGGGTTAGGCTTAACGTATACCATTATGGACAATGGCCAAAAGGGTACAGTAACGATTACGGATGCAAAAACAGGAGCCTATACGTATACGCCAAATCCTAACGAAAATGGGAAAGACTCATTCACATATAAGGTTAATGATGGAACAGCGGATTCAGAAGTGGCAACTGTAGAGGTGAACATCCAAGCAGTGAACGATGCCCCGGTTGCCCAAGCAGATAGCTTTAAAGTGAAAGAGGACGAGACAATAACGGTTGACCCAGACTCTAGTATTCTCAACAATGATGAAGATGTGGAAGGAGATCCTTTAACAACTAAATTAGTAAATGGAACGGCTCATGGAAAAATTACGCTTCATGCGGATGGTACGTTTACCTATGAACCGAAAGCTAATTTTAATGGCACCGATCAATTTGTCTATAAGGTAAATGACGGCGAGCTAGATTCAGAGGAACAGATAGTAACGATTGAGGTTCAAGCTGTGAATGATGTCCCAGTTGCGGAAAATGGAACACTGAAAGTCACGGAGGATATCCAGGTAGAGGGCAATCTTACTGGAACAGATGTGGAGGGCTCAGAGTTAACCTACACGATTGTGGACAATGGTAAAAAGGGTACAGTAACGATTACGGATCCAAAAACAGGAGCCTATACGTATACGCCAAATCCTAACGAAAATGGGAAAGACTCATTCACATTTAAGGTGAATGATGGAACAGCGGATTCAGAAGTGGCTACTGTAGAGGTGACCATCCATGCAGTGAACGATGCCCCGGCTGCCCAAGCAGATAGCTTTAAAGTGAAAGAGGACGAGACACTAACGGTTGACGCAAACTTTAGTATTCTCAAAAATGATGAGGATGTTGAAGGTAGTCCGTTAACAGTAAAATTAGTAACTGGAACAGACCATGGAAAGCTAACGCTGAATGAGGATGGTACGTTTACCTATGAACCGAAAGCTAATTTTAATGGAACCGATCATTTTGTCTATAAAGTAAATGACGGCGAGCTAGATTCTGAGGAACAGACAGTAACAATTAAGGTTGAAGCTGTCAACGATGTCCCAGTCGCAGAAGCGGGAACACTGAAAGTGACAGAGGACATCCAAGCCGAAGGCAAACTTACTGGAACTGATGTAGAGGATTCAGAGTTAACCTACACGATTGTGGACAATGGGAAAAAAGGAAAAGTAATGATTTTGGATCCAAAAACAGGAGCCTATACGTATACGCCAAATTCTAACGAAAATGGAAAAGGTTCGTTCACATTTAAGGTGAATGATGGAACAGCGGACTCAGAAGTGGCTACTGTTGAGGTGACGATTGAAGCTGTCAACGATGCACCAACCATTTCAGATCTCTCTATTAATGGAAAACTGGTAATGGGAGAAACCGTAAATGGTACCTATATGTATACAGATGTGGAGAATGATGTAGAGGGAAGCTCAGTATATCAATGGTATAGAGGAAAACAGGAAGATGGCAGTGACAAGACACCAATTAGTGGGGCGAATTCTAAAGAATATATCATCAAAGATGTGGACGAAAACTATTATTTATTTTTTGAAGTTACCCCAGTTGCTGTAACAGGAGAGCAAGCAAATCAACCCTTTATCATCAATACGACGGACAAAGTTGCGGGACTGACATCAGTTCTAACGATTCACCCTGATCCATATAGACCGGACCCGCTGGCACCAATAACGGAAGCAGATCTAAAGTCACAAGGTGGAACCTTTATTACGGTTGATTTAACCAATGATCAATTTAAAGATACGATTTCAGAAAATGACTTTGTCTTAAATCACGCTCCTGATGGCATGACGATTGTCTCAGCCATGTTATTAGATGATACAACAGCTGGTCTACTGCTTCAATATGATGGACTTGACTTTGATTATGATATTACTGATTTTTCAGTAACCGCGAAAGATACAGCGACTCTTAAAGGAAAAGCTGTCACATCAAATAATATGACGATTAAAGCGAGCGTTGATGCACAGTCTGCGTTTATATCCGAATATTTGCAAGGAAGTACGATTGATCGGTCAGCTATTGAGATCTATTACACCGGTGACGGTACGTCCAATCCAGTTACAGGCTTACAGCTTGAAGTGCACCAGTGGGATGTAGCAAAAGGACAAAAAAAGGTGTGGAGTCTACCATTAAATCCAGTCACTCCTAATATGCCTTATATCGTGATTAACAGCATTTTCTATGATTTCTTTGATATAACCAATAATTGGTACTATAACGATGAGGCTTTTATTGCAATGCCAGGATTAATCAATAATGCCTTCGTTTTAAAGAAGGATGGAAAGGTCATCGATACAGTCGGAAATCCATTTGTGAATGGTCCTGAGGCTATCCTACCAAATGGGGGAACAATGGTTAGAAAAATGGGGATTAGAGATGGATTAAGTCCGTATGATAAAAACCAGTGGGCATTGTACCCGGTGGACACTTTCCAATATATTGGTAATCATACTCCGTAATGACTAAAAGAACGTTAGAATAGTGATTTTTTAAAGGGAGAATATTAGATGAAAATGTATGTAAAATTTAAACGGCTGGCTAGTCTTACCTTATTCATCCTTCTTCTTTCCCTGCCACTTACAGCATGGGCTGATGAGGAAAAGGGTGAGTACGATGCAACTGTAATGTTTGGTGATGTAAAGGGATCTGTTGGAGAAGTTGTCAACGTGCCGGTAAAAGTTGGTCAAGTAAAAAAAGAGATCGCTGCGTATGGTATACAAGTGGATTTCGATAACAAGCATGTGAAAGTTGTAGGGATTCAACCTGAGTATGGGAGTACATCTCAAACATGCGCGGAAGAAACAGCAGGCTGTTTCTGGTCTAATGTTAACAATGAAGAGGGTTTTTTAAGGGTGGCATGGGCAGATCCAACTGCAGGCGATCATCCAATTCATGATAGTTTGAAGCTTTTTACCATTCAAGTGGAAATCTTAAAGACAGACTATATCGGAGAGAGTAATTTATCCATAAAAGTAAAGGAACTTGAGTCGTTATCCTTCACAGATCCATCCAACAATTCCCTGAAAGTTGGATTGGATTCTGGTAAACTAAATATTGTGGAAAAGACCAAATCGGATTCCACTAAAGATACAAATATTACAACAGACAAAGTGAACTTAGATTCTCTACCAAAGACAGGAGACGACTCCTATATTGATACCATTCTAAATAGTGCGATTGCTGTTCTAGCAGCGAGTCTTCTAATCATGTGGTTTTATAAAAGAAGACAAAAGAGAGAAAAGACTAATTAATTTAATTGAGACTGAATTTATCTACTTGTTTCACGATGTGGAAGGACTGATAAGTTCAGTCTCTTTACTATGGTAGGTGAAATAATGAAAAAGGCTGTTTGGGTGGTTTTGATTCTTCTATTAGTGACAGCGGTATCACTTCGTATGCTTCGGTTTTATGAGGCGCGTGCAAATGAAAAGGAACGGGAAAAGCTGGAGAAAGTGTATATAAATGCGATAGAAGGGAAAACGTCTTTACATTCTTCGGAAGATAGAAAAATCATTGGGAAAATTATGATTCCCTCACTAAATATTAATTATATTATCTTAAATGTAACCACAGATAAAAATTTAGACATTTCCATTACTAAAGTAGCAGGACCAGCCATTCATCGAAACGGAAATCTTGTTCTTGCTGGTCATAATATGAAAAATGGCAGTTTTTTTGGAAGGTTAAACCGTATAACACCTCAAGATAAAATTTATTTAGAAAATCGAGATGGGGAAAAAGAAGAATATATCATGGTTGATAAATATATAGTGAATAAAAATGATTTATCCCCATTGGACCAGTCTGAACAAGAGGAAAGCATAATCACACTTATTACATGCACAAAGGATCCGAATAAAAGACTCATAGTTGTGGCAAAAAAAGGTTAAGTAAAAAAAGATACTTAGTTTTAAAAAGATAAGTGGATGGAACAGATTTTTATATGGTCAAAAAAAACCCCCGCAGTGTTGCGGGGGAAGTTCCTAAACTTTGCTATGAAACTGCATATGAATTACCTCAACAGGTTTTTCCTGAGGTTTGGAAAAATAATAGCCTTGGAATAAATCATAGCCCATTTCTTTTAAGAAGTGGAGGTCCTCTTCTTTTTCAACCCCTTCAGCAAGTGCCAATGCGTTCATCTTGTGAGCAATTGTCATCACAGATTGAGCAACTTCTTGTTTCTCAGTATCCTCGCTCACCCCGTTTGTAAATTCAAACGCAAGTTTAACGATATCCGGTTCCATTTTAGTGAGCTTTTCTACGTTATTGAAGCCTACTCCGACATCGTCCAAGGCGTACTTAAAGCCATGGGACCGGTAAAAATTTAAGATAGATTTTAAGTGTTCGAGATCCTCTACTTCGTCTGTTTCGACGACTTCAAATACCACCTGTTCAGGTTTAATATTCAATTGCTTGATCAAAGCGAAGGTCGTCGACAAACAGTGCTCTGGCACATAAATAGCTGTTGGAATAAAGTTAATAAAAATGAGTTGATCCTTCACGGCGGAGGCATTTCTAATTGATTGCATCCTGCACACGCGGTCGAGTGCAAATGTACGATTTCTAATCCTTGCCGCTTCAAACATTTTAAATGGAGAAATGAGTTCCCCATTTTCATCCAACCCACGAGACAAAAGCTCATGACCGATGATCTGTATGCTTTCATTCTCAACCTTAACAATTGGCTGATAGTGGGTTTGAATGGAGCTGTTTTCTATTAATCTATCAATCCAGCTAGCCTCTCTTTCGAGTTTAAAGGCCTGAATAGGCCGTACTTTATCTAGATCTTTTAATGGATCAACTATACTTGATAATACGGCAAAAATATGTTCCGGGTCCATGTGGACTTCAAGATAATCTAGTAAATTAAATAGGACCGGCTCACTCATCCAAATCATCCGATCATTGATCCATTTCCATGACTGCTCAGAGAACTGCTTGAAATATGGAGTTAACTTTGAAGCATTTTCATTTTCAGCAAAATAGACGGTATAACCCCTAGCCGCCGGCAGACAAACTTCACATCCCATTCTCTTTCTCCCCTTAACAAATCGTATTCATCCATTATACGACAAAAAAGGACCTTTTTCCTATTTTTCTAAAAATGTCCACCTGGAACGGAAAGTGTCTTTTTGTGGTGCCTGACACCCGAGGGGTTTTTTATTGTTTATTTTTGGGAAGAATGGTGTTGTGAATAAAAGAAATTTATGGTAACATTAGTGCGAACGTAAGTTCTGTTTATGTAACTAAACTATTAAAAGAGGTGTCTTCATGATTTCTGGAATTTATCCTTATTTGGTTTTAAACGGTAATGGACAAGAAGCGGTTAAGTTTTATGAACATGCATTGGATGCAAAGGTTCTGTCAGTTCAAACATTTGGCAATATGCCAGGTAATCCAGATCATCCCATGCCTGAAGAAGCAAAAAATCGTGTATTGAATGCCCATTTAAAAGTGGGGAATACCGACCTTATGCTTTCCGACACGTTCCCAGGTCATCCTTATGAGTTAGGCCATCAGGTGACGATTGCGATAAGCATCACTGACGAAGAAAAATCAAAGGAAGTTTTCAGTAAATTGGAAGACGGCGGAAAAGTCGACATGCCTCTGCAACAAACCTTCTGGAGCCCCCTATATGGGCAAGTTACTGATAAGTTCGGTGTCACTTGGCAGGTTTCCACAGAATCGAAATAGTTGAATGTAAAAAAGGAAAGTTGCATTTTAGCAGCTTTCCTAGTTACTTTTTGTGAGTTGACTTTGCTTTGTGAGTAGGTGGTTTTTTAAGATGAAGTAAACGGTTAAGATTCCTAGTGAATCAATCACCAAATCATACAACCGGCCGTCTCTTCCAAAATAAAGCTGAAGAATCTCCGTCATTAACGCAAAAGTAATAGAGATCATCATTGACCATTTGTGATTCTTGAACCATCTAAAAAGAAGGTAATCAAATATAGCAAACCCTATGAAATGTCCCGTTTTTACGATGATAAAATAATGATGAATTTTGCTGATATCCTGTAAATAAAAGAACGATAAATAATCTGGAGACACTACCCACTTAAAACGGATAGCTTGATCCCGAAAGAGCAATCCTAAATTACTGGTCCACGTATGCACCAATAATATGATCCCCCAAATGATTACTGGAACTATTTTAAATTGCCGTCCTTTTAAAACTTCTAAACGCATATTTTTCCAACTTCCCTATTTTTGTTGTAATGACACTACTTTTAATATTCATTTCCATATCCTATACCAAATCATACGTAAAAGGATACAAAAAAATATCCCGAACTACCATTGGCAGTTGGGATATAGCTGTCGAATTTACACCTTCCGACCCTTTAATTTGTTGGATAAAACATGTAATTGCTGCAAGAGTTGTTTGTATTCGTCTAGTTCAATTTTACAGGATTGAATTTCCTTCCCGACCATTTTAGTAATAGGTTGTTTTTCTTCATAGGCTTTCTTCTCTAAATGAATATACACCTTACGTTCATCTGTTTTGGCACGCTCTTTACGAAGCCAGCCGTTGGCTTCCATCCGAGAAATCATCGGTGTCAATGTCCCTGTGCCTAGATTTAACCGTTCTCCTAATTCTTTCACAAGAAGTCCATCTGTTTCCCATAATGCCAATAGAACCAAGTATTGAGGGTAGGTTAATCCAAATGGCTGCAGTACGCTCGTATAAAGTTTGTTAAATTCACTAGCTGTTTCATAAACTGCAAAGCATAATTGTTTTTCTAGCGTTAAGAAGTCTTCCATGATGATCTCACCTTATTTTCATTGCTTTTTTAGTGTGACGCTGAAGTGGATAGTAATTTCACTACATCTGCTTCAATTTTGTCAGGTGTCGTGGTTGGTGCATAACGTTCGATCACCTGGCCATTACTGTCAATCAGGAATTTGGTGAAATTCCATTTAATCATGCCACCTAATAGGCCCTTTTTTTGATCTTTCAAATACTTGAATAAGGGATCCGCGTTGACCCCGTTCACATCAATTTTGGCAAAGATGGGGAAGGTAACCCCGTAGTTTAATTGGCAAAATTGAGTGGTCTCTTCAATATTAGCAAATTCTTGGTTGTTGAACTGATCACATGGGAAGCCTAGTATTTCAAGTCCATCGTCCTTGTATTTATCATATAATTCCTGAAGGCCAGTAAATTGAGGAGTTAACCCGCACTTACTCGCTGTATTGACAATCACTAGCGGTTTTCCCTCGTAATCTTTTAAAGATTTGTTCTCACCATTCGTCTTCTTGACTGTAAAATTATAAACGGTTTTCATCATTCATTCCTCCCGAGATTATTCAATTGGCGGCAATTTTTTATTTAGGCGAAAAATAAATCGTTAACGATTTAATCTTACACGATTTAAATAATAGTTACAAGAATGATGGCTTACATAAAAAAGCCCAAATCTTATGTAATAAGAATTGGGCTGTTCCTTTAGGATGGGGTGTGGCATTCTACAGTGTCTTTTTTAGGATTCACCCCGCGAGATTCAATAAATCGCTGTATCCGTTTGAGTGCTTCTTGCAGCTGCGGCATAGAAGTAGCATAGCTGCAGCGGATATATCCTTCGCCGCTTTCACCGAATACATGACCGGGAACTACTGCAACCTTTTCCTGCATCAGCAATTCCTCAGCAAATTGCTCGGAACTAAGGCCAGTAGCACGTATCGATGGAAATACATAAAAGGCACCGCCAGGAGTATGGCAATCGAGGCCCATTTGATTCAAAGCTTGGACGACGAAGTTTCTCCTTCTCCTATAGCTGTTCCGCATCGATTCCACTTCATGATAGGTATTCCTCAATGCTTCAATGGCACCGTGCTGAAGCATATTGGGAGCGCACATGGTGGTGTATTGGAATATTTTCAGCATGACCTCGACAAATTCCTTAGGGGCCGCTAAGAAACCTAATCTCCAACCTGTCATGGCAAATCCTTTTGAAAAACCGTTGATTAATATGGTTCGTTCATACATGCCCTCAATAGAGGCCATGCTAGTAAAGCTTTCATCGTAGGTTAATTCAGCATAGATTTCGTCTGAAACGACAAGGAGGTCATGCTTTTTTAGTACCTTTGAAATTTCTAAAAGCTCATCCTTGGTTAGCGTGCTGCCTGTCGGGTTGTTAGGTGAGCACAGGAGAATAGCTTTTGTATTTTCAGTGATTGCTGCTTCGATTTGTGCAGCAGTTACCTTAAATCCATTAACCGGTGAAGTAGCCACAGCGATTGGTGTTCCGCCGGCGATGGAAACCAATGGGGCATACGAGACGAAGGCTGGTTCGACAATCAGCACTTCATCCCCTTGGTTTAAAATTGCCCGAAAGGCAAGATCGATCGCCTGGCTAGCTCCAATCGTTACAATGACTTGATTTGTTGGATCATACTTCACCCCAAACCGCGTGCCAAGATAAGAGGTGATCTCCTGTCTTAATTCAAGCATTCCTGGATTGGCTGTGTAAGAGGTAAACCCTTGTTCGATCGATAAAATGGCTGCCTCACGTATACTCCAAGGCGTGACGAAGTCTGGCTCGCCCACCCCTAAAGAAATAACGCCTTCCATGCTTGCGGCAAGGTCAAAAAATTTTCGGATCCCAGAAGGTTGCAGCTCTTTAGCCGTTTGGGATAGATAGCGATTATACTCGAGACTCATGGTGTTACCACCATTCTTCTGTCTTTGTCCTCATTGTCACTGCTAAATATCACGCCATCATGCTTGTATTTTTTTAACATGAAATGGGTGGTGGTGGAAACAACGTTTTCAATTGTCGATAATTTTTCTGAGACAAAGGTGGCAATTTGATTCATGGTCTTTCCTTCGACCGTAATTGATAGGTCGTAGGCGCCTGACATAAGGTACAATGAGGAGACTTCCGAAAAACGAGAAATGCGGCCGGCAACTTCATCAAAACCTACACCTCGTTTTGGAGTGACCTTCACATCGATCATTGCGACAACATTTTCATGGCCTTCAACTTTGCTCCAGTCAATTAATGTAGGGTAGCTCATTATGATTTTTGCTTGTTCAAGCTTTTCGATTGTTTGGTTCACTGTTTCTTCGCTGCACAATGCCATCGATGCGATGGTCTCCACTGAGATTTTGTGGTTTTCTTCTATAATTTTAAGAATTTCAATTTCCTCACTGCTAAGTCGCATGTGCGGTCTACCTCCACTTTCATTTTTCGTACTATAAGAATATATAAAAGATTTTAATCTGTTTTGCGATGGATGTCACGCTCATTTAGTAGGAAGATAAATAAAATTTAAAAGATTAATATTATTTAAATATATTTTATAAATAGGAGGGAGGATCTGGTTGAATTTGCAAAGGTAAACTTAAGGCAATGAAAGAAGAGTTCGATAAAATAAAAGAAGGTATGGCTGAATAGTTGCCATACCTTTTGTGTTGTCTTCAGAGAAACCGAAAGAACAAAAAGTTTATTTCACCCAAGCCCCGCTCGAGCTAAGGTTATAGCCCTGAATCGTTATATTAAATGCCATTCGCCCATCTAAATAGAAATAGTACCAGCTCGTCCCAACTTTTACCCAGCCCGTCTCCATTGCGCCGCTGCCGTTTAAGTAATACCAAGAGGCTCTGGACTTAAGCCAGCCAGTCTTCATAGCCCCACTGCTATCAAGAAAATACCAAGTTGGTCCTAATTTCAGCCAACCCGTCTTCATTACGTTGTCCTCATCAAAGTAATACCACTTGCCACCAATATGCTGCCAACCTGTAACTAAATTTCCTTTACCATCAAAGTAATACCAATGATTATTGGCATAAACCCAACCATTAACCGGAACGATGTTAATATCTGGCTGATCTGCTGCAGAACCATTGACCACTACGAGTGCGGCCTCGCTCACTAGTCCTGTGTTGTCTGTTGCTGTAATCACCAATTCAACTCCTGCGTCTTGCGCTGGAATCGCAACGGCAAACCTGCCATCCGTATCGGAAACGTCACTTCCAACAACCGCTCCGTTTACTTTTACCTCAACTGTTGTACCTGCTTCCGCTTTACCAGTCACCATAGTATCCTTATTCGATACTTCGCTAACTACAGGCTTAGAGTTATAGGTTAAAGCTTTCCAAGCATTTACCGTTTTGCCTGATTGAACTTTCCCAGCCAAATTGGAGAGACTATCTCCTGATGCTAGAATGATAGAACGTAATTTTTCCGGCCCTGCGTTAGGGTATTTGCCTGCCAAGAGTGCGGCTACTCCTGAAACATGCGGGGCAGCCATCGAAGTCCCATCTCCAAATGCGTAGGCAGTGGCATACGAAGTCTCTTCTGGAAAAATTAAATTCACCTTTGCCATGGCCTCATTGTTGCTTGTAATATAATCCGCGTACGGAGCATAGTCGATGCTGTACGATGCTCCCTCATAAGCGGTTCTCTCTACTCCTGTCACCCGTACGCTAGTTTCACCCTCTCCTTTAATGGTGAGCGATAACGTATCCGTGACAAAGGAGGAGTCCTCGTTTTGATAGAGGATATCTTGTCCGCTTAACATCAGCGTCTTATTGCCCTTTTTTAAAAATCGCTCTAATGAAGTAAGGTCAGTTGATGTTAAATTGGGTGGAACATCGCCAATGGCGTTTCCAGTAAACCAAATTACTGAATCGTAGCCAGAAAGCGTCGGGAAATTAGGACCATTCTCGCCAGTTGCTACGGTTTTAAGGGTATATGATAATCCAGCATTTTTTAATAGGTTCTTATAGACATCTGCAAAACTAGCACCGCCACTAGTAGATTCATCATCTTGAACTAATAGAATTTTAGAAGAAGATGTTAAACCAAGATAGCTTACTGCCTTATTGAAAGCAGATTGTCTATCCGTACTTGAGAGGTTTTCAAAACCAAACCCGTTAAAAATGGCTTTGTAATTAAACGTACTGTTGTAAATTTGCGCTGCTGCCCCTTCTTCCTTTTTTCTTGGAACCGTACTAAAAATCCCCGTGCCAGGAGCGGCAATATCTACACTGTTTACACCAAAATTTGAGAAGTCTGCTAGATTGCCAGATGAGTCGATCGCCGCAACGGAAATCACTTTGGGTGTGTCATAGTTGGCAGGGTAGCTAGGCACTTGGTCGTTGTTTACCCCTTCATTTCCAGCTGCCGCTACAAAAAGCAATGAAGACTTGTCGATGGCATCCTTCAGCGCCTGGTCATATTCAAGGCCCGCCCAGCTGTTATTGGTTACTCTTACGCCCATTTTACTGGCGTACTCAACCGCCAGAATGGCATCCGCAGTGTTCCCATTTCCGTCAGGTCCAATAAATTTCAGTGGCATAATTTTTACATTGGGGGCAATTCCCGTGATGCCGATGCCATTATTCGCTTTAGCCGCAATTGTTCCGGCCACATGTGTACCATGGTCATCCCCGTCCTCTGCATCAAAGATGCTGGCATCATTATGGTAGAAATCCCAGCCATGGACATCATCGATATAGCCATTATGATCATCATCTATGCCATTACCGGCAATTTCACCAGGGTTCGTCCAAATGTTATCCTTTAAATCTGGATGATTTAAGTCAATGCCAGTATCAATCACGCCAACAACCACCTGTTGTTGATTGTCACTATTCGTAAACTCCTGGATGGCTTCCGGATAGTCGATATCGATATCGTTACTCCCAGAAGTGCCATTAACCGCCTGTCCGGTATTGTGCAATCCCCATAGTTTACTAAACTCAGGGTCATTGGGGAGTGCCGTAATCGTATATTTATAGTTTGGTTGAACGTAAGCGACGGAAGGATCTGTCTGTAACTTGTTTATAAGACTATCAATATTGGTTCCATAATCCACTTTGACGATCTCTGCACCAATGGAATGAAGCTTCTTTTTTGTTTTGAAGGGATGTTTCTTTTTAAAAGAAGCGGCTGCATTGGTATTTTTATATTTGATAATTAGCTCGCCCGCTTGATAGCTAGCTGGATTCTTTTGGATAATAGGTGTTTTCACTTCATTTTTATTCTCAGTTGCAAAAGCGTTGGTCGTGAGAGCTGTTGAGGAGAAAAGTAACATGGATAGTGCTGGGAAAAGCCATTTGCTCGGTTTCAAGTTGCCGAACCCCTTCCTAGTATGTAGTCATGTTGTTTAACAGTAGTTCAAGCAAAAATCAGTTCATATGTCTCAGAGTATAATAAATTTCAGCATTTTAAAATGGTAAAGTTTTAACAGAGTGGGGGACTGTCCCCGTTAGACATAATTAGGGTCAGACCTCATGTCTGACCCTAATCACCATTATAGTGCTTCTTTAATTACTTTCTTATAGTAGTTAACAGAGAGTACACCAAATATGGAGTACAGAGCGGTATATAATACCATGACAATAATCATCGGTGTCCATAGTTCCGTTCCGAACAGGAACCAGCCGGATTGGACGGCGAAGTAGCTATGAACGAGCCCAATCATTAACGGAATTCCGAAACTGAATAATTGTTTCATCGTAATCCCACTTACCAGGTCCCCCTGCGAAAAGCCAAGTTTTCTCAAAATCGTAAAATGCGGCTGTTCTTCTTCACTTTCCCCCATTTGTTTAAAATACAGGATACAACCGGAAGTTACCAAGAATGTTAATCCTAAGAAACCGACGATAAACATGATCAGTCCCATCGTTTGTTTCTGACTGTTGCTCATTTCCAGACGAGAGTCAAAGCCCGGATTCTCGGTAAACTTCATGTCTTTAAAGATCGCGTTCGCCTCTTTTAATTGGTCTTCGTTTTTTAAAGTAAATCCAATAAACACAGACGATTCTTTTTGTAATGAAGGATCGGCATCTTTCTGTAACTGTTCGAAAATAGTGTCATCCACAATGGCGACTGGCTGGCCGCCATTCGTGTAATACCAAGAGATGAGGTGAAGATCCTTTAACCCTAAATAGTCTTGTGGAATGACTTCCGTTTTCCCTTTTAGCTCAATTTTTCCTGAGTCCTTCAAAGGCATAAATTTTTGCAGTAAATCGTTATAGCCAGTAAATACGGTATCCTCTGGCCCTACATCTAGACCCGCAACCTCTTGATCGCTAATAACTGAAATTGACATGCTCTTCGGATCCGCCTTCATTCCTTCGAGATTTGAATCCATGATTGATTTTAAGTTGGCGTTGATTTGGACTACATCAATCTTCTTCTCAGTAACCTTCAGATTTTTTGCATCAAGTGCTTCCTTAAATTGTGCAGCCGCATCTGTATCGGTAAAAGCAAAATCTGCCGCTACTTGATCCTTTGCTGTTTTTTCAGCTGAATAGTAGGAGATATAACTTAGACACAATAAAGCAATGGCAAGGGCGGAAACAGTCGTAATGATGGTTAACAAAAGAGCGTTCGATTTCATCCGGAACATGATAGACGAAAGGGAAAGCACCTCGTGAATCTTAAGGTAGCCGTCTTTCTTTTTCCGAATGAGATGAAAAAGGAAACTAACTGTCCCTTTGTAAAACAGGTACGTTCCGATAATGACCGATGCCAAAATGCCTGTCATCGCCAGGAATAGCTCCATCATGTCGGTGAAATCGCCGGAAAACAATTTCGACGAAAGATAATATCCGAATCCAATCAGAAGAATGCCAACTGTTCCCAGGACCATTTCCACCAAGGAGAGCTTTTTCGCTTTCCCTTCTGTCGATGAAAGGACTCTAAATAAGGCTAAAATCGTTTGCCTTTTAATGAAGACAAAATTCATCAATAGGATGAACAGATAAATTAGACCAAACACAATAAGGGATTGAATCAATGCCTGGCTGGAAAAATGAAGGGTCGCAATCGCATCAACCTTCGTAATTTTAAATAAAATCATAATGATTAATTTAGAAACCGAAAAACCAATAAAAATCCCGATGATGAGGGAACCAAAGTAAAGAATAAAATTCTCAGCACTGAGAATGCGGAAAATCCTGTTCTTGGTCATTCCGATTAATTGAAACAAGCCAATTTCTTTACTGCGCCGTTTAAGAAAAATATTGTTGGCGTATAAAACAAAGATGCTCACAATGCCGACAAGCAGGATGGAGCCCGCTCGAATAGCTGCCGCCCCTTTAATCGTCCCTTTGGTATGATCCAACGCGGGGTCATACTGCAGTGTGACGAACGAGAAATAAAGAGCGACGCTAAAGATTAACGCAAACACATAGAGAAAATAGTTTTTTAGGTTCTTTTTGAGGTTACGCAGGATGAGTTGATTAATGCTCATATTGCACCCCACCCAAGACCCCTTGGGTTTTCATAATATCCTTGAAGAACGCCTGCCGCGACTGCTCTCCTTTATTCAACTGTGTAAACATCTGCCCGTCTTTAATAAAAATCACCCGGGAGCAATAACTGGCTGCCACAGGATCATGGGTAACCATCACAATGGTGGCTTGTCGTCTTTGGTTTAATTGGCTGAGCTTGTTTAACAAATCGGATGCCGATTTGGAATCCAGGGCACCGGTTGGTTCGTCCGCGAAAATAATGCTTGGTTCGTGGATGAACGCCCGGGCCGCAGAGGTCCGTTGTTTTTGTCCGCCGGAAATTTCATTGGGGTACTTATCTTTGAGTTCATAAATGCCGAGCTCATCTGCCACTTCCTTGAATTTGGCGTCTGCTTCTTGTTTGGACACTTTAGTAATCGACAGGGGTAAGAGGATGTTTTCTTTGACTGTAAGCGTATCAAGCAGGTTATATTCTTGAAAAATAAATCCTAAATGATGTTTGCGGAATTCTGCCAGTTGTTTTTCCTTTAAGGTTGTCATTTCTTTTCCTTCAATTTGAATGGAACCTTGGCTAACCTGATCAATCGACGATAGAACATTGAGCAAGGTTGTTTTTCCTGAACCTGACGCACCCATAATACTCACGAATTCGCCTTTCCCAATGGTTAAATCGATGCCTTTCAGTACTTCCTGTTTATTGAATTTGTTGCCGTAGCTTTTATAAATTTTGGTTGCTTGTAGAATGGTCATTCCGATCCACACTCCTTTATTCGATAGCTTTATTTAAGACTTTTAACATGTCTGTTGATTTCCGCTCCAGGCGCTTCGCTTTCCGTGGGTGTTTCGGCGAGCCTCCTCGGCGCTAGCGCCTGCGGGGTCTCCCCTGAACCATACTCCCACAGGAGTCTTCGCGCCTTCCGCTCCAATCAACAGGATGCCAAATTTACATAAAGCTTTAACATAACCTAATTATAAAAGGAGAGGCGGTTCTCTTCCTTCGATTGGTCTAACAAAATAAGAGAAGCATGTGACAATGTTGTCACATGCCGATGATGTTGTTGAAGTCGTTTCTTTTGGGAAAACGTAAGGTAAAGGTTGACCCTTTTCCTAGTGTGGACTGAACCTCCATCGTTATCAGTAAGGGCTTGGATGCTTTTTTTGCGAGATAAAGTCCCATCCCTGTTGCTTTGTTGTCATGATGATTGATTGTAGAGGTAAATCCTTTTTCAAAAATGCGCGGTAGATCTTTTGGAGCAATCCCGCGGCCAAAGTCCTGAATTTCAAGAATGGTCTGTCCAATTTTTTCGCAACTCGTGATGATAATATCTGAAGCCTCGCTATATTTGACCGCATTGGTTAACAGCTGCCTTACGATAAAAGCAAGCCATTTGCTGTCACTCAAAACAGAAGGGACCTGTAAATCGACGTCAAAGCCAATCCTTTTTTGCATACACCAGGATTGCAGTCCACGAATCTCTGTAAAAATAATCGATTTTAAGTCGGTCTGCTCGATATATAAATCGTTTTCCATAAAGGGAATGCGTCTTTGGTGCAGCTGTTGGTCTAGAAGGTGATGAATTCGTAGCCACTCATAGGTTAATTTTGTTTTTAATGGTTCATCGTTCATGTGTTCAAGCATTAAATGCATCGCTGTTAATGGAGTTTTCACTTCATGTATCCAGGCAAGGAGGTCATCCTTCTCCTCTTCTAACGTCATCTGGTTTTGCGAGGCTTCCTGCTTTAACCGCTTGGTCTGGTTCGTCAGCGTTTCTTCGATCATTTTTTCAAAAGGGCTGTTAGCTGAAGTCAATAAATCTAAGTCATTCTCCCATTCCTCCAGACCTTTGAAAAACTTCGTTTCTCTTTGGTAACGAAGGAACAAAAATAGGATAAAAATAATACTTGATAAAAACACCATATAGAGGATGGGTGTGAACGGAATGGCAGAATCAATCGAGGCAACAAATAGGAAAAGCCCTTGGAATACAATAAAAAGGGCAATCCAGCTGCGCCGTTCTATTAAAAATGGCTTCATCATAAAAAGGCTGCCTCTTCAATCGCTTTGTATCCCTGGCCGACCTTTGTTTCAATATACTGACCGAGGCCAAGATCCTCTAGTTTTTTTCGCAAGCGATTGACGTTAACGGTTAAGGTATTATCACTAACAAAGTGCTCATCATCCCATAGGCTTTTGATTAAATCTTCCCGGCTGACGATTTTATTTTTTTGCTCAATGAGCAATTTTAAAATAAAAATTTCATTTTTTGTCAGTTCAACCGTACCCGTTTCATTACTGACCGTGTTGCGCGGATAATCGATGGTTGCCCCGCACCAGGTTTTGAGCTCAGTTTGGTCCGTATTGTAATTGTACACACGGCGAAGAATCGCTTGTATTTTGGCAATGAGCACCTCAAAATGGAACGGCTTTTGAATGAAATCATCTGCGCCAAGCTGCATTGACATCACCATATCGGTGGGATGGTCACGTGAGGATAGAAACAGAATCGGCACATTAGAATGGGCTCTAATCATTCGGCACCAATGAAACCCATCGAATTTAGGCAATTGGATATCAATTATGACTAAGTCCGGATGGTGCTCGGTAAATTCCTGGAGCACCTTGCTAAAGTCGGAAATCCCGACTACGTCGTAGGACCAGCCGATTAACCGCTCCTTTATTTCTTGGAATAGCGTTGTATCATCTTCTATTAATAAGAGTTTAAACATATTACTCACCAACTTTTTTCAAACATAGGTAAATTGTATAGCAAATTTTTCCTATATGCTAGAGGTTTCCGTTGGCCATCCATTTGGAAAAATTAGTGTATAATAGGTTGAATATCGCAAATGGGAGACGAGAATATTGGAAAAACAGAATAGCAGGTATAGATGGGTGGTTTTTGCCACGGTGTTATTTGTGTACTTTATCATTGTGAGCCAACGAACTGCCCCAGGATTGATTTCCGACCAATTAATGAAGGATTTTAATCTGACCGCATCGACCATCGGATTATTAGCAAGTATTCAATTTTTTGCTTACACTGGTCTACAGATTCCAATTGGAATCCTGTCTGACCGTTTTGGACCTAACTTTTTTCTTGTTATTGGGGCTCTTCTGAATGGAATAGGTACGCTGATTTATAGCATGGCGCCGAATGAGTTTGTCCTTCTGTTTGCTCGCTTTTTAGCGGGGATTGGGGACGCGACCATATGGGTCAATTTGGTATTGATTTTGAGCCAGTGGTTTAAGGTAAATGAGTTTGTCAAGTTGCTCGGTTTTGCGGGAATGGCAGGGAGCTTTGGGTTCCTGCTAGCGACCGTGCCGTATTCGGCCTGGATTGCTGAAGCTGGCTGGCGAACCCCCTTTTTCACAACAGGTATTGTGTTATGTCTTGCCGGGATTCTTTTATATTATGTGTTGGAGAGAAAACCAAAGCAATTGTTCAAGAATGACCGTAAGTCTGCTGGAAAAGTAAAGAAGGAACGCGAAAAAACGCTCGTTTTGTTACGACGTATTTTTTCAGAACGGCAGGCATGGGCCACTTTTCTCTGTCACTTTGGAGTGGTTGGTACGTATGTAGGTTTCATCGGCTCGTGGGCAGTGCCTTACGGGATGCATGTCTATGGAATGACGCGTTCTGGTGCCAGTCAGCTCATAATGATTGGGCTGTTTGGTGCTTTATTGGGTGCTCCGCTGACCAGCTGGATTTCAAGCCGCGTCGGATCGATCAAACGTCCATATATTTTGGTTCATTTGATTGTCCTGTTATGTTGGACTTCGTTTCTTGTGTTAGACGGGAAGCCAACCTACTCTATGCTCGTTTTGATCTTTTTTCTAATTGGCTATGGGAATGGAGCGAGTGCATTAACGTTTGCTGTCGTTCGAAAGTCGTTTGATATTAAGGTAGTCGGTGTGGTTTCTGGGGTAGCAAATACCGGTGGTTTTCTAAGTGCCGTCCTGTTGCCGGGTATTTTTGGGAAGGTATTAGATCATTTCCATTCTTCGCCGCCTAATGTCGGCTATCATTACGGATTTATCATTCCGGTGATTTTTTCAGTCATTGGTTTGATTGGGGGAGTCATGATCAAGGAACAACGCCGTGAAGCGAAACAGCGTAGGGAAGCCGTGGTTTAAGGCACGGAGCGGAATTCGAAGCAGTGTGATTCTCATTAGGAATTACACTGCTTTTTTGGTATTCAAATAAAAAAATAGGAGAATATAGAAAGAAGTTAGGGGATTTCAAGCCAGGCTCTAGATCTACTTTTTCAGAAAGAGGAAGCAAAAAGTAGAAGTAGCCAGGCTCTAGATCTACTTTTTCAGAAAGAGGAAGCAAAAAGTAGAAGTAGCTAGGCTCTAGATCTACTTTTCTCAGGAAGAAGATTCAAAAAGTAGAAGTAGCCAGGCTCTACAGCTACTTTTCAAAGAAAAAAACAGCTAAAAGTTTAAGTATCTAGTTGTATACGTACATAGGTAAACATAAAAGAGGCCGGATCCCAAATACATGGGTCCGGCATCATCTTTATTAAGGTTTAATTATAGAAAAAACCAATGACTATTTTTATCCATCCGAGAAAAGCAATCCACAGTGGGACACTTAAAGTTGTCCCCCACATTAACCCCACGAAAAAATTCCCCTTTTCTTCCATGAAATCCACTCCTACCTGAAAGTTGATAGTGCCATCATTGCTTTCATCAGTATGGTCATAATGTTGGGTTTTTAACTATTCAGATCTGGTTTTACTGTAGGACTAGCCAACATAGCTCTATTATGTAAATCATCGTTAATGGATATATACCCTTTTAACATATCAAATAAACTCTAAAAGATAATGAAAATGATGCAAGCCAAAAAAAAAGTTTTCGACATAAGTCCAATCCCAATATTAGTCTCTAGCTATTAAAAAATCCCAAAATTAGGGGCAATTTGATTCATGCACCTTTAGGTGAAAAGAAGGGTTTCTTGCGTAAAGTGACGAAAACGGTCAAAAACTTTTTTATAACCTCGAATGTTGTCCATGAAGGTTACGATTTTTGAAAAGGAGGTGAAATCTTGCACTTCCGACATTTTCTTATCACGGGATTAATGGTCGGAGCAGCTATGTTTTTACCAAATCAAGCTTTTGCAGAAAAAAATGACTCTAGTGGACTTCAAACGACTCCGAAAGAGTTTGTCCATGGACAAAGTTCTGCAAAATCTGATCAAGCTTCAGAAAAAAAAATTCCGGTAAAAGCAAATAGCACAAAATCCCAGGGAAAATCTATAGCTCCAAACAGTGCTCAATCGAATCAGGGCGGGGCTAAACAGCAGAACTCCAACAGTACGCCTCAACAAACTGTAGCTCACAAACCAACCGCATTGCCGATACAGGCAAAAGTGAACACGAATCATCCGACAAAAAAGGCGGAGATAAGCGTTAATTCTCGCGGTAATGGAAAGGGTGCAGCTATACAGGAAGCTAAACGTGAGGTAGTACAGGAAACGAAGGCTTCCGTAAAAGGCACCGTCAATTCTGACAAACCTTCCTTGCATAATGATACCGTGGCTATAAATAAAACCCGAATCACGAGAGACGACAATTGGTTGCCATCTCAACAAAAGGGTTCGTATGTACCACTATCTAAAAAGGAAAGTAGTTTTGACCCCCCTGTAAAGGAACCGCTAAAACAGGGACCAATCCCAGAAAGTAAGGAAGAAATTCCAAAGGTTAACCAGATGTGGAATTCTAACCAACGGACGAATAGTTCCGGAGGGCAGTCCAATGATCGAGGAAACCAGGGATTAAGTACGTTGAGTATGATGGATAAATGGTTTGAATGGAATAAACTTCATGACATCACGCTTATCCAGCCATACCACTCAAGGATTACATGGATGATTCATCAATGGGAAAATGCTCCACCTTCACCACCACCGCAGACAGCTCCTTTATTAGAAACGGTTACCCGCAGCTAAAAGCCACGGAACAAAACATAATAAAAGGAGCTAATAATAAAATGAAACATTATCTAAATTACAATAAAGTATTTAAATCTCTTGTATTGGCTGGAGCAGTATCTTTTGGAGTATTTGCAGGAGGCCATTTCACTGAAGCGGCAGGACACGGAAATGCGAAGGCTGAGCACAGTGTTCATGTAAACAATGTAAATAGCACAAAAGCTATCGGAAAAGTTAAGGTACAGCCGAAAGTTCAAGTTAAAGTTAAAGCTACTGTGAAGCCTGTGACAGGCAATGCTAGCAAATCACAAGCGAGTGTACATGCAAGTGAGACTGCGAAAATGCATGCGGCCCCTAATTCAGCGGTTCATGGTAAGGTAGAACAGCCAAAAGCTGAAGAAACTAAAGTGACAGAAGAGTCTGAAGTAACAGAAGAGATTCCCGTTCAAGAGCCTGTTACACCAGAAGTTACTGAAAATCAAACAGAGGTAACATCTGAACCTGTTGTAACTACTGATTCTGAAATCACTGAAACTGCAGATGTTGAAAAGGAAGACACTGCTGTTAAGGATGAAGAAAAAGAAGTAACAGTTAAAGAGGATGAAAAAGACGCCGATCTTGATGCAGATACAGCAGTAAAGACGGAAGAAAAAGAAGATGAAGATGAGCAGTCTAAGTCTGAGAAAATGTTAAAAGATATTCATGTCATTGTTAAGTCAAATGACGAAGACGAAGCAGCTGCTGTTTTAGAAGATGAAGAAGGTGCTGAGAAAGTAAATCCTTCTGCAGCTAACAAAGCAAAGTCTCAAGCAAGTGCTCATGCAAGTGAAACAGCAAAATTACATGCTGCACCAAACTCAGCAGTATTAGCTGGTGAAAAGAAGAAGCAACTGAAGTTGTAACTGAGCAACCAGCAGAAGAAGCAACTGAAGTTGTAACTGAGCAACCAGCAGAAGAGTCAACTGAAGTTGTAACTGAACAACCAGCAGAAGAGTCAACTGAAGTTGTAACTGAGCAACCAGCAGAAGAGTCAACTGAAGTTGTAACTGAACAACCAACTGAAGAAGCAACAGCTGTGGAAACAGAAGGTTCTACTGAAGAAGAAGCAACTGTAGAAGCAGATGATGCAACAGAAGAAACAGCGGTGGTTGAAGCTGATGATGCTACTGAAGAAGCAACAGATGTTGTAACAGATGAAACTACTGAAAAAGTAAATCCATCTGCAGCTAACAAAGCAAAGTCTCGAGCAAGTGCACATGCAAGCGAAACAGCAAAATTACATGCTGCACCAAACTCTGCGGTATTAGCTGGTGCGAAGAAGAAGCAACTGAAGTTGTAACAGACCAACCAGCAGAAGAGTCAACAGAAGTGGTAACTGAACAACCTGCTGAAGAAACAACTGCAGTGGAAACAGAAGGTACAACAGAAGAAACAACAGCAGTAGAAGCTGAAGGTACAACAGAAGAAACAACAGCAGTAGAAGCAGAAGGTACAACAGAAGCAGCAACAGTTAAAGCAGACGATACTACTGAAGAAGCAACAAAAGTAGTTAGCCCATCTGAAACAATTAAAGATGCAGAACTAGACTCTGCAGTAAATTCTTTAATATTATTTGTGAAAAAATTAATGCAGATTTTATCTTTGAAGTGGTAATAGATTCAATCATTGTAGAAGTTTTAGCTGACAACGAAGCAACCGAGGGAAATTTTCCTCGGTTTTTTTGTATTTTCCATACATAATACCCTTTCATACCAGAAGGGAAACATATTTCTATTGTCGAAATAAAAGAAGGTGAAGATTATTTTAATTGGGGGCAGCGATGATGGTAGGTAGAGGAGTCGAATCTAAGAATTTATATGAATTGAAATCTGTGGTGAATCCACAATTTTCTCCGGATGGTCAATCGTTCGTTTATGTGCAAACAACCATTGATGGAGAAACGGATGAATATCAGTCTCATATTATTTACCAAACAACTGAAAATGATAAACAGCCAGTTCAGTGGACGTTTGGAAAAGGGAAAAACCATTCACCTCGTTGGTCCCCAGATGGAAGGGAGCTTGCGTTTGTCTCCAACCGAAGCGGAAAAAACCAGATTCATATTCTAAGTTCCAGTGGTGGAGAAGCAAGGCAGCTAACGTTTCTCCCGAGTGGGGCGAGCAACCCCGTATGGTCGCCTGATAGAAACAAGATTGCTTTTACTACATCCGTCAAACCAGAACAAAGCATTTTTGAAAAAAAAGAAGAGAATAAGCAAGAAAAGCTAATACCGCTTGAAGTGACGAACATGCGTTATAAATCAGATGCTAGCGGTTTTTGGCAGGGGGACTTCAAGCAGGTGGTGATGGTTGATGTAAAAAACGGAGAATTAACGCAGCTTACTGAAGGCCACCGCGATGTTTCACTCTATGCCTGGTCACCAGATGGGAAGTATCTCGCGGTTGGTGCAGATTTAGCAGAGGATGCGGATGCCTCATATATCTTTGATGTTTTTTTATTAGACATTTCCAAAAAAGAATTCATCTCTGTGACAGATTCTACTGGCTTCTTTGGCAGTGCCACTTTTTCACCGGATGGAAATTATCTTGGAATGCTTGGGCATAAGCGGGAATTTGAGAATGCCACGCATACAAAAATCTGGGTTTATTCCTTCCAAACGAAGGAAATGAAGTGCCTAACAGCCGATAGGAATCTGCTAGTGGGCGATTATATGACGGGAGACTTCCACCAGGGCGCGAGTTCCCCGGGATTGTTGTGGAACAGTAATAGTAGTGGATTCTATTTTGTAGCATCGGAAAAAGGAAATACCAACCTCTACTATAGCGATTTACATGGCGGGATCGATCCTGTGCTAGTGGGTGAGCACCATGTATACGGCTATTCCATTCATTCTGAATCGAAAAATGCTCTAGCTGCAATTAGCAGTCCGACTGAAATTGGCGATTTGTACTTGTTCAGTCTTACAGGAAAAGAAGGCACATTAGAAAAGCGAACGAATGTAAACGAGGCATTCTTATCCGAAACGACCCTGTCGCAACCTGTATCCATTGAGTTTGAAGGGGCGGACCGCTGGAAGGTGCATGGCTGGTTGATTAAGCCGGTTGGCTTTGAAAAAGGGAAGAAATATCCGTTATTACTAGAAATTCATGGTGGTCCACATATGATGTACGGAAATACATATATGAATGAGTTTCAAATTTTAGCGGCAAAAGGCTATGCAGTCTTATACGTGAATCCAAGAGGCAGCCATGGATATAGCCAAGAATTCGTTGATGCCGTTCGGGGAGATTATGGCGGTAGCGATTATCAGGATCTCATGCTTGCTGTAGATCATGTATTGGAAACGTATGATTTTATTGATGCATCTCGACTTGGTGTGACAGGCGGAAGCTACGGCGGCTTTATGACAAACTGGATTGTTGGCCATACCAATCGATTTAAAGCGGCGGTGACACAGCGGTCGATCTCGAATTGGATTAGTTTTTATGGGGTTAGCGATATCGGCTATTATTTCACGGAGTGGCAAATCGATGCTGATTTCCGCGATATTCAAAAGCTGTGGAAGCATTCTCCGCTTGCCTATGTGGAAAAGGTAGAAACACCTTTATTAATTTTGCATAGTGAGAAGGATTTCCGCTGCCCGGTTGAGCAGGCTGAACAGCTATTTATCGCCTTAAAACGATTAGGCAAGAAAACGAAATTCGTTCGTTTTCCAGAAGAAAACCACGAGCTTTCAAGAAGCGGTAAGCCAAGCCTCCGAAAAAGCCGGTTGGATTATATCGTGGTCTGGTTTGAGGAAAATCTCTAATAATGAGATCACAAAAGAGCCGTAATCTTTGAGATTACGGCTCTTATTTTTATAAATAAAGATTTAAGGAGCGAGAATTGTACAAAACGAAGTGAGAATCATTATTCTTATCAACATATCTAGCATGAACAACCACTCCTTTAGGAATTGATTGAATACAAGACTAATTATATAGCCCGTTTATTGAGTTTGTATATGAGAATTGTAAATGAATTGTTAGTTTTTGACTGGAAATTATTTGAAAGTTAACAATGTTTTGGTAAAAATTGCTTGATAGTGAACTATTTGTCATTTACGATTAAATAGGAATATTGTCCCGAGTAGGTACGAATGAAGGGGGAAACAGGTTGTTAGAAGTACAAAACCTAGCAAAATATTATGGGGAAAAAGCCGCCGTAGAGTCCTTATCGTTCACGGTTTCAAAAGGCGAAGTGTTCGGCCTCCTTGGACGAAATGGGGCAGGGAAGACAACGACGATCAAAATGATGCTTGGTCTTATTGCTCCCAATCACGGCAATGTGTTATGGAATAGCAAACGAGGCTTGAAACATACGTCTTTTGGCTATTTGCCAGAGGAGAGAGGGTTATATCCCAAAACAAAGGTTATTGATCAATTGTCCTATTTTGGGAGATTAGAAGGAATGAGTCGAATCGAGATTAAAAAAAGCATTGATTACTGGGTAGACAGATTCGATATAGGCATGTACAAAAACAAGCTTGCGGGCGAACTGTCGAAAGGAAACCAACAAAAGGTACAGCTGGCTGCGACACTTTTACATAACCCAGAACTCATCATTTTAGACGAACCGTTCAGTGGACTAGACCCCGTTAACTCAAATCTTTTAACAGAAGTAATTTTAGAAGAAAAAGAGAAGGGCAAGGTTATCATCATGTCCAGCCACCAAATGGATCAGGTGGAGAAGTTTTGCAAAAATGTGGTGCTTTTAAAGGAGGGCAGAGTTCTCTTAGGTGGAGAATTAGAAGCAGTGAAAGCTTCCTATGGGGTTATGTACTTGTCACTGTACGGGGATATAGAAAAGCTGAAGGGATTCTGCCAGCAACATCAGTATTCCTTTGAACAGGAACTGAAACGAGTCATTGTTTCGTTAACAAAAGATCAGGATCCACTTATCGTGTTGACGCAATTAAAACAAGAGGGGATTCCGGTGAATGAAGTCACGTTCCTTCAGCCTACCCTTCATCAGATTTTCATAGATAAGGTGGGGTCATAGAATGGAAGCATTATGGATTTCTTACTTCTTTCATTTAAAAGAACAAATTCGTTCCAAAGGATTTCGGATTACATCGGTTGTGATTTCCGTTGTCATCCTTGGGTTTTTAGCCTATAACCATTTCTCCTCGAATAAGGATGAAGTTCGTGTTTCTGTCGTCAATTTATCATCTTATCAAATTGATGAAGCATTATTGAAAAAAAGTATTGATGGATTAACTCTTTTTACAAAGGATGAAAAAGATATCAAGAAGGAGAAGAAACGAATTCAAGATCAGGACCTGGATCATTTGGTGGTCATTCAAGAGAAGGATTCCCTTCCGGTGCTCCAGTATTATTACCATCGTTCTCCTGATCCAGGGGTTCTCTATCCTTTTTCCGCTCAATTACAACAGCAGTATATGGCAAAGGTTTCAGCGGAACATTCCTTATCGAACGATGTGATGAATCAGTTGTTTCAGAGTATTCCTGTAGACGAGACCATGCTGGCTAAGAATAACGGAAGCCTCGGTATTGTGTATGTCTTCATTTTCTTAATGTACACATTTATTCTCATGTTTGGTCAAGGAATTGCGATGAGCATCACGGGGGAAAAATCGACCCGCGTGATGGAAGTCATGATCACAAAAATAAAGCCGATTTATATGCTGTTTGCGAAGGTTCTTTCCAACCTGACAGCAGGGTTAATTCAAGTAACTATCTTCTTTTTATCAGGATATATCGGCTATTTATTAGGTTGGATTAAGTCCGACCAACTGAGCATCGTGGGCTTTACCTTCGACCTGTCGCAAATCGATGCCCCATTAGTGGCGTTGTTCGTTTTTTTCTTTACCTGTGGATACCTTGTGTATGCGCTATGTTTTGCTGCACTAGGTTCACTTATTTCACGGACAGAGGATTTAGGAAGTGTCATGGGACCGGTGATGGTGCTTGTCATGGGAGCCTTGTTTGTGGGAATGAAAACTTTGATGGATCCAACAGGTGGATTGGTTACCTTTGGGACGTATTTCCCGTTTTTTTCTCCTATTGTTGCCTTCTCCAAATATGTCCTAGGAGAAATGACAGCTGGTCAACTTGCATTGAGCGGCAGCATTTTAGTAGCTTCGATCCTCTTCATCGCCTATCTTGCCTCAAGAATTTATGTGAAAGGCGTTATGGTCTATGGAGAGAAGTTCAAATGGTCTAATTTGAAAGTGATGTTTGCGAAAGAGGCTTCGAATAAAACCATTAATAGTTAATATCAAGGGGTGTAATTCTACTCAGAATTACAGTCCCTTTTTTAAAAAGGGGCGCTAGTATAATGAAAAAGACAGCCGTTCTACTCTATCCGCAATTTAGCGAGTATGAACTAAGTGTCGCATTATCGATTTTGATGCAGGGGGAGAAACCTGTTATCATTGTCGGTCTAAAAGATGAGCCCATTAGAGGGGAAGCAGGACTGACGGTTGTACCTGATATGACCATTGAAGAGGTTAATGTAGAAGAAGTCGATAGCTTATTATTAACTGGTTGTATGGATATTTTTGCATTAAAGGACGAAGCAAAACTATTTGAGTTTCTAAGTTTGTTAGAAAAGAAAGTATCTGTGGTCGCAAGCATATCTAGTTCCCCGTTCCTTTTGGCAAAAGCAGGTTTATTAAAGGGGAAAAAATATACCGTTGGATTGACGGAAGAGGCAAGGATCCTATCTGGGTTTTTTGAAAGTGACAATTACTCAGATGAGCTGGTCGTTCAGGATGGGAAGTTGATCACTGCAAGAGGAAGAGGATTTATTAGGTTTGGCAAGATGTTAGGGGAGGCATTGAACCTTTCCTTTGATGAGCGATGGTATCGGGAATAGAAAGAGCTTGGGGTACCAAGCTCTTTTTCTAATGTCTACGTGCCAGAGGAGGATGGAAAAAGAGGCAGCGGGTAACGTAGAAGGAGTCTACGTGCCAGAGGAGGATGGAAAAAGGAGCGATTGGTAACGTAGAAGGAGTCTACGTTACCGAGCAGGGTGGAAAAAGAGGGAGTGGGTAACGTAGAACGTGTCTACATGCCCGAAGACGAACCTAAAAACAGAAAATGGTCGCGTAGAAAGCCTCTACGCGACCATTTAGGTGAAAAACAACAGCGATCAGTCTCCTATACCAACCGACTGTTTCCATTTTTCTATTTCCCAATAAACTCCTGTGTCCAATAATTTCCATCAGCTACATATCCAACCCCGATATAGGTAAAGTTCGGGCTTAAGATATTTTTACGGTGACCTTCACTATTCATCCATGCCGTTACAACTTCTTCAGGCGTTCTTTGTCCCATGGCAATATTTTCACCCGCATAGCGGTAGGTAATGCCATATTTTTTCATCATATCAAATGGTGAACCGTAGGTTGGGCTTGTATGGCTAAAGTAGTGATTGGTAGACATGTCTTGTGATTTATCTCGAGCCATTTTGCTCAGCGATACATCTACTTTTAGCGCAGATAAACCATTCTTCGCACGTTCTTGATTCGTTAAATCAACCACTTTCTGCTCATATGCACTTAAGCTATAAGTAGATTCCGATGTAGTAGTAGTCTCGGCCTGTGCTGGCTCTTGCTGTACCGGTGTGGTTGAAGCCTGGGTTGTCTGCTCAGGTGTTGGTGCAGGTGCCGGTGCAGGAATTGGTGCAGGCTGCTTCACCGTATTTTGAGTAACCGACATTCCAAGACTTGCTAAATACTTTTCAATGATACTATTAATCTCATCCATATTTGATGCTTTATGCACATACACCTTTTCCTGTGTTGTAGGTGTAAACGTTGCAGCATGTGCTTTATTTAAAATAGGGTTTGCCATTACTACGGCAGCCGCCGCTGCTACCGTTAACATTGCTTTTTTCTTCAACATACTAACATCCTCCTTAGGTTGAAAAACTGCTGTGAACTTAACAGCAACATCGTACCATACGATTTTTGTCATATTTCAGGTAGGATTTTACAGTGCCAACTTCTTCTAGAGGCCTTCTCCGATAAAAAGTTGCCCCATTATGAGGTTCAAGGACTATTTTTCTTTTAAAATAGCATCATCTCATTCTACTAGTTATTATAAAAAATACCATTTATTGTGCAGGGAAAAGGGGTTGACAACGTTCGCGTCAGAAGCGCAACTTTACAAATATTTCAGGAAAAAGACGAAGATTAAGCAGATTTTACTAACCAAAACACCATAAAATTTAGCTACTATTTGGACATGGTGTGACATATTCTTTGGTAAAAGGGTGAGAATAAAGGAGAGTATGCACCATGCGGAAAAAATCAGCATTATCCAAGAGATTGCTAAGCGGCATTCTGGTACTTGCCGGCATTTTTGCAGTTTTTTTAATCATACGATCGGCCTTCTTCTCGTCCACCGGTGAGGCGCAGGAAGTGGTAGATGAATTTTATGGATATGAACAAGAAGGCGATTTTGCTAATTCCTGGGGGCTTTTTCATTCCTCAATGAAGAAAAAGTTCAGCAAGGGAAACTACATACAGGACCGAGCCCATGTGTTTATGAACCATTTTGGGGTCGAGACCTTTTCTTATACGATCGGGGAGCTTGAGGAATTGAAGGATTGGAAAATGTCTAAAACAGGACCTTCCCTGAAAAATGTATATAAAGTACCGGTCACACAAACCTACAAAGGAAAATACGGGAATTTTGACCTGGAGCAAGAGGTATTTGTGACTGAGGAAAAGGGAAAGTGGAGGATCCTGTGGGATTATAACCAATAAGCTTGAAAATGTGGTACATATTGACAAGGTATTAATAATATAAACATTTTAACGGACTAAACGATTATGGTAAGATAGGATAGGACCAAGGTTCAAATCATGAAGACAGCTGGAGGACTTACAGTGGCTTATCAAACAAAAGAATGTTTTAAAATGTTTACGTTAAATTCTAATCGTAAGCTTGCAGAAGAGATGGCGCAGATTCTAGGTTGTGAGTTAGGAAGAAGCTCTGTATCTCGTTTTAGTGATGGTGAAATTCATATTAACATAGAAGAGAGTGTTCGTGGAAGTGAAGTGTATTTAGTTCAATCGACTTCACAACCAGGGAATGAATATATCATGGAGCTCCTTATTATGATTGATGCATTGAAAAGAGCATCGGCTAGATCGATCAATGTAGTCATCCCATATTATGGATATGCTCGTCAAGACAGAAAGGCACGTTCACGTGAGCCGATTACTGCTAAGTTAATTGCTAATCTTTTAGAAAAAGCGGGAGCACATCGAGTTCTTACGATGGACCTGCATGCTCCGCAAATTCAAGGTTTCTTTGATATCCCTGTTGATCAGCTTCTAGGTGTTCCGATTCTGTCGGATTACTTTGAAAGTAAGGGATTAGAGGATATTGTCGTGGTCGCACCAGATAATGGCGGGGTAACGAGAGCGAGAAAGATGGCAAACCGCTTACATGCGCCGATTGCTTTTGTTGATAAGCGTCGTCCGAAACCTAACGTGGCGGAAATCATGAACATTGTCGGAAATATCGAAGGGAAAAATGCGATTCTTATTGACGACTTAATCGATACCGCTGGGACGATTACGCTTGCAGCGCAAGGGTTAATGGAAAAAGGAGCAAAAGCTGTCTATACTTGCTGTACACATCCTGTTCTTTCAGGACCGGCTGTCAGTAGAATTGAAGCTTCACCGATCAAGGAGTTAGTCGTGACAAATACGATTGAACTGCCAGAAGAGAAAATGATTAGTAAAATCACTTCATTATCTGTTGCTCCATTGCTAGCGGAAGCGATTGACCGTATTCACAATGAAAAACCTGTAAGTCCTTTATTTGAATAGTATTGTTACTAGAATCCAATTCCTATCTTTTTTTAGGGGTTGGATTTTTTCTTTGGGCTTTGTTAAACTGTCTGTTGATTTCCGCTCCAGGAGCGAGCGGTTCGTGGGTGTTTCGGCGAGCCTCCTCGGCCAAAAAAGCGCCTGCGGGGTCTCCCCTGAACCATACTCCCACAGGAGTCTTCGCTCCTTCCGCTCCAATCAACAGTGTATAAAAATCAACACTGTTTGTTAACACAGCCTTTCTTTTATTAAGATGGAAATAATTTTACAGTGATGCCTGGTCTTATTTGGTGATATATTTAGCCATATGAATTTTAATTGAATCCTGGGGTGGGTCTATTTGAGCAATGCAGCACTTTTTTTTATACTAGGCATCTTGATTATTGCATCATGTGGCATCTATGTTGGACGGAGAATTATTACACAACAGACAGAACGTAAGCAAACGGAAGCCAAGTTAATCGAAAGTGAAGACCGTTATCGAAGCTTGGTTGAGCTGTCACCTAAAGGCATACTAGTTTACCAAGATAATAAAATTGGTTACGCCAACTCAGCAGCTTTGAGCTTGTTTAAATCGTCTAACGAACATGAATTATTAGGGAAATCACTTCTTGATTTGGTTCATCCTGAAAGTAAGGAAGAGTTGATTACCAATTTACAGAAAGTACTTAACGGTGAATTTGTTGCCCTCCATGAATATAAATTTAATACGATGAACGGTGAGACTATTTTCGTAGAGGCTGTTGGTTCAACGATTATGTTTAATGGAAAACCAGCTCTCATGGCAATCGGTAGTGATATCACCGAAAAGAAGAACTTGCAGGAACAATTAAATATCAATGAACAGCGCTATAAATCCTTATTTGAGTATCATTCAGATGCCGTTTATAGCTTTGATTTAGATGGGAAATTTACTAGTGCCAACAAAGCGTGTGAGACGATTTCAGGTTACAGCCCCGAAGACCTTATCAATAAGAAATTTACTGACTTCATCTTTGTGGATGATTTAGAAAAAACAATAAACATATTTGAGTCCACCATTAAAAACGGTGGAAGCCCTCAAAATCATAATATTAGACTGAACCATAAAAATGGAAAAATGATTCATCTTAATGTGACTAGTGTTCCCATTATAGTGGATGAACAAGTTGTGGGAATCTACGGTATAGCCAAAGATATCACGGAGCAAATCAAGAACCAAGCTATGATTCAGCATTTGGCCTACCATGATTACTTAACGGGTCTGCCAAATAGAAATCTTCTTGATAATCATCTATCCAAGGAACTTGATTTAACCGCCTATCAGAATCGAAAGCTTGCGATATTATTTATTGACCTCGACCGTTTTAAAGCAATCAACGACACATTCGGTCACTCAGTCGGTGATTTGTTATTAAAAGAAGTGGCAAAACGTTTGAAATCCTCTGTCCTTGTGAAAGATCAGGTTTTTAGACAGGGTGGAGATGAGTTTATAGTTATTCTAGACGAGGCTGACCGTACGATTGCAGAAAAGGTAGCGATTCGGATTCTTTCGGTTCTGGCCACACCATTTAGTTTAAACAAAAGTGATTTATTTATATCTCCGAGTATTGGTATCAGTCTCTATTCAGAAGATGGAGAATCAATGGAAACACTGATTAAGCATGCAGATTTTGCGATGTACCAAGCGAAAAAGGCAGGGAAAAATACGTTTCGCTTTTATTCAAATAAAGAAACAGAAGAGGGCATAAATCCCCTCCTTATGGAAATGGATTTGCATAAGGCCATCGAACGTCAAGAGTTTATTTTACATTATCAGCCTAAAATCAATTTGAAAACGGGCAAAGTCATTGGTGCCGAAGCACTGATTCGTTGGAACCACCCTGAGCGGGGAATGATTCCACCTTCCCAGTTTATCCCCATTGCAGAAGAGACAGGATTAATCATCCCAATTGGTGAATGGGTGCTTCAAGAGGCATGTATGCAGCAAAAGAAATGGATGGAGCAGGGACTCTCCAATATGGTCATCTGTGTGAATTTATCCGCCCGTCAATTCTCACAATGTCAAATTGTAAAGACTGTCAAAAAGGTTTTGGAACAGACAGGATTAGAGCCTCAGTATTTAGAGCTTGAAATAACAGAAAGTATGACGATGGATATTGAACGGACAATCGTCACGTTACAGGAATTAAAGAAGCTTGGACTCTTAATTAGTATTGATGATTTTGGGACGGGATTTAGCTCATTAAATTATTTGAAACAGTTTCCTGTTGATACATTAAAGATCGATCAATCCTTCGTACGCGAGCTATACAATCAAACAAATGACGAAACCATAGTCAAAACAATTATTTCCATGGCCCATACCTTACAATTGAATGTCGTTGCAGAAGGGATTGAAACAAGAGAGCAGCTTGTGTTTTTGCAACAGCATCTTTGTGACACGGCACAAGGTTATTTCTTTAGTGAGCCCCTGCCAGCAACAGACTGGAATCAGGCATTTTTTACTAAAATGGAGGAAATTATAGGTACATTCGGCATTTCGCAAGATACTACTAAGCGAATGTGGATGGAAGAAACCGTAAGGATTGCCCGTCAGGAATTACAGGATACCCTTCAGAGACAGCAGGGTTTGACGATCAAATATAAAAAGATTGACAGTAGGTTTGTTCATACCATGTGTGACGGAGAATTATTGTATCGCTTTGGTTTAATTCCAGAGCAGGTAATCGGTAAGGAATTGCATGAATTTATCCCTGCCCACCTTGCACTGGCCAAGCTTCCCTTCTATCAAAAAGCTTGGGAGGGTGAAGAGAATATCACTTATGAGGCGAAAATAAATGGAATTTATTATATGGCTGCGTTAAGCCCTTTAAAAAAACGTGGAAAAGTGGTAGAGGTCATTGTTTCGTGCAGTGATATTACGAATCTCAAGGAAACAGAGAAAGCGTTAAGGGAAAGCCAAGAGATGTACCAGCTGGTGGCTGAGAATATGACGGACCTAATTACAATTTTCGATTTGCAGGGGAAAATTAAGTATGCATCCCCTTCCCACCAATCGGTACTTGGATACCCATCTAGTTACTATGAGAATTATAACTCCTTCTCGAATCTACATCCTGAAGATCAGTTGTTTTACAAACGTACCTTTGTAAGCACGATTCAGAGCAAACAGCCCTGCCAAATTCAATACCGCATAGCCACACAAGAAGATGGTTGGAAGCATTTTAAGGTAAAACTGACTCCGGTGTTGGATAATAGCGGCGAGGTTATCCATGTCATTGGGGTAGCCAAGGACATTTCGGGTACTACTATACGTAATGCAGACTGATTTTTTAATGGACAAAAGGCTGACATCCTCCCAGGATGTCAGCCTCTTTTGTTTCTTTTCATATCTCTAAGGTATTAATGTGGTAAAAATGCCAGCTGGTAAAAGAATAGGACAGCGAATACGTAGAGGAGAGGATGAACCTCACGTCCCTTACCTTTGACTATTTTTAACAGCGGGTAGCTGATAAAGCCAAGAGCAATTCCTGTTGCGATACTTGATGTGAGCGGCATGCTCAAAATCGTCAAGAAAGCAGGAAAGGCTTCATCCAGTTCGTTCCAGCGGATTTTTGAAATGCTTCCCATCATCAAGCTGCCGACAATAATTAAGGCAGGTGCAGTAATTGAAGATAGCCCTGAAACAGCTCCAACGAGTGGTCCGAAGAATGCAGACAGAATAAATAAAACGGCTACTGTCACAGAGGTTAAACCCGTTCGACCTCCAGCTGCCACTCCTGAAGTGGATTCAATATAAGCGGTTGTCGGGCTTGTCCCAAACATGGAACCGATTGTAGTGGCGATGGAATCGGAGAGCAATGCCTGGCGGGCACGCGGCAATTTGTTGCCTTTCATTAATCCGGCTTGATTAGCAACTCCAATCATCGTACCAGTTGTATCAAATATGGTAACAAGAATAAAGGAAAAAACAACGGCATATAAGCTGTGCTGAATGACATCAGTCAATGCTGTTAATGGATTTGAGACCACAAGTCCCTCAGGAAGGGAAGGAAGTGACATAAATCCTTGGTCGAAGTGCAACTGACCGGTAAAGAATGCGATAAGCCCTGTAATCACCATGCCGAAAAATAATGCCCCGTTGATTCGCAGCATCATGAGGACTAGAGTGATGGCAAGTCCGAGAAGAGCCAACCAAGCAGACGAAGCATGCAGGTCGCCAAGTCCCACGAGATTGGTCGGGTGCGCAGTAATGATTTTTGAAAGACGCAATCCGATAAAAGCAATAAATAAACCGATCCCAGCAGTAATTCCATATTTCAGGTTTTCTGGAATCGCCTCAATTAATTTTTCTCGTAACGGTGTGAGGGACAAAATGATAAAGATGACACCAGCGATAAAAACGGCTGCAAAGGCTGTTTCATAGTTGATATTTTGATGCGCTCCAACTACGGAATAGGCAAAATAGGCGTTAAGCCCCATTCCAGGTGCGATGGCAATCGGGTAGTTTGCGAAAAGGCCCATCCAAAGGGTTCCCAGTACAGCAGAGATAATAGTGGCCGTGAACACCTGCTCAAAGGGGACGCCAGCATCCGCAAGAATGACTGGGTTGACCACTACGATATATACCATGGTAAAGAAGGTCGTGATGCCTGCCAGTAGTTCTGTTTTTGTATTTGTTTGATTTTCTTTTAGCTTAAACATGAGGTTTCCTCCAAAACACGAACGTTATATTAAGACTTTATATATAATATTCGTTTTATTCTTGTTTTTCAATAGTTATTTTTTATTATGCCCTTTATTTATTTTTTTGAATAAGGCTCTGTTGAATTTGCCTGTTGATTTCCGCTCCAGGCACTTCGCTTTCCGTGGGTGTTTCGGCGAGCCTCCTCGGCGCTAGCGCCTGCGGGGTCTCCCCTGAACCATACTCCCACAGGAGTCTTCGTGCCTTCCGCTCCAATCAACAGAGTGTAAAAATCAACACTGTTCTTTAACACAGCCTTGAAAAAAAACATAGCCTGTCCATATCTTCGTTATTCCTGTTGATTTCCGTTCCTATCAACAAAGTGCTAAAAAAAATGCTCCTTCCAATTGGAAGAAGCGTTTTTAGATATTAAGGTGTATCTCCTAAACCGATTGTAATGGAGAAGACTTGGTTTTCATTGCCTTCGTGATAGTTGAAGATAACGACAAACTTCCCAACTGGCTCCATTTCAGGGAACAGTTTGGCCAAGGTGTCACTATGATAAAGCATCACTTTTTGAGGTAAGTCTGATGTATCCGTGAATTCTTTTTCTAATTTTGCATCTTTCGGTATTAATTTTGCAGCTATTTGTTTGGATTCTTCCATTGAACGGTTTTTTTGATCAGTCGTTTCGAATTGAATAGTGATGTCTATCGCGCGATTGTTAATAAACATTGGCAGCATGTAATCATTGTTGAACCTACCCATTTGTTCATTTCCTTTGTTCTCACCGTATACCTTTGTGAAAGCATCTACTGTATCGCCCAGTCCTGGCTCGATAGAAACTTGTTCGGTTACTGTCTCCTTTTTGGACGTGTTGTTTTTATCTTTCTGTGTAGTCGTTTCCTTTTTCGGTGTGTCTGTATCTTTAGCCTTGTCCGAATCACTGTTGTTACAGCCTGCTCCCATTACAGCTAAGCACACTAACAACACTATTAATCCCAAATTCCTCATATGTACCTCCATGTTGAAATATTCTAAACCTTCATATTCCATTCCCCATTATAATTCCACCACCCCAAACGTGCAACGCATTAGCCATTACGAATGGACGTCCATTGTGTGTGGACAAATGTCTTTCTTTGGTGTCAGGCACCATCTTATTTTCTTAAGGTTAAGTTAAGGAATTCACATGATAATGGGTGCATCAAGTTATTCTATTCATGGATAGAGTGCGCGTAGGTAAGCCATGGAGGATGAGTGAGAAAGCTAATATTCTTACAGCTAGCAAAAAGGATGCACTTTATGTCCCAGTGGATGCTTTATACACAAACAACAATGAGAAATATGTAGTCGTTGCTTCGGCAGGAACAAGCACTGATACTGGGTGGAATGGGTGGCATGCAGGGCAGTAACATGCCTCCAAATGACGGTGGAAAGGGAGCACAAAGCACTGGACCAAGTAAATAATGAGCTGCCATAAGGATTTAATTTTCCGATAAGGTCAGATTCTACACATTTAAGAGGGATTTCTACACAAATTTATGAGAATTCTACACAAAATCTAAGGAATTCTACAAAATTTAGATTTATTCAACACAAATACAAAGGAATTCTACAAAAATTAGATTTATTCTACAAAATCACGAACCAATTCTACAAATAATGGAAACTAATTCCAAGCGTCTCCCAAAAAAAGACCGAAGGGCGGCAAGCAAAGCTACAACTATATACAAAATCAAAAGGTGCTATGATTCATAGCACCTTAACAGTCTTTCTTGATGGTATTTTGCTTTTTCAATAATTTGTTGTTTTAAATTCGAGTCTAAACAGTCCTGTGAAATACGGTGAAAGTAATGATAACGCCACTTGTGCCATTGAATGGTCAATTGATGAACCAAGTTTATCACCTCTTCAATTAGTTGAAAACCGCCACTAGATAGAAAATCGTTTTGTGTTCTCCTTAAATACTTCGAACGATTAATCAAGTTTTTGTACATGGATATAAGGGGAAATTTTAGCAGGTACCAATAACAAGCCGTCCTTTTTCCAAAAATGCTATAATGGGAGAGGTTAATGAAATTCTAGCTAAGGGGAAATGAATATGATTCTCGTTGTTGGCGGAGCTGGTTACATTGGTAGCCATCTTGTGAAGGAGTTAGTAGAAAAAGAAGAGGTCGTTGTGCTTGATAACTTATCGACAGGGCACCGTGACGCTGTTGATAGCCGAGCAATTTTTGTAAAAGGTGACCTTGGTAATGAAGAGGACTTGCAAATGGTCTTTAGAAGCTATCCAATCAAGGCCGTTATGCATTTTGCTGCTTATAGTTTAGTTGGGGAATCAGTAGTGGACCCATTAAAATATTATGAAAATAACGTGGCAGCGACTTTAACTCTGATAAAAGTAATGATGAAATTTAAAGTGAAAAACTTTATTTTTTCTTCTACGGCGGCTACCTACGGAATTCCAGAAGTGGATCTTATTGATGAAACAAGTGTCACTGCACCGATCAATCCTTACGGCCATTCTAAGCTAATGGTAGAAAAGATTCTTGCTGATTTTTCAAAAGCCTACGGATTGAACTATGTGGTTCTTCGCTACTTTAATGCCGCGGGTGCGCATAAATCTGCTGTTATTGGCGAAAGTCATGACCCAGAAACCCACTTGATTCCAATCGTCCTTCAGCAGTTATTAGGACAAAGGGAAAAAGTAGCGGTATTCGGTACCGATTATGAAACTCCTGACGGGACATGTATTCGGGATTATATTCATGTGACTGATTTAGCAGAGGCACATATTCTTGCACTCGAAGCTTTGTTGACAGAGAAGAAATCGGCTGAAGTGTATAACCTTGGCAACGGGCTTGGCTATTCGGTTAAGGAAGTCATTGAAACATGTGAAAAAGTAACCGGAGTGAAGGCGAACGTTGAAATGGCAGACCGCCGGGCAGGTGATCCTGCTAGATTGGTTGCTTCATCACAAAAGATCTTCACCGAGCTAGGCTGGAAAGCAGAACGAAACCTCGAGCAAATCATCGCTGATGCTTGGAATTGGCATCAAAATCAACAATATTAATATTATTATAGTCAGGGAGACTAGCTGGAAAGCTTTTCTCCCTTTTTCTATGCCCATATTACCCACATGTTGGTAAAACGCATAATAAGGTAGAGAAGTTTATTAATATAATTTATTATTAATAGAAAAATATTATACATATGGGGAGATTTGATGAAACAAAGAGTATATTATATGGACTGGCTTCGTGTGATTGCTACCATTATGGTGGTTTCTATCCATGTTTCTGCCTGGCTTGTGGGAACCCATCTTGATAAAACGCCACTTTCACATTGGATGACAGGTAACGTATTTGAATCGATTTCAAGAGCGTCAGTTCCTCTTTTTGTAATGATTAGTGGAGCCCTGCTTCTTGGCGACAAACGGGACCTTAGCTACAAAGAATTTTTGCAAAAAAGAATTAGCAAAATAGCGATCCCGTTGTTGGGCTGGAGTTTGATTTATTACTCCTACCTGGTTTATCGAGGGGACTATTTTGACGGTTTTTCAGTCAAACAGTTTTTAGAACTGTTGATTACCAATGGAATCAGTACTCATTTATGGTTTATGTATATGATTCTAGGTATCTATTTAACGACTCCATTGATAAAAGTATTTGTAAAGGGTGCCTCTAAAAAAGACTTGAAATACTATCTATTGTTATGGCTGTTTGCTTCGGTGGTTGTGAAATTTATTAAGTACCACTTTGGTTTAGGTCTGAACCTGGAACTTTTCTTCGTAACTAATTATGTTGGCTATTTTATTTTAGGCTATTATTTAGCCAATCTGCCATTAACTACGAAGGCGAAATATATTTCACTAGTGCTTTCAGTTGTAGGTATCCTTACTACCTTCCTTCTTACGTACTTTGATACGAAACGAAATGGAGGAGCTCTTGAGGAATTTTGGTATGAATACTATTCCCCTAATGTGGTAGTAGCATCTATTGGTATATTTTTATTTTTTAGAGTCATTGTAACAAGGACAACAGAATTGCCCTTCCTATTTAGGGTGTTAAACAAAGTTAGTTTTGGTATATACTTAGCCCATATCTTGGTCATGCAAGTGTTATCGAATGAAATATTTAATCCTATTTGGAATCATTTTCATCCTGCCATTGCCACAACGGTAAATGTAATGATTGTCATAACATTAAGTGGGTTCGGTAGCTATGTCTTAAGTAAAGTTCCAGTATTGAAAAAGCTGGTCCCATAACTTGTGTTATGATGATTAGTAGTTATATAGAAAGGCAGTGGGATTTTGAAATCATTTTTAAAAAATTATCGTTTTACGCTTATTTTATTGTTGTCTATAATCATCGGCGGGGCAGCTGGATTGGTTTTCGGACCGAAGACGGCTGTTGTTAAGCCGTTAGGGGATCTATTTCTTAATTTAATGTTTATGATCATCGTGCCATTAGTGTTTTTTAGCATTGCTTCTGCTATCGCTAATATGAATGGCATGAAACGGTTGGGAAAAATAATGGGCAGTATTGTTGTGGTTTTCTTAGTGACTGCCTCTATTGCTGCTATCCTCGGATTAGCGGGTGCGTCCATTATCCAACCCATTCAGCATGCGGATATAGCTTCGATTAAAGAGGCAATGAACCAATCATCGGGGGAGACGGATGCGGAAAAGGTAACGTTCCTAGGACAACTTGTAGCCACTTTTACTGTCTCTGATTTTAATTTATTGCTATCGAGAAGCAATATGCTGCAGTTGATTGTTTTTGCGGTTCTTTTTGGAATCTCCACGGCGATGGTTGGGGAGAAAGCGAAACCTGTTACTACCTTTTTATCGGCGGCAACAGCTGTCATCATGAAGATGGTTAGCATTGTGATGTACTATGCTCCGATTGGACTGGGCTGTTATTTTGCTGCTGTTATTGGCGAGCTTGGTCCACAAATTTTAGAAGGATACGCTCGTTCGTTTGTCCTTTATTTAATTCTTACCGTGATTTATTATTTCGGCTTCTTCACTCTTTACGCCTTTATTGCAGGTGGTAAGGACGGGGTGAAGATTTTCTGGAAAAATGCCATCACGCCTTCGGTTACCGCGCTAGCGACCTGCTCAAGTGCAGCATGTATTCCTGTCAACTTGGCAACAGTTAGAAGGATGGGCGTACCAAAGGATATCGCAGAAACGATCATCCCTCTTGGAGCCAATACGCATAAAGATGGTTCCGTCTTTGGTGGCGTGCTGAAAATCGTTTTCCTCTTCGCTTTGTTCGGAAAGGATTTAACGAGCATCTCCAATATTTTAAGCATTTTGGCTGTAGCCTTTTTGGTTGGTGCGGTAATGGGAGCGATTCCTGGAGGTGGAATGATTGGTGAAATGCTCATCATCAGCGTATATGGCTTCCCGCCAGAAACCCTGCCAATCATTGCGGTCATCAGTACGATCATTGATGCACCAGCTACCCTGCTGAACTCAACCGGTAATACTGTCTGTGCGATGCTCGTCACACGACTCGTCGAAGGCAAGAACTGGATAAAACAGGCATTAATGAAAAAAGGTGACGGAGAAATCGCCTAAAAACAGGGGTGTCCACTGATTGTGGACAAATGTCTTTCTTTGGTGCCTGACACCAATTTTTTAAAACCCTTAATTCAACGAGGGGACAGAGTGAATAGCTCTGTTCCTTTTTTGTGTTTTGGGTTAAGATTTAATTGTCCAAACCATATGTCAATGAAAAAATGAGGTGTTCATTTTGGAGTATAATCCTACAAATAATAAGGATAACAAGGCTGAACGATGGAATAGTGTATTACTAAAGGAGCGCCTCAACCTAACTCTTGCCTTCAGCAAAAGATATCAAATGTCGGCAGCTGTTTGTTATCTCCGATTACATCTTCCATTAGAGCTATCCCAACATATAGACGACGAGATCGAAGAGACTCTTGCTAGTAAGATCCTAGTGAGATTAAAGCGGACGATTCGGGATATTGATACCGTTGTGAAAATAAATAGAACGGATTTTGTTATTTTGATTGCAGACATCACTGAGCATGATTGTCAGGTCATAAGCGAGAGGATTCTCCGCTCGATAACGGATACTTATACCATCGACTTTCATCATTTTTCCATTAACAGCAATATGGGGATTTGTATGTTTCCGTATGGTGCGGAGGCACCTGAGGAGCTCCAGTCGATTGCCAAAACGGCCATGTATGAAGCAGAGGAGATGGGGGATAATCAATTTGTACTTTACAAGGGGGAATTAAATCAAGCGGCCCACCGGAAAGTGCTCATTGAAAACGATCTTCCGTATGCATTAAAGAAGGGCCAGCTCTATGTCCAATACCAACCGCAGTTTCATCTGGAAAAGAGAACCATCGAGGGAGTAGAAGCGTTAATCCGCTGGAATCATCCAAGTCTTGGAGACATTTCACCGGTTGAATTTATTCCATATGCCGATGATGCGGGCATGAGCCATAGTCTTTTTTTCTGGATGTTCGAAGAGGTATGTAAACAAATTCAAAGTGAAACGGAGAGGAACTTGAAATATTCGATTAATCTGTCCGTGAATCAACTCCTCCTTTCCTATTTTTTACCCGAAATCACTAAGCTGATAGGGTTCTATTCGGTTTCGGCAAGCCAAATTACATTGGAAATTACCGAAAACATTGAGGTTTATACAGTAAAAAAGGTGAATGATACGTTACGCTCTTTGAAAGAAATGGGTTTTACGATGGCTTTAGATGATTTCGGTAACGGCTATTTCTCATTTTCGGACTTTATTAAACTACCCATTGATTTCATTAAGCTGGACCGCCATTTTGTTTTTAGTTTATTGAAAAACAAACAGCATGAAGGTGTCATAGCACCGATTATTCAGATGGCCCATAATCTGGGCTTACAGGTGATTATTGAAGGAATTGAAGATCATACACAGTTTCAGGTCTGGGGAAATCTGGGTTGTGACATTATCCAGGGGTATTATATTAGTAAACCGTTAACATTTGAGGTGCTTAACGGTACAATCCTTGAGATAGAAACAAGAGTTAATGATAGTAATTGATTTAAGGGTGGCAATTATATGAGAAAAACATGGAAAGATATTCTGCTTATTTTAGTCGGCGCACTTATTTTTGCCATAGGGGTCAACTTTTTCACCATTCCGAATCGGTTGTCTGAAGGTGGAATCTTAGGGATCACAATTATTGCCCACTATTTATTTGATTGGTCGCCGGGTGTGGTGAACTTTGTTTTAAATATTGTCCTGTTAGCAATCGGTTATAAGTTTTTTGATAAAAGAACCATGTTCTATACCTTATTTACAATTGGCGCCTGCTCCAGTTTGTTGTTTCTGACGGAGGATTTAGGAAGGCAACTGACTAAGGATACCTTTTTGGCTTCCGTGTTTGCGGGGTTATTGGTCGGTGTCGGTCTGGGCTTGATTTTCCGCGCTGGGGGAACCTCAGGGGGTTCCACCATTTTAGCAAGATTGGCAAACCAGCTGCTAGGTTGGAGCATTGGGAAGGCGATGCTCATTATTGATATCATTGTAGTAGCGTGTTCGGTATTTATTATTGGTCTTGAGAAGTCGATGTACACGTTACTAATCGTGTATATTGGGGCGAAAGCGATTGATTTCATTGTTGAGGGATTGGATGAACGGGTGGCTGTATTAATTATCTCCAATTCACCAGAACTCGTTTTGGAGAATATTACGGGTAAAATGTCACGGGGCTTAACTGTGCTAGACGGTCGCGGCGGCTACTCCGGGCAAAACAAAGAAGTCCTCTACATCGTTATTAACAAACAAGAAATCGTCCAGCTAAAAAGCATCATCCGCGACATCGACCAAAACGCTTACGTCACCATCCACAACGTCCACGAAATGATGGGCAAGGGCTACAAAGCGGGTTAGTATATTTGGAAGAATGAAAGAAATTAAAGAGTAATTATGATTGGGAGAGAATAGAAGTGCAAGATATTCATACTGCAACCCCATTGGCTGAAAGATTTGAGACAGCTTTTAATCGGATACATAAATGCCTTATGAAACTAGTTCGTAACGCAAGAAGTGATAGTTTTAAAGTATTATTGGACAGCGGAAATTCCTATGCCATTATTCGGACCCATCGGCATGATCTCTATCAATATGCAAAGCTTCGTAATGCCCTTGTCCATGAAAAAATAAAGGAACGCTATTATATTGCAGAGCCAAATGTGGACGTAGTGTCGCACATTGAAATGATTGCTGAGCAATTTGAAAAACCACGATCTGTTTTATCTATTGCCAGTTCGCCGGTGCTCTATTACAAAGAAGAGACACCGTTAAAGGATATTATGAAAGTTGTAGACAGGCTATCATACACGATGTTTCCGATTTACGACTCAACTGGCGCGTTTAAATGGTTGCTTACTTCGGAAGGGATTATTCGTTGGTTATCCAAACAGCCACTTTCAGGTATCTCCATTGAAGACGTTCGTGTTCATGACCTTTTTGTTCATGAAAAAAAGCATGAAGTTGTCTTTGTAAAAAAAGAGATAGATATTTATGAGGTAGAAGAAGTTTTCGAAGATGCCTTTTTAGCCCAAAAGAAGCTAGAAGCTGTCATTATTACAGAAAATGGGATAGCAACGGAGAAGCCTCTCGGAATCATCACGTCATGGAACTTAGTTGAAATCGATGCGTTAGAACAAGAGTTGCAAAAATAATATGGGCAGTAAACTAAAATCCTGAGCGTCCATCAAGGAAGTCCTTGACTGACCTCAGGATTTTTTTAACTTGTCTGTTGATTTCCGCTCCAGGCACTTCGCTTTCCGCGGGCGTTCCGGGAGCCTCCTCGTCGTTCCTCCTGCGGGGTCTCCCGAGACCGCTACTCCCGCAGGAGTCTTCGTGCCTTCCGCTCCAATCAACAGGTGTGTTAAATCAACATAATGCTTTAACATAGCATTTATTTTTAAAATTAGGAGCCAGCTAATATTTTCTAAGTGGTGACCTGGCTCGTTTTTTCATTTACAATAATATTCAGATAACATTTATGTGTGGTGGTGCTTGTGTTTGTACTGGTGATGTTTCTTGGTGTGTTAATGCCCATCGTCGGGTTCGTCGTTTTAGTGATGCTGGGATTGCTCGACCAGGAGCTGGATGTCCTAGAACTAGAGAATATTAAGGTCCGACTGGAAAAAGAGCTGAAGGAGAGTGAGTACCGGCAATTGTCAGAGCGGATTCAGCCACACTTCTTATTTAATGCCTTAAATGCATTTTTATCTTTAAGTAGAATTGGCCGACATCAAGATATGACAGAAGGACTTGAACAGTTTTCGCTGTTTCTGCGCTACCGGTATCAGGATCATGAAGTGCTTGTTCCTTTTTCAACGGAGTTAGACCACACGAAAAACTATTTAGCTGTCCAACAGTTGCGTTTCGGACAACGGTTAACCGTTACCTACGAGATAAATTCAACGTTGCTTGACAGTAAGATTCCTCCATACACCCTGCAAACACTTGTGGAAAATGCCTTCAAGCATGGACTTGAGAAAAAGGCGGGGGACAAGCAATTGACGATTGTGTTTGAGCGGGAAGGGAATTGGGTGTCCTTAAAAGTGTTTGATAACGGTCCTGACCGAATACTTGAGCCTGCTTACTGGAAGGGAACAGGGCTACATAATATTGAAAAAAGGTTTCAACTCATTTTCGATCTGCCGTCGACGATTCGTTTATCAGAAACGAAGGATGGGCGGACATTAGCCCATGCCTATTGGCCATACTTACCTGGAGATGATTGAATGAACATCCTACTTGTTGATGATGAATACTTGGAAATTGAACAGCTACGCTTTCTCATCCACCGTAAATATCCATTATGGAATATCTTTTCAGCAGAGGATAGCGTATCTGCATGGAAAATAACGGAGCAGGAAAGCATTCATCTGGCCTTTATTGATATTCGGATGCCAGGGGAGGACGGTTTGACTCTGTCCAAGCGATTAAAGGAAAAACAAAGTGGCATTGAGATTGTCATTGTTTCTGCACATCAGGATTTTTCCTATGCCAAAAGGGCCATTCAAGCAGAAGTCATGGATTACCTGGTGAAGCCTGTTATTGAACAGGAATTATTAGCGGTAATTGAAAAGTACCTTGAGGTCAATAAACATGCAGTAGCAAAATCTGCACATGTTCAATATGTGATCAAGAAAATCGAACTCCATTTTTCTGGAAAATTAAGTCTTCAGGAGATTGCAGATGAAATACCGGTGAGTGCCTCCTACCTGAGCCATTTATTCTCAGAGGAAATCGGCTCGACCTTTCAGGAGTATCTCTTAACATACCGAATCCACCAGGCAAAAAAGCTAATCATAAGTAAAGCGGACTGGAGTATGAGCAGAATTGCCGAAGCTACCGGATTCTCAAGCCAGCATCATTTTAGCAATATTTTTAAAAAAGTAGAGGGCATGACGCCGAGTATGTACAAGGAAAAACGGGGATGAGCTTCCCTTGCTCAGGCGTGGAGCCAATTAGTTAAGGAGAAAAACCAATGATTGATTGGTATGTCATTCTATTTTTAGCGATCGTCCTCTTGATTTTCCATATGGGGGAATTTGCCGGTCACAAGGATGCAGTTACCTATGTAAGGCTCTCAGGAAAAAATCAAGTATCGACGGGGACTGTTTCAATGCTTTTTCGGTTTCTAACCGGGACCTATGTTTTTATACCTGTTTACTTAACTGTAAGTCGCGGATACTTGGCGGGACTGGTACTTTCTATAGCAGGGGTGGCTGTCCTGCTTTGGTTCAGCAGAAAAGTCAGCCAGATGAACGACAACTTTTCGGCTTTTCAACATATAGGAGCATTGTTACGGGAGCGAATGCCAGAAAGAGGAAGAGCGGCGGTCTATGTGTTGCTGTTTCTTGCGGGTAGTGAAGGACTTCTTCTTAGTACAGCCCTAGCTAACTCGTTTATGAAGACGGTTTTTTCAATCCAGCCGATATGGACGAGTAGCATTCTGTTCTTTTTTGTTTTTGTTTTTTCAGGCATGGGCGGGGCTGGCGGGGTTCAGAAAATGGGGCGCTGGCTTTTGTTTGGCTTTTTTACCGGAATTACTATTCTGCCGGTTGCAACCATCCTCTACCATGGCGTTGCCTCGATCCATGAAAAACTTGTCCGGCTGCCAGGAGCTAGTTGGGATGAGGGAGAACTAGTGGTTGCTGCCCTTTTATTTATGGTATTCACTGCAGGACATTTACTTGTTTATTATCTCTTATCTAGTGATCTATTAGCAGTAAAGCCTACGAGATTAAAAGCGACAATTGGACTAACAGCGATATGCTGGAGCAGTATGCCAGTGGCTGTGTCCGTTATAGTCGTTTATTTAATGTCCCGTGGTGGCGGGAATGGAATAAACGGGCTTCTGAATACGATGGGTCATGCTTTTTCTACCCCTCTTTTATATGTCCTGGCGGTAAGTGTTTTATCCTGCTTAGCTTTAAGTCTTGGGGTATCACTTCACCATTTGACGGGCTTGCTGATTCCCCTTTTTAAAGAAGAGCAAGGAGCGTATAAGGGTTATGCATCGAGCCTTTTCCTTTGCCTATTGTTCTATGGAGCGTCCTTCGCCGTGGACTTTACGACGGTATTTATTTTTTATATTCATTTGTTTGTCTCGATCTGTTTACCTCTATGGCTGCTTCTTGGTTACCGTGTACGCTGGGGTTGGGAGCTTTCCCTTGTGCTTATCGCTTCCAACGGATTGGGTCTTTGGATTTCTTTTACCAGTGAAATCCTTACCGGGGTTAGTGTGAATTTAGGGATATCAAGTGCTGTATTATTTTTCCTATTTATCAGAAAAGTTAGAACAATGTAAAAATACTGCAAAATATCATCAAGAAACTGCAAAACAGCCGTCCACCCCTCCGATATAATGAGAAAAAAGGGAGGCGAGCATATGGTACAAACGCTGGAAAAACAACAGTATTTCTATGCTTTTAGTAAAGAGAACAAGGTCGGATTACGTGTACCGTCTGGGGCACAGGTGGTAGTTGAAACTTTTGATTGCTTTCAGGACCAAATTCAATCAACGGAGACGGAATTTAATGCGATTGATTGGAATCAAATTAATCCAGCCACGGGAGCGATTTTTGTAGAAGGAGCACAACCTGGGGACGTTTTAAAAGTTAGAATAGACAACATTGAGCTTGGTGATAGCGGCGTACTAGCTACCGGACCGGGACTGGGCGTTATGGGGCACCGAATTGATGAGTTCACCGTCAAGATGGTTCCGATTGTTGATGGAAAAGCGGTGTTTAATGAGCGAGTAAAGCTGCCATTAAATCCAATGATCGGTGTGATTGGGGTTGCACCTGAAGGGGAACCCGTTCCATGTGGGACACCGGGTGCACATGGCGGCAATATGGATACCAAGTTAATTACAACGGGAGCGACACTTTATTTTCCTGTATTCCAAGAGGGTGCGTTGTTTGGCCTTGGAGATTTACATGCCGCAATGGGTGATGGAGAAATCGGCGTATCGGGCATTGAGATTCCTGGGAAAGTAACGGTTACTTTAGAAGTGTTGAAGGGGAAATCCATTCCGTTCCCGTTTCTTGAAAATGAAGAAGGTACTGCAGTCATTGTATCCAAGGGGACGCTTGATGAAGCGGCAAAATCAGCTGTGGAAATTTTTGTTGATACCCTGCTTCCGCATACCGACTTGACGCTGGCTGAACTGACGATGCTTTTCAGTGCTGCAGGAGAGGTTCAGGTTTCGCAAATTGTTGACCCACTTCTAACTGCAAGATTTGTCGTACCAAAATCCATTCTCGAAGCTTACGATGTGAAGCTTTTCGGATAGGGAGGGAAAAAGAATATGGAACCAGTCGTACCAACAAAACAACAGTCAAATGCACAAGGTGGACAGACAAATGTAGAACAATTCGGTTATAAACAGGAATTAAAACGTGCATTAACCTTTTGGGATTTGCTCATTTATGGTCTTGTATTCATGGTGCCGATTGCTCCGTTCGGAATTTATGGGTATGTTGCCCAGGGATCTAACGGAATGGTCGCCCTTGCCTATTTGGTAGGAATGGTCGGAATGATATTTTCTGCGTTAAGTTATGCAAGGATGTCTGAGGCGTTTCCGATTGCTGGCTCAGTTTATTCCTATGCGCAGCGCGGAATCAACGAGCACGTGGGCTTTTTTGCAGGATGGGTTATTTTATTGGATTATATTTTAATACCCGCTTTGTTATATTTAGTCAGTGCCGCAGCCTTACATGACATGGCACCAGAAATTCCGATTTGGATTTGGTTGGTTGCGTTTATTGGGATTAACACAGTGATTAACTTTTTCGGGATCGAATTTACAGCTAAAGCCAACAAAGTTATTGTGGCGCTTGAATTAATTGTCCTTGTGGTTTTTGTCGTTGCTGCCATTATCGCGATTACAAAAGGAGTAAATGGAGCAGAATTTAATTTTAAGCCATTATATGATAAAGAGCATTTCAGCATGAGTGCCGTTATGGGGGCTGTTTCCATTGCGGTGTTAAGCTTCCTTGGATTTGACGCGATTTCGACGTTAGCAGAGGAAACAAAGGGCGGCAAGAAAGTCGTTGGCCGTGCCATTATTTTCTCGTTGTTAGTGGTGGGAGTATTGTTCATCATCCAGACATGGGTGGCCGCATTAATTTGGCCGGATTATGCTTCATTTGAAAATGCCGATGTTGCGTTCTATCAAATTGCTGAAATTGCCGGAGGTCCATGGTTAAAATGGACAACGATTTTAGCCACAGCCCTTGCTTGGGGAATTGCCGATGCATTGGTGGCCCAAGCTGCAATTTCTCGTATTTTATACAGTATGGCTCGCGATAAAAAGCTGCCGAAGATTCTTTCGAAGGTTCATCCGAAGTATCAAACACCGTATGTTAGTACGTTTCTTGTTGCTACCATTTCTCTTGTGGTGACGATTGGATTTGCGTCACAGATTAATAGTCTTACTTCACTTGTGAATTTTGGTGCCTTGACTGCTTTCTTATTCTTGCATTTGTCGGTTATTAATTATTTTGTCCGTAAGCAAAAAAGTAAAGATTACTTGAATCACCTTGTGTTCCCGTTGATTGGCTTTGTTATTATCGGATACGTGTGGTTCAACCTTGATCCAACCTCGAAGAAGCTTGGCTTCGTCTGGATGGCAATCGGAATTATCTATATGATTTACTTGAAGCTCGCGAAAAAGGATTCTACTTTGAATGTGGAATAGGTATCATTTTATGAAAAGGTAGGCAGCTATTTTTATAAAGGGTTCCGTTTACCGGTGTTATCTTATTAAAAGACACAAGAATTGACGTATGAATTGGCATACGTCTTTTTCTTTTTTTATCAAGGTATCTACGAAATTTTATTAACTCTTATCGATTGGGGGATGAGGTTAAGCACCCGATCTGATAAATAGACGGAAAAATTCCGCTTATTTAGTAATTATTATAAAAAAAAGCTTAAATAGACGGAGAAATTCCGCCTATTGACTCGAAAAATGTGAAAATGGGGAGATTTTACTTAGCATAAGCGGAAAATCTCTGCTTATTTACACCGAAACGAGAATGATTTTAAATTTAACCGGAAAATCTCCGCTTATTTTACTTTTTTATATACCAATAACGACTGCCGACTGTCATTTCGGCAGGTATTTTAAGAACGGAACCCTTTACTATTCTTAAAAGCTACCTTCCTTTATTTATTTGTGAATTCTCTCCAAGCTCACTCTTCCTGAAAAAAAGGTAGCTCCGCCTCCCATGTCTGCGATGCGGTCGGGTGTGAGTTGGTTGACCAGCTGTTTTGTTCCATCTCGGTCGGCCCAAAGTCCTTGGGTAACCACGACCCCGGGAAGAATACTTTCTCCAACAGAAGCCTTTAGCACACACTCCCCGAGATCGTTCCAGACACGAACTTGGTCGCCATCCCTAATTCCTAACGGAAGGGCATCCTTTTGATTGATATGCACACGTGGTTCTTTTTCCAGTGTGACGTGTTTAACATTATTAGAAAAAGTAGAGTTTAAGAAATTGTGATTAGGTCCTGGAACAAATTGAAAAGGATGGTCCCCGTCATCTATCAATGGTACGTATGTTGGCAAAGGTGGGTGCCCGGCCTCACGCATTCTCTCAGAATATAACTCTATTTTCCCGCTAGGTGTCGCAAGTCTTCCAGGAAACATCGGTTTCACAGTTGCCTTCATGTATGAATGCTTGACGAGGGCATCATAATTGATTCCCTTGAGTCCTGTGTTCCGCGGATAATCAAGGGCTGTAGCAATCATCTCGGCCTCCGTCTCTTCTAAGGCAGGCTCAGCCAAGCCCATCTCTTTTGCCAGCAATCGGAAGACTTCCAAATTTGATTTTGACTCTCCATATGGCTCGATTACAGGTTGCTGAAGTTGAATGTAATGGTGCCAGTAGGAGGTATAAAAGTCCGTATTCTCAAAGGAGGAGGTCGCTGGTAAAACAAGGTCCGCATGCATGGCCGTTTCTGTTAAAAATAAATCATGAACCACGAGAAATAAGTCCTCACGTCCAAGACCTTCCCGAACTTTCCTACTGGAAGGCGCAACAACAGCAGGATTCGAACCATACACGTACAAGGAACGAATAGGCGGATCCAGTTTCAATAACGCCTCACCAATCTGGTTCATATTAATTGATCTTGTCGCTTTCTTTTTCAAAAGGTCCGGCCGTTGCAAACCATTTGTATTGAATGAGAGATAGGCAGAATTTCCTTTAATCGCACCGCCGCCTTTTACTAGCCATTGGCCGGTGAGGGCAGGTAAGCAGGAAACCGTACGGACGAACATGCCGCCGTTATCGTGATGCTGCGGTCCATTCCCGATCCGGATAAAAGAAGGAGAGGTTTTTCCGTACAAGCGGGCAAGCTTGAAAATATCTTCTGCCGGTACACCCGTGATGGTGGAAACAGTGTCGGGATCGTATTGGCTGACATGCTCGCGCAGCTCTTCATGTCCAATCGTATAGGTCTGTAAAAAGTCGTGATCCACTAGGTTTTCTGCAAACAAAATATGCATCACACCAAGGGCAAGAGCGCTGTCCGTCCCTGGTAAAATCGGAATAAACCAATCTGCTAATCTACCCGTTTGATTTTTGTGGACATCAATCACAATAATTTTGGCTCCATTTTGCTTCCGTGCCTTTTGGGCCAGGGCTACCTGATGCATGTTAGTGCTAGCCGCATTAATCCCCCAAAAGAGGATGAGTTTGGATTCGATGGTGTCCTCAGGATCGATTCCTACGCTGCTGCCCATGGTATAGCTGTAGCCAACAGAGCCGGCAGAGGAACAAATCGTCCGGTCTAACTGGGAAGCACCCAATTTGTTGAAGAAGCGGCGGTCCATACCCTCTGCGGTAAGCCGTCCCATGTTTCCATAAAAACTGTAGGGAAGGATGCTCTCCGGACCATCGGATGTAATCAGATCCTTCCAACGGGTTGTAATCGTACGGATGGCTTCATCCCAGCTGACCCGCTCAAACTTCCCTTCACCTTTGGCTCCGACTCGCTTGAGTGGATAGTTTAATCGCTTTTCGTCATAAATTCGTTCAGTCATATGGCGAACCTTGTTGCAAATATGCCCTCTCGTCACTGGATGCTCCGGATCGCCTTCAACCTTCACAATTTTTCCATCCCTCTTATGTAAGAGCAGCCCACATTGATCAGGGCAATCGAGGGAGCAAACAGAGCGGAACACTCCATCTTGCTGCATAGACCAAACCCTCCCTTAAACAAATGTAATCTTACCTTCTATCTTATCAGAAAATATGTCAGAGGGGGTCTGTCCCCATGTCAAAAGGGGCCTGACCCCAAGTCTAGCCCCCTTTGTCTTAATTGATTTTCTTTTTATCTTTACTCAAAATGGTAATTTCGTATGGGTCGTTCCGGACTTCTTTGGTTAAGTCATCTGTTTGAATGAAGCTGTTGATCTCATCTTCAATTCGTTTCGCGAGATCCTTCGCATCGCCGTCAGATGATTCGACCGATGTCTTAATCGTAATTTGCAGTGGAAGCGGGTGGAAGGAATAAGAAAAACCACTCACTTTAAACTCTTTGTTCGCCATAAGACCACCTACAAGAATACTAATGATGTTATTTTTCCCCCATCGTAATTCTTGTTCGCGCGCCGTCATATTGATTTTGCTGATTCGATACTTAAACTTGCCGCCATACAAAGCGGTTGTGGTGTCGAGGAACTGTTTCAGTTCTTCGGTTCTTGTTTCTGTTTTTGGAATAGCTACATATACAAATCTCTCAAACTGATTGATTCTAGCCTCAACTGGGAAGGGCATCTGGTAATGATTTTTTTCAAGATAGTCGATAATTTGCTGCTGAAGAGCTTCACTTTCCTTTTGATACTTCTCTACTTTTGGATCTTCTTTTTCAGGAACGATGACTCTTTCACGCTTGGTGATTATATCAAAGCTGCCAAAATTATTGGCGATTAACGCGTTATTCACATTTTTCTCCACATGGCTCTTAATATTGTTGTAATCACTCTTCGAGTACCGCAGTCCCAATTTTACTTTTTTATCAGGTATGGATAATTCAAAGGAGCCAAGCTGGTACCCTTTGTCATTGGCGACATCACCAATCACTTCTGCCGCGGCATGTTTATATTCTTCTTGCTGGATAAACAAATGGAAGTAAGGGATCTTCGCTGCTACTTTGGCTGCACCGAGTGACAAATTGGCAGACCCAATTAAGATGACAAAAACAGCGGCAGCGGTAATGCCTGAAAAGAGCACTTTCCTCGAAGCTCTCTTTTTTGTTACCAATCGGGGTTCGCCGTTTTGCTGCTTAATTTTATTTAAAACATTTTGCTTATGTTCGTTCTTAAATTGTAGTTCATCCAATACAGCTTTAGGGTATTTCACATTATTTTTCATAAATATTGCTCCCCTTTAATGATGTTTTTAATGAATTTCTTCCGCGATGAAGCCTGGTTTTTACTGTATTGGTATTGAGATTTAAAAGCTTGGCAATCTCATCGACGGTACATTCCTCATAGTAATAAAGGGTAATCACTTCTCTCAATTTGATTGGGAGAGAGAGCACCTGTTGAAAAATCAACTCTTTCTCTTCACTCTCAATCATTTTCATATCTGCTGTAGGTGCCCCACTTTTTAAAATCATTTGTAAAAAGTCTTTGTATTGAAGGTTTCTAAAGGACCAACTTTTCAATACGTCCTTGCATTTATTGGCAGTGATTCGGTATAGCCAGGTTTTATAGGTCGACCGGTTTTGGAAATCGTCTAGGTGGTTATAGCAGCTGATAAATACCTCCTGTGAAATATCCTCAGCCAATTCTTTATTTTTGACATATGTAAACGCAAGTCGAACGACCATATCTCCATATTCATCCATTAACCAGGCAAGTTGATCATCCTTGGATAAATAGCTAATTTCATTAGGTGTCGAATGTTCTTTTCTTTTTATAACATACACTTCGATATCCCCCTTTCCTACAAACTTAGACGAAGCGAAGTGGTTTAGGTTCCGGAAAAATTCCTGTTAAGTTTAATAGTACCATTTCTTCTTGTTTGATTTTTGTTGAAATGTCTGTTGATTTCCGCTCAAGAAGCTTCGCTTTCCGCGGGAAGAGGCTGATTTTTTTCACACACTTTTCACACATTTATTCCGAAGTTCTGCCTAACCCGTTGGCTATACTGAGAGGGTAAGTAAGACAAGCGAAGGAGAGATAAAGATGAAGCTGAAAAAAGGATTAGCTGTTGGAATTGGCGCCCTGTTGCTGTTAGGCGGGACATATCAAATTCAGAGTGCATATGCGGCTGATAACCCTCAAACCGTCGTGGCAAAAGAACATAACGGGAAAAAGTTCGATAAATTAAGTAAATACCAGGAGAAAATCCATCAGGTCAACCAACTGCGTGAAGAGCGGTTAGACCTGAAAAAACAAATGGTCGAGAAAAAGGACCAGTTAGTTGATTTATTTTTAACAGCAAAAAAGAGTGGAAATAAAGAGGCTCTGAAGCAGGTAAAGGAAAGTAAAAAGCAGTTGAAAACAAGAAATGGCGAATTGAAAGCCCTTCTAACAAAGGGCAAGGATGAGAGGAAGGAACTGCAGGAGGCGGTAAAAGCGGGCGATGCCACTGAACAGTTCGACAAGGTCATTGAGGTTCAGAAACAAGTCAACGACAAGATGAAAGAGCAGTTGTCGCTTCTTAATCAAATGATTGACAGTTTAAAATAGTATCGTTCGAAAGAGATAGTGTTAGAATGCTATCTCTTTTTTACTATATAATAGGGACGAGGTGAAGCACTGATGAAGCATATTTTTGTGATAGATGATGAAAAGAATATCCGCGATATTTTGCAAAAATACATGGAAAGCGAAGGCTACAAAGTCACCCTTTTTTCAGATGGGGTGAATGTCTATCAGGAGATGCTGCGCTTAAAACCGGATTTGTTGGTGGTTGATATCATGCTTCCTCATATGGATGGGCTCGAGCTTTGTAAAGAGATTCGCAAATCGAGTGAAATTCCGATTATTTTTGTGTCGGCCCGGGACGGGGAGTTTGACCGTATTCTAGGGCTAGAGCTTGGTGGCGATGATTATTTAACAAAGCCGTTTAGTCCAAGAGAACTGATGGTTCGTATTAAAAATATATTTAAACGGATGGAAAAAACAACTGTAAGTAAACCGCAAATGCTGACAATCCGCGATTTAATGATTGATTTTGAGCGAAGATACATAGAAAAAGAGGGACTTGAAATCAAATTAACAACCAAAGAATATGATTTATTTATTTTTCTAGCCCGGAATAAAGGAAAGCCGTTCACGAGGGAAGAACTACTCGAGTTTATTTGGGGGTATGAATATACCGGGGATGGTCGGCTGATTGATGATCTCGTGAAGCGCGTTCGTAAAAAGCTAGAGCAGCACGAATCTTCGGTTGAACTCTCAACGATTTGGGGTTATGGATACAGGGTGGATGATTAAATGAGAATTGGCGCAAAGCTCTTATTCACATATTTTCTATTAATTATTAGTATTTTTTTGATTACTAGCCTAACTTTTCATTTCATTGCCCAGCGTTATTTAATTCATGAAACCAAGCAGCAGTTGCATAAGGAAGCCAGTGTGGTGAGTCAATTACTAGGGAAGACGGTTCTATCAAGTCTAACGGTTAAAGAACAGCTGGTGAATCGCAAGGCCCTGGCGCTGTCGGAACGGTTGCTTTCTTCGGAATTAATTATTTGGAACAAGAATCAGGTAATTGTTTATACGGATTTAAAGGCTGCGGCCCTCGTTGAATTTAGGAAGGATCCGGATAGAAGGTTTATCTCCGAGACCGTAAAGATTTCGTCTAAAAATGGGAAAACAAAAGGATATGTCACTCTGGTCCAAAGACTTGTCGAAATAAAAGAAATTAATCGTCTTATGCGAAGGTCACAGTTAATTAGTTTAGTTATTTCAGCTTTAATTGCCGTTGGTCTGGGTGTCTTTTTTAAAAAGAACTTAACGCGACCGATTCGAAGATTGACAGAGCATATGAAGCATTTTTCGCTCAAAGGTTTGGACCAGGAAATTAAGCTGGAGTCAAAGGATGAAGTGGGGGAATTAGCCGCCAGCTTTAATGCGTTGTCTCGAAGGTTGAAGCAGTATGATGCTGATCAAAAAATCTTTTTTCAGAATGCTTCCCATGAGTTAAAAACTCCGTTAATGGCGATTCAGGGAAATGCAGAGGGGATTTTGGATGGAGTGGTGACTGGTGAAGACGTGACTGCCAGTCTCAATGTCATCATTGCCGAAAGCCAGCGCTTGAAACGGATTGTCGAAGGTATCACATATTTAGCGAAGCTGGAGAGTGTCGAGGAGAGCTTTGTGTTTAGGCGGGAGTCACTAGATGTGATTGTTGGGGAGGCTGTGGAGAGTGTTAGGGCACTGGCTGAGCAACGCGGGATTGAGATTGGTGTAGAAAGTGGAGTGGTGGAACCGGTCTTGGTGGATGGCGAAAAGATGAAAAGGGCGTTTATCAATTTATTAGGGAATGCGATCCGATTTGCGAAATCTACTGTTTCCGTCATGTCCGAAGTGTCAGAGGATGGAACTGCTGTCTTGGTGGAGGTGGCGGACGATGGAAAGGGATTTGCACCCGGAGAAGAGATGAAGGTGTTCCAACGTTTTTATAGCGGTGATGAAGGTGGCTCAGGAATGGGCCTTGCTATAACCAAGGCCATCATTGAGGGACACGGCGGATCAATTACTGCGTTTAATCGGGGGCAGGGAGGAGCGGTGTTCCAAATTAGCTTGAAGGAAAACCTAAATACAAACAAATAAAAAGAAGATACCGTGCCATACCGGCGAGGTATCTTCTTTTTGGTATCATCTGTGTTATCAGGCACCAGTCATGGACGTCCCCAATGCTTGTCCAATTTACTTACAGATTGAAAAACTTCAATACGCCATTGATTAACCCAGTGACCAATTTGTTCTGGTAGGTGTCGCTTGTCAGGTTGGCTCGTTCCGTCGGATTAGAGACGAAGCCAATTTCCACTAAGACAGCTGGTGCTTCATTATCCCTAATTACACGGAAGCTTTCGTCCTTAATTCCCCTAGTGACAGCACCTGTTATCTTAATTAGTTCGTTTTGCAGGAAAGTTGCCAACTGTTTACTTTCCTCAGGCATAACACCGTCAACAGAATTATAATACGATTCTATCCCCGATGCGCTTGTGCTGACAGATGAATTGACATGAATACTAATAAAGGCGTCCGGTTTAATAGAGTTGGAGTATATCACTCTATTATCTAATGAAATAAATTCATCCTTACTTCTTGTCATATACACTGTTGCACCATGACTTCTTAGTGCATCCGCAAATTTCAAGCTTACTTGTAAATTAATATTTTTTTCATATACTCCGTCAGTATTAGCACCGCTATCATATCCACCATGTCCGGGATCAATGACAATTGTTTTCCCATTTAAATCATTTGTAATCGGGACCCAGACACCGTTTGAATCTAAAAAGAATTTTTCACTATTCACGGTAATCCATCCTGTTTGCATGATACCGTTAGCATCAAAATAGTACCAAAGCCCTTTATCTTGGAACCAACCGGTTACCATGGCTCCTGTCTGGTTTAGGTAGAACTTCTTTCCATCTAATTTGAGCCAGCCTGTTTGCATAGCCCCACTGCCATTTAGATAATACTTCTTATTGCTATCCAATACCCAGCCTGTCTGCATTTGGCCTTGATCATTAAGATAGTACCATTTGCCGCCATCACGCACCCAGCCTGTGCTCATGGAAAAATCACTCGCTAAATAGTACCAGGTGTTATTCAAAAAGAGCCAGCCTTTTTTTAGAACACCAGCATTATCTGCGTAATATTTCTTGGCACCTGACATAACCCAGCCTGCAGTGTTCAGAACTCCCTCGTTATTAAAATAGTAAGTTTTACTAGCCAGTGTGGTCATTCCTGTGGTTAACGCACCACTACTATTAAAATAGTATTTCTTCCCTTGCTCCTCAACCCAACCTGTTAACATTACTCCATTCTGATCTAAGAAGTATTTCTTGTCCTTGTCGATAATCCAGCCGGCTTGAACAAGTCCTTCTGTGTTTGAAAAATACCATTTTCCATTTACGAATCTCCACCCGAAGGCTAGAGTTCCATCTGTGGTAAAAAGGTACTTTTTTCCAGCGATTTCGGTTACATTGGTTGCAGCAGACCCATCGTTCTTAAAGTAGTACTTCTTACCATTCACTTCCTGCCATTTGTTTGCAAGCATAACACCATCATTGTTCAAATAGTATAGCTTGGAATTAATGGAAAGAAGGCCGCTCGTTCGCTCGCCGCTTGAATTTAAGTAATACCAATCTGTCCCTAGTAACAGCCACCCGGTTTTCATCGCACCATCTGTTTGAAGGAAGTACCATTTATTATTGATGTTCACCCAGCCCGTTTTCATTGAACCATCTGCCTGTAGGTAATACCATTTTCCTTTGTCAAGGAGCCACCCGGTCTTCATAATCCCTTTGGCATCAAGGTAATACCATTTTTCTCTTATGAAAATCCATCCTTTTACAGGAGCATCATTTTGATAATAATACCACTTTCCGTTTTCCAGCTTCCAGCCTGTAGTCGCTGCATAGGACGGAGTAAAACCTATCCCCAAGTTCATGAGTAATAATACAAAAATTGATAAGAGTAAAATTTTTTTCTTCAACGCTAAAATTCCCTTTCTGTGCTAAGTGTCACTCTAAAGAGTCGCTACAGTCTCGAGTTACAGAGCTGTATTTCTGCCTCTACTAGATTTCTCACACTCCTTTTGCTCTAGAGGTCTTGTGTAGTTACTTACCAAAAACTACGAGTCTATCCTAAATTTGTTAATTTTATATTAAACTGTATTTTTAAGATTGTGAAGCGCAAATCGACAATCTTTTTTATTCCTTAGTTTTGAAAACGCATAATCTGTACGGTGTTGGGGCCATTTAATAAAACAGTTGATTAGGTGGGGAATTTGTTGAATAACCACGAAACATGCCTTTTAAAAATTATCCGACTTGGGCAGGCACCCGATGACCAAGTCATTAGTAAGATAGGGATAGGTAGGAAATAGGAGGGGGAGAGCTATGTATCCTTATTCAAATTACTCTGATGCGCTAAGTAGACAACAAAATAAGTTGATTCAGGATCTTGAAAAAGCGATAAATGGGGAATATAGTGCGATTCATTGTTATGAAAAAATTGCTAAAATGGCAACAAAGGAAAAGCAGCGAAAACAAATTCTTGAAATACGTGAAGATGAGAAAAAGCATTATCATCAATTCGTTAGGATCTATACGAGTCTTACGGGAAGGCAGCCTCAGCCAAAAATCACGGAGGAGTGTCCAAATACGTATGTAAAGGGTCTGGAGTTTGCGTTAGTAGATGAGCAAGAGGCAGTTGATTTTTATCTTTCGATAGCCGATGAAACCACGGATCCATATATTAAGGAAATATTCCGTAGAGCGGCAGCAGACGAGCAAAATCATGCGGTGTGGTTCCTGTATTATTTTACAAAAAATAAATAAGAAAAAAACAGGGCTGACTCTGGAGGATACTCTCACGGGTCCAGCCCTGTTTTTTTGAGGCGATCGGTTAATCGTCATTTGAGTCTCCACCATAGTCCCCATCGTTGTCATTGTCAGAGTTTCCATTATCGTTATCATCGGATTCGTCGGAATCAATACTGTTAAAGGCAGAGGCGTGATAAGGGTCGTTGCTATAACTTTTAGAGGCTGCTGCAGCAGTTTGGTCCTTTTTTTCAAGGCTAGGGAAGATTAAAAACGCGGCAATGATGGCTAACGTACCAAAGAATTCCTGTACACCAAAAATTAGATACACCCCATACACGAAAAGGAAAATCCCAATCAACCATTGTATGATTCTAATCGCCTTCAGAAGCATCCCCCCCAGATGTAGTCAAAAAACAATCCGCCATATACAAATAAATATTACCGCCTAGGACTTTTTATACATTATTTAGGGAATCGTAACTTGATTGCAATATATATCTGGTGTCAATTTATTGTTGGAAGGTGTCGGCATTCTACGTGCCCTAACCCCTTCTCCATCAGGCAGATCGGTCGTATAGAACCCGTCTATGAGCCCAAAACTCATCTCCATCAGGCAGATCGGTAGCATAGAACCCGTCTATGCGACCAAAACCTTTCTAGACCAGACAATTCGGTCTCGTAGAACCCGTCTATGCGACCAAACCCCATCTCCAACAGACAGTTCGGTAGCATAGAACCCGTCTATGAGCCCAAAACTCATCTCCATCAGGCAGATCGGTAGCATAGAACCCGTCTATGCGACCAAAACTCATCTCCTTCAGGAAGTTCGGTAGCATAAAACCCGTCTATGCGACCAAACCCCATCTCCATCAGGAAGTTCGGCGGATAGGACCCGTCTATGCGACCAAAACTCATCTCCATCAGGCAGATCGGTAGCATAGAACCCGTCTATGCGACCAAAACTCATCTCCATCAGGCAGATCGGTAGCATAGAACCCGTCTATGCGACCAAAACTCATCTCCATCAGGCAGATCGGTAGCATAGAACCCGTCTATGCGACCAAAACTCATCTCCTTCAGGAAGTTCGGTAGCATAAAACCCGTCTATGCGACTAACCCCCATCTCCATCAGGAAGTTCGGTAGCATAGAACCCATCTATGCGACCAAACCCCTTCTCCACAAGACAATTCGGTCTCGTAGAACCCGTCCGTCTATGCGACCAAAACCTTTCTACACCAGATAATTCGGGCTCGTAGAAAAAAGAGAAAAGGGTAATGTAGAAGCGGTCTACACGTGCCCGAAGTGGTAGCAGGAAAGAGAGAACATTTAAGTAAAACGAAGATAAAAGCATGTTCCCAGTAACCTGCCCTTATTTAATCAGTCTCTCTTTAATATTCCCAGAATGCGCCAATAGAATAATTATCAGGAGACACCCTACAATAACACAACTAACCCAATCAACCTGATTGACCACTAGAAATACAGGAATAAGCAGAAATGCCCCCAATCCTGCAAAAGTAAAGCTTTTGGTAAAAGGATAAAGGACAAGGAATCCAATGATTATTACGGGAATTAGAAGTGGTTCAAACATAATCATACCCCCAATAAAGGTGGAGATTCCTTTTCCTCCCTTAAATTTCAACGTGACAGGTTTGACATGCCCGATAATGGCCATTCCTAACCCTAGAAGCTGAACGGGTGCGGGAAAATCTAAAAAGTGAGCGAGCCAAATGACCATAACGCCCTTTAAGGCATCACCTAAAAAGATGAGAACGAATGCCTTTTTCCCATGAATCCGTCCAGCATTCCTTGCCCCAACATTTCCGCTACCAAGTTGCCTGATATCCTTATGATAAAACATCTTTGTGATCAGATATCCGAACATGACGCAGCCGATTAAATAGGAAATTACAAGATAAAGATAAATCATTGGCTCACTCCCATAAGTTTATAGGTGGAAAAATTAAAAAAGATGGAGGTCTTAAAGGACATAGATAGAATTATTTTATGAGGTAATAAAAAAGCATGAGCTCGTTCCTTATATTTTGAGGTGAAAATCTAGTGATTTCAAATGATATTTTAACTGAATTAGAGAAAAAGATAAAAAAGGATAAAATCACGTCATGTCTCATCCAACATGAGAATTCTTTAGTTTTCGAATACTATAAAAATAATAAAATGAAGGACAAACAGCATAAAGTAAACTCTGTTACGAAGAGTGTACTCTCTATTTTAGTGGGAATTGCTATTGACCGTGGGGATATAAAGGGAGTTCACCAGCCAATAGCTGACTTTTTCCCGAATCTTACAGACTGGCAAAAGCAGTTGACTCTCGAGCATCTGCTTACAATGACACCCGGCTTTGATTGGCCTGAGTTTTCGAGCTGGGGTGGGAGACCGATGCCTATGATTAATTCGCGAGATTGGGTTCGGTTTATCCTAGAAAGACCCATGGTTGAGGCTCCAGGAGAAAATATGCACTATAATTCAGGCTGCTCCCATTTGTTAAGTGCCATTCTACAAAAAGCTGCAGGTAAGTCTTTATCAGAATATGCAGATGCCTACCTATTTAAGCCAATGGGGATATATGACTATACATGGTATTCAGATGCGAAAGGGATAGTAATTGGCGGATTTGGGTTGTCATTAAAGGCAGAAGATATGCTGAAAATAGGGAAGTTGATGCTACAGGAAGGAACGTGGAACGGGCATAAGGTTGTTTCAAAGGATTGGGTGATGGAGTCTACGATTCCGCGTTTTCATACCTATAATAAAATTGGCTCTTATGGCTATCATTGGTGGATCCTAACCTATGATGATCATCAGCCAGCACAGCCACTGGTCTATTTTGCCATGGGATATGGAGGGCAGTACATTATTGTCGCCCCTGAAAATCAACTTATCGTTACATTTACTTGTGACCTGTACAACGATACATTTAAACCGTTACTTTACTTTAAAAAGTGTATTTTAAATGTGGAATAGAAAACTAGATAGAACCATTCATAGCTTAATATTATAAGAAAGATGTTTATGTTTTAAAAATTTTAAAAATATTTAAAAAGCACTCTTGCATTTTCATGCTAGACGGTGATATTATCAAACTATAAAAAATCTAAACGTTTACATTTGAAGAAAACATAACCAATAGACTAAAACTTTTAAGTCTATTATTTTTTAAAACATAAATCTAAACGTTTACATTTTAGGAGTTACATAAAATGGAGTACAAACCAACAATTGAAGATGTTGCAAAGCTTGCGAAGGTTTCAATTGCTACGGTTTCGAGGGTAATCAATAACCAGGGTGGCGTTCGAAAAGTTACTGAAGATCGAATTGTAAACGCTATCAATGAACTTGGTTACATTCGCAGCGCTGTAGCAAGAAGTATGAAAAGTAAAGAAACACATACCATTGGCATTATTGTGCCAGATATTAAAAATCCATTTTTTCCGCTTGTTGTTTCTGGCATTGAACAAAAGGCAAGAGAGCTAGGGTACTACACCATTCTAAGTAGTACAAATGAATCGCCTATTGTAGAAGAAGAGATCGTGAAGATCTTTATTGAACGCGGTGTAGATGGAGTCATTATTACAACGGCCAATGAGACGGGCGATCATATTAAACTTTTACAGGACCAAGGTATCCCCATCGTAGCTGTTGACAGGGCCATCAAGAAATTTGATGTTGATACAGTACTGGTTGACAATGTGAATGGGTCTTATCAGGCAGTTCAGCACCTCATTTTACAAGGGCATAGAAGAATCGCTATTATTTGTGGTCCACAGCAAACAACACCTGGGCTTGAACGGTTTTTAGGCTATAAAAAAGCACTCGAGGAATATAATATACCTTTTGATGAAAGCTTAGTTATTCAAGGAGATTTTATGGAAGGCAGCGGCTATTCGGCTGCACATGAACTGTACGATTCAGAGAATAGACCCACTGCTATTTTTTCATCAAACAATCTTATGACAATTGGGTGTATAAAAGGCTTAATAGATTTAGATTGGAAATTAGGAGAAGAGGTATCCTTCATCGGATTTGATGATGTGGAAATTGCTACATTTATCAAGCCGAGATTATCCGTAGTATCTAGACCGATGATGACGATTGGCGAAATTGCTGTCCAATTACTTTACGAACGAATGAATGTGAAGGGTGATCTTCCAAAGAGAGAGTATCTTTTATCACCTGAATTAAAAATACGAGAATCCTGCCAAGTAAAAATAAAAATCTAAACGTTTACATTTTACCAAAAGGAGAGAGACATACGATGAAAAAAGGCGGAATTTTAAATCCAAGAATTAATCAATTAATCTCTGAAACGGGTCATACAGACTATGTTGTCGTGACAGATGCTGGTTTACCTATTCCTGAAAATGTGACACACCGAATTGATTTGGCACTCAAGGAAGGAGTACCTGGATTTCTAGAAACGCTGGATACGGTTTTAACAGAGCTTGAGGTGGAGAAGGTCATTCTAGCAGAGGAAGTTAAAACTGTCAGTCCAGAAATGCATGGTCAAATTGTAAGTCGATTTGAAAACATTCCTATTGAATACGTTCCACATTTGGAGTTTAAACAACAAACTAAACAAGCAAGAGGATTAATTCGAACTGGTGAGTTTACTGGGTATGCCAATGTTATTTTAGTAGCAGGTGTTGTTTACTGAAAAATTGGTAACTCGTTCAAAGGGGGAAAAATGAATGAGTACAACGTTACTTGAAATGAGGGAAATATCGAAGGAGTTTCCTGGAGTGAAAGCTCTTGATCATGTATCTATTCATGTAAATCAGTCAGAGATCCTTGCCTTACTTGGCGAAAATGGGGCTGGCAAGTCCACGTTAATGAAGGTGCTTGCAGGAGTTCATCAGCCTAGTAATGGGCAGATCTATATAAATGGAGAACCCGTAACGATAGAGGGACCCAAACACTCTCAAAGTCTTGGAATCAGTATTATCTATCAAGAATTTAATTTGATTCCGCATATGAGTGTAGCCGAAAATATTTTCATTGGACGAGAGCCTCGCAAAACAAAAGGGATCATTCACCGGAAACAGGTTAGAGAGGAAACTCGAAATTGGTTAGACCGGGTAGGGTTAACACGTGTTTCACCTGATGATCTAATCATCGACCTATCTGTGGCAGAACAGCAATTAGTAGAAATTGCCAAGGCCCTTTCGTTTAATTCTAAAATCATTATCATGGATGAGCCGACTGCTGCTTTAAATGATGAAGAAACTAGTAAACTTTTAGCCATTATGAAGGACTTAAAGCAACAGGGAATGGGAGTGATCTTTATTACCCATCGCTTGGAAGAAGTACAAGCGGTTGCTGATTCGATCGCTGTATTAAGAGATGGAAGATACATTGGGAGTGCCCAGGTAAAAGACGTTACAAAAGATGATATGGTTACAATGATGGTGGGCCGTGAACTGACTGACTTGTATCCAGAGAAGGGTATTCCTGCTAATGATGTTTTACTTGAGGTAAAAGATGTCTCGGTTCCGGACATGCTGCATAACATTAATTTTTCCGTGAAAAAAGGAGAAATTCTTGGCATTGCTGGATTAATGGGTTCTGGTAGGACGGAACTTTCAAAAGCGATATTTGGCTTATACAACAATATGAGCGGTTCCGTAAAAGTAGATTCGAAGACAGTAAATAGCCCAAGGGGAGCCATAGATGCAGGTATTGCTCTTGTAACAGATGATCGTAAGCAGGAAGGCTTAGTCTTAGGGTTATCAGTCTATGAAAATCTTCTTTTACCGACTTATCGGAGGATTTCACGGTTTGGTGTTTCCAAGAAGAAAATGAAAGATGAGATTGTAAACCGATGGGTCAAGGATTTGAAAATTAAGGTCCATGATCCGAGCGTAGAAGTCAGGACGCTAAGTGGAGGAAATCAACAGAAAGTGGTCCTTGGAAAATGGCTACAGATGAATCCTAAAGTGTTGATCTTAAATGAACCAACAAGGGGTATTGATGTTGGTGCAAAAGCTGAAATTTATCAAATTATGAAAAGGCTTACAGAAGATGGGATTTCCATAATCATGATCTCTTCTGAAATGCCGGAACTGCTTGGTCTTAGCAATCGAATTTTGGTTATGAATGAAGGAAGAATAACAGCTGAACTCAGTCAGCAAGAAGCGACTCAGGAAAAAATCTTTTATTACGCATCAGGGGGTGTGACGAATGTCTAATACGACACCTGTTAAGCAAGAGGTGCAAAAGGAAGCCTTTAACTGGCTTTCGCTCATTGAAAAGTACCGTGTATTATTGATTTTTATTATATTGTGTGGGATTGCAGGGGCATTGTCAGATGTTTTCTTTACAATGAGCAACGTGATGAATGTGCTTCGTCAGGTATCCATTATTGCCATCATTGCAAGCGGGATGACGCTCGTCATTTTAATTGCAGGTATTGATCTTTCGGTTGGGGCTGTAATGGCCTTTTCTGGAGCCATTTTAGCTGGAGCATTGACCGCTGGTTGGCCGCTGGCACTAGCACTGCTTGCTGCACTTGGCGTAGGATTACTATTCGGACTATTTAATGGGTTTATTACAGCAAGATTCGGTGTCCCTTCCTTTATTGCCACTTTGGCAATCATGGTTATTGCACGAGGGATGACGCTTGTTTATACGAAGGGTTATCCATTAGTAGTAAGTAATGAAGCATACCGTTATATTGGGAGCGGTCGTTTCTTTGGAGTACCTATTCCGATTATCATTATGTTTGTTGTTTTTGGATTCATGTATTGGATGTTAAAATACACCAGTTTTGGCCGATACATCTTTGCCATCGGTGGAAATGAAGAAACGGCTATTCTTGCAGGTATTAATGTGAGAGCCATTAAAATAGCTGTTTTTGGAATTTCAGGTTTGCTTTCAGCTTTATCCGCGATTATTTATACCTCACGATTAATGTCAGCTCAGCCAACTGCGGGTACAGGAATTGAGTTGGATGCTATCGCGGCCGTTATTATTGGGGGGACTAGTTTAGCAGGGGGAAAAGGTGGAGTTACGGGGACGCTTATCGGGGCTTTAATTATGGGGGTCCTTGATAATGTTCTTAACTTAATGAACGTTTCTCCATTCTATCAAAGTATTGCTAAAGGTCTTGTCATTCTAATTGCTGTATTAGTAGATAGTAAGTTTTCAAAAATTAAAAAATAAAACATTGGGGGTATTAAGATGAAAAAGATTATTTCTTTGTTGGCATTATTTGCGATTATTATTGGTCTTGTTGGTTGCAGTATGGACGAAGGTTCAAGTACAAAAACATCCGGTTCAAAATCTAAGGATGGCAAGCTAAAAGTCGGTCTATCCATGAATACTCTAAACAATCCGTTCTTCGTAGCCGTTAAAGAAGGGGCAGAAGCACAGGCGAAGGAAGATAAGGTTGACCTTGTTGTTACAGATGCACAGAACGATCCTGGTAAACAATTAGCAGATGTTGAAAACCTTTTAGAGCAAAATATCGATGTCCTTATTATTGACCCTGCCGATAGTGATGCGATCGCAGAAGGTGTTAAGAAAGCTAACGATGCCAAAATTCCGGTATTTACAATTGACCGTCAATCAAATGGTGGGGAAGTTGTTACCCATATTGGTTTTGACGCACTTAAGTCTGGTAAGATTGCTGGTAACTTCTTAAAAGAAGTTCTTGGCGGTAAAGGAAACATTGTTGAAATTCAAGGTATCCTAGGAACAAACGTAGGACAGTTCAGAAGTAAAGGTTTCAATTCTGTGGTGGACGAAACTCCTGGATTCAAAGTGGTTGCAAGACAGGCTGCAAACTTTGACCGTGGTCAAGCAATGAAAGTAATGGAAGATATTTTACAAGCAAACCCTAAGATTGATGGTGTATATGCAGCAAATGATGAAATGGCTCTTGGTGCCTTAGCTGCAATTGAAGCAGCAGGCCGTCTAGATGAAATAACTCTAATCGGTTGTGATGCAGTTGATCCTGCTATTGAAGCGATTAAGGGTGGAAAATTAGAAGCAACCATTGCTGAACCACCAGTATTCCTAGGAAAAGAAGCGGTTAAGACAGCTTTAAAAATTTCTAAAAAGGAATCAGTTGATAAAGAAGTAATTCTTGATTCAACACTTGTGACTCCTAAGAACGTAAATGAGGTTAAAACTAAGTAATCGAATAATAGTTAGAGTAGTAAAAACGCATCTAACCTTGCGTTTTTACTACTTTAAAGGGAGGTTTCTTCATGTCAAAGGTTGTTGTAGTGGGAAGTTATGTGGTGGATTTAATGAGTCGTACGCCTCATCTTCCGAAACCAGGTGAGACGGTTCTAGGTGGCCCATTCAAGATGGGACCTGGTGGAAAAGGTGGGAACCAGGCTACGGCAGCGGCCCGCTCTGGTTCAGAGGTAACGTTTATTACTAAGTTGGGTGATGACCTTTTTGGAAGAGAGGCCTTGGCACATTTTTCTGCGGAAAAAGTAAACACCCAGTTTATGAAGGTGGACCCTAATCAAGCGACAGGGGCCGCATTGATTGCTGTTGATGACCGGAGCGAAAATAGCATTGTGGTGGCATTAGGGGCATGCGGTACAATTACAGAAGATGAAGTAGTTGCTGCTGAAGAAACATTCAAAGAAGCTGACGTTGTGTTAGTTCAATTAGAAACTAGTATTGAGGCAGTGGTGACAACGGTACGTCTAGCCAAGAAATGGGATGTTCCGGTGATATTAAATCCTGCTCCCTTTCAGGAGTTTCCAAGAGAAATACTTTCAGATATTGCCTATATTACACCTAATGAAACAGAAGCGTTTGAATTAACGGGAGTGGAAGTTACAAATGAGGCATCTGCCTTAGTTGCCGCACAGAAAATCTACAGCCAAGGTGTGGGTACAGTAATTATCACTCTAGGTTCCAAAGGCGCTTACCTTTATACTGGGGGCGAAAGTGGAGAGCTTGTACCTAGTTTTAAGGTTGAAGCAGTTGATACCACTGGAGCAGGAGATGCCTTTAATGGAGGCTTTGCTCATGCCCTAAGCAATGGATTTTCCGTGCGTGAAGCCATGGCCTATGCCAACGCCGTTGCAGCTCTTTCTGTAACCAAAATTGGAACTGCACCTGCGATGCCATACCAACATGAAGTAGAGGAACTAATAGTAAAAAAAGTGTAAGTTAGGTGTCAGGCACCATCCGTGGACATAGGCCACGTGGAAAAGACAGCGGGCAGTGTATGCTCGCTGTCTTTTTGATAAAAGGTACGAAAGGATAAAATTTGTCACAGCCACAGTCATTGATAGTGTGGAATTTTATGTCTGGATCAAATGGAAAGAAGCTAGACCAATAAATAAGAAAATTTCTAATGCCCGAACCAAGAAAAAAAGTGCGCGAACGGTAAATAGAAGGAGCTTCTAATGCCCAAGCCAAGAGAAAAAGTGAGCGAGCGGTAACTAGAAGAAGGTTCTAATGCCCGAACCAAGAAAAAGTGCGCGAACGGTAAATAGAAGGAGCTTCTAATGCCCAAGCCAAGAGAAAAAGTGCGCGAGCGGTAAATAGAAGGAGGTTCTAATGCCCAAGCCAAGAGAAAAAGTGAGCGAGCGGTAACTAGAAGAAGGTTCTAATGCCCGAACCAAGAAAAAAGTGCGCGAACGGTAAATAGAAGGAGCTTCTAATGCCCAAACCAAGGGAAAAAGTGAGCGAGCGGTAAATAGAAGGAGCTTCTAATGCCCAAACCAAGGGAAAAAGTGAGCGAGCGGTAAATAGAAGGAGGTTCTAATGCCCAAGCCAAGAGAAAAGGTGTCCGAGCGGTAAATAGAAGGAGGTTCTAATGCCCGAGCTAAGAGAAAAAGTGCGCGACCGGTAACTAGAAGAAAGTTCTAATGCCCGAGCTAAGAGAAAAAGTGCGCGACCGGTAACTAGAAGAAGGTTCCATTGCCCGAGCTAAAAGAAAAAGTGCCAGACCAGTAATAGGAGCATTTTCTAATGCCTAAGGCAAGGTTACCTAGCTACTAAAGGATATGGACTTTTGTACTCTTAAGTACGACTAGGTCTTTCTGCACTCCGCTAAATAACAAGTCTTCTTGACCGGGATGACCAAGGAACTTGTGATTTTCTTATGGCAAAATTTATATGTGGGCGGTTGTTGCTGGGATGTTTCCGCTACGACTGTTTGTTAGATAAATAGTAATAAGCTGAGGGCCATAACCGCCATACCACCAATTAGACCATAGATGGATAAATGGGCTTCGTCATATCTTTTTGCTGCGGGGAGTAGTTCGTCTAAGGAGATGAAAACCATGATGCCCGCAACGGATGCGAAAATGATTCCGAACATAATGTCATTTAGAAAAGGCATTAAGAATAGATAGGCAGCTAAGGCGCCAATTGGCTCTGATAAACCAGACAGGAAGGAAAGCTTAAAGGCCCTTTTTTTGTCACCTGTTGCGAAATATACGGGAACCGATACGGCAATGCCTTCAGGAATATTGTGGATGGCAATAGCAACAGCGATGGCAATACCGAGCGCAGGATCCTGTAAGGCAGAAGTGAAGGTGGCGATCCCTTCAGGAAAGTTGTGAATACCAATAGCCAGGGCAGTAAAAGTTCCCATTTTTAATAAATCTGTTTTTTTTCCTGGACTAGAGGGATTATTCATATCTTCAACTGTCTTCAATTCATGGGGATTGCTTTGTTTAGGAATAAATTTATCAATACTGGCAATCAGCAGCATTCCGCCAAAAAAGCCACCAACTGTTACCCAACTACCAGGCCCTAAGCCTAAGGCGTCAACAAGTGCAACCTTAGCTTTAACAAATATTTCAATCATTGATACATAAATCATGACTCCTGCTGAGAAACCAAGGGTCACCGATAAAAATTTTGTATTGGTATGGGATGTAAAGAATGCTAGAACGCTCCCAATCCCGGTTGCAAGGCCAGCAAATAATGTTAATCCAAATGCCAACAACAGATTTTCATTCACCTTCGATTCTCTCCCTTTTTGGAATTTATAATCAAATTCTCATGAACTTTTAGTTATATTTTATATGCACTAACTCAGAAATGTTTCCTTCAAGCAACAAAGGGAGAACGGAAGAATGACATCCTATAAATAACCCAAAAAAGCTGACTCTTTATGAGCCAGCCTACTAAGCTATTGAACTACTATTGTAATTCTAGTTGTTTTTTTAGCTCGGTTTGGATTCTTTGTTTTTCTTCTGGTGAAACCAAACCATAGTAGATTTTATTAATCATCGTTCCAGTTTCTTTTATTTCCATTTGTTCAATGTTTCTTCCTGCATTTCTATAGTTTTTCTGAATATCTACCATTTGTTCAAAAGTAAGATTGGTTTTAATATTTTTTCCAAGCGCATTAAAGATATCAGAAAAATTGGTGAGGCTTGATAAACTCATCCCTTCATGGATCACTGCTTGGATGATTTGTCGCTGACGGAATTGCCTTCCAAAATCACCTCGCGGATCCTCATGTCTCATTCTTGAAAATACTAGAGCCTCTTCGCCATTTAGTGTAATTTCTCCTTTTGCAAAGTGGTAACCATATACCGTGAAGTCTAAATCATTCTGAACTTTTACTCCTCCCACGGCATCCACAAGCTCTTTAAAGCCTTCCATATTAATCTGCATGTAATAGTCAATTGGGATATCTAGAAATTTCTCTACGGTATCCATGGACATGGGAACGCCGCCAAAAGCATAGGCGTGGTTAATCTTATCCTCGGTACCTTTTCCTACTATTTCCGTCCGTGTGTCTCGTGGGATACTAAGCATTTTTACAGAATTGGTATTCGGATTGACCGTCAGCACAATAATCGTATCAGACCTTCCTTTGTCACCTTCCCGCTCATCGACTCCAAGCATTAAAACTGAGAAGGGATCTTTTTCCTCAAAGACGACCGGCTCTTGCCTTATGACTTGTATTTTTCGCTCAACGGGCTGGTGCATCGTTACAACCGCAGATTTAAGTGACTTATATACGGTAAAGGCATAGGCACCTCCCGCAATCACAAGGAAAAGTAGGATAATTCCTGCTACCTTTACCCATTTCATGCTTTTGTTTTCTTTATAACGAACAGGAAACATAAAAAAACCCCCAAACATATAAGGTTGTAAGTCTTTTTCTATGGAGAAGAAAGTTTAAAATGTGCTATATAAAGTACTTTTTTTCTATTGTAACACCTATCGTGAAAAAATCCCATTGTTCATATATTTTATTTTATTCAAAGGCTTTGTTAAACTTGTTTGTTGATTTCCGCTCCAATCAACAGTGTAAAAAAATTCAACATTGTTCTTTAACACAGCCTATTCAAAAGAAAATGAGGTGCAGTTTAAACTGCACCTCATTTATCTATCTTGGCCCTCGCAAATGCCCCCATAAGCTTACCTCTACGATTCTACTTCCTTACTGCTAATTGTTATGATTATTGTTATTGTTGTCTTTATTTTGTTTTCGCTGCTGTTCCTGTAGGGCGTAGAGAATGTCTTGGACATCAATTTTTCCATCGCCATTAAGGTCGGATAAGCCGCCACTTCCTGGCATTGGAGGAGTTGGACCACTTACCACTGCAGCGGGTCCTTTCGGTTTAAATGCAAAGGTAAACACTAATAGTACAAGAATAAGCAACCCTGCCACACCATCTATGATATAGAAAATCGTTGCATAATCAGACCACAATGTCTTACTGCTATCCATCTTTTTCTCGGAATTAGCAATATATTGTTTAATTTCAGAGTGATTTGGATAGATTCGCTGCACTGCCTCAAATTTCTCTAAAGCATGCTTATAATAGCCGCCCCAGTATAATTCTAGGCCTTCCTGGTAAAGCTTATCTGTTTCACTCTTCGTATTTCTAACACCGGCCTGATTCACAAATTCCTTCACCGTGTTGACTGGTACGGCAAAGTTAAAGCCTTGGACCTCTTGGCCGTTTACGGTATCACCTCTAAAGGTGAGCAATCCAATAATCTCGCCTTTTTCATTGATAACTGGGCCTCCGCTATTGCCATGAGTGGCAGCCGCATTAATTTGAATGACTGGGCTTCCTTGTTCCGTCTTTTTCGAAGTAGCAGAAATTTGCCCTGCATTCATGGAGGAAACTAATGAAGAGTCTGGTGATAACAGGTCAGAGTCTGCTGCCGCCGGGTAACCAATGACCCAAATATTGTCTTGGTTTTGAATATTGTCTGAGTTTCCAAGTGGTAAAGTTGGCAGATTTTTGCCTTCAATTTTTAAAACAGCGACATCTTTTCCTTCATTAATTGGCGCACCATAGCTCTTCACCTCGCCATCAAGAACGTCTCCACCAGGTAAAATTACCTTTAATACCTTTTTCACACCCGTGTATTGTGTGTAGTTCAGCATATATTTATAGGCGGTATCATAATCCACTTTAAAATAGTCTGCCATAATACCAACGAGCTGTTCAAAGGCGGCATTGGCAATGTCTTCATCTTTCATTTGCGTCGTTTCCACTACATGAGCATTTGTTACGATGTAGCCATCGGAGCTGATAATCCCACCAGAGCCTGAACCACCAAGAACAGATTGATAGTTTAGCTGTTCCAATAGGGCCATTACTTCAGGGTCATTGGGATTATTAAACTGCCATTCTACGACCGCGTAATCAAGGATCCGAACAACAGCCGGCTTCGTGTATTCCGCTAACTTTTGCGCTTGAGCAATATTGCCCGTCGCAGGTTTGATATTTATTAGGAAGAAGGAGGTAACAATTACTGCTATGAGGATTAAGCTTAAAGGTATGGTAAAAAGGGCCCTTTTCTTCAAAATACAATTCACCTCTTAATTGATATTTACAATGCACTCTGCAATATATTCGGATTTGGGTGAAAGGTAATATTGTACATTAAAATTTTATGAAAATTCGAGAATGACCATTGTAAATGGGAATTCTTTATGAAGATTTCTTGAAAAAGGTAAAAAGCATGGACTAAAATTGAGCATGATACGACAGGGATTTTTCAAAAAGACAAGAGAGAGGTATAATGGCAATAGATAACAACTTGGAGGTTTTTATGGAAAATCAATTGAAGGTTATGACAGTGTTTGGCACGAGACCGGAAGCCATTAAAATGGCTCCGCTTGTAAAAGAGTTAGAAAAATATCCAGATCAAATAAAGTCGATTGTCACGGTTACTGCACAGCACCGTGAAATGCTTGACCAGGTCTTAAATATTTTTGAGATTACGCCTGACTATGACTTAAACATTATGAAGGCAAGACAATCCTTGATCGATGTGACCACGCGTAGTTTAGAGGGGCTTAATCAAGTTTTAGCGGAAGTAAAGCCAGATATCGTGTTGGTACATGGCGATACAACGACTACTTTTGTGGCAAGCTTGGCGGCTTTTTATCACCAGATTCCAATTGGACATGTGGAAGCGGGCTTACGGACGCATAACAAGTATTCACCTTACCCTGAGGAAATGAACCGTCAGTTAACTGGTGTATTGGCTGATCTTCATTTTTCACCAACGGTCCAATCAAAACAAAATCTTATGGTTGAAAATAAAAAAGAAGAGTCCATCTTTATTACAGGTAACACCGCGATTGATGCCTTAAAAACAACGGTGAAGGGCACGTATTCTCACCAGGTATTAGAGAAGCTGGGGGATGACCGTTTGGTGCTTATGACTGCACACCGTCGTGAAAATACCGGAGAGCCAATGGAAAACATGTTCCGCGCGATTCGTCGTGTCGTGGAGAAACACGAGGATGTTCAGGTCGTGTACCCTGTTCATATGAACCCTGTAGTACGTGAAATCGCTAACCGGGTGCTGGGGCAAAATGACCGAATTCATCTAATCGAGCCGCTAGATGTAATTGATTTCCACAATTTTGCATCAAGAGCTTATTTAATCTTAACTGATTCAGGTGGTGTACAGGAAGAGGCGCCATCGCTGGGTGTTCCTGTTCTTGTTCTGCGTGATACCACGGAGCGTCCGGAAGGTATTGAAGCGGGTACATTAAAATTGGCTGGTACCGATGAGGAAACCATCTTTGGTTTAGCAGACGAGTTACTATCTGACAAAGCTGCCCACGACAAAATGGCTAAGGCATCTAATCCATATGGAGACGGCTTTGCCTCAAAACGAATAGTGGAAGCCATTCTTTATCACTTTGGCAGAAACGAAGGAAAACCTGCGGATTTTGGCCCAAACAAGTAAGAGGCTGTGTTGTTGATGAAATTACTGAAAATCCATCATATTGCGGTGATTTGTTCGGACTACGATCGGTCAAAGGATTTCTATGTGCGGATTTTAGGATTGAGGCCTATTAGTGAAGTTTATCGGGAGGAACGAGATTCCTATAAACTTGATCTGGAAGTCAACGGTCACTATCAGATTGAGCTGTTTTCCTTCCCAGATCCGCCGCCGCGAACTAGTTACCCGGAAGCGGCTGGATTAAGACATCTTGCGTTTGAGGTAGAGGACATAGAAAGCGCCGTATCCTATTTAGAAGGCCTTCAAATCAAGGTTGAACCGATTCGTATAGATGATTTGACGAACAAGAAATTTACGTTTTTCGCTGATCCTGACGGATTACCGATCGAACTTTACGAGCGATAAGAGTTTACGAAAAAGAAGCAGGTAATCTCAAGTGGATCACCTGCTTCTTTTTTATATGCGTGGTCCTTCAGGGGTGGACATCTATTCACAAGTGGTACCTGACACCTGGAATACCATATTCATAGGGGGACCAGGTGCCGTATCCACCGATATTCGGGTTTTGGGAATAGGGGCCATAGGGATTTAGTGGGCCGGTTACCGCTCCTGGATAACCTGGGGTGCCAAATCCTACCCCAGAATAACCTCCGATTTGTGCAGTAGAGCCTATCCCTGCTAGAGGAGGGATCCCAACACCCCCCAGCGCTCCTGCTCCCGGACCATATCCATAATAGCCCTGCCCAGGCCCATATCCGCCATAAACAGGCGCACCTCCACCGAGAAGTCCAGAAGAACCTAAATAGCCTAATCCGAGACCCAGGAGCCCTGATCCTAATTGCCCCAGGCCAAAGCCGGAATCAGATTGATGTCCATGATTGTGATGGTCTCCGTGATGAGATGGATAGTCATGATGGGGCTGGTTCCCATGGTAGGATGATCCACCATGATTTGACTGACTTCCATGTTGTGGCGGGTACCAATGATGTGTTGGATTTCCATGTTGAGACGGACCACCATGACCATGTGATGGATTACCAAGGTGATCCTGACCGCCTCCACTATGGTAATGCTGCTGATTGCTTTGATGAGATGAGTTGCCAGAATGGTGATGTCCTCCGTGTTGTCTTACCAAAAGGTGTTGATGCTCACCGGGCATGTGATAAGGTTGATACATCATTCCTCACTCTCCTCTTTCGCTTTATCCATTAGCCTATGTATCTTTTTCTATCTTTCTTGGGTAAAAGCCCATAAATGAAAAATACGTCTTAAGACTTAGATTTCTTTCCGTTTGTAGTCCATGGCAGGCAGGAACTTTTTCATGTATTGTTGAAGTAATAAATGGAAATATCTTTCTTTTGAAGACGTTTTTTAAAGTAAATGAAACATTCGTTTACTTTTATTCGTATGAATAAAAAGGATATTAGTCAGGAGTCGATCTATTATGAATCCAATATTATCGTTAATTGTCCGCTCGTTCGTAGCTATCCCTATTACAGTACTCACATGGCTTATATGCTACATCCCACTAGGCCAAGGATTTTGGGCATCCACTTTTTTCGCTATCCTGGGTGGAATCCTTACCCATGTGGTCTTGGCATTCTTTCAGAACATCCGCTTTTTAAAAAAGCATCAGCTGTCTAGAAAGGAATATCGCTATATTTTGAAAAACTTATCAGAGGCGAAACGGAAAATTAATCGCTTAAATAAAAACCTCTTTTCCATTCGGGATCTGTCCTCTGTGAAACAAAGAATTGATATTTTACGGATTACAAAGAAGATCCAGAAAATGACGATGAAGGAACCGAAGCGTTTTTATCAAGCGGAGCAATTTTATTTTTCTCATTTAGATTCTGTTGTCGAGCTTACTGAAAAATATAGCTTTCTATCCTCCCAACCCAAACAAAACATGGAGATGGGGCAATCCCTTATCGAAACTCGCAGGACTTTAAACGAATTGACAAAGGTGCTGGAAGAGGATTTATATCATGTGATCTCCGATGATATTGATACATTGAACTTTGAAATTGATGTTGCCAAGCATTCGATTAATAAGCAAAAGGATGCTAAATTCCCTGAAGAAAATAGGTGGAAAAAATGAGTGAAAACAACCCAATTGATTTAAATAAAAGTGGAAATTTACTAGATGATATTCTAGCAGATCCGTTCGGTGACCAACTTGAGCTCTCTAAACAGCCAGTCCAGCAGTCAAGTGAGGCCAAGCCAGTCAAATTAATTGATGTAATTCCAGCAGAGCATAGGGCAAAAGCCTACCAGATTGCGGAACAAATTGATCCGACCAACCATCAAGCTATGATTCAGTACGGAACCCAGGCGCAAGGTAAACTGTTGTCCTTCTCACATACTATGCTTGAGCATGTACAGAAGAAAGATGTCGGCGAAATTGGGGATATCATCAATGACTTAATGAAGCGATTGAATGAGGTGAATCCCGATGAATTAAAGGATGGGAAGCCTTCCTTGTTTGCGCGGATGTTTGGGAAAATTTCCGGATCGCTGCAAGAGGTGTTGTCCAAGTATCAGAAAACAGGGGCGCAAATCGATCGGATTAGTGTGAAGCTCGATCGCAGTAAAAATGTTCTTTTATCGGATATTAAGCTGCTTGAACAGCTCTATGAGACAAATAAAGAATATTTCCATGCGTTAAACGTGTATATTGCTGCAGGAGAAATTAAGCTGGAAGAGATGCAGACAAAAACCATCCCGCAGTTGAAAAGAGCGGCGGAAACGACAAATGACCAAATGAAGTTTCAAGAAGTAAACGACATGATTCAGTTTGCAGACCGTCTGGATAAGCGGCTGTATGATTTGAAATTAAGCCGAGAAATCACGATTCAAAGTGCGCCGCAAATTAGGCTGATTCAAAATACTAACCAAGCGCTTGTTGAAAAAATTCAATCATCGATCATGACGGCGATTCCATTATGGAAAAATCAAGTGGCCATCGCATTGACATTAATTCGCCAGCGCCATGCAGTTGAGGCACAAAAGCAAGTATCGAAAACGACCAATGAGCTACTGTTGAAAAATGCAGAAATGCTAAAGACCAATACCATTGAAACGGCAAAAGAAAACGAGCGTGGTCTCGTTGATATCGAAACTTTAAAGAAAACCCAAGAGAGCTTGATTTCCACACTGGAAGAAACGATGCGAATACAGGAAGAAGGCCGCCACAAGCGCCGTCTCGCCGAACAAGAACTGGCCACCATGGAAAACGACCTTCGCCTCAAACTACTCGAAATCAAAGGCAAATAAAAACACCCTGCTGCTTACCACTGCAGCGGGGTGTTTTTTTGCTAAAGTTGTCCCACGAGAGGAGGAAAAGTGTCTTTATTGGTGCCTGGCACCGCAATGACACCCGCATTTAGTTATTTACCGGGGTTGCTTTTAGGTATTCTTCGAGGGTGATGCCACGGTTCGTGATTTGTTTGGCGATGGATTTTCCAACGTAGCGGAGGTGCCAGGGTTCATATTTGTAACCAGTAACAGCGTCTTTGCCATTTGGGTAGCGGATGATGAAGCCATATTCAGCCGCATGCTTTTCGAGCCAATCTGCCTCCGGCGTTCCCGCGAAGCAATCTTCTGCTGCGCATTTTCCATCACCTCCGGTCACATCGATGGCAAGTCCAGTCTCATGTTCACTAGTGCCTGGAATGGCACTATAGGTTCGGGCTGCTTCGTATCCATCTAAACTCACGTAATAATTGAATAAAACGGTTTGGGCCTCATGGGATCTGTAAGCAGAAACACCAAGTAGATTAACGCTATCCTGCTTTGCCCCAGCAAACAATTTTTCAATCGCCTCCGCTGCTTTTATGCGCAATTTTCGTTTCTCTGTCTTTTTTTCAAACGTAAATGGAATATCTGGATAGACTAAATCGGTTGGGGTATAACCATCAGGCAGTTTATGGTTCTTATTGATCAAAACAGGAATGGCTTCAGGAGAGGCAACCACTTGGAGAGCCTCATTTTCAGGATGGACGCTCTTTTTTTTAATTGCAGACTTATTCGCACTAATTGGTTGATTGTTCCACTTCTCCTCGTCATTTTGCGTAAAATGATTTTTCAATGAGCAGCCAGCAACGACAAAAACCAAAATGAGTAAAGATACAACAGTAACTCGCAAATTTGACATGGCAAACGTCCTTTTATAAAATAATTCACTTCATTCACCATCATGGACACGATAAAAGACTTTAAAACGTCCTAAATCAAATCAGTCCACATAAACTCAATCATGAATTACTTTCCTGTTTACCTATTTTTTATATTTTCATTAGGTTGAATTAGTAATTTGTCCCAATATATAGGTCTAAAGACTCTTTATAAAAATAATTATGTTGCTTATGATTTTTATAAACACATAAATCGTACGAAACGGCAAAACCATTGAAAAATGGTGACGCAAAACTAAAGGGGCTACTGTTTCATGACAATGCCAGCCAGTTACCGAACACGACTTACTCCGTCGATTTATGTAAACCACAATTGAGGAGGTTTTCATGTGTTAAAATTGTTGATGAAGGGTATGTACTACTATCATTTATTTCAACACCGTCACAACGAACTGTTGCAACAGGATTGCTTATGTGCAGAGTTAAAAATGAAACTTAAGGTAAAAGCGACATATCATTATAGTAAGGCATTGGAGCTTGTTTCCAAGATGCAGACGCTGCCACTATGATTAAAAAGTAAAGCCTAGGCTCCCGTAGCCTAGGCTTTAAATATTTTTAATGCGACATTGTTTCACTTCCGTCATCATGGCCGTCTTTGGTCACCTTCAACACTCCGACAGCGCCTTTTGTCGCATGATTGAACTGATGGGTTACGAATGGATAGCTGCCTTCTTTTGTTACCGTAAATTCCACAACCGCTCCGCCACTTGCTGCAAGTAGGACGGTTTGTAGTCCTTTCATTCGGTTATACGGATTTCCGTCCATATACACATCATCAAAAAGGGTACCTACGACATGGAAGCTGCTGACTTCATTCGGACCAACGTTCATCACATAGAACCGTACTTTATCCCCCACTTTTGCTAGCAGCGGTTTGTCAACAAGGGCACCAACCGTACCATTTGTATTGGTATCCCCATCTTTTAAAGCTTTAGCTGAAAAAACTACATATTTTGGTGTGCCATTTGTAAAATCGTCCAAGTCATTGTATTTATACCATTCATTTTGTACAATCACGAACTCGCGATCAACATCGCCATCTGTTGGATAGCCTGTTTTTGGTTTGACGATAATCGTCCCATGCATTCCGTTCGCAATATGAGAGAGAATAGGTTTTGTTCCGCAATGATACATAAACACCCCTGGATTATCGGCTGGGTAGCTGAACGTTCCCGTTTGATTTGGCATAACATTAGCAAAATCGGTAGATGGTGCGGCATGTACTGCATGCATATCCATGCTATGTGGAATCGATGGGTCCATATTTTTTAAGGTAAAATTGATTTTATCCCCCTGATTGACAACAATGACTGGTCCAGGTGCTTCGCCATTAAAGGTCCATGCTTTATACATATCCCCTTTTGAAATTTCAATATCAGTAATTTGAGCCGTCATTTCAACGTTTACTTCATGTTCACCAATGCGGGCTATTTTTATGGGAGTTGGTTTCTGATTCAAATGCTCATGGGGTCCAAACACTTGTGATGTGGTTTTCTTGCTGGCTTCGGCTTTAACAACTTTTTCATTAGAAGAATCAGTTTTTCCACAAGCACTTACTAACATGACAGAAGAAACGAGAATTGCTGCAAATTTTGCGATCTTAACCATTTAAATCTCCTCCATTTATCCCCTAATTGTTTTGTCTACGCTTTCATTTTACTTCTTGGAAAAAACCCCCTAGTGATAATAATCACTCAATCAGACTTTGATAGTGAACATTTTGTGAATTAGTGAGCAAACTTGTATTTGCACTGTGTAAATGCTAAATAATACCACGGAAATATGGATATTCTAGACATAAAAGGAGGGATTTTTTTTGAAAAATAAAGGTGACAAAACAAGTGAAGGGCTGAATCAAATATTTGAAATCATCAATGCTAAGGGCGATGAAGGAGAGCTTAGAGAGATTGTTGAAAAAGCAGAATCAGCCAGCACTGATAAAAACGAACTAGTCGATTAACAAATGTAAGGGGCCTAGTTAGCGTTAATTAGGTCCTTTGACTATGCCCAATATCATTGTGGGTAAGTGGGATAAAATTGTGAATAAGTCTGAATTTTTGGGGATATCTGCATTTGAAGTTGTGGATATAAGTTGGTTAAGTATAAATTCCCACTAAGCTAGTTACAGTATTGTGGATAAAGCTGTTGGTAAATGTGGATAATTATTATTTTTCTGTTGATAAACCTAGTTCTTGTGTGGATATTTTGTATAAAACTGTGGATAGACCTGTGGACTTATTTATTCGATGTAGTGACTTTCCGATTAGGCCTAAAGCGGCATGGACGTTTAATAATGAATTATATATGATTTTCTTATACCGTATTTACCTCAATTATTCATCCCACCATAGAACCTCAAACATTCAATTACCCACATCAATGACCATACAAACTTTCTATTTTTATAAAAATAGGCTCTGTTAAACTTGCCTGTTGATTTCCGCTCCAGGCACTTCGCTTTCCGTGGGTGTTTCGGCGAGCCTCCTCGGCGCTAGCGCCTGCGGGGTCTCCCCTGAACCATACTCCCACAGGAGTCTTCGTGCCTTCCGCTCCATCAACAGGGTGTAAAAATCAACACTGTTCTTTAACACAGCCTAAAATTAAAAAAGGGAGAGGTTTTATGAATCTATTTTTTAGAAAGAAGTACTTTTTTGCAGCAATCGTTGTTGTACTCATTTTATCTAGTGTTCCCCTGATTGGAGCAGGAAACGCAGAAGCGCAGGAGTCAAAGGTAAAGGATTTAGTGGTTGACCTAAATGTACCCCAAGTAACAAGAGAGGTAAAAGACAAACAAATCAAATTAAACCCTTTACATGTGTATCAGGATGGACGCTTCATGTTGGCATCAAAATCAAAGTGGAAATCTTCGAATAAAAACGTAGCTACTGTCAATAAAGATGGCCTGGTTACCTTAAAAGGGCACAAGGGAAAAACCTTTATTTCTGTCAGCGACGGAAGGTATTGTGATCGAATTTCCATTCAATATAAGGAGAATCAGGTCCTTGTGAAAAAACAAGAGGAATCCCGCTATGACCTTATCGGCCAGGCATTGAAAAAAATGACGATGGAGGAAAAAGTCGGGCAAATGCTGATGCCGGATTTCCGCAAATGGAATAACGTGGATGTTACGGAAATGAAGCCTGAAATTGCCCAACTGGTAAAAGATTATCACCTTGGCGGCGTCTTTTTATTTCGGGAAAATACGGTGACAGCGGATCAAACAACCAAGCTAGTCAGTGCCTATCAGGAAGCATCAGAAAAATACGGAATGTTAATCTCAATTGATCAGGAAGGTGGGATTGTCACACGCCTCCAGACAGGAACCGATTTTCCAGGGAACATGGCAATTGGAGCCTCGCGTTCTGAAGAGGTAGCCGAAAAAGCAGGCAAAGCGATTGGGGAAGAACTGGATGCATTAGGTATTAATATGAATTTTGGACCTGTTTTAGATGTAAATTTGAATCCGGATAATCCAGTCATCGGAGTTCGTTCATTCGGGGAAAATCCAGAGTTAGTCGGGAAATTAGGCAATGCCTATATCAACGGACTTCACCAAACAGGAACGTCTGCTACTGCGAAGCACTTTCCAGGACACGGGGACACCTCGGTGGATTCGCATTTAGGCATTGCGGAAGTGCCGCATGATATGGAGCGTTTGAAAAAGGTGGAATTAGTACCGTTTCAAATGGCTATGGATGCCGGTATTGACGCCATCATGACGGCACACGTTACTTTTCCCAAAATAGATGATACAAAAGCTATTTCGAAAGCGGATGGTTCAGAAATTGCAGTTCCTGCCACCTTATCCAAAAAAGTATTAACGGGATTAATGCGTGAAGAAATGGGTTATAAAGGAGTCATTGTGACGGATGCCATGAACATGGGAGCTATCTCAACGCATTTCGGTCCCGTAGATGCAGCGATTCGTGCGGTTCAAGCAGGTGCGGACATACTTCTCATGCCGGTTGGAGTTGCCGAGGTAGCGAACGGCATTTATGAGGCAGTGAAAACTGGCAATATTTCACCAGAAAGATTGGACCAATCAGTGGAGCGCATTTTAACATTGAAACTAAATCGAGTTATCGTGAAGGCCGAGGAAGAAAAGAGCTTAGATGAGAAAGTGGCAAATGCCATGCAAATAGTCGGCTCGACTGAACATAAAGCAGTAGAAAAGGAAGCAGCCGCAAAATCGATTACCTTAGTAAAAAATAATGGGGTGCTTCCGCTAAAGGCCACAAATGAAAATAAGATTGCGGTGGTCGGGGGTTCGGGCTTCTACATGAATGTACTCGCTGACGAAGTGAAAAAGCATCATGAAAATGTGACGTATATTAATACTTCAAAGAAGTTGACATCAGCGCAGCTTGCCCAAATTCAAGATGCTAAATATATCATTGCTGGGACGTATACTTCGTCAGTAAGCGGCCGGGCACCTACAGCAGATCAAATGGTAATGACGAACCAGCTAATTTCTACGGGAATTCCTGTTGTGGCGGTGAGCGCAAGAAACCCCTATGACATCATGTCCTATCCAACAGTTGCAGCCTATCTTGTCCAGTATGGATTCAAGCCAGCGAGCTTTGAAGCATCAGTAAACACCATTTTCGGTGAAAACCTGCCAACAGGAAAGCTGCCGGTGACCATTTACAACCAGGATGGCAGCGTATTATATGGCTATGGCCATGGATTAGAATATTAACGTTATGAGGTGGGGACAGTCCCCAAATTAGAGGGTCTCTTCGGAGGTCCTTTTTTTACATAATAGGAAAGTATAGAATTCGACTTTGAGAATTGTCCAGCTCCAGCGCCTAGCCCCTCGGGTCAAATAACCTTCTGCAATAAAAGTCAAAGAGCGACTTTTCTTGCAGAAGAACATTTGCCTGTCGGGGCTGACCAAGGCGCTTGCGCTTTTCTTAATAGAAAGGATATTATTCTGTCTCACTACAGTCCTTGATAACTTTGGTGTTTTTTATGGAGGAGGGGGTGTAGTTTTAGTAGTGGGCGAGTAAAATGTGGTTTTTGACGAGTAAAGTGTGAAGTTTGACGAGTAAAATAGAAAATCGACGAGCAAATCATAAATTTGACGAGTAAAACATCGAAAGTGACGAGTAACCAAGGAAATCATATAAAAAGGTAATTTTAATGTACTTCAAGTGGTAATCAACACATAATTTTCAAGGAAGATACTTGAGCCAGGCAAAACGCCTGGCTTTTTGCTTAGGAAATAGGCAGTTTCATTTTTTAAATGACATTTGTCATCTCGTTTTGATGACATAACGTACTAAAACTCCCCACTTCTAAATCGTACAATGAAATCAAGAAAGCAGGAGGTGTTTGAAATTGAACGAAATTTTACGATTAACGAAGGTGACAAAGTCATTTCAACATAAAAAGGCAGTGACTGAGGTTAGTTTTACAATTGGCAAGGGGGAGGTAGTCGCGATTCTTGGTCCAAATGGCGCCGGGAAAACAACCACTATCTCTATGATCCTAGGCTTGCTCAAGCCAAGTTCTGGAGAGGTAACCCTTTTTAACCACCAGCCTCATGAAAAGAGGGTCCGTGAAAAAATCGGCACGATGCTTCAAGAAGTTAGTGTCATGCCAGGACTGAAGGTACGCGAAATCCTCGCGCTAGTCAGCAGCTATTACCCAGAGCCGCTTCCGATGGAGAAACTCATCCACCTGACTGGCCTCACCGATCAGGATTTAAAGACCAGGGCGGAAAAATTGTCAGGAGGACAAAAGCGCCGCTTAAGCTTTGCCCTCGCCCTTGCAGGAAATCCAGAACTCATCATCTTTGACGAACCCACCGTAGGCATGGATATTACCGCGAGAAATCGCTTTTGGCAAACCGTTCGCATGCTTGCTGAACAAGGAAAAACAATTATTTTCTCCACCCATTATTTACAGGAAGCAGATGATGCGGCAGACCGGATTCTTCTTTTTAAAGACGGCTCCATCGTCGCTGACGGAACACCGGCACAAATCAAAGCGAGAATCTCCAAGCAATCCGTCTCCTTTATGGTTGACCCGGAAATGTCATTGGAGAAATTGTATCAGCACAGTGTAATTGATGACATCTATCGAAAGAATAACCGGGTGTTCGTGCAAACATCTAATACGGATAAGGTCTTGGAACTAATTTTTAAAGAGAAAATTGGGGCACATGACATCCAAATTGAACGTGGAAAGCTAGAGGAAGCGTTTGAGCAGCTGACTAGCGAATCAAAGGAGGCTATATAAATGAAAACATTTCAAATGCAATGTAAAGTCGAAATCATCAGGATCTTAAGGAATCGGTATTTTGTCTTTTGGTCGCTCATCATGCCGATTGTCTTCTATTATATTTTTACCAACCTAGTGAATTCGGATGTGCCGAACAAAGCCGAATGGCAGGCCCACTATCTAATGTCAATGACCGTATTTAGCGTAATGGGTTCATCCATGATGACGCTTGGTATCCGTATGGTACAGGAGCGCTCGCAGGGCTGGTCCACATTCATTCGTATCACGCCTTTATCTGACACAGTCTACTTTGCATCCCAGATGATTGGCCAAAGCGCGATCCACCTTCTCTCGATTATTATTATTTTTATCGCAGGTGCTCTTATTAACGGTGTGTCATTAACGGCCATGGAATGGATCATGAGTGGCATCTGGATTTTGCTTGGCTCACTGCCGTTCCTAGCGATTGGTACACTTATTGGCATGATGAAAAAAGTAGAAACAGCAGCCGGAATCAGTAATGTCCTTTACATGGTACTTGCTGTGGCTGGGGGCTTATGGATGCCGCTGGAAGTCATGCCTAAAATGATGCAATCGATTGCTAAATGGCTTCCTTCCTACAATTTCGGTAACGGTGCATGGGAGATTGTCCGTGGTAACCTGCCTGATTGGAAAAATATTCTTATTTTGGTCGCCTACTTAGCCGTATTCATGCTACTATCGAAATATATTAGAAGAAAACAAGAAGCGGTGTGATGTGGTGTGAAATTCTCTATTTTTCCAAGACAATTTGGATTCTTTCCTTATATGTTTCTTATATATCTAGGTTTTCCTATTTACTATTTAACAAAGGAAGCAGGAATGAAGCAGCTCATTGGTTATCTAATGGTGCTGCTTTTCTTAGTAACGTACCGCCAGCTTTATTTTTCAATGGCAAAAAAAAGCTTCTCGTACTGGCTGGCGGTCCAACTAGCGATCGTGTTTTCCTTTAGTCTGTTTTATCACTTAAACTACATGTTTTTAGGATTTTTCCCGGCGAATTTCATTGGCTGGTATCAGGATAAGAGGTTGTTTAAAAGGGGGCTCGTTAGTTTAGTTATCGTTCAACTGCTTCCATTTATCATTCATGTAGTGAAGACAGGTTCATACTTCAACGCCAAAGAGATGATTTATTATGTTCCGTTCCTTATCATCATGTTGATTTCTCCATTTGGCATTCGTTCGATGAATCGTAGAATGGAGCTGGAAAAAGCGCTCGACAAAGCGAACCAAAAAATTGAGGAATTGGTGAAGCGGGAGGAGCGAGTGCGGATTGCCCGCGATCTTCATGATACGCTCGGGCATACCCTGTCCCTTTTGACCTTAAAGAGCCAGCTTGTTCAACGGTTGACCAAGGTTGACCCAGAGAGGGCACGGCTGGAGGCAAAGGAAATGGAAGTCACCTCTCGTGCGGCACTTAAGCAGGTTCGCGAGCTGGTGATGGATATGCGCGCTGCCACCATCGCGGAAGAGCTCCTTCAGGTACAGCAAATTTTAAGGGCAGCAGGAATTACCTATCAATACGATGGTGAGGTTGATTTTTCGACCATTTCTCTATTTTCGCAAAATATAATCGGAATGTGTGTGAGGGAGGCCGCTACTAATGTGGTGAAACATAGCCGTGCCACCCATTGTTCCATTTCTATCAAGCTTCTTTCTGAGAAAATGAACATCGTCATCCGTGATGACGGGATGGGTGTAAGCACTGGTCGAGTGTTTGGGAATGGTTTACGGGGGATGGAAGAGAGACTTGCGCTTGTTGAAGGTGTACTGACTCTATCCAATCATAATGGTGCCGTCTTGGAAATAACGGTGCCAATTATTAAAAAAGCAGAGGGGGCAGCGGGATGATCCGCTTATTTATTGCAGAAGACCAACGCATGTTGTTGGGAGCGCTTGGCTCCCTCTTGGATTTAGAGGTTGACATGAAGGTTGTGGGCCAGGCGATGAATGGAGCCGATGCTCTTTCCACGATTTTGGAACTGGAGCCAGATGTTTGTTTAATGGATATTGAGATGCCTGTGATGAACGGACTTGAGGTGGCAGAGGAGCTCGCACGCCGGGAGGCTTCCTGCAAGGTTATAATCTTAACCACGTTTGCTCGACCGGGATACTTCGAACGGGCCGTGAAAATCGGCGTCCATGGCTACTTGCTGAAGGACGGAGAGATCGACGAGCTGGCAGATGCCATTCGTAAGGTGATCTCTGGAAAACGTGTGTTCAGTCCTGAGCTCGCCTTTACGGTCATTCGGGAGGAGAATCCGCTCACTCCGAAAGAACAAGAGATTTTAAGATTAGCAGCCTTAGGTAAAACAACAAAAGAAATCACATCTCAACTCTATTTATCTTCTGGGACTGTCCGCAATTACATCTCCGAAATCATTCACAAACTAGACGCCAAAAATCGAACCGAAGCCGCCGCCATCGCCGAAAAAAAGGGCTGGTTGTAGAGAACTGTTTTATTTATAGAGTAGTAATCCGGTCCCATTTCTAAGTTGGCCGGATTTTTTATTTTGGGGACAGTCCCCCGATGCGTTAAAGCGCCGGGGGACTGTCCCCCTCAAGTCGTGGACAACTACCCATTTATTGCCCTTTCTATGTTGGACAACCTTCCTTCAAATAGGTACAAGAATAAATTAATACTAGTTCGTAAGGGGGGGAAGAAAATGGTACGAAAGGCAATTATTCCTGCAGCAGGGTATGGAACAAGAACCCTGCCGATCACGAAGGTACTGCCCAAGGAGATGCTGCCGATATGCGGGAGACCGGCAATTGACTATCTAGTTGAAGAGGCAATCAAATCAGGAATTGAGCAAATCCTAATAGTAGTGTCGAGATCAAAAAATATGATTCTTGATTACTATGACAGGTCAGTAGAATTGGAAACTTATTTAGAGGAAAAGGGAAAGAACCATTTATTAAAAGAAATCAGCCTACCAGATGTACATTTTCAATATGTTCGGCAATCCTATGCACGCGGTTTAGGGGAGGCTATACTGCTTGGTAAACACTTTGTAGGGGATGAACCGTTTGCTGTTTTGCTACCAGATGAGATTATTCTTTCTGACAAGCAGCCGCCATTAAGTCAGTTAATTGAGATGTTCAAAGAATTTAAGGGAAATGTTATCGGTGTCAAAAAAACGGATCCATCCCTATTAAAAAACTACGGAGTCATTCAACCTCAAGCACTAAGGGAAAAAGAATACACCATCAAGGACATCGTCGAAAAACCACAGCAAGCACCCCCGTCAGATTTAGCTGTAATCGGAAGGTATATATTTAACCCTTCCATCTTTCATTATCTTGAAACCGTCTCACCGGGCGTAGGGGGCGAAATTCAACTGACAGACGCCATTAAATTGATGTCCCAGGATTATACAAGCTATGCTCTAGAGATACAAGGTCAAAGCTATGATATTGCTAAAAGCACGGAGTACGTGAAACTGATTAATTATTTATGTGGACCTAAGGAGGATTAAAATATCGTGAAAATCTTAATCGTCGGTACAGGATATGTAGGAACGACGACGGGTCTGATTTTTTGTGAGATGGGTCATCAGGTAACAGGGCTTGATTTAGACGAAACCAAAATTAAAGCGCTGGAATCTGGTAAATTACACTTCTTTGAGCCGGGACTTGAAGACCTGTTAATTAAGCATCTCGCTGCGAAAAATATTTCTTTTACAAAAAAGACTAAAAAGGCCGTTAAAGAAAATGATGTTATATTCATTTGCGTCGGCACACCTCAAGGCGCAGATGGAAGTGCAGACCTTACTTTTGTGAAAAATGTGGCGGAATCCATTGGAAAGAATATGGACAACTATAAGGTGATTGTCACGAAGAGTACGGTGCCGGTTGGTACGGCAGAGCTGGTCACGAAGTGGATCAGTGAATCACAAAAGGACCAAATTCCTTTTGATGTCGTCTCCAATCCCGAGTTTTTACGTGAAGGTTCAGCTGTTCTAGATGCACTAAACCCGGACCGCATTGTTATTGGTACAACAAGCGAAAAAGCACGAGGCATAATGAGAGACCTTTATAAAGACTTTCACTGTCCAATCGTCGAAACGAACCCTAGGGCTTCCGAAATGATAAAGTATGCAGCTAACTCCTTTCTCGCCTTAAAGATTTCCTATATTAATGAGTTAGCTAGATTGTGTAATAGACTTCAGATTAATGTGAATGATGTTTCAAAGGCGATTGGATTGGATCACAGGATTGGCCCTCATTTCCTTAATGCCGGATTAGGCTATGGAGGTTCTTGTTTTCCTAAGGATGTGAGCGCATTAATCCAAATAGCGAGACAAAACGGGCGCCCGTTGTCCATATTAGAAAGCGCCGCTAAAGTGAACAAAGAACAAACAGATTATTTTATTGAAAAAATCAAGCAGGCTCTCGGAGGAAATCTCCAAAGTAAAACGATTGCTGTTCTAGGACTAGCGTTTAAAGCTAACACCGATGACACGAGGGAAGCCCCAAGTCTCGTTATAATCAAACAATTAATAGAAGAGAAAGTGAATCTTAGGGTACATGATCCGATTGTAAAGTTAGCAAGCGGGCAGTTCCCGACAGTAGCGGAAACGGTGACGGGGGCGGATGCGGTAGTTCTTTGTACTGACTGGGACGACTATAAAGCCCTCGATTGGGCCAGTCTTAAACCGTTAATGAATCAATCATATATTTTCGATGGAAGAAACATGATTGATAAGAGCTTGGTCGAAAGCCTGGGATTCAACTACCTAGGGGTAGCAAATCATTAATATAAAAAAAAAAAAAGAGCATAGATGAATGCTCTTTTTTGTGTTATCACGTTATTTCTGGCTTTGCAATACCAGCTGCAGCCCTAAACCAATATAAATTGCTCCAACGACTTTTCCCTGCCAGCGAGTGAAATTACTATTCTTATTAGAATATAATCGTTTCCCGATTGAACTAGTAAGGAAGGATAAAAGAGTCGTATACAAGATGCTCATCAGCACAAATGTAAGTCCAAGAATTAACAGTTGATATACTACAGGTGTGCCGTTAGGATGAACGAACTGTGGCAGGAAAGCTAAGAAAAAAAGCGCTGTTTTTGGATTAAGCAGCTCAATAAGCAATGCCTGACGAAATGGCACCGAAGGATCAGTCTTTATTGTATCGGTTACTGGTTTTTCTTCGAGGGCTTTCGTTTTCTCGAGTAACGATTTGATTCCTAAGAAAATCAAATAGGCTGCACCTAAATATTTCACGATCTCAAAAGCTAAAGCGGATGTCATTAAAATGGCTGACAGACCAAAAACAGCCGCAACGGTATGAATTAAATCTCCGACAGCTATTCCCACTCCAGTAATGATGCCTGCTTTTCTTCCGCCTTTTGCTGTTTGTGTGACAGTGAGTAAAACAGCAGGCCCAGGAATCAGGAATAATACTAAAACAACTAATATGAAAGTAAGCACACTCTCTCACCTCTGTTGCGCAATTTATCTATTATTATACTATATTCAAGCACTTATAATTGGAAAAATAAACAAGTAGACATATATTTATTTTGCTGATAGAATTTAGGAACTGTCCGCAAAACAAGATGAATTTCAAAAAAAGATTAATTATTTGTTGACAAGAATGATTGATAAGTAGTATAGTATAAAAGTTGTCGCTGATAACTATTAACCTTTTAGAAAAAAAGAAAATAGTTATTGACAACAGCGAATGAAAAATGATAAGATATGAAAGTTGTCTCATCAAATTGTCCTTTGAAAACTAAACAAACAAAAACGTCAACAAACAAAAAATTATTAGTTTCTTATGAAACTAAGCCAACGTAACAAAATGAGCTAATCAACTTTCTTGGAGAGTTTGATCCTGGCTCAGGACGAACGCTGGCGGCGTGCCTAATACATGCAAGTCGAGCGAACCACTTCGGTGGTTAGCGGCGGACGGGTGAGTAACACGTGGGCAACCTGCCTGTAAGACTGGGATAACTTCGGGAAACCGGAGCTAATACCGGATAATCCTTTTCCTCTCATGAGGAAAAGCTGAAAGACGGTTTCGGCTGTCACTTACAGATGGGCCCGCGGCGCATTAGCTAGTTGGTGAGGTAACGGCTCACCAAGGCGACGATGCGTAGCCGACCTGAGAGGGTGATCGGCCACACTGGGACTGAGACACGGCCCAGACTCCTACGGGAGGCAGCAGTAGGGAATCTTCCACAATGGACGAAAGTCTGATGGAGCAACGCCGCGTGAGCGATGAAGGCCTTCGGGTCGTAAAGCTCTGTTGTTAGGGAAGAACAAGTACCGGAGTAACTGCCGGTACCTTGACGGTACCTAACCAGAAAGCCACGGCTAACTACGTGCCAGCAGCCGCGGTAATACGTAGGTGGCAAGCGTTGTCCGGAATTATTGGGCGTAAAGCGCGCGCAGGCGGTCCTTTAAGTCTGATGTGAAAGCCCACGGCTCAACCGTGGAGGGTCATTGGAAACTGGGGACTTGAGTGCAGAAGAGGAAAGCGGAATTCCACGTGTAGCGGTGAAATGCGTAGAGATGTGGAGGAACACCAGTGGCGAAGGCGGCTTTCTGGTCTGTAACTGACGCTGAGGCGCGAAAGCGTGGGGAGCAAACAGGATTAGATACCCTGGTAGTCCACGCCGTAAACGATGAGTGCTAAGTGTTAGGGGGTTTCCGCCCCTTAGTGCTGCAGCTAACGCATTAAGCACTCCGCCTGGGGAGTACGGCCGCAAGGCTGAAACTCAAAGGAATTGACGGGGGCCCGCACAAGCGGTGGAGCATGTGGTTTAATTCGAAGCAACGCGAAGAACCTTACCAGGTCTTGACATCCTCTGACACTCCTAGAGATAGGACGTTCCCCTTCGGGGGACAGAGTGACAGGTGGTGCATGGTTGTCGTCAGCTCGTGTCGTGAGATGTTGGGTTAAGTCCCGCAACGAGCGCAACCCTTGATCTTAGTTGCCAGCATTCAGTTGGGCACTCTAAGGTGACTGCCGGTGACAAACCGGAGGAAGGTGGGGATGACGTCAAATCATCATGCCCCTTATGACCTGGGCTACACACGTGCTACAATGGATGGTACAAAGGGCTGCAAGACCGCGAGGTTTAGCCAATCCCATAAAACCATTCTCAGTTCGGATTGTAGGCTGCAACTCGCCTACATGAAGCCGGAATCGCTAGTAATCGCGGATCAGCATGCCGCGGTGAATACGTTCCCGGGCCTTGTACACACCGCCCGTCACACCACGAGAGTTTGTAACACCCGAAGTCGGTGGGGTAACCGTAAGGAGCCAGCCGCCTAAGGTGGGACAGATGATTGGGGTGAAGTCGTAACAAGGTAGCCGTATCGGAAGGTGCGGCTGGATCACCTCCTTTCTAAGGATATAAGCTGGACATATGAGCCAGACAAAACACGTTTGTTTGATTGTTTATTGTTTGTTTAGTTTTGAGAGTGCAATTTCTCTCAAAACATCGTTCTTTGAAAACTAGATAATCGTAATGAAGAAGTCAAGTAAATACATCGAGTAATCGCCATTTTAGTTTTCTCTCTTAATTTATTAAGAGAAACAAACCTTTCAGGTTAAGTTAGAAAGGGCGCACGGTGAATGCCTTGGCACTAGGAGCCGATGAAGGACGGGACTAACACCGATATGCTTCGGGGAGCTGTAAGTAAGCTTTGATCCGGAGATTTCCGAATGGGGGAACCCACTGTTCGTAATGGAACAGTATCTTTACCTGAATACATAGGGTATTGAAGGCATACCCGGGGAACTGAAACATCTAAGTACCCGGAGGAAGAGAAAGCAAACGCGATTCCCTGAGTAGCGGCGAGCGAAACGGGACATAGCCCAAACCAAGAGGCTTGCCTCTTGGGGTTGTAGGACACTCAACATGGAGTTACAAAGGAACGGGGTAGATGAAGCGGCCTGGAAAGGCCCGTCAGAGAAGGTAAAAACCCTGTAGTCGAAACTTCGTTCCCTCCTGAGTGGATCCTGAGTACGGCCGGACACGAGAAATCCGGTCGGAAGCAGGGAGGACCATCTCCCAAGGCTAAATACTCCCTAGTGACCGATAGTGAACCAGTACCGTGAGGGAAAGGTGAAAAGCACCCGGAAGGGGAGTGAAATAGTTCCTGAAACCGTGTGCCTACAAGTAGTTAGAGCCCGTTAATGGGTGATAGCGTGCCTTTTGTAGAATGAACCGGCGAGTTACGATCCCATGCAAGGTTAAGTTGAAGAGACGGAGCCGCAGCGAAAGCGAGTCTGAATAGGGCGATTGAGTATGTGGTCGTAGACCCGAAACCAGGTGATCTACCCATGTCCAGGGTGAAGTCCAGGTAACACTGGATGGAGGCCCGAACCCACGCACGTTGAAAAGTGCGGGGATGAGGTGTGGGTAGCGGAGAAATTCCAATCGAACTTGGAGATAGCTGGTTCTCTCCGAAATAGCTTTAGGGCTAGCCTCACGTAGTTAGAGTCTTGGAGGTAGAGCACTGTTTGGACTAGGGGCCCTCATCGGGTTACCGAATTCAGACAAACTCCGAATGCCAAAGACTTATCCGTGGGAGTCAGACTGCGAGTGATAAGATCCGTAGTCAAAAGGGAAACAGCCCAGACCACCAGCTAAGGTCCCAAAGTTTACGTTAAGTGGAAAAGGATGTGGAGTTGCTTAGACAACCAGGATGTTGGCTTAGAAGCAGCCACCATTTAAAGAGTGCGTAATAGCTCACTGGTCGAGTGACTCTGCGCCGAAAATGTACCGGGGCTAAACGTAACACCGAAGCTGTGGATTGACATCTTAGATGTCAGTGGTAGGAGAGCGTTCTAAGGGCGTTGAAGCTAGACCGTAAGGACTGGTGGAGCGCTTAGAAGTGAGAATGCCGGTATGAGTAGCGAAAGATGAGTGAGAATCTCATCCACCGTATGCCTAAGGTTTCCTGAGGAAGGCTCGTCCGCTCAGGGTTAGTCGGGACCTAAGCCGAGGCCGAAAGGCGTAGGCGATGGATAACAGGTTGATATTCCTGTACCACCTCTTTATCGTTTGAGTGATGGGGGACGCAGGAGGATAGGGTAAGCGCGCTGTTGGATATGCGCGTCTAAGCAGTTAGGCTGGAAAGTAGGAAAATCCGCTTTCCGTAAAGGCTGAGCTGTGATAGCGAGGGAAATTTAGTACCGAAGTTCCTGATTCCACACTGCCAAGAAAAGCCTCTAGCGAGATAAAAGGTGCCCGTACCGCAAACCGACACAGGTAGGCGAGGAGAGAATCCTAAGGTGAGCGAGAGAACTCTCGTTAAGGAACTCGGCAAAATGACCCCGTAACTTCGGGAGAAGGGGTGCTTTTTGAGGTGAATAGCCTCGAAGAGCCGCAGTGAATAGGCCCAGGCGACTGTTTAGCAAAAACACAGGTCTCTGCGAAGCCGCAAGGCGAAGTATAGGGGCTGACGCCTGCCCGGTGCTGGAAGGTTAAGAGGAGGGGTTAGCCTTAAAAGCGAAGCTCTGAATCGAAGCCCCAGTAAACGGCGGCCGTAACTATAACGGTCCTAAGGTAGCGAAATTCCTTGTCGGGTAAGTTCCGACCCGCACGAAAGGCGTAACGATCTGGGCACTGTCTCAACGAGAGACTCGGTGAAATTATAGTACCTGTGAAGATGCAGGTTACCCGCGACAGGACGGAAAGACCCCGTGGAGCTTTACTGTAGCCTGATATTGAATTTTGGTACAGCTTGTACAGGATAGGTAGGAGCCTGAGAAGCCGGAGCGCTAGCTTCGGTGGAGGCGTCGGTGGGATACTACCCTGGCTGTATTGAAATTCTAACCCGCACCCCTTATCGGGGTGGGAGACAGTGTCAGGTGGGCAGTTTGACTGGGGCGGTCGCCTCCTAAAGAGTAACGGAGGCGCCCAAAGGTTCCCTCAGAATGGTTGGAAATCATTCGTAGAGTGTAAAGGCACAAGGGAGCTTGACTGCGAGACCTACAAGTCGAGCAGGGACGAAAGTCGGGCTTAGTGATCCGGTGGTTCCGCATGGAAGGGCCATCGCTCAACGGATAAAAGCTACCCCGGGGATAACAGGCTTATCTCCCCCAAGAGTCCACATCGACGGGGAGGTTTGGCACCTCGATGTCGGCTCATCGCATCCTGGGGCTGTAGTCGGTCCCAAGGGTTGGGCTGTTCGCCCATTAAAGCGGTACGCGAGCTGGGTTCAGAACGTCGTGAGACAGTTCGGTCCCTATCCGTCGTGGGCGCAGGAAATTTGAGAGGAGCTGTCCTTAGTACGAGAGGACCGGGATGGACGCACCGCTGGTGTACCAGTTGTCTTGCCAAAGGCATCGCTGGGTAGCTATGTGCGGACGGGATAAGTGCTGAAAGCATCTAAGCATGAAGCCCCCCTCAAGATGAGATTTCCCATAGCGTCAAGCTAGTAAGAACCCTGAAAGATGATCAGGTTGATAGGTCAGAGGTGGAAGCGTGGTAACATGTGGAGCTGACTGATACTAATCGTTCGAGGACTTAACCAATTTTTAAAGCGAACTCGTAGTTTACAAACACTTCTTCTACATTATCTAGTTTTGAGAGAATGATCTCTCTAACAAAATAGGTCTGGTAGCTATGGCGAGAAGGTCACACCCGTTCCCATACCGAACACGGAAGTTAAGCTTCTCAGCGCCGATGGTAGTTGGGACGAAAGTCCCTGTGAGAGTAGGACGTTGCCAGGCACGAAAAAGGACAGCTATATTAGCTGCCCTTTTTTGTGTCCAAAAAAAGTAGAGCCCCTGTCTAATCTAATGGCTCTACTATAGGAAGTTATTATTGGACAGTGAAACTGTTCATGTCAGCAGAATATGTGTAATTAACTTCTTTTTTATCACGAGTGAGAACAAGTGTCTTCTCAATCAGCCTAACATTTGAAAATCCACTTTCCTTAAGAACAGGAGAAAGGATCCCTTTTAATCCCTTCTTGTTAATTGAAAAGATCCAGACAGTGGTATCTTCTGCTTGATTCTGTGTGACTAATACTACCTCAACATACTCATCCGAAGGATCAAAGTCATATTCGACGCCTGAAAGGGAATACCCATTTTTTAGTAGTTTATTAAGGTCAATGGGGTCTGTCGCTGGTTTAGTATTAAAGTTCAGCTGATAGGATTCCCCATCTATATCTGTCATTGTTACCACCTGATCTTGTCCAGAGATAGTACTTAATTGTTTTCCCCCAAGATTAAGGACAAATGTCTGTCCCGCTACTTCACCCTGTGAGGCCTCTTTGAATTCGTTCAGTGAAATACCTGCAGGTTTCTTCGGATCCACTGACTCTTTTTTATCAGCTTTTACAATCCCCATGGTTTTCTCCACCTTTGCCTTAGGCTTTGGTACATCGGGAAATAATTTACTATAGCCATACCAAGCTCCTCCTCCAGCGCCACCTAAGATAAACAAAGATAAACCTATTTTCAGCCCATTCTTCCTTAGGAATTTAACTAAAGGACTGGCTGTTTCTATTTCCACGTCTTTTAGTAAATTTTTAAAGCTATAGTTTTTTATTAACATTAGCTCTTTTCGTAGGGAAGAATTCTTCCAAATAGATTGAGGATGACTAATCAAATATTTTCTAAGTGAACGTTTGTAGTGTACATCCGTTTCAACCTTTCTAACATTCCTGCTAATAAACGACAAAAGCGTCTGGTCCTCACCGTATCTAATCAAATAATCCAGCAACCCCTGATAATCGACTCCATCATACTCCGAATCAAAGGCTACAAAAAGGAGTGGGAATTGTTCGGCAGTTGGCTTGTTTTGCAATAGCTGCTGAAGGGTGCTTCTAATGTGGGCACGAAGGGTCCCCGTTAATGGACGTAAATCATAGGTACCCGCCTGAGAGGGTATACTGATGAGTTGGTAAAGTGCATTTGTGATTTGATAATTTTCCTTTACCTTCACATCCTTTATATCCCTGACATTATGTTCCTTTGGAAAAATCATACCGAACGTCAGGATATCGTTCATCGTAAGTTCCTTCAAACGAATCGAACGTAGGAGGGCAAGTTTAGCACGTGCAAGCAGGTCATCTTTAAATTCGATAAAAGCAGCACTCGGCTTCTCCATGCTAAAATTTTTCACCAATAGAACCGAATGAAATGGATTACTTGCATGGTTAATAGAAGAAACTACCTTACGAATCGCAACAGCCTTAAATTTCTCAACATCTAAAAGAAAAGGAGTGGCCAGCAACAGGTGAAGCTCTTTTAAGACGTCTTCTGTATGGACCACCTGTACTAAACGTTCATCGAGATATTGTTCAAGGAGCAGTTCATAATCTGAATGGTTATTCATAAACAGCAAGATAGCCTGGTATCCCAACTTGTCCTGTTCAATCACTTTCCATAGTTTATGGAAGAGAGGATTGTTTTGATAGAAGGCAATCGTATCTACAATCATCCCAAGTGCCTCATCGCTTCTCACAATTGAATTAATGGCAACAACTGCCTGAATATAATCAAGAGCGGTATTTTTATCTGCAGTTACTTTCTCCTCGGTCACTAGTTTAATAAACAGTTCAGCCAAAGCTGGTTTTGCTTCACTTTTTACCTGAAGAAACTTTAACAAACTATGTAAAAAACCGATTTTATTATTGTGATAGAAAGTCCCGTTTTGATTGTTAAGAGTTAAATAAATAGCAGTTAATTGATAGTAGCTAGCTACTTCCAGCTTCTGATCTTCTCCTAGACCAGACAGGGCATTCTCAGCAAAATCGAAAAAATCTTCTATTCTCCTTGAATGGGAAAAATGCTCCATGGCAAAATCTAAATACTCGTGCTTCTGGCCATCAATCTCCACTCCGGAAATTCTCCTTGCGGAAAGGTCAAAGATTAATTGCTTTTCAATAGAGCGGTCCGCCATATTTAGTGTTCCAGGTTCATAAAACATCACATGAATATAATTTTTTGTCTCAGGGGTACTGGTAAACGTCATTGCGCCTAATTTACGACGATGAGCATAGGGCAAATAAACAGATATTAGCTCAAGTAACTGTAGAGCAAAGGACGAATAATCCTTCAACGGAACAGTCAAGGAAATAAACACTTTTTTCTTACCTGCAATCGAAGTCATAACTGCGAATAAAAGTTGTTTAAACTGGCCCTCGCTCATCCCAAGCTTCTTTAACAGTAACTCTTTATCTAGAAGAATATCATTCTCACCAGATTCCATATGCTCATATTCAGGAAGTACTTTTCCATCACTGATATCATAGGAAGTCGCAAATCCCTTCCATTGAAACAACCTCTCAGGATGCTTGACCCATTCATCCTTCCGACTCGGAGGGACAATATAATTGTGCATGAAATAGGTGCTGCGCTGCCCAGTGAAATCGGCAGGGACAAATACAGCCTGACCAACGACAAGATGGCCAGTTTCAGGCTGAAAAATCGTCACAGCTTCAGGGAAGAGGGAGGCATCCTTTTCGCCGCGTTCGGTTAAAGCCTTTGGCGCATGATACATACAAAATGGATGTAAATACTTTTTCACAAATGCATGTTCAAGACCATCGGAAATGGCAATGGTGTCATATCCATCGGTGGGATGAAAAATTCCGCCCCGTTCCCGTGTATACATCTGCTGCTGAATCAACTTCCCGGTCACTGCTCATTTCTCCCTTCTATATATCCAAGCTTATAAAGCAGCCAAATGAAAGGTTCATCCACACGAATCGGACTAATGATGCCGCTCACCTGTTGGTCGACCGGATTGCTTCCGAGTGCGGAGACTGCAAAATAGGAGGTATCTTTAAAATAAACATCAAGTGCATTTACAAACGGAGTATCCACTTTGGATAAAAATCGCCTGATTTCTCCATTAATATTTTCATATTCATCTAAATGTAGATGGCCCTTATGGGTGACATGACGAAATACATTGCTATTGGTACGAATATATTCGCCGTCATCATGCTTTAAGGAATGCAGCAGATCACTTTTCGTCAATACCACGGCTGTTGGGATATCGGTTTTACTATTTTCTAAATGGGCAATAAAATCACTAAATAAGGAAATGACGACTTCCCGCGGTTCGTCTCCCTGACCGACGATTTTCCCAGGATTTTCTCCCATTTGATGGATTAGCTTTTCACGGATGGCACGAATTTGCATCGGATCCACCAAGAAAAGAATACCGGCCGAGTTTTTTATATGGGCGGCATGAAGTTTAATGTATTCTTTATCTGTCATACCTTCACCTGCGACATCGAAAAAGACAAGTGTCAACGGGGCTTGGTCTTCATCCTTAAAAACAAATTGAAAGATAAACGGCTCTTGTCGATTTGATTTCTCTGTTGATTGCAGCAGGCTACCTTTTTCAAACAAGGGAATCTCATAATTGGTTCGGAATCGTTTACTAATTTCATTATCTAGAGGGATACATGCTGCATTAAAGTTATTGGCCGTCACATGCTGTAGGGTATGAATCAATGACGTCATATATACGGACTTTCCAACAGAAGTCGCGCCAACAATCGAAACAATATTGCTTGGATGTTTACCGGCAGTAACCGGTAGGTCGTTATGGCAGGATGGACAGAGACGGTTCTTAGTCACGACCGAGTATTTATCGGAAACACCCATGAGTACACGATCAGAATAAATCTTGTTTTCATCTGGAATCATGGAAGGATAGACAATAGCCTCTAATTCATCAATGGGAGCAAGACCAAATTTTTCCCGGTATTTGTTCAATAACTCATCTTCCTGTAATGCCAGCGTTTCATCAACATCGCGGTGATGGGCCGCCCGGAAGACGACCTCTTCATGATGAAATTTTGAAAAGCAGTAAGGGCAGACAATATCGTAAAATGGTAATCTTTCTTTTACAGGTTGTTTTTTTTCAAAGATTCGTTTTAGTATGGCGAACATCATTAAGCCCCCTATTCAGGTATCAGTTCATACATTTCAGCTGATTTCTTTCCGTTACTAAAAAAGATTCGTATATATTCATCTTTATTGATTTCGATTTCAGGCGACAGTGTTTTCCCTGAAGGAAAGTCGCGAACAAAGGGATACACCGTTCCATCGTCGACCGATACTGGCACACCGCCCCTTTTTTTTACGTACACTAACAGTTCCTTATCTAGCGGAAGCTCGGTCATAATACTCATCTTTACGCGTTTCTTTGGCTGAAAGAGTTTATTTTTATAGGTAATGGAAAAATAAACTCTTGCCTTTGATCCGGATACATAGATGAGATTCTGCTCGTTTTCCTGTCTATAAACAATGAGTTTTCCGTCCTGTTTTTGGCAGGGGAAAATGCGGTAGGCATAGCGGCCGATGCTATCCATTCTGCCAATATAGCCTTGATTGGCCTTATATTCCTCACGGGTGTAGAGCTTTAAATCAGCTTCATTCAGTTCATTAATGGGACAGACCTGGTCTGCAACTGCTTTATATATGTAGACAAAGTCGATTTCCTTTGACCAAAACCAGGATAAATGAACCTCGGAATCTCGTATGGTCTTTTTTATGTCTTTAATTTCAAGATTAGGAGAAGAAATGGTTTCCCAGTTCAGCAAGCAATCACCCTCCATCTCGTTCTAGTTGTTTATCATTTTATTAAAAACCCTTCTTATAGGGCTCGCGCTTGGCTGAGGAATTTCTTGATGTAAAGTCTACTCCGCCGAAATGACGGGATGTGCCACCAGCAAGTTTTTCCCGTATCGGAATGATCATCGTGCCAAGAGCAGTTAAAGCTGTTAAGAGAATCGCAGCAGCTAGTCGATAGGAAAAGCCGGATTGCATTTGATTTTGCAACCCAAGCTCAAGCACGAGCCCGGCCAATAATCCCGAAATAAGACCAGTGATCCCGTAGCTTTTTACCAAATAGCGGTTATCAAAGAGAATGCCTAATGCTAATCCAAACAAACCACCAATCAGTATCATGAAAAGTACCCGAAGAACGGCGAGATAGAGACTGTCTTTAAACAATCCGTGCCGCTCGGTCACAAGCAAACGGTCTTGATTTTCTAAATAAATTCTTTCAAATACGCTTGTGAGCTCATTGGCCTTTTTGACGTCATAGAAGGAACCACCAGTCCGGGAGGCAATTAACTTTAGGAGCTGGGCACCGCCCCTGTCAATTTTACTCATGCCAATGGTATTAATGATGATATCCTTGTCTTGATAAGGCTCAACCACTGCATCCAGGTTCAGCTCGCTATAGCCATCAGAAAAAAGAATGACCATCGGTTTTCGACCGGCTTGCTGATGATCGTTGATTTCCTTCATTGCCGTATCTAAGGCCTTGCCAATATCTGTACTGCCACTAGCTTTCAAGTGATTGATTTGATCAATTGCATCCATACGCTCCGCTTGATCGTTAATGTTAAACATTGATTTGGTAATAGACGCGTTTTCATTAAAAGAAATAACAGACGCACGATGATGTGGCTCCATCGTAGAAATGAGCTTTCCTGCTGCCTTCAAGCTTTCGTGGCGCGGATCGGTTTTATTCATGCTGTCCGAAATATCCATGACCATAACAATATCGTCGGGTGGTTTCACACTTGAAAAATTAAGTGAATAAAGGAATTGAAAAATAAGACCAGCAGTAAACAGCATCACAAGGGTGGACGGCAAAAGGACCTTCCAGGATAAACCCGAATATTCTAAGCGCCAGCTGCGTCCATTTATTAGAGGTGTAATCAGTTCAGCAATTAGGCAAAAGAGCCCGGTAAATAAGGCAAGCTGTCCAAAATAAGCACCCATCAACAGAATATTAGGCCAAACACCATAGTAAGTGCCTATTAACCATTCGCCAGCAATAGCGCCAACAAAGCCTGCAATGACACTAAAAACAAAAAAGAGGAAACTAAATTTACGGACAGGCATGTGTAAGACTCCTTATGATATAGAGTTGGTTTCCATGGGTTGATGGTGAAAAACATATCCATTTTTCGTATAGGCATCATAGTACTTTTCACCATTACGATAGTACAATAAATCTTTTAACTGAAAGCCGCCCATAATGGCCAGCTTTTCAATACCGCTCGATTTCTTTTCATGGGTACAGCCGATTTTACATTGTCTGATTTCATGTTCTTTTTCTAAAGCGTAGGACATGAACTTGCTATAGAAATCGCCAAAAAAGTATTTTTCTTCGTAGCGATGATCCTGCGTATAATTCAGGACCTCAATATGAATCGACGCATGATCTTTTAGTCGTTGATATAACTGCTTGAATAAATCCTCTTTAGAAAGGATGTCACGGTTTTCATAGTGGGTTTTCACATTCGCCCGTTCTAACAGCTCATCTTCAAAACTACGATGGAATACCTCCGCGGTTAATACCTCCCGATTACAGACATACAATAGTCTCTTCAAGAGGGCAAGAGATCCATTTTCAAGCAATGAGAGAAGATTTCCAAAAAAGCGCTCATCAGAAAAGAAACTTTCGCCGTACTTTTCCTTCAACTTCGCTGTAATCTGACTGATCATTTCTGCGTAATATTCGGCAATATTTTGATCCAGCTCCTCATCGGTATCATAAAGGCTTTCAGCCGCTGCTTGCTTCAGGCAAGACTCCACTTGATCGATGAGCTCCATTTTTGTCTGGAAATAGAGATGTTTTTCTGCAAGAACCTCTTGATATTGCTTTAAAATCGCCAGCTTTACCTCATACCTTAACAGTTCATACTTGAGCCCATAAATGGTGTCAAAAAAGTAGTGGGCAAAGCTGGATAAATTTTTCTTATCGGCAAAGGGGAAATAGCTCTTTTTAAAATCACAGCTATCAACTGTTTGCTGGTAGAGTTGTTCAAGCCTGGCCTCTGCTTCAAGACGATCCTGTTTCGTATCCCGCTGCATTTTAGCGATTTCCTTCATTACACAACTTTCGGAATCAATAGAATCAGAGGTCCATACGTAAGCAGCAAACAATCCATATTGTTCATGGTTAATTACGTTTTCATAGAGAGAATGGGTAATATGAGCTTTCAGGTCCAGCCCTTGTAAGTACTCACGAACAGGTTCCTCAAAGTTAACTGAAAAGAAGCGTTCCGTTCCGCCTTCGTATAAATAATCTTCCGCTTCCTTTAGCGACATTCGTTTTACCGCTTGATAGGAGTTTGTAGTACCCAACAATCCTGTCATATTTTCAAGCTGATCCACGGGTGGCAGGCATTCGTGAAAATACTTTTGAAAGGAAGCCTCAGAAAGCCCGAATAGACTGAGTACTTTTTCGCCCGGCTCGGAACTTGCTGCCTTTAATGCTGTTAGCATCTCTTGGAAAAATAAATTGGCGGCATGGAGCGCTATGGCTTTATTGGGGCGATTCACCTTGGCAAAGCCGGCAGAAGCGTAAACGGGTTCTCGTGTGTTGCCCTTCATTCCGCGTTTAAAGTCCTGATGATTATAGCTGTCCATCTTTTCGTGATAATCGGTCATCATTTTGCGATTTTTTAACAGATTAAGATTGCTAATGATTTCATAGTTTTGCTTCATGCTGTCACTTGAAATCAACCCATTTTCATTTTTATCACTTAATAAATACACCATATCAAAGAGGGGGGAAGGAGGGTGGCTAACCGTCAGCCGCAAATGATCCTCAGTTAGCTGAAGATCCTTCTCAAATGTGTAATCCTCTCTTTGATAGCTGTCTAGTTCCTTGAAAAAACTGATGCCTAAAGAGGTGGAAAGGGCATAATGATCGCCGTCCTGTTTTTCCTTCATCAATCCATATAAATCGACTTCCACCAAGCGAAACGACTCTTGAAGAATGCTTTTTAGTAGCAACGTACACTCTTGAATTAGGATGTTGGCGGGGTCATCAATGGCTGTTACCACACAAAGATTAACTTTTTTTAATGAAGAATAAACCTTGCCGTACTCAGCGATCTTCGTGGAAAGCTTACGAAAGGTTTGATTTAACCTAATTAGCTGGGTTTCATTATGGTAAAAGGCTTTATATAAATCTTTTCGCTGCTCCTTCCGATCCAACCCGTCACCAGGAAGCTGGAAGGATAACACGTTTGAGTTGGTGATGGTGGCAGATTGATAGGCATGAAAATATAAGACGCCGGAACTATTTTGCCACTTTTCTTCATTGATGGTGATGATGGACTTTAAGGCATCTGTAACCAGGTCACCTAGGAAAAGAAAGATAATCGGATGGTTGACACTGCGCTGTTCATTTTCCGACAGACTCATTTTCTCCAGTTCGAGTGAAAAAGTGTTGGCGTATTTTTGTAAAAGTTCTCTCAAGCTGTTTCCCTCCCATAGAAAACGTTCCCCCGACTCCAAAAAGCAGGGTTTGATAAGAGGCGGGCCACAAGCAAATGCTGCAAGTGGCCTGAGTAAATGTAGGACTATGAATTGTATTTGTTTCGGTTTATGACTTTAGTTGACGAAGCATATCCGAAACCTTGATCATCGTCTCTTTATAGAAGCTGTAAAGTTCCTCGCCATTGGCAAAATCTTTATAGTCGTAATCAAGCTCTTCTTTTTCCTTTTTGTAGGTAGCCGCCATTTCCTCTAATGCTGCCACCAGCTCAGACGCACTTTCTTGATTGATTAACTCATAACTGCGGCGTTCCGATTTCTTTTCAAGCTGATCCATTTGTTTTGGAGTTAAGGCTTTAAAGGCTTGATAAATCTCATAATCTACGAATTTTGTTGTCTTCATTAGATTGACAAACGGCTCCCACGCATCTTCCTCAATCTCTTTATCGTATACATAAAGAGCACCGCGCTTCCGAATCGTTTTGGTGTACACTGCCTGAATGAACTGATTTAGTGAAGCTTCTTTGTCCTTTTGTGAGGCAATATACTGCTCAATTTCAGTGATTTTCTCCTGAATGAGGCTGTACTTTTGAACCTCCAGCTTCATTTTCTCAATCAGCTTAGGTGAGCGAATGAAGTTTTCTTTAGCTAATTCTTCGTTGGTGCTGCCGAAAATATCGCTGGAACCCGCTGATTCCATCTGGCCGGCGAACATGTCTTTTAATACACGAAGAACTTGCTTTAAGTTCCCAAGACTTGCTTTATCTAGCTGGTTAGGGTTCACATCATTTGCAGCAAATAAATCCGCTAAGCTAATTTCTTTTGTAAAATGACACTGGAATCTTGCACTAGTATTTTGTTCAGCATTCTTTTCGGTAATAGCTCCGAATGTCTTTGCTTGGTCAAACAGGCTGCGGATCGCTGCATTGTATTGTTTTACCCGTTCATTTTGATACGTATCTCCCCAAGACTTTTCCGGAATTGGAGAAGGGAGGTAGGCCCAGTTTTCTTTCGCCGTTTGCACCAGATGTCGGCCCACTCCTTCTTTTTCTAAAATCGTTTTTTCGTACTGTGTTTCATAATTCGCTAGTGGTGAGTACGCAAACAATGGTATCCCGTTCTTTGTATTTAGCCAGAAGATTCGATTCTTCAATTCGCTTTCCTTAATCGTAAAGCGGGAATGGCTTAACGAGTGTCGTTCGAAATTCTTAATACCGTTAAAAATATTAGGGGCCTTCACTGGAACAGAGACGAAGCCCCATTGCGGGAAGTGAAGCTGCCCGTTGCTGTTAGCCAGGTGGAACACCGGAAGGGCATCCCGGTCTAAGCGGGCGGCAATCTTATCTTCAATGATTTTATCAATCGGCTGATCGTCGCCGTACTTCAATCGTAAAAAATCTTCCATCGACTTAGTGATTAATTCACCAAATTGGTCTGTTAGGAATTCAGAAACGGTGCCCACAACATCGACATCGGTTTCCTTTACCCAATAGGTCGATTTTTCAAGGAGCATTTCGGCCCATTGCTGGACTAATAATTCTCCGTCTTTCGAATCAAACATCCGCTCGATTTCACGGGCTACATCTGGAACACTGACTAGATGCCAGTAATACGTTACATCCTGTTCCCGTTTGACTTCTTCCCCATCGACAAGGATATCGGCATTCTTTTCAAAGATACCCTTCAACGTTTCGAGGATTTCCTTGTATACCTCGTAAATCTTGTTGTTCTGGCTGTTAAGCAGCGCATAGAGATCTTCATAGAATTCAATCATTTCTTCGATTCTAGCTTTTTCAGCCCGTGCATAAAACTCGTTCAGCTTCGCTTCAATATAGGCATTCTTTTTGCGATCTTTTGAAATAAAGGCGCTTCTCGCATCCTCGAGCTTGTTATAGGCATATTCAGTTTCGGATTGAATCGCCCTCGGCAGGCGTTCGAGTCGGTCGCGGAGCCCTTCCACGTAGGCTTGTAATGTTTTTAATAAGCAGAAACCATCGTTTGAGTAAATTAATCGTGATGCGAAAATAGGCCCTTTTTTCGGATGGAGGAATAGGCGCTCAATTTGACGGCGGAACTCCTCCATAATTTCTCCAGGAACCTGTTTCTTGCACTTGCGGTACTGTTCCTTCGCTTTGAGTAAAAATTCACGGTCAAGCTCTTCATCTAGATTGATGACCGATGTTTTAATGACGTTGTTGTAAGAGAAGCGGTCGCTGTTTTCGAATCCGGACAACGGCTCAGGTACGCGCTCATTAAAGCGCTGATGGACGGAATCCGGATCAATCCGAAGCTTCTCCGCAAATTGTTCGACTTCCGTTTGGTCAGGGTTGGAGTCAAACATGCTGTTCATTTTTTCAAACAGCTTATAGCCGACATAGGTCGTCATTTCCTCCAGCGGGATTTCTGCCATTGAAGCACCGATAATGTTGTATTGGTAGTTCGCGGCATATGGCTTGGGCATCTGCGCAATATTGGTGCGGATGTTACTGATGTAATCATGGATGGCAAACTCTTCGCCCGATTGCTTTTCCTCGTTGGCCATGAAATTCGTAATGTTCTCTGCCGTAACGTTCATGCAGTAATCATAAGCGTTTTCCAGCCATTTACCCTCCAGGTTCGTCCCGGAGATTAAGTGACACAGATTGAACGGAGGCATCGGTGAATTTACATCAAGCAAGCTGCCGTACTTCATTTTGAAGCGTTCGTTTCGTTCATCACAGTTCATCCAGTAGTCGAGTTCTTTTAGGGCGGCGTAGCCATTTTTCTCAATATATTCAACTGTGTGTGAGCTTAAGCCTCGTTTGGACAAATTCACATCCGGCGTGAACAGATAACCGAGCATGCTGACTTTATCGACACCGGTCGGACCGAATTTCCGCTCCATGATGCCGCGGGTAATGTAGGAGATATCGAGATAACAGCCGCTGCCAGTACCTCCGGAAAGACCTGTTAGGATGAAAACATAGAGGCGTTTATTTGTGCCTTCTAATACTGATTCAATTTTTCGCTCGATGGTTTGTACGACTTGATTGATTTTTGTGAACAGAAGCAGACGACCTGCCTGACGAACGCCGGAAGCCCCGCTGATCCCGTCAGTGATTAATAGTTCAGGTGACAGCCATTCCTTTATGTACGACTCGATCGTACTGCGGTTTTGCAGCAGGCCACCAATTTCTGGGTTAGAAAGGAGGACGAATTCCTTGTTCGGATCAAGGCCAATGCCTTTATATTTTTTATTGCGGTCATATTCATTTGTTTCAAATGCTAGGAATTCGATGTTGTTTGGCTTTTCTTTTTTCTTCTTGGATAGTGGGTCTTGAGGAAGTTTGAAGCGGCGGTTGACTTGATATTTGAGTCGTAACAGGGCATCAATGCCGGTGCCCCCTAAGCCGATGACGAGCATCGGGTTGTCAATGGTCTCAACACGGATTTTTTCTGATATAATACCTCCACCTAAGGAAACATCCAACTGTTGAATATGCTCTCTCACACTAGCTTTCATGCAAAAATTCCTCCCTGGCTGAAAATCAACTACCTATATAGACGCAAAATGACGTCAAAAGATTCAAAAAAATGGTGTCAGGCACCTTTTTTGGAACGGCTTTGAAACTTGTCTGTTGATTTCCGCTCCAGGCGCGAGCGGTTCGTGGGCGTTTCGGCGAGCCTCCTCGGCGCTTGCGCCTGCGGGGTCTCCCCTGAACCGTACTCCCACAGGAGTCTTCGCGCCTTCCGCTCCAATCAACAGATTGCCTCAACAAGGTGCCCGAAATTTTCATCTAGCTGATGTACTCAATATAGATGGATTTGTTTACTTTTTTTAGGACGATTCGTAAGCGGTCGTTGCGTTTGATGTCTCGGCCTTTTTTGGCGTCGATGGCGCGGCCGCCTTTTTCGATGGTACAGTCTGAGTTGTTGATTAGCAGAAGGGAGTCCCCTGATGCCGGTTTGAAAAGGATTTGATCCGTTTCCGCAAACTCTGGTGATAGCGACAGAAGCTGATGGAGACGGAATTTCCCTTTAAAACCTTTCAATTTTTTATATTGTGGGCTGGTTCGTTCGCCCGTGTCCTCATTCTTAATCTCAACCACCATCTGGCCGCTGAATCCACGATTCGCTTGCTTCAACTTTGCGAACAACACATAAGCAAGTGCCGCTAGCAGTAGGACCCCAATCACGCCAAGCGTCACATAAAGCCACGGAAATGGTGTTTCCTCTTCCGGCGGACTTGGTTTGGATACTGTAGGTACAGCTGCCCCAGATTGTTTAACCGTTAGCTTTTCTGGTGCTGTTTCGCGAAAGAAGCTGTTGTCCTCCGCTTTTACCACTACCTCATAGTTAGCAGAGTTTCCAAGCTTGAACTGTCCTGCAAAACCTTGCTCGGCGGATGTTAAACTAATTTCCTCCGTTTTGCCCTTGTCGAGGTCTTTCACGAAAGCGCGAGCTTTCATTGATTTATAGATGTTTTTATCCGCGATGGCTGTGCCATTATCCTCAAAGAAGGCACCAATATTAACTGTTTCGCCTGCTTTGTAGGTCTTCTTGGCAAGCGGCGTGAGTTTTAGCTGTAAATCGTAGTTAAACACCAGATTGATATCAATTTTATCCTTAGGGACGCCTTTCACCTTCAGCGTCCAATCACCTTGGACAGGCTTCAGCAGCTTAACCATCGAATAGGTTTTCGATTTAGAGAGAAAGACTTGGTCTGACGGAATGGCCAGTTCTTTTCCTGAAGGATTAAGCAGCTTCACTTCTACCGGCTGACTTGAAATCAGTGAGATATTGGCTTCTAAAACATTCTCGTTCGGGACATTAATTTTAATATCCTGATAATCTCCATTTGCCACCAATTGGTTAACAGGGACCATTTTCAGCTTCAAATGGTTAGCAAATATTTCACTAAGAATTCTTGGGAGCTGATCCGCTGAGCTCGCCTCAAAAAATTCCCCATTTGTACTTTTAGCTACATTAGATAAGACATTCTTGTTCAGCTTGCCATTGGCATTTAACCCAATCGTATAAATGGGATAGCCTTTCGCCTTTGCAGCGGCAACCGCTTCATTGAGCGCATCCTCCGCTTGCTTTGCTGTCTTGGACTTCTTTGGGTCGAGCTCGTTGTTGCCATCGGCTAGCAGCACGATAAGAGGAAAGTAATTATTTTCATGACTCGAGTCCAATACCTTAACGGCTTCCTTCACCCCGGAAGAGATATCTGTATACGTGGACTTTTCTAGTGAGTCGATAAAGTCCTTCAAATCCTTCTTGTCTTGTTCGGAGCGAATTTTGACCAGCGCCTTTTCGCGCATGACCTCTTCTGCATAAGAAATGGCGCCAATTTTATCGCCATTAAAGGAGGCCATATCAATAAACATCTTCATGGCTTCATTGCTAATATTATTTGGATCGCTGCTTTTCATGGAATTACTCACATCGACTACCAGCATTCCCTCGACCCGGGAAGTGGAATGTAACGGACTTGCAGCGCGTACAGTATAAAAACTGATGTTGTATAAAAGAAATGTGACCACTATCAAACTACTAATCCATTTTTTTATCATCTGAAGTAACCTCCAACCAGCAGTTTCCTTATTGTAAAAAAATTTCAAATTCCCTCATAATAAACTTATTTTACCACTGCTGTCATTATATTCCTAAACAATATTCGCTAGAATTATTAAAATTTACCTATTATAATATAAAATAATGTATTTTTTGGAAAAAACGGTAGTATTCTGTAAAAAACCATCCGAAAAGGGGAAGTAGAATGTATAGCATTGTATTTACTAGTATTCTAGTTTTGATCCTGATCTGGAAAACTTATAAATTGTTCAAAAATAAAAGAAACAGCGGCCACTTTGACGATGTAGACCAGGAATTAGTGATCATGCTGAACGAGGGTGAGTCGATTGGCTAAACAGGCGATTCAGTTTTCCAAGAAAAAACGGACACAGTACCGTTTTCAAAAGCTGAAAATGTGTAAAAAGTGCAATCGTTACTCTGTGCTAAAGGATGAAAACTGTCCATCCTGCGGCACGTCTTTTGTAGGAATCGAGAGTCTCGTCAAATCCATTTTTAAAAACCGTCTATTTACTGAAATAACGTGGATTTTAATCATTATCAGCATTGGAATAATTGCTGCTCCAACGGTCAGGTCACTATACTTCTCTCTCATTACCGGGTTCCTCTTTGTCATTTGCTATGTGATCCTAACGTCCATTTTTATGAAAAGTGAATATTTTACGCAGCTTAAGAAATTACTTCGGGTCGACTTAAAAAAGATTGCAGCGGGTATTCAGTTTGACAGCGACCTCGCAAAAAAGGATGTCAAGGAGGAAAGACTTGCCCCTGCCTATGAAAAACTCCGTGAAATCGGCGATTTTATCTATAATGATCAGATGAAAATCCGCCGCGTGATGGCCTTGAACGAGATCGTTCTAAGAAGCGATATGGAGCTGGAGCTTGAACCCCTCGTTCCTTCATCATATGATAAGGATTTTGTGAAATATGCACTTGAGGTGGTAAAAATCAACCGGTCTCTGATGATGAAAAAGGGAATTACTTATTTTATTAAGCACCGTGAAGCGATAATCAGAGATTTTGGGATGGAGTCCCTTATTTCAGTTGCAGGTACCACCTTACGGATGAAGCTGTATATTCAGGAGTTTGCCCCGTTTATCGAAGAATTCCTCGACTATTTTCCAAAGGAAAGGATTCTACGTTTATGTAGTATTTTACAGACAAATCCCGATGTGGACTGGGGGAGCCTTGAGGATAAAACAAGGCGTTTAGTTACAATGAAGTATCATTACGATCCTGATTTCAAGCGCTTTGCTTATGATGAAGGGGCAGTAAGTCATGTTTAAATTAACTGTATATAAAAAAGTAAATCTATCGCGGAATTTCTATCTGATTATCCTTAGTTTTCTCTTGGTACTAGTGGGGGGCAAAATTATTTTGGCGCATGAAAAACTTACGACCTATCAGGAAGCGATGCAGTTGTATCGTTCAGGAAACTTGGTAGAGGCAGAGAAGAAGTTCCGGGCCGCCAAGCTCAATCTTTCCGTTACGGATCACAACAAAGATATTAATATAAAACTCTCCCTCCTTTCTCCCATTCGGGAAGTCATGGAGGACCTAGACGAAAAGGCAGCCAGTTATTATAAGGAAAACGAACTTGACCTTCTTGTTGATATGTATGACCGCTGGCAAACAAACCAACAAAGATGGGTTTCAGGCACCAATATACAGAAGGACATGTATGAAGAGATGCTCGCCATTACCAAGCTGGACCAGGATATGAAGGGCTATTTTTCTGCTATAAAAAAGACGAATCTTGCGAAACTGGAAAATGATGCTTCGATTGGCCAATCAGCAGAGGAACAGATTTATACGAACGTAAACAAAATTCCAATCGAATATTTTGGCGGAAAGTCTGCTAAAGCAAAAGAGATTATCACCTCGTTCCAAACGTATTACGAAGGAAAAGTAAATAAATTAACGGCAGCGGATGCTTCTGTTATAGATATTGTAACTGAAGGAAGTCGGCAATTCGGCATGCTCTCCAGGTTTTCGATTCAATCTGGCTGGCTGGTGAAAAAGCTAGATTCCTATCTGTTAAACGTTCTTACCGCAGCAATTGCAAAAAAGGAATATGCCACGTTTGCGGAACAGGCGAATAGCACGAAGAAGTTGTTTTCAAATATGAAGGATTCTAAGGTTTTTGCGTATATTGAAAAGTCCAAATCGGACCTTCTTTCTAAAGCAAATAAATTAACAGCGAGCAATAAGTACGAGGAGGCCATCAGCATTTACGAAGCTCTTACACCATTGGAAAATACGGAGCAGCTTATTGCAAAGACCAATCTTGCCTGGGACAAATATGAGCCGATTCGCGTCTTAAAGCGTTTGTATCCAGATAAGGAGTTCCCAAATTTCGTGAATGCGAGAAATAAATGGGGCGCTGATAGTGTTGTGGCCGCCGTCTCTAAGGATGGCATAATATATTTTGGCAGAATTAAAGGAGAAGAGGCAATGACGGTTATGGAAGGGACGTTAACCGGGGCCCCTGTGATCAACAAGTTGAACTTCCAAAGCAGCTACAGTACATCTGAAAAACCAGTTATCTTTATGGATGCTAAATCGTCCGAACGAAAGCATCATTACCTAGCTTATGAGGTGGGCACTAACTCAATTAAAACGATTCTCGATGTCGAAGCTGACAATCTAACGGTTGAAGCGAAGCAGGTTTTATTACTCGATAATCCTGTGGGCCAAGGAGCAGGAGAGCTCTCCTACTATGAACCTGGCATAAATGGTGAATATCAATTTACCAAAATTAAAGTAGATTATGTGGATATTCAAGTCAGTGATATCGCGAAATACTATGGAAAAAAAGTACGCTTTACTGGTTATGCTGTGTCAAAAACATCCAGCGGAGCTGCACTCGTCACTCTATCAGAAGGCTACAATTATAGTACCGGTAAGTATGAGAAATCGTATTTGATATTAAAAGGGTCTGTGGATTTTACCATCTATACGAATTATACTGTGATCGGTGTGTTTAACAGCTACACGACAATCACCAATGAGAATGGAGAACAAGTCCGCGTACCCGTTTTCCAAGTTGAAAAAGTGGAATAAAAAAAAGGTTCTGCTAAATTTGTCTGTTGATTTCCGTTCCAGGCGATTCGCTTTCCGCGGGCGTTCCGGGAGCCTCCTCGTCGCTCACTCCTGCGGGGTCTCCCGTGACCGCTACTCCCGCAGGAGTCTTCGCCACCTTCCACTCCAATCAACAGGTGTGTCAAATCGAATAATGCTTTAACATATCCAAAATGAAAAGGGTCAGATCCAACTGTTATTAGTGGTTCTGAACCCTTTTTCTACTATTCTTTACTAGAGATAGGGATAAAGCGATTAAATATACCGACCGATGTGACTTCTCCCATTCCTACTTTGGAAAAGTCTGTTTTATAAACAGTGAAAATAAAATAATCCTCTTGTGTGGTGCCCATATCAAAAATTGATTTCCCTGCCACTGAGAGGACTCCTTTTTGTAGTAGATTGGAAGATTGATCCATTGTCTTGTGATTGATCCAGTCCACATATTCCGAGCGATTAGGATTGGTTTCGGATAACACATAAATAACCACAATGAAAAGAATGATGGAAACAAGTCGTTTCATTTAACAATCTCCTATTCTTACAGCTTTTGAACTGTAAATTTTTATACAAATAAGTATAAATTGGAAGCCTACTTTTGTAAACAACCCCTATAACAAACAAGAAAATGGAAAGAACATTATGATGATAATTGGCTATCGATATGTTAAATTATTACTATTATATTCTTAAAGTTAGGCTCTGTTAAACTTGTCTGTTGATTTCCGCTCCAGGCACTTCGCTTTCCGTGGGTGTTTCGGCGAGCCTCCTCGGCGCTAGCGCCTGCGGGGTCTCCCCTGAACCATACTCCCACAGGAGTCTTCGTGCCTTCCGCTCCAATCAACAGGGTGTAAAAATCAACAATATTTTTTAACAAAGCCTACAATTAAAGGAGACAAATCCGTGTCGAGAAAAAAGAAGTGGACGATTGCCTGTTTCCTTTTCCTGCTCTTTCTAAATGGGTTCGGGATACTAGCGGTCAATTTATTAAGTAAGTAGGAAGATTCTACAAATTAACAGGCGGGGAATGACATTATGATCTCTAATTTAGCAAAACCACTTTCGAAAAAACTACTTTTCGCGATGCTCATCGTGACGATCGGTGTGGAAATCCTTCTTTATCTATCCAGGTACAGCTATATGGCAAGCTCACTGTATGATGGTGTCATGGTTGGTTCCTTTTTTATCGGATGGAAGCTGTATCGCCGGCTTGGCAGCCCAGCGAATCCTCCCAAACGGCCACGGCGGATGATGATGCAATTTACCGGTGCTTTTCTTGTTTTCTTCCTTGGTAGTACGGTCATAAATATTTACTCAACGAATACATTTCAGGCATTTAGCGATGACTATGACCAATATGTGCAGGATTATGCGGAAACACAATCCTTTGACGTGGATGAGGATGAGGAAGGAGCTCCAATTAATTCGGTAGGGTCCTTTTTTGATAAGGTCGATACGATTGGCGCGGATTTATATGCCGATACTCTCGCTGGTTTAGAAGAAGTATGGCGGTTATCCTATATGATTCTCATCCTTATCGTTTTCAAGAAGCTCTTTCCTAAGCGCTGGAATAGCGGGCGCAGGGATCTATTCCTCATGCTTTCACTATTTCTTACGTCGATTTTATTTGGCGTCGATCACACGCTGGATACGGAACAGCCATGGTCGATTCGAATCGGTGCGATTGTGACCTTCGCTAATATGGGGCTGTTATTTGGCTTAATTTTATTATGGACTCGTAACCTCTGGGTGACGGTCCTTGTTCATTCCCTTTACGATATAACCGCCACACTGTCGTGGTATTACATCGATTACGCAGTTGAATTCTTCGCTCTAGGTTGCTTGGCTCTTCACATCATTCTTTTTACTATAGAAAAAATACAGCAAAGCCGTTTGAAGAAGGAAATAGCTGCCGTTGATCTGGCACAATGGCCGTAAGCACCAAGATTATTCATATATGGAAAGAAAAAAGCAGCAACCCCTGGGTTTCTGCTTTATTTATATACTTCCCCCTTAAAAATGATATTGATATACTTTGGTATCCACCCAGTACTCAATCGTCCCATCCTCTTGCTGAACGTATTTAATCTTCTCCCTATCAAAAGTATCTGCTAACCTTTCGGCTGCCAGCCCTTGGGCAACCTTTAGTTTCAATAACTTTTTATTAATCTGAAAGGCGTCTCTATTTTTTGCCTCTGCTAGATAGGTAATCAAGTCTAACCTTTGTTGCATTACATCAAGCAGATCTAATTTATGTTTACTTAATCCAGAAGGTGCCTTTAAGTTACCTACTTTCTGTACGAGCTCTGCTTGCTTCTCGACAGCTTGCTGAAGATTTCCGGTCTCTTGTTCTGTTACCTGCCTTAATAAGTTCGAGCTTTGCTTGTTATAGGATTGTACGACTTTTAAGTAGGAAATGGTCTCATCTTGAGTTGATGTAGTGAAGTCTTGTAGTAAAAAACTACTAATAATGACCACTGCGCAAAATCCAGCTATGATATAAGACCACTTTTTCCTAGTACTTTTATTAGGTGGAGGTTCTTCAGCGTAAGGTTGAACTTGTGCCTTTAACTGTAACTCCTCCAGTTCTTGCTTCACTTTTTGTTGTGCGGGAGTCAGCATCCTTCGCCCTCCATTTTATGTAGAATAGTAGAAACTATTACTATCCTACTATAAAAAGGGGTGAAAAATCCATTTATTCCTTAATTTTACTATATAAATAAAGCCTTTTTTACCAAAAAAGAAGAGGCTGTTAACCAGCCTCTTTATAAAATAATCTTTTTCGTGGCCTGTTCCAGACCTTTATGTAGGTGTTTCCTTCTGTACATCGAAACATTTTAATTCCAATAAACTTTAGAGGAGTGAATATTTCCTTCATATGCAAGAGTGGCATTCTATCAACCTCCAATAAAAGTAGTAGTTTTATAATACCTTATTTTGGAAGTGGGAAACACCGTTTCTTCTCACCAATTATCGACTATTTTCGAGTCCAACAAATGAATTGGTAGTGTTAGGATAAATTAAAAGATTGATCCAACAATTTGCAAATAAAATAATTTATAGGAAAAAAGATAGAGATAAAATGTCTATCACTTTTCGAGCTTCTTTACTTTTCTAGTATAAGGCTTATTACTTTTCTTTTTTGTAATCATTAGTGAATTTTATTATTTCCACACCACAAGAATTATTGATGTCTTGTCAGGCTAATTAGATTTTTAAGCGAAAAAAAAATACCAAGGACATTTTGTGAGCCAATTTTATCAAAAACACGAGTTTATGCAATTAAACCAGCTCGTATTTTCTGACAACGTAGGTTAGGAGAACCTATATTCCGCTAAAATATTATCCCTTTAAAGGGGTAAATTCTTAGCGCAGATCACATATAGGGTGGTTATTTATGTAACTATGTCGAATATTGCGAAAATATTTTTATTCGAACACCGAAAAACTATTGACCTTTACTACAATAAAATACTAAAATTATATTTGTATATTCCGACTTTTCTAAATAGTAGGGTGATTTGACCCGAAAGGAGATTAGTAGGGAAGATATTGTTATTACTATTTTAATAGGGGGGGAAAGTATTTAATGAGCAAAAAGAACTACAATAAAAAGCGCAAAATTGCTACATACGCATTAGCCTCAGCTCTTGTATTATCAAACTTTGCTTTCGTGTCGCCCACGTCAGCTGCTTATAAGCCAGGCGACATCGAATCGAAAATTCAACAATTAAAGCAACAGCAAACGAGAGAGTCTTTCAAAGCACAAGCAAAGAAAGCAGCAACAACTGCTAGAGCCGGCCTTAAAGCAACAGACAAAGTCCGTGTGATTGTTGAAGTAGAGGGACAAACGGCTGTTGAATATGCAACAAAGCAGGGTAAATTATACAAACAATTATCAGAGGATAAAAAATCTTCTTTCTCTACTAAAGCTGAAGGTCAGCAAAAGTCTGTGAAAGACAAAATTGCGGCTAAAGGTGTAAACATTAAGTATAAGCAGAAATTTTCAACAGCATTCAACGGTTTCAGCGGGGAGATTGCCTATGGTGATCTTGATAAAATTGAATCCGTAGCAGGTGTAAAAGCTGTTTACTTAGCGAACGAATATAACCGTCCTAAAGTTGAACCAAATATGAAGACAAGCCATAATTTCATTGAATCACGTACAACTTGGGAGAAAACTGGTTATAAAGGTCAAGGTATGGTTGTGGCTGTCATTGATACAGGTGTTGACCCATCCCACCGTGACTTTAAACTAACAGATCCATCTAAGGAAGGCTTAACAAAAGATGAAGTAGCAAAAGCTGTTGCTGATAATGGCTTAAAAGGTAAATTCTATACAGATAAAGTTCCTTTTGGCTGGAACTATTATGATGGAAATGACACCATCCTTGACCTAGGACCTGGTGCAAGCATGCACGGTATGCACGTTGCAGGTACTGTTGCAGCTAATGGGGACGAATCAAAGGGAGGAATTAAAGGGGTTGCACCTGAAGCGCAAGTACTTGGCATGAAGGTATTCAGTAATGACCCAATTTATCCATCTACTTGGTCTGACGTGTATCTAGCTGCAATTGATGATTCTATCAAATTAGGTGCTGACGTTCTTAACATGAGCCTTGGGGATGTGGCTGCATTCTATCAAGAAGATAGTGCAGAAGACCTTGCTATCCAAAGAGCGACTGCAAACGGAATCGTTTGTGCGATGTCTGCAGGTAACTCGAACCATATCGGTGATGGATGGGATAACCCATATGCGCAAAACCCTGATATCGGTGTAGTAGGTGCACCAAGCTTAAATCCAGACGGTATTTCCGTAGCTGCTTCTGGTAACGAAGCATACTGGTATAAAACAAATGTTACTGTTGATGGGTTATCAGGATTCACTAGCGTAGGTCAAGGTATTGATGATTGGGAGAAGTTCGCGGCAGCTCAAGGTGGCAAGCTTCAATTAGTCAGCCTTGGCGGCAAGCTTGGTGCTCCAGAAGATTATAAAGGTGTAGATGTTAAAGGTAAAATCGTTCTTGTCCCACGTGGATCTCTAACGTTCTTTGATAAAACAGTGAATGCCGCGAACGCAGGTGCAGCCGGCATTATTGTTTACAACGCAACGAATGGCTTCTTTTATGAAGACCAAGGTGGATGGGACGTTCCATTCATGTTAATTTCCGGTGCGGAAGGCACCACCCTTGAACAGCAAATTGCTAAGGGGCCAACATACATTAATGTGGCTACAGCTAACAAGAAAGAAAGTCCTGAAATGGGACGTATGACAAGCTTTACATCATGGGGTACGACTCCATCCCTTGGATTAAAGCCTGAAATTACAGCTCCTGGTGGTAATATTTACTCTACAGTTAACAATGATAAGTACACTGTCATGAGCGGTACTTCAATGGCATCACCACACGTTGCCGGTGGTTCAGCACTTGTACAACAGTACTTACAAACAGACGCACGTTTCAAAGATTTATCTGTTGCAGAACGTACGCATCTTGCAAAAGTATTATTAATGAACACTGCTAAAAATATTACAGACTTAAACGGTCAACCTTTCTCACCTCGCCGTCAAGGTGCTGGTATGATGCAAACGTATGAAGCTGTTACAACACCTGCATACTTTGTCAACAAGGCTACTGGTGACGCGAAAGTTGAATTAAAGGACTTCACTAAGAAGAATTTCGAAATGACTTTCACTCTTAAAAACATTTCTGATAAATCTGTTTCTTACAGTTTCAATACTGACGTTTTAACAGATACGATTCAAGATTATGCAGATGGCACTCCTGAGTATAATGCTCTTATTGCAGGAAACCTTAAAGATGCTAAGGTTGATGCACCTAAAACTGTAACAGTTGCAGCAGGAGAATCAAAAGACTTTACGGTTAAAGTTGATTTCTCAAATGCAAAAATTCCAGGTCTAGATGCGGATGGCAACAAGACTCTTCTAGATCTAAGAGACAAAATTTTCGTTGAAGGGTCAGTTACATTAGTAAGCACTGACAAATCAGCACCTAATTTAACAGCCCCATATGTTGGCTTCTATGGTCACTGGGATGAGCCACAAATCTTGGATGGATTCGCAACACTTGGAGAAGACCGCTACTTCGACCTTAAGTACCTCTTTAAAGGTGGTACAGACGTAGAAGTGGATGGAGAATACTTCGGATCATCGGTTGATAACAAATTTTATGCATTATCTCCAAATGGTGATAAATACTTAGATACGATCAATCCAATTCCATCTTTCCTAAGAAATGCTGCTGAAGCTCAGTTCAACATTTTGGACAAGGATGGCAACCAACTTCGCCGTATTAAAGCTGAATCAGATGTTTACAAAAATGCATATGATGGCGGCGCTGCTAATCCATTCTCATATAAAGCGGACCGCGTTTGGGATGGAAAAGTAAAAGGCGAAGCAGTTAAAGATGGCTTGTACTACTATGAAATTAAAACAGTAGTAGATTATGCTGGAGCAAAATGGCAATCTAAGAAGATTCCAGTTTATGTAGATACGACTGCTCCAAAGGTTGCTTCAACTTTTGACGCTAAAAAGTCTACTGTATCTTGGAAAACAACAGAAAATGGCACGGGTACTGAAGAGTACTGGATCTTTGTAAATGGTGAAAAAGTTGCTACAGTCGATGGCAAAACTACTTCTTATGTTTTAAAAGATGCACCAGAAAAAGCAATTGTACAAGTAGTGGCTTGGGATTATGCTGGAAACTACGGCTATGATACGGCTGCCATTGGTGATGTAGAATCTCCATTAATCGTTATCACTGACGGTCAAAAGGATTCCAAAGGTGAATATGTACCAAATTCACCAGAACCATGGGGTGCCTATGACAAAAAAGATATTGAAGTAAAAGGTTTTGTATCTGACGATATTGGTTTAAAAACATTGAAAGTGAATGGCAAAGTAACGGAATTCAAACGTGGCGAAGATGGAAACTACCATTTCTCAACAACTGTTTCATTCGAAAAAGATGGACTATTTGATGTTCAGGTTGAAGCGATTGACCACTCAAATAAAACCGTCTCCATTGCTCGTAAGGTTTACGTTGATACAACGAAACCAGTAATCAATGTGGATGCACCTGAAAGAGTGGATAAGAATGTTGATAAAGTTACCTTGAAATTAAACCTACAAGATAACTTCAACTACTTAAACTTCTACGTAGGTGAAGATCACGAGTTTGAAGTGCCGCTTGTAAGCCCTGTGGATGTATTAAATCCATTAAGCAAGGATTATGAAGTAACGCTTCCACTTAAAGAAGGCGAAAACAAATTTACATTAAAAGCGACTGACCTTTCTGGTAACGAAACAGTGAAGGAAGTTGTGGTTAACCGTAAAGATGCTGAAAAGCCACCAGTATTAAAGAACGGCTGGAGCTTTGAAAGTGGTTCTTGGTACTATTATGTGAAAGATGTGAAAGCTACTGGCTGGGTGAAGGATACAGACGGTAAGTGGTACTTCTTGAATAAAGATGGAAAAATGGCAACTGGCTGGGTATTTAATGGTGGCGCTTGGTACTACTTAACTAAGTCCGGTGCTATGAAGACTGGTTGGTTATTAGAAGGTGGCAAGTGGTATTACCTAAATCCAAATGGTGCGATGGCAACAGGCTGGAAATATGTCAATGGCAAATGGTACTACCTATACAAATCAGGTGAGATGGCTGCTAACACAAAAGTAGATGGCTATAAGCTTGGTAAAGACGGGGCTTGGATTAAGTAATTTCCTCTCCCGTGAAGACGAACAGATTCTAATCTGTTCGTCTTTTTATTTTGTTTATATTCTATTAAAAAAGCATTGACCGGATTCTAGCACTCTACTAAAATTAGATTATCATTTAGATTTTTCTTACAATTTTGAGATTACTTGCTAGATTAGAATAATTTAGGTGTGTAGATATTTAGAGGGGAAGGAAAGGTCATGAGCCTAAAGTCATTGAAAAAGAAAAGAAAGATGGCTTCGTATGCGTTGGCATCTGCTTTGGTTCTATCAAACCTTGGTTTTGTTGCACCAGCAACTGCGGCATCACCAACACCAACAAAGGATTTCGCACCGCAGATTGAACAGTTTAAACAGCATTTAAAAGCTACAAGTGGAAAAAAACAAGAATTAAAAACGAAGTTGAAAGCAAATCTAAAAGCCACGGACAAGGTTCGTGTCATTGTTGAAGTGGAAGGAAAAACACCTGTAGAAATTGCAACTGAGCAAGGAAAACTATACAAGAACATTTCTCCATCCGTGAAAGCTTCTTTAACTGCCAAAGTGGAGGAACAACAAAACACGGTAAAGGCTAAGATTAAGGCCACAGGAGTATCTATAAAATATAAAAATCATTTCTCAACAGCCTTCAATGGGTTCAGTGGTGAAATGACCTTTGGTGACATGGCAAAGCTTGAAGCAGTACAAGGCGTCAAACACGTTTATTTGGCCCATGAATACAAACGTCCATTAGATGAGCCAAATATGAAAAATAGTAAATCTTATATTCAGACAAGTTCCACTTGGGCTGATGCAGGTCTAAAGGGAGAAGGAATGGTTGTTTCGGTTATCGATACCGGCATTGACCCAAGTCATAAAGACTTCAAACTTACAGACAAAAGTAAAGAGGGCCTAACCAAAACGCAAGTTAACAATATTATTAAAGAAAAAGGTCTAAAAGGTAAATTCTTCACAGATAAAGTTCCATTTGGATATAACTATTTTGATCAAAATGACACGATTAAAGACTCAGGGCCAAATGCTTCGATGCATGGAATGCATGTCGCCGGTACAGTAGCAGCAAATGGCAATGAAGAAAAAGGCGGTATTAAGGGTGTAGCACCAGAAGCCCAGCTACTGGCAATGAAGGTCTTTAGTAATGATCCATTATTTTCTTCAACATGGTCCGATGTCTATCTAGCTGCGATTGATGATTCGATTAAGCTAGGTGCAGATGTAATCAACATGAGTCTTGGTTCAGACGCATCCTTCTATAATGAAGAAAGTGCGGAAGATGTAGCGATTACAAGAGCAACCAATAACGGGATTGTGTGTGCGATTGCTGCAGGTAATGCGGGGGACATTTCCTATGGATGGGGGAAAAATCCATTTTATAAAAACCCGGATATCGGTGTGGTCGGTGCACCTGGTTTAAATACTGACAGCATTCAAGTGGCAGCGTCAGGAAATCTTTCTTACCTTTATGAAAATCCTTTTACCATTGATGGTGTAGATGGATTTACTGGAGTAGGGTATGGTGTAGATGATTGGTCGAAGCTGTTATCTGCGGATGAACCATTAGACTTAGTCAGCTTAAACGGCGGATTCGGATATCCATGGGATTATGATGAACTGGATGTTGTAGGAAAGGTGGTCCTTGTAAAACGCGGTGATATCTCATTTGCTGATAAAGCTTTGATTGCAGCAGAATACGGAGCAGCTGGCATCATTGTGTATGATGATGGAAATTCCACCTTATATAAAAATCAAGGCGGCTTTGATATACCATTTATGTTAATCTCACAAGCTGATGGCCAAGCCCTTGAAGATGCCATTGCTGAGGGACATACAAGTTTGAAAATTGGACAGTCAGAAACAAAAGTAGATCCTGAAGCAGGCCGAATGACTGAATTCTCCTCATGGGGGACGACTCCAAGTCTAGAACTTAAACCAGAAATTACGGCGCCAGGTGGAAGAATTATTTCAACTTTAAATGATAACCAATATGGTGAAATGAGCGGTACATCCATGGCTTCGCCACATGTTGCGGGTGGTTCGGCTCTTGTTCAGCAGTACCTGCAAAAGGATAAGCGCTTTACTTCTTTAACGGTAAGTGAGCGGACTCATTTGGCGAAAACATTATTAATGAATACGGCTAAAGTCATTACAGATGTGAATGGACAGCCATTCTCCCCTCGTCGTCAAGGTGCTGGGATGATGCAAACGTATAACGCAGTGACAACACCTGTCTATGTGGTTAATAAAAACACAGGTCAAGCAAAGGTTGAACTGAAAGATTTTACATCAAAAGACTTTACAATGACCCTTACGGCTAAAAATATTTCCACTAAAGATGTAACGTACAACGTTCTTACGGATGTTTTAGCGGATACACTTCAGTTAAATGATGATGGTGAAAACTATAATGCTTTAATTGCTGGAAATCTTAAAGGTGCTAAGGTAGATGGACCAACCACTATCACAGTTCCTGCAGGAAAATCAAAAGACTTTACCATTCATGTTGATTTGAGTAAAGCAAAAGTACCTGCTATTGATATTAATGGAAACAAAACAACAGTCGCATTAAAAGAGGATATGTTTGTGGAGGGCTTTGTCCGCCTGATTGATGCTGATAGAAATAAGGAAGGTAAAAAAGAGCTTAGTCCGGACCTATCTATTCCTTATACTGGGTTTTACGGAAAGTGGGATCGCCCAGCTATTGTTGACGGCTTTAAGGATCTAGGAGAATCACGTTTCTTCGATCTGCAGGGAATGTTTGATTACGAGGATGAGGAAGGCAATAAGGTAGAAGAACCTGTCCATGATATGCTCTCAGATGACTGGTTCCTAGCACCTGTACCAGACAAAGATTTTTATGCTTTCTCACCAAATGGAGACTGGATGCATGATGATATCAATGTTTTACCTGCCTTATTAAGAAATGCATCAGAGGTTCAATTCAATATATTAGATAAGAATAAAAAGCAACTGCGTCGAGTGAAATTAGAAGAAGACGATTATAAGAGCTATTATGCTGATGGTTATGGAATGCCATTCTCTTACAATTGGGATCGTGCATGGGATGGAACAGTAAAAGGCAAAACAGTAAAAGATGGATTATATTATTACCAGATTAAATCTGTAATTGATTATCCTGGGGCAAAGTTTCAATCAAAAGAAATACCAATCTTAGTTGATACGGTTGAACCACAGCTTAAAGCAAAGTTTAACCAAAAGAACTCAACCGTAACGTGGGAATCCAAAGAAGAAGGTTCCGGCGTGATGGCATATGGTATTTTTGTAAATGGAGAATTCGTAGACGAAGTGACTCCAGATGTAACGAAATATAAATTAAAGGATTTACCGGAAAGTGCGATCGTTGATGTTTTGGCAGTAGATAACGCACTCAACTTTGGTGGCGTGTCTGTTCCAATTGGGGATGTGAAGGATCAAGCGCCAGTCGTCATTGTGGATGATTGGACAACAGTTCCTTACGGCGTATATAACACCAAGGAAATTCCTGTCACTGGGGTAGTTCAAGAGGACCTTGGCTTGAAGTCATTAACGGTCAATGGACAAGAAGTGAAATTTAATTATCTTGGCGGAGTATACGCATTTTCCACCAAGGTAAACTATGAGAAGGACGGTTTTTACGATATTAAAGTAGAGGCAGTAGATAAATCTGGACAAGCTACATCGATAGTCCGTAAGGTGTTTGTAGATACAACAGTTCCAGAAATTGCTGTGGATGCACCGAAGCTAGTTGCTGAGAATGTTAAAGAAGCAACCCTAAAGCTGAATATGAAAGATAATTTTAACTATTTATCATTATTCGTTGATGATAATCATGAGTTTGAAAAAGCGATAAATGATCCGTTAGATGTTATGAAAGCTGCTAATGACTCTATTGACGTGAAAGTACCACTTGAGCTTGGTGAAAATAAGTTCACCCTCAAACTGCGTGATCTTGCAGGCAATGAAACGGTGAAGGAAGTAGTCATTAACCGTGCAAACGTAGCAGGCTGGAAATTAGAAAACGACTCTTGGTATTTCTATAAGAATAGCAGCAAAGTAACTGGTTGGTTAAAGGCTAACAACAAATGGTATTACCTTGGTCAAGATGGGAAAATGCAAACAGGTTGGTTAAAAGATAAAAATCAATGGTATTTCTTAAATAAAAATGGTGACATGGCGGTAAATCAATGGGTCCTATACCAAAATCAATGGTATTATCTTGGGTCAAAAGGCACGATGAAAGTCGGCTGGATTGCTTTAAATGGCAAATGGTACTACCTAAATGGTCACGGACAAATGTCAACAGGCTGGATCCAATTGGGGAGCAAATGGTACTACCTCTACAACAACGGACAGCTAGCTGTCAACACGACAATCCGCGGCTACAAGCTTGGTAGTGACGGTGCGTGGATTAAGTAGTTTTAAAAATGAAGATGAGCAAATGCTCGTCTTCATTTTTTTTTATGGTTAATTATCAAAATTACATAGTAATAAATAATTACCACTATATGATAAAAATACTAAATGCGACATAATTTTCAATTTTTTGTTGAAAAATTGTGTCAAAATGAGAGAATAAAAGAGTATATATATATCTTTATATAAAAAGGAGGTTTGCATTACTAGATGTAATGAAGGATTTTCTTATGGTGTAGGTGTAAAACATTGAGAATACAACCTTAGTAAGGGGTTTTACTTTATTTTCCATATCCATAAATATGGTAATTTAGTATAATCGTATTAGAAATTTTGATTTTCGACAATTATCCACATCAATCTAGCCTTTTATCCAACATCTAAATGAAAGTCCTCGTTATTAACCTTTTTTCAATAAAATGATAGTTTAATAGAAGAAAAATTCATGGAGGGAAAAATATTGAAGAAAAAACGATTTACTGCTTTAGCGCTCGCAACAATGTTGTTCTCTTCAACAGCTTCAGGCGTTGCGGCATCTGAAACCTATACATGGAAGTATCAAAATAATAGTTGGTATTACCTATCCTCAACAGGTAAAACTGTAAAAGGCTGGGTTCTTTATAATAAAAATTGGTACTATCTTGGCAGCAATGGTGTGATGAAAACTGGCTGGCTACTAGACAAGAATATTTGGTACTATCTTGATAGGAATAGCGGAGCGATGAAAACAGGATGGCTAAAAGAAAATAATATTTGGTATTTCCTTTTGCCTAGTGGTGCCATGAAGACCGGTTGGCTCTTAGATAGAAATAGTTGGTATTACCTCGAAAAAAGCGGTGCAATGAAGGTAGGATGGATCGAAGACAAAGGTTTAAAATATTATTTAAGTTTAAGTGGTGCAATGATAACGGGTCAAAAATTCATTGAGGGGAAACCGTATGTTTTTGCGTCCTCTGGAGCCTTAAATACATCTCCACTAACAGGCTGGTTCCGTGATGGCTCTATTGTCATGTATTTTGACTCTGGTGGAGTGATGCACAAAGGCTGGTTGGTTGAAGATGCTAATAAATATTATTTTAAACAAGATGGATTGATTCATACCGGCTGGTTAGAAGAAAATAATAAAAAATATTTCTTTGCCTTAGATGGTAAAATGCAGGTTGGTTGGCTGAACGATGGTGATAAACGTTATTACCTTGGAACAGATGGTGCTTTGAAGACCGGCTGGATTACCTATGGGGGAAAATCCTATTACCTGGGTACGGACGGTGTCATGTACAAAGGTTGGTTGACCGAGGGTGATAAAAAGTTTTACCTGGGTAAAGAGGGTACTATTTTAACTGGTCTGCAAACGATTGATAACCAGTTGTACTATTTTGGTACAAACGGTGTGATGCAAAAGAATAGTTGGATTACCATTGAAAATAAAAAGTATTATCTTGGAGACGACGGTGCAGCGGTGAAGGGCTGGATGACCAAAGGTGAGGAAAAGTACTATTTCGGTTCGGATGGAGTCATGGTCAATGGCTGGCAAAATGTTAATAAAAAGTGGTACTATTTTAACTCTGATGGAACCATGGAAACTGGCTGGGTCTATGTTAATGGAAAATGGTACTATTTAAATGCCAACGGAGAAATGCAAACCGGATGGTTAACCGATAATGGCTCTACCTACTATTTTACGAATAATGGAGATATGTTTATCGGTTGGCTAGCATTAGATAATAAATGGTACTATTTTGATACGAATGGCAAAATGGTAACTGGTGAAAAGATAATAGATGGAAAGACGTATAACTTTTTTGAAGATGGTGTTTTGAATACTGGTCCTGTGGTGAAAACGACAAGCTATAATCTTTCGTATCAACAAATGCTTGATCTTGAAATGACTAGGACTCCACAAACAGATAAGTATAGAAATGTGAACGCATATGTAAGTAGTGAATATGTGCTAAAAGATGTAACAGATCCAACCAAGGGTGTGGTGATATCCACAACACCACTTAATGTTCGGGAGAATACGAATACCAATTCCTTTATTTTTGGAACATTAAAGAATGGATCTCAAGTAACCATTGTTTCCACCGTTGGAACTTGGTATGAAATTAAATATGATACATGGAGAAATGCCAAGTCTGAAGACGTAAGCTATTATCTCAATCCAAATACCTTTAGCTCAACAAGTACGGAATACTTCCAGTTCCTCCTTCTAAATAAAAGTGCCGGAACTACTGCAAAAGATCTGAATGCGAAGCCACTGGCTGGCAAAGGGATTTTGGATGGAAAAGGCCAAGCGTTTATTCAAGCAAGTCAGCAATATAATGTGAATGAAGTGTACCTTATTTCACATTCATTGCTTGAAACGGGCAATGGTACATCTCAGTTGGCAAAGGGAATTATTGTTGATACAGTAGATGGGCAACCAGTAGAACCGAAAACGGTATACAACATGTATGGTGTGGGAGCTATTGATAGTTGCCCGAATACTTGTGGCTCCCAATATGCTTACAAGCAAGGGTGGTTTACACCAGAAGCAGCAATTATCGGTGGAGCAGCATTCATTGGACAAGGCTACATTAACGCTTCAGTTCCACAAAATACACTTTATAAAATGAGATGGAATCCTATTAATCCTAGCCATCAATATGCAACTGATATCGGTTGGGCCGTAAAACAAACAAATAACATAAAAAGAATCTATGATTCGTTAAGTTCGTATACGTTATATTATGAGCTTCCAGAATATAAGTAAATAGGAAAAGGGTGGTGCGACTAAGCATCACCCTTTTTCTATGTTTTTTACCAAAATCCTACGAAAATAGTACATACTAAAGTCGAATCAATATATTTTTATTTACAGTTTATATAGGCTGAGTTACAATGAAAATACATTCAATTTTTGAATATATCGGAGGACCTTCAATGGAACAGCACTCATTTCAATTATTAGAGGCGATTAATAAAAACGCCAACTTAAATCAAAAGAAAATGGCTGAAATCTGCGGGATTTCAATTGGGAAAGTCAACTACCTAATCCACGATTTAACGTTTGGAGACTATATTTACAGCGAAAAAAAAGGCAGAAATATTAGCTACTTCTTAACACAAAAAGGAATAGATTCATTAAAGAAAGGAATCGAGGCTTTCCAAGACAAAAAAGTAAATATCCATCAAGAGCCGTTAACGGAGATTAAGCAGGCTGTTATTTTAGCAGCAGGTTATCGAAAAGATTTTAACAAACCTGCAGGATTGATGCCAATTGATGATACCACATTATTAAAACGAAATGTAGAGATCCTTCAAGAAAACGGAATTAATCATATCGTTATAGTTACTGGTTACCAAAAAGAGGCGTTTCAGGATATCCCAGAACTAAGTCACCTGAATTTTGTGCATAACCCAAAATACAAATGGACGGGATCCATGGCGTCATTGGCACTTGCTTATGATTTGATTTCTGAGGATATTCTCCTTATCGAAGATGATATTTTAATTGAAGAACGGGCGATTAAGGAAATGCTTATGCATCAGCAACGCGACAGTGTTCTAATCACTGACGAAAGTGGCTCTGGCGATGAAGCCTTCGTAGAGCTCCGAAATGGCTATCTTTATAAGGTGTCAAAGGATATACACCAATTCAATCATGTCGACGGTGAGATGATCGGATTCAGTAAGCTATCCTATGAAGTTTTTACAAAAATGGTTAATGACTATAAGGAAAACAACAAGAACCCATATATGAACTATGAATATATGCTGCTTGATGTATCCAGACATTATAATATCGGCTTCCTCAAAATGCACAACCTCATTTGGGGAGAAATCGACAGCCAAGAGCATTATAATACCATCATTAATAAAACCTATCCAATTCTAAAAAGAAAAGAAGCGGAGTTTAGAGAAATTCAAATCAAGAGCTACTTAATGGAAGCCCTTGACCTTGCCTATGAGGATATTCAGGAAATTAGGCCGTTTGGCGGGATGACAAATAAGAACTTCAAGGTAACGGTTAACGACAAGGAGTATGTGCTTCGGATTCCTGGTAATGGAACAGAGCAGATGATTAACCGAAGAGAGGAAAAAATTAATTCGACCCTTGTTAGTCAGCTCGGTATCGATACAGAAATCGCTTATTTTAATGAAGAAACAGGCGTGAAAATTGCGGAACTTATTCCAAATGCGGAGACGTTAACCGGAAAAACAGCTAAACGCCAGGACTACATGATGTTAACAACGGCAGTTCTTAGAAAGTTGCACGTATCGGGTATTGAGATGGCCAATCGATTTGATGTGTTTGAAAATATTTCAAAATATGAGGAACTGATGGAAGAAGCAAAGGGCCAGCCATATGAGCATTATGATGAAGTAAGAGCTCAGGTTATGGTTTTGAAGGATGTTTACCAAGCGATGAATATCATGTTAAATCCATGTCACAATGACTTAGTTCCAGAAAACTTGGTGAAAAGCGGCACCGACAAAGTGTATTTAATCGACTGGGAATATGCAGGTATGAATGACCCAATGTGGGATGTAGCGGCACACTCGCTAGAATGTGAGTTTACACCAGAGGATGAGGAATTGTTCTTATCGCTTTACCTGCAACAGGATGAAATTCCACTCGACATTCAACAAAGAGTACTAATGAATAAAATTTTCCAAGATTTCCTTTGGAGCATTTGGACTATTATTAAAGAAGCAAAGGGCGATGACTTCGGCCAGTACGGAATCAATCGCTTTAACAGAGCTAGAGAAAATTTAAATCATGAACTGATAAGGGAGTTGGCATACTCGTATGAAAAATAAAGGGATCTTCTTCGGTTTGTTCTCAGGCTTCACCTGGGCGCTTGACACCGTTTTAATTGGAATGGTTTTATCCAAAGCAGTATTTGTTTCATCAGATGCGGTTATATTTCTAGCACCGCTAGTGAGTACGTTTTTCCATGACATGCTTTCTAGCTTCTGGATGATGCTTTATATGCTCTTCAGAGGGGAGTTAGCCATCTCATTTAAGAAATTAGCGACGCGCAGTGGACGGTTTGTTATCTTAGGCGCTTTACTAGGTGGACCAATAGGAATGACTGGTTACGTTCTTGCGGTTAAATATTTGGGTGCCTCTCTATCGGCCTCCATTTCAGCAGTGTATCCAGCAATTGGTGCTTTCTTTGCTTTCTTGATTCTAAAAGACAGATTAACTTTGAAAAACTGGATTGGACTTTTTATAAGTATTTTATTTATCTTCTTACTAGGCTTTGCAGGCGGAGAACCATCTCCAAGCTTTATTCTTGGATTCTCGTTTATCCTATTGTGTATCTTTGGCTGGGGAATGGAGTGCGTTATCCTTGCTTACGGAATGAAAGATGATGAGATTTCACCAGAGCAAGCGTTGCAGATTCGTCAGGTTGTATCTGCTGTCACTTATGCGGTCTTAATTTTACCGTTTTTCAATGCGTACCCTCTTGTGGGTGAAGTGTTTAAGAGCAGTGAATTATTCTTGATCGCTGGAGTTGCTCTGTCTGGAACAGCATCTTATGTTTACTATTACAAAGCGATTTACGTTATGGGACCAACTCGTGCGATGGCCTTGAATATTACGTATGCAGCATGGGCGATTTTCTTAAGTTTCATTATTCTAGATTCTCCAATTACCCTAAAGGTTGTCTTTTTTAGTATTATGATTTTATTAGGATCTATATTAACTGTCGCTACCAAAGATGAGTTAAAATGGATGAATCTAACTAAAGGCAGGAGAACCGCTTAATTATGAGAGCAATACTATTAGCAGCAGGAATGGGCACAAGATTACGACCATTAACACTAACTACACCGAAGTCCTTGGTTGAAGTTAACGGGAAACCGATGCTCGAGCAGCAGGTGGAATTCCTTCAAGAAGTCGGTGTGGAGGAAATCATCGTAGTTACAGGATATTTGAAGGAAAAGTTCGAGTACTTAAAAGAAAAGTATGGAGTTACGCTTGTTCATAATGATAAATACGATGTGTATAACAACATTTACACTATGTATTTAGTTAGGGAATATCTTCCAGACTCGTACGTAATTGACGCCGATGTCTTTTTGAAAAATAACTTCCTTTTGCGTGATCCGAAGAAGTCGATGTACTTTAGTTCACGAAAGCCAGAGTTTAAAGCGGAGTGGATGATTCGCTTCGATGACAATTTCAAGGTCTATGACATTGAAGTTGGCGACGGCGAACATGATTACATTTTATGCGGCATCTCGTATTGGTCAGAGGAAGATGGCCGTTATATCGTTAAGAAGCTGGAGGAAGCGGTCGCTGGCGCAAACTTCAAGGACCTTTACTGGGATGACATTGTTAAGGATAACATTCGCGACCTAAACGTGTATCTACAGGAGATTCACCCAGACGACAGCTACGAAATCGATTCACTCGAAGACCTTGAAAAAGTAAAGAAGCGATTGGTGATGGAGAAATAGATAGAGCGTGAGCAAGCGGGCGGGCACTTTGACTAAAGTGTCCGTTTTTTTATGCCTCGATCCTATGGAAAAGTACTCAAAAGGTAAATAGAAGAAGTTTCTAATGCCCGTGGCAAAGGGAAAAGTACTTGAACGGTAAATAGGAGAAGTTTCTAATGCCCGTGGCAAGGGAAAAAGTGCTCAAGCGGTAAATAGGGAATGTTTCTAATGCCCGTGGCAAGGGGAAATGTGCACGAACAGTAAATAGGAGATGCTTCTAATACCCTTGGCAAGGGAAAATGTGCACGAACAGTAAATAGGAGATGCTTCTAATACCCTTGGCAAGGGAAAAAGTGCTCAAGAGGTAAATAGGGAATGTTTCTAATGCCCGTGGCAAGGAGAAAAGTGCACGACCGGTAAATAGGGAAAGTTTCTAATACCCGTGGCAAGGAGAAAAGTGTACGACCGGTAAATAGGGAAAGTTTCTAATACCCGTGGCAAGGAGAAAAGTGTACAACCGGTAAATAAGGGATTCTTCTAATGCCCGTGGCAAAGGGAAAAGTGTTCAAAGGGTCAATAGAAAAAAATCCTAAAGCCCGAGACAAGGAAAAAAATCCCTGAGTGGGCAATAGGATTGTTTACTATGGCCCGCTCTAAGAGAAAAAGATTGCTTTTTACTCATAATAACAATTTCTTCTATTATTTATAGCTTTAAAATGCTTCTTAAGAATTCTCCTAATTGTCTTTTTTGAAATTACACGACACCAGACATAAACAAGGTTGGTGGTAATGTTTATGTCAGGAAAAAGAAGCTTAAGTTCCATCACACTTCGTAAAACAGCAGATTCGATTTCTTCTTCGGCCCCACAATCATCACAAGTGGCTTTCAGTTCTCTGACTGAAACTCTTAAAGACTGGCAAGTACAACAACTGAGCCCTTTATCGAGCTGTCCAAATTCGTATTTCAGCAGCCTCGGATAAGGAGAATCTACTTGATGCAACGAATCTAATAGCTCAGCCAATTGTTTGTGTCTGTTAGTAAGATTCCTTGTAGGTGTATTTAATTTTTTAAATAAGGAATTCAGTTGTGTAGGAAAAATAAGAGGTTTATTTTTTGGTGCTTGGTAAAGCGTGAATTCGGGGTTAATAAAGACAACATTGGATTCTACTGGTATTCTGAAGCCATGTTTTTGCAGTAACTGGTGAAAGAGAGAGTCACAGCGTTTTAGCTGATCAAGTGGGTTGGTGGTGATTTTCGTATCATTCTTCTTAGAGTAAAACTCACCATTTTCATAATAATAATTACCTTCATTATTTTTAACATCAAAAATGTGCAGGGTATCTTTAATAATCAACGTATCAATTTGAAACTTATTATTATTAACCTCCAACAATAAGTCATTTAATACATAACAATTACTCTGAATTTTTTCGGTCAATGAATCAAACATCACTTCCCCTTCGTATCCTTTTTTTAGATTATAAAAGTTCCTCTTATCGACATCTGGTAACTCCATCCTAGCATTCAAGCTTCTTAATATTATTAATTCCTGCCGTTCCGTGCGAGGTTTAAAAGCCATAAAGCACTTCCCTTCATAATTTATCCAATTCTATTTTCATTTTAATAAAATTTCTCACTCGATGATAAAAAAAGTTTGAACATTCCTTGAAGAAATTACAAGATGTTTGTCGAATTAGGGTGGAAACGGTTGGAAAATATGTTACCCTTAAAAATAGATAAATAGATTGAGAGGAGAAAGGAATTGAAAAAAGTAGTATTTCGAAGTTTCTTAGTTGTTCTTTTGTTATTGGGGATTTTTCATAATAAGGCAATGGCTGCCGAATCAACGACACAATCCGAAATGACTGTCATCTCAATAAATTTACCAGTCTATCGGAATTTCGAGGAGTTATCTGATTTTAGAATTCATCTAGGTTCAGACTACAAGAGATATGCAGTGTTATCTTTTAAGGACAAGGTGACAATCCTCAGTGTGAAGGACTACGCTGCACAAATACGTATGGCAGATGGTAGGACAGGCTGGGTCCATAAGGATTATTTAAGCAGTAATATCATGAATCAAACGTGGCTTGTAAAAGAAGGCAGAAATCTAAGAGAAGACCCAAGTACGACAAAGCCTTCAATAGGGTCTGTTCCCGATAAGGCGAAAGTATATGTCCTTGATTATGATAAACAAAGTAAATTCTATAAAATCCAAACGACAGATGGACATGAAGGTTGGATTAAAGGAACCTATCAAGAAGGAGAAGGATCAAATTTCATTGATTACGGAAAAGGCTTAAATGTGATTCCGTATGAATTTGATAAAGAGGGGAAAGTGACCACTAACCTTTCAATCTTTACTCCATTAAATACTGTTGCCAAAGTAACAGCCAATCAAATAAACAAGTTTATTGAGTATAAGACGAATGGAGCCACTACGGAAATGGCTGCAATGGGATCTGCTTATCTAGAAGCCCAAACTAGTGCACACTTAAATGCTGTCTACCTTTTGGCACATTCAGGACTTGAGACCAAATGGGGAACCTCGGATATCGTTAAAAATGTCCATAACTATTATGGAATTGGCGCCTATGATTCACAGCCTGCAGAGGGTGCGGATACGTTTTCTTCTAAAAGTACAGGCATTATTGAAGGGGCTAAATTTATTAGTACTAGATATGTAAACAGAACTACGGGATTCCAGTATCCATTCCCACAGCCAACTCTTGATAATATGAGATTTAATGATGAATTACATCAATACTCAACAGATGAAGCGTGGGCTGGAAAAATTTCAACGATTATTAAAGAATTTAACATCTTTACTTATACAAAAGGTTGGAAAAATATTGCTGAAAAATGGTATTACAATAATGGGGACGGCACCTATAAAACAGGCTGGCTTCTAGATAAAAACAAATGGTATTTCTTAGACACGTCGTCAGGTGTCATGCTTACAGGCTGGAAACAGATAAATGGCAAATGGTATTATCTCAACCCAGACGGCGATATGAAAACTGGTTGGTTGTATTCAGGAGGAAAATGGTATTACCTTGACTTTAAGAATGGCGACATGAAAACTGGGTGGCTCTACACTGGCGGTAAGTGGTATTACTTAAATAATAGTGGTGTCATGCAAACAGGCTGGATCAAGCTTAGTGGCAAATGGTACTACCTATACAAGGATGGCCATATGGCTGCCAACACTACCGTTGGCGGGTATCGTCTAGGAAAAACGGGTGCCATGCTTTAATCAAACTTTTTAGTAGGAATCACTTAATGGTGGTTCCTATTCTATTTTCTTAGGATTTTTCCAAAAAAGAAGATGAGTTGACAAATTTCGCTAGCATTTATACAAGTCACTCCCAAACATAGTTTGAAAGTCACGAGATTTATTAAGGCTATATACCTGAATTTTTACCATTTTTTCAGAAAAATCAAATAAAAAGTCGAATATGGTCAGTATTTGAAACATTCCTGTAATACTATTAATAAACAACTGTAAATTAAAACTAGCAACTTTTATGAGATACTATAAATAATTAATAGAGAGAGAGAAAAAGAAACACGGAGGTTATCATGAAGAAGTTTATAGTCAGTGGTCTACTATCATGTTCTTTACTCTTGAGCGGATTTATTGGTGGACAGAAAACAGAAGCAGCATCATTTGGAGATAAGGTTACAGATATAGCACTTGAATACATTGGAGTTCCTTATGTATGGGGAGGCACATCACCGAGTGGATTTGATTGCTCTGGTTTTACGAGTTATACATACAAGCAAGCGGGTATTACTATCCCACGAACAGCTTCTGATCAATACACTAGAGGGCAAGCGGTTTCGAAAAGTAACTTACAAGAAGGAGATTTAGTTTTCTTTAGTACATATAAGGCTGGAGCTTCTCATGTGGGTATTTATTTAAGTGACAATAAGTTTGTTCATGCGTCATCAAATGGTGTAAAAGTTAGTTCTCTGTCAGAATCTTATTACTCATCAACATATATTGGTTCTAAACGTATTGGGAATACCACGAATGGTTGGGTTCTTTCAAATAAAAAGTGGTACTTCTATAAAAATAGTGTAAAACAGACTGGATGGTTGAAAGATAACAGCGAATGGTATTATTTGGACACAGACGGTGAAATGGCTACTGGTTGGTTATATTGGCATAATGATTGGTATTATATGTATTCAAGTGGTTCTATGAGTACGGGTTGGATATATTCAGGTGGAAAATGGTATTATCTATACTCCGATGGAACCATGGCTAAAAGCACAACCATTAGTGGGTATAAATTGAACAGTAATGGGGCTTGGATTCAATAAGCAAAATAAGTACAAAAAGCGAAACCATTTAAGAAGGTTTCGTTTTTTATTTTCAAATAAATATTAGTTAATTAATGAACAAAAGGGTAAAATTCGACATCATTTGCGGCTCACAGTTTCTTTTAGTGCTGTTATTTGTTACAATTAGTTGTAAAAATTTAATTGTCATACCTTATTGAAGGGTAGATCTCATCATCAAGGTAAAATATATGATTATAGTCATTCAAAGTATGTCTGGAAAGGAAGTTTACTTCATGAGTAAAATTTGTGTCATCGGCCTTGGTTATATCGGTCTTCCTACATCTGTTATGTTTGCTAATAATGGCATTCAGGTTCACGGTGTAGACGTAAATGCTGCGGCAGTTGAAAAAATCCAAAATAAACAGCTTCATATCGAAGAAAATGGACTAGAGGAGCGCCTGATTGCAGCAATCGACAGCGGTAATTTTACTGTTTCAACTACACCGGTAAAAGCTGATGTCTTTATCATAGCCGTTCCATCACCAATTAACTCTGATAAAACAGCAGATATGAAATATGTTCAAGCAGCTACAAAATCTATCGTTCCTTATCTTGAAAAGGGAAACCTTGTCATTCTTGAGTCAACTGTTCCTCCAAGAACGGTAGAAGACGTAATGATTCCAATCTTAAAAGAAAGCGGACTCGAAATCGGAACAGAACTACTTGTTTCTCACTCCCCTGAACGAGTTATTCCAGGTCGTGTATTCGAAGAGCTTGTAAATAATAGCCGTATTGTTGGTGGAATTAACGAAGAATCATCTGAAAAGACAGCTGAGCTTTATCGTGCCTTTGTTAAAGGTGAAATTTTCTTAACTGATGCGACAACAGCCGAGATGGTAAAGGTTATTGAAAATACGTACCGCGATGTCAACATTGCATTTGCCAATGAGCTTGCACGAATCAGTGAAAAAATCGGCGTGAATGTGTGGGATGCAATTAAGCTTGCGAATCATCACCCACGTGTAAATATCCACTTACCGGGACCTGGGGTTGGCGGACATTGTATCGCAGTTGATCCATGGTTCCTAGTGGAGCAGGATCCAGAAAATGCACAAATCATTCACCTTTCACGTAAAACAAATGATTCTATGCCGCTTTATGTGGCTAATAAAGTCAAAACGATTAGCGAGCAACACCAAATCACAAATCCTAAAGTAGCCGTTTTAGGGTTATCGTTTAAGGCTAATATTGATGATATGCGTGAAAGTCCATCTGTTGAAGTTATTCATCACTTAAAAGAGCTGAATCTTGAATTTACTGCTTTTGATCCACATATTAAGGAGCAGAAAATTCCTCAGCAAACGTTACAATTGGAAGAAGCATTAAAGAATGCAGATATCGTTCTTATTTTAACAGAGCATGATGAGTTTAAAATACTTGATCCGAAGCAAACAGCGAACCTGGTTCGTTCAAAAATTGTTTTAGATACAAAAAATTGCCTTCCACGCGAAGCTTGGGTAAATGCAGGTTTTGACGTTCGCTTATTAGGGGATTCTAAAAATAGTTAATGGATAATTACTGCGGCTGAACCTAAGCCGCAGTTCATTTCGTATATGAAGTCCAAATAATACAGGTGGTACATATGAAGGAAAATTTCCTCGGGGTGGATGTTTGTAATTATGATTATGATCAGCTTGCCTCGTTATTGATGAAGGATATCGAAACGAAAAAAAAATCATTTATAGTTGCCATTAATCCGGAAAAAATTATGAAGGCCCAAGAAGATGTGGAGCTTAGAAAACTGTTGAACCGCGCTGATTATCAAATTCCAGATGGGATTGGAGTCATCTTAGCGTCCAAGCTAAAGGGTGGTCAAGTGAAAAGCCGGGTAACAGGGATTGATATGATGTTGAAGCTGTGTCAAACAGCTGCTGCACAAGGAAAGCGCATTTTCTTATATGGTGGAAAACCAGGAGTGGCTGATGCGGCCAAAGCAGAGCTGGAAAAGCAAATCCCTGGCATTAACATTGTAGGTACACTTCATGGTTATGAAAAAGATGAAGAAGTGATTATCAAGACGATTAATCAGCATGATCCTGAAATTATGTTCGTTGCACTTGGCAGTCCAGCACAAGAATATTGGATTGTCAATCATATGGATCAAGTGGCACCTTACGTGTTTCAAGGAGTCGGCGGTTCCTATGATGTCATATCAGGGAATCTGAAACGGGCGCCTGAAGTATTTCAGTCCCTTGGTCTTGAATGGTTTTACCGACTTGTGAAAGAACCTTGGCGCTGGAAAAGGCAGCTAATTTTACCAAAGTTTCTATTAAGAACGTTAAAAAAATAACATCAGAGGCCTTTCTCGATTTTAAAAGGGAGAGGCTTTTAGTTCATGGAAGAAGGGGAAGAATGATGGCAACGTTTGTTGACAATTTAATCAAACAATTACGCGCCAGTAAATTCTATGGGGTAGCTAAAAATAATCCGGTTTTAATAAAAATGAAAAGAAAATATGATAAAGTACAATACCAAAAGCAGAAGGATATGGTCCATGTTTACGGTATGCAAACCTTGAAATATATGAAAGAAGGTTTTGCAGAAATCGGAGAAGAATTCTGGCTCGATTATGGGACGTTGCTTGGTGCAGTAAGAGAGAAGGACTTTATTGGGCACGACAAGGACCTTGATATTGGCTGCTTTAATTTTGATGACCAAACGAAAGCAAAGCTTGTTAAGGTGTTAGAGAAAAAAGGGGTAAAGCTTTACAAACAATATGAAATGGACGGAAAGATTTTTGAACAGGCCTTTCATTATAATGGCTTACATATTGATATCTTCTATTATTGGAAGACCGGTGAGGATAAAATTTGGTGTTATTTTAGTGATATCGGCACGAAGATGGAGTTTGAAAATCATTCGGACTATCAAATTGCTAAAGGGTATCGCACCCAATCCGTTACCTCCCGTTTTACGGGGTTAATGGACTATGAATTTAAAGGTGAACTGTTTAAGATTCCTTCAAACTATCATGAGTATTTGGTTGATAACTACGGGACAAGCTATATGAAAAAAGATGAGAACTGGGTTGCAGGAGAATCACCAGATAATATTAAGCTGGTTGATAAACCGGTTATTGTAAAGGAATATATTTAGGAATGGAAGGGCTGTCTCTGTGGCGGGCCTTTGCCTTTTGATTTGAGGGTTGTTTTATGCAAAAGTCGTTAATAAAAAACGCAATCTATAAAATTACGTTAAACTTCTTTAATCTAATTTTACCTGTATTAATTGGAGCCTATGTTTATCGTACATTAGGCTCGGATGCCATCGGAAGAGTAAAGTACGGGGAAACGATTTTTAACTATTTCTTTATTTTTGCGGCCTTTGGGATCTATCAATATGGACTTCGTGAGGTTAGTCGAATCAAGAATGATAAGCAAAAGGTAGCACAACTATTTACCAGCTTATTTACTTTCAGCTTACTGACAAACGTTGTCTCCTTAATTACCTATATGGCTGTCGCCTATTTCGGTTATGGGGAAAAGGCATTATTCCCTGTGTTAATGGTGTATGCGATCAACTTTTTCTTCAATATTTTCTATGTTGAATGGGTAAACGAAGCCTACGAAGATTATGGCTTTATTACCATTAAGACGATCGCAGTGAAGATCGTCTATGTCATATTGTTGTTAACCTTCATTAAAGGCACGGATGACTACCTTATATTTGTCGGACTATTAGTGCTATCAACTGGTTTAAATAACGTGATTAGTTATTTTTATGTGAAAAGTAGAGTGAAATTTGACTTTTCAAACTTACATTTCCGACCGCATCTCAAGCCGTTATTTCTAGTCGTTATTTTTTCAAACGGTAACATCCTGTACACGCAGCTGGACCGGTTTATGCTTGGGGAATTCGTCAGTGAAAAATCCGTTTCCTATTATACCTTGGCACAGCAAATCGCCACGATGATTAATGCGTTGATGTTAAGTATCATTCAGGTGACGATTCCAAGGCTGTCATTCTTATTAGGTGGGGAAAATGAGGAGCAGTACCTTGACCTGCTAAAGAAAATTACCAAAATCTATTCTGCCTTGCTGTTTCCAGCGGCGATTGGGCTTTACGCTATTGCAGACCTGGGGGTTATTATCTATGGGGATAAAGAATTTAGAGCTGCAGGCCCGGTTCTATCTATTTTTGCCCTCTATATGATTACGATTGGATTTGAATCCATTTTATCCAATCAGGTCATCTATATTAAAAAGAAAGAAAATATCCTTGTTCGCTTAATTTTTGTCTGTGGAATAGCCAATCTAGCGCTGAATTTTGGCTTCTTATATTTAGGCATCCTAGATGCGAAAACTGCCATCCTGACGACGGCAATTGCCAACGTGTTACTGATTGCCAGTGAATACGTTTATATTAGGAAGTATCTTAAAATTCCAATTCAGTTACTCTCATGGACAAACCTGAAATATCTTGTCTACTCACTGCCGTTTATTCTTATTTCCCTGGCCATTCGCTCGGTTGTCAGCGGAACGATTACCCTATTCGTTCTTATCATTGCAGCCTGTGGTCTATACTATATATTGATTTTATTCCTCACAAGAGATGAAATCGTTACTTTAATTACTTCTAAAATAAAGGGTAAATTGTTGAAAAAATAAGCAGTTTTCATTGCATTTATATCTTAAGCAAAACTTAAGGAAACTTTAATATTGTGTATACAGTTGTCCGCTATAATCATGGATAAAGTCAAAATTTGAGGTTTATTATGTCTACTTTAAAGAAGAATTTCCTTTACGTACTGCTTCAACAATTTGTCTTGCTTGGGCTGCCTTTTTTAACTATCCCATATATTTCGAGGATCTTGGGCCCACAAGGTGTGGGACATTATAGTTATAGTTTTTCTTACATTACCCTTTTCATAAATGTATTTCTTCTTGGATCCAACTTGTATGCCATCAGGGAAATCGCAAATGTGAAAGCAGATGGGCAACAGTTATCTCGTTCCTTTAGCGAAATATTTCTTATACGTACGGGATTATTAGCAATAGCAACGGTTATTTATTTTGTTTGCGTTCCACTCATTTGGAATGGAGATGCTGTTTTTTTCTGGCAGTCACTCCATTTAATTGGCGCATTTTTTGATATTACCTGGCTGTTCCAAGGGCTGGAACAATTCAAGAAGGTGGTTACTCGGAATATTACGCTCAAGCTGTTGGGCTTTGGAAGTGTGTTTATTTTTGTAAAAGATGAAAAGGATCTTGTTTTATATACCATTATAATGGGAGCAGCTGTAATCGTTGGGAATGTGGCTCTGTTTTACCGATTACATGAATATGTTCGTTTGACGGTAACAAACCTCGTTTACAAAACACATTTTATACAGATGTTAATTCTATTCATCCCTAGCTTTTCAGCTATGATATATTCTGTATTGGATAAAACCATGCTCGGGATTATGTCCACAACGGCTCAGGTAGGCTTTTACGAACAATCCTATAAAATTGTTTATATGATTTCATCTCTGATTAATATTTCAGGAGTCGTCATGCTGCCGCGGACTTCTTCTCTTATTGCAGAGGAGAGGTTTGAAAAGCTAAGGCAGGTGCTAAGGGATGGGGTCACCTTTACTGTGTTTCTAGTTCTGCCAATCACCTTTGGATTTTTACTTATTTCTAAGGATTTTGTGCTGTGGTTCTTGGGAAGTAAATTTGAGGCAAGCGTTAGGATTGCGATGATTATGGCACCGATTATTATATTTAAGTCATTAGGTGTCATCTTCGGTTCCTGGTACCTGGTTCCTATGAAAAAGAATAAAGAGTATACATTGCCAATCGTTATTGGCGCGCTATTGAACTTTGTTCTAAATCTAATGCTGATCCCACGCTATGGTGGTGCGGGAGCGGCCATTGCGACGACAGTAACAGAAGGATTAATATTAGCCATTCAATTATGGTTCTTAAGAGGTGTTCTTAACTTTAAGGTGGGAACCAAAAAGGCGATGATTACCTATTTGGTAGCTTCTATTGTTATGGCCCTCATTGGATATCAGTTAAGTTCTTACTTTCAACTGTCATTCTTGCTGTCGATCATCTTAAAAGTAGTGATTGGAGTATCGGTATATGTAGGAGTTCTTTTATTAATTCGAGAACAGATAGCATATGGTTATATGAAAAAATTGTTTGCTTTTAAACCAAAATGAATAATGGGTAAAGAAGAGCTCTAAATGTGCTCTTCTTTTTGTCGTAGTGATAAAGATGTAAGTTATGACTTGATAAAAACCGCGATAAACGATAACATTATTTTGTTCTCAATCGAATTTATACTATATCATTCAAGAGGGGTTCCTATTGAAGAAAATTTTATTCTTATTAAATTTCGTTGGTAAAGGCGGAACTGAAAAGTACGTCTTAGATTTAATTCATGCAGTAGGACCAGAAAATAGTGTGTTTATTTATTCAGAAGAGGGTCCTGGTTTAGAGGATTTTAAACGAACTAACGTTAATATCCATCAAGTGAAAATGACAGGTCCGTTTGATCTTAATGCTGCTAAGCAAGTTAAGCAAATAGCTCTTAAGGAACAGGTGGACGTCATTCATGCTCAGTTCTTAAGGGAAAATTACCTCGCAATATTGGCAAAACTGATGGGGGCTCGCTGCAAGGTTATATGGAGCTATCACGTTGATGTTCCAATGGGCAAGGCCATCCGAACGTTAAATAAAGTCATGACAACCTTCAATCATAAGGTGATTACTGTTTCCCTATTTATGTTTAAGCAGCTGCAGCAAAAGGGAGTCTCAACTAACAAGCTAAAATTAATTTATAACGGAGTGAATGGCCCGGTATACAGTGATCCATTAACTAGCCTAAGAGCTGTACCAGTGATATCAGTTGTTGGTAGACTCCGTGAAGAAAAAGGACAGGCTTTTTTGATTAAAAGCTTAGCAATGCTTAGGAAGCATAACCCAGAAATCAAGTGGGAATGCCATATTTACGGGGAAGGTCCACAGCAGGAAGAATTAACTTCCTTGGTCCAACAATTAAGCCTTGAAAATTTTGTTCATTTTAAAGGTTTTTCCTCAGATAAGGATAAGCTATACCTAAGTAGTGACATTATCGTCATTCCATCAAGCAATGAGGCATTATCCTATGTGGCGATGGAAGCTCTATCCTATAACAGGATTGTGGTAGCAACAAACGTGGGCGGTTTGCCTGAAATTGTCAAGCATGGAGAGACTGGGATGCTTGTAAAGTATGGGGATACGGAAGAGTTAGCACAAACTCTTTTAAGCCTGTTTACTGACCAAGCGCTAGTCCAAGAACTTTCCATTAAGGGAAGAGAGTATTTTGATGAGAATTTCACATTAGAAAAAATGGTGAAAGAAACAATTGCACTTTATAAGTAATAAAATTATGTTTAGGGGTACAAATTAATGAATTTACTTCAAAGAAACCTTTCAATCTTATTTATAGGAATACTGGCGGTAATAGTCGGTCTAGTAGTAACCAATTCGAAATTGGCTCTACTGATCTCGGTGTTTATAGCGCTATTGTCTTTTTGGAAAAAAGAAAATGGAATTTTATTTTTACTGATTTTTATTCCACTACGACCTTTTTTAATAGCGGTTAATCCAGGGTTTAAAGTAATTGGTGATGCCATTATCGGCCTGTTACTTATTCGGACCATTTGGGATTCTCGCAAAGAACTAAGAAAGTTGTTTACCTTCCATCCATTTGAATTAGCGTTTTTTGCTTTTGCTGTAATCGGTGTGCTTTCTGCCTTAATAACTGATGTTTCTCTTAAGGCAATTATTGTCCAGTTCCGTGCTTACTTTTTGTTTTATCTCGTTTATTATATTGTTAAGCGCATGGATATCACTTCAGTGATGATTCGAAGAATGTCATACACCACCTTTTTCTTAGCTGTTATCATGTCTATCCAGGGGATAGTTGAAAAAATCTCTAATAAAACAGCGTTAATGCCGCAGGAATGGCAGGAATGGTGGTTGTCACCAACGAACCGAATTCGTGTTTATGGCTTGCTTAAAGGACCTAATGAATTATCACTATATTTATTAATCGCAATTATCATCTCTCTTTATTTATTAAAGCAGGTTCACGGTAAGGCACGTTCTTTCCTTTATGTAGGGATGACTTTAATGGGTACGACGATGTTGCTTACGTATTCACGTGGAACTCTTCTGACGCTATTTGCTTTTCTTGTCATCTATTTAATTGTAAATAGAAAATGGAGACCTTTTGTAAAGCTTAGCATTGTTGCTATTGTGTCTATTGGTTTGTTCTTTGGCGTTAACCAAGCAGCAGACCTGTATTATAATCATTATTTAACCGGTGAAGACCAAGAGGGATACGGAAAAGATAGTGACAACGGTTCGAAGCGATATAAAAATGCATTTTCTGAAGAAACCATCGGACAGAGTAGTTCAAGCGGAAGACTTTATTACGTTAAAAAAGCAGTTGAGATTTTTAAAGACCATCCAATCGTTGGAACAGGGTTCGGCACATTTGGCGGGGCGGCAACACTTGCTTATTCCTCACCGATTTATGATGATTACGGAATTGAATCCAATTTCTATTCAGATAACCAATATATTCTTGTCCTTGCTGAAACAGGAATACTAGGAACGCTTGCTCTTATCTTGGTGAGCTATTTCTTATTAGTTGCTACATGGAAAAACAGAAAGAAGTTTTATGGACCGTTGCTTTCCTACTTATTTATTGCCTTAATTGTCGGAGGAGCAGTTTATAACATCCTTGAAAATGATACTTTTATGATGTTCTACTTTATCCTTCTGGGTATTGTCTTGAACAAACAAATAAACAAAGAGCCAGATTCCTTTATTTAGGAAGTCTGGCTCTTTGCTTATTGGGCTACATAATTTTCTTTTATTGTACTTTCTGTTTTTAACTGACTAATACGGAAGTTTGTTATTTGCTCTTTGAAATTTTGTAGCTTTACAGCGTACTCTTCTTCGGTTTGAATGGGTTTATTTTTAGCCAAGTAATCAATAATCCAATTATTAATGAAACTATAATAATGGACTTGGTCTCCTTGATAATTTCCTATGTTAAAGGTAATTTCCTTTGCATCTTGAAAATCGTAAATTTCTATATTTGGATATTTCTGAGCTAATTCAAAAACCTCTTTTTTAAACTTCAATCTTTCCTTTAAGTAATCCGGATGCTTCTTATAAAAGGATACATGATTATACACTGGATAGGGTGCATAAAATAATGTGAATGTTGTATTTGGGTGTGTTTTAACAAGTGAAATCACATTTTCCTTAAATGATTTTATTTGAACTGAAGCTTTTTCAAAGCTAGGAAGCTGACTCATAGGTTGTACATTATTTAATGACGTTTGAATGTGCTTAATGGATTCAACAGGAGCGACTTGACCGAATTTGTAGAGAGTTTCTACCTCCCGCCAACGCTCATCCCCATTTTTATTTGCCATCAAGTTTTTATAAAAGATTTCAACAGAGTATGAACTAAACAAATAGCGAATATCATTTATTTTTGATTGATCATACATGTAAGTTGGAAAATCACTTGGTGGGCCCATTACCCATTCAGGATCACTAGCAAAGGAATAGTAATTCAATTCCCAAATAACTCTTTTTAGATTTGGTTTATTGCGAAGAGCAGATTCCGCGACCATGGATTGTTCCTTTGCGGTAGACGCAGGAAGAGATGCATTGAAAGTCTTCTCCCCAAGTTTTTCATTTGCATAGTTTTCACGGAAATTTCTGCCCATTGATGTAGCAGTAAAAACTGTATTGTAATCTTGATTTTTTAATAGTCCCGGCATTTGGTACCGTTCAGCACCAGAATATTGGGGACGATAAAGCGTGGTTTTTCTAAAATAAAATAAAGGGTCAACCACATACATAAATATCGAAACAATGAGGATAAATAACATTGAGATTATAGCTGAGACTGCAAGGAATCTTTTATAAGACATTAAGTTAACTCCTTAAAATTTAAAATATAGAAATTCGCTAACCCTATTTAAGTACAATAAGGCAATAACGGCAATAAAGCTGATAAAAACAGCGATACGATAACTTGGTTTGAATGTATTTAATCGTTCAATTGAGTTTTTGGTTAAAAGGATAATTGCTAATATCACCACAAATAGGGCGGATAATTTCAAATCAAAATAATAAGCCCATGGAATAAAATGTGTTCCAAGACGTTCGTTTAAGGCTGCTGTAATTCCAGCTGGAAAATGGAAGGCTTGGATACTAAACATTTTTGTTAGCATGACTTTGGCTGTTGTTAAATCTGGTGAGCGGAAAAATACCCATGCTATGTGTACAAAGAAAAAGGTAATAAACCAGGCAATAAACCTAGGAAGCTTAATATCGAGTCCTTTCCAATAACGGTTAATAACAGAAGCGATTCCGTGTAGAATCCCCCAAATAACAAATGTCCAGCCGGCACCATGCCAAATTCCGCTGACAAAGAAAATGATGAAAAGATTAATATATGTGCGGATATTACCTTTTCTGCTTCCGCCTAATGGGATATATAGATAATGAGTAAAGAAGCGGCCAAGAGTCATATGCCATCTGCGCCAAAAATCTTGTATATCCAATGACTTATAGGGTGAATTGAAGTTAACTGGGAGTTTAATATTAAATAATAGTCCTAAACCAATCGCCATATCGCAGTAGCCACTGAAATCAAAATACAACTGGAAAGTGTATGCCAGCGTTGTAATCCAGCTATCAAAAAGTGTTAAGGAAGCGATATTGTTATAGCCTAGATTTGCCCATTCAGCGAGTGTATCAGCGATAATTACCTTTTTAAAAAGTCCAATTGAAAAAATGTATAGCCCAGAGGCAATGTTTTTCGATTTCATTTTGTAATTTGAACCATCTCTAAGCTGATCAATAATTTCACGATGATGAACAATTGGCCCTGCAATTAAGTGGGGAAAGAAAGTGACAAAGAAAACATAATCAAGTAAAGAATATTCTTTTGTTCCTTCCCGAAAGGTGTCAACCAGGTAAGCGATTTGCTGGAAAGTAAAGAAACTGATTGCTAGTGGTAAAGCTAGATTCAACAGGGAAATATCAGTTCTGAAGACTGCATTGATATTGGTTATAAAGAAATCATAATACTTGTAATAACCGAGCAAGGCAATATTAAAAAGGATGCCAACGGTTAATATGATTCTTTTTAACACGAGGCTCTGAATTTTATTTAAGATGGTTGCCAGACTGAAATTAACCGCAATGGATGAGACAATTATTGGTAAATACTTCACATTCCAATAGCTGTAGAAATACAGATTGGCTATCACAAAAAAAATTTTTGCAATGTTTTTGTTTTTTAAGTTCAAAAGCAGGTAATATCCTGCGAATACTATTGGTAAGAAAACGAGAATAAATATGTATGAGTTAAATAACAAAATTCTGACCCCCTAATGATGTTCAAAACACGAAGTTATTATAACATAGTAACGGGACGCATTGCATTGTGTCGAATAAGCATAGAATATGGCAAATCAACGGAAAAAATAACGAATATGTAACTTTTGGGTTGTGTTTTTCGTCATAATTCATGGTATATTAAAAAGAACGTATTCTGCAATTAAGCTAAAAATATTAGGAGAAGTTATGAAAAATAAAGTAACTGTCATCTCAAATATGTATCCCTCAAGAGAGCATAAGAGCTGGGGCATTTTTGTTAAAAACCAAGTGGAAGCGCTGAGGAACAAGGGACTAATAGTAGATGTTATCGCCATAGACAATCCTAATAAAGGGAAGCTAAATTTACTTAAGAAATATGGTAAATGGTTTCTAACTTTTGCCTTGCACTTGCTGTTTAAAGGCAGTAGGACCTCTGTTGTCCATGCCCACTATGTTTTTCCAAGCGGAATGCTGGCAAAATGGTACAAAAAATGGTTTGGAGCTCGAATGATTGTCACCGCCCATGGTGGGGATATCGATAAGATGGTCAAAAAAAACCATCGTATTTATTCAATGACAAAAAGTATTCTTGTCGACGCTGATCAGGTCATTGCTGTTGGTGAAGAGCTATATGCTACACTTGAGGAAGACTTTGGGGTTCCTAGAGAAAAGCTTTCCCTTATTAATATGGGGGTTAATTTGGATGTATTTCGTCCAATCGATAAAAAAGAAGCACGAGAACGTTGCGGAATTAACACTAATCAAACACCGCTTTTGTTTGTCGGTAATATTATTGAGCAAAAAGGTCTTAATGAGCTTGTTGAAGCATTCAGCATGCTAAAAAAAGAAAATCCAAATTACCATTTATACATAATTGGTTCTAACAAAGATCAAAATTATTTTCAAAAACTGCAATCTTTGATTAAGGAACTGGGTATGACAAAAAGTATTCATTTACTTGGTACGAAAAGTCAAGCAGAGGTTGCATGCTGGATGGCAGCTGCTGATGTATTCATTCTCCCTTCACATATTGAAGGCTTCGGACTTGTTGCAGTAGAAGCGATGGCTTGTGGAACACCCGTAGTGGGGACGAATGTAGGTGGACTAAAATATCTGCTGAACAATGAAAATGGTGTTTTAGTTGAGGTAAATGATGTTATTTCTTTGAAAAAGGGGATTGAATCTGTTCTTCTCTCAGAAGAGGTTAAAGAAAAGCTAGTACGTAATGGGCTCGTAAAAGCGCAAGAAAATGACCAAAACACCATGACGGACCGCGTGATGAATCTATATCAATCACAAAAAGTAAAGGGCAGATAAGAAGAGCCCTTTGAGTTATTTTCTATTAATATAGTAATCTCCTCAATTAATTGTAATATATGAAATAATTAGTAAGTTGATTGAAAAGGAAAATCTATTTTAAATAGCTTTTAGCTATGTTATAATCCACATGGTACGATTGAAACTATGTATGTAAAATTGATTGTTAAATAGATAACTAACTTACATGTGACTTAATGGTTGCGAAATTTTGCCTGTTTCATGGTGTAAGAGATAGGCTAACAGTTCCGGGGAGGATCATGATGATTTACATCACCTTAATATTATGCTTTATTAGTTCCATACTTCTTACGCCTTTAGTTAAGAAACTTGCTTTTAAAATTGGGGCAACTGATCGCCCAAATCATAGAAAAGTTCATCAGAAAATTATGCCGCGTCTAGGCGGACTTGCTATTTATTTAAGCTTCATTATTGGTATGTTAGTCATTCGTCCAGGAGGACAATTTGCTACTCCTATTATTATCGGAAGTATCATCATTGTTGTTACTGGAATACTAGATGATATTATGGAGCTTTCGGCGAAAGTGAAATTTATTGCGCAGATTGCTGCTGCGGGGATCGTTGTTATTGGGGGCGGCGTCCATGTTCAATTTATCAACCTGCCTTTCGGGGGACAAGTTGAATTTGGTTACTTGAGTATTCCTTTGACCATTATCTGGATAGTGGGTATCACGAATGCCATTAATCTGATTGATGGTTTGGATGGCCTTGCTGCGGGTGTTTCATCTATTGCTCTAATTACCATTTCAGGAATGGCTATTATTATGGGTGATGGATATGTAACGGCTGTTGCGTCAATCGTACTTGCAAGTACATTAGGATTCTTAATTTACAATTTCCACCCAGCCAAAATCTTTATGGGTGATACAGGGGCATTATTCTTAGGTTATATGATATCGGTATTATCATTATTAGGCTTTAAGAACGTAACATTGATTTCTTTTATCGTTCCAATCATTATTCTTGGCGTACCAATTTCTGATACATTCTTCGCGATTATTCGTCGAATTGTAAATAAAAAGCCATTATCAGCACCAGATAAATCTCATTTACATCATTGTCTTCTTCGAGCTGGTTTCACTCATCGTCAGACAGTTTTGATGATTTATGCGATGGCAGCATTTTTCGGACTTGCGGCGATTATCTTTTCTCAAGCTAAACTCTTGGGTGGCTTCTTCTTCATTGTCATCCTGTTGATTATGATCGAATTGTTCGCTGAAATGATTGGACTGGTCGGAAAGAACTACCGTCCATTAATTAAAATGATGCGCGTTCTACTAGTTACAAGCGTACGAAATAGATAATAATATACGAAAAGCCTGGCCAATCATGGTCAGGCTTTTTTTACATAATAAAAAACCGCTTCACGTGATGTGATGCGGTTTTCAGTTTTGTTATTAGTTATTTTCTTCTGTGCTATCTGTATCAGAATTAGAACCTTCACTATCTGTGCTTGTTGTAGTTGAATCTGAAGAATTAGTACCAAGATGTGCCTTTAAAATGTTCTTTGTTTCTTCAAGACTCTCATCATCGAGCTTATAATAGTAAATTCTATTAATATAGGCATCTTCACCTTTTAAGTTTAAGGTATCGATTTTTAATCCGCTTCCGGCTAAACCATAATCCATTAATGATTTTATATCTTTAAAAGACATATTTGTTTGCATATTGTCACCAACCGCTTCAATCACATCCGTGTGTTTTGAGAAGGATTGGATAGATAAAGCTTTTTTCAAGATTGCTTTTATGATTTCCTGCTGTCTCATACCACGCATAACATCTGTATCCTTATGACGTGTTCTTGCTAGAGCAAGCGCTTGTTCACCATTTAATGTTTGGAAACCTGGTTTTAATCGGATTGCGTCATGATGATCCTCAGAATCTTTTTCAGAAATGGCATATGGCACTTCAACATCAATTCCATCTAATGCGTTAACTACATCAATAAAAGCGTAAAAGTTTACTTTTACATAATAATCAATCGGGATATCAAGCATTTCCTGCACAGTTTCAATCGTCATTTTTGGTCCACCATATGCGTGAGCATGAGTAATTTTATCAAATTTATCTTTACCGGGAATATACACATATGAATCACGTGGGATGCTCAAAAGTTTTACTGATTTTTCCTTAATATTTAAGGTTGCCACTAGGAGTGCATCTGATCTAACTGCATCACCATAGATTTTCTCCCTGCTTTTACTAGTATCTACACCAATCAGTAAAATAGAGATGTTATCCATACTCGGGTCGACCTTTACTTCACGTTTAGAAGCTACATCTACCGGCTTATATGATTTATTTACTACTGATTCTGCTTTTTTTAGAATAAAAGTTGCGTAAGCTGTGCCACCTAATGCAACGATTAGTAGTGGGAGAATAATCCACATAAAGAAACGCTTTTTTCGACTCTTTCTCTTTTTTTGGCTCATTAGATGAGTACGTTGGAATTCGGCCATATAATTTCTCCTTTAAGTTATCATTATCACTTTTGTATTTTTATTAATTTAATATAGACCAACTTTCATTTTACCGCTTTTTACTATATACGTAAATTGAAACTTTGTGTCGAAGTTTGAAAATATGATTCTTCTATAATATTACAAACTTTGCATGTCTTACTATATGTATAGACGAAAGGTCCCCTGTATTAGTTACATGCTATATTACTAAAAAAATGTACTGTATTTATTGAGAAAATATAAAATTCTAAAAATTAAATTCAAATTAAATTTACAAACTACCTACAAAATACCAACAAATTATTTACAAAAAAGACTATCAATCTTTTGGAAAAATTAGTAGAATAGTCTTGCAATACAAATATTTTTGTCGAAGGGCGGAAAAAGTGTGAAGAGACAGATCAAACGAAGCATGAAAAGACGAATGCTTAATGGTTCTCTAGCTACTGCGCTAGCACTTACAGTAGTTCCATTGAATATTTTCCCGCAGTCTGCAAAGGCTGAAGGAATATCTGGTAATTCTGCAACACTACGAATCTTAGAAACGACAGACTTACATGATGCTGTAATGGCTTACGATTATTATCAAGACACAGATAAAGGTGTCAACTATGGTCTAGCAAAAACGGCAAGCTTAATTTCCCAAGCAAGATCAGAGGTTGATGCTAGTAACTCTATGTTGTTCGACGCAGGTGATTTGCTACAGGGGAATCCGATGGCAGATTATGTTGCTAAAGTTAAGCCTTTAACTGAAAATGATACACACCCAATGTTCAAAGCTATGAAAGAATTACAATATGATGGCGGTATCGTAGGTAACCACGAGTTCAACTATGGATTAGGCTTCTTAAATACTGCTTTAAAGAATGCTCCATACCCAGTTGTAAACGCTAACATTTATAAAGTTGATGGTGACAATGATCCAACAAATGATGAAAATTATTTCACTCCATACCAAATTATCCCTAAAAAGATCAAGGATAAGAACGGTGTTGAACAAACAGTTAATGTTGGTATCGTAGGTTTCGCACCTCCGCAAATCCTTCAATGGGATAAGGATAACCTAGCAGGCAAAGTAATTGTAAAAGATATCGTTAAAACTGCTGAGAAATATGTAGCTGAAATGAAATCAAAGGGTGCTGATGTAATCGTAGCGATTGCGCACTCTGGCTGTGACGTGACAAACGAAGGTCAAGAGGATGCAGAAAATGCAGTATTCTCACTAAGTAAAGTATCAGGCATCGATGCCCTATTATTCGGACATGCACACTATGCATTCCCAGGCGGTAAAGAGTTCCACGTTGGTGGAAAGCTTGATCAACCAGATTTACCAGGACTTGATAACACGCAAGGTACAATCAACGGTACACCTGCAGTTGAAGCTGGATTCTGGGGTAATAACTTAGGTGTTCTTGACTTGGAATTAGTACAGCAAGAAGATGGCACATGGAAAGCGGATCGTACGAAATCTAAATCAGTCACTAAGCCTGTTACAGCTGATACTGTAGCTGATGAAAAAATTGTTGATTTAGTGAAGGATGAGCACCAAGCAACACTTGATTATGTACGCGGAAAAATTGGTGAAACTACTACATCAATGTACAGCTACTTCTCACGTGTAATGGACGATCCAACTATCCAAATCGTAAACAATGCTCAAGCTGATTACGTGAAAAATTGGATTAAAACGAACAAACCTGAATTAGCAGATATTCCTGTTATTTCTGCTGGTGCACCTTTTAAGGCAGGCCGACAAGGTGCAACTGATTATACAAATATTGCAAAAGGTGATCTTTCTATTAAGAGTGCCAACGACCTTTACTTGTATAACAATACATTAAAAGCAGTTGAGTTAACTGGTGCTGAAGTAAAAGAATGGTTAGAAATGTCAGCATCACAATTTAATCAAATTGATCCAAACAAAGCTGACGCTCAAGAATTAATTGATTATGGCTTCCAACCATATAACTTTGATGTTATCGATGGTGTTAAGTATCAAGTTGATGTTACTAAGCCAGCAAGATACAATTACCTTGATGGAACAGTGAAAAATGCTGATTCTCACCGTATCATTAACTTCACTGATATGGATGGAAAAGCAATCGACCCTGATAAGAAGTTTATTGTTGCTACAAACAACTATCGTGCAACTGGCGGTGGTAACTTCCCAGGAACTAAGGGCGGAAAAGCAACAATCGTTGTAGATTCTCCATTTGAAAACCGTCAAATTCTAATGGATTACATTAAAGAGCAAAAAGTGGTTAATCCAGTAGCAGACAATAACTGGAAAATCGCTCCTGTTGGAGGAGTTGCTAAAACTCTAACATTTAAATCTTCACCAGCTGCAAAAGATGTATTAACATCTGCACCAAGTGTGAAGGATGTTGGGGCACTTCCTGATGGTTCAGGCTTTGAACAGTATGCTCTTGATCAAAATGTTCACGTTCAATTACTAGGAATCAATGACTACCATGGTCAGCTTGATACTTGGAGATCGATTAAAGACAAAGATGGTAAAGTAGTAGATTACTCAGGTGGTATTGAATGGTTAGCCGCTTACTTGAAAGATAGAGAAGCAGCAAACCCAGCTAATACCCTAATGTTACAAGCGGGTGACCTTGTAGGAGCTAGCCCACCAGTATCTGCATTATTGCAAGATGAGCCAACTATTCGTTTCATGAATGAACTTGGTTTTGACGTAGGTACAATAGGTAATCACGAATTTGACGAAGGCGTAACAGAAATGAAGCGTCTAATCAATGGCGGTGACAACGAAAAAACTAAGAAATATGAAGAGAAGTATGGCAAGTTTACAGGTTCAACTATGGCTTATACTGTTGCTAACGTAGTCGATGAAAAAACAGGTAAACCTATCTTACCTCCATATGCTATTAAAGAAGTAGATGGCGTCAAGGTTGGCTTTATTGGTGTCGTAACGAAGGATACACCATTAATTGTTACTCCAGCAGGTGTTGCAGGTGTAAAATTCACTGATGAAGTTGAAGCAATTAATACAAATGTTATTGAATTGAAAAAACAAGGTGTTAAAACAATCGTGGTCCTTGCTCACAATCCTGGTTCATCCAATACTGATGGCTCAAATGCTACTGGACAAGTTGTTGATATGGCTAAAGCAGTTGATCCTGAAGTGGATGTAATCTACGGTGCACATGACCACAAATATCTAAATACCAATGTCGATGGAAAAGTATTAGTTCAATCTTGGTCTTACGGCACTGCATTCTCTGATATTGATTTAACAATTGACCCTGTTACAGGCGATGTAGTTAAGGATCAAACGAAAGCAGAAGTAGTAGACACGCTTCATAGCAAAATTACTGCTGATGCAAAAATTAAGGCTGAATTAGATGGGTACCAAGAAGATATCAAACCAATCGTTAGCCAAGTTGTTGGTTCTACAAAAGATGGAATCAGTAAGGATGCAAATGAAAGTGGTGAATCACCACTAGGTAACTTAATTGCTGATGGTATGCGTAAAGTTACAGGAACACAGCTTGGATTTATGAATTCAGGTGGTATTCGTAACCCGCTTCCAGCAGGAACTATTACATGGGGAGATTTATTCAAGGTTCAACCTTTTGGTAACGACTTGGTCACTATGACAATTACAGGTGAGCAAATCAGAACCTTCTTAAATCAACAATTCCAAGCACCACCAAGCTATAACAAAATCATGGCAATTTCAGGTTTAAAATATACTTGGTCTGATGATAAGCCATATGGTGAAAAGGTTCTTGATATCTACCTAGAAAATGGTAAGAAAATCGATCCGCAAGCTGAATACAGCATAACAGTTAATAACTTTATGGCTGATGGTGGCGACGGATTTGCAGTTCTTAAATCCGGTAAAAACCGCGTAACTAAAATGACAGATTTAGATGGTTTTATCGAATACTTTAAATCATTACCTCAACCTGTTACTTCATCAATTGAAGGCCGTATCCTAAAAGTTAGTGGCCAAGCGGTGCAAACTGGCTGGGTACAAGAAGACGGCAAATGGTTCTTCTATAATGAAGATGGTGTAATGCAAACTGGCTGGGTTAAATCTAAAGGTAAATGGTACTTCTTAGATAAAAACGGCGTAATGCAAACTGGCTGGTACAAAGAAAATGGCACTTGGTATTATTTAGATGCAGTTAACGGTGATATGAAACTTAACTGGGCTAAAATAAATGGTAAGTGGTACTTCTTCAATGTCCACGGAGCAATGCAAACTGGTTGGGTTAAGGATGGTACGAAGTGGTATTTCCTTGATCAAACAAACGGTGATATGAAATCTGGTTGGGTATTCACAGGCAAGAAGTGGTATTTCCTTGCTTCTAGCGGTGTAATGAAAACTGGCTGGGTATTCACTGGAAGCAAGTGGTACTACCTAAAAGCTGATGGTAGTATGGCTGCTAACACAACGATCGGTGGATACAAATTAGGTAAAGATGGAGCATGGATTAAGTAATCTATGCACCACTGAAAGAGGTAATTCCTTAGGGGATTGCCTCTTTTTTTGCAAAAATATACTCAAATGGCTTTCTGAATTTATTTGTATTTTTTCCGTTTATTACTATCCTTTAATTGTTTTCGTTTTGCTAATAATGGACAAACTGAAAAACAAGGAGGATGTTTAATGCTGTATCTTACCTTGATAGTATGTTTTTTTGTCTCCATTCTTATTACTCCACTTATAAAAAAACTCGCCTTTCGCATTGGCGCGACAGATCGTCCAAATCATCGGAAAGTTCATCAGTCGATTATGCCAAGGCTAGGTGGCTTAGCTATATTTATTAGTTTTATGGTAGGTATCTTCCTATTAAGACCAGATAACCCATACTCAATTGGCATCTTCATCGGCTGTCTGTTCATCGTAATTACCGGTTTTTGTGATGATTTGTTTGAATTACCGGCAAAGTATAAACTTCTCGGTCAATTAGCAGCGGCGTGCTCGGTTGTGTTTTTAGGTGATTTGCAAATGGTGTTTATTAACCTTCCATTTGGTGGTCAGCTTCAGTTTGGGCTTTTAAGTATTCCATTTACGATCCTTTGGATTGTTGGGATTACGAATGCCATTAACTTAATTGATGGACTCGATGGGCTAGCAGCAGGGGTTTCGTCCATTGCCTTAATTACCATTTCTGGAATGGCAATTATTCAAGGGAATTTTTACGTGGTGGCAGTGGGGTCAATCGTCCTCGCAAGCACGCTAGGCTTTTTAATTTACAATTTTCATCCTGCCAGTATTTTTATGGGGGATACAGGAGCTCTTTTTCTAGGTTTCATTATCTCTGTTCTTTCACTATTGGGTTTTAAGAATGTAACTTTTATTTCCTTTGTTATTCCAGTTATTATTCTGGGCGTTCCCATATCCGATACCTTATTTGCGATTATCCGGCGAATTATCAATAAACAGCCATTATCAGCACCTGATAAATCCCATCTTCATCACTGCATGCTGAGAATGGGCTATTCCCACCGTCAGACCGTGTTACTAATTTATGCCATGGCTGCATTTTTTGGACTTGTCGCAGTCATTTACTCCCAGGCCAGAATTGGTGGAGCTCTTTTCTTAATTGGGATTGTCGTCCTAACTATTGAGATTATTGCTGAAAAAATTGGTTTAATGGGAAAGGACCATCGTCCATTACTAAATATGGTTCGAACATTAAAAATGAGTACGGCAAAAGGTCGATCATAGTAAAAGGGACTCAAAAATGAGCCCCTTTTCGTTTTTTTTCCCAATTGCCTTCTTTCTAAAGACCTACTATAATCCACAGTAAGACATACCTGTTTTACCTTGAGAAATCTTCTTCTAGATAAATTGTATCACCTTTAGTTAATGTGCATTGGCCGTTCGTTAGTTCTACCATCCAATCCATAAAGTTTTGGACCTGACTTTCATCTACGAACGTTTCAACTTCAACCACATCCAAATAGTGAATTTCTTTTATGGTGAATTCGGAGGCACGCAATTCCTTTTCAATTTTTCCTAGCCAGGTGTAGTCAATTTTCACATGGATAATCTGTGAAAGTCTTCTTTCGACAATACCAATTGCGTCTAAGCCTTCGGATGTCGCCTTTCCGTAAGCACGGATCAGGCCACCTGCACCTAATTTAATACCACCAAAATAGCGGGTTATGACAACAACGGTGTCTTTTAGCTTTCTTTTTTTCAAAACTTCAAGAATAGGTACGCCTGCTGTTCCACTTGGCTCACCATCATCATTAGCCTTTTGAATGTGATCATGCTCACCAATGAGATAGGCTGAACAGTTATGTGTAGCATTCCAATGTTGTTTCTTAATCGCCTGAATGAAATCCTGTGCTTCCAACTCCGTTTCAGCTCTGTTAATATGTGCAATAAAACGGGACTTTTGAATGTTGATTTCATGTTCTCCTAATGTTTTTACAGTATAATATCGAGACAGCATGTAAGGGCTCCTTTCCTTAAAAGAAAAAATATAAAATATTGCTGTAATATACCTTTAATATGGTAGTAAAGTTCGAATGTTATAATAGGCCTAGTGGGTGAAATACTTTTCTATTTTATTAAAGTATAGTTTAATAGGAATAAAGCAGTAAAAATAATATTAATATTATACTACTTTCAGACTCATATTGAGGTTTCTAGAAAAGTTTTTTATTGGTTTATTCTAAAGTTTGTTAAATAAAGCGTAAGGCCTAAAGGGAAAAAATCCCGGAGGAATGTGATGAAAATTAAGCAAATTGATATGAAATCGATTGATGAAATTCGTGAAGAAATGATTGATACCGTCACCTGTAGTAAAAGTGATATTTTTCGTATTGGTGAGAAATGCCGTCATGACTATGAGAGCATGACAAATGAATTAGCTAATATTAAGCAAATGATGGTTAAGCTTATTGAAGAGGGAGACCAGTTGGAAGAACAGGTCAAAGAAGCACGTTTGACTCTTTCAGAGGTCAGTATGAATTTTAAACACTATACTGAGGAAGAGGTTCGTGAAGCCTACGAAAAAGCACATCAGTTACAAATGGATCTATCGATTAACTGGCAGTATAAAAAACAACTGCTTGATAAAAGAGATGATCTTGAACGAAGACTTATTGGATTAATTGATACGATTGATCGTGCTGATCAGCTTATTTCACAAATTTCCGTTGTTATGAATTATTTAACCAGTGACTTAAAACAAGTCGGTGAAGTATTAGAAGATGCTAAAGCAAAGCAAGACTTCGGTTTGAAAATAATTGAAGCGCAAGAGGAAGAGAGAAAGCGATTGTCACGGGAAATACATGACGGTCCAGCACAGATGCTTGCCAATGTTATCATGCGCTCGGATTTAATTGAGCGAGTCTTTCGCGAAAAAGGCCCAGATGAAGCTTTCTCTGAAGTCAATAGCTTCAAAAAAATGGTGCGTTCAGCACTATATGAGGTGAGAAGGATTATTTATGACCTACGTCCAATGGCACTGGATGATTTAGGTTTGGTACCTACCCTCAGAAAATATCTACAAACAATCGAAGAATATCATAAGAATTCCAAAATAACATTTGTGAATTTGGGCCTAGAGCGCAGGCTTCCAACTAAGTACGAAGTCGCGTTGTTTCGAATGATCCAAGAATCCGTTCAAAATGCGCTCAAGCACGCGAATGCCTGTGAAATCAAGGTGAAACTAGAAATAACCAACAATGATATCACCGTGCTCATTAAAGACAATGGGGGAGGCTTTGACACCTCTATTAAGAAACCTGAGTCTTTTGGAATGATTGGCATGAGAGAGCGGGTTGACTTGCTTGATGGAGATATCACCTTTGATTCAAAAATAGGCAAAGGGACAGCAGTATGGATTCGAGTACCATTGACCAATTAAAAAAGAAGATTCGTTGACTGAAAAAATATTATTACTGAGAAGGATTAGGGGGAAATGAGAATGTCTACTAAAATTGTCATTATCGATGATCACCAACTATTCAGAGAAGGCGTTAAAAGAATACTTGAGTTTGAAAAATCATTCCAGGTTGTAGCAGAGGGCGATGATGGCAGTGAAGCATTAGGTCTAGTGCAAGAATACCAGCCTCATGTTGTCATTATGGATATTAATATGCCCCAAATGAATGGGGTCGAAGCAACCCGCGAGCTAGTAGAAAAATACCCTGATACAAAGGTTATCATTTTATCCATTCATGATGATGAGAATTATGTCACACATGCTTTAAAAACAGGAGCATGTGGCTACTTATTAAAAGAAATGGACGCGGATGCCCTGATTGAAGCAGTTCGGGTTGTGGCAGATGGAGGATCCTATTTACATCCAAAGGTTACTCACAATCTAGTCAATGAATATCGCAGATTGGCAGCTGGCGTTTCCGGTAGTGGCGGTGGCTACGTACCAACACATGAAATTCGCCGTCCATTGCACCTGCTAACTCGTAGAGAGTGCGAAGTGTTACAAATGCTTGCTGATGGTAAAAGTAACCGTGGAATCGGTGAAGCCTTATTTATCAGTGAAAAAACAGTGAAAAACCATGTGAGTAACATTTTGCAAAAAATGAACGTTAACGATCGTACGCAAGCAGTAGTCGTTGCTATTAAAAATGGCTGGGTAGAAGTAAGATAATAGACTTTTAGTTTTATAGTAAGTAGGGCATGCTTTGTTAGCATGTCCTATTTTTGTTATATAGCTCCTTTTAATAATGCAATTTTCCTCACTTTCATATAAAATAGACATAATGTTAGGAATGAATAATCACTCATTATTTTTAATGTGAGCGGCATCATGAAGGTTCGAATTGTAGTGCGATCGTACCGAACAGTTTAAAAAGACAAGGATGGTAACTAATATATGAAAACGGCAGTTGTCACGGATAGCACCGCCTACATACCGAAGGAATTACGAGAGAAATTTAATATACATATGATCCCGTTACATGTCATATTTGGTGATGAAGTATATCGGGAAGAAGTGGATCTTCATGCAGGCGAATTTTACGAAGAGGTAAAGACGAAAGAGCTGCCAACTACCTCCCAACCACCAATTGGTCAGTTTGTTGAATTATTCGAACGATTAGCCCAAGAGTACGATGCAGTTATTAGCATCCATCTATCAAGCGGAATAAGCGGTACATATCAAGGCGCTGTCACGGCCAGTACGATGGTTGAGGGCATTGAGGTATATCCGTTTGATTCAGAAATCAGCTGCATGGTACAAGGTTTTTATGCCATTGAAGCTGCAGAGTTGGCGGCACGCGGTAGAGATGCTGCGTCCATTATGAAAAGGCTTGAAGAAATGAAAAAATCGGCTCGTGCCTACTTTATGGTCGATGACCTCGCACATCTTCAGCGAGGTGGGCGTCTTTCAAGTGCAAAGGCATTTATCGGAAGTCTGCTACAGGTAAAGCCGTTGCTACATTTTGAGAACAAGGTGATTGTTCCGTTTGAAAAAATCCGAACCCGTAAGAAAGCATTGAAACGCATGGTCGACCTGCTAGGCGAAGATGCCTTACAAGGTGGGAACTATCAAGCCGTTATTATCCACGCCAATCGTGAGGAAGAAGCAAAGGAGTGGCGGACAGAATTAGCCGCCATGTATCCAAACGTAGATTTTTCTATTGGTTATTTTGGTGCAGTCATCGGTACCCATCTAGGAGAAGGATCCATGGGGATGGGCTGGATGAAAAAATAAAATGCTTTAATATGCTGCCATTCCGGCTTCAGGTCGGAATGGTTTTTATTTTTTATACAAAGGTAATATAAAACGGAGTTTGGGTGAATTATTGTGAGAGTTGGCGGAAATACGCTATGAGTTGGCGGAATACCAGTCCAAACGCGCGGAATCCCCATGCTAGGATGCAGCAGCGAACATGATCAAAACTAGTTTTGTATTTATAGTAATTGGTCACTTTATTGAGTCTTGGCGGAATTATTGAGAAAGTTGGCGGAAATACGCTATGAGTTGGCGGAATACCTCAGAAAACTGGCGGAATAAGACAGCAGGTTGGCGAAATACCAGTCCAAACGCGCGGAATCCCCTCCTATCCAGCCAAATATTTCAAACAAAAATAAAAAACTTTCGACAATTAAGAAGGAATTTTTCCAGCATTTGTAGAAATTTATCAAAAAAAAAGAAAAGGAGTGACGATACAATTGGTTTTAAAAGAACTTCCTTTACCGCTGAGACTCATATTGACAAACATAGTAAAGAAACGGTTAATAAAAGGTCATAGTAAACATTCAATTTTAGAAAAAGATCTGGCTAAACGTTGGGCAGGATACTGGGGTGAAGTTGCCCTATCTAATTACCTCAAAGAACTCCCTCAAGAAAAATACTTCATTTTTTATGATCTCCAATTAAAACACAATGGTGTTCACTTCCAAATTGATGCGTTACTAATTTCCCGTACTCATATCCTAATTATTGAAGCAAAGAATATTATTGGGATTTTACAGTTTGATAATGTATTCAAACAGCTTATTCGAATCAACCATGATGGCACTGAAGAGTCCTTTGAGGATCCACGTGTCCAAGGTCAACGTCTTCAATCTCTTTTAAGGGGCTGGATGAAGTCACATGGCTGCGATTTGCTGCCGGTTGATTACCTAGTTTTTTTTAAGAGTGCGACCAATACAATACTGAAAACCACCTCCAACGACAAAACGGATTTAAATAAAATATGCAAAGGAAGAGACCTATTTAATAAAATTAACGCACTGGAGCAACGATTTAAGAAAGAACTGATTGATATGGAGGCACTTAACCATATAGGAAACTTACTCTTAAGCCATCATAGTCCAAAGGAAATAAAAATTTTAGAAGAGTACAAGCTTACAGGAAAAGAGATTCTTAGTGGAGTATGTTGTCCTAATGAACAATGCCTTCATACACCTATGGAATATAAAAAAGGAAAGTGGGTTTGTTCGAAATGCCCCCTAACCTCGAAAGATGCCCACATAGACGCACTTAGTGATTACTATTACTTAATTAAGCCAACCATTACTAACTCAGAACTTCGAATCTTTCTTAATCTCCCTACAAGTGATACGGCTCAAAAAATTCTTCAAAGATTAAAATTACAAGTTACAGGCAAAACGAGAGATCGAATCTACCACCTGCGACCCAATGAGGTGAAACTATGCGTTTTATAGTAAAGAATGGACTGATACTCCCAGACCTCACAAACGATGAATCCCTTCCCATCTCCAAAATTCCAACGATCCCTCATCCGCCGCTCAATCCACTATTCGCCTATAATCCCGATCTACAAAAGTTACTAAGTGGCAAACAACTTCTCCTTGAAGATCTCCCAATACATCTCATCGACATACAAACTCATTATCAAAATGGCTATATAACCTACCGAAAAGGGATTGAAAGAAGCGGAGACAAGTTCATCTGTACTCGGTGCGGAAATAAAGACCAGCAAAAGTTTGCATCCTATCCATGCTCGAGGTGTGGAGAACAGTGTCATTATTGCCGCCACTGTCTTATGATGGGGAGAATTAGCGAGTGTACACCGCTTATCGGCTGGTGTGGCCCTGAACCTGACATACCGCTTCCTAAAAACATCATGGCCTGGAACGGAAAGCTTTCAGCTGGCCAATTGACTGCTTCAAATCATGTGGTAGAGGCTATTTTGCAAAATCAGGAGCACTTGATATGGGCCGTTTGTGGAGCCGGTAAGACAGAAGTATTGTTTGAGGGCATAGAGGCAGGCATCAAGGCTCTTAAAAGGATCTGTATTGCAACTCCAAGGACAGACGTTGTACTAGAACTCACGCCCAGATTAAAGGCAGCCTTTCCAGAACTGACCATTGCCTCCCTGTATGGTGGAAGTGAAGACCGCCACTTATTCGCTCCCCTTACCATTGCGACTACACATCAACTGCTTCGTTTTTACCATGCTTTTGATGTCATTATTTTAGATGAAGTCGACGCGTTCCCTTACACTGTGGAGAAATCCCTCCAGCATGCTGCCATCCAGTCGCGTAAACCCAATTCAGCCATGATTTACTTAACTGCCACCCCAAATGAAAAATGGCAAAGAGAATGCCGTACTGGGAAAAGAAATTTTACTACCATTCCAGCGAGATTTCATCGTCATCCACTTCCGGTGCCAGAATTTGTTTGGAGTGGCGATTGGCAAAAATTACTCAAAAAAGACAAGCTTTCAGCCGTTGTGCTTCGTTGGATAGAGAAACGTCTCCATGCAGGCAAACAGGTGTTACTATTTTTCCCTCATATTCCTTTAATGGAAAAAGCATTAAACATCCTTCAGAAAATTAATACTGAAATTGAGGCCGTACATGCTGAAGACCCTGAAAGGAAGATGAAGGTTCAACGCATGCGAGATAAGCAAATCCCCTTACTCTTAACGACAACGATTCTAGAGAGGGGAGTCACTTTCCCAAATATCGATGTGGCCGTTGTTGGGGCGGAGGATCCTATTTTTACAGAAAGTGCTCTTGTCCAAATTGCTGGAAGAGCAGGAAGAAGCAAGAATCATCCTGATGGAGTAGTCACTTTTTTTCATTACGGCAAGACCGAAGAAATGCTAAAGGCAAGGAAGCAAATTATCTCCATGAATCGGGAGGGGAAGAAAAGAGGTTTGCTTGATTTATAAAGGGGTATACAAAAGAAAGGAAGTAAGGTATGTATCCATTCCAATCTGATTATTGTCTCATTTGTCATTCAGTAATTATGCCAATCTTAGGTTGGAGAGCTCTCTTCTCAATTGAAATAGAAAAGTACATTTGCTCCACATGTGAAAGAAAACTTGAAAAACTGGAAGGAGAAGCATGTCGTATCTGCGGCCGTCCCTTTCACCTGCTCGAAGAGAAATTTCACATTGGCGATCTGTGTTATGATTGCTTTCGCTGGGAGGAAGATTCGGAGTGGAAAAATCTACTCGAAAAAAATCACTCCCTTTTTCACTATAATGAGTTTTTAAAAGAAGTCATTGCCCAATTTAAATTTCGCGGAGATTATGTACTGGTGAAGATATTTGTTGAGTTTGTTCAAAAGGAACTATCGAAAATGGATATGGATGTTCTCGTCCCTATTCCATTAAGTGAAGAGCGGCTTTATGAACGTGGGTTTAACCAGGCAAAAGCTCTAATTGAAGAATCAGGCTTTGCACCACAGGAACTACTTACCAGAGTTCACTCTGAAAAACAATCGAAAAAATCAAGGTCTGAACGGATTCATGTCTCTCAAGTTTTTAGGATTGAACCAGAAATAGATATAACAGGAAAAAGAGTGGTTTTAATTGATGATATTTATACAACCGGATCTACCCTCCGACATGCAGCAAAGCTTCTAAAGAGTGCAGGGGCTGAAAGTATTCAATCATTGACTCTGGCAAGGTGACGTAAGTAGCATATTCAAACCCGTCGACTAAGCGTAATGGTAGCAAAATCTACTAGGAAGTAATATAATAAAAGTGAACAACCATTCATTTTAGAAAAAAATACCACTTAAGTCAAATGAGATTTTAACCATTGTCACTATTTGCTTGTTGTTTTTGTCAATAATTCGACAAAATTATTGTTCTGATTTAGCAGGATTATCATAGGGTAAAATAGAAATGTTAATACATAGCCTTAACTAAAGGAGGAGTCCACATGAACTATAACGTGCGTGGCGAAAACATTGAGGTAACTCCAGCAATTAGAGAGTATGTAGAAAAGAAAATTGCTAAATTGGAGCGTTATTTTACAGAGGCACCGGATGCAAAGGTAAACGTGAATCTAAGATTCAATCAAGATAAAACTTCTAAAGTAGAGGTAACCATTCCGCTACAACAATTAGTTTTACGTGCAGAAGAAACAAACGTTGACATGTATGCAGGTATTGACTTGATTACCGATAAGCTTGAGCGTCAAATTCGCAAACATAAAACAAAGGTCAATCGTAAATTCCGCGAAAAAGGGGACTTCCCAATTACTTTTGCAACTTCTGAAAACACAGAAGTAACTGATTTGGACGAAGATGATCTTGAATTAGTTCGTACAAAACGTTTTGATTTAAAACCAATGGATAGTGAAGAAGCAATACTGCAAATGAATTTGCTTGGTCATAGCTTCTATGTATTCACAAATTCAGATACTAACCGTACAAACGTTGTCTACAAGCGTAAAGACGGGCGTTATGGATTAATTGAAACACATTAATGATAAAGAGAACGCTGTCTCCACTTGTTGGAGGCAGCGTTTTTCATTTGAAAAAGTTTAAGAATTTTTGTGAAAAAACTTTTTAAATACACCATCATAAAAATGATAGTACTAGTCGAACCCTCTAGTATCAAATAAATAGGGGGCAATTTTCGACATGAAATCTAAAAAGGTTGCACATTTAGTAACTAGCGGTATGCTTGCTTCAACAATTATTTTCTCATTTGGTACAGGATCTGCATTTGCAAATGGTGATGGAACTGAAACAACAACTGAAACAGGTACTGTAACTGAACCTGTTGAAAATACAACAGTTGATACTGGAGCAACAACTGACGATAACGCAACTGAAGATACAACATCTGAGGCTGTTGAAACAGAAACAACTACAGAAAATTCAAGTGCAACTACTGAGGAAGAATCAACTGAACAATCAGATGAAGCTACAACAGAAGATACAGAAGTAGCAGATGAAGAAGAAGTCAAAGCTCCTTCATTAGTTCCCGGAGATTTCTTCTATTTTGTAAAATTAATGGCTGAAAAAGTTCGACTTGCATTCACTTTTGACGATTATAAAGAAGCACAGCTTCTAGCAGATTTTGCTGCTGAGCGTATTGCAGAAGCAAATGCTTTAATTGCAGAAGGAAAAACTGATGAGGCTACAGCTCTATTAAAAGAAGCGATTGCAACACAAGAACAAGCGAACGACAAAGTTTCTGAAGAAGCAAAAACTGGGGAAGATACTGTAAGTGATACTGAAGGTGAAGTTTCAGATCAAACAGAAGCTACTGATGAAACAGAAGCAGCAGATGATACTGAGGTCAAAGTAAAAAGTAAACTTGCTCATAACATTGATGCTTTATTAATGGCTCTTGAACATGTTGAAAACCCTAAAGCTCAACACTCACTAATGAAAAATATTCAAAAATCTTTTGCTAAGTTAGAGAAAAAGGCGGCTAAGCTTGAAATGAAAGATGCTAAGTTTGCTAAGAAGATGAAGAAGCTTGAAGATCAAGTGAACGGTGATGAATCTTCTGATGATGAAGTGGCAACTGATGAATCTACTACTGAAGAAACTTCAACCGAAGTGGAACAAGAAACAACTGAACAAGAGACTGATAAGCTTGCAGCAGCTAGCAAGGGTGTAGAAAAACAACAAGCAGCGGCTAAAAAAGCAGAAGAAAAACAAAGAGAAGAAGCTAAAAAAGCTCAAAAGAAACAAAGAGAAGAAGCTAAAAAAGCTCAAGAGAAACAAAGAGAAGAAGCTAAAAAAGCTCAAGAGAAACAAAGAGAAGAGGCTAAAAAAGCTCAAGAAAAGCAAAGAGAAGAAGCTAAAAAGTCTGAAGAAAAAAAGCATGAAAAAGATCACCATGAAAAAGGTGACGACAACGAACATCACGGCAAAGGAAACCATTAATATTACAAACAGGTGCAGCCTCTTTGGCGCACCTGTTTGATTTTTAACAGGTAAATTAACTTTTGTATAATTCCCTATCCTGCACAAGTTCCTTAAGAAAATGACTAAAGTTAGTTGAGTTTATCCAGTTCCTTCCCCAAACCTCCTCATTTTTCAACATGGTTCCTAGCAGCCAAATTCTTCGTACCGATATAAAATAAGGTAGACTCCTGATGTCTTCTTCGGGAATGTTCCGCTGACTTAAATACCCATTCAAAAATGAATCCCAACAAGCTTTCTCAACCGTACGGTAATTATTTTTTAAATTCCACCAAAAGACGGCTATATCATAGGAACGGTAGCCAAAACCACAGCAATCAAAATCAAATACCTCCAGCTGTTGGTTATTTAAGTGCATGTTAAAGTTGTGAAAATCCCCATGACAAAATCCGTATTCTAGCTTGCTTTCTCTTATCATTTTTTCTAGTTTTGCAGTAATCGTATTAAAAGTGTCGACTTCGTCGGGTTGTAAATGTCTATCCAATAAAGGTAAAAGGGTCGAAACAGGTTCTGCTAACAAATGATTAATGTCCAATTCAAAACTTCTTTCGTGAGAGGAAACTAATGAATTGCTCTTATGGTGAAGTTCGGCTATTGATCTTCCGAGGATGCTACAGTTTTCCTCGTTGATTTCTGGTCTGTCTCCAGGGGAGTAAGTAAATAAACCCCCGTATCTTATTCCTTCAGGTGCCTGTATATCAACGGTCCAATTTCCTTGCGTTGTTTTAACAGGAGCCGAAACGAGGAGTCCTTGTTCTTTTAGACAATTAAGAGCATCCATTTCAAACAGGATATCTGATTTGCTCCTCCAATTGTGCCTGTAGACCCTAAAGATATACTTTTCGTTTTGAGTGGTGATGACATATGAATCATTTAATCCTCTGGTAAGGAATTCACAGGATACAATCTCTGTTTCAAAATGATACCCATCTAAAAGTTCTCTTACTGATTGAGGCGAGAGAAGGGAGTGAGAGACTTTGATTATATTATTCATGTTTACCTCCGGACATTGAACCACATAGTTATATTAAAAAAGAACCGACGATCATTCGCCGGTCCCTACATCAAGATTACTTCGCTGCTCCACAGCAGTTTTTATATTTCTTACCGCTTCCGCAGATACATGGATCGTTGCGGCCGATATCCATTTGATTGACTTTAGGCTTTTTCTTAACGGGTTCGCCGTCTTCTTTCGGATTTACCGCTTGACCTTTTGCTACCTCTTGGCGCTCAAGGTTGTTGCGAATTTCAGCCTTCATGATATACATAGCTGCTTCATCTTCAATCGATTGAATCATTGCTTCAAACATCGCAAAGCCTTCATGCTGGTATTCACGAAGCGGGTCAATTTGACCGTATGCACGTAAGTGAATTCCTTGACGAAGCTGATCCATTGCATCAATGTGATCAATCCACTTGGAATCAACAGCTCTTAATGTAATAACTTTTTCAAATTCACGCATTTGCTCTGGAGAAAGGATTTGCTCTTTTTCATCGTAACGCTCCTTCACTTTAGCAAAAATTGCGTCGACTATTTCATCTGGGTCTTTACCTTTCAAATCATCAAGAGTAATGTCACCTTCATGAAGGAGGGTTGCATGTACATACTCAACAATGGCTTGAAGATCCCATTCTTCCTCGTCCTCATGACGGGAGGCGTGGACATCTACATTACGTTGAATAGAGTTTAGAATCATCTTCTGTACAATATCACGAAGGTCTTCAGATTCTAATACTTCATCGCGCTGACTGTAGATGATTTCGCGTTGCTGACGGAGAACATCGTCATATTGTAAAAGCTGTTTACGGGCGTCAAAGTTGTTGCCCTCGACACGTTTTTGAGCAGATTCAACTGCACGGGAAACCATTTTACTTTGGATAGGCTGGGTATCATCCATTCCGAGACGTTCCATCATGGCTTTCATATTATCAGAACCGAAGCGGCGCATCAGTTCGTCTTCCATTGATAAATAGAACTGGGTAACACCAGGATCTCCTTGACGTCCGGAACGTCCACGGAGCTGGTTATCAATGCGTCGGCTTTCATGACGCTCCGTACCGATTACGGCAAGACCGCCTAAGTCAATTACTCCTTCGCCAAGCTTAATGTCCGTACCACGTCCGGCCATGTTAGTCGCAATGGTAACAGAACCTTTATGGCCTGCTTCGGCGATAATTTCGGCTTCACGTTCATGGTTTTTCGCGTTCAAGACATTGTGGCGGATCCCTTTTTTCAATAAGTACTTGGAAATAAGCTCAGATGTTTCGATCGCTACGGTACCAACTAAGACTGGTTGTCCCTTTTGATGACGTTCAGCGATATCCTCAACGACGGCACGGAATTTACCATCCATCGATTTGTAAATCAAATCGGCGCGGTCGTCACGGGCAATTGGTCTGTTCGTTGGGATGACGATAACATTCATATTATAAATATTACGGAATTCTTCTTCTTCTGTTTTCGCTGTACCTGTCATACCGGCTAATTTTTCATACATACGGAAATAGTTCTGGAATGTAATTGTAGCCATGGTCATGCTTTCGTTTTGAACCTCGAGGCCTTCTTTTGCTTCAATTGCCTGATGCAAGCCTTCGCTGTAGCGGCGGCCCTTCATCAAACGGCCTGTGAACTGGTCAACGATGACAATTTCGCCTTCCTGCACCACATAATCGATATCAAGGTGCATGCTGACATTTGCTTTTAACGCTTGGTTAATATGATGGTTCAACGTAACTTGTGCCATATCAAAAAGGTTTTCAATTCCGAAGGCTTTTTCAGCCTTGCTGATTCCTTCTTCTGTCAGCATAACGCCTTTTGTCTTTTCATCGTACGTATAGTCAGTATCTTTTGTCAGCATACGGACAAAAGCATTGGCTTGAATATAAAGAACAGCTGACTTTTGAGCTGAGCCTGAAATAATCAATGGTGTACGGGCTTCATCAATTAAAATGGAGTCGACCTCGTCAATGACCGCATAAAAAAGCGGACGTTGTACCTTTTGCTCTTTATAAAGGACCATATTGTCACGTAAATAGTCAAATCCCAATTCATTGTTTGTACCATAGGTAATATCAGCGGCATAGGCTGCCTGTTTTTCTTCCTTATCCATGCTGTTTAAGTTCAAGCCAACGGTTAGGCCTAGGAATTCATATAGCTGACCCATCTCAGTCGCGTCACGGCTTGCTAGGTATTCGTTGACAGTTACTACGTGAACGCCTTTACCAGAAAGAGCATTCAAATAAACAGGCATGGTAGCCGTTAAGGTTTTACCTTCCCCTGTCTTCATCTCCGAAATGTTCCCTTCATGGAGAGAAATCCCCCCCATTAGCTGAACATGGTACGGATATAGCCCTAGAACACGACGAGCACCTTCGCGAACAATGGCAAATGCTTCTACTAATAAATCATCAAGCGTTTCGCCCTTTTGATAGCGTAATTTGAATTCTTCAGTTTTTTCACGAAGTTGATCGTCAGTCAGCTTTTCAGTTTCTGCAGCGAGTGCATCAATTTTCACGGCAAGTTTGTCTAACCGCTTCAACTCACGCTTGTTCAGATCAAACACTTTATTTAAAATCCCCATATCAGATGAACGCTCCTTTTTATCGAGACTAGTACGTATTTTTCAAAAATAATTCTGTCAAAAATATTCGATAATTTCCTTTTTCATCTTACCACTTCCACTATAGAGTGACAACATTGTTAGCGTGGAAGCAAATTTTGTCATTCTACTATTATATCTCTTTCACAGCAGAACTTCTATTTTGAAGGGTTCGGTTATTTGTCATATTTGACAATCTCATGGCAATAAAGCTTAAAGCTATTTCAATATGAAAAAGGAGCAAAATGTTTTTAATAAAATATGAATAAAAGTGTTTATTTTTGTATAATTATTTGATTTTATACAAGTTACTACTATTCGCATAGTGATAACTAAAGGCTTGATATAACAATGTTTACATGTTGTTTTTATGGTTAATAAATCTGTCACAGGTGTGTAGAAATATTCACAAATTGTACATTGGATTATACCCTTACAATGTTAGATACTACCTTTAGAGAGGTTAATCTGGAAAATAAATAGAGAATCAATCCAAGATGGGAAGGGTGAGTAAAGTGGCCATTTGGGGGAGAAAGAAAAATAAAGAAGCAGATCCCGAAACGAGAGAAGATAGAAAAAAAGGCCCAATGCGAAAACTTTGGCATAAGTTCCGAAGTATAGATTGGAAGAATCCAGTGAACAGGTGGAAACTTCTATTTGTTTCACTTGTAGGTTGCATCATTGTATTTGGTGGAGGATATGGAGTCCTTTCCTTCACAAACTCGCCATCCTTTTGTTCGAGCTGTCACGAAATGGCGCCGGAGTACTCAACATTTACAGCCAGTGCTCACAATCAAATTTCATGTGTACAGTGTCATATTAAGCCAGGAACGATCAACATGCTGACGCACAAAATGAAGTCGATGAAAGAAGTATACTATCACGTAACAGGCGTACCAAAGCAAATCGTTCAAACAGAAGAAGAAGCTGTCTCAAATGAAAACTGTTTACAATGTCACTCTAAAAATCGCCTAGTAACAGCATCAGGGGATTTGAAGGTGAACCACAAAGGACATATCGAAGAAGATATCCCTTGTATTACTTGTCACGCAGGAGTTGTGCACGCCAAAATGGCCACTCGCGGAATTAACACCGAAGAAGTTCGCGGTCATTGGACAAAAGAAAATGCTGAAAAATTTATGGAAAAGAAATACTTGAGACCTAACATGGGAACTTGTATTGATTGCCACGACAAAGTTAACAACGGTGAAAAGCCATGGAAGGAAGTGGCTTACAACGTTCCTCCAAATCCAGAAGAGATGGAGAAGAAACTAGAAGAGAAAGAAAAAGAACCAACTAAAGAAACATCTACAGAAGCAACAGCAGAAGACGAAAGTGCAGAAGCCATTGCAGCAGAGCATGACCAAAAAACACAGGATATTATTTTACAAGCCATTGGAAAGCAACAGAAAGACGTTAAGATCTCTATGGCATGTGAAACTTGTCACAAAAAGATTAAGGTTCCTAAGAGCCACAAGGTAGAAGGCTGGAACGGACAGCACGGTGGTACAGCAGTTAAAGAGTTAGATAAGTGCGTGAACTGTCACCAGGATTCTAAGTGGGTTAGAGAGATTCCAAAAGAAGACATTATGTCACTACTTAAGATGAAGGAGACAAAAACAAAGTACACACCAAATATTACCATCGTTAAAGAACAATCACGAATTAACAAATTCTGTAGTGCCTGTCACGCAAACCGTCCTCCTGGACACGTTGAAAGTAATCAGTGGTTAACGGCGCACGCAGCAAGAGCAAAGACTGATACTCAAAAAGCCGAATGCTTTGTCTGTCACGATCGTGAAAAACCAAAGCCAGGTTCAACTGATGTAAAAGCACCTACTGATGTATATTGTCAATACTGTCACAGAACTGGTTTTAAATCAGATGTGAAAAAATAATAAATTTTAAACAGGAGGGTCGCTTTTATGGAAGAGGAGCACAAAGAAGAGCTGACGGCCCCTCCCAAATTTCGCTATAAGCTAATCAAAATTGCGACATTAACAGTGTTGGTTTTAGCCCTTTTCATCATTGTCGGAGGGTTAGGGCTAAAAGCAACATCAAGCTCAGAGTTTTGCGCATCCTGTCATGAAATGAAGCCCCAGTACTATACATGGAAAGCTTCATCTCATAGTGAGGTAGAATGCGTTAACTGTCATATTGGGCCTGGGGCAGAGAATATCGTGAAAGCGAAAGGAAATGGCCTCGTAGAATTTTATAAAAAAGAAAAAGATACCTATATCGCACCCATTAAGATGCCGAATCTGATACCTGATGAGGCATGTGAGAGTTGTCACAATATGAAATATCGTGATGTTACTCCTTCAGGGGATATCATAATTCCACATACCAAACACAAGACAGAAGGCATTAAATGTGTTCAATGCCACAGTGGAACTGCTCACGGAAAAATATCTGATCGTAAAGTGACATATAAAAGTGATTATGGAAAATGGGATGAAAAACTAGGTTCATCACTTATGAATGATAAAAAGTTTACTAGTCCACAAATGGATACTTGTATGGAATGTCATGAAGCAAGAAAGGCTACTTTGGAGTGTAAGGCGTGTCACGAAACAACGATGGTACCTAAGAATCATAAAACAGAAGAGTTTAAGTCTGGCGGGCATGGTAAGATTCAACCCTCTAATTTGAAAAAATGTGAGCAATGCCATTCCTATATGTCGACTGAGAAGTATGATTTATTTAAAGAGGATCCAGTATATCAAAGGTTCTTAAATGGGGATACAAAAAACTCTACTAAAGTAACTGTAGCACAGTTTGCAAAGACAAATAGTTTCTGTAAAGAATGTCACGGGACTAAACCAAACAGTCATAAAATTTCTTCCTTTATGACCGAGCATGGACGTCTATCGAAGGATACTCAAAAATGCTTCACTTGTCATGATAATAGGAATGTTAGTGATTCACCAGTTACTACTGTTCAGTGTGCTTCGTGTCATCCTAGTTCACATAGGGACACATGGAGAGATAGACATCCATTCAAAGTACCAGAAAATCAAAAATATAATAAAACATGTCTAAAATGCCACGTGGAAAAAACTTGCAATAGGTGTCACAAAACTAATAGCAAGCAATAAAGAATCCGAGAGGGGATTTATTTATGGAAGCAGAAAAAGTACCTCAGGAATTAGAGGGAAGAGCAGCAGCTAAGAAGCCGGTCAAGACCTTTAAAAAGAAAACGGGTATCCTGCTATTATTACTTACATTAGTTATTTCAATCGGTACAGGATATGCTCTCGGTCACTTTTATTTTTGGAATGATATTGATATGAAACGGGTCAATGAACAGCTTGATTATTATAAAGAAGAAGTTAGAAAAGATCCTGCAAATTTACAAAATCGAATTGTACTTGGTTACACTTATTATCTTAAGGGTGATAATGAGGAAGCTATAAAACAGTTTGATAATGTATTGGAGCAAGATAAAAATTATTATGATGCTCGTTATAACCTGGGTTTAGTGTATATAAGTGAGGAACGTTTTAATGAGGCTTTGATTGAACTTGAGAAAGCAGTAAAAATAGCTCCTAAAGACTTTAAGGGTTATGTACAAATGGGTATTGCATATCGTGGATTGGGTGAATACGATAAGGCCACAAAAGCCTTAGAACAGGCTAATAAACTAGCCCCAACCAATGCTGACATTATTTATGAAATAGGCATGGTGGCAGAGGCACAAGGAAAATACGATGATGCGATAATGATTTACAAAGATGCACTTCAATATGATCCATTGTTTAAGGATGCAGTAGATGCATTAGATAGATTGAAAGATAAAGACACAAAGGCTAAAGGTGAATAACAATGAAAAGACGTAATGTGTATATCGGAATGGCGCTCATTGCTATAGCCACGGCAGCAGTATTTACCTTCCTTTTCTTTAATCAAACCAAAGCAGTTGATACGGGTTTACTAAAAGTTATTAACCCAAAAGGGGAACCGAACTACAGTAGTGCACTTACAGGAGACTTTAACAAACCAATGGCAAAGCCAATGGATGTTACTTCTAATAATTCATTTACTTATGTATCGGATACGAATAATAAACGCGTTCTGGCATTTGATGTCGGCGGTAACCTCCTGTTCTCGTTTGGCGAGGAAGGAACAGGCAAGGGACAATTCACATTCCCCTATGGGATTGCAACTGATGATAAAGGAAGAGTATTCGTAGCAGATTTATATAATGGAAATATCTCGATTTTCGATGAAAAAGGGAAATTTATCGACTACTTCGCCCAGAAAACCATGACAGAAAAGAAAATTTCATCACCAGCTGCATTAAGAATTATTGATAAAAAAGTTTACATTACCGATATAAAAACGAACAAAGCCTATGTATTCGATATGAATGGCAAACTGCTCCTTGACGTTGGTAAGCCTGGAAAAAATGATGGTGAGTTAAGCGCACCAAATGGGATCACCGCAGATGAGGACGGAAATATTTATGTGGTTGATACTGCTAACCAACGGGTGCAAATTTTTAATAAACAAGGTAAGTTTGTAAAAATTATTAATGGATCTAACAATGGTAAGGGTGAATCAATTTTTGTTAACCCGAGGGGAATTGGCATTGATAGCCGCGGAATAATGTATGTTGTCAGCAACCTTACACACCTTGTTTATGGATTTGATAAGGATGGTAAAAAGGTATTCGAATTTGGCGGAATGGGTGAAAACAACGGACAATTCTCCCTGCCAAATGGCTTATATATTGACAAAAACGACAATGTATATATTACGGATACACTAAACATTCGGGTTCAAGTCTTCAAATAACAGAATCAAGTTGGTTGTAACCTTTAAGAACTAGTTTGATAAACTTTTTCCTTCACATTTAAGGGGGTGGTATAGAAAAACGTATCGTCTAAAGGTTTTTTCAAAGTATATAAGATAAAGAGAGAGAAAAAAGAGAGATTTTTTGGGAGGTTTTAAGAATGAGAAAGTTTAGTTTAAGCTTCTTGTTCGCAATCATGCTTATGGGCATGTTTGCAGCAGCTGCGTTTGCAGCAGGAACAACAATGACTCCAGGAACAAAAGGAACAACAATTACAAACGCAAACCATACAGCTGAGGGTGTTGACACTAACGACGGTTCTACAGCTGGTACTGTTATCAAGGCTTTAACTGGCCAAAAAATGCACACTTCTTACCAAAATAACACAAACTCTTGTGCAAGTTGTCACCAAACACACACTGCAAAAGGCGACTCATTACTATTTGCGGATGATGTTTATAACACTTGTACTGCATGTCATGATGGTACTTTAGGATTTGCTAACGTATTTGCTAGCGGCGAAACTGCTAAAATGACTGGTGCTGGTACTTTCGGTGGTACTCACGGCGCATCTCAGCACCAAGCTAACGATGCAGTAAAAATCAGTGCTGCACCAGGTGGAAATCACACTGAAGGTTCTAAAACTAGTGGAACTGGTTGGGGCGAAAACTTCAACTGTGCTAGCTGTCACGCACCACACGGATCTTACTCTGACCGTTTGCTTTCTTACAATCCAAACGGGATTGCTTCAATGCCAGCTTCTCAAGGTGGTATGCAATTAGAGAACGTTCCTGTAGTAACTACATTACCAGCAGTTGATGCTGCTGCTCCTGCTGTAGTATTATATCGTACTACAGATGCTACTTCTGGTGTTGTAACTGTTGCACAATATAACAAAGGTACTTCTGCATATACAAAGTCTGAGGCTCCATGGTTATATGGATATGACAACCGTACTGATGGAAAAACTTACTGGTCACGTTTAATGAAAGATGCTACTACTGTTGCAGCTTACGGTTCAACAGCTGGAGTTTATTTCGATTACGAACATGCCCAAGCATATTCTACTACTGATGCAGGAAAAACAGCTCTAAATAATGCCACAACTGGTTTCCTTGCTCGTCCAGTAGTTGTTAAAATGGAAAAAGATGAAGCAACCCACACTGTTAATCAAGCTGCTTACTTTGGCGGATCTACTGTAGCTAAAATGGGCGTTTCAGAGCAAAAACTAAAGGATCTTGGCTACACCGTAAAAGCTGATGGCACTGTAACAGGAATCGGTGTTGCAATGTCCAAGTTCTGTGCGGCTTGTCACACAGATTACTTAACTGCTTCTGGAACTAAATCAACTCACTTTGAAGCTGAAAATGCAGCATACCGTCACAGCACTAACAGTGACTCTTACACTTGCGTACGTTGTCACTATGGTCACGGTACTGATGCTTACATCATGAAAGATTCTCTTGGAAATACAATAAAGAGCTTAGTAGATTCTGGTGCTAAAACTGAATCAGAAGCATTAAACTACATGCAAGACAACAACGCTTCTTCTGCTCTTAAGAAATTCACTAACATGTCAGTATGTTGGGCATGTCACAACAGCTCTCATGCTGAATCAATTAAGAACACTGAGCGTCGTGACGATCACCCAATCGGAATGCCAACTGGCTATTAATAAAATAAGCTAATAATTAGCTGCAACTAATTATTAGCTCAAAGGTAAATGTTTGGATAATAGGGTGCTATGCTTAGGCATAGCATCTTATTTATTGACAATATAGTAACATTTTTGTCATTGAATTGTCAAATTTAATACTTTACATATTATATATTAAAAAAAGAATTTTTAACCTTCAGAAACAAGTAATCCACTTTTTTATAATCTATATATGAATATTTATTGAATATTATCTTCTTCCTCTAGTGCCCTTCCACCAATAGGAATAAAATAAGTATAGAGGACATCATTTTGACACTGCATAAATAGTAGAGAAACGAGGGGTGCTACATGAAAAGAAGAGGACTCCTGCATAAAATGAAATTACGAGTATTAATTATACTTGTTTTATTTATTCAAATGTTAGGATCCCAGCAAACATTTTTTGTGCTACATGTCAACGGCGAAGAAGTAATTAGTACAGAACCTAAGATTATGATTACCTCACCGGAAACAGGTGCACTTGTAAGTGAAACAAACTTAACTATCTCCGGTGTCATTGAGAATATTTCCACAGTGGTATCTATCATTATATATGATGGAACAGAGCAACTAGGTACAACCAGCGAAGTGATAGAAAACAACTGGACCATTCCTCTCACCTTGTCTGAGGGCGTCCACACACTCACTGCCAAAACAGTCGTTGATGGAGTGGAAATTAGTTCAAACCTTATTAAGGTAACCATTGATTCTACCCTTCCTAATGTAAGTTTTATAAAACCACTCAATGGAGCTTATTTGAATTCAAAATCTTTAGAAGGCACCTCGGAACCTGGTGCTATCGTTGAGAGTTGTATGGATTGTTCAGAAGATAGTGATGGACAGATTATAGGAACGTGGATGACGACGTTGGCTGATAGTTTGGGGAAATGGGATTACCAAGACGCTCAATTAACTGAAGGCAGCCATACTGTCTATGCCAAAGCAACAGACCGAGCAGGTAACATTGGGAATGTTACTAAAATAACCTTTACATTAGATACACTTAGACCTATAGTCCTGCCGGAAATTTCCCCAAAGCAGGATATGACACAAGTTGCGCTGAATCCAACGATTAGAGTCAAGATTTTGGATGCAACTGCATTAGATGAGAGTGATGAAATAATTAATAAAAGTATCACCGTTAGTCAAAATGGCACTAAGGTGGACGGAACACATAGCTATAATAGTGTAACAAAGGAAATCACATTTACACCGTCCGCTCCATTAAGGCCGAATTCAAAGTACAATGTAGTTATAAATCCATTAGGGATCATTGATTTGGCAGGAAATAATGCCTTCCCAAGAGCGTGGTCGTTCACGACTATCGCTATTACTTCTGAAACACACCAAAACCCGCATGGTAGTTATGATAATAATGTCAACACATGTGGGAATTGTCATAATACACACCAAGCAAAGGATTCAAACTTACTTTCACCAAAATCCGCAGGTGATTCAGATCAGCAAGAGGGTCTCGCTGCGGATAACTATTGTATGGCATGCCATGACGGGACGGTGGCACCAATGCCTGAGAACCGGCTTAATGTCCATACCCATAATGCTGCTGTAAAAATTGATGGTAAACCAAGCGGAAGCTCCTGTGCTAGTTGTCATAATCCGCATTTAGATTGGTCAGAAAATAATCCTAACTTGGCACAAGACCATATTACCTATAAGCATTTACCGTCTAATCCTGTAGATCCTATTAAACCTACAGAGGAAATAAGCAGTAAAGAACAATTATGTGAATCCTGCCATGAAACGAATAGTGGTGAGAAAATAGCCGATCCTGCTGTGAATTATCGTGTGTTCCAGTACAATAAATCAAGTGAAGCAACGGGCATATATGAGGATTATGATCTCTGCCTTCGTTGTCATAATGCAGACTTTAAAAAGAAGTTTGACAAAACTACAGATATAGCAAGCTATTATGATAATTTGACAGAAGAAATAAAGAAACAATATGAAGAGGTCAATGGTCCATTATCTTTCTCTAAACGCGAGATCTCTACAGAAGAAAAAGATTTTTCAAGACATATTATTAAAGCCCAAGATGGAAGTCCTCTTGCAGGGCACATTCCTTGTGCAGAATGTCATGACACACATGGTTCGAATAATATTAAACTCCTTAAAAGTAAAATAGGTACTGAAAATCCAACATCTTTTGATATTCAAAGTGGTGAATGGGACGCAGATAAGGAAAGGGTATTCTGTTTAACTTGCCATAATGGTAAAACAGCGATTTTTGGTATAGTAGGTACACAAATCTTTGATGAAATAACAGGTAAATCAGTTAATCCGGGTATTCCTGAACATGATAGTACAAAACCATGTTCTGAATGTCATAGCGATAAAAATTCGTATATTGAGGCAGCACATGCTCCAAAAAAGGGAAAAAGAAACTAAAGAGTGATATCTTGTACTATAAAAAATTTAGTTATGATTATTCAGAAAAGACGTGTTAATGCAACACGTCTTTTTTTCATCGTTTAGCGTACAAGGTCAACTACTGATTACCAAAACAACCTTAAAAGCTAACAACTGAACGCTATTTTTGATGATTATCTTAATAATCATATACTGTAGAAATGTTTCACTTAATTAAAAGTGAAAATTAACTATTTTTTCAGGTTGTATTAGTTTCTATTTTAGTAGTATAATTTACCTATATAAATAATGGTATATTTTTACAATTATTAATATAAAAACAATAGCAATAGTAAAAAACGTAGATTATAAGTTAGGATTGGGCCTTTATTATAAGAAGCTCAATCCTTTTTAGAGTTGATTAAATTTGGAAATGTAACAGTATGTTTATTTATTCAAGAAAAAAGGGGATTTCCATGGTATTCTTTAAAGTGAATCAAGATATTGAGCTAGGACAGGAACCAAATTGGGAAGATTCTGAACCAACAGATAGAAAAGAAAGAAAAGTAAGAAATCCAGCCAACCGTTGGAAGCTGCTTGTAGCGGCTCTAACCACATTTTTTGCGATGCTGGGTTTGCTATATGGATCGATTAGCTATACCTCAACATCGTCCTTCTGTTCGACTTGTCATGAAATGGCACCAGAACATGTTACGTTTCAGGCAAGTGCCCACAATCAAATAAAATGTATACAATGTCATATTAAACCTGGCACAAAAAATTTAGTGATACATAAAATTGAATCTCTTAAAGAGGTTTACTCCCATATTGTTGGGCCTCCTGATAAGATAGTACACTCAGTTGCAGTATCAAACGGGAGCTGCGAACAGTGTCATTCGAGAAATCGCTTAGTTACTGCAACTGGTGATTTAATTGTCAATCATAAAGGACACGCTGAGGAAGGAATACCTTGTATCACCTGTCATAGTGGTGTGACCCACGCGAAGATTGTCGAGCGAGGAATCAATGATGCATCCACTTATATTTACTGGACGAAAGAAAATGCTAAAAAGCTAATGGGTGAAAAAAATATTAAACCAAACATGGGCACCTGTATTGACTGTCATGACCAAGTCAACCAAGGCAAAAAGCCGTGGAAGGAAATAGCCTATAGCCTGCCAGAAGTAAATAATAGGAACCAGGAAGAAAAAGTAGTTGGCGTGAACTACATTGAAACTCCAGAAATGAGGGCAGGCATTTGGGAAAGGGAACTACCCGAAATTAAGCAAAAGACGGTTCTTGAAGCCATGGGAAAACAGCAAACCGATGTAAAGATTTCAATGGAATGTTTTACATGCCATCAACAAATCAAAACACCTGAGAATCATGATATTCATAACTGGACACAACGCCATGGTGAATTTGCTGTAAAAGAATTAGATAAATGTCTCAATTGTCATCAGGACTCGTTATGGATAAAAGAGCTTGAAAAACAAGATATAAAATCATTATTAACGGATACCAAAAAGAAAATAACCTATAAACAAGACTTGGTCACAGTTGCTAAAGAATCGCGCAACAATTATTTCTGCAGTACATGTCATGCTTATAGCCCGGCAAACCATCAGGATCGCTACACATGGTTATATGATGCGCATCGAAAGAATTCCGGGACCCCGGAAGAAAGAAGAAGATGCTTTGTCTGCCATGATAATGAAAAGCCGGACGTGAAAGGGGGAACTGCTCCTTCAGATGTTTATTGTGATTTCTGCCATAAAGGTGAATTCATAGGTGAACCAAGTTAGTCCTTTTTCAAGGAGAGGAAGGAACATGACAAATATTAGGACACTTAGATAGCAAGTCTTTATGGAATTACGGCAATTCATTAAAAATAGGATGATAGAAAAGGATTTAATGTGAAAAGGAATTAATGATAGGCCAATGTCAAGGTATGGAGCTCTTGTCTCAGTATTTTTCCATTCAGGAAAGTGTTAGTTCCTCTCCAACACTTCCCTGAATTCCTCAATCAGCTTAAGCTTTTCATCCTCATTATCTAAAAGAACACTCCCGTACTTCGGCATCATTTCAAAATAGCCCTTTTTCGTGTTGGTAACAGCAAACAAATACATTTGCTTTTCCTTTAACATGGGGGACTTTTCGTAGGAAAAAAGATAATATTTTCCTTTTTCCTTATAATACCCACCTAGTTGATTGAGGGTAATGTCCCCGAGCAGGGCGCCTTTGATATTTTGGGTGATTCGTACTGAAAACTGAGTATTATGAGTTCCTGTATAAGGTTCATTCCCGACTTCCCTAACGACCTCACCAATAAAAATATTGTCTACAGTTTTAGCCAGTTTTTGCTTGTCTTCAAAATCGTCTTTAAAGGAATAGGATTTATTGATAATAATAGCTGAATCCTTTGAATCAAAAAGAGTAGTAAAATATTGAATGGAGTACATTCCTGTTCCAAATAGAATAAGTGCAATAACTAACAGAACTTTTTTCATGAGAACAATCCCTTCATAAAAATATCTGTCTCAATTATATCCCCTGGTTAAACAAGTTTTTTATTTATCATGTGAATATTTATGTAACTAAAAAAACCGTAAGCTCCTAATGAGCCTACGGGCATTACTTATTCTTCAACCATTCCGCCAACCCCTCAATCTTCTTCCACAAATGCAAATGCATATCAACATAGACAATCGCTTCGTTTTCATCACCAAAACCATAATAGTCAGGTGGATAGGCTGGAAGTCGTTTTTTACCGACTAAATATGGAATGACATATTTGTTTTCTTTTTTTGCTGCCTTTACCAGTAATTGAGCCTTCTTTGTAAAACCTTTTTCACTCAGCTCAAGTAAGAGCTTATTGTATGCACCATGTGCTGTTGCCTCATCGTATTGCTGCAACAGGTTACTAGCTTTTTTATATTCACCTTCATCTATATAAGCTACAAACAAGGAGTAGCGCACCCCTTGGTTATCCATAGGGTTTAATTCGAGGAGCTCCTCATACTGACCGATTGCCTCATTTACTTTTCCTAACAGAGATAGTGCTTCGGCATAATGCTGCTTCGCCCGCATAAACGGTCTTGTTTCAGTTAATCCCCAAAAGAACCCCTTATTTTCCTTGAAAAACGCTTTACCTAGATCTCTCTCCCCAGCCTGGATTCCTTTTTCATACATAAGGATAGCATCTTCAAGACTCTTCGTTTTTTCCGCCAGAATCACATAGGCATCGACACAATTCGGATTTAAGGTCAATGCGTCTTCAGCCAGCTTATACCGATTTTTCCCCTCCGATTGGAGAGCATCGTAAATTAGGTTTCTAGCTCTTTCTTCGTCCCGTTTTGAAACCTCGCGAGTAGTCACTTTTGTTTTCTTGGTAGTTTTTTCACTTGGACCACTAGAACGAGAAGCTCCACTACCAATTGCTTCTGAGTTGCTATTTTTAGGGAATTCAATTACGGATGCCCCTTCTAGTCGCGGTATAAAGGGAGGAGAAGGATCGTTTTCTTCAGTCATAAGACCAAGTTCCATTAGTTGAGCGATATCCTCAGCTAACACCCCATCTAATTCAGAAACAATAGAAGAAATACTACGTGCATTCACTCCATATTGTTCCGCCAGCTCCTTTTGTGTGTACATCACGTTCATAGGGGCAATCGTGGTAAGTAAATAGTGCATGGCAGCAGCATAAAGATTTGGGTTCTGTATTCGTTTTTGCTTTCTCTGAACATAATTAATCCATAGAATGACCCCCAGGTCTATAATGGGTGGCGGGACAAGGGAAATCAGTTTTTCTCTCAGGATGTCCACCACTTCTTTATAAACGGGGGCAGGCCATTCGAGTTCATCTATTTCAAGTAATCCACCTATCATCGGCAGTTCACTCAATACTTCCAAAAAATTGTCTGTTAAATAGTCCTGTGGTGAGTCATATTCAGCATTCATGCTGCAATCCTCTATATAGGAGTAGGCATGTTCAGGCATGAGCTCTGGTAAATCAAATGCAGAAGGGAAGAAGACATAACTTTGATCGTATGGAACTAAGATTCCAATGATAAAAGAACCCTCTTTAACAGTTGGAGACAAACTTGTTACAATGGTATCGAGTTGTTCAGAACTAAGTCCGTCCTCCACCTTCAGCTTATTTTCATCAATACTGATTACCTTGCCAACGAACGTCCTAGCAAATGTCCAGGTTTGTAAAATTTGCTTAAGCTTAGGACGTTTTATTTTACTTATTTGGCCGTGGATAAATTTTTCAATAATTGTTTCACCGTCGTCAAGACCTTCAAAGAGAGAAAACCAAACGGTATGAATCAATTCGAAAAATTCAAGCTCCTGCTCATCATCCAATTCACTCAATTCTTCAAAACTTTCAAAATCATCTTGAAGAACGTGCCCAAAGTGGTGGTAAGCATATTGAAGGATTTGTTTTTGTAGTTCGTCAATTTCGCCTTCAATGATAGTAGTGATAGGAACAGCTTCACCTGCCCCGCAGCAACGTTTATACTTTTTCCCGCTTCCGCACGGACAAGGGTCATTTCTGTATATTTTCTCCATCTCACTCCACTCCTTCTATTTCTCTTTCTTATTTATGTATCGGTTTTTATCCGGTCTTTTCTTATTTATAGTACCATTTTTGACATGTTGGTATATAAAAATACTTTTTGAAAACCTCCCTTTTAAAGGATTTATTCTTATATTTTTGTCAATCTTTGAATTTTTTAGGGTTATCACGCTATAATGAATGAGAACTTACCAGCATAAAAAGAATAAACTTATGATGAGACGCAATTATTTACTATAGAGGTGACGAAAATGGAATTAGCAGAAATTCGGAATGAACTTGAGAAAACAGCTAAAAAATTAGCGGACTTTAGGGGGTCTCTTTGACCTAGAGAATAAGGAAGCGCGGATTGCAGAGTTAGATGATGAAATGCTTCAGCCTGATTTTTGGAATGATCAAGATAAGGCACAAACGGTCATTAGTGAAGCAAATGCATTGAAGGACCAAGTGAATGAGTTTAATGAGTTAAATGAGTCGTATGAAAACTTAGAATTAACCTATGAACTTGTGAAAGAAGAAAACGATGAAGAGCTGAGGAATGAGCTGGAAGAAGAGCTACAACAGTTAAGCGGGCGATTGAGTCAGTTTGAACTGCAGCTTCTCTTAAGTGAAGAGTATGATAAAAATAATGCTATTTTGGAGCTTCACCCTGGTGCGGGTGGAACGGAATCACAGGACTGGGGCTCTATGCTTCTTCGAATGTATACGCGCTGGGCAGAAAAGAAGGGCTTTAAAGTGGAGACGCTCGATTATCTCCCTGGGGATGAAGCAGGAATAAAAAGTGTGACACTGGCCATTAAAGGTCATAATGCCTACGGGTATTTAAAAGCAGAGAAGGGTGTTCATCGATTGGTAAGGATTTCACCGTTCGATGCTTCTGGCCGCAGACATACGTCGTTCGTTTCTTGTGAAGTGATGCCGGAATTCAATGAGGAAATACAAGTAGAAGTACGTACTGAAGATTTAAAGATTGATACGTACCGTGCAACAGGAGCGGGTGGTCAGCATATTAACACGACCGATTCGGCTGTTCGTATTACCCATATTCCTTCAGGGGTTGTTGTAACATGCCAATCCGAGCGTTCACAGATTAAAAACCGCGAAGCCGCAATGAAAATGTTAAAAGCGAAGTTATATCAACGGGAAATTGAACGTCAGGAACAAGAACTTTTGGAAATCCGAGGCGAACAAAAGGAGATTGGTTGGGGAAGCCAAATCCGTTCGTACGTTTTTCATCCCTATTCGATGGTAAAAGACCACAGAACGAGTACGGAAAGTGGTAATGTTCAAGCGGTCATGGACGGGGATTTAGATCAGTTTATTAATGCTTATTTGCGTTCAAGAATTTCATAAAGAAATAAAGCCTTTGTTGACTGGTCGACAAGGGCTTCTTTTTTGGATTTTTGCCGAACGTGATGATGGAAGAGGATCTGGGGGTTTTTTAGTGGCAAGTGGTTGTGGGGGCAATATTACATCCAGTTGCCGCGCCTCATTTCTTCAGACACAACTTCAAACATCCTGTCATGGTTCTCAAGTTTGTTTTCAATGTGTCTAAAGTGGCCTCTAAATTCAGACGCATTATTCTCGATGGTTTCCTTTAAGGTATGGATACTTTCCTCCACTCTGTCTAAACGTTGATTCACACCGACAAATTGTTGGTCCATCCCCTCTAAACGTTGGTCGATGGCATCGAATCGCTGGTCTATCTTCTCGAATCGTTGGTCAATTTTTTCAAATTGTTGATTCATTTGATCCATCATTTGCTTCAATATTTGTTCCATTCCTGTTCACCTCCTTAACAACCAATTATAACATATTTTAATAATTTCTTTACTTTTTCACAAAAGTAGAAGGCTATAATGAAATGCATCATACCTGCAAATGCTAATACTAGTTTTAACCCTTTACCACGTCAACTTACTGGCATTTACACCATAATTTACCCGTGCTATACTCACTTTCGGTTACATGAATGAACATGGTAGAAGGAAAGATAGAGGGGAAAGTTATTATGAATATTTTAAGCAATCTAACAAAATCCTATCCTAGAACACGTATAGCTGTAGATTATGTTTTAGTTTTAATTGGCTCAGCCATTATAGCATTTGCCTTTAATGTGTTTTTGCTCCCCAACCAAGTAGCTTCTGGAGGAGTAAGCGGGATAAGTACGATCCTGAAAACAGTGGTTGGCTGGGAACCGGCATATGTCCAGTGGGCCTTTAATATCCCATTATTTATTGCTGGCGTTATTCTTTTAGGAAAGCAATTTGGAATAAAAACATTGGTAGGCACCATTTTTTTACCCATGGTCGTTTTTCTCACAAACAATTTAGAGCCATGGACACATGATGCGCTTCTTGGTGCATTGTTTGGCGGAATAGGTGTTGGCCTGGGACTGGGCATTGTATTTAGGGGAAATGCATCCACTGGTGGTACGGATCTTGCTGCTCAAATTATTAATAAGTATACAGGCTTCACATTAGGTAGATGTGTAGTGATGATTGATGGATTAATTGTCCTTACAGCTGCCATTGTGTTTGATATTGAAAAGGGTTTATATGCATTGATTGCTCTTTATGTTACCAGCAAAACGATTGATTTAATTCAAGTTGGATTTGGTAGGTCAAAAATGGCAATGATCATTACTAATAAGCAGGAAGAAGTTCGTGAAGGAATCTTGAATAAAATTGACCGTGGAGTGACAAAACTATCAGCATATGGTGGTTTTACTGACCATGAGCGGCCTGTTCTTATGTGTGTTGTCGATCAAACTGAGTTCACAAAATTGAAACATTTGGTCAAAACCCTTGATCCATCTGCATTTGTCGTTGTTATGGACGCTGCGGAGGTACTTGGGGAGGGTTTCAAACACGAATAGTCATTGGTATAATAACACATTGATGGTATTAATTTCTTGAGGGGGTATTGTGATGAAGAAGAAGCTACTAACATTGCTGTTGGGAACATCCTTAGTAATGGGCCTTGCTGCTTGTGGGGGCGGCGATGACAAAACCAAAGACACAGGGAATGGCGGTACTGAAACTGCACAAGCAGGCGATGCACAAAAGATTTTTGACCAAAAATGCTCTAGTTGTCATGGTGGCGACATGAAGGGTGGAATGGGTCCAAACCTAACAAAGGTTGGATCAAAGTACTCTAAAGATGAAATTTTGGATATTCTCAAAAATGGTAAATCAGGCGGAATGCCAGCAGGTCTAGTTTCAGGTGATGAAGCAGATCAAGTGGCTGACTGGCTAGCAGCTAAAAAGTAAAGAATAAAAAACGTTCTGCTAACTTCTGCAGAACGTTTTTTTATTTTAGTGAAATTAGCTGATTTTGTCTGATTTTGTCAGGTTTTGTATCCTTTGAAAAGAAACTGTAATATTTTTACCGCTTTTTTTAGCGATTTATGATGTTATAATAAATCTATGCGAAATTATGCACATATTGTTGTGGATTTTGGTTTGTTTTGCAAATAAATAAAGAGTCTTGTCGAATATCCTTTTTTGATGAGATCTTTAACTATAGGTGATAACAATGATAGAACTACAAGAAGTATATAAAAAGTATCCGAATGGTGTTACCGCCATTAACGGGATTGACGTCCGAATTAATCAGGGCGAATTTGTTTATGTTGTCGGACCAAGTGGTGCTGGGAAATCCACTTTTATTAAAATGATGTATCGTGAAGAAATCCCTACTACTGGGACTATTATGATTAATGGCGTCAATCTAGCCAAGCTGAAAATGAAGAAGGTTCCTTTATTTAGGAGAAATCTAGGCGTTGTTTTCCAAGACTTTAAACTACTTCAAAATCTAACAGTATATGAGAATGTTGCCTTTGCACTTGAGGTAATTGAGGCGCAGCCAAAGGTTATTAGAAAACGTGTAATGGAAGTTCTTGACCTTGTAGGTCTTAAGCATAAAATTAAGATGCTTCCTGGCGAGCTTTCTGGTGGAGAACAGCAACGTGTCTCTATTGCACGCTCGATCGTCAACTCACCTAAAATAGTGATTGCGGATGAGCCTACAGGTAACCTTGACCCTGAAACATCATGGGAAATTATGAACATCTTTGAAGAAATTAATGCTAGAGGTACAACGATTGTTATGGCAACTCATAACAGAGAAATCGTAAATACAATAAAGCATCGCGTTATTGCCATAGAAAGCGGGAAAATTGCACGTGATGAGCAAAGAGGGGAGTACGGTTATGAAAATTAGAACTGTTGGCCGTCATGCCCGAGAAAGTTTAAAAAGTATATCTAGAAATGGATGGATGACCTTTGCATCCGTAAGTGCAGTTACAGTTACTTTGATTTTAGTCGGTGTCTTTTTCGTTATTATGATGAATCTAAATAGAGTAGCACAAACCATTGAACAGGACGTGGAAATTCGCGTTCACATCGATTTTGCTGCAAATAAACAAGATCAGCAAGCTTTAAAAAGTGAGATTGAGAGAATTCCCGAAGTGAAAAGTGTGAAATTTTCACCTAAAACGAAGGAACTAGATAATCTAGTGAAAAGCTTGGGTGAGGACGGAAAAGCCTTTAAGCTTTTTGAACAAGATAATCCACTAAACGATGTATTTATCGTAAAAACGAAAAAACCAACTGACACAATGAAAGTCGCTAAGAAAATTGAAAAAGCAAACTTTGTTGCTAAGGTAAAATACGGGCAAGGTAAGGTTGAAAAGTTATTTAAGTTTATCAAGGCGAGCCGTAACGTAGGAATTGTCTTAATTATAGGCTTATTCTTCACTGCGATATTCTTAATCTCTAATACTATTAAAATAACTATTATTGCTAGAAGAAGAGAAATTAAAATTATGAGATTAGTTGGAGCAACGAACTCCTTTATCCGCTGGCCGTTTTTCCTAGAAGGTTTATGGCTTGGTATCATGGGCTCGATTTTGCCAATTATCCTCATTTCGATTGCGTACTACCGTGCATATGATTATATTGGTCCAAAGCTTGAAGGAACCTTTATTAAAATCCTGCCAGTTGACCCGTTTGTTTACCAGGTCTCCGGTATTTTGATGTTAATGGGCGCTTTAATTGGGGTATGGGGCAGTGTAATGTCCGTAAGAAAATTCTTGAAAGTGTAGTCTTTTTCAGGAAGGGCCGAACGCTAGGCCCTTCCTATTTGCTAGAGTTCAAAGATAGATAAAGGTTTACATATAAAGAGATGGAGGGGAGTATGCGGAAATGAGAAAATCAATGATGACGCTGACCGTTGCTGTACTGGTCGGGTTTGGAACCACGTTCGGAGGTTTTTCTACTAAAACTGAAGCGGAATCAATCTCCAAGCTAAAAGGTGAACAAAATAAAATTCAAGACCAACGTTCTGATGTAAAGTCAGATATGAATGCAGCAAACGATAAAATCAATTCATTAAAAGATCAGCAAGTAGATGTTAAAACTGAAATGAAACGCATCGATTATGCGATTGAAGATGCGACTAATAAAATAAATGAAAAAACCGCCAAGATTGAAGAAACAAAGGCTGAAATTACTAAGCTTCAAAAAGAAACAGAGGTTCTAAAGGAACGTATTAAAGCTCGTAACGAACTATTGAAGGAACGCGCTCGAAGCTACCAAGAGACAGGTGGATTGGTTAATTACCTTGATGTGTTAATGGGTTCTTCAAGCTTCAGCGATTTTATTGATCGGGCCAATGCGGTAGCAACCATAATGCAGGCCGATCAGGACATCATTCAAAAGCAAGAGGCTGACAAAAAGGAGCTTGAGGAGAAACAGGCTCAGGTAAAAAAAGATCTTGCTAGTTTGGAAAAGATGGTTGCAGACTTAGAAACATTAAATCGACAATTGGCTACCCAAAAGGCAGAAAAAGATAGATTATTAGCTACTCTTGTCACACAAGAACAAGAAGAGCAAGAACACATGATGGATTTGCAGGAGCAGGAGCAAATCTTAGCATCTCAAGAGGCAGCCATTCAAAAAGCCATCAAGCTGGAGCAAGAGGCCCAAGCTAGAGCAGCAGCTCAAGCAAAGCAATCTTCTTCTAGTAGTGGAAGCTCAAGCAGTGGCGGTGGCGCTAGTTCTGGAGCAACGCCAGGTGTATCAAGTGGATACTGGACACAACCAGCGGTGGGTGTATTAAGTTCAGGATTCGGAGGCCGTGGATCTGAGATGCACTTTGGTGTTGATATTGCCAATAGAACAAAGGTTCCAATCTTAGCTGCAGCAGACGGTGTAGTTATTAAATCCTATTATTCTAGCAGTTATGGTAACTGTATATTCATCTCCCACTCCATTAATGGACAGGTGTTTACAACTGTCTATGCACATATGTCATCACGGATTGCTGGAAACGGAGCCGTCGTGAAAAAAGGCCAACAAATTGGTGTAATGGGTAATACAGGTGCATCAAGAGGACAGCACTTACACTTTGAACTTCATAAAGGACCGTGGACACAGGATAAGCGTTATGCGATTAGTCCAGTAGGAATAGTGCCACTGCCATAAAGAAAAAGGAAGAAGCCTCGCGCTTCTTCCTTTTTTATTACACATATCTCGTCCCAATCAAACATATAAGTTAATAATCGGGCAGGATTTTTGGGCCTTTATAGAAAATTAGAAAGGACAGGCATACTTACTTGAGGAGGATTGGGATGAATCGTAAATGGATTGCCTTATTAATGACGGTTTCGCTGCTTACAGGAGCAGGCGGTACCTACGCTGGAATGCAACTCTTAGATCAAAAGGTAGATGTACCCGAACAAGAGCAAGCGATTCCAAAAAAACCTGAAGCAGATTCTAATGTTAATACGGAGGACCTGGAAAAAGTACAACAGGCCTATGACTTAATTTTAAGCCGCTATGTCGAAAAAGTGGACCAGGAAAAACTAGTTGAGGGGGCCATTCAAGGGATGCTATCTGTATTAAAGGATCCATATTCAGTTTATATGGATAAAGCGACAGCACAGCAATTCACACAAACGCTTGAATCCTCTTTTGAAGGTATTGGGGCAGAAGTGGGAATGGTAGATGGGAAAATTGTAATCGTTTCCCCATTCAAAGATTCACCTGCTGAAAAAGCCGGCATCAAACCAAATGATCAAATTTTAAAAGTCGATGGGAAGAGTGTAGAAGGGCTAGATTTAAATAAAGCAACATTAAAGATACGTGGAAAAAAGGGGACATCCGTCACATTGGAGATTGCTAGAAAAGGGTTAAAGGATCCACTATCCATTGATGTTAAGCGCGATGAAATTCCCCTTGAAACCGTCCATGCCTCTGTAAAGAAGCATGATGGAAAGAAGGTGGGGTATATCGAGGTAACCTCCTTCTCAGAAAATACGGCTCAGGATTTTAAAAAGGAATTAAAAGCATTAGAGAATGACCATATTAATGGGTTGATTATTGATGTTCGTGGCAACCCGGGAGGTTTATTAGATAGTGTCGGTGAGATTCTGAAGGAGTTTATACCGAAAGATAAACCATATGTTCAAATTCAACAGCGCAATGGAAAAAAAGAACGGTATTTCTCAACTACGCCTAAGAAAAAGGATTACCCAGTAGTCGTTCTTGTGAATAAAGGAAGTGCTTCTGCATCAGAAATATTGGCGGGCTCCTTGCAAGAGGCAGCGGGCTATCAGCTCGTAGGAGAAACTACTTTTGGAAAAGGAACGGTTCAGCAGGCGGTACCAATGGGAGATGGAAGCAACATTAAATTAACTCTATTTAAATGGCTGACTCCTGATGGAAACTGGATTCATAAAAAAGGAATTAAACCGGATGTAGTGATCAAACAGCCAGCAATTTTTGCGACCCATCCCATTCAAGTGGAAAAGCCCCTTGAAAAGGATATGAACAATGAACAGGTAAAGAATGCTCAAGAAATATTAGCCGGATTGGGATTTGCTCCCGGCCGGAAAGACGGATATTTTAGTGCAGAAACGGATATGGCGATAAAAGGCTTCCAGCAGCAGAATGACCTGCCACCAACAGGGAAAATTGATGAAAAAACAGCAGCCAAGCTGGAAGAAGCAGCTGTAAAAGCTATGAAAAAAGAGAAAAATGATTTGCAACTACAAATGGCATTACGGTTGATTACTAAATAATGGGAACAGGGGCTTTTAGCCTCTGTTTTTTTTGTTTTGGCGGAATATATGTCAGGTTTGGCGGAATCATTGGGAATTTCCGCGGAAATAGTCATTAGGTTGGCGGAAACTTCCCCAATTCGCGCGGAATTCCTACAAAAGTTGGCGGAATCCGCCGATAGTCCTAAAAGAACCAGAACGAAAATCTAGAATGTTACGACATTTTTATTTTTTTAATAAACTAGCAATATGTTTTGTGGCTGTAATTTGGTAAAATAATCGTTAAGAGATTTTTATTTACTAGAAACTTTAATAGAGGCAGGTGACAGGAATTGGTGCAAATCTGGCTTGTGGAACTACTTAAAGGAACAGGCAAGTTATTTCTTCATCCTGTTTTATACTATCTCGTTTTCCTATCTGGAATACTAGGCGTAATGAGGGTGAAACGTGAGCGGAAAAATTTCCATATTCGAGCACATGATGCTTATTTTGAACTGCGGCAGCTATTTTCGCCGGGAGTGTTAATGGGTCTTGTTCTATCCGTAATCATTGTTGCAGCAGGAATTACCGTACCATTCGCGGCCATTCTTTTGATAGCTGGATTTACATTCATTTGGTCACTAACCACAAATGTCCGGCTCATGTCTCCCGTTTATACGGCAGGCGCTGCATTTTTTACCATCATTTTAATGGCCGAAAATAATTGGTCTATCCCGTTTTTTTCAAAGGCTTTTCATTCTATTAGTGACAAGGTTTATCCATCAGTTGTAATTGTTATGGGACTCTTGTTAATTGCCGAAGGGATGCTAATTCTAAAAAATGGTAGTAAGGGAACCTCTCCTAAATTAGCAATAAGCAAACGCGGCCAAAATGTAGGCGTTCATGAAGTAATGCGACTATGGATGTTGCCCTTATTCTTGCTTATTCCTGGTGACGCTCTTCATCTGCCATTTGACTGGTGGCCAGTATTTCACCTAGGAGCAAAGGAATACTCAATCATTCTTGTCCCATTCGCCATAGGTTTTCAACAGCAGATTAAAGGAATGCTCCCAAAAGAAGCGATACAGCTTCATGGTCGAAGAGTCATTGGTCTTGGGGTCTTTATTTCCATTTTATCGGTTACGGGTTATTGGTACCCATTATCATCCATCGTCATTGCTGCGATAGCTGTTATTGGGCGGGAACTCATTACGTTAATGTCTGTTTTGAAGGATGATAATCTTCCGTTTTATTTTTCAAAAAAGAATAATGGTTTGATGATTATAGGAATTATCCCTGAGTCGCCAGCAAGTAAAATGGGATTGAAAGTTGGGGAGATTATTTCAAGAGTTAATGGAGCTCAAGTTCGAGATGAGGGGACATTCTATGAAGCTTTACAGAAGAACCGCGCCCATTGTAAGCTGGACGTCCTCGATACAAATGGAGAGGTTCGCTTCGTTCAACGTGCGCTATTCGAAGGCGATCACCATGAACTTGGAATCCTCTTTGTTCCGGACGATCATAAGTATGATGCGAAAATAGGATAATTATAAAATATAAGTAGAAAAGCCAAAGGACAAAATCTTTTGGCTTTTCTACTTGATGCTGCAGGAGAAATAATTCGTATCATCAACAAATACATTTTATAATGCTAAGGTATTATATCTTATGTTATACTGTTGGGGGTATACGAGTGGTTATGATATAACTATAGAAAGGCGGCTAAAACAATGTCGCAAGATGCAGGAAAAGCATTAGAAGATCGAGCTGCTTGGTTACAACCTTATCTTGATTCTCCCGAAAAACAACAACAATTATATAGACGGACGTTAATGATCGTCGTCCTTTCACAAATCTTTGGTGGTGCTGGACTCGCTGCAGGTATAACCGTCGGAGCACTTCTTGCTCAGGATATGCTTGGTACAGAAAGCTTTGCAGGACTTCCTGCTGGTTTATTTACATTGGGTTCTGCTGTCGCTGCCTTGCTTGTAGGAAGACTCTCTCAACGTTACGGGCGCCGATTCGGTCTAGCTGCAGGATTTTTGACGGGCGGAATTGGTGCGATCGGTGTTATCGTTTCTGCGGTAACAAATAATGTTTTTCTGCTTTTTGCTTCACTATTCGTCTATGGTGCAGGTACGGCAACCAATCTCCAGGCACGGTATGCAGGGACAGATTTAGCTAGTTCCACTCAACGGGCAACAGCTGTGAGTATCGCTATGGTATCAACCACATTCGGAGCCGTTGCTGGGCCAAACATGGTGGAGGTCATGGGGAGGATTGCACATTCCATTGGTGTGCCAGCATTAGCTGGACCATTCATTCTTGCAGCAACTGCCTTTATTCTCGCTGGTCTGGTACTGCTCATTTTTCTACGACCTGACCCTCTACTAGTGGCTCAGGCAATTGCAGCAGAAAATAGAAACAGAACGGACAATTCGGTAGTTAACAATCCAAATACCCTAAGTATCAATAATCGTGGAATTATAGTTGGAGCTACGATCATGGTATTAACCCAGATGGTGATGATTGCCATTATGACGATGACACCGGTACATATGAGACACCATGGACATGGGCTGGATCAAGTAGGAATGGTCATTGGCATTCATGTTGCGGCTATGTTCTTGCCTTCTCTTCTCACTGGAATTCTTGTAGATAAGATTGGCCGTACGATGATGGCGACTGCTTCTGGAGCTACGTTACTTGCTGCTGGTATTATGGGTGCAGTTGTACCTGCTGATTCTATGATTGGGCTTGTCATTGCACTTGCTCTTCTAGGTCTAGGCTGGAATTTCGGCTTGATTAGTGGTACAGCCATTATCATAGATGCGACCACTCCTTCCACACGTGCAAGAACACAGGGATCTGTTGATGTATTGATTGCATTATCGGGGGCATCAGGCGGCGCTTTATCCGGGATGATTATGGCACAAACGAGCTTCGGAACACTTTCACTGGCCGGTGGGTTTCTTTCTCTCCTGCTTATCCCAGTCGTGATTTGGTCTCGAAGAAAATAAGCAACAAAAAGCCAAAGGCTATGCGCTCCTTTGGCTTTTATTAAGTTTATAATTTTCGATACTTCTTCAATGAAAAGATATTTAGGACGACGAAAATAGCGGCGAAAAGGAATAATGCCAACAGGTCACCACTGATATCACTAATACTAGCTCCCCTATACATCACACCTTTTAAAGCATCCCCGGCATAATACATGGGCATGATTTTGGCAACGCCTTGCAGCCAGTTAGCCATCCCTTCAATGGGAAAAACACCTGCAAAAAACACCTGTGGAATGACCGCAATCGGGATGAATTGCATCATTTGAAATTCTGATGCAGCAAAGGTTGATAATAGGATACCAAGTGACAAAGCAACCAATGCTAGCAATAAATTTGTCAGTAGTACATTCCAAACAGACCCGACAAGTACAATGTCTAAAATATTAATTGAATAAAAGACAACAATAATTGTTTGAATCACAGCGAAAATACCATAACCAATTAAATACGCTGTAACAATCTCCCAACGGCGAATTGGAGTGGACATCAGCCGTTCTAATGTACCAGTTGTTCGCTCGCGCAATAGCCCAATACCAGAAATAATAAAGACAAAGAAGAATACGAAAAATCCAACTAATATGGGGCTAAGGACATCAAAAAAGACGGTATCTTTGTTGCCATACACGTATTTTGTTTCAAGGTGGGTTTGCATCATTTTTGCAGCTGCTGGGTTTTGTTGCAACAATTTAGCCTGAGACTGTCCGGCAATCGCCTGGTTCACCTTCATTTGTAAGCCCTTCGCTGCCGATGGATCATCATTTAGTATGGTTAATCTAAACTGTCCATTTTCCTGTTCCAGTAAGCCATCAAGATCATCCTTAACGACCGTTTTTCCTGTTACATTTTCATAAGATTTTACCGTAATTTTTGCCTCTTTTAGAACTTTGACAAGCTGACCATCTACTGCAGTTACACCTAATTTAGGTTGAACAGTGCTCCCGTTAAATAAAAAATACATCAGGGTTAGGATTAGTAAGGGAGCAACTAATAATAAAGCCAAAGTCCGTTTGTCACGTAGCATTTGCTGACAGATTCTTTTGATTAATGCAATGACTCTCATGATTGCTTTACCCCCGCTCGTAAGAATACCTCATCGAAATTATCTGTCTCATATAACGCCTTCAACTCCGATGGAGATCCGCTTGTTAGAATTCGACCATCTCGAACCATTGCAATATAATCGCATCTTTCTGCTTCATCCATGACGTGCGTAGTCACGATAATCGTTTTTTGCTCATCCTCTTTTAATCGTAAGAACTCTTTCCAAATAGCCAGTTTTAATTCAGGATCGATTCCCACAGTGGGTTCATCCAGGATTAAGATTTTCGGGTCTTGAATTAAAGCAATGGCAAGGGATAGCCTTCGTTTCATTCCCCCTGAATAGGCAGCTACTCGTTTTTTTAGGTCGTCTGTCAGATTGACTAGGCTAGAGACGTAGGCAATCCGCTTCTTCTGGTCTGCCTTTTTTATCTTATAAAGGGAAGCAAATAGCTTTAAGTTTTCCTCTCCTGTTAAGTCTACATATAAGGCATCGGATTGAGCCATATAGCCGATGTCCTGCATTAGTGCAAGGTTAGGCATCTTTTGATCTAACACATGGATGGATCCGGTATCTGCTTTTTCCATTCCGACGATCATTTTAACGAGAGTGGTTTTTCCGGCTCCAGAAGGGCCGATAAATCCAAACAATTGTCCTTTTTCAATCGTTAGGTTCACATTGCTCAAAACTGTTTTTTTTCCAAAGCTTTTACTGACTTGTTCCACTTTTATGGTTGATTCCATCAATCATTCCTCCTCGGATGTTGACCGTGTATGTCTTTATTTTACAACGAGTAGAGATAGAAGCAATAAACAATAAACGACAATGTGTTGATTATCTGTCAAATATCAGGAATGTGTGGATTTTATATAAAGGCTTTGTTAAATTTGCCTGTTGATTTCCGCTCCAGGCACTTCGCTTTCCGTGGGTGTTTCGGCGAGCCTCCTCGGCGCATGAACCTGTGGGGTCTCCCCTGAACCATACTCCCACAGGAGTCTTCGTGCCTTCCGCTCCAATCAACAGGGTGTAAAAATCAACACTGTTCTTTAACATAGCCTATATAAAAAAACAATAGCCTATTTATTAAATCCTGCCACATGTCCAGGTCCTAAAAAGGTTATTCGCGATAAGATCATTGCCATTTCCTGCGGTGTTTTTTCCATTCCAGTTTCTAACCAATGCTGAATCACACCAAGATGGGCGGAGCTGACGTAAGAAAAAAGATAGTCGGCTGGTACGAGCATTTCATCCTTTTTTATTTTGGAAATGACATTTTGGAGGAAGGTTTTTTTTATGATATCCCGTAGTTTTCCCTGAAATTTCGCGTCACCTTTTGGACCTAAGATTACTTTCATAAAACTTGAATTTTCATGAAATAGTTCAAAAAGCTTAATGATAAAAGGTAATGCGGTATTTTGATTGAAGGTCAAAACATCCTTTGGCTGGATCAGTTGAGTTATTTTCACAATTTCGGTTAAAATCTCCGCTTCACTCTTCTCTAACAAATCATATTTATCCTGATAATGCAGATAAAAAGTTCCCCGGTTAATATCCGCTTTTTCCGTTAAATCACGGACAGTGAGTCCTTCAAATCCTTTATCCTCCATGAGTTCTGTAAGAGCATCCCGAATCAAACGTTTCGTCCGTACAATGCGTTTATCCGTTTTCTTTATATCCGTCATATAATAATCCCCCTGTATAGTGCTAAACAAAGTATATTCAACCTGAGGTAAAATAATCAACATCACGTTCATTATTTGAAGTGATTTTTTAGCCTTATCATAGGTAATTTATTGAATAAATGGAAGCTGAGGGGCTAAAGCTATAGGGGGAATTTTTAAACTTGAAAGGTGGTTTAGCCATGAGTCTTAGCTTTTTGAATAATATGGAATTCAGACATTTGGAGTTGATTAGTATCGAAGGAGTTGCGAGGATCGTGTTTTATTTCACGGTGTATTCATTCATTGGCTGGCTGCTCGAAAATAGCTATAGCTTCTTCACTAAACAAATATTTTTCAAGGAGAATTTTTTATATGGACCCTTTAAACCGATGTATGGTTTTGCGCCAATCCTTTTGGTTTATTTGATATCACCTAAAAACCATTGGGCGATTGTTTTGTTCCTCTGTGTTGCAATTCCAACGATAGTGGAGTATGTAAGTGGAGCATTGCTGCAGAAGCTATTCCATAAACAATGGTGGGATTATTCAGATACTCCGCTACAGCTTCACGGCCATATCTGTTTGCCTTTCTCCGTCTGTTGGGGACTTTTATCGTTAATCTGTTTATTTTCGGTTCACCCTATGATTGCTTCATGGTATGAGACTATTGCTTTATATTGGGGGTGGATCTGGTCGGCAGTGGGCTTATACTTCCTTGCAGACCTTGTATTAGCGATTCGGAGACACTCTCTACAGGATCTTCTAACTGAAGAACCAACTAATCCGATTCAATAGGGTGCTGACACCATTAAACAAAAAAACTCCTATCTGTAAAAGAAGGAGTTTTTGTATGTAATTGTTAATAAAGATATAATTAATTTAAAAAGTTTTCACGGTTCGAGGAAAATTGGAGGTCACAGGTTGTGTCACAAAACAAGGGGAATTCTTTATTAGAAATATGGTTAGTTTCGACAAGGCTTGGTTTAACATCATTTGGTGGACCTGTTGCACATTTAGGTTATTTTTTTGAGGAATATGTTCAAAAGAGGAAATGGATTGATGAGAAAAGTTATGCAGATTTAGTGGCCTTGTGTCAATTTCTACCTGGTCCCGCAAGTAGTCAGGTCGGCATCGGAATCGGGGTAATCCGTGGTGGATTGCTAGGTGGGATATTAGCGTTTCTTGGTTTTACTGCACCTTCTGTCATAGTTTTAGTTCTTTTTGCAATGATTCTCCAGGGGTTGCAAATAAATGATAGCGGCTGGATTCATGGATTAAAAATCGTTGCAGTGGCCGTTGTGGCACATGCTGTATTAGGGATGGCACAAAAGCTTACCCCTGACCTCAATCGGAAAGCTATTGCTTTATTTGCCTTGGTAGGTACGTTAATGTGGCAAACAGCTTACACCCAGGTCGGTTTAATTATTTTATCTGGTGTGGCAGGATTACTGATTTATAAAAAGCATGAGATCGAGCAGATAGATACCAGGTTAGCTTTTCCAATTTCTAAGCGGGTTGGTATTATCTGCTTAGTATTGTTTTTCAGCCTGCTGACTCTTTTACCAATCGTAAGGGAAGTAACCTCTGTCCGTTGGGTTGCGTTGTTTGACAGTTTTTACCGCTCGGGTTCACTCGTGTTTGGCGGGGGACACGTGGTACTACCTTTGCTTGAAAGAGAGTTTGTACCGAACGGGTGGCTAACAAAAGAAGAATTCCTAAGCGGTTATGGAGCAGCACAAGCTGTTCCAGGTCCTCTGTTTACCTTTGCTGCCTATATTGGTGCAGTGATCAACGGTTGGAAGGGTGGCATCTTAGCTACTGTCGCTATATTCTTACCGGCATTCTTACTGGTTTTAGGTGCACTGCCTTTTTGGAATATGCTTCGTCAAAATCCAAAGATTAAAGGGGCATTAATGGGGGTCAATGCAGCCGTTGTAGGCATACTGATTGCTGCCTTTTATCAGCCCATCTGGACGAGTTCCATTTTAGCCCCCATTGACTTTGCCTTTGCTGCAGTCTTGTTTAGTATGTTAGTTTATTGGAAGCTTCCACCATGGGTAATAGTCGTTACTGGCGCGGTTGGTGGTTCTGTCATTGCTCTACTGTAACCTTAGGGGGATTGACTGATAATGGGAGTAACGTAGCCGGCTTCTACGTGACCCAAACCTTCTTTTGTGAGTGTGATGGGTAACGTAGCCCAACCGGTTGATACCATAGGAACTATCCTAAAATAAGAAAATGATGTAAAAAACGGCTGAAGATTTCAGCCGTTTTTTACATCATTTCAAACTACGATTTAAGAATGCCTTTGTCCGTTCATTTTGTGGGTTTGTAAACAACTCATCAGGAGAACCAGATTCAACAATTTCCCCATTATCCATAAAGATCACTCGGTTGGCCACTTCTTTAGCGAATCCCATTTCATGTGTTACCACAATCATGGTCATATGCTCTTGAGCAAGGTCCTTCATGACTTGTAGCACTTCTCCGGTCAACTCGGGATCCAAAGCAGAGGTGGGCTCATCGAATAGAAGAATTTCTGGATTCATCATCAACGCCCTGGCAATTGCTACTCTTTGTTTTTGGCCGCCGGAAAGCTTTGCAGGATAAGCCGTTGCGCGGTCTGATAGTCCGATTTTCTTTAGTAATTCACGACTTCGTTGTTGAATTGCCGCAGTGGATTCCTTCTTTAGCATCCTTGGAGCAAGCTCCAAATTTTCCGTAACCGTCAGATGCGGAAAGAGGTTAAAATGTTGAAAGACCATTCCCATTTTGGCATTAATTTGTTTCATCTCTTGTGGATTAGCGTACATACCGTCCTTCACTAAATGACTACCCGCAACAACAATGCTTCCGCCGTCTATTTTTTCAAGATTGACTAAACTGCGGAGCATCGTGCTTTTTCCAGAGCCGGAAGGGCCGATTACCGCAACGACATCATTTTTCTTCACGTTAAAGCTAATCTGTTTTAATACATTCAGATTGCCATACGATTTTTTGAGACTAGTAATTTCTATAATAGCCATTTTATACACTCCTTCCTAATCAAATTTGAGCCGTCTTTCCATCCATTTAAAGAACATCGTTAAAATCAGTGTCATAATCAGATAAATGATACCTGCCACAAAGAATGGCACAATGGTAAAATCACGGTTTACAGCTGTTTGAGCAAAGTGCAGCAATTCAGGAACAGCAACGGCATAGAGTAACGCCGTATCTTTTACCAATGTTACAGATTCGTTCGCCACAGAGGGAAGGGCGATACGGAACATTTGCGGCAAAATGACTCTCGTCAATGTCTGCCATTTATTTAATCCTAGAACTTGAGACGCCTCATATTGACCTTTATCAATAGCAAGCAGACCCCCACGGAAAATTTCAGCAAAATAGGCCGCATAATTCAAGATAAATCCTAGGCAAGCTGCTACGAATCGGTCTATCACTAAGTATTCACCCACAACGGGAATCATAGGTAAACCAAAGCATATAAATAGGAGCTGGAGCAAAAGCGGTGTACCGCGCATGATATAAATATAGGCCTCTGCAATCAGGGATAGAGGCTTAAAACGGCTGCCAACAGCTAGTGTTAATAGAAACCCCAGTGGAATGGACACCACAATGGCGATGAGAAACAAGAGGACGGTCATCTGTGCCCCTTCCAGCATGGGTTTAAGGATAGACATTATATAATCGAATGACATAGGAATTCCTCCAAAAACAAAACAGGCTTCCCAAAGGAAATCCTGTTCTGCCTTATATTCGTTATTTTAATACTTTATCTTCGCCAAACCATTTCTTGGATACTTGAGCGGCAGTGCCATCTTCATTCATATCATCAAGTGCTTTTTGAAGATTTTTCAATAATTCTTCATTTCCTTTTTTTACACCAATACCATATTCTTCTGGAGCTAAAGATTCATCTAATACTTTAAATGCCTCTTGCTCTTTTGTCATATAATAATTGATTACAATTTCATCAATAACGACTGCATCTAAACGACCACTCTTAAGGTCAGTCAATGCTTGTACATTGTCCGCAAACTCTGTAACAGTTTTAATTTTAGACTTAATCGGTGCTGCGTCTAATGCATCTGCTGCAGAAGAAAGTGATTGTAAACCAACAACCTTTCCTTTTAGATCATCTAATTTAGAAAGGCTCGAATCAGCTCTTGTGACAACTACTTGTGCATTTTTTAAATAAGGCTTCGTGAAAAGAACCTTCTTTTTACGTTCATCTGTAATAGTGTAACCGTTCCAAATCAGGTCAATGCGCCCACTGCTTAACTCCGCTTCTTTTGTGCTCCAATCGATTGGTTGAAACTTTACCTTTTTCCCCATCTTATCTGCTGCTGCTTTCGCTAAGTCGATATCAAATCCAACAATTTTGTTATTTTCATCTCTGAAGCCCATTGGTGCGAACTTGTCGTCGATCCCAATGACTAGTGTTTTATTTTCTTTTCCCTCTGCTGACTTAGAAGAACATCCTGTAACGAGAGATAACATTGCTGCTATGACTAGAACAATAGTAGCTAAACGTTTCATATTAAAATACCACCTTATTATTTTTGTAAATTAACTTTAGTGCGTTACCACGCTATTACACTACCATATTATCAAAGTGTCGTATATAGCTTGATAAATAATAGAAATATTAAAAATATTTAACCGTAAAGCCTGAAGAAGCTATGGAAAGGTCATCTAGGTGTTCAATACACATGGTTCATATTTTACAATTGTATGAACAAATGAAATTTGGAGGATTACTTCATAAAAAATGCAAGGTTTCTGCATTAAATCTGCAAATTCCCCCTCTACATTTAACGTATAAACATTTAATAGTTAATCTACTTTGTGGAGGTGGAAAGTTTGAATAGGATTTTTTTATTTTTGTTGGCAGCAGCCTTTATATTTTCATTTGATGTAAGAGTCCTCGCAGATGAAGGGCATTCACATGATCAAAAAATGGAACATGAAAACATGAACCATGATGATATGAATATGAATATTATGGATCATGAAGGAATGGACATGGATCATGAAAGCAGTAGCGATCATGAAGGGATGGACATGGATCATGAAAGCGGAAGTGATCATGAAGGAATGAATATGGATCATGGCAGCGGAAGTGATATGGAAGGGATGGACATGGAGGGAGGAAGCCATGAACATCACGGACCAGTGGTTGAAACGCCGCCAAATTATAAAATCTTAGGAACATATGGTGCAGTGAATCTAGCATTTATCTTAATCGGTATTTGGAATAAATGGTTTCGTAGGAATGGGGGAGTAAATAATGGCAATGCCTGAGAAGAACTTAAAACCGGAAAAGGAATCATTCGACTTATTATCCATTCCTGTGGTTAAAAAATTTGTTAAAAGTAAATGGTATCCTGGGATCTTTCAATGGATGGTTATTTTCGTATTTTCTATTATTGTTTATGAACTCGTAATGGGAACTGTGGATCCAAGTAAAAACTTCGGTACAACCATGACTTGGGTGTTATGGTGGCCAATCATTCCTATATTATTTTTAGTAACCGGCCGCTTTTGGTGTGCCATTTGCCCGTTTGGGAAATTAAGTGATATCGTTAGGAAGTTCGTTGGTAGCAAGCGTCCTATGCCGAAATTCTTAAGAAAATATGGGATTTGGCTCATTGATTTATTTTTCATTGCTATCACATATAGTGACCACGTATGGGGAATCGTAGAGTCGCCACGAGGATCAGGTTATTTATTACTGTTACTAGTAACAATGGTAGTAGCAACGTCTGTTTTTTACGAAAGAAGAACCTTCTGTAAAACACTTTGTTTTCTTGGGGGACTTGCAGGAAACTATTCGCGTTCGGGTGCATTAAAGGTACAGGCGACACCTGACATCTGTAAAACGTGTAAAGTGCAATCCTGCTACAAAGGAACGGAAGGCGTGGAAGGTTGTCCAATGTTCCAGTTTCCACGAACAATGGAATCTAGTGCAGAATGTAATATTTGCGGTAACTGTGTAAAAAACTGTCCTAACAATTCCGTTAAAATTACGACTAGAGTTCCTACAAAAGAATTATGGGGCTTGAAAAATCCGAAGCTTGAGCACGCTTCCTTAGCTGCCGTTATTATGGGGATCGTGTTTGTACAAAACATTACCATGCTTGAACCTTGGCAGAAAATTTTAAGTGCTATTGGAACGGTTACTGGTACATCTAATTACAATGTTAACTTTACTGTTGCCTTTATTATTGCAATGGCTTTACCAATTCTATTACTATTGGGAACTGCAAAACTGGCCTCCTTACTTGGAATGGAAGGTACCGTCAAAAAGAACTTTACTCGTTTTGGATATGCGATTATTCCTTTAGATTTAGCTGGACACTTAGCTCATAACTTATTTCATATTTTCACAGAAGGCAAGGCTGTATGGTTTAACTCCATCCGCCTTTTTGGAGTAGAAACAAATCCTGCAGGTTTAAGTCTCGCCCCAACCCCAACGGTTCAACTGATTCAGTATATCGTTATTTTAATAGGATTAGTTGGTACTTCATATGTTGTGTACAGAATGGGGAAAAAGACAGCATTTAAAGCAATGCTTCCCTACTATTTACTGATGTTTGCACTAGCTGTCGCTAACATATACTTATTCTCACTTCCTATGATGCACAGAGTGTAATACTAAATGAAAAGACATCACCACCCACTATTAGATGGGATTGGTGATGTCTTTTTGTTTTTTTTACAAAAAAAGCAAAAAACGTTGACATTCAAACCCCTGTTTGAATATCATATAGTCAAACGAACATTTGAATGAAGAAGGTGAATAGTTATGAAGGATCGCGATGTATGCGAGATTACCTGTGTCGATAATGAAAAAACCGCTCGAGTCGGGCAACAGCTCGAAAAAGATCATAATATCAGTGAAGTAATCAAGATTTTTAAAGCTCTTTCGGATGAAACCCGGATGAAAATAGCATATGCACTGACACTTGAAGATGAGCTTTGTGTTTGTGATGTGGCCCATATTGTTGGAGCAACGACCGCAACTGCATCCCATCATTTACGTCATCTAAACAATCTTGGCCTTGCCAAATATCGTAAAGAGGGAAAGCTGGTTTATTATTCGCTTGATGACGACCATGTTAAGCAATTAATTCATATTGCATTTGCCCATCAGGAGGAGGTGGCTGGACGTGAGTGAGACGATTGAAAAACAAGTCTATCGGGTGCAAGGCTTTTCCTGAACAAGCTGTGCCGCAAAGTTCGAAAAGAACGTCCAACACCTGGATGGTGTGGTTGATGCAAAAGTAAATTTTGGAGCCTCTAAGCTCACAGTCTATGGAGATACCACCTTAGATGCATTACATGAAGCAGGAGCGTTTGAAAAACTAACGATTCACCCTGAAAAAGAGCATCCTCCAGTGGCAGTAAAGGAGCCGCTTTGGAAGCAATATTCCCTTTTAGGGCTATCCTTGTTGTTTCTGTTAGCCGGGTACATTTTTTCATCAAATATCCTATTTGCCGCTTCTATTTTACTAGGAGGCTTGCCTCTTTTTAAAACAGGCTTAAAGAATCTAATCCGATTCGATTTTGATATGAAAACGCTCATGACCGTGGCGATTATTGGGGCAGCTATTATCGGAGAGTGGAGTGAAGGGGCAGTAGTTGTCATCTTATTTGCCATCAGCGAAGTCCTTGAAGGTTATTCTATGGATAAAGCAAGAGCCTCGATTCGGTCATTGATGGAAATGGCGCCCACAGAGGCACTAGTTGTTCGAAACGGCAAAGAGATGTTACTAAAGGCAGAAAATATTGAAGCTGGAGATCTCATGCTTGTTAAGCCTGGGCAAATGATTGCAATGGATGGAGTCATTATTGAGGGAGCATCCTCCATCAATCAAGCTGCAATTACCGGTGAATCTGTTCCGGTTGAAAAAGTCATTAACGACGAGGTTTTCGCTGGAACACTGAATGTAGAAGGATTTCTTAAAGTAAGGATAACGAAGCTAGTAGACGATACGACCATTGCAAAAATTATTCATTTAGTGGAAGAAGCACAAGGGGAAAAGGCACCTTCCCAACGCTTTGTCGATCGGTTTGCCAAGTATTATACGCCGGTGATTATGGTAATTGCTGCCCTCGTGGCGGTTATCCCGCCGCTGTTGTTTGCAGCAAGCTGGCAGGAGTGGATTTACCAAGGGCTTGCAGTATTAGTGGTTGGATGCCCATGTGCACTGGTCATTTCTACCCCGGTTTCCATCGTTACCGCCATTGGAAATGCTGCTCGGAACGGTGTGTTAATAAAGGGTGGAAACTTTTTAGAAGAAGCGGGAGCACTAAAGGCGATTGCCTTTGATAAAACGGGGACATTGACAAAAGGGGTTCCTGCTGTAACAGACTTTATTAATTATACAGACAATGAAGACTTACTATCCATCGTTGCTGCAATTGAAAGTAGGTCACAGCATCCACTTGCGAATGCCATTATTAATAAAGCAGCATATAGTAACAGAGATTTCAAAGTCGATGATTTCTTATCTGTAACAGGAAAAGGAATTACAGGTGTAGTCAATGGAACTGAATATCGGGTTGGAAACTTGAAGTTATTTGATGAAGTTCCTGACTATGTGTTGAATGAAATGACCTCACTTCAAGAACAAGGGAAGACCGTTATGATTGTTGGAACCGCACACGAAATTCTAGCAGTGATTGCCGTTGCCGATGAAGTGCGTGAGAGCAGTAGAGCAGTAATCGAGCGCCTCCATCAGCTAGGGATTGAGCATACAATCTTGTTAACAGGAGATAATCAAGCAACCGCTAAGGCGATAGGTAACGAGGCAGGAGTCACCGAAATGGAGGGTGAATTACTGCCACAGGATAAGTTAGATTTTATTAAGAAATTAAAAAATCAGTTTGGAAGAGTAGCAATGGTTGGTGACGGCGTGAATGATGCGCCAGCACTTGCAGCAGCAACGGTAGGAATTGCGATGGGTGGGGCAGGAACGGATACCGCTCTTGAAACCGCGGATATCGCTTTAATGAATGACGATTTGAAAAAACTGGCGTTTACCATCAAGTTGAGTCGAAGAACTTTGCAGATTATCAAACAAAATATTACCTTATCGATTGTAGTCAAGCTCTTGGCACTGTTGCTCGTCGTTCCGGGCTGGCTGACGTTATGGATAGCCATTTTCGCAGACATGGGAGTAACCTTACTCGTTACACTAAATGGCTTACGGCTACTAAGAGTAAAAGAATAGAAGGGCAAGACAGTTTTGGACGGGGATAGAGGGTGAGTCTGATGAATAACAGGTGGAATAAGTGGGTATATCGATGGTGGTCGCCGGTTTATGATCGTTTTTTCAATAAAGGGCCGTTTCTAAAAGCTCGGCAGGAACTATTCAATGACGTTAACTTTCATGAAGGTGATAAGGTTTTGTTTGTTGGGGTCGGTACGGGTGCTGATCTTGAGCAAATTCCCATTGACCTGCTGGATATCACAGCGATTGACTATTCTGAAGAGATGCTTGCCCAGGCGAAAAAGAAATTCCCAACTACTTCTTTATTCTTTCAGCAGATGGATACCCAACAATTAACCCTTCCGGATGAAGCTTTCGATTATGTCGTGGCCAGCTTAATCCTATCTGTTGTTCCAGACAGTCACAAGGCCTTTGAAGAAATGGTCCGAGTGACACGGTCAAAGGGCCAAATGATTATTTTTGATAAATTCGCTTCTAAGCCTTCAATAATAAAGAAACTTATTAGGCCGGTCATTAAGGCTTTAGGTACGGATATCGGTCTCTCCTTTGAAAAAATCTATGAAAAACATAGTGGCATGAAGCTAAACCTCTTAGAAAACCGCGCTGTGTTGTTCGGTGGAATGTATCGAAAAATAAAGATTAGAAAAAACTAACACAATCGAAATTCTTACGTTTTAGAAAAAGATAAAATATGGAGCCACTTTAAAGGCTCTCTGGGGGAATTAACATGGGTCATCATCATGGACATTCACACGGCCATTCTCACGGTCATTCACATACAAGTAACAAGAAAGCACTATTGAGTTCTTTCATACTAATAGCTGCTTTTATGGTCGTGGAAGTCATTGGCGGTTTGTTAACAAATAGTTTGGCGCTATTGTCTGATGCAGGCCATATGCTTAGCGATGCAGCAGCATTAGGATTAAGCTTTTTCGCCATCAAGCTCGGCGAGAAGCAGGGATCACAAGAAAAAACCTATGGTTATAAGCGCTTTGAAATTATTTCTGCGGCATTAAATGGAATCACGCTAGTTGTCATTTCTCTTTATATCTTTTATGAGGCTATTCACCGATTTATTGATCCGCCAGAGGTACAAAGCACGGGTATGTTAATAATTTCTGTACTAGGCTTACTGGTTAACATAGTTGCTGCTTGGATATTAATGAAAGGCGATAAAGATGAGAACCTGAATGTGAGAAGTGCCTTTTTACATGTGCTAGGAGATATGCTAGGGTCCGTGGGAGCTATTGTTGCGGCACTTCTAATCATGTTTTTTGGCTGGGGAATTGCCGATCCGATTGCCAGTGTGATTGTGGCTGTTTTAATCATAATTAGTGGGTATAGGGTAACAAAGGATTCTTTTCATATTTTGATGGAGGGTGCCCCAGAGCAAATCGATACGAATCAAGTAAAAACAGCACTTGGTAAAATTCCACTGGTGAAGGAAGTCCATGATTTGCATATTTGGACGATTACTTCAGGTTACCCGGTTTTAAGCTGCCATATGACGATCTGTGATGACGGTGTCCATGATGAAATCTTAGCCCAATCACAAAAAATTCTTCATGATGAATTTCACATCGAGCATAGTACGATCCAGGTTGAAAGAGAATGCATTGGCTGTCCCAGCCCACATGGGACTTGTAATTAAGGTCAAAGACATCTGAAAAGGATGTCTTTTTTTCTTGTATAAAGGGATGGCGTCAGTCCACAATACCGTAAAATTATTTTGAAAAATTCAATTGACAACCATTATCATTGGAAATAAAATAGTATAAAGATAAGTGAAAATGAGATTCATTATCAATTGAAATCCGTCAAGGAGGAATATCATGGGCAAAAATATATTACATAAAATTATGATCCTTCTACTAATAGTCGGATTTGGAGTACATAATCCAGCATTAGCTGCCGGGAATGCTAAAGAAGATATTTTGAAAGCTGAAGAATCGGTAGATGAGGCAATTGGCTATGCTACCGAAGGAAATCTTTCAGAGGCAGAGAAGGCATATGAACGATTTAATAAAACCTGGAGAGAAATTGAAGAAGGTATTAAAGCTGAATCAGCAACTGCCTATCGAGATATTGAATCAAATATGGGCAAGGTTGTTTATGCCTTTACGATAAAAAAACAGGATCAAGTTTTACAGGCCTTGCAAAATTTAAAGGCTGTTAATGTAAAAGTAGCTAATGGCGGCTATCCAAAAGAGGCGGGCTTTAAGAAAAAAGATATAACCTTAGAAGAATTTATTCTTTTGTTACAAAATACAAAAAAAGAAATTAAAAACGAAAAGCGAACTCAAGCCATTTCAAGCATTCAAAAGGCAAGTGATAGTTGGCTAAGCGTTGAAGGAATCGTAGTTGCACAATCTGCAAAAGTATACAGTGACTCGGAAAGAGATTTAGTTACGATCCAAGCAATGCTTACCGCTAATCCACCAAACTATGAGAAAGCAACTCAAACCATCGATAATATGGTAAATTACCTTACTCCTTTAGCGAGTAAATCTGAATACACGTATTGGGATGCGGCAATGATTCTCATTCGCGAAGGCTTAGAAGCTTTACTTGTAGTTATTGCTCTGATGTCTTTTGTGAAAAAATCAGGTCTGACAAAGGGGAAAGGCTGGATTTGGTCTGGAGTAGCAGCTGGTTTAGGTGTTAGTTTAATCCTTGCCCTGATTGTTAAGTTTGTTATTTCATCTGGTGCATTTGGCAATAACAACGCTCTAATAGGCGGATGGACAGGGGTATTTGCAGCAGTCATGTTATTGTACATGAGTTACTGGCTTCATAGTCAATCCAATATCGCTGATTGGAATCGCTATATTCGTGAAAAAAGTCAGACAGCAGTTACCACAGGCCGGCTTGTATCATTAGGTATTCTTGCCTTTCTGGCGGTATTTCGTGAAGGAACGGAAACAGTATTATTTTATATAGGGATGGCGAGTCAAATTAAGCTCCAATCTCTTTTAATTGGGTTTTTAATTGGTGCTGCCATACTTGGGGTATTAGCCTATTTACTAATTATTGTTGGTCTTAAATTACCACTTCGTCCATTCTTTATGGTATCAAGTGTCATCGTTTTTTATCTATGTGTTAAATTTACTGGAATGGGTATTCATAGCCTGCAATTGGCGGGATTAATCCCAACCACAAATTCACAAAATATCCCAAGTATAGATTTCTTTGCTTTATATCCAACATGGGAAAGCACGATCCCACAGGTCATTCTTGTCCTCGGTGCAGTTTTCATTATTCTATTTAAAAGATTAAAAACTAAAAATGTAATGACAGCAGCAGAAAATAATTAATAGAGAAAGTAGGATAAAAATTATGAAAAAATTAACATCAATGGTTGTAGCCTTTGGTCTTGGAAGTGCATTATTTTTAGCGGGATGTAGTTCTACTGAAAGTAAAGTATCTGATGGGGTAAATGAAATGCTAGAGACAACTGGGCAATTATCAAAAGCAATTGATAAGGGTGACCAAGCTAAGGTAAAGGAAGTTGGACCAAAATTGGAAGATCAATGGTCATCATTCGAGGATGACGTGAAAAAAGATAATAAGGATTTGTATGAGAAGATTGAAAAATATCTTGACCCAACGATTGCTGGTTCAGAGGCAGACACATTAGATAAAGATGCATTAAGCACATTGAACGATCAACTTACTGATGCTTTGAAAGAATTAGCAGATAAAACAAAATAAAAAGGTAGGAGGCTGACTTATAATAGTCAGTCTCTTTCTTATTTTGTAAGGAAATCTCCACATTTTCTGCATGAATTTATGTTATCGTTTAAATATAAATTTATTGCGATTAAAGGTGATCTAGATTGTACAGTTTATTGAGCAAGATAAGTGGAGTATTAAGTCAGCCGTTTTTTAACATCGCAAATAGCCTAGAATCGTGGCCAATTGTCTTTGCTTTAATCTTAGGGTTAGTAGGGGCCCTTGCTCCGTGTCAGCTTACTGGAAATATTAGTGCCGTAACCCTTTATGGGAATCGTTCTATTCAAAGAAATATAGCCTGGAAGGATGTCCTAAGCTTTACTTTAGGAAAAATAGTCGCCTTTTCGTTATTAGGTGCGTTGGTATGGCTGCTCGGTAGAGAAATTGAACAAAATCTAACCTTTTATTTTCCGTGGCTTCGAAAGATAATGGGACCTTTATTAATATTTGTTGGTTTATTTATGCTAGGGTTTATCAAATTGAGAGGAAATTTTCAGCTGTATAAAGGCTCAAAAGAATATAAACATGAAAACCCATTCGGTTCATTTATGCTAGGATTTAGTTTCTCACTTGCCTTTTGCCCGACGATGTTTATCCTCTTTTTTGTCACTTTAATGCCTGTCGTATTGGCTAGTCCGTATGGATTTGTTCTCCCCTCCGTCTTTGCCATTGGAACAGCTATTCCACTATTAATTTTCATTTTTATCATTTGGTACCTCGGTGGCAGCGGCGTGATTTTGAAAAAGGGAAGAAAGTTTGGTATGGTCATTCAATGGATTGCAGGTGGAATGATGCTATTGTTAGGTATTTTTGATACCTTGACTTATTGGTCTTTGTAATAAAGCCTTCACCTCCTGAAAGCTGTTTCCATTCCAGTTAATTCGATCCTTATCAGCGAAGGAAACTCACGATGGTATGAGTTTACTACTAACCTTCGTACAAAAATTACCTAAACAAATTCTTTAACACTCTTTATAGATTTTTTATTTTTATCCGTCCCCTTATGCCAATAGATAAATGTCATAAAAATGGTAATGGTAAATAGGAAATTAGCATGATATGATATTCTAAATATTGTAATTTAGTAGGAGGAATGTTGTTTTTGAAAGCGTTTATACGGTCCTTATTTATCTTTGTTCTGTTGTTTGCTAGTGTGGGCCCTTTTATTACCGGAAAGTCGGTTAAAGCTGAGGGGATAAGTGGTCCTATTAGTTTGCCTTTCAAACCGAATGACACAGCTATAGACCCAAATAAACCAGTAATTTATGCTACAAAATTGGGAAGCAAGACGATATATGCAGTGAATTTTTCCACTGGGGAAATTAAGACTCTTAATCTACCATATCCAGCTGAAAGATTAGACTTCAATAATAATAAGCTTTATGTTACTCAGCTAAAAATGAGTCATGATTCTTATAATGACGGGCCATTCTCTGGCGCCATTGCTGAAGTGGACTCTGCCACTTTTACGCTCAGCAGTGTTTTGGACATTAACCAAGATCCATATGATATCGCTGCTGATAATCAAGGGTTTGTATATATTTCACCTGGTTCCGGTCAGTGGGACAACTTAAAAGTATACTCCATGAAAGATAAAAAAGAAGTGGTCCAAACGGTAAAATATCCAGGTACAAACATCTATGAAAAAACCAATATCTTTTACAATGCAGAAACATCAAAAGTCTATGGCATTGATACTTCTCTTAGTCCACGAGATATTGAGGCTTTTGAAGTAGTGAATGGTACGATTCAAAATCATTATGATTCTCCTTATCATGGTGATTATCCACTAGATGTATCTGCGAAATTTTCTCCAGATGGTCAGTATATTTACAATACTGGTGGTACGGTCTTTGAGCTTGCTACCTATCAATCTGGGGATATGACTTACCGTTTTTCTTTTGGGAAAAAATATAATGATTACGAGTTTAGCATGCCGCTTGGTCTGACCTTTGCAGCGAGCACAACTAGTGGAATCGACGTATATCAATATGATACAAAAACGTACCTCTACTCATTAAGAAAAGATTTAAATGTTCAAAAGCTTCATATCCAGAACGGTGTTTTAGTCACGATTAATAAAGATAGCAACGGGAATTATTTTATTGAGACAATGAATGCGGATACGCCGCCATCTTCAGGTGTTCCCACTACTCCTGGTGTCCCTGACCCAGCGGGAACTCTTACTAACCTTGGATTTAAGCCAAATGATACAGCCATTGACCCGAATAGGCCTATTGTTTATATGACAAAATTGGGCAGCAAAACAATCTATTCAGCCAATGTGTCAACCGGTGAGATTAAATCCTTAGCCCTTCCATACCCAGCAGAGAGGCTGGAGTTATATAATAATAAGCTGTATGTCACACAACATAAAATGACTCATCAATATGTTGCTTCCACACTCATTGGAGCGATTGCGGAAGTAGATACAAAAACCTTCGCATTAACGAGAGTCATTGATGTTGATGCAGATCCGTATGATATTGCGATTGATAAAAATGGCTATATTTATATTGCTCCTGGTTCTGACCAGTGGGAAAACATGAAGGTTTACTCTCTGACAACAGGTGGGGAAGTACCTAACACTTATATTGCCAATATGCGTGCATGGTCTTATCTATATGCTAATCCTGAAGCATCAAAGATTTATTCTATTTCAACGGATACAAGCCCAAGAGATGTGGATGCTTTTGAAGTAGATAACGGAACAATAAAGAAGCACTATGATTCTCCTTATCATGGGGACTATCCTCTTGATCCTTTTGCAAAAATCACACCAGATGGCGCGAGCATGTACAATAATAGTGGTATTGTGTTTGATTTGGCGATATACCAATCAGGGGACATGACTTATTCCTTCCAATTAGGCAGAAAATATAATGATTATGAGTTTAGCTTACAGGACCAACTAACGTTTGCTGCTAGAGTTGATGGCGGAATCGATGTGTATCAATATAATACAAATAAGTATTTATACACGATTAAGCAGGATCTTACGGTTCAAAAGCTTCATTTTCAGAATGGGCAATTGATTGCTGTCACTACCAGCAGTGACGGAAAGTATTCTATTGTTAGTATTGATGCTAAAACAGTGGGTACAGTGGATACACCACCGAGCACTCCGACAGATCCGGGTACACCGACAGATCCGGTGACGCCTCCACCAGCCTCACCAGTAGGATGGCTTGAGGCTGCGACCCTTATTTGGAACGATGATATTGAAGATTTTGATTTTCATGATAACTTTTATGATGGTGTTACAAATGTGCCACTAGATAGTTTGTTAGGTTTTCATTTTGATTTGAATGTTGAGCTTGCTGACGAATCCCTAATAACAATAAAAGGACCAGAAGGTTATGTTGAAACATACAATGAGACATCTGATGATACCTTAATTGTTATACCTGATGTGCTGAAAGGCAGTACAACCTACACTTTAACGATAAAAAAAGAGGCGTTAACAGGACCTCAAGGCCAAAATTTAGCTAATGACATTATCATCAAGTTCAAAACAGCATCCAATTGGAAGCAGTATGATGGAAAATGGTATTACTATGATCCGGCGATCGGTGATTATGTGACAGGCTGGAAACAGGTTTCGGGAATTTGGTACTACTTCAATGCTGATGGCGAAATGCAGACGGGATGGAAAAAGGTTAAAAATGTCTGGTATTTCTTTGCGAATAGTGGTGCGATGAAGACTGGCTGGTTAAAGCAAGGCACAACCTGGTACTACCTTGATGGCAACGGTGCGATGAAAACAGGTTGGTTGAAACAAGGCGGAACTTGGTATTATTTGGCTGGCAGCGGTGCAATGAAAATGGGGTGGGTTCTCGTCGGCAAAAGCTGGTACTATTTTTACAGCAGCGGTGCCATGGCCTACAACACCAAAATGGGGGGCTACAAGCTTGGCCCAACAGGTGCAATGATAAAATAGTGTATAAGAAAAACCATATGAGCATGGCCTTTTGGACCTATGCTCATATGGTTTTTTCTTTTTTTCTTTATTTATCCACTATGTTTGGTAAAATGTTCAATATTAGTGAAACATAATATGAAAATATCAGAGGGGGAGTACTGTTGAAAAAGATAGTCAATCCAGAGGACAATCGATTTAGGATCGCGCATAGAGAAGCATGGATAGGTGTCATCCTTGTTCTCATCAATTTTATCTGGTGGTATGGCTTTGGCTATGGCCTTGGCTCCGGTAATGTTAACAACTACTCATACATATTTGGACTGCCTGCATGGTTCTTTTACAGTTGTATTGTTGGCTTTATTGTTATGGTCATACTAGTTGTTTTGACCATCAAATTTTTATTCAAAGATGTACCCTTTGAAGTGGAAGAGGGGGAGAGAAAGTGAACTGGCCCGTTATCACACCGTTGATTATCTTCTTATTAATTATTTTTGCGATTGGCCTTTGGTCAAACAAACGAGTCATTAAAACGAATTCATTCCTAGAGGAGTACTTTTTAGGGGAACGCCAAATGGGCGGCTTTATTCTAGCCATGACGATGGTTGCTACCTACGGAAGTGCCAGCAGCTTTATCGGTGGCCCCGGAATTGCCTATACACAGGGGTTAGGCTGGGTCCTGCTTGCGATGGCTCAACTGGCAACCGGTTATTTTACCTTAATGGTACTAGGAAAGAAATTTGCTATTGTCGCTCGGCAGTATAAAGCTATCACATTAATAGACTTCCTGAAGGAACGGTATAAAAGCAAAACAGTCGTGTTACTTTCTGCAGCAAGTATTATTATTTTTCTTTTTTCCTCAATGACAGCCCAGTGGATTGGTGGAGCCAGGCTGGTAGAAAGTTTAACAGGCCTTTCCTATACCACTGCATTATTGATTTTTGCCTTCTCTGTCCTTGTATTCGTGATTGTTGGCGGATTTCGAGCAGTTGCATTAACGGATACTGTCCAAGGCGTTGTGATGTTTATGGGGACATTGATTCTGCTGATCGCAACCATTAAGGCTGGTGGTGGAATCCCTAAAATTATTTCTGATTTAGCAGTAGAGAACCCAAACCTGATCAGCCCATTTGGTGCGCAGCATAATCTGACTCCGGCGTATGTTTCATCTTTTTGGATTTTAGTAGGGGTCGGTGTAGTTGGATTACCACAAATTACGGTGCGTGCGATGTCTTATAAAAATTCTAAGGCCATGCACAGTGCAATTATAATTGGTACTATTGTAGTCGGCTTTATCATGCTTGGCATGCACCTGATTGGGGTGTTTGCCCGTCCTGTTCTACCAAATGTAAAAATTGGTGATACCGTCATGCCGTTGTTGTCGATGAAGGTCTTGCCACCGTATGTTGCCGGAATTGTCCTTGCAGCTCCTATGGCAGCGATTATGTCCACGGTAGATGCCTTATTAATTCTTGTAAGCTCTGCATTAGTAAAGGATGTTTATTTAAATTATATCAAGCCACACGCAGGAGACGACCATGTAAAAAAGGTCAGCTTCAGTGTCACGGCGGTGATTGGGATTCTTGTTATCCTGCTTGCTTTAAGTCCACCTGATTTAATTGTCTGGCTGAATTTATTCTCGTTTGGCGGTCTTGAATCTGTCTTTATTTGGCCTGTAGTTTTAGGGTTGTATTGGAGTAAGGGGAATAAGTATGGAGCGATAACATCTATGATTGTGGGAATGGGGTCTTATATATTATTAGACCGTTTTCATCCAAATGCATTTGGCCTTCATACAGTGGTTATGCCGATTTTACTTTCATTTCTTTGTTTTGTACTAGTAAGCTTGATGACAAGTCAAAAAGAAGCAGTTCTTCAAATGAAGCATGAATCATAAGGTCCGCTGAATTTAATATTTTTGTTGCAATTTTGTTAATAAATTTCTAGAATTAATTAACAGAAATTTATTGAATGAGGTGTACCCATTGGTAAATGTTATTGAATACTTGTCGGCACTTATTTTGCCAGGGTTACTAGTCCTGCTTTTTACACGGGTTACTTACAATCGACTGATCGGCCTTGTATTAACGGTTGCACTGATTGCAGCCTCTGTATATAAAGGGTATACGAATACCTTCGTGTTAATTGTCATTGATGCTTTCTCATTAACCGCTGGTTTCTGGCTGGCGGCTAAAATGAAGCCAAGAGCAGTGAAGAAGACCTAGTAATCTGAATTAATCTCCGAAAGTCTGTCAGGAAAACTGGCAGGCTTTTTATTATATTGGCTCTGTTAAACTTGCCTGTTGATTTCCGCTCCAGGCACTTCGCTTTCCGTGGGTGTTTCGGCGGGCCTCCTCGGCGCTAGCGCCTGCGTGGTCTCCCCTGAACCATACTCCCACAGGAGTCTTCGTGCCTTCCGCTCCAATCAACAGGGTGTAAAAATCAGCACTGTTCTTTAACTCAGCCATTATATTAAATGAAAAAATAAAAAAACGAATACTAGTTCGCATATTGTTGGTTTGTTTTTGGGGTATTGTGGTAGAATGTTAATATGAAATTTTAGAGGATACACTTTCCAGCACCATCCCGATCAATAACTAGATTTTTAGCTGAAAAGTGATTTATTTGTACGGGAGGAAATCGTGTGAAAGACCAATTTGAATTAGTCTCAGCGTACTCTCCACAGGGGGATCAGCCGGAAGCGATTCGCCAGTTAGTCGAGGGCATTCGAAATAATAAGCGTCATCAAACACTCCTTGGGGCAACAGGAACAGGAAAGACGTTCACCGTTTCAAATGTGATTAAAGAGGTTAATAAACCAACCCTTGTCATTGCCCACAACAAAACATTGGCAGGACAGCTGTACAGCGAGTTTAAGGAATTTTTCCCGAACAACGCGGTAGAGTATTTTGTCAGCTACTATGATTACTATCAACCGGAAGCGTATGTGCCGCAAACCGATACCTTCATTGAAAAAGATGCTAGCATCAACGATGAAATTGATAAATTGCGCCACTCGGCCACTTCTTCTCTTTTTGAACGGAAAGATGTCATCATCATCGCCAGTGTCTCTTGTATCTATGGTCTCGGTTCTCCGGAAGAATACCGTGAGATGGTCCTATCGCTTAGAAGTGGTATGGAAATCGAGCGCAATCACCTGCTCCATCGCTTAGTCGATATCCAATATGAACGAAATGATATTGATTTTAAACGCGGTACCTTTCGGGTTCGTGGAGACGTGGTCGAAATTTTCCCCGTTTCACGTGATGAGCATTGTGTGCGCGTAGAATTTTTCGGTGATGAAATCGACCGGATTCGTGAAGTGGATGCGCTCACAGGTGAAATTATTGGTGAACGCGAGCATATCGCCATTTTTCCAGCCTCCCACTTCGTTACACGAGAAGAGAAAATGCGCGTTGCCATTCAGAATATCGAAAAAGAACTGGAGGAACGCCTTGAGGAGCTGCGAGCGGACAATAAGTTACTTGAAGCCCAGCGAATTGAACAGCGGACCCGCTATGATTTAGAAATGATGCGAGAAATGGGTTTTTGTTCAGGCATTGAAAATTATTCACGCCACCTTACCTTAAGGCCGGCAGGATCGACGCCGTATACACTGCTGGATTATTTTCCAGAAGACTTTCTCATGATTATCGATGAATCCCATGTTACCCTGCCACAAATCAGGGGTATGTTTAATGGTGACAAAGCAAGGAAACAAGTCCTCGTGGACCATGGTTTCCGTCTACCATCGGCTCTTGATAACCGGCCGTTAACCTTTGATGAATTTGAAAAGCATGTTCACAACGCCATCTTTGTTTCGGCGACTCCTGGACCATATGAATTGGAGCATACGCCGGACATGGTTCAGCAAATCATCCGCCCGACGGGACTCTTAGATCCAACGATTGAGATCCGACCGATTGAGGGACAAATTGATGATTTAATCGGTGAAATTCACGAACGTGTGAAGAAAAATGAACGTGTCCTTGTCACTACTTTGACGAAGAAAATGTCAGAGGATTTAACCGATTATCTAAAAGAAATCGGGATTAAAGTTCAATATTTACATTCAGAAGTGAAAACGCTAGAACGAATTGAAATCATCCGTGAACTGCGAATGGGGAAATATGACGTTCTTATTGGAATCAACCTGCTCCGTGAAGGTTTAGATATTCCTGAGGTGTCACTCATAACCATTCTTGATGCAGACAAAGAAGGCTTCCTCCGCTCCGAGCGCTCACTCATTCAGACGATTGGCCGGGCAGCACGGAATGCCAATGGACATGTCATTATGTACGCTGATCGCATGACGAATTCGATGGAGCTGGCGATTAGCGAAACAAGGCGGCGCCGTGCCACCCAAGAAGAATATAACGAAAAGCACGGAATAACGCCAAAGACTATTCAAAAAGCAATCCGTGATGTCATACGTGCGACACATGCGGCCGAGGAGCAAGAAGAGTACGCACCAGCCGCATCCTTCAGCAAGATGAACAAGAAGGAAAGAGAAAAGCTGATTGCTACGATGGAAAAAGAGATGAAGGCAGAAGCAAAGGCATTAAACTTCGAACGTGCTGCCGAGCTTCGTGACCTATTATTGGAACTTAAAGCGGAAGGATGACGTATACATGGCGATGGAGAAACTGGTTGTTAAAGGCGCCAGAGCCCACAATTTAAAAAATATTGATGTCACCATTCCGAGAGATAAGCTTGTAGTGTTGACGGGGCTTTCCGGTTCAGGGAAGTCCTCGCTCGCATTTGATACGATTTATGCAGAAGGGCAGCGCCGGTATGTAGAATCCCTGTCTGCTTATGCCCGTCAATTTTTAGGTCAGATGGATAAGCCAGATGTCGATGCGATTGAAGGTTTATCCCCTGCCATTTCTATCGATCAAAAGACAACAAGCCGGAACCCGCGCTCAACAGTCGGGACCGTGACAGAGATTTATGATTATTTACGATTATTGTTTGCAAGGGTGGGACACCCAACCTGTCCGATTCATCATATAGAGATTTCGTCTCAAACAATTGAACAGATGGTCGATCGGATCCTCGAGTATCCGGAACGGACAAAGATGCAAATCCTTGCACCGGTTGTTTCTGGGAGAAAAGGAACGCATGTAAAGGTCCTAGAGGATATTAAAAAGCAAGGCTTTGTTCGGGTCCGTGTGGACGGTGAAATGCTCGATCTCGGAGATGAGATTGAATTAGAAAAAAACAAAAAGCACTCGATTGAAGTGGTGGTCGATCGAATCGTGATCAAGGAGGGCATTTCTGCTCGAATTGCCGATTCACTTGAAACAGCGTTAAAGCTCGGTGAAGGAAAAGTTATTGTCGATGTGATTGGTGAGGAAGAACTGTTATTTAGTGAAAATCATGCCTGTCCGCTTTGTGGTTTTTCCATAGGTGAACTGGAGCCAAGGATGTTTTCCTTTAACAGCCCATTTGGTGCTTGCCCAGAATGTGATGGACTTGGTTCCAAACTCGAAGTAGATGTGGACTTAGTCATTCCTAACAAGGATCTGACGTTAAAGCAGCATGCAATTGCCCCATGGGAGCCGACAAGCTCGCAGTATTACCCACAGCTGCTTGAGGCAGTCTGTGATCACTTCGGGGTGGATATGAACACCCCCGTGAAGGATATTCCAGAGCATTTATTAGAAAAAGTATTATATGGATCCGGCCGTGATAAAATCTATTTCCGCTATGAAAATGATTTTGGCCAAATCCGTGAAGGAAATATCGAATTTGAAGGGGTCATCCGGAACGTTGAGCGTCGTTTCAAGGAGACAAGCTCTGATTATATCCGTGAACAAATGGAAAAATATATGGCTCAGCAGCCATGTCCAACCTGTAAAGGCTACCGCTTGAAAAAGGAAACTCTTGCTGTCCTAATTAATGGTCATCATATTGCCCAAGTAACCGACCTTTCGATTGAAGAAGCGCATCAATTTTTTTCTGAATTGAAACTGACGGAGAAAGAGATGCAAATAGCGAAACTCATTTTTCGCGAAATCAGTGAGCGCCTCGGCTTCTTAATCAACGTCGGTCTCGATTATTTAACGCTCAGCCGAACGGCTGGTACGCTTTCCGGTGGTGAGGCGCAGCGAATTCGCTTAGCGACGCAAATCGGTTCACGTTTAACGGGCGTATTATATATTCTAGATGAACCGTCGATTGGACTTCATCAGCGTGATAATGACCGTTTAATCGGAACGCTGCAGCAGATGCGGGACATTGGCAATACCCTCATTGTTGTTGAGCATGATGAGGATACAATGATAGCTGCCGATTATTTAATTGATATCGGCCCAGGTGCTGGCGTGCATGGCGGGCAGGTAGTTGCGGCCGGTACACCGGAAGAAGTCATGGCGGACCCGAATTCGTTAACAGGTCAGTATTTATCGGGTAAGAAATTTATTCCTTTGCCATTAGAACGCCGTAAGCCAGATGGGCGTTACATCGAAATAAAAGGCGCATCTGAAAATAACTTGAAAAATGTCAATGTAAAAATTCCACTTGGTATGTTTATCGCTATTACTGGTGTATCAGGTTCCGGAAAAAGTACGCTAATTAATGAAATTCTTCATAAGTCACTGGCACAAAAGCTTCATCGTGCAAAAACGAAGCCAGGCGAGCATAAGAGCATCAAAGGAATTGATTATTTAGAAAAAGTAATTGATATTGACCAGTCGCCAATTGGCAGAACACCGCGCTCCAACCCGGCAACCTACACAGGTGTCTTCGATGACGTGCGTGATGTATTTGCCGCTACGAACGAAGCAAAGGTCCGTGGATATAAAAAAGGCCGCTTCAGCTTTAACGTGAAGGGCGGTCGCTGTGAGGCCTGCCGTGGGGATGGAATCATTAAAATTGAAATGCACTTCTTACCTGATGTGTATGTTCCTTGCGAAGTGTGCCACGGCAAGCGTTATAACCGTGAGACGCTGGAAGTGAAGTATAAAGGGAAAAATATTTCCGATATTCTTGATATGACGGTTGAAGCAGCAGTTGAATTTTTCGAAAACATTCCAAAAATCAGCCGCAAGCTGCAGACGATATTGGATGTTGGACTTGGATATATTACGCTTGGCCAGCCAGCAACCACACTCTCCGGTGGTGAAGCCCAGCGGGTGAAACTTGCTTCAGAGCTACACCGCCGCTCGACCGGTAAGTCGTTTTACATCCTAGATGAGCCGACAACGGGACTTCATGTGGATGACATTTCACGTTTACTCGTTGTACTTCAGCGATTGGTGGAAAATGGGGATACAGTCCTTGTGATTGAACACAATCTCGATGTCATTAAGGCTGCCGATTTTCTAATTGATTTAGGACCTGAAGGCGGTGACAAGGGTGGAACTATTATTGCGTCAGGTACACCGGAAAAGGTAGCAGAAGTGCCTGAATCGTATACGGGCAAATATCTAAAGCCTATCCTCGAGCGTGATCGTTTAAGAATGAAAAAACAAATTGAAGATAAAAGTGCAGTAGAAGCTTGAAATGAGTAAAACAGCTGAAACCAGTTACAGGTTTCGGCTTTTTTTTTATGGGCTAAAATTGTGTTTGGCGGAATAACTTGGAAAATTGGCGGAATTCTGGCAAGAGTTGGCGGAAATAACTCCAAAAGTTGGCGGAATCTCAGATCAAACCGGCGGAATAACTCCAGAAACCGGCGGAATTCCCCCACATCACCTAATAAAAGTTCTGAAAACTAGTCACCTTTTCTCTTTTCTTACGTCTACTTATAGGTAGATTAGTTAGAATATTGAAACACTTTTGTGACATTGGTAATATATGGGAATAAAGGAGTTGAAATAATGATTATTCGTTCCATTGTCTATCAGGCGATATTGTGGTTAATTACAATATTTCTATTTTTAAGTCTCTTATTCTTACCGCGTACCACCTCCTATCAAACCGGAGCAGGGGGCATGTATACAGGCGCTGAATATAATTATTCCTTTGAGCAACATATGGTTCAATTCGAGGAATTTTTTCAATACATAAAAGATAACAAAGGACTTGGCACAGTGTATAACGGCTACTCCCTAACTACGAATATTTGGCGCACCTTCCAAAAAAGCATGCTCATCGTCATACCGGCACTACTCCTTGGTTTTTTCCTCGGAGTCGCAAAAGGAATTTTCGATTTCCGAATACGCAGCAAACGAGGGAAACTGTTTGGAGTAAGCACGACAAGATTCTTCCTCTCAGTTCCGGATCTATTTTTAATCATTGCCCTACAGCTTCTCATCATGGAAGGCTATGAAGCAGGAATCTTGCCACACATCGTAGTATACGGGAGTGACCAGATTAGCGTCGTTTTATTAGATATTCTTTTTCTAGCCATTTACCCGCTGTTTTACATAGCGAATATCACTTATTTCAGTATCCGTGACGAGCAGGGAATGGATTACATACGGACAGCATTTTCCAAAGGGACCTCTTCCTTTAAAGTATTATATCGCCATGTCCTAAAAAATTGCTTTGTGAAAATATTAAGCCATACCAATACGATTACGCTTTATACTCTATCAAACTTGTTTATAGTTGAGTTTCTAACAAACTATCGGGGAGCTGCTATCTTTTTCTATGAAACGGTAACCTCTCCAGAGTTCTTCCGAGTCGGAATGAATATAAAAATTCAGCTGTATCCGGCAGCGGGATATATTATTCTATTTACCGCTGTTATTTTTCTAGCGAAGGTTCTTAGTGAAATCGCCAGAGGAATGGTATCTCCGTTAGAAAGGAGGGGATCGGATTGAGGAATTATAAGCTGTGGATTAGCAGCATCTTTTTACTATTTTTATTGATTATTGTGTTTGCCGGCCCTTCCCTACCGTTTGTGGATAGTAAGTTAAAGCAAAATGGAGCCATAAAAACAGAGGAGGGGAAATTCTATCTGCCGCCGTTTCCTCCGATGGAAGGGTATCCGCTTGGGAGTAACCATGAAGGGGTCGATATATTAAGCCTTCTCGTGATGGGAGCAAAAGAGACATTGAGCATTGTTATCATGGTCGTTCTCATTCGCTATCTTTTAGCAATTCCGTTAGCTGTTGGCGGCTTTTATTCGAAATGGCTTGAAAAAATTCTCCAGGCCTGGCAGCAGCTTTTCTCCTTTATGCCGCCGATCTTTTTTGTTTCATTTTTCGTGACTTTGCCATTTATCTTTTTTGCCCCTGATCGTGGGTTTCGGGTGATAGTGATACTGGCTGTCCTGGAAACCGGTCGTGTCGCCGAAATCATTCTTCAACATATGAAGGAGACGAGGCGGAGGCCATATATTGAAGCCGGCATTGCCGCAGGTGGTTCGCCGTTTAAGATGTTTAAAAACTATTATTTCCCCGCAGTTATTCCCCATATCATTATCTTAATCATCAACGATATGGGAAGGGTGCTGTTCCTGATCGCACAGCTTGGCGTTGTCCATATCTACGTCACGCATAAATTTATGACGGTGGAGAGTGGCGCATATGAGGTCGTGAATACCTCGCTCGCTTGGCCAACAATGTTCTCGACCATTACGAAGGATATTTTTACATACGAGTGGATCCCCTTTTCTGTTATCGGGGCCATTGCCCTCACCATTTTTATCTTTAATATGTTTGCGGACGGCATGCAGAGGTTTTTTGAAAGGAAATATCGGACGTTTCGATCAGATTTATAGAAACTTTTTTCCTTTCCATTCGTACATAGAGGTAAGAGGTGATGTACGAAGTGGAAACTAGAAAGGTTCTATCAAGCTTGTGTTATTTCAGTATTTTTTTTGCTGGATTTATTTTTCCGCTTGTGGTGTATTTTGCCAGCGGTGATCAAGGAACAAAAGCGCATGCTAAAAAATCGTTATTCTCACATCTAATCCCGCTCATTCTAATGCCGGTTGTTGTGATTGCTGTCCTGAATGATTCTGTCAACATCCAAAATGAGATTCCTATTTTTACAATCATTAGCATAGTCGCTCTTGCAATCACCGGAATCGCTGTCACAATCTGGAACATTGTAAAAGGCGTAAAGGTATTACTTGCTGAATAAGCTTTAAGAGGGAAAAATTATGAGGCTGAGGTGGAAACCATGAAAGAGGAAAGAATCAGAATTTTAAAAATGGTGGAAGAAGGCAAGCTGAAGGTGGAGGAAGCTTTAACGTTGCTTGAGGAATTAGAAAAAGCGCAGCAGACGATGGAGCAGAAGCAGGAGCAAATGGTGAATGAACTGTCGACTGCTGTTCAATTTGAGGAAGCACAAAAGGAAGAAGCGTTTCAAGCGAAGTATCAATCCACAAAGGATAAAATTTTTGACTTTGTTGATTCCGCTTTGAAAAAGCTCAAGGACTTTGATTTTGATTTGAACTTTGGCCAATCTGTTGATATTTCTCATATTTTTCAGCATGGGGATGCCGCCATGAAGGATATAGATATTGATGTGGCTAATGGCACCGTTAAAATCGCTGCTTGGGATCAACCTGATGTACGAATTGAATGTCAGGCCAAAGTGTATCGTGTGGAAAACCAAGACCAGGCACGTCAAAACTTCCTTCGTGATGTACACTTTTCAATTGAGAATGAGAAGTTACGTTTCACGACCCAGCAAAAATGGATGAAGGTCGATGCAATCATTTTTGTTCCAAAGGCTCAATATGATCGGATCCGAATTAGGATGTTTAATGGTACGGTAGTAGGAGAAGAGATGAATGTGGGTGACCTTCGTGTAAAGACCGCTAATGGAAAAATAACGCTGAATCAGTTGAACGGAAAGAAAGCGGAATTGGAAACAGCCCATGGGAAAATTAAGGTCAACCGCAGTGTGCTCGATGAACTTGAAGCAGAAACCATACATGGAGCAATTATGGTAGAGGGTGATTTTAAGAAGGTTGAAACGCAATCCTTTAACGGTAATATTAGTTATAAGGTACGAGGAAATCGTTCTGAATGGATTCAAGCAAAAGCGATCACGGGTGGCATAGAGGTCTTTATTCCAGAGGGAATCCCTGTTAATGGTGAGTTGAAAACAAATTTAGGTGGGTTTCATGTGAACCTCGTTGGCGTTCAGGTGCTCGAAGAAAAAACGGAAATGATTCAAAAGTCACTTCGCTTTCAATCGGTCAATCATCCTGATAAAATGATGAGAATCTATGCAGATACAAAAACAGGTTCCATTACGATCCACAAATCACTTGAAGAATAAGTAGGAGATTTTAAATTATGAGATGGCTGATAGGATGTTTAATTAATGCAGTTTTGTTCATGGCACTTGCTGGCTATTTTCATGAAAGCTTTCAATTGACAGGATTTTGGGCCGCCATTCAAGCGAGCATTTTATTATCCATCTTAAATGTTCTGGTGCGACCGCTTTTAATTTTATTTACATTACCTGTAACCATCTTTTCGATGGGGCTTTTCTTGTTTGTGATCAATGCCATCACACTTGAATTAACCGATTATCTAATGGGTGAAGCATTTGAGATTCAAGGCTTCGGTATGGCACTATTCTTTGCCGTTATGATGTCTCTTGTAAATATTATCATTCATAAAACCATCTTAGATCCATCTAGGAAATCAAAGGATAAATGAGGGTGCAACTTTGCACCCTTTTTTTATTGTAGAGGAAACTATAAGAAGGTACTAGTTTGGATAAATAGACTAGTTGTCTGAATCTAGCTCCAGCGCCTAGCCCCTCGGGTCAAATAACCTTCGGCAAAAATAGTCAAAGGGCGGACTTTTCCGCCGAAGAACATTTGCCTGTCGGGCTGAACGAGGCGCTTCCGCTTTTTGTTCTTTGGTTCTTTTTCAAAAAATGCTAAAATAGGAGGTAATGAAATTTTTTGTATTATTTGTGAACTGTCGTTTATGAATAATGCCATTCAATGAGGAGGAAGCTACTTGCCAAAAGTACGCACGATAGACATAGTAAAGAAATTTCAGCTTGAATTGGTCAGTGGTGAAGAGGGAATCAATCGTCCCATTACTACGAGTGATATATCGCGTCCAGGTATCGAAATTGCCGGGTATTTTGAATTTTATCCAGCGGAGCGCATTCAACTTTTAGGAAAAACGGAGCTATCCTTTTTCGAAGAGCTTTCTGAGAGTGAGCGAGTTTCTAGAATGGAGAGGTTATGTACGGATATCACTCCAGCTATTATCGTCACTAGAGATATTGAAGTTCCTGTGGAATTAATTGAAGCCTCGGAACGGGAATCAGTGCCTGTCTTAAGGACAAGCATGAAAACCACCCGCTTCTCCAGCCGCTTAACGAACTTTTTAGAAAGTAAGCTGGCTCCAACCACAGCCGTCCACGGTGTGTTAGTGGATGTGTATGGAATTGGTGTATTGATTACCGGTAAAAGTGGCGTAGGTAAAAGTGAAACGGCGCTAGAGCTAGTAAAGCGCGGCCATCGCCTTGTTGCTGATGATTGCGTCGAAATTCGCCAAGAAGACCAGGATACATTAGTAGGTACCTCCCCAGAGTTAATTGAACACCTATTAGAAATCCGTGGCTTAGGAATTATCAATGTTATGACCTTATTCGGTGCTGGTGCAGTACGTAGCAACAAACGAATTACACTCATCATGAATTTAGAAATCTGGGATGCGAAAAAGCAATATGACCGCCTTGGTTTAGATGAAGAGAAAATGAAGATTATTGATACGGAAGTGACAAAGATGACCGTCCCTGTCCGTCCTGGAAGAAACTTAGCTGTAATCATCGAAGTAGCAGCGATGAATTTCCGACTAAAAAGAATGGGTGTAAACGCAGCACAGCAATTTACAGATCGCTTATCAGATGTGATTGAAGACGGAGAACACGAAGATATTTAAAGGGTAAAGGAGAGAGAGAGATGAACGAAACGATTCAACCGCTAAATCCGATTGCCTTTTCACTAGGACCAATCGATGTGCATTGGTACGGGATTATCATCGGTTCCGGTTTGGCATTAGCGTTATTCCTTGCGATTAGAGAAGGGGATCGCCGAGGATTGCCGAAGGATACATTTGCCGATTTAATGCTTTGGGCGATCCCGATTGCGATTATTTCGGCACGCATTTATTATGTTATTTTTGAATGGAAGTATTATATTAAACATCCGATTGAAGCCCCACAGATTTGGAATGGCGGTATCGCGATTCACGGTGCACTGATTGGTTCGGTCATAACAGCCTATGTATTTTCGAAAAAGCGCGGGATCTCCTTTTGGAAAATTGCAGATATCGCTGCACCAAGTATTATTCTTGGACAGGCAATTGGCCGCTGGGGTAACTTTATGAACCAGGAAGCACATGGTGGAGAAGTCACCAGGGCATTCCTAGAGAACCTGCACTTACCAGAGTTTATTATTAATCAGATGTATATCGATGGAACATATTACCACCCAACATTCTTATATGAATCCATTTGGGATTTTGTTGGCTTCTTCCTATTAATTTTACTTCGTCGGGTAAATTTCCGTCGTGGAGAGCTTTTCCTTTCCTATGTAATTTGGTATTCCATTGGCCGCTTTTTCGTGGAGGGAATGCGAACAGACAGTTTGATGCTTGGAAGTCTCCGAATGGCGCAAACGATTTCGATTGCTCTTGTAGTTGGGTCCTTGGCTATTTTAATTTATCGCCGAAAGAAGAAACTTGCAGAGACGCATTATTTAGATCAAGCAAATTAAATTATAGAGACTAAATTGGCAAAGGAGTATAGGGGAATGCTATTAAGCTCATTAAAAAAGGGGCTGCTGGTTGGCTTAAAGACAACATGGACCTTAGGGAAAATTATATTCCCCGTTACCTTGATTGTGGCAGTGCTGCAGTATACACCTGTACTGCCCTGGGTCATAAAATTGGTATCCCCGCTCATGAAGCTTATTGGTTTGTCCGGGGATGCCGCCATTCCGCTTGTTCTAGGGAATTTTCTCAACTTATATGCGGCGATTGGCGCGATACTCACGCTAGATTTCTCGGTAAAAGAAGTGTTTATTTTAGCCGTCATGCTATCTTTTTCACATAATTTATTCATCGAATCTAGTGTGGCCATGAAAGCAGGGGTAAAGCTGTGGGTGGTTCTTGTAACAAGACCAGGGCTCGCCCTTCTTTCAGCGGCAGTCATCAATCTTGTCTGGCATGGGGGCGGAGAGAAGGCACAGTATGGTTTAATTGAGTCAAATACCGTACACGCAGATGGGGTAACTGGAATTATTTTGGAGGCTGTTCAAAAAGCAGGACTCGGTATTTTACAATTAGCGATGATTGTCATTCCGCTTATGGTTGTTATTCAGATATTAAAAGATTTACAGTGGTTAAATCGCTTTTCAAAAACAATGGCTCCAGTCACGAGAACCCTTGGTATGAAGGAAAATACCTCAACCACGATGGCGGCCGGCCTATTATTCGGTTTAGCCTATGGGGCAGGTGTGATGATCCAGGCGGTGAAAGAGGATGGAGTCAGCAAGAAGGATATCACACTAGCCTTTATTTTTCTCATGGCCTGCCATGCCGTTGTGGAAGATACATTGATCTTTGTTCCGCTCGGTATTCCAGTATGGCCGTTATTCTTAATCAGACTGGGTGTGGCCATTGTGTTAACCCTAATAGTTGGAACCATTTGGACGCGCTCGGGACTAGTGAAAAGAAAGGAAGCTACCTATGACTAACAAAATTACAACCGTTCTTTTTGATTTAGATGGAACACTAATTGATACGAATGAATTAATTATCACCACTTATTTGCATACCCTTGAAAAATATTATCCAAGCAAGTACCAGCGAGAGGATGTTCTGCCGTTCCTCGGACCTACATTGCATGAGGTGTTTGGCAACATGGACCCTGACCGGGTGGAAGAAATGGTCTCAGAATACCGTGCCTTTAATATTGCCAATCATGATGAACTTGTAAAGGAATTCGTTGGTGTAAAGGAAACGGTTCAAACGTTGAAAGAGCGTGGGTATAAGATGGGGATTGTTACTACTAAACGTCATGATGTGACACTTAAAGGGCTGCGGTTGATGGAACTAGAAGACTACTTTGAAGTGATTGTGGCCTATGATCATGTAGAAAAAGTGAAGCCTGACCCAGAACCGATTTTCAAGGCTCTTGAACAGTTGGGCTCGACGCCTGAAGAATCAATCATGGTGGGGGATAATTTCCACGATATTTTGGCTGGGAAAAATGCGGGCACGGCTACAGCTGGTGTGGCATGGTCCATTAAAGGTAGAGAATACGTGGCGAAGTATGAACCAGATTATATGCTAGAGAACATGAAGGATTTATTAACGATTCTCGGAGAGTGAGAAACATGAGGAATACGACCCGCTATCCTGTTGAAGGTGCGAACTCCTTATGGCATGTCTACAAGACCGTGCCATTTTGGAAGGTAGTCAGAAACTTTATCGTAATACAGTTGGCGCGTTATACGCCATTTCTGGGAATAAAAAATTGGCTGTATCGTACCTTCCTAGGAGTTAAGGTGGGTGAGCAAACCAGTTTTGCACTCATGGTGATGCTAGATGTCATGTTCCCAGAAAAAATCAGCGTTGGGCGCAACACTGTGATTGGTTATAATACGACTATCCTGGCTCATGAGTATTTAATTAAGGAATACCGGCTGGGTCCCGTAACGATTGGGAGTGAGGTCATGATTGGTGCGAACTCTACGATTATGCCCGGGATTACGATTGGTGATGGAGCCATCGTGTCAGCGGCAACACTAGTGCATAAAGATGTTCCAGCTGGTGCGTTCGTTGGCGGAAACCCGATGCGGGTCATTTATACAAAGGAAGAGCTGGCCGAGCGCTGGGCCGATGATCCGATTTATGGTCAAAAATAATACATGTGTAAGCCTAGTTTAACGACTGGGCTTTTTTTATGGAAAAAATTCAGCTGGGAATGAGAGGTTTGGCGGAATAAATGGGAAAAGTGGCGGAATCTCGCCACAAGTTGGCGGAATAAATAGGAAAGTTCGCGGAATTCAGTCCCGAATTGGCGGAATAAATGATAAATTCGGCGGAATGTTGTACTTAGTTCACTGAATAAATTTGCTTCATGGTGGATTAATCCAATAACTGGGGTAAAATAATCACAAACTGTACTTGTTTTCCAGAAAGTAGAACACTTTTTCATTGACGAACAGTATGACTAGAGGTAAACTACTAATAACTTTAATTCATTATCACATTAGCAGACTAAAGCAATTGCAATTTTACAATAAAGGGTGAGCCGGATGAGTCGCTTGTTTATGTTTGAAAAGCCATTGGGGATGCGGGATACACTGCCAGAGCTTTATGAAAAAAAAGACGGTGTACGTACATACATGTCCGATACGATGAAACTTTGGGGCTATCAATTTATTGAAACACCTACGCTTGAATACTATGAAACCGTTGGTGCAGCATCAGCCATTGCTGATCAACAGTTATTTAAATTGTTGGATAAAGAGGGACATACCTTGGTCCTTCGTCCAGATATGACCGCACCCATCGCACGGGTGGCAGCATCCAAGCTGTTAGAAGAAGACCTTCCTGTAAGATTAGCCTATTCTGCCAATGTATTTCGTGCCCAGCAGCGTGAAGGCGGCCGACCGGCTGAATTCGAACAAATAGGTGTGGAATGTTTGAACGAGGACACCGTTTCCTGCGATGGGGAGGTCATTGCCTTACTGATTTCTTCTTTGAAAAAAGCAGGACTGCCACAATTTCAAGTGTCCGTTGGGCATGTTGGTTTTGCCCAGGAATTGTTTGTTCAAATTCTCGGAACGAATGGCCGGGCGAATGCCTTACGTAAGTTTTTATTTGAGAAAAATTATGTCGGTTACCGCGAGCATGTAAACTCTTTACAGCTCTCTTCCATTGATAAGCAACGTCTCTTAAAGCTTTTACAATTAAGAGGCGGAGAAGAGGTCATCGGTCAGGCGCTTGATATTATTGAAAACGACAAGGGGAAAGAAGCCATTGTCGAATTGAAAGAGCTTTGGGATGTCATTAAAGATTACGGCGTCGAAGATTATGTGAAGTTTGATTTTACTATCGTCAGCCATATGAGCTATTATTCGGGCATTTTATTCGAGGCATACGCCGGGAATGTCGGTTTTCCGATTGGGAATGGCGGACGCTATAGTTTAATAGAGAAGTTTGGAAAAAAGGCAAGTGCCACTGGATTTGCTGTTCGAGTAGATATGCTTCTAGAAGCACTCGGTGGCGGTCCTCTGGAAAATACTACTCACTGCATTTTTTTCAGCCAGGAACGGCGCAAGGAAGCCTTTCAGTTAGCACGTAAGATGCACGAGCAGGGGCAAAAAGCGGTGCTACAGGATATCACTGGTGTCAATAATCTTGATGCTTTTACAAAAAGGTTTGCCGAGACAACCTATTTAATCGGAGGGCGCGGTGATGAGTAACATACTAACAATTGCGATGCCAAAGGGACGTATATTTGAGGAGGCAGTGGAACTGCTGCGGAAGGCCAACTATAATCTGCCACCGGAATTTGATGACTCCCGAAAATTAATTATTGATGTAGAAGAGGAAGGCTTACGCTTTATTTTAGCAAAGCCAATGGACGTGGCTACTTATGTAGAACACGGCGTGGCTGATGTGGGAATTGCCGGGAAGGATGTTTTATTGGAGGAGGAGCGCGATGTGTATGAACTCCTTGATCTTAAAATTAGCTACTGCTACTTGGCAGTTGCCGGCCTGCCGAACACTAAAATGAATGATGTCGCTCCACGAGTGGCAACCAAATATCCGAATGTTGCGGAAGCCTATTTCCGCGAGCAGGGGGAACAAGTCGAAATTATTAAGTTAAACGGATCTATTGAATTAGCACCCATTATAGGATTATCCGACCGGATTGTAGATATTGTATCAACCGGTAGGACTTTAAAGGAAAACGGGCTGGTTGAATATGAACGAATTGGAGATGTGACTTCAAGGCTAGTTGTGAACCCTGTCAGCTACCGCATCTACGACAAGCGGATTGATGAGCTGGTGAGCCGACTGGCAGAAGTGGTGTCACAGGGGGTTTTGTAATATGAAAATACTAAAAGTGTCGGAACAGATTTCGATTAAGCGTTCGATTGAAGCGGGGACCACTGAGCAGGTGGCTATCGTTAAGGGGATTATTCAAGAGATACGGACCAGAGGTGATAAGGCGCTAAGAGAATATACGGAGAAATTCGATCGAGTGAACCTTTCTTCTTTTTCCGTAACCGAGGGGGAAATTGAGACAGCGTATCAGAAGGTCGATGAAGGTTTTGTTTCCATTGTTCGAGAGGCGGCGGAAAATATTCGTTCCTTCCATGAGAAACAGCTTCGGCCATCATGGATGACGACAGAGGAGAATGGGACGATTCTAGGTCAAAAAATAACCGCCCTCGATTCTGTTGGGGTATATGTTCCAGGTGGCACAGCCGCCTATCCATCTTCGGTACTAATGAACGTGATTCCAGCGAAGGTAGCAGGGGTCACGCGGATTGTAATGGTTTCACCGCCGGATTCAGAGGGGAATTTGCCTCCAGCCGTGTTGGTTGCAGCGAAGGAAGCAGGTGTCGAGGAGATATATAAAGTGGGCGGAGCGCAAGCAATAGCGGCTTTAGCTTATGGGACAGAGTCGATTGCTTCCGTTGATAAAATTACTGGCCCTGGAAATATTTTTGTAGCATTGGCTAAACGCGAAGTATTCGGAGACGTGGATATTGATATGATTGCTGGGCCAAGTGAAATTGCTATTTTAGCAGATGAAACGGCACGAGCTGACGAGATTGCCGCGGATCTGTTATCACAGGCAGAGCACGATCCACGTGCCTGCAGTGTGTTGGTTACAGCATCTATGAGTTTAGCAGAAGAAGTAGTGGAAGAAGTGGAGAAACTGCTTGCTCTACTGCCGCGAAAAGAAATTGCTGCCCGTTCGATTGCGGATTATGGTGCGATTTATGTGGCCGCTGATTTGGATGAAGCCGTTGAGACGGTTAATCAGTTAGCGCCTGAGCATCTGGAGGTTATGACCGAGAACGCGATGGAGCTTCTTGGTAAAATTCGTCACGCGGGAGCGATTTTTATCGGGCGTTATAGCTCAGAGCCGGTTGGTGATTACTTTGCCGGACCGAATCATGTACTGCCGACGAATGGTACGGCGCGCTTCTCCAGTCCGCTGAATGTCGATGATTTTCAAAAGAAATCAAGTGTGATTGTATATAGCAAGAAAGCTTTAACTGATAATGCGGCGAAGATTGCCGAGTTTGCAAGAATGGAAGGGCTAGAGGCACACGCCCGGGCCGTGGAAATACGTTTGGAAAATGATAAAAAGTAGGATGAAGGACAAAACGACCTGATAGAACGGTGAAAATGTCCTTCATAACGCCACAACCCTAATAAAGTACATAAGAAAATTGAAGCTAGAATTACAGGAGGTTATCTTCATGGAAAGAGTGGCAAGTATTGAACGGAACACGAATGAAACAAAAATCCAACTATCATTAGCTGTAGATGGGGAAGGACAGTCTAATCTAGAGACAGGTGTACCATTCCTTAGTCATATGCTTGATTTGTTCACAAAACACGGGCAATTCAATCTGACCGTAAATGCGAACGGCGATACAGAGGTGGATGATCATCACACAACAGAAGATATCGGCATTTGCTTAGGGCAAGCATTAAGAGAAGCCCTTGGAGATAAGCGAGGCATTAAGCGCTACGGTAATGCCTTTGTTCCAATGGATGAAGCCTTGGCTCAAGTGGTTGTTGACCTCAGTAATCGCCCGCATCTCGAAATGCGTGCGGAGTTCCCTGGGCAAAAAGTTGGAACCTTTGATACAGAGCTTGTCCACGAATTTCTATGGAAACTAGCCTTAGAGGCGAGAATGAACCTCCACGTAATTGTTCATTATGGAAAAAACACGCACCACATGATTGAAGCTGTCTTCAAAGCATTGGGCCGGGCACTCGACGAAGCAACCACCATCGACCCACGCATCAAAGGCATCCCATCCACAAAAGGGATGCTATAAAAAAAGTTATCCACAAGGGTGTCAGGCACCACTCGTGGACATTGTCCACCGTAGGAGGACGGTGTGAAAAATGCACCTAGAAAGGAGGGGCACGATGATTGGGATTATTGATTATGGTATGGGAAATTTGTTTAGTGTGAGTAAGGCGTTGGAACGGCTAGGGGCCGAATATTTTATTTCGGCTGATCATAATGAATTATTTAACGCAGATGGGTTGATTATTCCCGGCGTTGGTTCCTTCCGAGATGCCATGGAACGCCTCCAAGTAAACACGATTAAGGAATATGCGGCAACAGGTAAACCCCTTCTCGGCATCTGTCTCGGTATGCAGTTGCTTTTTGAAAGCAGCGAAGAAAACGGGCTCACGGAAGGATTAGGACTACTACCGGGAAGTGTACAGCGTTTCCCAGGCCAAACACCAGAAGGCGAATCCTACAAAGTTCCACACATGGGATGGAACAAGCTTGAATTTGTGAACGATTCACCACTTATAAAAAATCTTGAAGAGGAATATGTGTATTTTGTTCATTCCTATTTCGTAGACGCACAAAATTCCGAAGTGTTAATCGCAAAAGCAGATTATCATGAACAGGTTTCGGCAGTGGTTGGTAAGGACAATATCATGGGAATGCAATTCCATCCTGAAAAAAGCAGCAAACTTGGGATGGCCCTTTTAAATAATTTTTTACAAATGGTGGAAGAAAGGAAGGGCGTTCGATGAGTATCACAATTTATCCTGCCATTGATATGCGGGGTGGCAATTGCGTCCGTCTTCTTCAAGGGGATTATGATAAGGAAACAATCTACGGGAATTCCCCTTTTGATATGGCAAGAAGCTTTGCAGCTGAGGGAGCCGAGTGGATTCACATGGTCGACCTTGATGGCGCAAAGGATGGCAAGAGGGTGAACGACCGATTTGTCATTGAGACCGCACAAAAGTTGAACGTGAAGGTCCAAATTGGCGGTGGCATTCGCTCGGAGGAAGACATCCTGCATTATCTCGAAAACGGCGTGGATCGGGTAATCATAGGGAGTATTGCCGTTTCTAACCCGGATTTTGCGATGGAAATGATTAAAAAGTACGGTGGGAAAATTGCGATTGGCATCGATGCTAAAAACGGATATGTGGCCACACACGGCTGGCTGGATACTTCGGAGCTTCGTGCAATCGATCTTGGCAAACGTTTTGCAGATGCAGGTGCGGAAACCTTTATTTTTACAGACATTGCAACAGACGGTACGCTCTCTGGACCAAATATTGAGGCGGTTTGCCAGATGGCTGAAGTAACCGGAAAAAATGTCATTGCTTCCGGTGGAGTAAGCAGTCTCGAGGATTTGAAGGCGTTAGCTTCTGAAAAAGGTATTAGCGGGGCGATTGTTGGAAAGGCCCTCTATGAAAATCGTTTTACCTTGAAGGAAGCCTTGGCCACGGCCAAAGCTTAATTTAAAAAAGAAACAGGCAGGCACGTAAAAGGATGGTGTAAGTGATGACATTAACAAAACGAATTATTCCATGCCTTGACGTGAAGGATGGACGAGTAGTGAAAGGAGTCCAATTCGTGCAGCTTCGCGATGCGGGGGACCCAGTGGAATTGGCGCGCTTTTACGATGAACAAGGTGCAGATGAGCTTGTCTTTCTCGACATTTCTGCATCCGTTGAGGGCAGAAAAACGATGGTCGAGGTTGTAAAGGCAGTCGCCACAGAGCTGGCGATTCCGTTTACCGTGGGCGGTGGTATCAACGCTTTAGAGGACATGAAGAGAATTCTTCGAGCTGGAGCGGATAAGGTGTCGTTAAATACGGCCGCCGTTATGAATCCTGAACTTATTGGGGAAGGAGCAGGATACTTCGGCTCGCAATGTATTGTCGTCGCAATCGACGCGAAATTTGACCCTGAAATCGGAACGTGGCGTGTGTATACACATGGTGGACGAACACCTACGGAGAAAAAAGTAATCGAATGGGCTGTGGAAGCTGCCGAGCGTGGGGCTGGTGAGATTTTATTAACCAGCATGGATAGTGACGGGGAAAAGCGTGGATTTGACTTATCATTAACAAAAGCGGTCAGTGAGGCTGTTTCCATCCCTGTTATTGCATCGGGTGGGGCAGGAAATGCCGAACACTTTGAAGAAGCTTATGTTAGCGGGAAAGCTGATGCGGCCTTAGCGGCGTCGATTTTTCACTATAAAGAAACGTCCGTCCATGAAGTGAAAAGCTATTTGCGGGAAAAAGGAGTTGTGGTCCGATGAATATAGAAGAGATTCGTTTTGATGAAAAGGGTCTTGTCCCTGCCATCATCCAGGATGTAGAAACGATGGAAGTCTTAACGTTAGCTTATATGAACAAGGAATCGCTTGGAAAGACCCTTGAGACGGGTGAAACCTGGTTCTTCAGCCGCTCACGCCAAGAGTTATGGCATAAAGGGGCAACAAGTGGGAATACGCAATCAGTTGTCAGCATCAAATATGACTGTGATCAGGATGCACTCCTCGTGTTGATCAATCCGAAGGGGCCTGCTTGTCATACGGGGGCCGTTAGCTGTTTTACGGACGAGGTAGCGGACCGGAAGACTGGATTGGCTGATTATGGCATCCTACAGAGGCTCGAGCAGGTCATTTGTCAACGGGAGCAGGAGCGTCCGGAAGGTGCCTATACCACATACCTTTTTGAAAAAGGCGTCGATAAGATTCTCAAAAAAGTCGGGGAAGAAGCGGCTGAGGTGATTATTGCTGCCAAAAACCGTGATCAAGAAGAACTGCGCTGGGAGGCGGCAGATTTACTCTATCACCTGCAGGTTTTATTGGTGGAACAAGGACTTCCATTTAAAGAAGTACTAAGAACCTTAGAAGAAAGACACAATGACCGGTCCTAATGGGGCTGGTTTTCTTACGTTAAGGATATTGGGAAGATAGATTCTATAAGCATGCATATTATAATCCCCTTCTCGAACAACCCTTTAATGTGTTATACTACCTAAGTTATATTGACGAATGTGGAGGACTTCATGGGAAAAAAAGCGAAAGCAAGAATGCAAACGGGAAAAATACTTTCATTTGTTCCTACGGGGGAATATTATTTCACGAAGGGTTTGAAGGCATACCATCGACGTGATTTCATAAAAGCAAAAAAATATCTTGGGCGAGCGATTCAGCTTGAGCCGGGTGAACCGATGATTACATGCCAGTTGGCGATCGTGTCAACAGAACTTGGCGAGTTTGAAAATTCCAACCGACTCTTGCATATCATCCTTGAAGAACTTGATCCGGAAATGGCGGAATGCCACTACTTTTTAGCAAATAATTATGCCCACCTGGGATTTTTTAAAGATGCGTATCATCACGCGCAGCTCTACCTACAACTAGAGCCAGAGGGTGATTTTTCTGATGACACGGAAGATTTATTAGAGCTCCTAACCTTTGAATCAGATGGCCTAGAGGGCGATTGGTATGAGCAGGATGATTTAATTGTCAAACAAGAACAGGCTCGTGACCTGTTAGAGTCGGGATACTTTCCAAAAGCGATTGAGCTGTTAAAGGATGTCGTCAAGGAATACCCAGAATACTGGTCAGCATACAACAACTTAGCGCTTGCCTATTTTTACTTAGGAAAAGCGGAAAAGGCAGAAAGCATTTTAGATGATGTGCTCGAGCGGAATCCAGGGAATTTACATGCCCTTTGTAACCGTTTGGTCTTTGCTCATTACCAAGGAAAACTGAAAAATGCTGCCAATTTGCTTGAATCCCTGAAAAAAATTCAACCTATGTTAAGCGAACATCAATTTAAACTGGGTACTACCTTCGCCTTAGTGGGCGAATATGAACAGGCTTATTTGTGGTTAAAGAAGCTATATAAGCATGGCTATGATGGGGACGGTCCGTTTTATTATTGGCTTTCCTATTCAGCGTATTATACTGGCAATCAAAACTTTGCAAAAAGCACTTGGAAAAAGGTGCTTGAATTGAACCCTGACAAGGAAGGTTCTGAGCCATGGGGAGAAAAAGAAGTCGCGAATGGTTTTGAAGACCTGTCAGGCTCTATTTTTCAAAAGCTTGAAAGCGACTATGTAGAAGAGCGATTATTTGCTCTGTTTCTCACAACAGTATCCAGTAAAAAAGAAGAAATTATTACTTCTAAGCGGCTTTTTCAAAATCAAAAGCTTACCACGTTAGAGAAGGAATATATTTCATTAATTCGTTCGGGAAAACAATCGACAACAGCAGATGCACAGGAAATTGCGGAGATTTTTTATGAAAATCATCAGCCGATTGGAATGATGGAGTCAGGCTTATATTTGATGTGGTTTTCTGTTTTCGTTGAACTTTCTAAAGCCAACGTCAGCTTGAAAAATAAACGTGCCTGGGCTGGGGCAGTGGAATATGTATGGTACAAGTTGCGAAGTGAAAAAGTTTCGCAGCAAGAAGTAGCCAACCGTTACGGACTTTCATCTGCAACAATTGGTAAATATGTCAAACTTGTAAACGATTTTCTAAATTAAGCAGATAAATGGACTATAAACCGATTGTTTATTACGATTAAGTAGGGAAATATATACTTAATCGTTTTTTTATTTAAGGAGTGACATTACCATGTCTGAGGAAAAAATTTATGACGTTATTATTGCGGGGGCTGGTCCTGCTGGGATGACCGCTGCTGTTTATACATCACGCGCCAACCTTTCCACACTTATGATTGAGCGTGGGATGCCGGGCGGACAAATGGCCAACACAGAGGATGTGGAAAACTATCCGGGTTTTGAGAGTATTCTAGGGCCAGATTTATCCACAAAAATGTTCGAGCACGCGAAAAAATTTGGTGCAGAATATGCCTACGGCGATATTAAGGAAATCGTTGACCACGGCGATTACAAACTAGTAACCGCTGGTGCAAAACAATACAAAGCGCACTCCGTTATCATTTCAACAGGTGCCGAATATAAAAAGCTTGGAGTACCTGGTGAAAAAGAACTTGGCGGCCGTGGCGTATCTTATTGTGCTGTTTGTGATGGTGCCTTTTTCAAAGGAAAAGAATTATTTGTTATTGGTGGAGGAGACTCTGCCGTTGAGGAAGGCGTCTATTTAACTCGTTTCGCTTCTAAAGTGACCATTGTTCATCGACGTGATCAGCTTCGTGCACAAAAGATTCTTCAAGATCGTGCGTTTGCAAATGAGAAGGTCGGTTTTATCTGGAATCACACGGTTAAAACAATCAATGGAAAAGACGGCAAGGTTGGTAGCGTGACGCTTGTTTCAACTGAAACTGGAGAAGAACAAGAATTGTCAGCAGATGGTGTGTTTATCTACGTTGGAATGGTTCCACTTTCAAAACCATTCGAGAGCCTGGGCATTACGAATCAAAACGGCTATATCGAAACGAACGACCGCATGGAAACAAAAGTACCTGGTGTGTTTGCAGCGGGGGATATTCGTGAAAAAACCTTACGCCAAATTGTTACTGCGACAGGTGACGGTAGTATTGCGGCACAGAGCGCTCAACATTTTGTAGAAGAACTGAAGGAAGAGATGAAGGTAAGAAAATAGGTGGTTAGCACTATTGTGAGTGGTGTTAACATAACATTCACAGAAACGTAATCCTGTTTTAACTCTTCTGTAACAGTAGTGAAATATAGTTAGGGTATGATAACAATAATTGACCCCCTTTAAAAATATATACCTTCCTGCACAAGCCCAGCAGCTTGTGCAATTTTTTTTTGTGGCTAAAAAATCAAGTCTCCTCAAAACTAGTTTCCCAAGTTTGCTAACAGAAATAATTAACAGAAATATCAAATTTGTATTCATTGTGACTGTATCTTAAAAATAGTATAATGAAAAGAATAAATTAAATGTTATATTAGGATATTTGGCATACTTACACAAGCCTTTGTGCTTAAATAAAGAGGGTGGAAACATGCAGCGGGTCACCAATTGTGTATTAATAAAAGAGGATAAAATTTTGTTGCTGCAAAAACCAAGCCGCGGCTGGTGGGTGGCTCCAGGAGGAAAAATGGAACCTGGTGAATCGGTTCGTGATTCTTGCATAAGAGAATACCGTGAAGAAACGGGAATCTATCTCAAAAATCCACAGCTTAAAGGTATTTTTACTATGATCATGAAAGAAGGAGAACAGCTCCTTTCAGAATGGATGATGTTCACTTTTTGCGCCACGGAATCGGATGGGGTGGATTTAGAGGAATCGCCTGAAGGTAAGCTCGCGTGGCAACCAATTGATCAGGTGAAAAGTCTGCCGATGGCCGAGGGTGACTATCATATTATTGATTACATGGTTCATGGAAAAGGAATCATCTACGGTACATTTACTTATACCAAGGAATTTGAGCTAATAGGTTACCGATTAGACCCGAGTTAAATGTAAACGCATTATTGACAAGCCATGTGCGAAATCAAGATGGCGTTTGGAGGAATAAGAATATATAGTTTTTGGGGGGAATGGGAAATGAGTACTGGTTCGACAATTGAAACTCAAATGGTCATTATTACAGGAATGTCTGGGGCTGGAAAAACTGTAGCCATTCAAAGCTTTGAAGATTTAGGGTTCTTCTGTGTCGACAATCTGCCTCCTACGTTACTTCCTAAATTTCTTGAACTTATGAAGGAATCAGGGAATAAAATGAATAAAGTTGCCCTTGTAATGGACTTAAGAGGGAGAGAATTCTTCGATCATCTCTTTAAAGCACTCGATGAGTTAACTGAAACCTCTTGGGTAACGCCGCAGATTCTATTTTTAGATGCGGATGATTCTACACTAGTACGCAGATATAAGGAAACAAGACGGTCACATCCGCTTGCTCAAACAGGTTTGCCTCTAGAAGGTATCACGCTTGAACGAGAGCTTTTGGAGGAATTAAAAGGCCGGGCACAGTTGATTTATAACACTTCTCAGATGAAACCGCGTGAGTTACGCGAAAAAATATTAACCGAATTTACGGCTAATAGACAACTAATCTTTACTGTCAATGTCATGTCGTTTGGATTTAAACATGGGATTCCAATTGATGCTGATCTTGTTTTTGATGTGCGCTTCTTACCGAATCCACACTATATCGAGCATATGAGGCCAAAAACAGGGCTGGACGATGAGGTTTCTAGCTATGTTTTAAAATGGAACGAAACGCATAAATTCTTAGAAAAAGTCACTGACTTACTCACCTTCATGCTTCCGCATTATAAAAGGGAGGGTAAAGCACAACTGGTGATTGCCATCGGCTGTACAGGTGGGCAGCATCGTTCGGTTGCGCTAGCTGAATATATTGGTGAATTTTTCAAAAATGATTATAAGACGATAGTTTCCCACCGTGACATTGAGAGGAGAAAGGATAAAACAACATGAGTAATTACGGACAGCCTCGAATTGTCGTTATTGGCGGAGGAACAGGATTACCAGTTTTGCTGCGAGGGTTAAAACAGTATCCTGTGGACATTACCGCCATAGTGACAGTCGCGGATGACGGAGGCAGCTCAGGACGCTTGCGCGATGACCTCCATATCCCTCCTCCAGGAGATATTCGCAATGTGCTGGCATCATTATCTGATGTAGAACCTCTTGTGGAGGAAATGTTTCAACATCGGTTTAAAACGTCAAATGAACTTTCCGGCCATTCATTAGGAAATTTAATCTTAGCTGCGATGACTTCGATTACCGGAAATTTTGTTCACGCCATTCAAGAGATGAGTAAGATTCTAAATGTACGTGGGAAGGTGCTGCCTGCCGCCAACCAAAGCGTGGTTTTGCATGCGGAGATGGAGGACGGGGCGATTGTTTCGGGCGAATCGAAAATTCCTTATTCCGGCAAGAAAATTAAGAGAGTCTTTTTAACATCTAAAAAAAATATCCGCCCATTACCTGAAACGATTCAAGCCATTCGTCAGGCGGACTTAATTATTATTGGTCCTGGAAGCCTGTATACCAGTATTCTGCCTAACTTGTTGGTTCCACGTTTAGGGGATGAAGTATGTCGTTCCCGTGCAAAAAAAGTGTATATCTGTAATCTAATGACACAGGCAGGGGAAACACACGGTTATACAGCGAGCGATCATGTAAAGGCAATTTATGATCATATGAGCTGTGCGTTTATGAATACCATTTTAGTTAACAATGAAGAAGTGCCAAAGGATATTCAGCTTCGTTACAATGAAGAATTGGCGAACCCTGTGGAATATGATTTGCCTAGGCTTTATGAGCTGGGTCTTGAAGTGGTGCATGCAGATATTGCCTACCAAGAGAATGGTGCGTTAAGACATGATCCAAAAAAGGTAGCAAAAATTTTATATAATTTGTTATTAGATGAAACCAAAAAGCGTTATGAAGCGTAAATACTTGTAGGTTAAAAGTTAAGAAACAAGATCATTATTAGGTTTTAGGGGGTGAGGGGATGTCTTTCGCTTCGGAGACGAAAAAAGAATTAACTAACCTGGAAGTGAAAACATGCTGCATTCAATCTGAGCTATCAGCATTGATCCGCATGAACGGTTCCCTTTCCTTTTCAAATAGGAAGTTAGTTGTTGATATTCAAACCGAAAATGCTGCAATTGCTAGAAGGATTTATACCTTATTAAAAAAGAGCTACCAAATACAGGTGGAGCTGCTTGTTCGAAAGAAAATGAGGCTAAAAAAGAACAATGTGTATATTGTGCGCCTGTCAGAACAGGCGAGGGAAATTCTCGAAGATACCAAAATACTCGGGGAAGGATTTACCATTATTCATGATATTTCGCCGGACCTCATAAAGAAGAAGTGCTGTAAGCGTTCTTATTTACGCGGCGCATTTCTGGCAGGTGGGTCGGTCAATAACCCAGAAACATCTTCTTATCATTTGGAAATTTTTTCACTTTATAAAGAGCACAACGACTCTTTATGTGAATTGATGAATATATTTGGTCTTAACAGCAAAACGCTTGAGCGTAAAAAAGGCTATATTACGTATTTAAAAGAGGCGGAGAAAATTACCGAGTTTTTAAATATTATTGGTGCTCATAATGCCTTGCTGCGCTTTGAAGATGTAAGAATCGTAAGAGATATGCGGAATTCGGTCAATCGCCTTGTTAACTGTGAAACTGCCAATCTGAATAAAACGATTGGTGCCTCTATCAGGCAGGTGGAGAATATCCGCTTCATTAATCAAACAGTCGGTCTTCAAATTCTACCCGATAAACTAAGGGAAATTGCGGAGCTCCGTATGCAATATACGGATGTAACTTTGAAGGAATTGGGAGAAATGGTGTCTGGTGGGACCATCAGTAAATCAGGCATTAATCATCGCCTAAGAAAGATTGATGAAATTGCCGAAAAGCTACGGATGGGAGAAATCGCTTCAAGGGATTAGTAACTGGTTGAAATTGTTTTATGAATATAGAGAATGGACACGAGGAGGAAATGCGCGATGTTGGCAAAAGAAGTAGAAGTTAAATTGAAGACTGGTCTTCAAGCACGACCAGCTGCACTTTTTGTGCAAGAAGCAAACCGTTTCTCAGCAGATATTTTTCTAGAGAAAGATGGTAAGAAAGTTAACGCCAAGAGTATTATGGGATTAATGAGCCTTGCTGTTGGCTCAGGCGTCGTGATTAATATTATTGCAGATGGCGACGATGAAGAAAATGCGATCCACTCTTTAACTGATTTTATTCAAAAAGAACAATAAATTAAAAAGGGTTCGACTCTCGAATAGGAGTCTGAACCCTTTTTTATTACAAATAAAAAAGCAACCGGCGTTCGCCGATTGCTTGAGTAATTATTTCTTTTCTGCAGAATCAGTAGGCTTACGAGAAATGATGCTGTCGATTAGACCGTATTCTTTTGCTCTTTCAGCAGTCATGAAGTTATCGCGGTCTGTATCTTTTTGAATCACTTCAAGAGGTTGACCAGTGCGCTCTGCTAAAATGCCATTTAATTTTTCACGAAGGAAAAGAATTCGCTTAGCTGCGATTTCAATTTCAGTTGCCTGACCTTGAGCACCGCCAAGTGGCTGGTGAATCATAACTTCAGCATTTGGAAGGGCAAAACGCTTACCCTTTGCACCTGCAGCAAGAAGGAATGCACCCATAGAGGCAGCCATACCGATACATACTGTTGAAACATCTGCTTTAATATATTGCATGGTGTCATAAATAGCCATTCCGGATGTGATGCTTCCGCCTGGGCTGTTGATATAAAGAGTAATATCCTTTTCAGGATTTTCAGCTTCAAGGAATAATAATTGGGCAACAATGCTGTTAGCTACATGATCATCGATCGCGCTTCCAAGCATAATAATCCGGTCTTTTAGTAGGCGGGAGTAAATGTCATATGCTCTTTCGCCACGGTTTGTTTGTTCAATTACTGTAGGGATTAAATTCATGTTTCTTCCTCCTTTTGAATAGAAAGGTAAAAATATTATGTATTGTTATCATACACTGGATGGTCAATAAAGGTCAAACGGTTTGACTTAAATTTGTTCGACAGCTTTCCCTAATTCATCATACCCACTTCACATATTTTTAAACCCAATCCCTACTTGCAAATTGCATTGTAATGGCATATAATATGTAAGTCGTTAATATTTATGCCCTCGTGGTGCAACGGATAGCACGTAAGATTCCGGTTCTTGAGATGTGGGTTCGATTCCTGCCGAGGGCGTCATCAAATACCTCTGTTCTTTATTAAAGAGCAGAGGTATTTTTTTGTGAATTCATTCCAATATATGGCTAATAACACAAAACACATTAAAAACGGCACAAAACCCATTGAAAATTGCACAAAACACCCCGAAATCTGCACAAAACCCACCCAATTCGGCACAAAACCACCAAACATACCCCTCTTTCTAATATTTCCAATACACCAATATCCCTCTATCGTGTAAAATAGGTACCATGGGGGGATCGGAATGAACTTGAAAGCGGGTTTATGGCAGCAGCAAACGTTAAAATTGGCAATGACACAGGAATTATCTCAGGCAATTGCCTTACTACAGTATTCGGCTCAGGAGCTTACTGCCTTTTTAGAAGATAAAGTACTTGAAAACCCCTTGATGCAACTCGAAAGTAGCACGGTCAAGCCAATGAATCCCCTGATTGATCGCAATCGACGGAAACATCAAAAAGAGGAAAAGAATTGGATTGAGCAAATTGCCGAAAAACCATTTTCTCTTGAAGAACACTTACTCTCTCAATTAAAAATAACCAACCTTTCAACAGATCAACTAAAAGTGATACGACATCTCATTCTACATTTAGATGAAAACGGTTACTTTACGGGTCACCTAAATGAAATTGCAGAAAGCTTACTTGTAGATGAGGAACTAGTAGAAGAATGTCTCGCAGTCATTCAAACATTGGAACCGGCAGGAATTGGTGCAAGAAACCTGCAAGAGTGTCTGTTGATGCAACTATATTATCAAAATCCAAATAACGAACTGGCCCAAACCATCATTACAAACCATTTTGTCCCTTTCGCTGAAAAGAAATGGAGACAAATTTCTAAGGAGCTTCAGGTATCACTAAAGGAGATTCAAGATCTATTCGATCAGGTTCAGCTCCTTAATCCAAAACCAGGGGCTTTTCTAAGAGAAGAAACATCATCATATATTATTCCAGATGCCATTGTGGAACGAACGACAGATGGCCTTGAGGTGCGTATGTTTGATGACTCTCTTCCGAGGATTAGCTTTAACGAATCTTATTTCAAAAAATTTAAAGATCAGGATCAGCAGGTCAGCAAATTTCTCCACGATAAGGTTCAGGATTATCAGTGGATTTTAAAGGCCATTGAACAACGAAGAGAGACACTAACAAGAGTCATCGCGAAAATCGTTGAAAAACAAACCGTATGCCTACTTAAAGGGATGAAATATTTAGAACCGATGACCATGAAGGAAATTGCCACCGAGCTTGATATTCATGAATCGACCGTTAGTCGGGCAGTAAGGGAAAAATATATCCAAACTCCGTTAGGGACATTTTCCTTAAAATCCTTTTTTACAAGTACCATACAAACTGTTGCAGATGATGAAAGCACTTCATCAACACAGGTGAAGAATGAGATTAGTAATTTAATAGAACAAGAGAATAAAGAAAAGCCACTTTCTGACCAAGATATTGTTGGTCTTTTAAAGGAGAACAATGGAATCGTGGTATCCAGACGGACCATTGCTAAGTATCGCGAACAATTAGGGATTCAATCTTCCTCAAAAAGAAAAAGGTTTAAGTAATATAGTGGATTTCAGCTTTAAACATTGGTATTTTTATAAGGCTAGAACGACAAGATGGAAAGGAATCGACTAATGTCACAAACTACGATTACCCTATATACAAGAAAAAGCTGTCCATTATGTGATAAAGCGAAGGACACTCTCCTTGAATTAAAAGAGGAATGGAATTTTCACCTCGAAGAAATTGATATTGAAACAAGTGATGAATTAACAGAACGATATGGACTGATGATTCCAGTGGTTCTCATTGACGGAGTAGAGGCAGGATATGGCTTCGTTAACAAATTTGACATAAGAAATCGTTTACATGAAAAAAAGGCAATTTTATAAGTTGAAATAGGTTTTCACTCCTGTTACAATGAAAAACGTAGTAGGGGTGATTTTTTTTAGAGTAGGTGGGACACAATATGTCTATGGTGGACATTTAACGACCAACTACATAGAATAAAAGGAGCATGAACATCATGCAGTCATTTATCGATATCCAAAAAAAATTAGTACCCGATCTTCTTCAAGTCCTGCAGAAACGTTATTCTATCCTACGATACATAGGTTTTATGCAGCCAGTAGGTAGAAGAAGTTTAGCCGTTAGCTTAGAATTAACCGAACGAGTCCTTCGTGGTGAAGTTGAATTCCTGAAAGAGCAAAATCTTATTTTTACAAACAATGTGGGAATGAGTTTAACTTCTGAAGGGAAAAATTTACTAGAAGACTTAGAAGGTTTGATGCGTGAGTTAAAGGGTATTGATGTAATGGAATTGGAATTAAAGCACCGGCTTGGCATCAAGAAGGTCATTATCGTCCCTGGCGATAGTGATGAGTCACCGATGGTCAAAGGAGAGCTTGGCAAAGCAAGTGCGATTTGCATGAAAAAGCTTCTAAGCGGGAAAAATATCATCGCTGTTACTGGCGGTTCAACCATGGCTGCTGTTGCAGAAAGATTAACACCTGATTTTTCTAAGAAGGAATTGCTATTTGTCCCTGCTCGAGGCGGAGTTGGTGAAGATGTCCATAACCAGGCGAACACCATTTGCTCGAATATGGCAAAAAATACCGATTCTAAACATCGTGTATTCTATGTTCCCGATCAGGTCAGTTCAGAAATTTATGAATCCCTCATTAAAGAACCTGATATTCATGATGTATTGCATTTGATTAAATCAGCAAGCATGGTTCTTCATGGAATTGGGGATGCTATCACAATGGCTGAACGACGGAAAACCAACCCGGATATTAAGAAAAAGCTTGAAGATGGGAAGGCAGTCGGGGAAGCATTTGGTTATTATTTTAACGAAGAAGGCGAGATTGTCCACAAGGTATTTACGATTGGACTTCAGCTGGAAGACCTTGCAGAGATCCCACATGTGATTGCAGTTGCAGGCGGGGCCTCAAAGGCAAAAGCCATTAAGGCGTATTTTAAACAAGCACCAGCCTCGACGATACTTATTACCGATGAAGGTGTGGCTAAACGGTTGTTGAAAGGGTAATTCCTTTTAAAAAATATATCTTTTCCCATATAAAAGGAGGAAATTAACATGGCAGTAAAAGTTGGTATTAATGGATTTGGACGTATTGGTCGTAACGTATTCCGTGCGGCATTAAACAATAGCAATGTAGAAATCGTTGCAATCAATGACTTAACTGATGCAAACATGCTTGCGCATCTTTTAAAATATGATACAGTTCACGGAACTCTTCAAGAAGATGTAACTGTTGACGGTGAATACTTAGTAGTTGGCGGACACAAAGTAAAAGTTATCGCTGAGCGCGACCCTGCACAACTTGGTTGGGGAGACCTTGGTGTTGATGTAGTAGTTGAATCTACTGGCCGTTTCACAAAGCGTGAAGATGCAGCGAAGCACCTTGAAGCAGGCGCTAAAAAAGTTATCATCTCTGCACCAGCATCTAACGAAGATATCACAATCGTTATGGGTGTTAACGAAGACAAGTACGATGCAGATAACCACCACGTATTATCAAACGCATCTTGTACTACAAACTGCTTAGCTCCATTTGCTAAAGTATTAAACGATACTTTCGGAATCAAGCGCGGTATGATGACAACTATTCACTCTTATACAAATGACCAACAAATCCTTGACTTGCCACACAAGGACTACCGTCGTGCTCGTGCAGCAGCTGAAAACATGATCCCAACTTCAACTGGTGCTGCAAAAGCCGTTTCTCTTGTATTACCAGAACTTAAGGGTAAATTGAATGGTATGGCAATGCGCGTTCCAACTCCAAACGTGTCAATCGTTGACTTGGTTATGGAATTAGATAAAGAAGTAACGGCTGAAGAAATTAATGCTTCATTAAAAGAAGCTGCAGAAGGCCCATTAAAAGGAATTTTAGCTTACAGTGATCTTCCATTAGTTTCAACTGACTACAACGGAAGCACTGCTTCATCTACAATCGATGCATTATCAACTATGGTTCTTGAAGGAAACATGGTGAAAGTATTATCTTGGTACGATAACGAAGTTGGTTACTCTAACCGCGTTGTTGACCTTTGTGATTATATCGCAGCAAAAGGACTTTAATTTTTAACTTGGATATGATTGGCATTCCAGTCATAAACAAATTATAATGTTAAATGGTATTCCAAAGGGGAGCGGGGAGGATTCCCCCTCCTTTTTTTATGAAATTTAAAGCATTTAATATGCGCCCACACTAAAGGAGGTCCTTTACATGAACAAAAAAACATTAAAAGATGTGGATGTTAAAGGTAAACGTGTTTTTTGCCGAGTAGATTTTAACGTCCCAATGCAGGATGGAAAAATTACAGACGAAACACGTATTCGTGCAGCATTGCCAACGATCCAGTACTTAATCGAGCAGGGAGCAAAAGTGATTTTGGCAAGCCATTTCGGTCGACCAAAGGGAAAAGTGGTCGAAGAAATGCGCTTAACTCCAGTCGGTCTTAGACTATCAGAACTTCTTGGTAAAGACGTGAAAAAAGCAGATGAAGCCTATGGCGATTCTGTTAAAGCGTTAATAGACACAATGGCAGAGGGCGATGTTCTATTACTAGAAAACGTACGCTTCTACCCTGGTGAAGAAAAGAATGACCCTGAGTTGGCAAAAGCATTTGCGGAGCTTGCTGATGTTTATGTGAACGACGCCTTTGGTGCGGCACACCGTGCGCATGCTTCAACAGAAGGAATTGCTCATAACCTCCCAGCAGTTTCAGGCTTCTTAATGGAAAAAGAACTTGATGTACTTGGTAAAGCACTTTCTAATCCTGAGCGTCCATTTACAGCGATTATTGGTGGGGCAAAGGTTAAGGACAAGATCGGTGTAATTGAAAATCTATTAGAATTAGTCGACAACCTTATCATCGGTGGTGGACTTGCTTATACATTTGTGAAGGCACAAGGCCATGAAGTTGGAAAGTCTCTTCTTGAAGAAGACAAGATTGACCTAGCTAAATCATTCATGGAAAAAGCAAAACAAAAAGGTGTTAACTTCTATATGCCGGTCGATGCGCTAGTAGCTGATGATTTCTCTGCTGATGCTAATTCAAAAGTGGTAGCAATTGAAGAAATTCCTGCAGATTGGGAAGCTCTTGATATTGGACCAAAAACAAGAGAGATTTACGCTGATGTAATTAAGAAATCAAAACTTGTCATTTGGAATGGACCGATGGGTGTATTTGAAATTGATAAATTTGCTGGCGGTACGAAGGCCGTTGCAGAAGCACTTGCCGAAGCAGAAGGTACATATTCAGTAATTGGCGGTGGAGATTCAGCAGCTGCAGTTGAGAAGTTCGACTTAGCAGATAAAATGAGCCACATTTCTACAGGCGGTGGCGCTTCCCTTGAGTTTATGGAAGGCAAAGCATTGCCAGGCGTCGTTGCGTTAAACGATAAATAATCTTGCTCATTTATACAACTATGAAAGGATGTGCTTTTAATGCGTAAACCAATCATTGCAGGTAACTGGAAGATGAACAAAACCCTTTCTGAAGCAAGAAGCTTTGCGGAAGAAGTGAAAGGTCTTGTACCTGCTGCAGATAGAATCGATTCTATTATTTGTGCACCTGCTTTATTTTTACAAAACCTTGTAGAAGTAACAGAAGGTAGCGATGTGAAAATTGGTGCTCAGAACATGCACTTTGAAGAAAACGGAGCGTTTACAGGCGAAATTAGCCCAAAAGCACTTGCAGATCTTGGTGTGAACTATGTCATCATCGGCCACTCTGAACGCCGTGAAATGTTCAACGAAACTGATGAAACAGTGAACAAAAAAGCGCTAGCAGCGTTTAAATACAACTTAACTCCAATCATTTGCTGTGGAGAAACGCTAGAACAGCGTGAAAATGGTGAAACCAACCAATTAGTTGGTGACCAAGTGAAGAAGGCATTAGCAGGTTTAACTGATGAGCAAGTGAAGCAATCAGTGATCGCATACGAACCAATTTGGGCGATCGGAACTGGTAAGTCTTCAACTTCTAAGGATGCCAACGATGTTTGCGCGCATATCCGTCAAGTGGTGTCACAGCAATTCTCTCAAGATGTCGCAGACGCTGTAAGAATTCAGTACGGCGGCAGTGTGAAACCGGAAAACATTAAAGAATATATGGCACAGACTGATATTGATGGTGCATTAGTAGGCGGAGCAAGCCTTGAAGCACAATCATTTTTACAGTTACTGGAGGCAGGAAGTTATGAGTAAATCTCCAGTTGCTCTGATTATCCTTGATGGTTTTGGATGCAGAGGAGAACAAAAAGGTAATGCGGTTGCACACGCGAAAAAGCCTAACTTTGACCGCTTCTGGAGCAACTATCCACATTCTCATTTAACGGCATCTGGGGAGGCAGTCGGCCTACCAGAAGGACAAATGGGGAACTCTGAAGTAGGACACTTGAATATCGGTGCAGGACGTATCGTGTACCAAAGCTTAACACGTGTCAACATTGCTATCCGTGAAGGTGAATTTGAAAAAAATGAAACGTTCACAGGTGCGATGGAACACGTGAAAAAGAATGGCACGGCTCTACACTTATTTGGCTTACTATCAGATGGTGGTGTTCATAGCCATATTCAACATATGTTTGCTTTATTGAAGCTAGCTAAAGAAGAAGGCGTTGAAAAAGTATATATCCATGCTTTCCTTGATGGCCGTGATGTGGGACCAAAAACAGCTGAAAAATATATTCAGCAAACTTTGGATAAAATGAAGGAGTATGGCGTGGGCGAATTCGCAACCATTTCAGGCCGGTACTATTCAATGGACCGTGACAAGCGCTGGGAGCGTGTAGAAAAGTCTTATCGTTCTATGGTGTATGGAGAAGGTCCAGCCTACACAAACCCAATGGATGTTGTAAAGGATTCCTATGAACATGGGATCTTTGATGAATTCGTAATCCCGTCCGTGATTACAAAGGAAGATGGACAGCCAGTTGCAACGATTCAGGACAATGATGCGGTTATTTTCTATAACTTCCGTCCGGACCGTGCGATTCAGATTTCCAATACATTTACGAACGCTGATTTCCGTGCTTTTGACCGCGGACCAAAGCATCCAAAGGATTTGTTCTTTGTCTGCTTAACACACTTCAGTGAATCTGTTGATGGGTATGTAGCCTTTAAACCATCAAACTTAGACAACACGTTAGGTGAAGTCTTGGCTCAAAATAACTTAAAGCAGCTTCGAATTGCGGAAACAGAAAAATATCCTCACGTGACGTTCTTTATGAGCGGCGGACGCGAAGAGAAATTCCCTGGCGAAGAGCGGATCTTAATCAACTCTCCAAAGGTTGCAACCTATGACCTTAAGCCAGAAATGAGTGCATATGAAGTTACAGATGCATTGCTCAATGAAATCCAAAATGATAAATTTGATGCGATCCTCTTGAACTTCGCTAACCCAGATATGGTTGGACACTCTGGAATGCTTGAACCGACAATCAAAGCAATTGAAACGGTGGATGAGTGCCTAGGAAAAATTGTTGACCTGATTCTTGAAAAAGGTGGTACAGCAATTATTACAGCAGACCATGGGAATGCCGACGAAGTAATCACTTTAGAAGGCGAGCCAATGACTGCTCACACAACAAATCCTGTTCCTGTTATTGTAACTAAGCAAGGTGCAGAGTTACGTGACGGCGGAATCCTTGGAGATCTCGCTCCAACTATGTTAGATTTATTAAAGGTTGAAAAACCAGCCGAAATGACTGGGACTTCATTAATAAAATAATACCGTTCGTTTCAATCGGACTAATTAAACCATTTATAAGGAGAGATATTAAATGCCATTTATTGCAGATGTATACGCTCGTGAAGTATTAGACTCCCGTGGTAACCCAACAATCGAAGTAGAAGTATTCACAGAATCAGGTGCGTTTGGTCGCGCTCTAGTTCCAAGTGGTGCTTCTACTGGTGAATACGAAGCAGTTGAACTTCGTGACGGTGACAAGTCTCGCTACCTTGGTAAAGGTGTTCTTAAAGCAGTTGACAACGTGAACGAAATCATTGCTCCAATGCTTGTAGGAGAAGAATTCAGCGTACTTGATCAAGTATCGGTTGACCATGCATTAATCGAGCTTGATGGAACAGAAAACAAAGGTAAGTTAGGTGCAAACGCAATCCTTGGTGTGTCTATGGCCGTTGCTCACGCTGCAGCAAACTACCTTGATATTCCTTTATACCAATACCTTGGCGGATTCAACTCTAAGCAGCTTCCAGTTCCAATGATGAACATCGTTAATGGTGGAGAGCATGCTGATAACAACGTTGATATTCAAGAATTCATGATCATGCCTGTAGGTGCTCCAAGCTTTAAAGAAGCACTTCGTATGGGCGCTGAAATCTTCCATACATTAAAATCAGTTCTTAAAGCAAAAGGTCTTAACACAGCTGTTGGTGACGAAGGTGGATTTGCTCCAAACCTAGGTTCTAACGAAGAAGCGCTTCAAACAATCGTTGAAGCGATCGAAAAAGCTGGCTACAAGCCTGGCGAAGAAGTTATGTTAGCAATGGATGCTGCATCTTCTGAGTTCTACAACAGAGAAGACGGTAAGTATCATCTTTCTGGCGAAGGTGTTGTGAAAACATCTGCAGAAATGGTTGACTGGTATGAAGAGCTTGCTAATAAATACCCAATCATCTCTATCGAAGACGGTTTAGATGAAAACGACTGGGAAGGTCACAAGCTTTTAACTGAGCGTCTTGGTAAAAAAGTTCAATTAGTTGGTGACGACTTATTCGTAACTAACACTAAGAAGCTTTCTGAAGGTATCGAAAAAGGTATCGGTAACTCCATCCTTATCAAGGTTAACCAAATCGGTACTCTTACTGAAACATTTGATGCAATCGAAATGGCTAAGCGTGCTGGTTACACAGCTGTTATCTCTCACCGTTCTGGTGAAACTGAAGATAACACAATTGCTGATATCGCAGTTGCTACAAATGCAGGTCAAATCAAGACTGGTGCACCATCACGTACAGACCGTGTAGCTAAATACAACCAATTACTTCGTATCGAAGATCAATTAGGTGAAACTAGCCAATACAACGGCCTTAATTCTTTCTATAACTTAAGCAAGTAATTTTTATATTCAAAGGCACTCCGCATTCCGGGGTGTCTTTTCATAATGTAATGTTTAAAATTCGACTTAGAGAATTGTCCAGCTACAGCGCCTAGCCCCTCGGGTCAAATAACCTTCGGCAATAAAAGTCAAAGAGCGACTTTTCTTGCCGAAGAACATTTGCCTGTCGGGGCTGAACGAGGCGCTTACGCTTTTCTTACTACCACAAATATACAATTTGTGGTATTTTTCATATAGATAGGAAAAAATTTTGGGAGTTGATTATTTGAAACGTTTATTAGATTGTACAGCTGCTGATTTTGAAAAAATGACAGGAAAAGAATTGAAGCAAAGTATTCTCGCATCAGAGGGAAGAACGATTGTGGCGGAAGTAATCGGAAGCATTACCCCATATTATCCTGCCGTGACCAATGCAGAAATGGCCGCCGCATTTGGAGCAGACCTCATCTTATTAAACTTCTTTGATGTGTTTAATCCGACAATGGAGGGATTACCTGAAGTGGTGCCTGACACCATTGTGCGCACCCTGAAAAAGCTTGTAGGCCGTCCCATTGGTCTAAATTTAGAGCCAGTAGATCTTACAGCGAAGCAGGTTGAAGCTTTAATTGAATTACCTGAAGGAAGATTGGCTACTGAAAAATCACTACAAAAGGCAAAAGAACTAGGCTTTGATTTTGTCTGTCTGACAGGAAATCCTAAAACAGGCGTATCGAATGCAGAAATTACAAAAGCTATTCAAGTGGCCCGAACCGTTTTCGGCGAAGACGGATTGATTATTGCTGGGAAAATGCATAGTGCAGGTGTTGCTGGTGAGGTAGGTGGCAGCTTGATGTCAACCGAAACCTTACATTCCTTTATCGAAGCAGGAGCAGACATCATCCTCATTCCATCACCAGGGACGGTGCCAGGCTTTACGATTGAAAGAACAGCCAAGCTAGTCGATAGTGTCCACGAAAAGGGAGCACTTGCGATTTTGACAACAGGAACAAGCCAAGAAGGTTCAGATGAAGCAACCGTTAAACAGATCGCCTTAAATAGTAAAATGGCCGGTGCCGATTTATATCATATCGGTGATGCAGGAGCAGCGGGAATAGCGATCCCAGAAAACATCACATCCTACTCGATTGTAGTAAGAGGAAAGCGGCATACATACGTCAGAATGGCCTCCTCCATCCTAAGATAGGGGACAGTCCCCCGGCGCTTTAACGCAGTGGGGGAATGTCCCCAGAATTGTATTGTCTAATGGGAAATAATATGGTAAATTTAATATACTGTGAACTGTACGTCTAACAGGAGGTGGCTTACATGCATGCATTGGTCGTAACATTATTAGTTATCGTAAGTATTGGTCTTATTGCGGTTGTTTTACTTCAATCTGGTAAGAGCGCTGGATTATCTGGTGCCATTTCTGGTGGTGCTGAATCCCTATTCGGCAAACAAAAAGCACGTGGAATCGATTTGATTCTACATCGTATCACGATTGTATTATCAGTATTATTCTTCATACTTGCGCTTGCTGTTACTTACTTTAAAATCTAATATAAACACTCAAACCTGGCCAACCAGCCAGGTTTTTTGTTTTATCTGAATAGACAAAGTCGTTTTTCTGGAATGTTCACCACGTCATTGCTTAAACTATACTAAGTGAATTGAAATAAAAGGAGTTTTTTAAAATGAAAGTTGCTTCACCGAAACCATTTACCTTTGAAGGAGGAAAGCGAGCGGTACTGCTGCTCCACGGTTTCACTGGAAACTCGGCTGACGTCCGGATGCTGGGACGTTTTTTAGAAAAGAAAGGCTATACCTGCCATGCACCTCACTACAAGGGGCATGGGGTGCCACCTGAGGAACTAGTACATTCTGGACCAAAAGATTGGTGGCAAGATGTCATGGCTGGCTATGAATTTTTAAAAAATAAAGGGCATGAGGAAATTGCAGTAGCCGGACTGTCTCTTGGCGGCGTATTTTCCTTGAAATTGGGTTACACTGTACCTATAAAGGGTATTGTACCGATGTGTGCCCCAATGTATATAAAAAGTGAAGAGGTTATGTACGAAGGAATCCTCGAGTATGCTCGCGAATTTAAAAAGCGTGAAGGAAAATCAGACGAGCAAATCGAAATGGAAATGGAAGACTTTAAGAAAACTCCAATGAGGACATTAAAGGAGCTTCAGGCATTGATTGCTGATGTTCGCGAAAATGTGGACATGATTTATGCCCCAACCTTCGTCGTTCAAGCACGCCACGACCACATGATTAATACGGACAGTGCAAACATTATTTACAATGAAATCGAGTCAGTTACAAAGGATATAAAATGGTATGAAGAATCTGGACATGTAATAACGTTAGATAAAGAACGTGATAAGTTACACGAAGATGTCTATGCTTTTTTAGAAAAACTTAACTGGCATGATTAATAAAGCACCCATAAAGGAGGGATTGGCTTGGAAGATTACATCCAAAAGCATGTTGACCGGCTTTTGCAATATATGAGGGATGAGGCCTACAAACCATTAACAGTCCAAGAGCTTGAAGAAGCATTTGGTATTCAGGATTCTAGTGACTTTAAAGAGTTTGTAAAGGCTCTTGTTCAAATGGAAGAAAAGGGTCTAGTTGTACGCACACGCAGCAATCGGTATGGCCTACCGCAAAAAATGAACTTAATTCGCGGTAAACTGATTGGTCATGCGAAAGGATTTGCGTTTGTCACCCCTGATGAACCAGGAATGGATGACATTTTTATTCCGCCAAATGAAACAAATACCGCAATGCATGGAGATATCGTTCTCGCTCGCGTTTCTTCGGAAACATCTGGGCAGCGCCGGGAAGGAAGTATCATCCGCATCATTGAACGCGGCGTTCAGCAGGTAGTAGGAACTTATGTTGAAAGCAAAAGCTTTGGCTTTGTGATTCCTGATGATAAAAAGTTCGCCAGCGACATCTTTATTCCAAAGTCAGCTTCTAAAGGAGCGGTTGAGGGACATAAGGTAGTCGTCAAGCTTGTTACATATCCTGAAGGGAGAAAAAGTGCTGAAGGTGAAGTTATAACCATTCTCGGTCATAAAAATGACCCAGGCGTGGACATCCTGTCTGTCATACATAAGCACGGACTTCCTATGGCTTTCCCTGACGATGTACTGCAACAAGCAAATGAGGTGCCTGACACCATCGATGAAAGCGAATTAAAGAACCGCCGTGATTTACGGAACGAAACCATTGTTACCATTGATGGTGCCGATGCAAAGGACCTTGATGATGCGGTAACCGTTTCAAGGCTAGAAAATGGCAACTATAAGCTCGGGGTTCACATTGCCGATGTCAGCTATTATGTTAAAGAAGGTACACCAATCGATGTAGAGGCGGAAGACCGGGCAACCAGTGTGTATTTAGTAGACCGCGTAATTCCGATGATCCCGCACCGTTTATCGAATGGAATTTGCTCATTAAATCCAAAAGTAGACCGACTGGTTTTATCCTGTGAGATGGAAATTACATCAGATGGCGCTGTTGTTTCACACGAGATTTTCCAAAGTGTCATTAAAACAACAGAGCGTATGACCTACTATGATGTGAATATGATTCTTGCGGAACAGGATGAAGAAACTAGGGCAAGATACGAATCGCTTGTCCCAATGTTCGAAATGATGGAAGAGTTGGCCGCCATCCTACGAAATAAACGGATGAACCGAGGCGCCATCGACTTTGATTTTAAAGAATCAAAGGTGCTGGTGGATGAAGAAGGAAAACCGACTGACGTCGTCCTTCGTGAGCGTTCAGTAGCTGAGCGTCTAATTGAAGAGTTTATGTTAGCTGCCAATGAAACGGTAGCGGAGCACTTCCACTGGATGGAAGTACCGTTTATTTACCGTATTCACGAGGATCCGAAGGAAGATAAGCTCAGGAAATTTTTCGAGTTTATCACGAACTTTGGTTACATCGTAAAAGGGACAGCCAACGATGTTCACCCTCGAGCGCTTCAAGAAATTATTGAAGAAGTTCAAGGAAAGCCGGAAGAAATGGTTGTTTCGACCGTTATGCTACGTTCGATGCAACAGGCAAAATATAATCCAGAAAGCCTGGGACATTTCGGCTTATCAACGGAATTTTACACCCATTTCACGTCGCCGATTCGTAGATATCCGGATACTATTGTCCACCGCTTAATTCGCACCTATTTAATTGAAGGAAAGCTTGATGAAAGGACAAGGGAAAAGTGGAATGCCCGCTTACCTGAAATTGCCGATCATTCTTCAAAAATGGAGCGTCGTGCTGTCGATGCCGAGCGTGAAACGGATGAGTTGAAGAAAGCGGAATACATGGAAGATAAAATTGGTGTCGAATACGATGGCATTATTAGCTCGGTAACCAATTTTGGAATGTTTGTTGAGCTACAAAATACGATAGAAGGTCTCGTTCATGTCAGCTATATGACCGACGACTATTACCGTTTTGATGAGCGTCATTATGCGATGATCGGTGAACGGACAGGAAAAGTGTTCCGAATTGGGGATGAAATTACCGTTCGTGTCGTAAAAGTCAATAAAGACGAGCGTTCGATTGATTTTGAAATCGTCGGCATGAAGGGTACCCGCAGAGAGCGGACAGAGACACCGAAGGTTTTCAAAACGGGTAGTGAAACGAAAAAGCCGCGCCGGAACAAGCAGCAAGAAGGTGGCGGTGGTCGTAATCGCGACCGCAATAAGTCGGAACCTGGTGGCAGCACTGGCACTGGCACCGGGCAGGGTCAAAAGAAGAAGAAACGCAAGTTTTACGACAACGTACCAAAATCGAAGAGTACAAAACGAAAAAATAAATAATCGCGGAAAGGGAGCCTTAAGAACGAGGCTCTCTTTCAATTGTAGTCGCTTGTCTGTTCTGTTAAAATGAATGGTAAGATGAGGTGAAAATCGATGCCAAAAGGTGAAGGGAAGGTAGTCGCGCAAAACAAAAAGGCTTACCATGACTACTTTATCGAAGAAACATATGAAGCGGGTATTGTTCTACAGGGAACAGAGATTAAATCCATTCGTGCGGGAAAAGTGAATCTCAAGGATGCTTATGCTAGAATTCAAAATGGTGAAGCTATTCTTTTTGGAATGCATGTCAGCCCCTATGAACAAGGAAATATTTTTAATCATGACCCATTACGAACACGTAAGCTATTACTTCACAGACGTGAAATCAATAAGCTGATTGGGGAAACGAAAGAGGCAGGATATGCTTTAGTTCCATTGAAGCTTTATTTAAAAAATGGTTTCTGTAAGGTTTTACTAGGGTTAGCAAAGGGTAAGAAGAATTATGATAAGCGTGAAGTGTTAAAGCAAAAAGAGGCGAAGCGTGAAATTGAACGAGCATTCCGCGATCGTCAGAAGATGTAAGGCTGTGGGTTCCAATTTCTTAAGCTGGAAATTATTTTACAGATTGTTACAATTGAAAAATGTTTTGAGTGTGTTATAATAAGTTTGTCGCTAAGAGACGCGACATTAACTTTTGCTCTTACAAACGTTCGAGCAATCCTAACGTCTGATGCAGAAACCTTTAATTAGATTTCAGCTCATTTTATAATGGGGACGCTACGGATTCGACAGGGGTAGTTTGAGCTTAGGTTGCGAGTCGAGGGGATCGGCCTCGTTAAAACGTCAAAGCCATAACTGGCAAAACTAACAACAACTTCGCTTTCGCAGCTTAATACTGCATAGCGGTTCCTCCCTCCATTGCCCATGTGGTAGGGTAAGGGACTCACTCTAAGTGGGCTACGCCGGATTCCACCGCCTGAGGATGAAGGAAGAGAACAACCAGGCTAGCTGACCGGACGCCGGTCGATAGGCAAATGGATCAGTGAAACGCCAATATATCGACTACACTCGTAGATGCTTAAGTGCCGATATCTTTGGACGCGGGTTCGATTAGTAATTAGTCGCCTTATGTGGTAACACATAAGTGAAAATTCGGCTTTATCGGTGAAACCTAAGTCGCACAATTTGCGATAGGGCAATGCCGAGCGGTATGTGGAGCAATCCAACAGCCGTGTATCGACTCATAGGCTGCCATGCTTAGATGGTAGTACTAGGATGCGAAATCCATACCTTGAAGAGGTAAATTTACGTTTCGCATAAGACGCCGAGGGACCTGTTGAGGCAGGTTCAAGATATAGTCAGTGCCATGACGAAAGCATGGAAAAGCACGTCCCGCCGTCTCCACCATACATAGGTGGATAACAAGATCAGCAGAAATGCTGGTCTTTTTTATATCTGAAAAAAAGTTTCTTCAATAGCTAATTTCTTTTTGAGTAATAATGAACTGTATTTGCCGTTGCGAGGTGTAACTTTCTCATAATTATCGAGTATCCAAAGAGCGCGGTTTCTTTTTTTATCTACACGAAGGTAGGGAAGAGTTTGCTTCAGAGTTGATAAAACTAGTTCTTTTTTCTTTATGATTAATGTGTAGGAATCTTTATGCCTGTCGGGATTATAGTTCTTTTTATTGTTAATTGTCCCTCCAATTAGAGTATGTACATAAGATAACAGTTCTTTATCTGTTGAAGCAATTGTAATACAGGGACGCCGATGTTCTTTTTTATGTATTCTGGTTAATGTGATTGTTCCCTCTCCATCAATTTAACTATCAACTTTAAGTAAAAATGTCTAAATGACCGTAGTAGTTCTGAAAAAAATCGAGAGCGGTAAATAGAGAGAGGATATATGTCGGCAACAGGAAAAAAGCTGAGATCAGTCACTCCGAAAAGGAAAGTACTTGATTTACATTATCAAATCCTATACAATCAACTTACCAAAAAGCGGAAGGGTGACCTTGTAACGATGATCTTTTAATCCTATTTTAGATGAAAAAAATCGTGATAAATACGATCGTTTTTTCTTGGATAGGATTAGTCTGTACTTTTATACAAGTCGGAAAGATCATTACTTCCCCATCAATTAGGGGATAGAATGTCACTCGAATATTGTATAGTACTGCCTCCTGTCCAAAAATTAAGCAGGAGGTTTTTATATGGATTTAACCAATAAAGAAGTAACACCCTCATCAACAGGCAACTTATTCCGAAACAGAGTATTTTTAGCCATCATCATGTCTGGACTATTCCTTCAAATCGGAATTTGGGTCCGGAACTTTGCTGTTTTACTTTTTGTTATGGATCAAACAAATGGGGATGCATTCGCCGTTTCCATGATTTCAGTCGCTGAATTTGCACCAATCTTCATCTTTTCCTTTATCGGCGGAACCTTTGCAGACCGCTGGGCACCGAAAAAAACGATGGTGTGGTGTGATATTTTAAGTGCTATATCAATATTTGTTGTGCTGATTACCCTAGTATTTGGCACATGGAAAGTAGTATTTTTCGCTACATTAATCTCAGCCATACTCTCACAATTCTCCCAGCCATCAGGGATGAAATTGTTTAAAATGCATTTGTCAGAAAGCCAAGTCCAAAGTGCAATGTCGGTATATCAAACGGTTTTTGCTCTTTTCATGGTATTAGGACCGATTATTGGCACATTCGTCTTTCAATCGTTTGGAATTGACGTCAGCATCGCTGTTACTGGTGTAGCCTTTTTGCTTTCTGCAGGGGCACTTGCTTTCCTTCCAAAAGACCGTCCAATGGAGGAGGCAGGAGAATCTACCTTGCTACAAGAGATGAAAAGTGGAATAAAGTATGTTTTAGGAAAAAGAGAATTAAGTCTATTAGGCCTGTGCTTTATGGCTGCAGGACTTGGAGTAGGATTTATTAATCCTCTAAACATTTTTCTTGTCACTGAACAATTAGACCTCCCGAAAGAGAACCTACAGTGGCTGCTTATGGTCAATGGAGTCGGAATGATCTTGGGTGGGGCTTGCGCGATGATATTTGCTAAAAATGTTCCACCACAAAGACTCCTTGTGTTTGGAATGCTCGTTAATGGTTTAGGTATTGCTGTAATGGGATTCTCAACAAATCTATGGATTACTTTACTTGCAGAGTTTTTTAGTGGTCTCATGATGCCGTGCATTCAAATTGGAATCAACACCTTGATCTTACAAAATACAGAAGAAGCCTTTATCGGCCGGGTTAACGGAATTCTAAGTCCATTATTCGCAGGATCAATGGTCATAACAATGAGTCTCGCTGGAGTTCTAAAAGAGCAATTTTCCTTAGTGACAACGTTTGAAATGTCAGCCGTCTTGTTTATTATCGGCGTGTTAGTGATTTTACCGATTTACAATCAGAAAGTGCAGCCAAAGCCTGATATCATTCAATCTACCGATTAAAACTAAACCCTCTTTGAACTAACTTCAAAGAGGGTTTTTCCTATTACGCCAACACTTCCGCACCAAGCAAGCTCACAACAGTTCCGGCCTTACCCTCAAGAGCGTGAAACGCCTGATCCAATGAAGTGATAATCGTTTTGCGCTCAGGACTTGTTGCCGCAAAATTAATTGCAGCCTCTACCTTTGGCAGCATGCTTCCAGGAGCAAAATGACCTTTTTCTATAAAAGCCCTTAATTCAGCAATACTCACGTCCTCTAATTTCCGCTGCGTTGGTTTGTTAAAATCAATGTACACATTGTCAACTGCAGTTAAAATGATTAACGCATCCGCATCTACCAGTTCAGCCAACTTTTGCGATGCAAAATCTTTGTCTATTACCGCTTCAATTCCGATTAACCCGTGTTCTGTTTCTAAAACAGGAATACCGCCGCCACCAACCGCAATGACGATGTTGCCTTTTTCGACTAATGAATTGATTACGGAATGCTCTAAAATACTCACAGGCATCGGTGAAGGAACCACCCGTCTCCAGCCACGTCCTGCATCTTCTTTAAAACAGGTATTCGTTAACTCCATGATTTCCTTCGCATCATCTTCCCTATAGAAAGGTCCGATGGGCTTCGTCGGATTGAGAAACGCAGAATCCTGTTTATCCACGGCTACCCTTGTTACAACTGTGACGACATTTTTATCAATTCTGCGCTCTTTTAATACTTTATCCATCGCATTCTGCATCCAATAGCCAATCATTCCCTGGCTCATCGCTCCGCACGTGTCCAGGGGCATGGCCGGATTTTTCGTTGAATCAGCTGCCTTTTGCTGAAGCAGAATATTACCAACCTGTGGACCATTACCATGGGAGATAATAATATCAATTCCCTTTTCAATAAATTGAACAAGTTGCCGTGCTGTTTTTTCCAATGCTAATTGCTGCGCTTCTGCGGTTGCGTTTCCCGATTGAATGGCATTCCCGCCTAGCGCAATCACCACTTTTTGCTTTGTCATGATTAAACCCCTCTTCTTTTTGAAAAATGGCACTTATAAACGATTAACTCATCATGGTGGCGATACTCAAAATCACCATCACAATCACAGAAAGTGACAAAACTAATTTCCAAACATGTTTGAGGTAGGTGCTATATGGAACCCTTGCAATGGCCAGTGCTCCCATGATAACCGCACTTGTAGGAGTCAGTAGGTTTACAACCCCGGATGCACTTTGGTAAGCGGTAATCACTAAATGTCTACCTACTCCCGCAAAATCAGCCAATGGTGCCATAATCGGCATTGATAAAGTGGCGAGACCGGAAGTCGATGGCACAAGAAAGGATAGCGGCAGATAAAACAAGAATGATAAATTGGTAAAAAGCACAGAGCCCATGTTATCCAGCATTCCTTCGCCCCAATGAAGCACGGTCGCAGTCATTCCGCCAGCATCCATGACAACGGTAATTCCGCGAGAGATGCCAATAATAAGGGCAACGCCTAACAAATCTCTTGCCCCATTCACAAACGTGCTAGTAAACTCAGATTCTTTCATTCTATAAATAAAAGCAATAATGATGGAGGAGGTTAGGAATAACATCGTTAACTCACCAAACCACCAGTCTCCAAGCGGAAGGACCCCGCCGAGTAATTTCCCAATGAACGGAATTTTTGCTACGGCCTTGGTGAAATCTTCAAAAATAGTAATATTAAATTTATAAGCCCATGGAATAACTCCTAAAATCATGACAACAAAGGTTAAACCAAATACCGTAAGCACGGCCTTATGACGGCCGGTAAATGTTACTTCTTCCGCTTTCTGTGATAAAAAGTGCTGTTCATTTTCTGTTTTCATCTGGGCAATCAATGATTTAGATGGGTCTGCCTTTACTTTTTTTGCGTAGCGCATGACGAAAATAATTGTGAAAATAAGCGTGACTGCAAGGATGATGAGGCGAAGTCCCATCCCATCTCCAATTGATATTCCGGCAAATCCAGAAGCGATGCCCGTAGCAAACGGGTTAACGGTGGATCCTAAACAACCAACCCCTGCACCAAGGGCGATAATCGAGACAGCGGTTAAAGCGTCATAGCCTGCTGCTATCAGTACTGGAATGAGGATGGGGTAAAACGCGATGGTTTCCTCTGCCATCCCGTAAGTGGAACCACCAATTGCGAATAGAACCATAAGAATCGGAATTAGCCATTGCTCTCGCCCCTTTAGCTTGCGGATGACCCGTGTAATCCCGGCGTCAATCGCACCCGTCTTCATCACTACCCCTAAGAAACCGCCAATCACTAGAACGAACAATGCAATATCCTTCGCATCGAAAAAGCCGTTGATCGGTGCATTTAAAACCTCCCACACCCCTTGAGGTGTCTGTTCGTCACTTGGCAGCTGCTGGTAGGTTCCGGAGACAGGAATTTCTTTTTCCGTTGCTTTATCTACTTTAGTATCATAATGCCCACCTGGGATGATCCAGGTGAAGGCGGCAATCACAACAATAATCAAGAATAATAACGTATAAGCGGTAGGCATCTTGAACTTTTTCATGAGTATTCCTCCATTAGTCAAATGGCATACCTATCGAGTTAATTCGTAGATGGCTTTTGCGTAAATCAACATCGCTGTAAACATTTTGTCTAATTCAATATGTTCATTCGGCTGATGCTCGGTTTTTGCTTGCTTTGGAAAAATGGCGCCATAGGCCACGACGTTTTCCATGGCTCTAGCATAGGTGGCACCACCAGAAGAAATCGGTTCGGAAACGGTATCCCCAGTTACTTCCTGGTAAACGTTCATTAAGGTTTTGATTAGAAATGAATCCTTTGGTAAATAAATCGATTTTAGATAGTCAAATTCTTTGTAGGTTAACCCGTATTCTTTTGCAACTTGGGAGATCTGGTTAACGATTTCTTGTTTATCAGCAGTCACAGGAATGCGGATATCGATGGATAACTGCTCTATTTCCTCCGTTAACTCTATTTTTCCGACATTGAACTTTAGCTTACCTGATGGCTCATCTTCACAGTTGCCAAAAATGCTGGTTGCAAACGGATCTTCTTTAATTAGGTCATTAACAAACTCAATTATTTTTGAGGTGACGCCAATCTTTTTCAACCCCAGCAATAGCCTGCTAACCGCATTGATTCCTTTTTCCGTAACTTGGGCATGAACGGCCTTTCCGAGGACCACGACACTACCGTCAGCCACTTCGTAATCAAACTCTAATTCCTCTAGAGCAGCTTGTAATTCCTCTAGATTTTCTCCGGCATATCTTGCGTTGTCAGGTACCGCATTAAAGGCATTACCTGCTTGTAAACGGAGGTTGGTTTCGTTAGTTCCTTCTAAATGAAACTGTAGCAAGCCCTTTTCGGCGTAAACCAACGGAAAGGTGGAGTCGGGAGTAAAGCCCATGCTGGGAATTTCCTCGAGATCACAATAGCGGTTCATGCAGCGCCATAGTGTTTCTTCATCTGTCCCGAAGATAAACCGAATTCTTTTGTTAAAAGAAACACCGAGATTCATTAACGCTTTCGTGGCAAAAAGAGTAGCCAGTGTCGGTCCTTTATCATCCTGTGTTCCTCTGCCGTACATTTTGCCTTCTATGATGGTTGCATCGAAGGGAGGAGTGTGCCAATCTTCCAGCTTGCCAGCGGGTACCACATCCAAATGGCCGAGAACACCAATCATTTCTCCACTGTCACCAATTTCGGCATACCCGTAATAACCTTTCGGATCAACATACGTCCGGAATCCAAGCTCTTCACAGATTTCTAATGACTTTTTCAAAGCTAAATCAATATTTTTTCCAAAAGGAAAACCATCCTCCTGTTCACTGATTACACTAGGGATATCAACCAGCTGCTTTAATGCATGGTGAAACTCACCTTCTACCTTTCGTAGCTCAGAAATGAGTTGTTCGGAGATCTGATTCATGTTTTTCCTCCATTCGTTTGGTAAAACGGGAAGGAGAAGGGTGCCAGACACCCAACTCCTAACCACTTATTCTAAATGTCCAAGTGTCGCAGCCATTACCGCCTTGATTGTATGCATTCTGTTTTCCGCTTGGTCGAATACTTTGGAATGCTCGCTGCGGAAGACTTCATCAGTCACTTCCATTTCTGGCATTCCATGTTTCGCATAAATATCCTTGCCATAACTGGTTTCAAGATCGTGGAAGGCAGGGAGGCAGTGTAGGAAAATCACTTTGTCATTGCCTGTTTTCTTAATCATGTCCATTGTTACTTGATAAGGCGACAGCAGAGCAATCCGTTCAGCGAATTTATCTTCTTCCCCCATGGAAACCCAAACATCTGTATAGATGGCGTCAGCACCAGCCACTCCTTCTTCTACATCGCTTGTGACAGTTACCCGGCCGCCTGACTTCTCGGCGAATTTTTCTGCCAGTTCAATGACCTCAGGTTCTGGGAACAACGATTCGGGTGTGCAGATGCGCACATCCATTCCTACAAGTGCACCCCCAACGAGCAGACTGTTGGCCACATTATTTCTACCGTCACCAACATACACGAATTTAATTCCTTCTAAGCGGCCAAAGTTTTCTTTTACCGTTAAAAAGTCAGCAAGTGTTTGTGTTGGATGCCAGCGATCGGTTAACCCATTCCAGACAGGCACACCCGAATGCTCTGCTAACATCTCTACCTTTTTATGCTCAAATCCACGGAACTCGATGCCGTCAAACATCCTGCCCAACACTTTTGCAGTATCTTCTATTGATTCTTTTTTACCGAGCTGGATATCATCTTTTCCTAGATATTCAGGATGGGCACCAAGGTCAACGCAGGCTACTGTGAAGGCACAGCGTGTACGGGTAGACGGCTTTTCAAAAAGCAGCGCGATGTTTTTTCCTTCTAAGTGGCGATGGGGAATGCCATGCTTTTTCTCATCCTTTAGTTTGAAAGCCAAATCAATGAGATAAACAAACTCTTCTTTGGTAAAATCCTTTTCTGCAAGAAAGCTTCTTCCGTGTAATTGTGGGGCAGTTACTAACATCAAAATCGTCTCCTTTTATTTAAAAATTAATGTCGTATATCTTCACGTACAATTGGCATGCTCATACAGCGTGGGCCGCCGCGGCCACGGGATAGTTCTGAACTGGTGATTTCGAGTACTTCAATGCCATGCTGGCGTAACAAATCATTGCTAATATAATTGCGGTCATAGGTGACCACAATTCCAGGTGCAATCGCTAAGGTGTTCGAGCCATCATTCCATTGCTCACGAGAGGCAGCAATCTCATCTCCGCCGCCGCAAGGGATTAAGACAAGCTCGTCTAAATGTAAAACCTCTTTCAATGTTTCCTGAAGATTCGTCCGGTGTGTGATGGTACAGCGTTCGTCATCACTGCCTTTTTCAAGAATATACACATTCATATTGCCTTGAGGTCCTTGGATTTCAGGATGGATAGTGAATTTATCGTAATCGACCATTGTAAACACCGTATCAAGATGCATAAAGGCGCGGCACTTCGGAATTTCCACGGCAACCACTTTTTTAATTGAATCCTGCTTCTTAAAGAGGTTAAGGGCCAGTTTTTCTATCGCACGAGCAGAGGTACGGGCGGATACACCAATGGCTACGACTTCCTCACTAAGAATCAATTCATCGCCGCCTTCAATTGAAAATTCAAAGTCGCGGTCTAGCCAAATTGGTACGTCATGTCCAGCAAATCGTGGATGGTATTTAATGATGTATTGCATGAATAAGGACTCGCGGCGCCTTGCCGGTTCACGCATTTTGTTGATGGATAAGCCATTGCCAATACAAGCTGCTGGGTCACGAGTGAAATATAAATTAGGCATTGGATCTAAATAGAAGGGATAGTGGTCCTCCATGAATTCATAAAGGTGAGCTTTTTTCTCGGGCTCAATTTCTCTTTTTAAAATCCCGCTCATCACCTTATCCACCATATCTGCTGTGGAAAAAGAGAGTAGGTATTCTTTTAGCACGCGAGAAGCTCCGTTCACATTGGCCTTGCTTTCTCGTAAAATATCATCAATAAACTGCTTTTTGATGTTTGGATTACTTAAGGTTTCAACCACCAATTTTTCGAGATAAAGGACTTCGATTCCTCGATTTTTTAAGGTTTCGGCAAAATAGTCATGCTCGCGCTGGATAATTGGCAAATAAGGAATATCATCGAATAAAAGCCGCTGCAGATATTCAGGCGTCAAATTTTCAACTTCTTTTCCAGGCCGTTTCAGCAACACCGAGCGTAACGTTCCGATTTCAGATGTAACATGGATCGGGTGCTTTAGCTTTGTCTGCATGTCCCTCTGAGAAGTGATTTCGGCTATACTGCTCATCTTTCTTCCTCCTTTTGATAGAATCCTTGCTACACCTTCATTCTAAGCATAGAAAGTGATTGCCTTTGTAAGCTTCATAACAAACAAAATGTAATAATCCTTACAGTTTTTTGTCGATCACATAAACGGGTTTGCATATTTATGTATATATACATGGAAATCGATTTTCTCGAATCTAATATGCTGAATAATGGCTGAATGACAAAGATTGTTCACAGATAAAGTTCTAATATTAAGAAAACTTATTGGAGCCAACAAAAAGGGCTGACTCTCGTGGAGTCAGCCTCTCTATATGCTTTTAAAATAATCAGGTTGATGAATGGTTATTTTTTTTCCGGTAACGGAGAGGATGTTCTCTCGTTTTAATTGATTCATTAGTAAACTAACGGTTTCCCGTGTGGTTCCAGATAGTTTAGAAATGTTTGTAGCCGTGAGAGGGCAGGGGATGACGATTCCTGCGCCATCCTTTTCGCCCAGGTCCTCCATTAAAAACTGGAGCGAATGCAGCACGCGTTCCTGTGCGTTAGGAATGAGAATTTTTTGGACGCGTTTTTGATGAAGATTAAGAATGTCTGATAGTTTAGAGATGATATAGAGTAGTTGTTTAGGATTGGCTTTCAATAGTTCTTCCACAACGTGGGTTTGAATAAAGTACAAATGAACGTCCGTGACAGCAATGGCCGTGTCTTGGTACACCTGATCCTGAAAAATGCCCCCGTAGGGAAACATTTGATTCTTTTTAATAAAGTCTAAATAAAGCATGCTGCCATCCTGGCTGCTGCGTTCATACATGACATATCCGTCTAGTAAAAAAAAGATTTTATCGCGCGGGTCTCCCTGCATAAAGAGGAGTTGATTTTTCTTGTAGGAGCGAAAATAGAAGTAAGGTAGATATTTTTTTAGTGTTTTTACTGGAAGACATTTTAATAATTCAATTTGTTGTAAATCAGAAAGTACATCCATCTTTTCCACGTATGAGTTGAGCATCGTAACCCTCCTTTTGCGTGTGTGTAGTTCTAGCCTTTACTTTTGATAGACTTTGAGCTGCTCTTCGATGCCAAGTGCTTCTTGTGGTGAACGGCAAATAATCAAGCATGTATCGTTTCCACAAATGGTTCCTGCTTTCCCGTCCAAGTCCATGGAATCGAGCAGGGCACCGAAGGAATGGGCATGCCCAGGAAGCGTCTTGATGATAATAAAGTAGTTAATTACTTCGATGTTAATAAGTGCATCCTTTAGTTTATGGCGGAACTTCTCCGTAATTAAATGGTCCTGATCTACTTTAAGGCTATACTTCAGACTGCCATCTTTAGAAGGAACCTTGACCAGTTTCAGCTCCCGGATGTCTCTCGAGATGGTTGCTTGAGTAACCGGCAGTCCGTTCTCTAAAAGCAATTGCCCCAGTTCTTCCTGCGTCTTTACCTCCTGATCAGAAATAAGCTCCGTAATCATCTGTAACCGCATCTGTTTATTCATCATCGGCCCTAACTCTCTTTCTATAGGTATCTATATTATTATCATATTGGTAATTGATGGGGATTGGTATGTATAAATGGTGAACAATGATTGAATAACAAAAAGAGACAGTAGAATCTGTCTCTTGGGTTATTTAAGCATAATTATTTCACCTTTTTTTAATCCTAACTTTGATACATCACCAGCTGGAAGTTCCACTACTGAGTAGGCATGGTTGATTGGTTTAACAATTTGCCATGGCTTGAGCTTTTCAATCATTTTAACAATTTGTCCCTCTTTACTAAGAAAAATGGCATCAATTTCAAAGTTCATAAAGCACATGTGTATGGAATTACAGGGAATGATCCATAAACCCTCGTCCATCAGTACCTCCTTCCGAAACATTAATCCTTTTAATCTTTTAAAAAATGAATCAGCAAGGTTAATAGAATAGGGAATGGTCCTCGTTACTTGTTCCATTAAATAGTCTCCTTTAAATTTTTTGTTCTTTATATTGAATATACAGTATTGAATAGCAGTTCTCAATATTGAACGTTGTAGAAACATGTCGTTTTTTATTTAGAACAAGATTACTAGGAATCTATTTACAATTCATGCCAATCGTACTATTATTTACTCAAGAGCTGTTCATTAAAAAGAACAAACACCATAATATTTACGTAATATAAAGAACGAATATTATTTGATAGGTGTTCTGTACAATGAACGACACTCGAAAAATTAAACTATTTCTAGGAGGAAAAAAACATGTTGAAAAAAATTAAGGGATTAGTAGTACAAGAAGAAGGCCAGGCATTAACTGAGTATGGATTAATTCTTGCATTAGTTGCAGTTGTTGTAGCGGGATCACTGATATTGTTAAAAAATGAGCTAGTAACTGTGTTTGGGAAAATCACTGATAAATTAAAGTGATAAATATTATGGATTTTCGAAAGAAGCCCTGCTTTAAAAAGTGGGGCTTAATTCTTAAAAAACTGAGGTATTTCCTATGATTACAAAAATAATACTTTTAGCAATATTATTAATCTCATTTTATACAGATGTAAAAAGTAGAAAGATATTAAACATTGTCACCTTGCCAGCAATCTTGTTTGCTTTTGTTTATTATTTATCTTTTCAAGGATTAGATGGATTCCTTTTTAGCGGAAAAGGATTTCTAGTAGGATTAGGGCTACTTATTCTTCCGTATATGTTAGGTGGAATGGGAGCAGGGGATGTAAAGCTAATGGCATCAATAGGAGCTTTAATGGGAACTAGCTTTGTTTTTTATTCTTTTATCTATACAGCATTAATTGGTGGATTAATTGCAGTTGTGCTGATTGTAAAACAAAAGGGTTTTGTAAATATGATTAAGACATTCCTCTTTGCAATTGTATTTATCCGAAGCAATCTAGGTTCCATTCACTTAGCTAATGGCAACCAATCAAGCATTTCCTTTCCGTATGGAATAGCCATAGTACTTGGAACACTTTGTTCACTAATCTGGGGTGGATTTTAATGAAGTCTGAAAATGGTCAATCACTAGTTGAATTTGCACTAGTTCTCCCTTTGATAGTTTTATTACTGTTTGGAATTATTGACTTTTCAAGAATTTTTCATGTTTACCTGACAATGGATCATGCAGGAAGAGAAGCTGCCCGGGCAGCCAGTATTGGAAACGATGTTTCAGAGATAAAAAATACCGCTGTAAACGATGCGACAAGTATCGGTTTAACAGCAGATAGGGTAGCCATTTCTGGTACTCGGAATTCTGGTACCAATGTAACGATAACCATTACCTATCCAATCACATTTCTAACCCCAGTAATTGGAGAAATCGTTGGATCCTTAACCTTAAAGGACACCACAACAATGAGGGTGGAGTAAATGAAAAAAATAATTAGGTTGTTGAATTTGAATGATGAAAGCGGGTCAGCATTGGTAATAGTGGCCATTTCCTTGGTTGCTCTTCTAGGCTTTACTGCTTTAGTAATAGATGGTGGAAGACTTTATGTTGAAAAAAGCAAGTTGCAGAATGCTCTAGATGCAGCAGTATTAGCAGGGGCCCAAGGCTTAAAGAAGAGTGAGACGCAAGCAATTACAAACGCTAAAGATGTCGCTGCAAAAAACGGTTTTTCAATTACAGAAAGTAATCTCACTATAACAGGTGACAGCATAAAGGCAACAAAACTTGTAAATGTACCGCTTACTTTTGCAAGGGTAATAGGAAAAAATGATACAGATGTTAAGGCAACTGCTAAGGCGATTGTTGGACATGTACGGATGGCAAAAGGAGTGGCTCCGATAGCAGTAGAAGAAAGTCATATTCCAAATGGCAAGGAGCTAACCTGCTTTGAGAAGAACAAGGGGAACTGTGGTTTTCTAGCTCTAGATGGAAGAGGTGCATCTAGCCTAGAGGAAGCGATTAGAAATGGAAGTGTTTATACTGTTGGCGAAACAGTTTTAACCGAACCTGGAGTAACGTGGGGACCCACCAGTAAAGCAATCAATGATTTGATTGCTAGTGATGCAAGCAAACCACAGTGTCAGGACCCAAAAACTGCCGATAATCAGTGCAACAGAGTAATAAACATTGTAGTCATTGACACTTGGGATGGAGCAAATGGACGAGACGAATTAAATGTAACCGGATTTGCATCCTATTGGCTTGAGGGATTTGACGACAAAACACTCAAAGGTCAATTCCTGACTAGACTTCAACCAGGAGAGATTAGTGATACAGGCGTTGGCACCTTATATAGTGTCAAACTAGTAGAATGATAATTCATGTAAGCAAGAGGTGTAGGAGGACGTTATGAATACGAAAAAGATATGGATGATTTCATTAATACTTGGCATGACTGTTGCTTGCTTTGCTTATTTTACTATTTTATCAAAGGGAAACGTTACAACTGCTTCGGGAACAGAGACAGGACAGGAGCAGCAACAGAAAGCTACTGACCAATCCAATCAGCAAGCAGAAGAAAAGAAAAAAGCGGACGAGGAAAAGAAAAAGAGTGAAAGAGAATTTAAAAATTATCTTGTCGAGGTAAGCAAGGGGAAACGAGCGATGTCAATCAAGGTAGACCTCGAGCAGGGGGTATCGGGTTACATCGCACAAAATTCAAACGTAGATGTCATTGCTTATGAAACTACTAAAGATGCGGAAGGAAAGGAATTCAAATCTGCCGTCCTCGTGCTTGAAAATGTAAAAGTCTTAACCTCAGGCAAATCCTCAGATAACAAAGAAGAGGCCCTTCATTACGAAACCGTTACTTTAGAGGTGACACCTGAAGAAGGGATCATGCTTGGCCTAGCATCAAAGGATAAGGATGGATTTTACCTCATGCTCCGAAATACCGATGATAATGAGAGTGGTAAAGCAGGGTTAAAACAAACAAGAGAAGTGATTAAAGATGACAATGGGGAGGGTAAAGATTCGAAATGAGTATAAACTGGATTTATTTTTCTGATACCAATACTCCTCCTGGAGAAATTAAAGCACTATTGGAAAAAAAGCAATTTCAGTTAACAGCATCCAATCAGGTTGAAAAACTGCATTCCCTTCTAGTCCAAAATAACCAGTCGGTCCTATTTATTAAAGCCCATACACTATATAACGTGTATGAACTGTGTCAGGAAATCTCGGTCCTTTATCCGCACGTTTATATCATATTAATAGTGGCTGACAACATGGAAAATTTGAAAAAGGCCATGCTGATGGGAGCGTCCGATACCCTCCTATCTTCGTATACTGACGAAGAACTTAGTGAAGCGATTGATCATGCGAAGAAATATATGGAGCACCGCGCAAAAAAGGATTCCATGTTCCATTTAAAAGAAAAAAGTAGAGTCATGGCCGTTGCCACTCCCAAGGGTGGGGTTGGTAGAACACTAGTTACAGTCAATCTAGCGATTGCTTTTGCCAGAATGGGGAAAAAAGTGGCGGTCATTGATGGGAACCTGCAATTTGGTGAAGTGGCCATGTACTTTAATTCAAAACCCAAAAGAACGATTTATGAATGGGTAAAAGAAGCCTCTAGCCGTGGAACCTATTCTATTGAACAATATATGACGGCTGTTGATGGCGATGTATCCATCCTGGCAGCACCACCACGTCCCGAATTCTTTGAAGGTATTTCAGAGGAACATATGAAAGAAGCGGTTGAAGCAGCGAAGAATCTGTATGATATTGTCCTGATTGACTTGCCGGTATATCTTTCAGAAATTCATTTACGGTGTTTGGATTTGGCAGACGACATATTACTTCTGGCCAGCAATGATATCGCAGTTTTACGACTAAGCCAACTTTACCTTGAAACGCTTGAGACCATTCAGCAAAAAGACAAAGTAAAGCTGATTTTAAACCGATTCGAAAAAGGCAAGGGATTGGAACTTAAGAAAATTGAAGGTATCTTTGAAATGCCAATCTATCACCTTTTACCAGAACAATCAAATGTCGCGGCTGCCTCGATTAAATCCGGTGAGCCATTTATGCTTTCGAATTCTCGTAGTCAAATTGGTAAGGGAGTTTGGAAATTAGCAGAGAAACTCTCTGAACAAATCAATCCAGTCGTGACCGAAACAAAAAAGGAAAAACGTTGGTTTCTTATAGGTAGGTAAGGAGGGGATCCTATTGTCACTGTTTGAACGATTTAAAGAGGAATCGGTTAAAGGACAGGGGAACAAAAGCATAGCAACAGATACACTGGAATTTTCGGTGCTTAAGAGATCACAAGAATTTTGGAAGCTTGAAGCAGATCTTCACGATTTCCTCTTAGAAGAGTTAAAGAAATACCCCGGACAAAATAGAGAACAAGAAACATTAAAAATAGAAGAACTAGGGCAGGCTTTCTTTGAGCAAGAGGGCGGCAGACTGACATTTGAAGAAAAACAAGAAATTTTGAATTACGTCAAAGACGAGCTAATGGCCTACGGTCCCATTACACCTTTATTAGAAAACCCAACGATTAGTGAGGTTATGGTTAATAGCTATGACGAAATTTATTATGAAAAAAATGGACGGATTATTAGAAGCAATGTTCATTTCGTTGATAATCATCATGTGATGCGTGTCCTAGAGAGGATTGTTTCCCCGATTGGCAGGAGGATCGATGAGAGTTCTCCCATGGTAGATGCGCGTCTGCCGAATGGATCGCGTGTCAATGCCATCATTCCTCCTCTGGCGTTAAAAGGACCTAGTTTAACAATCAGGAAATTCTCTGATATTCCTTTTAAAATTAAGGATCTTGTTCATTTCGGAACCTTAAATAAAGACATGGCGGAATTCCTTAATGTATGTGTAAAATCCAAACTCAATATTTTTATCAGTGGTGGGACAGGGTCAGGAAAAACCTCTACATTAAATGTCTTATCATCTTTTATTCCTAACAATGAACGGATTGTTACGATTGAAGATGCTGCAGAACTAAAACTCAATCAGGAGCACATTGTGGCATTAGAATCTCGTCCGCCAAATATTGAGGGCAAAGGGCAAATCACGATTCGGGATTTAGTTCGAAATTCACTACGTATGCGTCCTGACCGTATAGTAGTTGGTGAGGTCCGTGGTGCCGAAGCCTTGGATATGCTCCAAGCCATGAATACCGGACATGACGGCAGCTTAAGTACCGGTCACGCCAACTCGCCGAGAGATATTTTATCCCGTCTGGAAACGATGGTCTTGATGGCTGGGTTTGACCTGCCAGTAAAGGCTATTCGAGAACAGATTGCGAATGCGATTGATTTAATTGTTCATCAATCGAGATTGAAGGATGGCTCTCGAAAAATTACACATATCACCGAAGTACTGGGGATGGAGGGTGATACCATTATTCTCCAGGATATCTATTTATATAAAGAGACTGGGCTTTCTCATGACGGGAAAATCGAAGGGAAATTTATTTCTACAGGTATCCGGCCAAAATTTACAGAGCAGCTTGAATTAAATGGCTATTCAATGCCTGCTTCATGGTTTGTGAGGGAGTGGTAATAGTTGATACTAATAATGGAACTAACTGCCATTTTTTTAATAACAAGTGCATTGATCTTCATTTTCTTAAAAAGCTATTCAAATAAGAAAAGAATCTCGCACCGTCTAGATAAGTTTTTGCCAACTCCTTCCTTGGAAAACTCTCACAGCATAAAAGAAAAAGGACAACCTCTATTCCAGCATTTTTTTCTATCGATTAGCTTACTGTTTAAGGATGTTCAATTTAGTGAAAGGACAGAGAATATCTTACTTGAGGCAGGGAGCAAATTAAAACCCGAGGAATTTTTTGCTCTTCGATTATTGTCAGCATCAGGTTTAGGAGGCGTGACTCTTATTTTAGGGCTGTCATGGTATCTCGTTGCTATACCGATTATCATGGGGTTTGTTATTCCTAAATTCCTCATGCAGAAAAAAAGAAAAAAAAGACTACATGTATCATCCCTCCAGTTAATTGATATTTTAGGGATGATGGCGAATTCAATGAGGGCGGGATTTAGTTTTATGCAGGCCATGCAACTGGTCGGAAAAGAAGTTCCAGCCCCACTTGGTCCTGAGTTTGATCGAGTTGTTCGACAGGTAGCACTAGGGATGCCAATGGAAGAGGTCTTTGAAGAATTAGTCAAGAGGGTCCCGAATAAAGAACTTGAAGTAGTGGTACGTGCCATTCTAGCACAAAGAAAAAGTGGAGGGAACCTGGCTGAGCTTCTCGAAACGATGGAGGAAACTATTAGAGGCAGGGTCAGAATTTTAGAAGAGTTAAACACACTGACCGCACAAGGGAAAATGTCATCATGGATTATTACACTACTCCCAGTTGGGTTAGGCTTATATTTATCATTAGTGAACAGAGAATATTTTGGCCCCATGCTTGAGCACCCACTTGGCTGGGCAATGCTCTTTATCTGCGGGGTTTCTATAATGATTGGCTGGATATTTATTCAAAAGATTATCCGAATAGAGGTGTGATCATGCAGGAAATGATTCTTATTTTATTATCAGGAGCCTTCCTCACTTTTCTACTTGCTGGCATACTATTTTCTGTATTCAAAAAACAGCTCGCTTTTAATGAGCGTGTAGGCAAATTTTTTGAAGAACCTAAAGGAAAAGAAAAAATGGAGCATTCTGAGAATCTGAAGGAAAGTAAATTAAAACTAAGATTTCAAAGATATTGGGATATGGGGACAAATTGGTTAAATAAAAAAGTGTCAAAAACAGAAAGAAAAAGAATAGATAGCACCCTTCGTGATGCAGGCTATCCATTTAAAACGGCTATTGATTTTAGATTATTTCAATTTGTACTAAGTGCAGCTCTTGCTCTTCCTTTTATTCTTTTCATTCTGCCTATAGCTGATAACAAGATGATAACTTGGATATTGGCCATTACCATGGGTTTGCTAGGCTTCCGCTTGCCTGTATTTTTACTTGGAAAAAAGAAGACGGCAAGAATAAAGGAGATTAATAAGTCGATGCCTGATTTTTTCGATACGGTTAACCTATTACTTGAGGCAGGAATGGGGCTGGATTTAGCAATTGCTGAAGTGTCTAAAAACAATAAGGGCCCTCTTTCAGAGGAGTTTCTACATACATTGGAGGATATGAAGCTAGGAAAATCAAGAAGAGAAGCTTTTTATGATTTACGCAAAAGAGTACCTTCTGATTCGTTTCAAACGATTATCACTTCATTAATTCAGGCGGATCAACTGGGAATTGGTATGGCTAAGGTGTTAGGGAATCTCACGATCCGTGTACGAGAACAGCGTCGTGAAGCAGCCCGTGAACAAGCCATGAAAGCCCCTGTAAAAATGCTTTTTCCAATGGTGTTTTTCATTTTTCCAGCCTTATTTATCATCATATTAGGTCCGTTAGTCATTACTTTGGTCACAAAGGGATTCGGTGGATAATTTCTAAGTACAAGAATGGTGGGATTTACGACATTGTTGTTTTGGATTAAGGAGAGATCAAATGGACGGAAAAAGACTCAAACAGTTGAGACTGGGAAAAGGATTTTCATTAACAAAGCTTAGTGAATGTACGGGTATATCAAAGTCTTATTTAAGTTTGATTGAACGTAATATTCAAAGGAATCCTAGCTTAGAAATATTAAATAAGCTTGCAACCCTTTTGGAAGTAGATATGGAAGAGCTAGTGAAAAAAGAAGATAGTGAATCAACTAATAGTACTAAAGGGAAATATTCTGTTAAGAGTATCTTAAAAGTAGAAATTGAACTGTCGGAGGAGCAACTGAGTCCTCAGAAATTAAAACAGATAAAAGAATTAATCCATGTGATAAGTGAGTGTTAAGTTTCATTGATAGAGAGACCAGTTGACTCTGGCTCTCTTTTTTCTTAATTAATTTCTCATCAGGATAAGACAACATTGTGAAGTAACGAAAGGAGCGACAAGATCCCAAGGCTAACTAGGATTGAAAAAAGGGATTTTATTCTATAGTTGGAGACGGATGAAAAAAGCCTTGAAGTAAATAAACTGAGCCAAATGACCACCGTCAAAATGATAAAGCTATCAAAAATATAATATGAAATCATTCCCCAATAAACTACAACGCCCAAAACTGCACTTACAATCAGTGGCACAATCCAATCTCTGCTACCCTTCACACAAGGCTCACTATCATTATCAAGCGACCTTGACGAAAGCAACGGATATAGAAAATAGGGCAAAACAAAACCAAAGCTGGTGCCTGACACTAATCGTTTGATATTGTCACTTTCAAACCAATGCAGATAGGAGCCTAGGCCGTCAACCATCATGGGGACCATTAATAATAGAAGAAAGAAGCTTACTTTAATTGTAGGTATGGTGATTTTTGATTTTCGTTTAGTGAAATGCAAATACGTAAGTGAGGAAAAAATCCCAATATAAATACCTGTATCACGGGCGCAAACGGAAAGAGTTTCTCCTGAAATTTGGAGTGATCTTTCTTCTAATTGGTGACAGATGGCTCTTCCAAAGAAATCCAATAGTTCGTGTAACAACGAGTATCACTCCTATACGAAAAACCCAATTCTTGAAGAGATGAATTGGGTTTTTCCACTTTTTTAATACCCCGACATAAACGGCAAAAAGGAGAAGGCAGAAAGAGCGAACCAACAGATACAGCTCAATACGATCATACCTAAAGCAATGTATAAACAGGTTTTTCCGACAGCTTTCTTTTCTGGATCTTGATCGTTCATCCAAATAATTCCTAGAACGATCCCGACCACAGGAATAAGTATAGATAAGATATAAAAGAGTGCTTTTTGCCCACCTGACACTAACTTCACCTCCATAACTCAAAATTAAGAGGAATTCCATCTAGTAAGAAAATCCCGTTCAATGATATGTATGTCAGTTCACAGGAGAATTTGCCTGTCCTTCTTTTAGAAATTTCTGATTTAAATTTTGTCCACGGGTACATTTTCTAAATTTACCTGTTATAATAGATTGGTAAAAAGTGGGGTATATAAGAAATGGGGGAATTTTTCAGTTCAAGACTTTTGGAGGATGTGCTGATATAAAAGTTATATTTTAATAGAATTGTAATATTTTTAATAGGATAGTAACAATTCAAGAGAAGCTTCGTCTATAATGAAGAAAGACATAAAACATCAAAGAGGGTAATGAAACATGGGGGATCAAAAGCAAGGATGGACCAAAGGGACATTAGTTATTGTCATTTTTGCAATTGGGTTCTTGTTTGCAGGGGTATTTGTGAACAACTATTTTAAGGCAAAAGCCGCCAGTAAACCTATTACTCAAGAAAAAAATGAATTTATGAATCATCCTGGTCAAACCTCAGAAACTATTGTTCAGAATACCAATGATTTACGGATTGAGAAAGAAATGATTCACAAGAAACAAGAGGAAGCGATGGTTGGGAGAAATAAACAAGAGCGAGAGGCAACTAAGGCTCCGGAAAAAACAACTACTGATACTGCCACTACACAGCCTTCAACACAGCCTACAACACCAAAGGACCAAGAAAAAACAAAACCGCCATCAACGGAAACGAAACCAGCTAATGCACAGCCAGCGGCAGCAAGTAAGAAAACGATATACTTAACATTCGATGATGGCCCAGCTGCGTTTTCTGGGGAAATTATCGCGCTTTTAGAAAAATTTCACTACAAAGCGACCTTCTTTATGATTGACGGCAATATAAGAAGATATCCAAACGCGGTAAAATTGATGGTCCAATCTGGAGAGACAGTGGCACTTCATAGTGTCTCCCACAATCAAAAGGTTTTCTATGCATCTGCCACATCTGTAATCAATGAATTAACCCAAAACCGAAATACTCTAAAAGAAGTTTCGGGGGTCGATTCGTATATTATGAGAACACCTTATGGTAGTGTACCAGGCATGACTGCAGAGTACCGTAAAGCGGTTACCGATAATGGCTACTTAATGTGGGATTGGAATATTGACAGCAAAGATTGGTATTATAAAGATGCACGCTATGTGGAGAGTGTCAAACAACAATTAACAAAGTTAGCTAACCATAATGGTCCGATTGTCATTCTTATGCATGAAAGAAAGGAAACGCTTATGCATTTACCGGCTTTACTTGACTATTTGAGTAAACAGGGATACGAAGGTAAAGCGATCGATAGCTCTATGACGCCGGTTCAATTTACGGTAAGATAGCAATTAGGTAGGACAAAATGCTTCAGGGTTTGATATAATTAACATGCAGTTAATAGTATAAATAATGGGGTCCGATAATTTCCTATGATAAATAAAATTTTGAACAGCAGTGGTTTTAAGAGAATATCAATTTTTGTCCTAATTGCACTCGTTTTGTATGCGATGCAATCGATGATTAATTTAATCTTACTTACGTTTATTTTCACCTTTCTAATGGATAGATTAGTGCAATTCATTGAGAGAAAAATACCTCTCAATCGCAAATTGATTGTGGTTACATCGTATGCATGTATTGTCGGATTGCTATCCTATGGATTGGTGATGTACCTGCCAATGATTGCCGGTGAGATTACGGCGTTAATTAAGCAGCTAACCGCTTTTTACACATCAAAGCATGATAATATCTTTTTAAATTATGTAGTCAAGCGAATTGAAGAAATTCAGATTTCTAGTTATCTGGAACAAGGCTTTCAGTTTGTATTAAAATATTTTACTGATATTAGTAAAATTACGTTACAAGTGTTATTAGCTTTATTAATGAGTTTATTTTTCTTATTAGAAAAACCACGCTTAATCGAATTTACGAAGAAATTCAAGACGAGTAAAATTGCACCGTTTTATGCGGAAATTGAATTCTTCGCTAAGAAATTTGTTCGTACTTTTGGTAAAGTAATTGAGGCACAATTAATTATTGCCGTGGTTAACTGTACTTTAACGACGATTTCCCTATGGCTGCTTGATTTTCCGCAATTAGGCGGATTGTCCATTATGATTTTCATATTGGGATTAATCCCTGTGGCAGGTGTCATTATTTCACTTATACCACTTGTCATTATTGCCTACAGTATAGGCGGTATGATGAAGGTACTGTATGTAGGTATTGCCATTATGATCATTCATGGTGTGGAAGCTTATATCTTAAATCCTAATTTAATGAGTTCAAAAACGAATCTTCCTGTTTTCTATACATTCATTGTGCTAATTTTTTCAGAACACTTTTTTGGAATATGGGGACTGATTATCGGGATTCCGGTGTTTGTTTTCCTTTTGGATGTATTAGAAGTGACGGAGACGAAGAAAACGTAAAAAAGCCCTTTTGTGGGCTTTTTTGTTTGTCATTTTCTGATATGCTAAGGGTATGATGCAGGTGAGGAGGAGTTAAGATGGGCGAGTGTAAGTTGAACCATACAAAAGAAGATGTGAAAAGTAAGTACGAGTCTCAGGCTGAATTTTTACCGGAGGACATGAAGCAATTATTTGATTCCTTCTTTGCAGGTGAGCATACGCAGGAGCTTTTAAATGAAGTGTTCCATTTGCTGAAAAAGTATGATTTAGCGTCTGGTGAGGAGCAAAGTGCTCGTAACGAGCGTTTGTATTTGGTGTTAAGGAACTTATAATCATTGTGGGTCGCGTAGAATCTTGAAGATACGCGACCCTTTTTAATTTGGTTTATTGGTTTGTTTTTCCGGGGGAAAAGTGTCTAGATCTATTTTAGATCGCTTTTTTCAAGGGAAAGTAAAAGTAGAGCGAGTCTAGATCGACTTTTGCTCGTTTTTTTGAAGGAAAAGTAAAAGTAGAGCGAGTCTACATCGACTTTTACAGGCTTAATCCAAGGAAAAGTAAAAGTAGAACGAGTCTACATCGACTTTTACAGGCTTAACCAAGGAAAAGTAAAAGTAAAACGTGTCAACATCGACTTTTACTTGTTTTTTTAAATTCCCATCCCACTTAACAGATACAAGTCTTCCTCTTGACCCCAATTTTACCACGCTGCTCAATCTTTTTAATATAATCGGTAGCAAGCGGTACCTTACAGGCAGTGTTTCCAACATCGACATGCACTTTACCAATAACTCCGGCAACCCGGATCGCTTCTTCGTAAAGCTCAACAACATAAGCTCCAACACATATAACAAAATTATTCATCACATAGCGGACCCGATTTTTTTCTAAATGGATCGAAGTTTCAACCTGTTTCAAGAGCGTGCGTATTTCCTCCAGGTCCAGCTTTTCATCAGGTGTAATCGATAAATAATTAGAATATGTACTCCACCCGGCAACGGCAGTCATCTCTACTTCTGATTTCATCCATTCCTTTGCCAGTTCCATGGCGTAATTACTTTCTGCCGCCACGCTCGCCACCGTATATTCCGCGAGCATATACCAGTTGGCATTCTTCACCCACTCCTGAAGCGTTTCTTTTTCCATGAGCTTTGGATTTACAGAAAGTCCTGCTAAATACATAGCGTCATGATTACCTGTGTTGTAAAGTGCCAACGCTAATTCCTGATCCTTTTTCACGTATTTTACAAGCTTTTTTAAATCTCCGACTTTCACACCGAAGAATGCTCCCTTAGCACCATGATTCATAAATGTTTTCTTAGTTTGTTCGGACCCCAGTTCCTCGAGCTTATGCATGATTTCATCTAATTTCATCTAGCGACCTCAACTTCTTGTCATTTTTCTCCATAATAACATCAATTTTAATAAATTTACTTTTCTTGAAAGGTCCAACAAGTTATTTATCATGAAATATGTTATTTTTGAAAATAGTAAGTGTACATACTTTAGTAAAAGAAAAGAGGATACGATGGGAGAAATATTTCAATTATTAAAGCGTGGAAATAAGTCAGCCATGCTCGCAGCTATTATTAATTCGGTCATTTCAATTATTAAAGGTGTAGCCTTTATGTATACTGGCAATGTCGCGATGTTTGCTGAAACGATGCACAGTTTAGGGGATGCTGCCAATCAGTTCTTTGTTTTTATCGGCTCCGCTTTAAGTAAAAAGGCACCGACAGAAAAATATCCAAATGGATTTGGCCGTTTAGTCAATCTTGTCCTTTTAGGGGCTGTCCTAATCGTTGGAATCATGGCCTTTGAAACAATAAAAGAAGGCTATCACCATGTGGTACATCCAACCGAGTCTGGTGGTTTCGCCATTAATATTATCGTGCTTGCAGTTGCAACGCTTTTGGAAACGTTTGTCCTGTTTAAGGCGATGAAGGAAATATTGCATGATATTGAGGTGGAAGCAAGCGGTCTAAGTGTGTTTGGTAAAAGCTTTGCTAATTTGAGTAGAGCGAAGCCTGCCACAAAGCTTGTATTCATGGAGGATTTGGTTGCAACGTTGGGCGGTTTGTTAGCGATAATTGCGGTTGTAATTTCTCATTACACCGATTTGCACCAACTAGAGGGAATCGCTTCTATGATCATCGGGGCGATGATGTTTTTCGTGGTGGGTAAGGTGTTTTTAGATAATGCTGCAGGTGTCATAGGACAAGCAGATGAAGAGATGGAGAATAAAATAGGAGCACTTGTTATGGCTGACCCTGATGTAAAGGATATTCAAGGGATTACGGTCATCAAAGAGGGAGAAGACCTTCACGTTGAATTGGAAATTGAAGTGGACCCGAAATTAACGGTGGCAGCTGCCGATGATATTAAGGACCGTTTAGAAGAAAAAATCATGGCTGAAAAAGGCGTCGTGGATGTAACAATCGAGATTGATGAGGAAGATGGAGTCATGACCTGGAAGAGCAAGAGTGAATTAAATCCGGAGTAGGGTTCCTAATAAAAAAGGTTCGCGAAAATTTCGCGAACTTTTTTATTCCCAAGGCTTCTTGGTTGTAAAAACCCCGGCCAGTTCCTTACTGCTCTTTCGATGTTCTTTCCGCTTTTCCGCCCGATCTTTCCCCGTTTCAAATAGCTTCTTCTCTTCCTCTGTCTCAGGAATAATAGAAGGGACCTTAGTTGGCTTACCATTGTCATCTAACGCAACAAACGTTAAAAAGGCGGTGGCTGCAATTTTTCTATCACCTGACATCAGATTTTCGGCGATAACTTTGACGAAAATTTCCATTGACGAGGTTCCTGTATAGGAAACAAACGTTTCAATGCAAACGGAATCCTTCGGCGTAATTGGACTGAGGAAATCAACCGAATCAATCGACGCCGTTACGCATTCAGCCCGGGAATGTCTAACCGCTGAAATCGAAGCAATCATATCAATATCACTGATTAACTTACCGCCAAATAACGTATTATGGTTGTTGACATCATTAGGGAAAATTCTACTCGTTCTTACTACTCTAGATTCATTACAAGTCTTTGCTTCCATTATTATCACTCCACACTTCTTTTGCACCCCTACAACATACTTAGTAGATGGCCATGGGCATATTTTTTGTTAGTATGGCCACGATAGTAATAGATTATAAACCTTATGCCCTTCAATGTGGAATTATTTGTTTACTTCAAAATCCTTGCTTACACTTTGAAATACATGTTTGGATATAATCGTGCAGTGGTCACCAAAGTTAATCGTACAGCCAACTTGTTTACTATTTGCCGTATTACTGTCTTGAACTGTTGGCCCAACATTAATATTTGCATTATTATTGATAGAATTTACTTTGAAATAGTCGATATTTATTGAAAACGACATGCTCATCACCGTCCTATTTTTATTTTATTTTTAAAAATGAAAGATGATTGTCCTCATACCTAGAACAAGCAGTTAAATAATAAGCGAATGAAACGTAGTTGTGGTACATTACATATATCAATATCTGGTCAGGAGGTACAATCAATGGATTTACAGGCACAAATTATGAAGGATTTACATGTTACTCCGAACATTGAACCAAAAGAGGAGATTCGTAAGAGAATCGACTTTTTGAAAAATTACCTGCTACAAACCAAGGCTAAGGGATATGTACTAGGGATTAGCGGTGGTCAAGATTCCACACTCGCAGGAAGATTGGCACAGTTGGCAGTGGAAGAATTGCGAAGTGAAGGAAAAGATGCTTTGTTTATTGCTGTTCGTCTTCCATATGGCTTGCAAAAAGATGAGGAGGATGCACAGCGTTCATTAGCCTTTATCCGTGCAGACCGTGAGCATGTTTTTAATATAAAAACAGCCGTGGACGAGGTTCAAAATGAGTATAATGCTAGCATTGATGGTGAGCCGTTACGTGATTACCATAAAGGAAATGTAAAAGCGAGAATGAGAATGATTGCCCAATATGCAATCGGTGGTATGGAGGGGCTGCTTGTTATTGGGACCGATCATGCAGCAGAAGCAGTGACTGGTTTTTATACAAAATATGGAGACGGCGGGGCGGACATCCTGCCATTGACTGGATTAAGTAAACGCCAAGGGAAGGCCTTGCTAAAGGAACTTGGTGCAGATGAGCGTCTCTATTTAAAAGTTCCAACGGCAGACCTCCTCGATCAAAAACCTGGTCAGGCAGATGAAACGGAATTAGGGATAACATATGATGAACTGGATGATTATCTAGAAGGAAAACCTGTCTCCAAAGAAGTGGCTGAAAAAGTGGAGAAACGATATCTCATGACGGAGCACAAGCGTCAGATGCCCGCTACTATGTTTGACGACTGGTGGAAATAAACCAAAAGAGAGGCTGCATATCCGGCAGTCTCTTTTTTTTGTAAAATTCATAAAACAGCTACAAGTATGACCGTCATTTGTAGTCAACTGCTTTTATAATAAAGTAAAACAAGATGTCAAAGGAGGTGTAACTGGTGTGAAAATAACGGAAGGGAGATTTCTAATCTTTTCGGTTTTGGCCATCGTTTTACTAATGATGATTCATGTGTTTCAAGCGCAAATTGCTGTCTTTTATAACCCCGCGAACTACGTTGGCTTTCATACGCTTTTAGAGAGCTTTAGCATCGCTGCTTCTGCAGCTATACTTTTGTATGGATTGAAAAGCTTTGAGAAGAATCAGTCCAGTCGGATGCTCCTCTTATCTTTTACATTCTTAATAGTAGGGACACTTGACCTGCTCCACACCTTATCCTTTAAAGGGATGCCTTATTTTTTTACTGAAAGCTCTGTCGCGAAAGCCACCTGGTTTTGGGTTTGTGCACGAACTTTTCAGTCATTATTCATTTTAGCTACCCTATTCATTCCTGAGCGAAAATTATCAAGGGATTACCGCCCGCTAACTTTACTAGCTGGAATAATTGTTGCACTAATGATCGGCTTCTTGATTATTTATTATGAAAAAAACTTGCCTATCCTTATGGTAGAAGGTAAAGGAACAACCCTTTTGAAAAATGGAATTGAATATGGGATTAGTTTTATTCTTTTTGTCACTTTAATTAGGACATTGTATCAATATCATCTAGAAAAAAGTGAAGCGACACTTTCGCTTGCTTTAGCATTTGTTTATTTACTGTTAACAGAGCTAGTTTTTACCATCTATCAAAGTGTATTTGATCTGGATAATTTTTTGGGCCATATTTTTAAAACACTTGGTTTCTATTTCATCTTAAAGAGTTTTTATTTTTCAAATCGGAAGATCGCTGAAGAGGAAGAAAAGAATGAAGAAGAGCCGAAAATGAGGAGATGGATATAATGGCGAAAACTATCCTAATTTCCATTAACCTCATATTTGATTAACAACATATTGAAGATATAATGGGAACTGTTCTATAGAGCAAATTCAAGTAGTAATGTGATCACGACGTTTGATTACTTACTATTTTTTTTGGTGTTTTTAACATGTTAACACTTTACTAAGATAAAATTTTCTGTTGACATAAATTCTGATTCATCCTATATTAGAAACCGTTGATTATTAATATTTATACAATGAATTGTCGACTTCAAAAATTATTGCACAATAAAAATATACATTTCATCGGAGAGGTGTTCACAGCATGGGGAAAGTAAATAAGTTAGGTTTTTGGGTGCTAACCGCACTGGTTGTTGGTAACATGGTTGGTTCGGGTATTTTTATGCTTCCACGTTCTTTATCAGAATCAGCAAGTCCTGCCGGCGTTATTGCTGCTTGGCTTGTAACTGGACTTGGTGTATTAATGACTGCGCTCGTGTTCGGAAACTTGGCGGTACGAAAACCTAAATTACAAGGCGGACCGCAAATTTATGCAAAAGACTTGTTTAAACAAGGTTCACATGCATCTACTTTATCAGGGTTTATGTCTACTTGGGGTTATTGGATCGGGAACTTAGCAGGGAACGTAGCCATGATTACTACCTTCGCTGGTTATTTATCTACCTTTTTCCCGATTTTAACAAGCCAGGCTGACTGGTTCACTATTGGTAACTTTACACTTAAGGTGGGGAATGGTTTAACCTTTATCGTTTGTTCCGTTCTATTATGGGGTACGCATACAATTATCCTCCGCGGGATGGAAAGTGCTGGTAAATTAAACTTTTTAGCTACTGCTGCTAAGGTTGCTGGATTTATCTTATTTATTATCGTTGGTTTGTTTGCTTTTGAAAAAAGTAATATGCTTCCATTCATGGCAGAAAGACTCGATGACGCTGGTCACTCGATTAGTATGATGAAGCAAATTAACAACGCAGCAGTTAATACCTTATGGGCATTTATTGGTGTGGAATCAGCAGTCGTTTTTGCCTCACGTGCGAGAAAACAGACAGACGTCAAACGTGCGACAATACTTGGATTATTTATTGCGCTTGGAATATACGTCGGAATCAGTACATTAGTGATGGGGATGTTAGACCAAAACACACTTATTCACTCGGATAAGCCATTAATTGATGCGATTTCTACTGTACTAGGACCAATTGGTGGGAAAGTGTTAGCATCAGTGGGACTAATCAGCTTATTTGGATCAACGATTGGTTGGTTAATGTTAAGTGCAGAGGTTCCGTATCAAGCAGCAAAACAGGGATTGTTCCTTCCAGCTTTCTTAAAAGAAAATAAAAAAGGCATACCAGTCTTTTCAATGATTGTTTCAAACGGTTTAGGTCAATTGTTCATTTTCTCTACGATTTCAAAATCAATCTCAGGTGCATTTGATTTTGTTATTGTCATTGCCACTTTATCGTATTTAGTTCCATACTTTATCTCGTCTGTCTATCAACTGAAATTAGTTGTTACAGGAGATACCTATAATGGGGATAAATCCAGAATCACAGATGGAATCATCGCTCTGCTTTCAACCATTTATTCGGTTTGGGTCATCATCGCAGGAACGGCGGATATTAAAACCTTTACCTACGGAATGATTCTTTTAGCAAGTGGAATCTTATTCTACGGACCAATGTTGAAAAAGAAAAGGGCGAATAAGGCCCAACAAAAGGCCGCATAAAAAAGCCTATCAGGGATTCTCTGATAGGTTTTTTTTTATTGAAAGGGGCAAAATAATTTTGATTCCAAACAATTTATTTCTTTTGACAGATAGGAATGGATGTAATATGATAATTAAATCCTATAAAAACTATCAGAATTAGGGGGTTTTAAAATTGAAAAAGTTAACTGTACTATTTGCACTTTTATTAAGCTTCATGTTTGTACTATCAGCATGTGGTAAAGACGAGAATGCTGATAAAGATAAAAAGGATTCAGATAAAAAGACAGCTGAAAAAGCTGATGGGGACTTATTGAAAAAAATAAAAGCTGATGGAACGATTACTATTGGTACTGAGGGTACATATCCACCATTTACCTTTCATGATACAAGTGGAAACTTAACTGGATTTGATGTGGAGCTTGCACAAGAAGTCGCTAAGCGTCTGGGTGTTAAGGCTGAATTCAAAGAAACACAGTGGGATGCGATGTTCGCCGGACTGGATGCCAAGCGTTTTGATATGATTGCAAACCAGGTAGGAATTCGTCCTGACCGTCAGGAAAAGTATGATTTCTCTGATCCGTACATTACGTCATCTGCTGTATTAATTGTAAGCAAGGACAATGATAAGGTAAAAGCCTTTGAAGACATTAAAGGATTAAACTCTGCCCAGTCCTTGACAAGTAACTATGCAGATATGGCGAAAAAACTGGGAGCTAATATCGTTGGTGTAGAAGGCTTCCAACAAGCGGTTGAACTGCTTGCTCAAAAACGTGTCGATGTAACTATCAATGATAAACTAACATTCTTAGACTTTAAAAAGAGTAAGCCAGATGCACCGGTTAAGGTCGCTGCTACTAGTGATGATGCTTCAACTAGCGGATTTATGTTTAGAAAGAAAAGCGGCTCGCTTGTGGATGAAGTGAATAAGGCATTAAAAGATATCGTCGATGATGGTACGTATAAAAAAATCTCAGAGAAATGGTTTGGTGAAGATGTACTTAAATAGTATTTTTACTGACCCAGAAAGAGCACAAAAGTTATTTGAGATAGCAAAAAATTCCCTCCAGCCGATGCTGGAGGGAGCTATTTTAAATACGATACCGTTGACTATTGTTAGCTTTATTTGCGGTATAATCTTGGCTGTGCTGACAGCGTTAGCTAGGATTTCTCATGTAAGGGTATTGCAAATTATTGCTAGAGTCTATGTTTCAGCGATTCGAGGAACACCGTTGTTAGTGCAATTATTTATTATTTTTTACGGGCTTCCTAATCTTGGTGTTACCCTTGATCCTTTTATTTCTGCGGTCATTGGATTTTCACTTAGTGTAGGGGCATATGCATCAGAAATCATCCGTGCAGCTATTCTTTCTATTCCGAAAGGACAGTGGGAAGCGGGATATTCCATTGGTATGTCTTATACGCAAGCATTAAGAAGAATTATTCTTCCACAGGCAGCCAAAGTTTCCATTCCGCCCTTATCGAATACCTTTATCAGTCTTGTAAAAGATACATCACTTGCTTCACTTGTGCTTGTAACTGAGATGTTTCGCCGGGCTCAGGAGATTGCTTCAACCAATTATGAATTTTTATTGGTCTATTCCGAAGCGGCACTCCTCTATTGGGTCATTTGCTTTTTCCTATCCGTCCTTCAAGGTTTTATGGAAAGAAGACTGGACCGATATGGAGCATAGCATGGGGATTAACGGAAAAAAGGGAGTTTTACGATGATTTCAATTAATGGTCTATATAAACAGTTCGGTCAATTAGAAGTGTTAAAGGGAATTGACCTTGAGGTGGAGAAGGGAAAAGTGGTGGTTGTCATCGGGCCGTCCGGTTCCGGAAAGACGACTATGCTTCGCTGCTTGAATGTGCTGGAAACTCCTACAAAAGGTATTATTTCCATCGAAGGTCAGAGTCTTGATTTTTCAAAAGCAGTTGCGAAAAAAAATATTTCTACGTTCCGGCGATTAACCGGAATGGTGTTTCAAAATTATAATCTTTTCCCACATAAAACGGCCCTTGAGAACGTGATGGAAGGACCAGTGGTGGTAAAGGGTGAAAGTAAAGAGGCTGCTCGAAAAAAAGCCCTGTCACTATTAGAGAAGGTAGGACTTGGGGATAAGGTGGACTATTACCCTGCACAGCTTTCAGGCGGCCAGCAGCAGCGTGTTGGGATTGCCAGGGCGCTTGCAATGGAGCCTGAGGTGATGCTGTTTGATGAACCGACATCGGCGCTTGACCCTGAGCTTGTCGGTGAAGTTTTAAAAGTTATGAAGGATCTTGCCGCAGAAGGCATGACGATGATTGTAGTCACCCACGAAATGCGCTTTGCCCGTGAAGCGGCGGATGAGGTCATTTTTATGGACCAAGGTGTAGTGGTCGAAAGAGACAAGCCAGAGGTCATCTTCACCCAGCCAAAAGAAGAACGAACCAGGAAGTTTTTGAATATGATTCAGTAAGGTGCTGTAGCTCGGGGAGCTATGGCACTTTTTTGTTGTTGATATTTCTAGTATTTGGAAAAATAGCCATTACCCTTTGAAAATGAGCCAATCTCCCACAAAAATGAGCCAATCCACCCAAAATATAAGCCAATGTTTCCCAAAAATGAGCCAATCGCAAAATTGGCAGTAAAATTGTTCATAATATCTCCTTATCCTACTGTAGGATACTCAGTTTCAATGTTGAATTTATAATTATTAGGTAAATATTTGAAGAAAAATGAAACTTTTTCCACATTCAAACGTAAATATGGTACCTACATAAGAAGGGACTGATGCCTTTGGAACCTTTTAGCATTCCTTTAGAGACGATTTATTTGTATGGCTTAATCATTTCGGGTGTATTAACTGTTGTGTATGTCTTGTTTGCGGATGTGTTTCATTTCCACGGAGCAGGCGATGGGGGACTTCATTTTCTCAATCCTGTCTTGATCTTTGCCTTTATCACGATCTTATCAGCAAGCGGTTATTTGTTTGAAAAGCTATCATCTCTACATTATTTACTGATTTTGGGAATATCTGCAGTTGCCGCTTTTATGATCGTCACCTTATTAAATGTATTTGTACTCGTACCTTTATCCTCTGCGGAGGAGTCTCTGGTCTACAAAGATTCAGATTTAAGGGGACGAATAGGGACCGTGATCACACCTATCCCTGTGGATGGCTTTGGGGAAGTAATGATTGATAGCACAAGTGGAAGAATTGCCAAACCGGCATCAAGCTTTGATGGAGAGCAAATCCCGAATGGCACAACTGTACTTGTCGTGCAGGTGAAAAATGGGGTACTTGAAGTCACTGTTCATCAAGAATTAGAGAGTTTTATTTAGAGGGGGTTTTAAGAGATGGAATTTAGCATTATCTGGGTTATTATCGGTATTGTCGCACTTATTCTTATTGCTTTAATTGGCGTGTTTATCACAAAGTATAGAACAGCTGGACCTGACGAGGCACTTATCATAACAGGTAGCTTCCTCGGTAACGGGAGTGTACATGTCGACGAATCAGGAAACAAAATCAAGATTATCCGCGGCGGAGGTAGCTTTATTTTACCAGTATTCCAACAAGCAAAGCCGATTAGCTTGCTTTCTAGTAAACTCGAGGTAACCACTCCAGAGGTCTATACAGAGCAAGGTGTGCCGGTTATGGCTGATGGTGTCGCAATTATTAAAATTGGCGGTTCTATTAGTGAAATCGCAACGGCTGCTGAACAGTTTCTTGGCAAGCCGAAGGAAGATCGTGAAAACGAAGCAAGGGAAGTTCTTGAAGGTCATTTACGGTCGATTCTTGGCTCTATGACAGTGGAAGAAATTTATAAAAACCGCGATAAGTTTTCGCAGGAGGTCCAAAGGGTAGCATCACAGGATCTAGCGAAAATGGGGTTAGTCATTGTCTCGTTCACTATTAAAGATGTTCGTGATAAAAATGGCTACCTTGACTCACTTGGTAAGCCGCGTATTGCGCAAGTAAAAAGGGATGCCGATATTGCTACGGCCGAGGCAGAGAAAGAAACACGGATTAAAAAAGCGGAAGCCGCTAAGGAAGCAAAACGCAGTGAACTAGAGCGCGCAACTGAAATCGCTGAAGCAGAGAAAACGAATCAGCTGAAAGTTGCTGATTTCCGCCGTGAGCAAGATATAGCCAAAGCCCGTGCCGACCAAGCGTATGATCTTGAAAGTGCACGTTCGAAGCAAGAGGTAATGGAGCAAGAAATGCAAATCAAGATCATCGAAAGACAAAAGCAAATCGAACTAGAAGAAAAAGAAATTCAGCGCCGTGAGCGCCAATATGATTCTGAAGTGAAGAAAAAGGCCGATGCAGACCGTTACTCTGTTGAGCAATCAGCAGCAGCGGATAAAGCGAAGCAAATGGCGGAAGCAGAAGCAAATAAATACCGGATCGAAGCAATGGCAAAGGCGGAAGCAGAACGAATCCGCCTCGACGGTTTGGCGAAAGCGGAAGCACAAAAGGCCCAGGGTTCAACCGAGGCAGAAATTATCCGCTTAAAAGGTTTGGCAGAAGCAGAAGCGAAAGTAAAAATCGCCGAAGCGTTCGAGCAATTCGGGCAAGCAGCGATCTTGGATATGGTTATTAAAATGCTTCCTGAATATGCAAAGCAAGTGGCTGCTCCATTATCTAATATCGATAAAATTACGGTCGTGGATACGGGCGGTGGCTCAGGTGAAAATGGCGGTGCCAATAAAATCACCAGCTACGCAACGAATCTAATGGCGAGCCTTCAGGAATCCTTAAAGGCATCAAGCGGCATCGATGTAAAAGAGTTGATTGAGAATTACTCAGGTAAAGGTAATGTGAGAAAAAGCATTGAGGAATTAACAGACGAAGTGAAAAAGAAGACCGAATAAATAACAAAACTCCTTATCGAATACTGCGATAAGGAGTTTTTAATTATAGGATTATGTCAAAAGTCGTACCTTCATTTGGGCTGCTTGTTACCTCCACTGTTCCACCATGGGCCTCAATCAATTGTTTTACAATAGCTAGTCCAAGCCCCGAGCCGCCAAGTGCCCGGGTTCTTGATTTATCCACACGATAGAAGCGTTCAAAGATGCGAGGTAAATCCTCTACAGGTATACCTTTTCCTTCATCTTGTACTCGTATATGAATTTTTCCACTAATCTGTTTCGCCCCAAGTCTAATTTTGGTATGAGGCTCAGAATATTTCCGCGCATTATCCAGCAGATTTAGAATGACCTGTTCAAATCGGATCGGATCAATCGATAAATACAGATCATCCGGGCAATCAAGAAAAAGGTTCATATGATGTTCTTTCAGTGCTGGAGAAACTTTTTCAATGATTCCTTGGAAATAAGGACGTAAGTGAACCTCTTCTTTTTCAATAGAGAACGTATTTTCATCCATTTTAGCCAAATTAAATAGTTCCTTCACCAGGTTGGATAACTTCAGTGACTCTTCATGGATGATGTCTAAATAGTGTTTCCGATCCTGTTCATTCGTTTCCTTACGTCGGGCAATATCTGCATAGCCCTTAATATAAGTTAACGGCGTTCGCAGCTCGTGTGAGATACTTGCCAGGAATTCATTTCGTTCATTCTTTAAAATTTCTAGATCACTCGCTAAGACTTTAATGGATTCTCCCAGTTCCCCTATTTCGTCCTTCCCCAACTTTGGCAAAGAGACGCTGAGGTCACCTTTACTGATTCGTTTGGTCACCTCACTCATTTGAATAAGCGGATGTGTGACCACTCGGGTTAAAAACACAATGATAATCATCATAAAGAGAAGGGATAGCAGTCCGGCAAGTAGAAAATGCTGGTTAAGTCCGGAGATTAAGTCTTTAATTTTTTGTGTATTTTGGAACATGTATACATAGCCATTAATCTGTTGATCAATGACAACAGGACTAATTGAAGCAATATACGTCGCATTTTTCCAATTGTCTTCTAAAATCAGTCCTTCATGTGGTATCTTCTTCGGTGTATTACGGAGAATTTGCTTCATTTCATCTGTCACTTTATTGGACGACATATAAATGGATCCATCTGGTTTCGTAAGGATTACCTGTGTATCTGTCTGGGCTTCCATCATAGCAATATGTCTATTTGTCTCATCATGAAATGAAGCCTCTAATACTTCCCGATGGTTATTTCCCCTGGTCTGGAGCGCAGACAGCTCCTCATGCACGCGGGAATGAATAATATTATTATGCAAAAAGAACATCGAAATCGTTTCTAGTAGAAAAATGGCTAAGAAGAAAAGCAAGCCTATTTTAAATGATATTTTATTCATTCTATTCAGCACCTCACTCTCCTAAGAATACTACAACAATAGAGTAAAAGTAGTCTCAAGTTGTAGCCAATTTTTAAAAATTGAAGATGTTTTGACTAAGTTGTAGCGAATTTGTGAAGTTACAAAAATCACAGACCCAAGATGATATAGTAAAGATATGGGGAGTGATTATAATGAAAATATTATTGGTGGATGATGAACGTAGAATTATAGAAGTTCTCGAGGCCTACTTAGAGAGAGAAGGCTATGAAATTCACAGTGCTGATAATGGAATAGATGCTTTAAAGAAGGCAAAAAGCATAAACCCTGACTTAATTATATTAGACCTTATGCTGCCCGATATTTCTGGGGAAGAGGTTTGCCGGCTCGTACGGAAAGAATCAGATGTTCCCATTCTGATGCTTACGGCCAAATCGGCAGAGGATGACCGAATCAACGGAATTGTTATGGGTGCAGATGACTACTTAACGAAGCCATTTAGTCCTCGGGAAGTGGTTGTACGCGTTCAGGCCATTTTAAGGCGTGTCAAAAAGACGGAGAAAGTACAACTCCTTGAATTCAACGAAAAAAAATTAGTGGTAGACATTATAAAGAAAGAAGTCAAAGTAAACGGAGAATATGTGACATTAACACCAATCGAATACAAGCTATTAACGAATATGGCGGAAAATCCAGGTCGTGTATACAGTCGAATGGACTTATTAGAGAAAATTCAGGACGAGGGCATGTATTATGAAGGCTATGAACGCAGTGTGGATACACATATTAAAAACCTCCGGAAAAAAATAGAGCAAGATACACGACAGCCGGATTTCATCGTTACTGTTTTTGGGATGGGCTATAAATTTGGAGGGGTACTAGATGCTGCAAACACTCCGGTCTAAAATCCTTTTTTATTTAGTTTTGATTTCTATGATCGGAATCTTAATCGTCAGCTTTTTTATTCAATATGGATTTGAAGAGAGCTTTAATAGTTATTTAGACCACAACAGAGAAAAGAAAATTGATCGAATTATCACGGAAATTGAGAAGGATTATAGGAAGAATGGACATTTTACCAGTGATCCTGTGTATGGTCTGTTGCACGAGCATGCAATGACTGATCAGCTTTATTTTCAATTATATGATCGCTTTGGACAACTGCAGATGGATTCTTCTAACATTAGGAGCATGCTGAATAGCTTCGGTTTGACTGAACCAGCACCGGATGGGGAGGAGTGGCATTCCAAGTCCTACACACTGAAGGTGAATAATACCATCATTGGGAAATTGGTGGCCATTTATCCTAAAGGCTTAATTGATGATGAATATACGTTTATCCAATCTATCCAACTCTATATTTACGCAGCGGTATGTTTAACGATTGTTCTAGCCATCGTATTCAGCATGCTTTTTTCAAAAAAGCTGACATCTGGTTTAAAGAAGTTATCTTTTGCTGCAAATGAACTTCAGCAGCATAATTTGGATATTCGCATTCCATTGTCAGGTCTGCCTACAGAAGTGAAGCAAATTGCCATCTCATTCAATAACCTTGCAGAATCCCTGGCAAGGGAAGAAATGCTTCGGAAGCAGTTTACCGGTGACCTGGCCCATGAATTAAGGACACCCCTGGCGACTTTAAGAAGTCAAATTGAAGCCTTTCAGGATGGGATTTGGGAGCCAACACCACAGCGTTTACAGGTAAGTCACGAAGAGCTGATGCGGTTAGTAAGACTAGTGAATGAACTAGAAAAATTACTAGCTGCTGAAAATCCGCAAATTAGGCTGGAAAAAATAGAATTAGAGGCTGGTAGTGTATTAGAGGCATTGTACGAAATGTTTATGCCTATTTTTAAGGAAAAAGGTGTTCATCTTCACATCGAGGAACCGAAACAGGAGGAATTGTTTGAGGCGGACAAAGACAAGCTCATGCAAATCCTTTCAAACATACTTAATAATGCATTGAAATATACACCAGAAGGGAAGAATGTCACCCTTTCCGTCCAAACGGATAAGGAAGGCTATGTTGGCTTCAAAATTCAAGATGAAGGCTCAGGTATGGCCGAAGATGATATCCCGCATATATTCGAACGGTTCTATCGCGGTGACAAATCACGAGACCGCAAAACAGGCGGGGTCGGCATTGGTCTCTCTATTGTGAAGGCCTTAATGGATGCACACAAAGGGTTAATCAAAGTAAAAAGTAAACTAAACAAAGGAACCAGCATCACCTTATGGTTTCCACAGGAAGATTAGAAAAGCGGAAGCGCCTTGGTCAGCCCCGACAGGCAAATGTTTTTCGGCAAGAAAAGTCGTTCTTTTGACTTTTATTGCCGAAGGTTATTTGACCCGAGGGGCTAGGCGCTGGAGCTAGACAATTCTCGAAGTCGAATTTTATACTTTTTTATAATGAAAAGAGGCCTTTGCTAGATGCAAGGCCTCATTGCTTACTTTAATAGTTCATTAATATTGTACACTTTTCCACTTTCAACATTCCCGCTTAACAGTAAGTCTACTAATGCATTGGCCACGGTGTCTGCCTGTAAGAGAGTATTTTTCTCCTTAAATTCCTTGAAGCGTTCCAAATCTTTAAACGCTTCTTTTGAGGAAGAGCGAATGGTAGTCTGCATGTTAGTATCCATGACCCCTGGACTGAAGGCAATGATTTTGTTGTTCGTCTTCAGTTCAGTTTGTTCGAGTGCTACTGTCTGTGTAAACATATTAATGCCCGCTTTAGAACTGCAGTACACACTCCAGCCTTCGATTGAACGAACGGCTGCCCCGGAGGTTACATTGATGACCTGTACTGCCGTATTTGTGACCTGCGCTTTATTAAAAAAGAGATTAGTTGTAATGATCGGTGCAATTAAATTAACTTGGATATTACGGATAATCGGCGTTTGATCTAAATTTCCGACTGTCTGAATCGGTTCGATAACGCCTGCGTTGTTAAAAAGAAGAATCTCTTTAGGATTCTTTTCAAAAATCCAGTGGGCAATCTCCATAAATACTTCCTGTACTTCTTTTTCCAAAGAGAGATTGCAGGCATAGTGCTGATAAAATAGCCCTTTTTCGGCAGCCAATTGTTTAATTTCCTCGTTTTCTGTTCTAGAAACAGAAACGACGGCAATTTGTTCTTGAATGAGGCGTTTCGCAATCGCTTCACCTAGCCCCTTTGATGCACCGGTTATTATTGCATATTTCATGGAATGAACTCCCCCTTAAAATCTCAGATTAATATGTATCTGTAAAAAGTTAACTTCTACCATATTTTATTCCTCTCGTCGTTTTTAATCAAACAAAAACGGCAGCTCTAGAGGGAGATGCCGTTTAACGTGCGACTGGAAAGAATTTTTTCCATTCATTTAGGAAAGGGGAGGTGGCTGCATTCGGCTGATCTAACACCCGGGAAGTTGGCCCCGTTTGCTTCACTTCTCCATTGACAATAATGGCGAGCTGGTTTGTGAGATAATGAATCTCCATCAAATCATGGCTGACAAACACAGCCGTCGTGTTCGCTTCCTCAATAATTCGCTTGAAATCTTCCATTAGCTTAATCTTAGTCGGGAAATCTAAAGCAGAAAAAGGCTCATCTAGAAACAGAATTTCTGGTTCCACAATCATTGCTCGTGCCAAATTGACCCTTTGTGCCTCACCACCGGATAAGTACAAGGCATTTTTCTTCGCTAGATGAGTGATGCCGAATACCTCCATCCAATGAGCCACTTTCTCCTTTATGATGCTTTTTGGAACCTTTCGTAAGGTTAACCCAATAGCAATGTTTTGAAAAACAGTTCCATCTAGAAGTAAGGTCTGTTGAAGAGCAATCGAGAATTTCCGTCGTAACTCTAGAGGGACATTTCCTTTTGGGATGGACTGTCCACGATAAAGTATATCACCCCTTGTTTGGCTTTCAAGAAAAGCAAGCACCTTCAGCAGTGTACTTTTTCCTGCACCATTCGGCCCCATGATGCCAAGAAACTCTCCCTCATGAATATGGAAATCCGGAATCGTGAGAATTGTTCGATCATGCGCGTTAAAAGTGATATTCTTCAACTCAATTAGTGGGCTCATGAAAATCGCTTCCTTTGCTGTAAAAAGGTTAAGATGGCTGTGATTAATAGGGCTACGGTCAATAGGATAAACGAAAGGGCGAGGGCAATATCGAAATTACCTTTTGATACTTCCATCACAATCGTAGTAGTTAAAATTCGTGTGTCCCCTTGGATATTACCACCAACCATCATGGCGGCACCCACCTCAGCAATGACCCGCCCAAACCCAGCCATTACCGCAGCTAGAATCGCAATTTTAGATTGTTTGATGAGGATGACTAACGTTTGCCATTTCGTTGCTCCGAGCGCTTTGATTTGCAGAAGCATTTTATCATTAATTTGCTGAAAAGCAGAACAGGTTAAGCTTGTAATTATGGGCAAGGAGACTAACACTTGTGCCATGACAATGGCTGTGGGTGAATACAGCAGAGACCAATCACCTAACGGGCCAGAGCGCCATAAAAACAAGGTAATCCAAAGTCCTGCAACAACAGGGGGGAGCCCCATTCCCATATTAATGAATAATAGAAATAATTTGCGGCCTCTAAATCTAGTTAATCCAAGTAGAATACCCAGGGGAAGACCAAGTAAGGTGCTAAAAAGGATGGAAATTAAACAAACCTTTAGAGTCAGCCATGTAATTTGAAAAATCTCTGGGTCTCCAGAGAGGATCATCTCTATTGCTTTTTTAAGTCCATCTATTAATAGTTCCATACATAGCTGCCCTCCAGGTTAAAAACAGGGCAGGAAGAATCAAAGAGACCTTCCTGCCGCTGGTAAATCTATTCAGTATATTTATAGAACAATGATTGGCCATAGTCTTTCTTGCCGAAGTTTTCGATCACATCTTGTGTTTTAGGATCTACCATAAATTCTACAAATTTTTCGGCATCTTTGCTATTAATTTTATCATGCTTTTCAGGATTTACTTGCATGACATGATAAATGTTCATTAAATCCTTGCCGCCTTCAACAACAATTTTAAGAGTGTCTAAGTTTTTCTCTTGGGCAAGCCAAGTAGCACGGTCTGTTAGCACATAGCCTTTTTTCTCTGCCGCCACCTGTAATGTTTGACCCATACCTTGACCTGTTGAAACATACCAGTCACCTGCAGGCTTCATGTTCGCTAAAGTCCAGATGCCAAGTTCTTTTTTGTTTGTACCAGAGTCGTCCCCACGGGAAATAAAAGTAGCTTTCGCCTCTGCCAGCTTCTTGAACGCAGCAGTAACGTCATCACCGCTGACACCCGCTGGATTCTCTTTTGGACCAACTAAAATGAAGTCATTATACATTACGCGCTTATAGTTAATAGCATCACCAGCATCAACCACTGCTTTTTCAGCTGCTGGAGCATGTACTAGAAGGGCATCTGCTTCTCCTTTTGTTCCCATCTCTAATGCTTGTCCAGTACCAACCGCAATGGTTTTTACTTTTACATTATTTTGCTTTTCAAACATAGGAATAAGGACATCTAATAAACCACTGTCCTGTGTACTTGTTGTTGTAGCAAGAATCATTTCAGTTGGTGCTGCCTTAGGTTCTACCTTCTTCTCTTTCGCAGCTGCATCATTGGTTTCGGATTTTCCGCAGGCGGAAAGGACTAAAAGCATAAAAGCAAATAAAACAGCAACATAGCGATTTTTTAACATGTGGTTTCCTCCGGTAAAGTAGTTTGATAGATTACTTTTCCTAAATCAACGATAGAATAACCTTCTAATTCAGTTAAACTATTTTTAAACTCAGGAGATTGTAGATATTGGATGATCTCTTTCAGGCTTTGTTTGTTCTCATCTGTGAAACGGAACACAAGATCAAAATGTTCTTGCGCAACGGGAATGAAATCTAGTCCTAAATGGCTAGCAGCGGACTGAATCCCAAAGGCCACATCTGCGACCCCTCTGCTTATATAAGAAGCTGCAGAAAGATGATTCCATTCTTCATTTTCGTAACCGTTAATTTTACTAGGATTAATCCCATAGCTTGATAGCTTAGAGTCAAGTAAGAATCTTGTCCCTGCTCCCTTTTGACGGTTGATAAATTGGACATCTTTTCTTACAAGGTCAGGGAAATCAAGAATACTTTTTGGATTGCCCTTTGCAACGATAAAGCCTTGCTGTCTTGCAGCCAATCGAAGGACCAGGATGGATTCATAGACAAAAAGCTGATGAATAAATGGCAGGTTATATTCTTGTGATGTCGGATCTAATAGATGAATGGCAGCGATATCGCATTGACCGCGGTATAGCATCATGAGCCCTTCTAGACTCCCTATGTAAGATGGCTGAATTTGTAGATTTAATGCAGTGCCAGCCTGTTTAGCAAAATGTTCGACAAGAAAATCGTGACTTCCGGATAGTCGAATAGAGAGGGGCTGATTATTGAACGTGTTTGATAGTCCAGCATGACTTTTCTTTGCCGGAGCTTTCGTATTCTCTTTGTACCTTTCCAGCTCGGCGTGCTCAATTCTCATTTTGTTACCAATCTTAAATGCCTGCAACTCACCTCTTTTAATTAACTCATAAACAGTATGTTTAGAGATTTGAAAGATTTGGGCCACTTCATCGGGAGTATATGCCTTTTCTTCCATGTGTCACCCACCTTTTCCAATTCCAAGTTTACTTTATTAAAAGATTATCATAATAGCTGTGATTTTTGTTAAGTTTTGTTAAGTTTTGTTTGGTTTCGTGTGGAATTGTCACTGTTTGTTCAAAGGGAGCTGTAAATTTCACATAAATATCACAAACTTCACTTTTTGTTCAATGGTGAGCATGGAAGTTTGTTGTAGTATAGTAGTAGAAATATTAATTGTGTGATAAGGGAAGGGATGTACATGTCGAAGCTCTTGTATATTACGGCTAATCCGAAAAACGATATAAAGCTTTCAAAAGGAATGCAGATTGGGGAAGTATTTTTAGAGGAGTTTAAAAAGGAACAGCCGGATGTTGAAATTGAACATATGCACTTATATAGCATGGATATCCCCCAGATTGACATGGATTTACTATATGCACGTGCAAAATTATCCTTTATGGGATATACAAAAGATCAGCTTACAGAAGAAGAGCTGACAAAAATCGAAAAAATGCATGCACTTGCTGAGCGATTTATTGATGCGGACTACTATGTTTTTGTTACTCCAATATGGAATCTGGGTGCACCGGCCATTTTAAAATCCTTTATGGATTGTTTATTTATTGCAGGAAAAACGTTTAAATACTCTGAGCATGGTGCAGAGGGTCTTCTTACGGGAAGAAAGGCTATTCACATTCAAACACGTGGAGGCATTTATTCAAGTGGCCGGATGGTGGATTTTGAAATGGGCGACCGTTATTTAAGCAAAGCCCTTGAATTCCTTGGCTTTGAATTGATGGAAACCGTTTTTGCAGAAGGAATGGATCATTTTCCAAAAATAGTCCCGGAAATTATGGCAAAAGCGAAAGCACAGGCTGCGGAGGCTGCTCGAGAAATGGCAAAACAGACTGAAACAGTATAAAAAAAGGCAGTTCGAGTCATCTCGAACTGCCTTTTTTTGAGTTTAATCTATTCTATTTGCGATAAAAGGTGGTTTATTTGCGATAATCCACCTTTTATTTGCGATAATCCATGTTTTATTTGCGAAAACAGACCTTTTATTTGCGAAACCGCTCCACCTGATTAAAACTTCCCTGTAAATTGGAAAAACAAGACGATAATTCCTAGTGCCCATACATAAATAGCAAACGGTTTTAATGAATTCTTTTTCAAATAACCAATCATCCATTTAACAGCAATATAGCCAAAAATGGCAGAAGAGATTATCCCCACGAGCAAAGCAGACAAGGAGATTTCCTCACCAGCGCCGCCCAACAAATCCTTCGTTTGTAGCACAATCGCACCAGCAATAGCAGGGGTTGATAAGAGAAAGGAGAAATAGGCCGCTGTTTCTCGATCTAATTTCCGCCACAGGGCTGCTACTATCGTCATACCCGAACGAGAGATGGCAGGCATAATGGCTACCGCTTGAAAAGTCCCAATAATCAACGCATCTTTATAGCTAATATCGTCCATTTTCTTATAACCATTTTTTGCTGAATCTGCGAGCCACAGGAATAATCCTGTAACGAGAAACTCCCAGCCAATCGTAACGCCTGTCTTGGAAATTTCATCAATGTAATCCTTTAAAGTAAGACCGAAAATAACCGCAGGGATCGTACCGACAATCAACAAAAAGGTTAACTTACTAAAGGGATTTTTGATGATTTTAATAAATTCATCCTTATAAAAAACGAAAACAGCGAGTAAGGTACCGATATGGAGCATGGTATCGAGTAAAAGCCCCGCTTCCTGCAGCCCAAATAAATTTCTTCCTAAATAAAGATGGCCTGTACTGCTAATAGGCAAAAATTCCGTTAAACCTTGGATAATTCCGAGAATAAGTGCTTCCAGTTTTGTTAACATAGGTCCCCTCTCATTTCTACATAATAATAAGCCTGTACATATAAATGATATGCATAGAAAAGCAGCTTCATGAAATCCACCTTTATTTTAGGTTTATTTTACCAATTGGGTCAATGAAATTCTCCGACATTCAAACAAAATAAGTGCAAATGAAGGGTCGACTCCCATAAAATAGAACTATAACGTTCGAGAGGAGAAACACTTTGGAACATACACATCTGCATTTTAATACTTCTATTGGAGTCAAAAAGCCAGAAAATATCCGGAACAAACAACAGGCCTGCCCTTTTTGCGAACGCGACCAACTGACGGACCTTCTAGCGGTGGATGGACCCATCATTCTATTGAAAAATAAATACCCGGTTTTAGAAAATGCATATCAGACCGTCTTAATTGAAACAGACGATTGCCATGCAGAGCTGTCAACTTATTCAAAAGATCATTTGCATCGCTTAATAAAGTTCGGAATCAAGCATTGGCTCGAAATGGAGGAGACTGGTCGCTATCGTTCGGTGATATTCTTCAAAAATCATGGCCCATTATCTGGAGGAACACTTGCCCATCCGCATATGCAAATCGTTGGCTTAAATGATATTGATTATAAAGAAAAAGTTACCCATGAAATGTTTGAGGGGCTTGTGATTGCAGAAGAGGAGGGCACTCGATTTACGCTTTCCTCCAAACCACGTGTGGGATTTTATGAGTTTAATATCGAGATGAATGATTCGAGCTACCAGGAACCATTTTCGGATTATCTGCAAATAGCGGTTCATTATATACTGAATCATTTTCCATTCAAGGCAACGAGCTACAATGTGTTTTTTCATCATATAGATGATAAAATCTACGCCAAGGTTGTCTCCCGTTTCGTCACCACTCCACTCTACATCGGCTATGGCCTTCCACAAGTCCCAAGCAACCTAGAATGGATGACAAACGAAGTAAAGCGGATTTACTTTAAATGATAGGTTAAAGCAAAATCTTTAATTGACACTCTGTTGATTGAAGCGTCTTGAGCGGAAATCAACAGACAAGTTTAATATAGGAAAATAGTATGTAAATAAAACCATTGTCGTTTAGAAGTTGTGATTTGTCCTCTTTAAAAATATAATGGAGGAATGGACAAGTTTTAATATAAGGTGGAGACCTAGTATGACTTCAAATAATAATACAACTTCTAAACTTGATTATAATCTCGTTTTTATACTGATATTACTTTTTCTAGCCAGCTGTTTAGCAATCTATAGCGCCCAGGCAAGCGGTCAATATAAGGAGAACTTCCTATTAAAGCAAATCGTTTGGTACGTCGTTGGTGGGGGAATTATTGCGAGTGTAATGACACTTGACTCGGATCAATTACGAAAGCTAACCTGGTATGCGTATGGATTCGGACTTTTCCTGCTGGCATTCCTGATTGTCGCGCCACCAAGTATTGCACCGGTCATCAACGGAGCAAAAAACTGGTTTAAGGTTCCGGGATTGGGTACCATCCAGCCGTCAGAGTTTGTTAAAATTTTCATTATTTTAGCTCTTTCCCGGACGATTGAGGACCACCATCAGAAAAATCTAATCAAAACGATGCAATCCGATTTTTGGTTGTTAGTGAAGCTTGGAATGGTAACAATGGCACCGTTGATTCTAATCATTAAACAGGACTTAGGAACTTCTCTCGTTTTCCTTGCCATCCTATTAGGTATGATCTTTATTTCGGGAATTTCCTGGAAGCTGCTCACACCGTTGTTTTCAGTCGGTGTCTTGCTTATTGGAACGATTTTTTACTTCGTTCTCTGGAATCCAGAACTACTTGAAAAATATCTTGGAGTAAAACAATACCAGTTCAATCGGATTTATTCCTGGCTTGACCCGTATAGCTATCAAGGCTCAGATGCCTATCAATTGACCAAATCGTTACTTGCGATTGGATCAGGGCAGACTGGGGGAAAAGGAACAGGTAACCGTGAAGTGTATTTACCGGAAAGCCAAACTGATTTCATTTTTAGTGTCGTCGGGGAGGAATATGGCTTCATTGGAGCAAGTGTGTTAATCAGTTTATTTTTCTTATTAATTTATCACATTACCAAGGTTGGAATGGAAACGAAGAATAACTTTTATACGTATATATGTGTAGGTGTCATCAGCATGATTACCTTCCACGTGTTTCAAAATATCGGAATGACTATTGGAGTTCTGCCAATTACCGGTATTCCATTGCCATTCATCAGCTATGGAGGAAGTGCCCTCATGGGGAATATGCTCGGACTGGGTTTAATCTTTTCCATACGCTACCATTATAAAAAATACATGTTTTCAACAACAGCTTAAAACAGAAGAGAGCGGGGTCATGGCAACCCCGCTCTCTTCTATTTTTGTTACATATGAGATGTTATTTCTTAAGGAAGATTTTCTCCACATCATCAAGCATTAGATTTGCAGCTATTACACCACCAGCTGTGTTCCAAATAGCATCGTTTACTTTGTGTACTTCACCTTTTTTTGCTACCTCTAGGTTTTTGAATAATGGATCAGCAAGCCATTCTTTTGCAAGCGTATTGCCTTTTCCATCCCCTGTATCATAAGTGAAATAGAAGAGAATGTCCCCATCCATTGCTGGAATACGCTCTTTCGTTACATTCTTTTCAGCAAAATCATCCACGTTTTGGCTCTCAGGACGAGCAAACCCAAGGTCATTTAAGATCACACCTGAGAAGGTATCTTTATGGTAAATACGAACTTCTCCAGACATAAAACGAACCATAGAAACTTTCATATTCTTTTTGTCGCCAAGTTTTTCCTTGATATCTGCAATTCGGCCATTGTACTTTTCTAAAACTTCATTCCCTTTATCTACTTTATTAACAGCTTTCGCATAAAGAGAATAGTTAGCTTTCCAGTCGCCACGTAAAGTTTCGGCAAAAACAGTCGGAGCAATCGCACTTAATTGCTCATAAATTTTTTCTTGACGCATTTTATTACCGATAATCAAATCAGGCTTCAATGCAGCAATTGCTTCAACGTTAACTTCACTCTCCGTACCCACAACTTTTGTGTCCTTTAACTGACCAGCGATATGCTCATACCAAGGGTCACCCGTCCAAGATTTAACCGCACCAACTGGAGTAACTCCCATAGATAAAAGGGCTTCTGTTCCTTCGTTTGTAAGAATAACTACGCGTTTTGGCGTACTCTTGATAGTGGTTGATCCCATTGCGTGTTCGACAGTATAGCTTTTTTCAGCAGCTGTCTTTGGTGCTTCTTTCTTTTTAGTTGTTTTGTCCTCTGCACCGCCACAAGCTGCTAATAAGAATATAGCCAGGATGGAGAAGATAGATAATAAAGATTTTGTCATTTTCATATGGGTATGTATCCTCCTTGGTAAATGTAAATGATAATCATTTTCAATGACATCTTTATCATAAAATGAACAATTGGAGGATGTCAACGATTTAATTGAAAATGATTTTCAAAATCATTTACGACACTGTAAACAAACTTTAAAAGGTAAATGAAAATGATTTTCATAGTCATTGACAATCATTATCATTTAGAGATAGACTTAAATTAATTACTACTATAAACATGTTAGAAGGGTTTCAATCACATGCTGTTAAAAAGTACACCATTAAAATGGCTGGGGCTAATCACTGCCATTTTGCTAATGCTGTTATTAATGTGTGCCAGTGTCATCTATGGTTATACAGACACTAGCTGGCGGACAGCAATCGAGTCCTATACGAGTTATAATGGGTCAAACGAACATATTATTATTCAAACTGTTAGATTTCCGAGAGCATTAATTGCTTCCGCAGTGGGGGCAAGCCTTGCCATTGCTGGGGTTCTCATGCAAACATTAACCAAAAATCCTTTGGCATCGCCAGGAATCTTTGGGATTAATGCGGGAGCAGGGTTTGCAGTTGTTGTGGCCATTACTTTATTTTCAGTAACAGACCTTCAAGCATTCAACGGTCTCGCATTCTTGGGTGCAGCTGTAGCCGCTGTCAGTGTATATGCCATCGGTTCCTTCGGTCGTGAAGGCTTAACACCGATGAAGCTAACCTTAGCTGGAGCAGCGATGTCAGCCATGTTTTCATCTTTTACACAAGGCTTGCTTGTAGTTGATGAAGCGGCATTGGAGCAGGTATTGTTCTGGCTGGCAGGGTCTGTTCAAGGAAGAAAATTGGAGACCTTGTTTTCTGTCTTACCTTATATTGGTGTTGGCTGGGTAGGAGCCGTGCTTATTTCTGGAAAAATGAATATCTTGTCCATGGGGGAAGATGTGGCTAAGGGGCTGGGGCTAAACACAGGGCTAGTCAAACTAGCCATTGGAGTCATTGTGATCCTACTTGCGGGCGGTTCAGTAGCAGTCGCTGGTCCGATTGGCTTTGTGGGGATTGTTGTTCCTCATATTACAAGATCCATTATTGGAATTGATCATCGTTGGGTGATTCCCTTATCCGGTATTTTGGGAGCCATCCTCTTATTGGCAGCAGATATCGCTGCAAGATATGTCTTAATGCCATCTGAAGTGCCTGTCGGTGTCATGACAGCGGTTATTGGGACTCCATTCTTTATTTTTATTGCAAGAAGGGGGTTCAACGGACGATGAGCAAATATAAAAACTTTCGCTTATTCAATGATAAAATCTCTTTTTTAATCGATAAGAAGGCAGCTACCACTTTTATCATCCTGCTGATTGCAGCCTTCATTGTCTTTGTTATTAGTACAGGGATGGGGGAAATGAAAATTAACCCACTCACGGTGGTACAAGTATTGTTCGGCGGCGGTCCTGAAATGGAAAAGCTTATTATTACCTCCTTTCGATTGCCAAGAATCATTGTTGCCTTAATGGTTGGTATTTCATTAGCGGTGGCCGGTGGTATTTTACAAGGGATGATTCGAAATCCGCTGGCATCGCCTGATGTTCTTGGAATTACTGGTGGCGCGACTGTTGCAGTGGTTGGATTTTTAGCCTTCTTTAGTGATAAAAATAATGCTTTAACAGTCAGTATTGCTTGGCTTCCGTTAGCCGCCTTTTTGGGTGCTGGGATTGTTGCCTTTTTAGTGTACATCCTTGCTTGGAAAAATGGAGTATCGCCTATACGTCTTGTTTTAATCGGGATTGGGATATCCACTTTGATGCAAGCACTAACGACATTGATGATGATTATGGGACCGATCTATCAGGCAAGTCAGGCAAACATATGGATTACAGGTACGGTTTACGGCTCTAACTGGAAAAATGTTGCTACATTGGTTCCTTGGACGATTACGTTCCTCTTAATTGCTTTCTTTGCAGCGAGAACCATTAATATTCAAGAACTAGGCGATGAAGTGGCAACGGGGTTAGGTGGAAAGGTCCAAAAACAACGATTTTTATTATTGATGATTAGCACCGCTTTGATTGGAAGTTCGGTAGCTTTTGCTGGAGGAATTGGTTTCGTTGGCTTGATGGCACCGCATATGGCAAGGCGATTAGTAGGCTCCTCCTTTGGTGCGCTGCTTCCGGCTTCTGCACTTATTGGTGGAATTCTTGTTATGACAGCCGATTTGATTGGAAGAACCATGTTTTCACCTATGGAGGTACCTGCGGGTGTGTTTACAGCCGGTATCGGGGCACCATATTTTATCTACTTACTTTTTAAAACAAGAAATGCATAATGGAAGACAAACGTTAACGAAGGAGCTGGCATGAGAATGAACGCGATTGAAACGAAGAATTTATCACTTTCATATGGAGAGACCCTCATTATTAATGAGTTGGATTTAAAAATTCCAAAGGGTGAGATCACCGTTTTTATTGGAGCAAACGGGTGCGGGAAATCTACCCTTCTTCGTTCGATCGCCCGTCTCTTGAAGCCAACTTCTGGCGGTGTGTTGCTCGAAGGAAAAGCCATCGCAAAGATTTCAACTAAGGAAATCGCCAAAAGGATGGCCATTTTACCTCAGTCTCCTTCCGCACCAGAAGGGCTAACCGTACTTCAACTCGTTAAACAGGGGCGCTACCCTCATCAAACTTGGTTAAAACAATGGTCGGAGGAAGATGAAAAAAAGGTCAATGAAGCCTTAAAGGCAACCCGTTTAGAGGAGTTAAAAGAAAGAACAGTAGACTCACTTTCAGGCGGACAAAGACAGCGTGCCTGGATTGCCATGACCTTAGCTCAGGATACAGATGTCATTCTTTTAGACGAACCAACCACTTACTTGGATATGACACATCAAATCGAAATTCTCGATTTACTGTTTGAATTAAATGAAAAGAAAAAGCGGACCGTTGTGATGGTCCTTCATGACCTTAACCTTGCCTGCCGTTATGCTCATAACGTGGTAGCTATTAAGGATAAAAAGGTGTATGCCCAGGGCAAGCCTGAGCATGTCATCAATTGTGGCCTTGTGAAAAATGTGTTTGGTATGGACTGTGAGGTCACGATGGATCCATTATTCGGAACACCATTATGCATTCCTTATGGCAGGGGAAGATGTATTATCGATAAGGCGGTGGCGATGAATGGATAAAGAGCTGACAGAAAATGAACTTCTTGTATTGGAGAAATACAGGTTGGGCAGTAAAAGTACGAATTCTTTTCCTATTGCCTCTCTGCTTGACGAGTCATTCCTTAAAGACTTTCTTGAAAAGTTAGCTCTGACCATTGGTGCACCTTCCACAAAGGTTGCCGCATCCATTTTTATCAAAAGATATGCTTTTTTAGCGGTAACGGTCCTTTATAGTATGAGTGTTTGGAATAAAAAGCTGAATGTATCGGTAGAAAATGTATCAATGGAATCTCCTGAACAGGGGAAAGCCTGGCTCCCGTCTTTTTCGTTGAAGGAGATGACTACACAGGATTGGAATGGAGAGGATCGCACTCTATGGCGTGATATTGTGCTCCGGGACCTTTTCGCCAATAACATTTATCCAATCATTATGGCATTAGAAAAAGCTGTTGGTATATCCAAGTTAATTCTGTGGGAAAATATTGCTGTTTACTTGTTTTGGCTCTATGAAAAAGAATTAAAAGAGAACGAGAATAGTAATGTAGCAGACGACTTCCGTTATTTGTTACTAGAAGCAGAAGGTTCTTTATTCGGCCAATATAACTTAAATCCCCTGCAACGCTATTATGCAGAAAAGACGTTTGTAGAAGAAATGGATGAAGAGATTCGTCTACGAAAAACGTGCTGTTTCTCTTATCAGCTTGCAGCAGGAAAACGCTGTAAAGTATGCCCATGTACGCATGTAACTAAGGATGGAAGGTGTCATGATGGAGAAAGTATTTGTTCAGCAGTTCGAAGCTTTGCTTGAGAAGTATAGTGAGCTTTTGGTTGGAGAATCCAACGAAGAGGTGAAGGAAAAAGTGAAGGCGTGGGCCTTGTATACGCATATTGCGAAGTCCATGCCTGCTTTAGCTAAGCATTGGAATGAACTGTACCCTGATGGGAAAGAAGAAATAAAACAGATAGTTGGCGAAATTAAGCAGATGAACGAAAAGCATCGGAAATCAGCTCAATAAGTACATAAAAAACCCGGAGGCGGCGCCTTCGGGTTTTAGCTTAAATAATAAAAATGTTTAAAATTCGACTTCGAGAATTGTCCAGCTCCAGCGCCTAGCCCCTCGGGTCAAATAACCTTCTGCAATAAAAGTCAAAGAACGACTTTTTTGCAGAAGAACATTTGCCTGTCGGGGCTGACCAAGGCGCTTGCGCTTTTCTTATTGCATAGTGGTATTGCCGCCGCCATGCTGTGGCAACTGGTTTGTATAACCTTGGAACTGCTGGTACGATTGCTGAAGCTTTTGTTGATCGGCAGCTTCAATTGCATACCAGCCTTTTCTAAACATAAGGTCGTAAAGGTCGCGCTGACATTGTTGTGTTTCAGTGAAAATCTGCATAACATCCTGATACAAGCCTTCGTGGCTAGCTTCATGCAGAGCCATAGTGTAAGCCGTAGTCATATATTTTTCCGTAGACAGGATATCATTAATAAAATCACGATCGTTCATTTGTGGAGTTTTTGGCACCTGTGATTCAGGGTTTTGAATTTTTTGTTGGCTTTGGTTCATCATCAGATTCCTCCTTTTTTGTCTAGCTCCAGCGCCTAGCCCCTCGGGTCAAATAACCTTCGGCAATAAAAGTCAAAAGGCGGACTTTTCTTGCCAAAGAACATTTGCCTGTCGGGGCTGACCAAGGCGATTCCGCTTTTCGTTATTGCATGTTGTTAAGTGGCTGTTGCTGGCCTGAATGCATGCCTAGGTGGCCTAGAAGTTGTTGGTAGTGACGCTCATGCATTTGGCAAACCTTTTCTGCTTCCGCTTTAATCTCAGGGTCTTGGCACTGTCCGGCAAAGAAGTGTGCTTTCTTCGCAGAGAGTAAATTCCATGACATCATATCGGTTAAATAAAGAGCATCCTTCGTCGATACTACACCTGGAGGCTGTTGCATGGTCGCTTGTTGATTTTGCATGTTCATATTTTGTTGCTGCATAGAGAATCCTCCTTGTTCTTTGGATTTTAATTACCTTTTGAACTGATTGTTCTGGCTGTTTTTTTTGTCTAGGTGGGCCTCTTCATTTCCTGGCCCGCCATTTCCCTTGACACTAGCCGCACTAACTCCAGCTTTGGAAGGGTTCTTTTTCATTTTCGCCATCTTTATCACCTCAAGAATAGGATGCCCAGTGCTTAGAAATTATGTAAGAGGAGACAAATGTTCAAAAAAATTTCAAATTTCCGCTATTATCGATTGCACAAATTTTCGAAATATTTTATTATAAATAATAACAAAGCTCATTCAGAAATATTTTTTTTGACTAAAAAATGAATGAGTATTCATTCAAAGTTTGAAGGGGGAGACAGTGTTGAACCAATTAATTAAGAAAGCAGCTGTCCTAGGATCAGGAGTTATGGGCTCAGGGATTGCAGCACATCTAGCGAATATCGGAATTCCTACACTATTATTGGATATCGTGCCACGTGAATTAACGAAAGAGGAAGAAGCTAAAGGACTTACATTACAAAATAAACAAGTTCGCAACCGAATCAGTGCGACCGCTATTCAAAAGCTATTAAAGCAAAAGCCGGCCCCACTGACCTCCAAGAAAAATCTTGCTCTCATTGAAGCAGGAAACCTTGAAGACGATTTAGTGAAATTGAAAGATGTCGACTGGGTTATCGAGGTAGTCGTTGAAAACTTAAAGGTAAAACAGCAGGTTTTTGAAAAAGTGGATCAATTCCGTAAACCTGGAAGTATCATTAGTTCTAATACATCAGGTATCTCTGTCGAGGCGATGGTTGAAGGCCGCTCAGAAGATTTCCAAAAGCATTTCTTAGGAACACATTTCTTTAATCCACCTCGTTATTTAAAATTACTCGAAGTTATTCCAACTCAGTACACGGATCCAGAAATTCTTTCCTTTATGAAAACTTTCGGTGAGGATGTACTTGGAAAAGGCGTGGTAGTGGCAAAGGATACGCCTAACTTTATTGCAAACCGCATTGGTACGTACGGTCTTCTAGTTACGGTTCAAGAAATGTTAAAAGGCGGCTTAAGTGTTGGAGAAGTTGATTCCATCACAGGTCCGCTGATTGGCCGTGCGAAGAGTGCAACATTCCGTACATTGGATGTAGTTGGATTAGATACCTTCTATCATGTTGCCAACAACGTCTATGAGAAAGTGGATGGCCATGAGAAAGAAGTGTTTGAAATTCCTACTTTTCTTAAGGCGATGGTGGAAAAAGGCTGGCTTGGCAGCAAGTCCGGACAAGGGTTTTTCTTGAAAAAAGGAAAAGAAATTCTTGAGCTTGATCCAAGCACATTGGAATATGGACCGCGTAAAAAGCTGACAACTCCATCTGTTGAATTGGCAAAACAGGAAAAAGGCTCAGGGAATAAATTGAAAGCGCTTGTTTACGCCAATGATAAGGCGGGGCAATTTTTATGGAATACGACCAAGCAATCGCTTCTTTACTCAGCAAAGCTATTAGGTGAAATTGCTGATGATATCGTAGCCATTGATCGTGCCATGAAATGGGGATTTGGCTGGGATAAAGGACCGTTTGAGACATGGGATGCAATTGGTGTTGAAAAATCAGTTAAAAAGATGCAGGAAGAAGGAATGGAAGTACCTGATTGGGTGACGGAGATGCTTGAAAAAGGCTTTACCTCCTTCTATATCGAGGAAAACGGTGAATCCTTCTTCTATCATAAGGGTCAATATCGTTTAGTAGAATTTAATCCGAAGGTAATTGACCTTAAAAAGATTAAAAACCAAAAAGGTGTCATTAAGAAGAACAGTGGCGCGAGCCTAATTGACATTGGCGACGGTGTGGCACTCCTAGAGTTCCATTCACCGAATAATGCCATTGGTCTTGATATCGTTCAAATGATCAATTTTGCTGTGGATGAGGTGGAGAAGAATTATAAGGGCCTTGTCATCGGTAACCAAGGAAAGAACTTCTGTGTCGGTGCGAACCTCGCCATGATGCTGATGGAAGCACAGGATGACAATATCTATGAGCTTGATTTAGTGGTCCGTCACCTCCATAGCGCATTATTAAAAGTGAAATACAGCTCGAAGCCAGTGGTGGCAGCACCATTTGGTATGACACTTGGCGGCGGTGCAGAGGTTTGTCTGCCAACGGCACATATTCAAGCATCATCAGAAACCTATATGGGGCTTGTTGAAGTCGGTGTCGGCCTGCTTCCAGGCGGCGGTGGAAACAAAGAGCTTTATATTAAGCACTTAGAAAATCTTCCAAGCGGTGTTCCGTTTGATTTGCAAAACGTCGCTAACAAAGTGTTTGAAACGATTGCAATGGCAAAGGTTTCTACATCCGCTGAAGAAGCACGCGAAACGAATTTCTTAGACGGATCTGATGGCATCAGCTTTAATGGGGATCACCTATTGTATGATGCGAAGCAAGCCGTTCTTGCCTTACATGAGCAGGGCTATAAGCCAAGAGTACGTAAAAAGGTTCCCGTAGTCGGTGAAACCGGTTATGCAACACTTTTACTGGGTGCAGAAGCGATGCGCTTATCTGGCTATATTTCCGAGCATGATTTGAAAATTGCTAAGAAGGTTGCCTATGTGATCGCCGGTGGCAGAGTGCCATTTGGAACGGAAGTAGATGAGCAATATTTATTAGATTTAGAAAGAGAAGCATTCTTAAGTCTAATTGCAGAGCCAAAATCACAACAACGTATGCAGCACATGCTTGTAAAAGGAAAACCTCTACGTAACTAATAATAGATTTTTATTTTTCTAATTCGATAGAAAGCGAGGGAACTTGCATGAGAGAAGCGGTAATCGTGGCAGGAGCCAGAACCCCGGTAGGTAAGGCAAAGAAAGGAACGCTTGCCCATGTTCGTCCTGATGATTTGGGAGCATTGGTGGTAAAAGAAACATTAAGACGTGCAGGAAACTATGAAGGAAATATTGATGATTTAATCATTGGCTGTGCTATGCCTGAAGCAGAACAAGGGAATAACATGGCTCGTAATATCGGTGCACTTGCAGGGCTTTCACATACGGTCCCTGCTATCACAATCAATCGCTTCTGTTCTTCGGGGCTACAAGCGGTTGCCTATGCAGCACAAGGAATTATGACAGGGCAAATTGACACAGCTATTGCAGGTGGAGCCGAATCAATGAGCATGATTCCCATGATGGGACATGTGGTTCGGCCGAATATTAAACTAGCCGAAACGGCACCGCAATATTACATGGGAATGGGCCATACAGCAGAAGAAGTAGCAAAGAAATATGGCATCAGCCGTGAAGACCAAGATGCTTTTGCGGTAAGAAGTCATCAGCGGGCAGCCAAAGCGATTGCAGAAGGAAAATTTGTCGATGAAATCGTACCAGTTGATGTGACCATTCGTACTGTTGGACATGACAATAAACTAGTTGAAAAAACAATCCAATTTTCACAAGATGAGGGCGTTCGTCCAGATACAAACTTAGAAACATTAGGTAAACTTCGTCCTGCCTTTTCTGTTACAGGAACGGTAACGGCAGGTAATGCGTCGCAAACAAGTGACGGAGCAGCTGCATTGATGGTCATGGACCGTGAAAAAGCGGAAGCACTTGGTTTGAAGCCACTAGCAAAATTCAGATCGTTTGCAGTTGGAGGCGTGCCACCTGAAATTATGGGTGTCGGCCCAGTGGTAGCTATTCCAAAAGCAGTGAAGCTAGCTGGATTAGAATTATCCGATATTAACTTGTTTGAATTGAATGAAGCGTTTGCTTCACAGTCGCTTCAGGTAATTAGAGAATTAGGTCTTAACGAAGAAATTGTGAACGTAAATGGTGGTGCGATTGCCCTTGGACACCCACTAGGATGTACGGGTGCAAAACTAACACTCTCACTTATTCATGAATTAAAACGCAGGAACGAGCAATTCGGTGTAGTTACCATGTGTATCGGCGGCGGTATGGGTGCTGCCGGAGTATTTGAACTTTTGTAATCAAGACGCACCAGGGGTAAGCGGGACTTAGCCCCTGGCTAATTAAAGTCTAGGAGGAATAGAGATGGCAAATCAAACAGAAAAGATTATTAAAGGCGGAAGCTTTTTAATTGAGGATGTTTCTTATAATCAAGTATTTACACCGGAAGATTTTTCAGATGAGCACAAAATGATTGCTAAAACAGCAGAAGACTTTGTGGAAAACAAAGTACTACCACAAATTGAACACTTAGAAAACCATGAGTTTGATCGTACGGTAAAGCTTCTAAAGGAAATGGGGGAGCTTGGTCTTTTAGCAGCTGACGTACCAGAAGAATTTGATGGTCTAGGTCTAGATAAAATTACTTCTTCATTAATTACTGAAAAAATGTCTAGGGCTGGCGGATTCTCACTTTCTTATGGTGCCCACGTTGGTATTGGGTCCTTGCCAATTGTATTATTCGGTAACGATGACCAAAAGGGCAGATATTTACCTGGCCTTGCATCAGGTGAAATGCTGGCTGCCTACGCATTAACTGAGCCAGGATCAGGTTCTGATGCCCTTGGTGCTAAAACAACAGCGAAGCTTAATGCTGAAGGCACACACTATATCTTAAACGGTGAAAAACAATGGATTACAAACGCAGGCTTTGCAGATGTATTCGTCGTGTATGCAAAGGTGGATGGTGAACACTTCACTGCATTCATCGTTGAAAGAAACTTCCCAGGCGTTTCAACTGGCGCTGAAGAGAAGAAAATGGGGATCAAGAGTTCTTCCACTCGTACTCTTATTTTAGAAGATGTTCCTGTACCAGTTGAAAACCTATTAGGTGATTTTGGTAAGGGCCACGTCATTGCCTTTAATATCTTAAATATCGGCCGCTATAAATTAGCTGTTGGCGGTGTAGGCGGATCGAAGAGTGCCTTTGAAATGACTGTAAAGTATGCAAATGGCCGTAAGCAGTTTAAAACGCCAATCGCTCAGTTCAACTTAACAAAAGAGAAATTTGGTACAATGGCATCCAAAATTTATGCAGCAGAAAGTGCTGTTTACCGTACAATCGGATTATATGAGGATAACCAAGGTAAGCTGACCGATGAGGAAGCGAAAGACATTAAAAAGGTGGCCAATTCAATTGCAGAGTATGCGATTGAGTGTTCATTAAACAAATTTTTTAACAGTGAAGTGTTAGATTATGTCGTTGATGAAGGCGTTCAAATTCATGGCGGATATGGTTTCATGCAAGAGTACCCAATCGAGAGAGCATACCGTGATTCTCGTATTAACCGCATTTTCGAAGGTACAAACGAAATCAACCGTTTGTTAGTATTAGGCACGTATCTGCGTAAAGCTATGAAGGGTGAGCTTCCATTATTCCAAAAAGCAATGGCACTTCAAGAAGAACTTATGATGCTTATGCCTGAGGAGCCAGGTGATGAGCCGTTAGCACAAGAAAAATATTTGGTGAAAAATGCGAAGAAAATTGGTTTGCTTGCAGCTGGTTTAGCCGCACAAAAATACGGCAAGGCGATTGAAAAAGAACAAGAAATATTCGTAAACATTGCTGATATTGTTTCTAATGCGTATGCTATGGAATCTGTCGTATTACGTACAGAAAAAGCAATCGCTAAAGATGGAGTGGAGAAGAGCAAACAAAAGCTTCTTTACACACAAATTTTCTGCCAAGAAGCATTTAATAAAATCGAAGCAGATGCGAAAGAAACATTGGTGGCCGTTGAACACGGTGATACTCTTCGCATGATGTTATCATCTCTTCGCAAGTTTACTCGCCACACGCCAATTAACGTGATTGCGAAAAAGCGTGAAGCAGCAGACGCGCTTATCGAAGCAGAACGCTATATCGTTTAAAATGAAATCAGGGCTCCCTTTTTCTCAAGGGGGCTATTTATTTTTTAAAATTATATTTAGATAAAGAAGGAGTATTTACGAAATTAGTCGAATTTTTATTTGGAACATATTTTTTGCATTAGGATTTTGAAAAACGTTATGATAATATTCAAATGACGTGATTATGTCATTGAATGAAGTGGGAAAAGGCGGTGAAACTTATGTCGATGACTTTTTACTGGTATCCAAAATGCGGCACATGTCGAAACGCTAAGAAATGGCTGGATGCCCATCAACTTTCCTATGAAGAAGTACATATTGTGGAACATCCCCCAAGTCGTGAGAAACTGCAGGATCTTTATCAAAAAAGCGGACTAGAACTTAAAAAATTCTTTAATACGAGCGGTATGAAGTATCGTGAATTAGGTATAAAGGATAAGATGAAGTCAGCAACGGACGAAGAGCTGCTAGACCTACTTGCTTCCGATGGGATGTTAATCAAACGGCCGATTTTAACGGATGGCGAACGAGTCACCGTAGGCTTTAAAGAAGAAGAGTATGAAAAAATGTGGCAATAAGCCTGCTCTTCCTTTCCTGACTCATGGTAATCGATTTTATTCGATGATAGATTTTAGAAAAAACAATGGAGGGATTTAAGCGAATGAGTACACCAAAAGAGTTACGTTATTCAGAAGAACATGAATGGGTAAAAGTTGAAGGGGAAAAGGTGCGCGTTGGTATCACTGACTTTGCACAGCATGAATTAGGAGATATCGTATTCGTAGAACTACCTGAAGTTGGTACTGAAGTATCAGCTGACGAGCCATTCGGAAGCGTTGAATCTGTTAAAACAGTTTCTGAGCTATATGCTCCTGTAAGCGGAAAAGTGGTAGAAGTAAACGAAGACTTAAATGACAGTCCTGAATTTGTAAATGAATCTCCATATGAAAAAGCATGGATGATTGTCATCGAACTTTCTGACAGCAGCGAAGTAGATAAGCTAATGACTGCTGAACAGTACGAAGAAATGGTTAAAGAAGACTAATCATCATCATTAGAAAAGCACCTTTTAGGGTGCTTTTTCTGTTAATAATATAGGGGTTCCTCTTTTTTATAATAATTTCCACGATTTCTTCTACTAAAGTGGGGAAACTAAACGTAAATATATTAAAGAGGGTGGACATATGTCATTGAAACAACAAAAGGTAGACGTTACTGATCGTGTAGTAGGGAAAATTAAAAATGGTGAGATTGAACTGTTCTTAGAATCATCCTCTATCGGAAAAATTAAACTACCTGAAAATATGCAGTATGACCTAGAGCATCACTTTGAGGCTGACCAACAAAAGATATACCAGCATGTTACGGTTACCGATCAACCTGATGCGAAATATACCGATTGTGATGAAGGTGGATGGTGTTAACTCCTACGTTGTAGCCGTCGTGAGTATGAGCAAATACCTATTTTTAAGATGACAATAATGATATAGTTAACATACTAAGAAGAAGACACACGTAATCAAAATTTTAGAATATGTTAACATAAACAACTTCTATTACAGGTGATGGATATGAATGATTCGTATGTTGACAAAGTTCTTATTGTCGAAGGAAAGTCAGATAAAAATAAGGTAAAAAGTATTGTAAAGGAACCGGTTGAAATCATTTGTACGAATGGAACCATCAGTGTTTCGAGACTCGATGAATTAATCGAGTTTCTTGAGGATAAGGATGTCTATATTCTTGTTGATGCAGATAAAGCAGGTGAAAAGCTTCGTAAGCAATTTAAGCGGGAATTTCCACATGCTGAGCATATATATATTGATCGGATGTATCGCGAGGTCGCAACGGCACCAGTACAGCATTTGGCGACTGTGCTTTTAGGGGCGAACATCGATGTGCATACTGAGTTTTTAGAAATGGGATAACGAAAAATGAACGAATGGAACCAAAATGATTTTGTTGATTTCCTTGAAAATAAGTCAACAGGACTAATCTATTTTTATACACCACTTTGTGGTACGTGCCAGCTCGCTTCCAAGATGCTGCAGGTGGTCGAAGAGTTGGTAGATAGGCCAATGGGAAAAATGAACTTAAATTTTTATCCACAATTGGCGAAGGATTTAGCGATTGAAAGTGTACCCTGTCTGTTAATCGTGAGAGACGGAAAGGTAGTAGAAATGCTGTATGCATTTCATTCTGTTCCGTTTTTGTTGGATAAAATTAAGAGTTATATTTAGTGGAGCAGATACCTCGGGGTGTCTGCTTTTTACTTCCGATATGGGGAATGTGAGCAAATACATTGGGACTCTACAGCCTCATAGAACCCAAATGAGCAAGTATCGGGATTGTGAAAGGGTCACAAATCCCGTAGCCTTTAAAAAGACCAAGTATGGGAATTGTGAAGGGCTCACAAATCCCGTAGACTCCTAAAAAGAGCGAGTATGGGAATTGTGAAGGGCTCACAAATCCCGTAGACTCCTAAAAAGAGCGAGTATGGGAATTGTGAAGGGCTCACAAATCCTGTAGCCTCTAAAAAGAGCGAGTATGGGAATTGTGAAAGGTTCACAAATCCCGATGTCCCCGAAAAAGAGGAAAGATCATAACCCCCGTAATATCAGCATACCCTTTGCTATTATTAGTTCTGTGGAAAAACTAATTCTATTTAATAAAAATAAATTCTTTCTTTCCAACAGCATCACAATTCTTCTTCAAAACCCTTAAAAAAGTCTTCTTTGAATCCAACACTTGAAACCAATCATGAATCACATTGGTTGTTATTTTTTCATTTGGAAATAGTAAACTAAATTCATTTACTCCCCTCAATATAGAGCTGTCAAGACCTTCTGTATAACCGCAAACATCACAAACTAATTTTTTGCCTAAAACAGTAACGTTAAAGGAATGGCATAAACAACAATTTATTCCTTTCTTAACAGAATGCAAATCATAAGGGGGAATCTTGTCCTTTTTAAAATCAGTTTGGTGCATAGAAACTAATTGGTCAGCTAACCTTTTGTGGTGGTCTTTTAATGTCGAAGGATGATTGTTCAATTTTTTCATAAATTGATTAAGCTGATTTGGATAAATAATAGGTTTGTCTAGGGGAGCCTGATATAAATAAAACTCGGGGTTAATAAAAACTACATACGCTTTAATGGGGATTCGATACCCAAGATTTTGGAGAAGCTGCCGGAGTAAGGATTCACTTCTTTCAATTTGTAGTAAAGCGTTTGTAATTTCTTTCTTGTAAATGGTATAGAACCTACCTGATTCATAATAATAATCACCTTCATAATTCTTTACTTCGAAAAGATAAATTGGGTCTTGAGTAACTATTAAAGAATCTATTTGGAATTTCGCACCACTGGTCTCCAGCAATAAATCGTTTAGTATAAAACTTTTACAGCTCAACTTTTCTGTCAATAAATCAAACACAACTTCACCCTCATATCCCTTTTCGAGGTTGTGATATGATTGTTTGTATTTATCTTCTAGAGTCATTCGTTGGGAAAGTAATTTAAGAATTATTAATTCCATCGATTCACACCGCTCTTTATAAGCCATAATCCACATCCTTTCAAAATAGAAAACCACATCCTACCATTTTCAGTTTAATTAAAAAGCCACTCCAAATGTGTGACCAATTACCGACATTTCATAAACCCTAAGTATCCGACATATTTCTCAGGAAAATTATGACCATTAGCCCAAATATTGTCGAGCGATTATAAAAGGAATTCCGCTCCTATTGCTGAATAGTTTAGATATAAGAGTATAGACCGGAGTGGTAAAAATGATAGAGGAAATCCAAAAATTTCTTGTGAAAATGCAACAACAGGAGCATGTGTATCCTTTAATTCGTCAGGCAGAAGTCCATGTAAACCTTCGTTGCGACCAGCAACTGGTCCAGTTAGTGATAAAAAATGGGGCAGTGTTTATTCTCCAAAATCCATCTGAGCATCAAGTGGCCTATGAAATTAGAGGTAGCGATTTGTCAATGAAACAACTAGTTGAAGGAGCGGCAAGGCTGCGAGTACTAGAACAAAAAGAAGAAATAAAAGTAGATGCACCGTTAAGAATTAGCCTATTACTGGAGTCCCTTTTTTACCTAACAAAAGCACAGGAAGATTTTGCAAACATCATTTAAAATACATTGACTTCTAAAGGGACATCATGTAATATATTGTTTAAATATTCTATTAATTAAAACAACCACATAAACATTCTTATCTAGAGTGGCGGAGGGACTGGCCCTTTGAAGCCCGGCAACCGGTTTATACACGGTGCTAAATCCAGCAGAGCATAAAAAGCTCTGAAAGATAAGAAGAGAGCCCCCTCTTCTTATGAAGCGGGGGTTTTTGTTTATGTTGTTAAGGGAGGAGCTAGGAAAATGGGAGAAAATCAAAAGAAATATCGTTTTGAAACCTTGAGTGTTCATGGAGGATTGGCTCCAGATCCAGTAACAGGAGCGCGTGCCGTTCCCATCTATCAAAACAATGCCTATCAATTCAAAAACACTGAACATGCAGCAAACCTATTTAGTTTAGCAGAACCAGGGTACATATACACCCGTATTCATAATCCTACTACAACCGTATTTGAAGAGAGAGTAGCCCTGCTAGAAGGCGGTGTCGGAGCCCTGGCCGTTGCTAGTGGTATGGCAGCAATTACCCTCGCCATTCTGAATGTGGCTGAGGCAGGAGATGAGATTGTTGCTGCTTCCAACCTCTATGGTGGAACCTATAATTTATTCGCAGTGACCCTTCCAAAGTACGGAATTAACGTTAAATTTGTCGACTCGGAAAATCCGGAGAACTTCAGAGCAGCGATTACTCCAAAAACAAAGGCTGTCTTTGCAGAAACAATCGGGAACCCAAGCTTACGTGTGTTAGACATTGAAAAAGTGGCTGATATTGCACACGAGGCAGGTGTCCCATTAATTATCGACAATACCTTTGCGACACCATACTTATGCAGACCAATTGAGTACGGGGCAGACATTGTTGTTCACTCGGCAACAAAGTGGTTATTAGGTAATGGGACATCAACGGGCGGCATAATTGTTGATGGTGGGAAGTTTGACTGGAACTCTTCTAGATTCCCTGGCTTTACGACTCCGGATGCAAGCTACCATGATCTTGTCTATGCAGAAGCATTGGGCGCTGTAGCGTATATTGTAAAGGCACGTGTACAGTTATTGCGTGATCTCGGTCCGGCACTGAGCCCGCAAAATTCATTCCAATTTACACTAGGCCTTGAAACCCTGCATGTTCGGATGAAAGAGCATGTAGCCAATACGAAAACGATTGTGGACTATTTATTAAACCACCCAGCAGTAGAATGGGTATCCTATCCGGGGCATCCATCACATCCGGACTATGAATTAGCGAAAAAATATTTACCTAAAGGTGCAGGGTCCATGGTTGTTTTTGGAATTAAAGGTGGGAAGGAAGCAGGAGCGAAGCTCATTGATTCTCTATCCTTATGGGCACATGTGGCCAATGTTGGCGATTCAAAAAGTCTAATCATTCACCCAGCTAGTACTACCCATCAACAATTAGATGCAGAGGGGTTGAAGGCAGCAGGTGTATCAGAAGATTTAATCCGTCTCTCTATTGGGATTGAAAATGTTGAAGACTTAATTGATGATCTCGAATCTGCGATTGAGACAGCAACGGGATTGGCATCTGTCAAAGCAAATGCCTAAAATTTACCTCATCCAATAAGTAAGAATTAATAGATTTTTTTATTGACACCCTTTTTTATCCATGATACGATAGCTTTCGTACTAAAATAACTACTTAAACTGACTAACGTGTTAATTGAATATAGAATGCTGTAAGCTCTTATCAAGAGAGGTGGAGGGATGTGCCCGATGAAGCCCGGCAACCGTCAATGTTACATTGAAATGGTGCCAATTCACACAAAGCGTTTGCTTTGGGAGATGGGAGAAAGGTCTATTTTACTAATGCCTTTCTGCCCGTGCAGAAAGGCATTTTATTTTTCTAAAATAGAATCTTTTCAGGGGTACAGTCAAATTCTATAAGTAAATGTCAGGTTATAGTAGATACTTTCTGAATTTTAGGTAAATAGGATAGAAGCGGGTGATTCAAATGATTTCAATAAAAAACGTCCGTAAGATTTTTCCTTCCAAACAAGGCCAGCTAAAAGCGGTCGATGACGTGAATTTAGAAATTCAAGAGGGGGAAATTTTCGGAGTCATCGGATATAGTGGTGCCGGAAAAAGTACGTTAATTCGAATGCTTAATGGGTTGGAGCTACCAACCGATGGATCAGTCACAGTGGCTGGTCGTGTCATTTCAAAGATTAAGGGCAGTGAGCTTCGTAAAGCACGTCAAGAAATCAGTATGATCTTTCAACATTTCAACTTACTTTGGTCAAGAACAGTAAGTGAAAATATTGCTTTTCCACTGGAAATTGCAGGTATAAAGGGACCGGAAAGACAGAAAAGAGTCAATGAGCTCATCAAACTCGTCGGCCTTGAGGGACGTGAAAACGCCTATCCCTCTCAATTGAGTGGGGGACAAAAGCAGCGGGTAGGGATTGCGAGAGCCCTTGCTAATAATCCAAAGGTTTTACTTTGTGATGAAGCAACTTCAGCACTGGACCCTCAGACAACCGATTCCATTTTGGATTTATTAGTCGATATCAATAAGCGACTAGGTCTGACCATTGTGTTGATTACACATGAAATGCATGTTATTCGAAAAATTTGCCATCGGGTTGCCGTCATGGAAAGCGGCCGTGTAGTTGAGCTTGGTTCCGTTTTGGATGTGTTCCGTAATCCGCAGCAGCAAATCACGAAGCGATTTGTTCAACAGGTGACAGAGCCTGAAGAAACAAAAGAAACAGCGGAACATTTGCTGGCACGGTATCATTCTGGTCAGGTCGTTCAATTGACTTTCATTGGCGAGTCAGCTGAGCAGCCGCTCATCTCAAATTTAATCAGACACCATGAGGTTACAGTAAATATTCTGCAGGGGAAAATTTCGCAAACACAAAGTGGTTCATATGGAACTCTCTTTATTCATCTTGATGGTGACGAAAAAGAAGTAAACAAAGCCATAGACTTTATTCGTTCCCAGCAGGTTGGTTTGGAGGTGGTAACAAATGAATAATAGTGGAAAATATTTTGAAAATGTCGATTGGCTCATGATGTGGGACGCAACGAAAGACACCGTTTATATGACAGCCATTTCGGTTCTCGTTACCTTTATCTTGGGGACAATCTTAGGTTTACTTCTTTTCCTAACAACGAAAGGTAATATGTGGGAGAATAAACCGATTAATACGATTATTAGTGGAATAGTTAATATTTTTCGTTCCATTCCGTTCATCATTTTAATTGTATTATTAATCCCGTTCACCACCTTCTTATTAGGAACGATGATTGGAGAAGATGCGGCCTTGCCGGCACTGATTATTGGGGCTGCCCCTTTTTATGCAAGGATGGTGGAGATTGGTCTTCGAGAGATTAATAAAGGAGTCATTGAAGCCGCTAAGTCAATGGGAGCAACAACAAGCACGATCATTTGGAAGGTGCTACTACCAGAATCCATGCCAGCGCTCATTTCCGGTATTACCGTTACAGCTATTGCTCTTGTGGGTTACACAGCAATGGCAGGAGCGATTGGTGCAGGTGGATTAGGAAACCTTGCCTACAACTATGGTTTCCAACGAAATCAAAATGACGTCACATTTGTCGCTACCGTCATTATTTTAATTATTGTGTTTATCATTCAGTTAATTGGTGATCTCATCACTTCAAAATTAGATAAAAGATAAAAATAAAAGGAGAGTTCAACATGAAAAAATGGTTATCCGTTTTACTAGCTTTAACATTAGCCCTAGCTCTTGCAGCTTGCGGTAAATCAGAAGAAAAATCTGAGGGTACTTCAGAAAAGGGTGGCACTACTAAATTAGTAGTTGGGGCTTCAACTGTGCCACACGCTGAAATTTTAGAACAAGCAAAACCGTTATTAAAAGAAAAAGGAATCGACCTTGAAATCACAACTTTCACTGACTATGTTTTACCAAACAAAGCATTGGCTTCAAAAGAATTAGATGCAAACTACTTCCAGCACATCCCTTACTTAGAATCACAAAACAAAGAATTTAACTACGGATTTGTTAACGCTGGCGGTATTCACATCGAGCCAATCGGTGTCTATTCTAAAAAATATAAAAAGTTAAGTGACCTTCCAAAGGGTGCTCACTTAATCATGAGTAACTCTGTAGCTGACCATGGCCGCCTACTTTCATTACTAGAAGCACAAGGCTTAATCAAGTTAAAAGAAGGCATTGATAAAACAAAAGCAGAATTAAAAGACGTTGTAGAAAATCCAAAGAACCTAAAATTTGATGCAAACTATGAAGCGAAGCTTTTACCACAGATCTTCAATAATGGTGAAGGTGATGCAGTATTGATCAACTCTAACTACGCAATTGATGCAGGATTAAACCCAGTGAAGGATTCTATTGCAATTGAAGACAAAGAATCACCATATGTAAACGTCATTGCCGTTCGTAAAGGTGACGAAAATAAAGACGCAATCAAAGCTCTTGTAGAAGTCCTTCATTCAAAAGAAATCCAAGACTTCATCCTTGAAAAATACAAAGGTGCAGTTGTACCTGTTTCTGAATAAAAAACGATTACCATATAAATAAGAAGAAAATAGTAAAAGTCAGTGAGCTATTCACTGGCTTTTGCTATTTCTGAAGTCATACATGAAACGTTAGAATTGGGTAAAAATAGAAGAGATATACACCCAAATTCACTTGGCAAAAGTTGAAAAAATAAGGTATGATTTTAACCGAGTGTATTTTTACATATATGGGTTCAAGAATTTTTTTATCAGAAAATTCTTTAAAAAGCACTTCTTATTCTCAATTAGCAATTACTTAATGAAAATAGGGGTACTGTTTTTACTGTTTTAGAGTTGCTAATACATTTCATTTGTTATAAGATTGTAATGAGAATAAAATGAGAATAGAGTTATAGACCTAACACGGTCTGCAAGATACAACACTTTCTTTTCGGAGGTATAGATATGGCTGGATCAACTTTAACGATTAAAGATTTACATGTAGGAATTGATGGGAAAGAAATTTTAAAAGGTGTTAACCTTGAAGTGAAAGGTGGAGAAATCCACGCAATTATGGGACCTAACGGAACTGGTAAATCCACTTTATCATCTGCAATCATGGGTCACCCTAAATATGAAGTAACTAGTGGTAACATTACTTTAGATGGACAAAATGTCCTTGAAATGGAAGTAGATGAGCGCGCTCGTGCAGGTCTATTCCTAGCAATGCAATATCCAAGTGAAATCAACGGCGTAACCAATGCCGATTTTTTACGTTCAGCATTAAATAGTCGCCTAGGTGAAGGTAATGAAATTTCATTAATGAAATTCATCCGTAAGATGGATAAGCAAATGGAATTCCTTGAAATGGACCTTGATATGGCGCAACGCTACTTAAATGAAGGTTTCTCTGGTGGAGAGAAAAAGCGTAATGAAATCTTACAATTAATGATGTTAGAACCAAAAATTGCGATCCTGGATGAAATTGACTCAGGGCTAGATATTGACGCATTAAAAGTTGTGTCAAAAGGAATCAATGAAATGCGAGGCGAAGAATTCGGATGCCTAGTTATTACTCACTATCAACGTCTTTTAGACTATATCACTCCTGACTATGTGCACGTTATGATGCAGGGTCGTATTGTGAAATCAGGCGGGCCAGAGTTAGCACAACGCTTAGAAGCAGAAGGATATGACTGGATCAAGCAAGAGCTTGGAATTGAAGATGAAACAGTTGGGCAAGAAGCGTAAGATAGTGTTAGGAGGATTACAATGACAACAGAAACAAAATTACCATTTGATAAGGGTTTTGTAAGCTCCTTTTCGAAAGAAATGAACGAGCCTGCTTGGTTTGAAGAGTTCCGTCTCAAAGCATTAGAGAGTTTTGAACAACTGCCAATGCCAAGACCTGATAAAACAAAAATAGATAAATGGAATTTCACTCAGTTCAATCAACATACTGTTAAAAGTGCTGCTTATTCTTCTCTTGATGAATTACCGGAGGAAGTAAAAGCTTTAGTTGATTTGGAAGCAGATGATAAGAATCTATATATACAACGTAATCAAACTCCTGCTTTTTTATCTTTATCAGAAGATCTAAAAAGTAAGGGTGTTATCTTTACAGACATTTTCACAGCAGCTAGAGAGCATGGCGAGCTTTTGAAAAAGTATTATATGACACAAGCAATTAATGCTGACGAACACCGTCTCACTGCCCTTCATACGGCACTTGTGAACGGTGGAGTCTTCTTATATGTTCCAAAGAACGTAGTCATCTCTCAACCTATTCAAGCGGTTTACGTTCACGACCACGCGGAAGCTAATCTTTTTAACCATGTTATCGTGGTAGCAGAAGATAACAGCTCTGTCACATATGTTGAAAACTATATTTCAACGATTGAAGATTCTAATTCTGTGGTAAACATTCTTTCAGAGGTTATCGCAAATAACAATGCGAAGGTTGTATATGGTGCAGTAGATTACCTTGCAAAAGGAACAACTACCTATGTGAACCGTCGCGGTGTTGCTGGAAGAGATGCACGTATTGAGTGGGCGTTAGGGTTAATGAACGAAGGAAACACTATTTCTGAGAACACAACCAACCTAATTGGTGATGGTTCCTATGGTGATACAAAAACAGTTGTCGTTGGACGTGGAGAGCAAACACAAAACTTTACGACAAAGGTTGTTCACTTTGGGAAAAATAGCGAAGGGTACATCCTAAAGCATGGTGTTATGAAGGATAGTGCAACTTCCATCTTTAATGGGATTGGAAAAATCGAGCATGGCGCTTCTAAATCAAATGCCGAGCAAGAATCACGCGTATTAATGCTTAGCGAAAAAGCGCGCGGAGATGCTAACCCAATTCTTTTAATAGATGAAGATGATGTAACAGCAGGTCACGCTGCATCTGTCGGCCGAGTGGATAAAGTGCAACTTTACTACTTAATGAGCCGCGGAATTCCAAAGCAAGAAGCAGAGCGCTTAATCATTCATGGCTTCCTTGCACCGGTTGTTAACCAGCTTCCGATAGAAGGAGTAAAGAAACAACTGACTGAAGTGATCGAAAGGAAAGTACGCTAATGAATATCCAGGATATTCGCAAACAGTTTCCGATCCTAGACCAAGAAGTGAACGGCAATCCGTTGGTGTATTTAGATAGTTCTGCTACATCACAAAAGCCGCTTCAAGTGATCGAGGCAGTTGATAAATATTACCGTGAAATCAATTCCAATGTCCATCGTGGTGTGCATACTTTAGGAACAAGAGCTACTGATGCGTACGAAGGGGCAAGAGAAAAGGTTCGCAAATTTATCAATGCTAAATCGATTCAGGAAGTTATTTTTACAAGAGGAACAACGACTTCTATTAATACTGTGGCAGCAAGCTATGCTGCCGCTAATCTTAAAGAAGGCGATGAAATCGTTATAACTTATATGGAGCACCACAGCAATATTATCCCATGGCAGCAAGTGGCCAGACGGACAGGTGCCCAGTTAAAATACATTCCTCTCCAAGAGGATGGAACCATCTCACTTGATGATGTACGTGCAACCATTACAGCGAACACAAAGGTTGTTTCTGTGATGCAAGTATCAAATGTACTTGGCGTTATTAATCCGGTGAAAGAAATTGCACAAATCGCCCATGAAAATGGGGCAATTATGGTAGTAGATGGTGCGCAGAGTGCTCCGCATATGAAAATTGATGTTCAGGATTTGGATTGCGATTTCCTTGCATTCTCTGGACACAAAATGTGCGCTCCTACTGGTATCGGCGTTCTTTATGGAAAGAAACATTTACTAGAAAACATGGAGCCGATTGAATTTGGCGGTGAAATGATTGATTTCGTGCAATTGCAGGAATCAACGTGGAAAGAGCTTCCGTGGAAATTCGAAGGCGGAACACCTATAATTGCAGGTGCGATTGGTCTAGGAGCTGCCATCGACTTTTTAACTGAAATAGGCTTAGAGAATATTGCTGAGCACGAACATAAGCTTGCTGCTTATGCGTTAGATAAAATGTCTGCAGTTGAAGGTATGACGATTTATGGCCCGCTTGATGCGGCGAAACGCGCAGGTCTCATAACATTTAATTTAACAGACGTACATCCACACGATGTAGCAACCGTATTAGATGCAGAAGGTATTGCTGTCCGTGCGGGACATCATTGTGCACAGCCGTTGATGAGGTGGCTTAAGGCTTCAGCAACTGCTCGTGCTAGCTTCTATTTATATAATACTGAAGAGGATATTGATAAACTCGTTGAAGGGCTTGTCAAAACAAAGGAGTATTTCAGCGATGTCTTCTAATAATTTAGATTCACTTTACCGTCAAGTCATTATGGATCATTATAAAAATCCTCGAAACCGTGGTGTGTTGGAGGATGGAAGCCATACGATTAACATGAATAACCCTACATGTGGAGACCGCATTCAATTGAGCCTTAAGGTGGAAAATGGAATTGTGGTTGATGCAAAGCAAGAAGGGGAAGGCTGTTCGATTTCCATGTCATCGGCTTCGATGATGACTCAAGCAATTAAAGGGAAAAAGATCGATGAGGCTTTAAAAATGTCACAAATCTTCTCTGATATGATGCAAGGGAAAGAGTATGATGAAGACCTTGATTTAGGTGATATTGAGGCCCTCCAAGGGGTTGCCAAGTTTCCAGCCCGCATTAAATGTGCCACGTTAGCGTGGAAGGCAATGGAAAAAGGATTGAAAGAAGATGAAAAAGAATAGGATGAAATAGGGCATTTTTAGGCCTTATTCGTTTAAGAAATGGAGGAATAAGACGATGGCGAAAAAAATGCCAGAAATCGGTGATTATAAATATGGTTTTGCCGATAAAGACGTTTCCATATTCCGATCAAAACGCGGTTTAACAGATGATATAGTAAAAGAAATTTCTAAGTTGAAGAACGAACCCCAATGGATGTTAGACTTCCGTTTGAAATCGCTTGAGCATTTTTACAAAATGCCAATGCCACAATGGGGCGGCGATATGGCTTCTTTAAACTTTGATGAAATTACGTATTATGTAAAACCATCGGAGAAATCTGAGAAGTCATGGGATGAAGTACCTGAAGAAATCAAGGCTACTTTTGATAAACTAGGAATTCCTGAAGCAGAGCAAAAGTACCTTGCTGGGGTATCTGCACAGTATGAATCTGAAGTTGTTTATCACAACATGAAGGTAGAACTAGAAGAATTAGGAATCGTCTTTAAAGATACCGATTCCGCTTTAAGAGAAAATGAAGATATTTTCCGGGAACACTTTGGAAAAACAATTCCGCCAACAGATAACAAGTTTGCTGCACTTAACTCTGCCGTATGGTCAGGGGGCTCATTTATCTATGTACCACCAGGTGTGAAAGTGGATACTCCTTTACAGGCTTACTTCCGCATTAACTCTGAAAACATGGGTCAGTTTGAACGTACCTTAATCATCGTAGATGAAGGTGCACACGTGCATTACGTTGAGGGTTGTACTGCACCAGTCTATACAACTAACTCCCTGCACAGTGCAGTGGTTGAGATTGTTATTAAAAAAGATGCTTATTGCCGTTACACAACCATTCAAAACTGGGCTAACAACGTGTTCAACCTAGTTACCAAGCGTGCAGTTTGTGAAGCAAACGCAACAATGGAATGGATTGACGGAAATATCGGTTCTAAGTTAACAATGAAATACCCAGCCGTTATTTTAAAAGGTGAAGGTGCTCGTGGTTTGACTTTATCTATTGCGATTGCAGGTAAAGGTCAGCATCAGGATGCTGGAGCAAAAATGATTCATTTAGCACCAAACACATCTTCAACAATCGTTTCCAAGTCCATTTCTAAGCACGGCGGTAAAGTAACCTACCGTGGTCAGGTGCACTTCGGACGTAAGGCAGATGGTGCCCGTTCTAATATCGAATGTGATACATTAATTATGGATAACAAGTCGACATCAGATACCATTCCTTACAATGAGATATTAAACGATAACATTTCACTTGAGCACGAAGCCAAGGTTTCTAAAGTATCAGAAGAGCAGCTTTTCTACTTGATGAGCCGTGGTATTTCTGAACAAGAAGCTACTGAAATGATCGTTATGGGCTTCATCGAGCCATTTACAAAGGAATTACCAATGGAATATGCCGTTGAAATGAACCGTCTGATTAAGTTTGAGATGGAAGGTTCCATCGGTTAATATTTTTACTAAAGAAACCCGCCCGCTGGCTATAGCTGGCGGGTTTTTGTATGCTATTATTAATAACTGGGGGTGAACGAATTGATTTATATCGGTGTCACAGGCTGGGGAGACCATGACAGCTTATATTCAAGTGGAACTTCCTCAAGGGACAAATTAAAGCACTATGCGGGCCATTTTCCAATTGTAGAGGTAGACTCTGCATTTTATGCAATTCAGCCCAAACGAAATGCAGAAAAGTGGGTGCAAGAAACGCCAGGAAGCTTTCAGTTTATCGTAAAAGCCTACCAAGGTATGACGGGGCATATGCGTGGAGAAATTCCCTTTGAAAGCAAACAAGCGATGTTTCTTGCATTTAAAGACTCCTTACAGCCATACATAGAAAAAAGTAAACTAGCCATGGTCCTGTTTCAATTCCCACCGTGGTTTAGTTGTAAACGTGAAAATGTTGAATACTTACGATGGTGTAAACAAGAAATGGAAGAGGTCCCTTGTGCATTAGAGTTCAGGCACCAATCCTGGTTTGCTCCCCCTTATATACAAAAAACGCTTGATTTTATGAAACAGGAAAACTGGATCCATAGTATTTGTGACGAACCACAGTCTGGTGAAGGTTCTATTCCCACCGTTTTAACGGCTGTAGACCATCAAAGGGTTCTGGTGAGATTCCATGGCCGCAATGTTCATGGCTGGCAAAAGAGGAATGCAGAAAATTGGCGTGAGGTACGCTATCTGTATCGATATAACCAGAAAGAATTAGAGGAATGGCGCGAGTCGATAGTAAAGCTCTCGGAAGAGACTGAACATGTCTATCTTTTGTTTAATAACAACTCTGGCGGAGATGCAGCGGATAATGCGAAGGATATGATGAATCTTTTAGACATAGAATACGAAGGACTAGCCCCAAGGCAATTGGATTTATTTTAATTCCGACAGAATACCCCTTCCTCAAGGAATATGAAGGGCGAAGCCCAATGAGTAGGGAGGGGATGAATGTCGGTTAGCGATAGCCAAAACTTTCCTCTTATGCCATAATAAGAACAAACGTTCCTGTTAGGTGAGGTGAATTAAATGCTAGTAAACAAGGCATACAAGTTCCGCATCTACCCAAACAAAAAACAAATTGAACTGATTAACAAAACCTTTGGCTGTTCAAGATTTGTATTCAATTTTTTTCTTGGCAAACAAAAAGAAAAAGATGCTTACTGGTATATCGTCGAAGAAATGGTGCAAAAAGGTCAGTTCCCAGCGAATAATTGGAAAGGCAAATTCTTAAACAAATATGAAACAGTGAAATCACTTCCTGAACTAAAAAAACACTATTCATTTTTGAAAGAAGTCGATAGTATTGCTTTGCAAAAATCAGTAGAATGTCTAGCTGATTCATATGATCACTACTATAAAAAACAAAATAAACAACCTCGATTTAAGTCGAAAAAAAATCCAGTGCAATCTTATACAACAAAACATACAAACGGAAATATAGATGTCGTAGACAACTATATTAAATTTCCAAAACTAGGGAACGTTCGTTTTGCGAAAAGTCGTGAAGTTAAAGGAAGAATTTTAAATGCAACTATTAGACGAAATCCTTCTGGTAAATACTTTGTTTCTCTATCGACTGAAACAGAGGTATCGGAATTACCAAAACGAATTCCGCTATTGGTATTGATGTAGGGCTTAAAGAGTTTGCCATTCTTTCTAATGGAATCACATATTCGAACCCTAAATTCTTCCGCACCTTAGAAGAAAAATTAGCAAAGGCACAACGAATCATGAGCAGACGAACCGTTGGCGGTGCAAATTGGTACAAAGCCAAATTCAAAGTAGCACGTATTCATGAAAGAATTGCGAATGCACGTAAAGATTACTTAGATAAAATCTCCACCGAGATTGTCAAAAACCACGACGTCATCGGTATGGAAGACTTGTCAGTAAGTAACATGTTGAAGAATCACCATCTTGCCAAAGGGATCAGCGAAGTATCATGGTCACAATTCAAAGGCATGATTGAATACAAAGCGAAATGGTACGGTAGACAAGTCATAACTGTTTCAAAAAACTTCGCTAGTAGTCAGCTTTGTTCTTGTTGTGGCTACAAAAACAAAGAGGTTAAAAATCTCGGATTACGTGAATGGGATTGCCCTAAATGCCTTACCCATCATAATCGAGATAGTAACGCAAGTATAAACATAAAGAATGAAGCCATTAGACTTCTAACCATAGGGACTATGGGGATCGCCTAATCAATAACTAGTGGTTACAATGGTGTTCTTAGGAATCCCCTTCTTCAAACAACCCACGAGGTGTTAAGGAGGGGTAGTTCAATCTAGCAACTTAAGGCATCACACAGAAAAGTAGAAGGTGAAAGTAATGGAATGGATTGTTTTAGTTATAGTGGGGTTGATTGCAAGCTCTTTAGGGTCACTCATTGGCATGGGAGGAGGAATTATCGTTGTTCCTGCTTTACTTTACTTAGCCACACTGCCTGAATTCAGTCACCTCACCCCGCAGGTTGTGGTTGGGACCTCCCTTTTTACAATGATTTTTACGGGTCTTTCATCCACACTTGCCTATATGAAAATTAAGACCGTGGATTATAAAAGTGGACTTATTTTTCTTATTGGAAGTGGTCCAGGTAGCATTCTAGGTGCCTGGATTACTGAAAAGCTCGATTTGCATTCATTTAATCTATATTTCGGATTATTTATTATTTTTGTTTCCTTTGTTTTACTAGTAAAGGATAAATTAAAGCCTCTTCCTTTTCGGAAAGATAAGGGAGTTGTCCGTCAATTTACCGATAACATTGGGAGAAACTTCGAATATGGTTTTAACCCGATAATGGCCGTTCTCATTTCCTTTGTAGTTGGATTTTTATCAGGGATTTTTGGAATAGGCGGCGGCTCTTTGATGGTACCAACGATGATTATTCTTTTCTTTTTCCCACCGCATGTAGCTGTGGCCACATCTATGTTCATGATTTTGCCAACAGCTATCTTAAGTTCCATTACTCATATTGCTTTAGGTAATGTGAATTGGCTGTATGCACTGGCATTAGTACCTGGTGCTTGGATGGGAGCAAAAGTAGGAGTATTCTTAAATACAAAGCTAAAAAGCAAAACGATTGTCTGGATTATCAGAGTAATCCTTATTATTGTCGGTATACGATTAATCTATCAAGGAATAACAGGGTAAAGGTGAAAAATGGAAACGATACATATTTTTCATACCAATGATTTACACAGCCATTTCGAGCATTGGCCGCGCATTCAACATTTCTTGAAGCAGCAGAGAGAGCAACTCAAGAACATAGGAGAAGAAGTTTTCTTATTTGATATTGGCGACTTTCTTGATCGTTGGCACCCCTATACAGAGGCAACTAGAGGCAAGGGGAATGTAACCCTTTTAAATGAGAGTCAATATACGGCTGTCACGATTGGTAATAATGAAGGGATTAATCTCCCATACGAGGATTTATACCAGCTATATGATGAAGCTAAGTTTGACGTCATATTAGCCAATCTTTATGTAAATCAAGACTATCCTTCTTGGGCAAGGCCATATGAGATTTACAAGACAAGTAGTGGGACAAAGGTTGGGGTCCTAGGATTAACCGCCCCATTTACCCATCTCTACGAACTGCTTGGCTGGAGATTGACTGACCCAATTGAAGAACTGAGCAACTGGATACAGATTTTAAAAAAAGAAGTGGACATTATCATTCTACTTTCCCACCTTGGTTTACATGAGGATGAACGCATTGCGGAAGAATTTCCAGATATTGATGTGATTCTAGGTGCCCACACCCATCATGTACTGGAGAGAGGAAAGGTAATCAACCAAGTACTTCTTGGGGCAGCCGGAAAGCATGGGAACTTCGTTGGTCATGTAACTCTTCATTTGGATGAGAAAAAGAAACTCTCCCAAAAAGAAGCAACCCTCTATGATTTTAACCAACTGCCGGCTGTCTTAAATGAACAAGATAAAATTGCGTCCTTTTTAAAAAAGGGGCAGGGTATGTTAAGCGAAAAAGTCACGGTCATTACCGAGCCTTTACAAAGTGATCCCTTCCGTGAAACCAACTTAGTACGATTGCTTTGTGAAGCGTTAAGAGAATGGTGCGGGACAGATTGTGCCGTCGTGAATGCAGGGCTCCTTCTGGGTAGTTTATCGGGCGAAGTCACTGAGTACGATTTGCTCTCAATTTGTCCACATCCAATAAATCCGTGTGTCATTGAATTAACGGGGAAAGAATTAATGTCTATTCTAAAACAAACAAAGGATGAAGCCTTGCACCATAAACAAATAAAGGGCCTTGGCTTCAGAGGAACTGTGCTAGGGATCTTCGTCTATGACCAAATTATCACCAAAGGAAAAACAATCTTTGTTGCAGGGAAGGAATTGGAGCTTGATCAGACCTACACCCTCGCACTTCCTGATATGTTTACCTTTGGCCATTTTTTCAAAGACATCCTTCCAAAAAAAGAAAAGAAGTATTTCTTGCCTGAGTTTTTACGGGATATATTAAAATGGAAGCTTTCAGGTTCCCATCGATAATTAAAACACTATGGATACACGCTTTTTCCAAACTTATCATAAAGTGATAGTGAGGAAAGGAGTGTTGGGAAATTGATTGATCTTTCGCCAATTGAAATAAACGGCCATACCTTCCTGGCTGTTTCCGTATTACTTCCAAAGACAACTTTGCTTGCTGTGACAAGCGATAAAGGATATATTATGTGCGGTGCCTTAGATGTGGGCTTATTAAACGAGAAGTTAAAGGACCGTAAAATCATTGCTGGTCGTGCAGTCGGTGTGAGGACTATTGATCAGCTACTAAATGCTCCGCTAGAATCTGTCACATTAGAAGCAGAAGAATTAGGTATTCATCAAGGGATGATCGGTAAAGATGCCTTGTTGAAGATGGTTTAAAAAGCTTGCTGAAAAAATAGCAGGCTTTTTTTATGGGCTAGTTCATCTTTTCTTTGCATACATATAGCATGAAGGGGTGATTGTTCTTGAGAAAATTACGCCGGCGTCTACCTAAACGTGGACCGCTGCCTTTCCGATATGTCATGCTGCTAACCTTTGTTTTTTTTCTTTTTTCCACTGCTACTGGCTTATGGATGGTTAATAAAGGGATCGAGCCCACCTTAATGCGATATGCTGAAACAGAAACGCGGAATATTGCGTCGCTTGTCATCAACAGGGCGATTACAAAACGGACGACAAATGTGGGAGACAATAATGAAGTAATAAAAATTGTGCCAGGAAGCAATGGATCAGGGGAAAATGCACAGTTGAATACAGATTTAATCAATCGTGTATTAGCTGAAATAACTGCACAAATTCAAAAGAACTTAAAAACTGCCAGAAGGGGCGAAATCGCCTTATTAGAGTCGGATGTTGAAATCGAAACGGAAAATACGGAAAAGGATGATGGGATTGTCTGGTATGTACCATTAGGGCAAGCAACAAATATTTCCCTTTTGGGGAATATTGGACCGAAAATACCAGTCAAATTTCATGCCATTGGTGAAGTGGAACCGGATGTCCATATCCAAACAAAAGAAATGGGAATCAATAATACATGGGTGGAGGTTTCTGTAGATATACAAGTGTCAGTTCAGATTATTACTCCGTTTGCAACGAAAATTACCAAATTAAAACAAAGCATACCTGTAGGTGGCTCGTTGGTCCATGGAGAGGTTCCACAATTCTATAATGGAGGCGGAGGAAGCATCACACCATCTATTCAAATACCAGAAAAGAAAACAGAAACAAAGAAGAAAACTGAAACGAAAAAGTCTGGAAAGTAGCAAGAGGCTGACCAAAGTCAGCCTCTATTTTTTTCGTATATTAATTCGTTCAATCCGTTTCCATTTGGCTAAATGTGGATAAGGGTCAAATGACCATTCGGTTATTCCATTATCTTTGTACATACCATAGTGCAAGTGCGGAGGGAATTTTCCTGAGGTTCCTGGAGGGCCGTATCCAGAGCTTCCAACACCACCGATGACCATTCCTGGCTCTACAATCTGCCCAACTTTTAAATCCTTAGCAAACCCGCTTAGATGGGCAAAGTAATGATACGTATTATTAATATCACGAATACCAATTCTCCAGCCACCAAACTTATTCCAGCCCTTCATCTCAATAATGCCATAGTTAGTAGCTCGAACAGGAACGCCATAGCCTGCAAATATATCGGTACCTTCGTGTATTCTTCTCCCGCCCCAACCTCGTGCATCTCCCCAAGTACTTCTGTAGCTATGATTGCTACGAATGGGCACAGGGAATACTTGAGTATCTAAATTGAGCCGTCCAAAGTGGCGATAAATTTTTGCCTTACCAGCAATAATTCCGACCGTTTTATCACGATGGTAATAATTCCAAAGTCCAATCTTTATATTATCAGGGTCCACACCGTAAGAAAGAAGATAATGGGCAAATGCATATAAAACATCCTCATCGCTTTTAAGGCTTGCTTTTCCATCCCCATTTCCATCCACACCCATTCCATTGAAAAACTGGATGACAGCAGGGGATTCTTCTTCCGAGTTCGGATTGGTCAGACCCGCCCACTCCTCAGGACGAAAGTAGATTCCGATTACACTATCTGGTTTAGGCAAGTCTTTGCGGACTTGACGGATGCTTCTTTCGTATTGATCAATGGCTGCTAAATAATACCACGGAATTTGTGTGACCGTTTCAACTTTTTTATATAATTTCATTCTTTCCTTATATGGATCGGGTTCCTCCGCATGTGCATTCCTTACAGCAAAAGAAGAGGTGAAGAATAAAAGGAAAGTTCCAATAATCAGAACAGCCCGCAACAGGAATCCTCCTTCCCAATTAATGTACATGTTTAGTTTATGGATATTGAGTTATTTCATTATCGCTAATAATTGGTAATAAAACTTCCTTGCTTGTCGTTCCTTTTCTAGTATGGTAAAGTGACAAAGAAGAACTCACTCACCATACATATTAATGGGATTCAAGGGGTGTCATAATGAGTAAAAAAGAAGAAATTCTACGAAAGCCTGACTGGCTAAAAATAAAGCTAAATACCAATGAGTCATACACAGGGTTAAAGAAAATGATGCGTGAAAAAAATCTTCATACAGTTTGTGAAGAGGCTCGCTGCCCTAATATACACGAATGCTGGGCAGTAAGACGTACAGCAACCTTTATGATTCTTGGTGATACATGTACGCGTGCGTGCCGTTTCTGTGCGGTTAAAACGGGTTTACCAACTGAATTAGATTTACAAGAGCCTGAAAGAGTGGCAGACTCCGTTCAATTAATGAACTTAAAGCATGTGGTAGTTACAGCAGTTGCACGTGATGATTTAAAAGATGGCGGGGCCGCTGTTTTTGCTGAAACGGTTCGTGCCATTCGTCGTAAAAATCCATTTACCAGTATTGAAGTACTTCCTTCTGATATGGGCGGGAAAGAAGAAAATTTACAGCTATTAATGGATGCGAAACCGGATATCCTTAATCATAATATTGAAACCGTTAGACGCTTAACACCAAGAGTGAGAGCTCGCGCTAAATATGATCGCTCTCTCGAGTTCCTCCGTCGTGCGAAAGAAATGCAGCCAAGCATTCCCACTAAATCCAGTTTAATGATTGGTATCGGAGAAACGAAAGAAGAAATCTTGGAAGTAATGGATGACTTAAGAGCGAATCATGTAGATATTATGACTATAGGTCAGTATTTACAGCCAACCAAAAGTCATCTAAAGGTTGAGAAGTATTATAGCCCTGATGAATTTAAGGAATTACAACAAATCGCAATGAACAAAGGATTTAGCCACTGTGAAGCAGGCCCACTTGTCCGTTCATCTTATCATGCGGATGAACAAGTAAATGCAGCAGCGAAACATAAACACTTACTTGGTGAAAAAGAAGCCCAGGAAGCATAAAATAGTGGGAAGAGAGAGGTTGACTGTTGTCAACCTCTCTCTTTTAGTCTTAACGCTTATGCATATTAATCCTTTTGATATCCATATCATCTTGTGTTTCGCCGTTTTCATTTTCGCTATCACTCAAACGCATACCCTGAGGGGACTTTTTCATTTGCGTAATCAGTTCAGTAACGGCATGACGCGCATTACGGCTTGTAGAGTCCAGATTAGCTAAATTCTCTACATCGCGCATTAGCGTTTTATTATCTGTTACATAGACGTGATAGTATCTTGGTACGACTGAAAAAGCGGTTTTCTTCACCTGATCAGCCGTCATATTACGATCTTTTGAATCGGTAGTATAAGCAATCAACACTTCCTGATCAGTAACAAGTGTGGCTGCGTCATTCACGTTAGGAACATTTACACTATATTTACTAATAATATTGGCAAGCTGTTCGCGGTCTAAGGCTGTATAGCCGTCATTTGCCGTATTATCATTCATTATTGGGCTCTTTTGGTGGCGAACAAAACCATAATTGTCACTAACGTTACGTACGCCACGGCTAGCACCTTCATTGTAAAGTTCGTGTCTTTTGTTATTCACATTAATGGTATTACCGCTTTCTTCATATACATCACGATTTCCCATATCCTTTGAGCATCCAGTTAATGCTGTTATGGTACATAATCCAGCGATTATGATAAATTTTTTCATCATATACACCTCCTTTTATTAGAATGACCAATGTTCCGTTTTTTTTCTTAGTAATTGATGGTGAATCGGTTATAATGGATAGTAGGAAATGGCTGGGATAACTGAGGTGAATAATATGATCGTAATAAACAATATCTCTTATGAAATTCTCCAGGAATATCGGGATGGGTATAATGAAGAGGCTTTTAAATCAAGGTATAGCGATATTTTATCTAGGTATGATTATATTGTAGGGGATTGGGGATACGGACAGCTGCGCCTGAAAGGGTTCTTTGATGACCAAAACCAAAAAGCTACTTTTGATACAAAAATTAGCACGTTAAGTGAGTACCTTTATGAATATTGCAACTTTGGCTGTGCATACTTTGTATTGAAAAAAGTGAAAAAATAAAGAGGTCGACTTGTGTCAACCTCTTTTTACTTTGCCATTGGTTTCTATTCATTATAGGGAGCCTGTTTGTCTGTTTCAGGGTCATCATGTGGCGGGTGTGCCCCGTCCATCTGTCTAGGCAAATCTTCATGAAGTGATTTATATTCATAATTAAATGCACTATAGTAGCGCTGTTCTTGTTCCCAGGGGGTGCTTTTATTCTCAACTGGATCATTTTTACCCCGCGGAGATCCGTATGGTCCCTCTGGAAGATCCTCTACCGTTAAGAAGTTCCTTTGAGCTTCCACATTCGAGAAATCATGATACTGCTCAGAATCTATATCTGCCATGATAAACACACTCCTTTACTCCCTATTATTTGAAAAGAAGTGTGTATTTATGAAACTTAAATTAACTCCATCAAAAAGCCGCGTAATTCCTCGGCATCTTCTTCACTTAACTGAAAAGCATATTCTAAATAACCCTCTTCTTGTAAATCATCCAATCCAATAATAGCAAAGCGGTTGCCTTGCATATCAAGTACCAAATGCTTTCCGTAATGACGGTCACTTTGGACAATAGCTAAATCAAATCGCTGGTTTTCTCCGACAAAGCTAACAAATCTTGTTTTCGTACTTTCTGTATCATCGTATAGGAAAAAGCGTTCTTTCATGAAATGGTCTCCTTTAATTAAAACTGACATCTCTTATATAGTAACAAATAAATAGAAAGGAGGGGAGTAAAGAATATTCCGTGATTTTTTACTAGAAATTTATGGTTAAAAAAACACGAATGGTGTCAAATTATGCTACAATATACGTAAATCATGTATGTTGGCTTCTGAGAGGGATGAATTTAATGGTCCGTCAGTACATAGAAAAGGTCAAAAGTGTATTGAAATGGGGAAAGATCGTCTTACCTCTTTCAACCATGCGCTTTTATCCTCCCCAATTTATATTAAGAAATCCTGTGTTAGAAGGGGTTAAAGCAGCTTTTCATGAAGGACACGAGGTAGCTGTTGTTGTCTTTCATCTAAAAGATATGAATGAATTGTCAGAGCAGTTAGGACAGTCCCAAAGCCATCAATTTATCAAACATACTAAGAAATTCTTTCGCTCTGCTGTGGAGAAAGAAATAGACAATCAAGATGTGATTACCCTTGATGATTTTTACGGTGATGGACTAACGTTATACATAAAAGTGGATTATACACGTCACACTCTCTCTGAGATTGATTTAGCTATGAAGAAAATCGTTTATAGCGTGGAGCATAGCCTGCATAAGGCTTATCCTTACATCCAGCCTATGTTTAAGACTGGATATATGTTTGTAGAAAAAAGACATTTATCCATTCAGGATTCAATTGGAAGAGCTCAAAGACAGGCTATTGCTATGGCTGAAAAACGAGTGAAATCTGAATTTAATGAAATGGTCTACTTAATGAAAAGGATTATTTCCAAAAAAGATATAAATCTGTTAGCACAACCAATCATAGACGTGGCTACGAAAGAAGTACACGCATGGGAGATGCTGACCCGTGGCCCAACAGGGTCGGTTCTCGAAAGCCCTTTACCGTTGTTTTCGGTAGCAAGGCAAACAGGCTTGCTATATGACTTAGAAATGATCGTGATTGAAAAGGTGCTTGAACAAATAAAAGCTGCCAAGTGCAGGAAAGATATATTTGTGAATTGTACCCCGCTTACACTTGGAAATATCCGATTTACCCGAGATCTTAAAAATTTAATGCAGCAATATAAAGATATACCCCCTCGTCAGATTACCATTGAGGTAACGGAAAATGATTCGATTGAAGGCTTGAAAAACTTTATCTATAATATAAAAATGCTGCGCTTAATGGGCTATAAAATTGCCATGGATGATACAGGTGCTGGATATTCTAGCTTGAGTATTATTAGTGACATCATGCCAGATATTATTAAAATTGATCGTTCAGTTATTCAAAATATAGATAAAAATTCCATTAAAGAATCCATGTTAAAAGGGCTGATGCTAGTAGCCAGAGAAGTGGGCTCCCTAGTTGTAGCAGAAGGAATCGAAAATGAAAACGAGGCATCCGTACTAACAAGAAACAATGTGGACTTGGCACAAGGGTATTTTTATGCACGACCTACAGCGTTGGTATCAGCTATTGCAACCTAGAAAAAGGAGTGGGACCCTATGTATTTTGTAGACAGGGAAAAAATAGAAGCAACATTAATTTACTTAGAAGAACTCATTCACCTCTTTTCACAGCAAAAAAATTGGTCATCATCTCTGGAAAAAGTAGCTTTAGAACGGTTAAATCACATGATGATTGAGTCTGTTTTAGATGTCGGAAATGCAATGATTGACGGCTTTATCATGCGTGATCCAGGAAGCTATGAAGACATTATCGATATTTTAGTCGATGAAAAGGTCATTACTGCTGAAACAGGAGAAAGTTTAAAAGTTCTTATTCACTATCGTAAAAAACTTGTACAGGACTATATTAGTATCAATCATATAGAACTAAACAATCAGTTTTCAGCTTATCTTCATGAGTTGGTCACTTTCGCGGCAAATGTTCGGGATTATTTAGCCAATGAACTAGGGCCTGTTTCTGCATTTAAAAACTAATTAGAGGTTGACGCAGTCAACCTTTTTCTTTTTTTTATTTTAGGGAAAAATACTAAGGGAGTGATGATATGAAAAAGTATAAAGGCTATTTAATTGATTTAGATGGAACGATGTATAAAGGATCGGAGAGGATTGAAGCGGCCTCTGATTTTGTGAAAAATCTCCGTGACAATGGAATCCCGTATCTGTTTGTCACGAATAATTCATCAAGGACTCCTGCCCAGGTGGCTGAGAAACTGGTTAGTTTTGATATTCCAGCCGAAGAAAAAATGGTCTTTACAACGAGTCAAGCAACCGCAAATTTCATTTATGAACAAAAAAAAGATGCATCTGTATATGTTATTGGTGAAGAGGGGTTACAGACAGCTATTGAAGAAAAAGGTTTTTCATTTGCTGGTGTTGAGGCTGATTTTGTCGTTGTTGGCATAGACCGTGAAATCACCTATGAAAAATTAGCTGTTGCTTGTTTAGCGGTACGAAACGGGGCTACATTTATCTCAACTAATGGGGATATAGCAATCCCAACTGAAAGAGGGCTATTACCGGGGAATGGTGCCCTAACATCTGTTATTTCCGTTTCTACCCAGACCAAACCAATCTTTATTGGAAAACCTGAGTCGATTATTATGGAACAAGCGTTAAAGGTTTTAGGAACCGCTAAGGAAGAAACATTGATGGTTGGAGACTATTATGATACAGACATATTAGCTGGAATGAATGCAGGAATGGATACCTTACTAGTCCATACAGGAGTCACCACAAAAGAATTGCTCACCGGCTATGACCGCCAGCCAACATTTGTTGTTGATACCCTAGACCAATGGAAACTATAAAGGGGACAGTCCCCCACCGCTTTAAAGCGGCGGGGGACTGTCCCCGTTTTTTTATTTCTCTTTTTCTCTTTCTTCCTCTTGTCGTGCGGCACGGTGTGCCAGTCGGCTTGAGGCAGCGGCGGCGATGGCGCCGACGATATCATCTAAAAATGTATGGCATTCACCAGTGGATTTATCATTTAAGTGCGCTAAAATCCCGGGCTTTAATTTGTCGATGTATCCATAGTTTGTAAAACCGATGGAGCCGTATACATTCACAATAGAAAACGCCAGGATTTCATCCACCCCATAAAGACTTTCGTCGGATCCAATGATCGATTGAAGAGGCTCCTCTAACATCCCTTTTTCTGCAAGCATATCAAGCTGTATTCCTGTGATTATGGCATTTTGTACTTCACGTTTAGAAAGAACACGTTCCACGTTTGCTATACAGTCTTCCATTTTGAGGTTTTTATGGTACTTTTCCTGCAAAAAGAAGACTAAATCAGCCATATCCTGAACTTCAACGCCTCTTTCTTTTAGCCATCTGCGAGCTGTTTCTTCAGTGAAATCTACTTTTTTGTGGTCTGCCATCCTCTGATCACCTTTTCTTTGGATTTTCACTATATATATACTCTTTTTCCATAAGATATGCAATTTTATGTAAAAGGAGTAAACCAAAATTTTATTATTTCCTTCACCAAACTCCGCTATTCTTTTTAAAAAATAGGGGAAGAAACAAGTTTTTGAATCCCCATACATATATATGAGGTAAATAGATGTCTAGAGACGAGGTGGAGGAATGCTTCAAAAATTGCTTGAGAATCAATATGGGATTACTGTTGAGGAATATGTGAAATTAGATAGGTATGATGCGCTAAGAGGAAATGGCTGGTTGTATTTAGTCTCTAATCCTTCTGGCAGGGAAGAAGCAGATGTGACGGAGCTTGAGAAAATTGCGGAACATTTAAGGAATTATGGCGATCAATATGTCCCTATCTTCTTGCCAACAAAGGAAGGCCAACTAATTACCACTTGGGAGCAAAATAAATACTGTGTGTTAGCCAATCGGCAAATGGAAGAGCAACGAAAAATCAAACTGGGACGAAAGCTAGCTAAATTTCACGAACGTGGCCGCAGGGTCCCCTTTCAAATTGAAAGGTCGAGCAGAATTGGGGAATGGAAGTCCTTATGGGAAAAGCGTCTCGAACAGATGGAGAAAGTGTGGAACAATCTGCTCTTCCAAACACCAGAAGATGAATTCGAAAAGATGTTCATTGATTCATTTCCTTACTACTTAGGATTAACGGAGAATGCGATTCAATATTTGGTTGATTCGGAGCTTGATGATGAGCCTACAGAAACAGATGGTGGGACTGTTTGCCATGAACGTTTTACACAGCAAACATGGGGTGGACATTATATGATTAAAAGTCCATTTGACTGGGTTTTTGATCACCGCAGCCGAGACTTAGCTGAATGGACAAGGGAAAGATATTTCCGCAATATCCAAACCTATGATGTAGATTTAAAACAGTTTTTTAACGAATACCAAAGTGTTTCCCCATTAACATCCTTTTCCTGGAGGTTGTTATATTCTCGATTGATTTTTCCACTTCACTATTATGATTGTATTGAAAGTTATTATATTACTCGTTCTGAACAGGATAAGAAGGTATTAGAGGAACGTTTAAGCAAAATATTACGGCAAGCAAGTGAGTACGAACGGTTTTTGGCTGGGTTCTTCCAAATGGCTGGAGCACCGATTCGCCGGTTCAACCTCCCTCAACTGGAGTGGCTTGGAAAATAATTTATAGTATTCAGACTTGTGGAACAACGTTTTAAAAAACATATGGTAATATAATAATGTGATTCAGAATAATTAAGGAAGTGAATGCAGCATGAAGCCATACGTTTTTATTACACGGAAGCTTCCAGACGAAGTTGTAAAACCACTACTGCAAAACTATGAAGTGAGCATGTGGGAACAGGAGGATATCCCTGTTCCAAAAGATTTACTCCTTTCCGAAGCAAAAAAAGCGGATGCACTACTAACGATGCTATCAGATTTCATTGATGAAAAGGTTCTAACCGCTGGAAAGAAGTTAAAGGTAGTCGCAAACCTTGCTGTGGGTTTTGACAATATTGACTTAAAAGTTGCCAGCAGAGAGGGAGTCGCAGTGTGCAATACACCTGATGTGTTAACGGATACTACTGCAGATTTAACCTTTGGACTGCTTATGGCGACAGCAAGAAGATTAATGGAAGCGGCAGAGTTTGTGAAAGACGGAAAATGGAAAAGTTGGAGCCCTTTGTTATTAGCTGGACATGACATTCATCATAAAACAATTGGCATTGTTGGTATGGGGAAAATCGGTGAGACGGTAGCAAAACGGGCAACTGGTTTTGAGATGAATATACTGTACCATAACCGAACACGTAAGCCTGCGGTTGAACAAGAGCTTGGAGCAGTGTACGTGAGCCTTGATGAATTAGTGGAAAAAGCAGATTTTATTGTCTGCCTAACTCCGCTTACGAGTGAAACGAAAAAAATGTTTACCCGTGAGATGTTTAAGAAAATGAAGCAGTCAGCTATTTTTATTAATGCCGGAAGAGGTCCAGTTGTTGATGAACAGGCTCTATTTGATGCATTAGTTGCAGGAGAGATTGCTGGTGCGGGTCTTGATGTGTTTGAGAAAGAACCAATTGGGGCAACCCATCCATTATTACAGCTTCCTAATGTTGTGGCATTGCCGCATATTGGAAGTTCTAGTGTGGAAACAAGAATGGAAATGATGAAGCTCTGCTTGTCAAATATTCAAGCTGGGATAGAGGGAAATGAACCGAAGACATTGGTGAATAAAGATTGGAAACCCTTAGTCAAGGCTTAATAGCATAAATAAAGCGATTGCCGCCTTGGCAATCGCTTTAACATTTTATTAAAATACTTGTTCTACTTCAACAACGCCTGGAACTTCTTCTAATAATGCTCTTTCAATCCCAGCCTTTAATGTGATAGTTGAACTTGGGCAGCTTCCGCAAGCACCTAATAAGCGGAGCTTAACAATACCATCCTCTACATCTACTAATTCACAATCCCCGCCATCGCGAAGAAGAAATGGACGTAACTTATCTAATACTTCTTGAACTTGCTCAATCATTTGTTGTTCTTCCACTGTTAATCGACTCCTTTCCTAATTATATTATAATGTCATTAGTGCTAAAAATCCATTCTCAGAAATTAGTAAAGCACACATTTAAATACATTTTCTTAGTTTTTATAGTAAATATAAAGTACAATAAAAGAAAGGCTTTGTTAAACTTGTCTGTTGATTTCCGCTCCAGGCGCTTCGCTTTCCGTGGGCGTTTCGGCGAGCCTCCTCGGCGCTTGCGCCTGCGGGGTCTCCCCTGAACCGTACTCCCACAGGAGTCTTCGCGCCTTCCGCTCCAATCAACAGGGTATAAGAATCAACAATATTCCTTAATACAGCCAAAAGAAAAAAGGCAGGAAGTATACATGAGTAGAATTGAAGTGGAAATCGTTCTTTATGGTGCTGAACAATTGTGTCCTAGCTGTGTTAATTTACCTTCTTCAAAAGAAACCTTCGAATGGCTTGAAGCTGCTGTTGCAAGAAAGTTTCCTAATCAACCCGTTAAGATGGTTTATGTAGATATACAGCAACCCACTGGTGATGATGAAAAACGTAGCTTTGCCCAAAGAGTCATTGATGAGGACATGTTTTATCCTGTTGTCGTGATCAAAGACAAAGTAGTGGGTGAAGGAAACCCACGATTAAAGACCATATTTTCAGAACTAGAAAAATATGGCTATCAAGCAATGTAAAAAGAAGCATTCCGCAGTGGAATGCTTCTTTTCCATTATCCATTATGAAATTTATACATCCAAAGAATTCCTGATTTCAATAAACGGGCCACACGTCCGGTAATGGCATGATCAGCCATCAATCCAAAGCCATGCTTTTTGCCGAGAGAGCCAAGGATACCCTTTAATTTAATCGGAGGGAACGATGTAGGAGGCTCTTCACCTTTCCAGCGTCTTTTTAGTACCTCAACAATTTGCTCTGCCTGTCCCTCAGCCAATTGAGCACTAGGAGCATGTGGAAGGCTTGCACAGTCACCGACAACAAACACGTGCTCATCACTTGGCAAATGATGAAGTGGAGTAAGGACCAATCTTCCCATACGATCTTTTTCCCCGTCCATATCGCGGACAATTTTACTTGCTTGAATGCCAGCCGTCCATACAATGACATCACAATCGATAGGAACATCGTGATTGTATAACTTCTTTTCTTCTACTTTGGTGATGTTTGAATTGTTAATGATTTCCACGTTGTTTTTAACAAACCAATTTTCCACGTATTTACTTAAACGTTCAGGAAAAGAGGATAAAATATGGTTCCCTCTATCAAATAATTTAATCTGTAGGTCTTCTCGGCTTTCACTTAATTCGCTAGCTAACTCTACTCCACTTAGACCAGCACCGACAATCGCTACAACAGAACCAGGTCCGAGATTGTTTAAAACAGAGTAAGTGTGACGTGATTTATCAATACTCTGTATGCTATAGGTAAATTGCTCTGCACCTGGAACATCATGATACTTATCCTCGCAGCCAAGACCCACAACTAAATCATCGTAGCTAATTGCCTCAGCATCCTTTAATTCAATCTTTTTATCAGACGTATTAATCCCGATAACCTCGCCGTATTTTACGACTAAACGAGGGTGTTCCGGGAATGTAACACGGATTTCTTTATCTGAAATCGTTCCAGCGGCTAATGCATAATATTCCGTTTTTAAGCAGTGGTAAGGGACTCGGTCAACAAGTGTAATTGTTACGTCCTCTGGTAAATGATTTGGAAGAAGCTCGCTTAGAATCTTCATCCCGCCGTATCCACCACCGAGAATGACAAGGTTTTTCATTATTAATTCCCCTTTGTTTATCCGGTTTTTCATAAAGAATGGTTAGCGCTTGCAATTTTAAAATATTAGAATAATAATCTCTTTCTTTACCACATACGAGTATAACTAAAATGTGTACAAATAACAACATTTTTCATACTATTCTTGACAGTAAACCCTAGAACATGGTAATTGACGAAGAGGTTGAAATAGAGTAGCATATCTAGGTGTGGAGAGGTGAAACTAGTGATTCAGCCTATCATTGAATTTTGTATAAGTAACTTGGCAAATGGTGCTCAAAAGGCACTTGAAAAATTACAAAAAGATCCTGACTTGGATATTATTGAATATGGATGTCTCGGATATTGCGGGAAATGTGCCACCACACTTTATGCTCTAGTGAACGGAGAGGTCGTTACTGGTAACACAGCAGATGAATTGGTTGATAATATTTACCAATATCTAGAGGAAAATCCGATGTTTTAACTAAAGGGAGCAAGCCGCTTCCTTTTTTTCTTAAATAGAATAGATTATAGTATGTGAATCTTAACAGTTGAGTCCTGTAATTGTAGTGTATATACTATATTAAAAGCGCAGGTAAAGGTGGGGAATTTGAATGAGTAAGGAAGTTGTTATACTAACTGAAGCAGCAGCACTTCATATTAAAGAAATGATGAAGCATAACGAGGAAGAAGGTGCACTCTTACGTGTTAGCGTAAAAGGGGGCGGATGCAGCGGATTATCCTACGGGATGGGCTTTGATCATGAGGTAAATGAAAATGACCTTCAACTCGAACAGCATGGGATTCAAGTACTTGTTGATAAAGAAAGTGCAGCTATCCTCCAAGGGACAAAATTAGACTATAAAGAGTCCATGATGGGCGGAGGCTTTACGATTGATAATCCTAATGCCATCGCTTCATGCGGATGCGGATCTTCTTTTAGAACAGCTACTGCTACAGGAACACCGGAAGAGTGCTAGAACAAAAAAAAGGCGCCCATTGGACGCCTTTTTTTATCATTGCTTAAACATAGAAGAACTGTGTAATGGCTGTGCTTTTGCCTTTGGATCGATGTATGTTTTGGCGTTATTAACAGCTGTTGGTGCTTCACCAAAACCACAAGCAATTAATTTCACTTTTCCATCATAGGTACAAATGTCTCCAGCAGCATAAATGCCTGGTGTATTTGTTTCCATTTTTGAATTAACAAGGATGGAATTCTTTTCAATTTCAAGACCCCATTCTTTAATTGGTCCAAGGGAAGAAACAAACCCATAATTACAGATGACTGCATCTACATCAATTGTTTCCTTTTCTTCACCATTTACCGTAGAAAGAACCACTTGTTTAATTCCGTTCTCATCGCCAATTAATTCAGCAGGCACGTATGGAGTTTTTACATCAACTTTTGAATTGTAAAGGTTTTCCACACTGTGTTCATGTGCACGGAACTTATCGCGACGGTGAACAATTGTTACCTTTTCAGCAATTGGTTCAAGCATTAATGCCCAGTCAACTGCAGAATCTCCGCCACCGAATACGACTACCTTTTGACCAGCAAACTGATTTAAATCCTCTATGAAATAATAGAGGTTTTTATGTTCATATTGTTGTGCACTTTCTAATTCAAGACGGCGCGGTTGGAAAGCCCCATTTCCAGCAGTGATAATAACTGTCTTTGAATAATGCACTTCTTTATTAGTTGTTAATTTGAACGTTCCATCTTCTAATTTCTCTAATTTTTCAACAGATTGCTCAAGAGCTATAGAAGGGTCGAACTTGGCCATTTGTTCTTTTAGGTTATTAATTAATTCTTGAGCACGGACTTTTGGGAAGCCAGCTACGTCATAAATATATTTTTCCGGATAAAGAGCCGATAGTTGTCCACCAAGCTGTGGTAAGCTTTCAATGATTTTCACTGATGCTTGTCTCATTCCGCCATAAAAGGCAGTAAATAGACCAACAGGGCCGCCTCCGATTATTGTAATGTCATAAACTGTTTGATTTTCTTGCACTCCGTATCCCCCCAACTAGTAGTAACAAACTCCACTCACTATAATATCATAAAACTAGGAAATCCTCACAACTTTCTAGCAATTATTCAGAGTAGGTGTAATTTTTAAATAATAAAATTTCAGTCATAATGGGGCCGATTTTATAATATTGTTAAGGTAAATATTTTAAAAATCAGCTTGAAAATAGTGTTAAAGTAGCATAAGATGTAATGTGGATATATTGTTAACATTCTGTGGCAAAAAAGGCACATTTATGTGAATGATGTAACAGGTTCGAATATTCAGTCTAATTTATTTATTTTATTCATTCCCTATGTGCTTACTAGTTTATTCTTTTTCTTTGAAGCCATTCGTGAATAATATCACATACATTTTTACACAAAGCAAAATAAAAATGGGCTAAGCAGTGGAAGATAAGAAAAAGAGAAATTTATTCAAAAATATTATTATAAAAGGTGGAAGTGATCACTTTGAGAAAGCCTAAAATCGTTATTATCGGTGCTGGTTACGGCGGACTTATGACAACAGTTCGTTTACAAAAGTTAATCGGTGTAAATGAAGCAGATATCGTATTAATAAATAAGAACGACTACCATTATGAAACAACATGGTTACACGAGGCTTCTGCTGGTACATTACATCATGATCGTGTTCGTTATGATATTAGAGATGTCATTGATCGTAGTAAGGTTGATTTTGTTCAAGATACGGTGGTTGAAATCAACAGAGAAGAGAAAAAGGTTATTTTAGACAAAGGTGAAGTCGATTATGACTACCTTGTTATCGCACTTGGAGGCGAGCCTGAAACGTTTGGAATCAAAGGCTTAAAAGAATATGCATTTGGAATTACCAATGTGAATTCTTCCCGCCAATTACGTGAACATATTGAATATCAATTTGCTACGTACAATATGGAAGAAGAAAAGAACGACAACCGCTTGGTTATTGTTGTTGGCGGAGCAGGATTTACAGGAATTGAATTCCTTGGTGAGTTAACGAACCGTATTCCTGAATTATGTCATGAATATGATGTTGATTTCCATAAGGTAAAGATTATCTGTGTGGAAGCTGCACCAACGGTATTACCAGGATTTGACCCAGAGCTTGTAAATTATGCGGTTTCTCAACTAGAGCGTAAAGGCGTTGAATTCCTTATTGGAACGGCGATTAAAGAAGCGACTCCTGAAGGTATTTTTGTAGCTAAAGGAGAAGAGGAAACACGCGAAATTAAGGCTGGAACAGTTGTTTGGGCAGCAGGTGTACGTGGTAATGCGATTATCGAAAAGTCTGGTTTTGAAGCAATGAGAGGTCGCGTAAAAGTACAATCTGACCTACGCGCACCTGGACATGATGAGGTATTCATTATTGGTGACAGTTCTCTTGTAATCAATGAAGAAATCAATCGTCCATATCCACCAACTGCACAAATTGCTATGCAGCAAGGTGAAGTGGTTGCGCGCAACTTAGCAGCACTAGTTCGCAATAAGTCTGAACTTGAATCCTTCACATTCGACAATAAAGGTACAGTATGTTCCCTTGGCGAAGATGATGCAATTGGTGTAGTATTTGGTAAAAAATTAACTGGTGCTAAAGCATCCTTCATGAAGAAAGTAATCGACAATCGTTCTCTTTATATGATTGGCGGAGCAGGCCTAGTGTTGAAAAAAGGTAAATTTAACGTATTCTAAAAATACAACAGGTAAAAGGACAGAGAATCTTCTGTCCTTTTTTTGGTATAGTAGATTAAATAGTTTAGTTTACATAGGGAGTGTTGATATGAGCAGTCGTGAAAAACGCGGGAAGGTGTGGTTGGCCGTTTCTGGATTAGTGAAATCCAGTGAAGGCCATTGGCTCGTGGTAAAGAAGAGGTACGGGGGCTTAAAGGGGCAATGGTCTTTACCTGCAGGTTTTGTTGAGGAGGGGGAGACCGCTGACGAGGCTGTGATTAGGGAAGTGAAAGAAGAAACCGGAATCAGCTGTACTGTTAAGGGGTTAATTGGATTAAGAACAGGTGTATTAAAAGGGGAAATAAGTGATAATATGCTTGTATTCTTGCTTGAACCTGTAAAACAGGAGGAAAGAATCATACATCAGGAGAATGAGCTATATGAAGCAAGATTTATAGCTCCACATAAATTGCTTCTTGAAAAGGATGCGTCCATTCTTTTACATTATTTAATTGAACAAATGGAATTAACTAGTAAGCCCGGTGTAGATGATTTAAACCCTGGAAATCAATTTGGATATACAGCCTATAAATTATTTTTGTAATTTTTAGAAAATTTAAGTAACACTTAGGAAATGAAAGAAAACTTACAATGTATCCGTTTTCTTTGCCTTATTTGGTGAATTTCCGGTCTTTTCTTTTTGCTCGTTCCTTGATATATTATCAGAAAATTAAGTTAATAATTTAAGGGGATGATCAAGATGACAGTGAAGAGCGTGGATACAAAAAAGTGTGATTATTGTTCAGGTAATGGATATTTTCAACTATTACTAGGAGGATCGGAAACTTGTTCCTGCTGCGGGGGTTCAGGGACGAAAAAAGACTAAAGATAAATCAGAATGATTGTAAAATGCTCTACATTGCTTCTTCGGATCACTTCGAAGAGCTATTTTTTTTGTTTTTAATTGACTCCCTTTTAGACATTCAGTACACTAAAAGTTGATGTATAAAGGGAGGAATCTCGGATGCAAATGAGCATTGTGGTGTTAATCATATCGATTGTGCTATTTTTTGTCTTATTTTTTGGAATTGGATTTATCCTTAATATGCTGCTAAGAATGTCATGGGTAATGGCTATAGTGTACCCTGTAGTGGCAATTTTAATTGTAGATAAAGTCCGTTTTGTTGAATATTTTACAAATAGTAAAGTGGCCTTTCAGGAACTAGGGCAAAAGTTCGGTTCTTTAGCCACCGCAGATATTCTAATATTGGTAAGTGGGTTAGCAGGGGCCATTGCTGCTGGGTTTACAATTAAGTTATTACGTAAAAATGGATATCAGATGTTCTAAGACTTTTTACCTTAAGGTAAAAAGTCTTTTTTAGTTGTTGGAAAAAATTTCCCACTTCTTTTTTGAATATTTCCCTTCAGCTTGGGAATGAATATTTTGGGAGGAGTGAAAATTTTAATGAATAAAACAAAAAATTGGATTAAACGATTTGCTCTTGTATGTCTATTCTTAATGGCATTATTAGCAACCTTCCAATCCATCTCTGGCGTAAATGCAAGAACTCTAATTAATCATTTTGCGTCTGGACTTTCTGTAAGTGAAACTGCTTCAAACACAACGTCGCCATCGTTAGAGGATGCTTTTGATTGGTCAAAGTATCCTAAACATACAGTTACGGCCACAGGATATACAGCAGGGATTGAATCAACAGGTAAGAGCAAAGGACACCCGGAGTATGGAATTACCTATTCTGGTGTAAAAGTTAAACGTGATTTATTCTCCACCGTTGCAGCTGATTTAAACGTTTTCCCTATTGGTACGATCCTATTTGTTCCAGGCTATGGATATGGTGTCGTCGCGGATAAAGGAGGAGCCATTAAAGGAAATGAGCTCGACCTTTATTACGAAACGGTTGAGGATGTTTATAACAAATGGGGCAAAAAACAGGTGGACGTGTATGTAGTTCAAAAAGGAAATGGTAAATTAACTGAGGCGCAATTACAGGCATTAAATGAAGATAAGACTCTGCAAGTATTCCGCCAACAGTATATAAGCTCAGAGAAAAGATAAGAAACAGGCACTGTGCCTGTTTTTTTTTATAGACCTGTGTTAAAGAACATTGTTGATTTTAATACCCTGTTGATTGGAGTGGAAGGCGCGAAGACTCCTGTGGGAGTACGGTTCAGGGGAGACCCCGCAGGCGTAAACGCCGAGGAGGCTCGCCGAAACGCCCACGGAAAGCGAAGCGCTTGGAGCGGAAATCAACAGACAAGTTTAACGAAGCCTTTTTATAGGATGAAAATTTAGTCTATCGAAATAAACAAACCTTTTCGATATAATAGAGAAGACTAACATGGAGGTGGAGTGGACATGTTTCACGTTAAAAAAGAATTGGATTTTACAACAGAGCATGAAGGCTTGGTTATCGGTTTGTTTGATAAACCCGAGAAATTTACAGGATCATTAGCCAATCTTGATGAGAGGTTTGATGGACAGCTTACCGAATTGGTTAAGTCCGGTGATCTTTCAGCAAAATTAAAAAGTATCACAAAAGTACATAGCTTTGGAAAAATAGCAGCAAAGCGCATTTGGTTTGTAGGATTAGGAAAAGAAAAAGAAGCGTCCTTTGAAAAGATTAGAGCCTCATTTGGTAAGCTATTCAAGGAGATTAAAGCAAGTAAGCTTGTAGAAACAGCCATTTACTTAGAATCGTTTATTTCAGACAAAGTAGATACTTTGGATGCAGCACACGCATTAAGTGAGGCGTTTGCGTTATCTACCTACCAATTCGAAGGATATAAGCAAAAGTCGAATGAGCCAGAGAAAAAATTAGAGAATCTGACTGTGTTCTGTAACACTAATGAGGAAGAAGATGTGCATGCATCATTGAATGTTGGTTATGCTTTTGGAAAAGCGACCAACTCCGCAAGGACTCTTGTGAACACTCCAGGTAACTTACTAACAGCCACTGATATGGCGAACTATGCAAAAGAGCTTGCAGCCAAGTATGATTTTGAAGTAGAAATTTTAGAGAAGGCAGAGCTTGAAAAGCTTGGGATGGGTGCGTTTCTAGCGGTTAATCAAGGGTCTACGGAACCACCTAAGATGATTGTTTTAAAATATCAAGGAAAAGACGAATGGAAGGATGTCATTGGTCTTGTTGGAAAAGGAATTACCTTTGATACGGGTGGCTACTCGATTAAAACAAAGGCTGGAATCGTGGGCATGAAAACCGACATGGGCGGAGCGGCTGCTGTCCTTGGTGCTATGGAGATTATCGGAGAAATAAGACCAGAGCAAAACGTTGTAGCAGTCATTCCTTCAACAGATAATATGATTAGCGGTGGAGCGTTTAAGCCAGACGATGTCATTACGTCTATGAGTGGGAAAACCATAGAGGTGCTAAATACAGACGCAGAAGGCCGCCTTGTGCTAGCAGATGCAGTTACCTATGCTAAGCATCATGGGGCGGATTATCTAGTAGATGTAGCTACATTAACGGGTGGCGTTATCACTGCACTAGGGCTACATACAACGGGTGCAATGACGAACCATGAATCTTTATATGAACAAGTACTGGAAGCTTCGATGGAAGCGGGAGAAAAGATGTGGCAATTGCCGTTATTTGACACCGAGATTGAACGTGTAAGAAATAGTAAAGTAGCTGACTTGAATAACTCTCCTGGCAGTGAAGGTCATGCATTAGTCGCGGGTGCGTTTATTGGTGAGTTTGCTGAAGGGACTCCATGGGTACACCTGGATATTGCAGGAACGGCTACTTCTTCGAAGGACTATGACCTGGGTCCAGCAGGTGCAACAGGAGTTATGACGCGTACGCTTGCCTTATTTGTTGAACGATTTGAACCGATTGGAAAATAGACTGGAGAAAGCTTCATATTCGATTTAGAGGATTACATACGCATTTGCCCACTCCAAACCCCATCTTTTTGCATATGCAATAGTGTAGGCAAGTATAGATGAAAAAGGAGGTAATGGTGTATGTACCCTTATCGAAGCCCGTACCCGGTACACGATCAACGATTTATTGGCTTTGGATTGCCGTTAGCGATAGGTGGACTTAGTTTTCTAGGGGGATTACTAGGAGGCGGATTAGGAGCATCTTTTGCAGCTCGCCCTTTTTATGGCGGCTTCGGCTACCCAGGTTTTGGCTACCCAGGTTTCGGCTATCCGCCAATGGGCTTTTCCCCTGTAGGCTATCCTCCAATGGGATTCCCAGGTTATTATTAGGAAAAAGTTAAAAACAGCTCTCGAGGCTGTTTTTTTCGTTTAGATGATAGATAAAAAAAGGAAATTTTTAAGAAATGGAGAATAGGTTTAGATAGAAAAGACCTACATACCGGAGGGATATAAATGATAAAGGACACATTAATTGAAGCGCTCGGAATTGAGATTACTCAATTAGGAGAAGGGAAAGTCACTGCCACAATGCCAGTAGATGAGCGAACTCGTCAACCATTTGGATTACTGCACGGAGGTGCCTCGGTTGCCTTAGCAGAGACAGTTGCAAGTATTGGGGCTTATGAATTAGTGGATAAAGAAACAGAGGGTGTAGCAGGATTAGAAATAAACGCAAACCATGTTCGTCCGAAAACCGAAGGTGTGGTTACGGCAGTAGGGACAGTTCTGCACCAAGGGAAATCAACGATGGTTTGGGATATTAAAATTACAGATGAACAAGACCGACTAATTTGTGTTTCTAGATGTACAATGGCAGTGATTAAATTAAAAAAATAGGCTTATTAAAAAACATTGCTGATATTTATACCCTGTTGATTGGAGCGGAAGACGCGAAGACTCCTGTGGGAGTACGGGTCAGGGGAGACCCCGCAGGCGCAAGCGCCGAGGAGGCTCGCCGAAACGCCCACGAACCGCTCGCGACTGGAGCGGAAATCAACAGACACGTTAACAGAGCCAAAAAATAAAACAGTAACCAAATAAAGAATGGGATTTTTTCCATTCTTTTTTATGTCTATTGTACAAAAATTTAAAAAATTTAGATTGGTTTCATGATATAATCAAAGAAATAAAAAAAATAGAAAAAAAGCACAATTTTTTGTACAGGTTTCTTTATATAATGATAGTAAGATGGAAACGAATGGTGGTGATAGTAAAATGAGAACAAAGAAACAATATTTATTTATTGATTTTGAATTTACAATGCCTGAGCGAAATATGCGTATGAAAGATTTTTTTGCTGAAATCATCGAGGTTGGAATAGTTGCCGTAGTTGATGATGAGGTTACGGAACAATTTTCATCCTATGTTTCACCACTTAAATTCCCAAAACTATCAGAGCGCTGCAAATCATTCTTACATATTTCACAGCAGCAGGTCGATAAGGGGCTATCAATTTATGAACTTATAAAAAAGCTGGAGGAGTTCAATAAAATTAACTATGATACCACTATTGTTACTTGGGGAAATATGGATATGAAGGTCTTACGGCATAATTGTTTACAGGCGGGTATGGCATTTCCTTTTAAGGCAGCTGAAATTGATTTGTCTATGGAATATAAACGGTTCTTTGGTGATCAAAATCAAACCGGCTTATGGAAAGCTGTTCAGGAATATGGCAAAGAAGGGACAGGCAGGCACCACCGGGCATTAGATGATGCGTTGACTACCTACAATATATTCAAACTTGTTGAAAAGGATAAACGATACTTGGAAAAACCAAAACCAACAACTATTGGGGATCGTATTGATTTTTCAAAGCTATTAAATGAATTTGCATAAAAGGCCAAATCATTCAAACTGATTTGGCCTTTTGTTCTTCTATAACTTATAATCCTTTTCTAATGCTGCGACCGCTTTCAAGCTCATTTCAGCCCATTCTGATGGAGCTTCCTCGAGGTCTTTTTTCATTTTGGCCATAGCTTCTTTTAAGGATTCCTGATATTCAGGGATTTCACCGTCAAACTGTTTTACCATCTGTTTCGGAATATTAGCTTGCTCCCTAAAAGCGAGTGCCCGTCTTTCATGGAAAATTAGAACATCTGCATCCTTGGGATTATGAAGATCCCCTTGCATCGGGTGTTTAAGAACACTCAAAACTCTTACTAAATAATGCTGAGGTCGAATTTCCGTTAATTCCCCAATATATTTCCCAGTTTTATAAATTCCTGTAACAATATCACCAATTTGCATCTCCGACACATCCATCACTCCTCCATCTAATTGTTTCTCCTTTCATTTTATAAGAAAACATAGTAAATTAAAAACAATGTGTGAAATAATATTCATTCGTTTAAAGTGGATAATTGGAGGGAAGCTAAATGAGAAAGAAATTGCAAATAATTGTCACACTAATGACAATCGTTCTAGTATTGGCAGCATGTGGGACAAGTTCGAACAAGGAAGAAGCAAAAGTGAAGACTGCCACGCCAAAAACAGAACAAAAGAAAGGAGACGAACAAGTGTCAAATACAGTGTATCCTCAGTTAACTACTGAAGTAGCTGAAAATGAGAAATTGATTGAAATGGAAACTTCCATGGGGAAAATCAAAATTAAATTATTCCCCGAGTATGCACCAAAAGCAGTTGAGAACTTTGTGAAACACAGTGAAGAAGGGTATTACGACGGACTTATTTTTCATAGAGTAATAAATGATTTCATGATTCAGGGCGGAGATCCTAATGGGAATGGAACAGGTGGAGAAAGTATTTACGGCAATCCGTTTGAAGATGAATTCTCTAATAATCTTTTCAATCTACGCGGAGCCCTTTCAATGGCTAACTCCGGTGCGAACACAAATGGAAGTCAGTTTTTTATTGTTCAAAAGACCTCTCTAGATCCATCTATGAAATCGGAAATGGAAAAAGCGGGTTATCCAAAAGAGATGATAGAAGCCTACGATAAAAATGGTGGAACACCATGGCTTGATCATAAACATACAGTTTTCGGTCAAGTAGTTGAGGGGATGGATATTGTTGATAAGATTGCCAATACCCCAGTAGATCCAAAGGACAAGCCAGAAAAAGACGTAATCATCAAAAAAATTACCGTTTTAAAATAATGGCTGTGTTAAAGAACAGTAATAATTTTTTACCCTGTTGATTGGAGCGGAAATCAACAGACAAGTTTGACAGAGCCAAAATAAGCGTAACTGTAAAATGATTCATTGGTAAGAAACGTTTTTTGTTGCTATAATTACTTTTTAGAGCCATTCCTTTTAGAAAGGGAGAGAAAAATGTTTCTACCATCCGTTCTATCATTGTTTTTATATTTTCCGGAAGATAAATCAGAGTATATTCCTGCAGCCATTACGTTTGCCATCTTTTTAATTGGTGCTCTTCTGACAATGAGATTCATCATAAAGATTTCAAAACGTGAGGCTCTGAAGACAAAAGAGCTAGAGGAACAAATACTAAAAAATAATCAGTCCAATCAGAGAAACAGTTAACCAGTGCTGTTTCTTTTTTTATATGAAATGAGGTGAATAGGTCTACCCACTCAAGCCCATACTAAGCGCAAATTGTCTATTAATGGGGGAGTACATATGAAAAAAAGCTGGTTGATTATTCCACTTCTTTTGCTGACAGGATGTATGGAAAAGGAAATAAAAAAACTGGATGTTGAGATGTTCAATGCTTCAGGAGACTCACTTGGAACAGTTACATTGGCTGAGCAAACCAGCGGTGTGAAAATGTCGGTAAGTTTAAAGGGTCTTCCAGCTGGAGAGCATGCGATTCATATTCATGAAAAGGGGAAATGTGAAGCACCTGATTTTAAATCGGCAGGTAATCATTTTAACCCAGAAAAAAAAGAACATGGACTCCTTCATCCCAAAGGGGCACATGCTGGAGACTTGCCAAATTTAATTGTAGAGGATAGTGGGGCTGTTACGGCAGAACTAATGGCGCCAAATGTAACGTTAAAGAATGGGAAGAAGTCATTATTTACGAAAGAAGGAACATCTATTGTCGTCACCGAAGGAAAGGATGATGGGATGACCCAACCAACGGGAGACTCCGGAAATCGAATCGCTTGTGGTGAAATTTCAAAGAATAAAAATGGACAAAAAAAGGCGCAGGAAGAAAAAGAATAAAACTGAAAGCTATCTCTATCAGGGGATAGCTTTTTGGTGTTTAGCCAGGAAATTATAAAAAGATTCAAGTGTGGATAACTGAACTATTTGTCCGAATCTAGCTACAGCGCCTAGCCCCTCGGGTCAAATAACCTTCGGCAATAAAAGTCAAAAGGCGGACTTTTCTTACCGAAGAACATTTGCCTGTCGGGGCTGAACGAGGCGCTTCCGCCTTTTGTTCTTTATGTCCTCTTAAAAAAATTTATTCATAATGGGTAGGAATCTAAGCTTATCCAAAAAGTGAGACATACACTACATTAGAGACGGTAAGGAGGCGATAAAATGGACAAAAGACAATTTGGCGGATTCCCCGGACAAATGGGTTACCCACAAATGGGAGGTTATCAGCAACCTGGATTTGGACAAATGGGAGGCTACCAACAGCCTGGATTTGGACAAATGGGAGGCTACCAACAGCCTGGATTTGGACAAATGGGAGGCTATCAGCAGCCTGGATTTGGACAAATGGGAGGTTACCAGCAGCCTGGATTTGGACAGATGATGGGAGGCTATCACCACCATCACGGCTATCCACAAATGATGGGAGGCTTTCCTCAACAAATGGGAGGCTTTCAACAACCGATGATGGGTGGGCAGCAAACAGGCTTTCCACAAATGATGGGTGGACAGCAACCTGGATTCCCACAAATGATGGGCGGGCAACAGATGGGTGGATCGACTCAAGGACAGAAACCACCATCAATGGGCGGCCAACGAAAAAAAGACAAAAAATAATGAGTGTCATCTGAACTATAGGTAAACCTGTCAACTTTTTATAAGGGACAGGTTTTTCTATTTCTTGCTTTTTATCGTATTTTTCAAGACAATGAATTCATTAAATTAATTATTGGAGTGCATGGACAATGGAACAAAAATTATATTACCAAGATGCGTACATACAAACGTTTTCTGCTCAAATAGTAAAACAAGAACAAGATGAGCAGGGACAGTGGTATGTTGTTTTAGACCAGACTGCCTTTTATCCAACAGGTGGCGGACAGCCATATGATCAAGGAACCATTGCAGATAGGAACGTTATCAATGTGGAAGAAAAAGAGGGAGAAATCCGTCATTACCTGGAAACCCCTTTACAGGAGGTTGAAGGAATAAAAGAAGGGAGAGTTGATTGGGAAAGACGGTTCGACCATATGCAGCAGCATTGTGGACAGCATATTTTATCAGCAGCCTTTGATCATCTTTTTCAATATAAAACAGTTGGTTTTCATTTAGGAGCAGAGACGCTGACGATAGACCTTGAAACTGAAACTCTAACAGAACACGAAGTAAAAAGGGCCGAAGAACTTGCAAATAAAACTATTTTGGAAAATAGAGAGATTGAAGTGAAATGGGTAACGGAAGCAGAGTTATCCCAATATGCCCTTCGAAAAGAGACAAAGGTAAAAGAGGATATTCGACTTGTGATTATTCCGGATTTTGATTATAACGGCTGTGGTGGAACACATCCTAAATCAACTGGAGAGGTTAGCGCCATTAAAATATTAAATTGGGAAAGACAGAAGAAAAAGATTCGTCTGCAATTTGTTTGCGGGCACCGAGTAATAAAGCAGCTTGAGAAAAAACAAAAGGTTATGCTTGAATTAACTAAGCTACTCAATGCTCCCGAAAAAGAAATGGAAGCTGCTGTCAGTCGATTGATTGAAAACGGTAAAAGTTTGGAAAAGGCGTTGGAGCAAGCGAAGGAAAATTTACTTCAATATGAAGCAAAGGATCTATTGGCCAAATCAGAGGACGCTCGTCAAATAGTGGGTAAGGTATTTCAAAATCGCACCATCCAAGAGCTGCAAAAGCTTGCTCGACTTATAACTGCTGAAAACGATCAGGTTCTAGTTTTCATTGTCTCAACCAATGAAGGTCGGTTACAGCTTGTGTGTGCTAGAGGTGCTGCAAGAGAAGAAAATATGAAAGCATTGGTTGAAGAAATTCTATCAAAGATAAATGGAAAAGGCGGTGGAAATGAATCCTTTGCACAAGGCGGAGGAGATGCCCACCTACCAGCAGAAGAGATTCTTGAACTTATCTTAGCGCGTTTAAAATAGCTTCCTGTAAGTTTTCTTTGCTTGGATATTTAGGTATACTTGGATTAGAAACGTGAGAGGGTGAAAATCGTGGGATTTTTAGATGGATTAATGGGTAATGCATCAGAAGTAAATGCTGCAGAAGTACAGCGGGAATTTGGACGAGTTCTAGCACCGGCTGAACAAATTGAAAAGGCATATAAACTTATTCGTGATATGTTTATTTTTACTAATAAGCGATTAATATTAGTAGACAAACAAGGACTTACAGGGAAAAAGGTCGAGTACCATTCGATTCCTTATAAAAGCATTACACATTTCAGTATTGAAACAGCAGGAAACTTTGACTTAGATGCAGAACTGAAAATCTGGATCTCAGGGAATGCCCTTCCATTACAAAAGCAATTTAACAAAAACCTTAACATCTATGAGCTTCAAAGTGTTCTTGCAGAATATGTTCTGAAATAATACGACGAAGATGAGCTGGAGAGAATAATATGAGAAAAGAGCTTCAAACAAACTTGCAGTATGTGGATGCATTAAATGAGTGGGATCCATTTCAATTAAAGACGGGCGGCTATGAAACAGAGATTGCTGATACGGTGCAAGCAGTGCATGAATTAAATGATTCAAAAAAGCTTGCTGAGCGAATTCAAGCCATTTATGAGTTATCATTTGAAAAACTAATCCCGATGGAAAGCTGTTTGAAAATGGCAGAGAAATTACTCATCATAAAAGAAAATGAATCTTGTTCTATCTAATAGGCTGTGTTTAAGAGCATTGTTTATTTTTATCCCCTGTTGATTGGAGCGGAAGGCTCGAAGACTCCTGTGGGAGTACGGTTCAGGGGAGACCCCGCAGGCGCAAGCGCCGAGGAGGCTCGCCGAAACGCCCACGAACCGCTCGAGCCTGGAGCGGAAATCAACAGGCAATTTTAACAGAGCCATCTAATAAAAAAAAGGACAAACCATTATGGTTGTCCTCTCAAAAAGGGGGAATACTAGAAAGCTTTATATTTTAAGCTTTTCCAGATTCCTCTTTTTATATACTCCTAAAAGAAAAAAATAAAAAAGCGGTACTTTTGACCCGCTTTTCAACGTTGCTTTATAATCACTCACTATGTGCTAATAATTCAGTAGCAGGGATATCTAGAACAGTAGATATTTTTAGAATCGTTTGGTTACTTGGGATTTGTTCCCCAGATTCATACTTTTCAATGGTTTGCGTTCCCACTCTAATCTTTTGAGCTAGTTCCTCTTGGGTCATGTTTACTCTTTCGCGGTAAGTTTTAATGGTGTGGCCGATGGTATTCATACCGTTCACCTCTTTTTAGAAAATATATTTTCTCACTATTAGTATATCATTGTATTATTTTTTTACTTATTCCCTTTTTGAACATTTTGTTAAAAAATTCTTCTAGAGCCATTAATTCATGGAGAAGCTTTTTTGATTAAACCTATTTAGTATGATATAATCTTTAAATGCGTATATAAGGGTATAAATAATTATTATTTAGGAGTGTTTTCATGTCAGAAAAATTCGAAACAGGCAGTATAGTAACAGGTAAAGTAACGGGTATTCAACCATATGGTGCGTTCGTTGCGCTAGACGAAAATACACAAGGTCTTGTACACATCTCCGAAATCACGCACGGCTATGTAAAAGATATTAATGAACACCTTAAAGTTGGAGATGAAATCAAGGTTAAGGTATTATCTGTGGACGAAAGTGCTGGAAAAATTGGCTTATCTATTCGTGCAACAGAAGAAGCACCTGTTCAACAACAACAAGCTGTTAAAGCTAAGAAGCCTCGTAAGCGCCAGGCAGCAGCAATTATTCCTGAAGCTGATGGTCAACAAGGTTTTAACACGTTAAAAGATAAGCTTCAAGAGTGGATCGATCAGTCACAACGCGAAGAAATTAAAAAATAAAGAATCTAAAAGCCTAGGACCTGCTATGACACATAGCTTGGACTAGGCTTTTTTTTAGAGATTAAAAAAAGTTTATTAGAAGTGTTCATTCTTTTTTGGGGCTCGGCTACAATAGTACTATACATACTTAAATTTCAGGATTGAAATGGAGGAAGGATTCATGAAATCTAACGTTAATACAAGTGAATTGATTGAGAAAACAGAGAAATATGGTGCAAATAACTATCATCCACTTCCAATTGTCATATCACGTGCTGAAGGTGTTTGGGTGGAAGACCCGGAAGGCAACAAATACATGGATATGCTTAGTGCTTATTCTGCGGTAAACCAGGGCCATCGTCATCCAAAAATCATTCAAGCATTAAAGGATCAGGCAGACAAGGTGACATTAACCTCACGTGCCTTCCATAATGACCAGCTTGGTCCGTGGTATGAAAAAGTAAGCCAATTAACGAATAGAGAAATGGTCCTTCCAATGAATACAGGGGCAGAAGCTGTTGAGACGGCTGTAAAGGCAGCTCGCCGCTGGAGCTATGATGTGAAAGGGATTGCAGAAGACCAAGCAGAAATCATTGCTTGTGTAGGAAACTTCCACGGAAGAACAATGACAGCCGTTTCATTATCTTCCGATCCTGAATATAAACGTGGATTTGGTCCCATGCTTCCAGGAATTAAGCTCATTCCTTATGGAGATTTAGAGGCCTTAAAAGCAGCGATTACTCCAAATACAGCTGCATTCTTAATTGAACCGATTCAAGGTGAAGCTGGCATTGTCATTCCACCTGAAGGGTTTATCAAGCAAGCAATGGACCTTTGTAAGAAAAATAATGTTCTTTTTATAGCAGATGAAATTCAAGCGGGACTAGCACGTACGGGTAAAATGTTTGCATGTGAATGGGAGGGAATTGAACCAGACATGTATATTCTGGGCAAAGCACTTGGCGGGGGTGTATTCCCCATTTCATGTGTCGTCGCCAATAAGGATATCTTGGGCGTATTTAATCCTGGTTCACATGGTTCTACTTTTGGCGGAAATCCAATGGCTTGTGCAGTTTCTATTGCAGCCTTAGATGTGTTGGTTGATGAACAGCTTGCACAAAAATCATTAGAACTTGGAGAATATTTTATTAGCAAATTAAAAGAGATTAAGAATCCTAAAATAAAGGACGTTCGCGGAAGAGGATTGTTCATCGGAGTGGAATTGACAGAAGCTGCTCGTCCGTATTGTGAACAATTAAAGGATTTTGGACTTCTATGTAAAGAAACTCATGATACAGTCATTCGTTTTGCACCTCCCCTCGTCATTACTAAAGAAGAGTTAGATTGGGCAATCGAGCGGATTGTCAAAGTATTAGGCTAAGATTATCAAATAGGGGTGCAAAAATGGGGACTAATGATGGAGACGGAATGGAAAAGGAAATAATCAACCTTCTTTCATCAACGCAGATTGTTATTCATGATGCATTAAACAAGCTAGGGCTTAATCAAGACGTGTATCATTTATTGGAAGAACCTTTAAGAACCATGACCGTACGAATTCCCATTCGTATGGATGATGGTTCTACGAAAATTTATACAGGCTTCCGTGCCCAGCATAATGATGCGGTTGGACCGACAATGGGCGGTGTCCGCTTTCACCCCATGGTAAGCGAACATGAAGTCAAAGCATTATCCATGTGGATGAGCTTGAAATGTGGGATTGTTGATTTACCCTTTGGTGGGGGGAAGGGCGGTATTGTATGTAACCCAAGGACCATGTCATCGGGGGAACTTGAACGTTTAAGCCGTGGGTATGTTCGTGCAATCAGCCAAATCGTTGGGCCGACGAAGGATATACCGGCACCAGATATGTATACAAATTCTCAGATTATGGCCTGGATGATGGATGAATACAGCTGTCTACGACAATTTGATTCTCCAGGGTTTATAACGGGGAAACCGCTCGTGCTTGGAGGATCTGAGGGCCGGGAAAAAGCAGGAGCAAAGGGTGTAACGATTTGTATTGAAGAAGCAGCCAAAAAAAGTGGAATTAACATAAAAGGTGCCCAAGTTATTATCCAAGGTTTTGGAAATGCGGGAAGTTTTATTGCGGAATTTCTTCATGAAATGGGTGCCAGGATTATTGGAATCTCAGATGTCTATGGTGCACTTTATGATCCTGACGGCCTGCCAATTCAATATTTATTAGACCGTCGCGATAGCTTTGGTACCATAACTACCCTTTTTGAGGGCGTGATTACCAATCAAGAACTGCTTGAACAGGAATGTGATATTTTAATACCAGCTGCTGTCTCGAATCAAATTACTGCTGAAAATGCTTATAATATTAAAGCGAAGATTGTTGTAGAAGCTGCCAATGGCCCTACTACATTTGAAGCAACAAAAATACTAACAGAGCGTAATATTATGCTTGTGCCTGATGTCCTTGCAGGTGCCGGTGGTGTTACCGTTTCCTATTTTGAGTGGGTCCAAAACAATCAAGGATACTATTGGAGTGAGGAAGAGGTTGAGTTCAGATTGAGGAAAAGAATCATCCAATCCTTCCATGATATTTATGAGCTTGCCATAGCACGGAATATTAATATGCGGTTAGCTGCTTATATGGTGGGCGTAAGAAAAATGGCAGAGGCATCCTTATTCAGAGGATGGATATAAATAAAAAAACCTTGCAGTCTCTTTTGGGCTGCAAGGTTTTTTTATTATATAGAAAATAATAAAAGGGTAGAATGGAAACTGAAATAGTTGTCTGAATCTAGCTCCAGCGCCTAGCCCCTCGGGTCAAATAACCTTCGGCAAGAAAAGTCAAAAGGCGGACTTTTCCCGCCGAAGAACATTTGCCTGTCGGGGCTGAACGAGGCGCTTCCGCCTTTTGTTTTTTACACTCTATCCGTTTCTGGCTCTCTTACACGTTCTTCGTTTGGTTTGAAGAGAAGACCAAGGTTAATCAATCCAGCAATACCTACTAAACCATAGATAATTCTAGAGAGGGCAGAATCTTGGCCACCAAATATGCTAGCGACAAGATCGAATTGAAAGAAGCCAATTAAGCCCCAATTAATGGCGCCAATAATAGTAAGAACTAGTGCGATACGTTGAATAGAACTCATGATTTATCCTCCTTTAAAATTGTTTCAGGTTTAGTTTGATTCAATATTTGCTTAACTATTCCTAAAAAAATAAAATCCTTATTTTTGCAAAAAGGGAGATAATAATTAATAATGTTTAATGAAAAGGAGAGTGCAAACTATGGAGAATTTTACATTTTGGAATCCTACAAAGCTAATTTTCGGTAAGGGACAACTCGAACAATTAAAAAAGGAAATTCCTGTATACGGAAAAAAAGTATTGCTCGTTTATGGCGGTGGCAGTATTAAAAAGAGCGGGCTATACGATAATGTTCAAGCACTTTTACAAGAAATAGGTGCTGAGGTATTTGAACTTTCAGGCGTGGAACCAAATCCACGTATCGCAACTGCGAGAAAAGGCGTAGAAATATGTAAAAAAGAAGGAATCGAATTCCTTTTAGCCGTAGGTGGAGGAAGTGTAATCGACTGCACAAAGTTGATTGCTGCTGGAGCAAAGTATGACGGAGACGCATGGGATCTAGTGATTAAAAAGGCGTTTGCTCGGGAGGCCCTTCCATTCGGAACAGTATTGACCCTCGCAGCAACTGGTTCAGAAATGAACGCAGGCTCGGTTATTACGAATTGGGAAACCAATGAAAAATATGGGTGGGGCAGTCCTGTTACTTTCCCTAAATTTTCTATCTTAGATCCTGTTCATACGTATACTGTTCCAAAGAATCAAACCATTTATGGAATAGTTGATATGATGTCACATGTTCTTGAACATTACTTCCATTTGGAAGAAAAAACGGAGTTTCAAGACCGTATGTGTGAATCCCTGCTCGTAACTATTATGGAGACTGCGCCAAAATTATTAGCGGACCTTGAAAATTACGATTATCGAGCGACCATTCTCTACAGCGGTACGATGGCATTAAACGGCATCTTGAATATGGGCTATAGAGGAGATTGGGCAACTCACAATCTAGAACATGCGGTTTCAGCTGTTTATGATATTCCACATGGAGGAGGTTTAGCTATCCTTTTCCCTCACTGGATGAGACATAACCTAGCAGTAAAACCAGAGCGCTTTAAGCAATTAGCTGTAAGAGTATTTGGCGTGAACCCTGAAGGAAAGACTGCCGAGGAAGCAGGTCTTGAGGGGATTCAAAAATTACGTGAATTCTGGAGCAGCATTGAAGCACCAGCTCGTTTAGCTGACTACGATATCGATGATAGCAAGCTGGATTTAATGGCTGACCGGGCAATGGCAAACGGTGAGTTCGGTAATTTCAAAAAGTTGAATAGAGAAGATACCTTAGCTATTTATCGGGCATCATTATAATTGGGGGAGACTCGGAGCATACATTGTCCGAGTCTTTTCTTTAATTTCATCATTAAGTGACAATTTTTTTAAAACTGTCGAAAATGGGTACGCTTACAAGAGGGTACCTTCCTTGATTATCCGCTCATCATTGGTTAAAGTGGTTATTGAAAAATAAATTTATGGAGGATCATACATGACACACGTTCGTTTTGATTACTCAAAAGCACTTACTTTTTTTGGGGAACATGAACTTACATACCTTCGCGATGCAGTGAAAGTAGCACACCATTCTTTACATGAGAAAACGGGAGCAGGCAATGACTTTTTAGGATGGATTGACCTGCCAGCTAATTATGATAAAGAAGAGTTCTCGCGTATTCAGAAATCTGCTGAGAAAATTAAAGGCGATTCCGATGTCCTTCTTGTGATTGGGATTGGTGGATCTTATCTTGGCGCAAGAGCAGCCATTGAAATGCTGCAGCACAGCTTTTATAATGCTTTAACAAAGGAACAACGTAAAACTCCACAAATCATTTTTGTAGGGAACAATATAAGTTCCACTTATATGAAAGATTTAATGGATCTCCTTGAAGGAAAAGATTTTTCTATCAATGTGATTTCGAAGTCTGGAACAACAACAGAACCAGCGATTGCCTTCCGTATTTTCCGCAAGCTTCTTGAGGAAAAGTACGGTGTGGAAGAAGCAAGAAAAAGAATTTATGCAACAACTGACAAAGCAAGAGGAGCTTTAAAGACGCTTGCAACAGAAGAAGGTTACGAAACCTTTGTAATTGCAGATGATATTGGCGGTCGCTACTCTGTTTTAACCGCTGTAGGGCTGCTTCCCATTGCGGTGAGTGGCGCAAATATTGAAAGAATGATGGAGGGTGCAGCAGTAGCACAAGAGGACTTTGGTCATTCAGAGCTAGAAGAGAATCCAGCTTATCAATATGCAGCCGTTAGAAATGCCCTCTACAACAAAGGTAAAACTATTGAAATGCTGATTAATTATGAGCCAGGTCTTCAGTATTTCTCTGAATGGTGGAAGCAACTGTTTGGAGAAAGTGAAGGGAAAGATCAAAAGGGAATCTTCCCATCTTCAGCCAATTTCTCAACAGATCTTCACTCACTTGGACAATATGTTCAAGAAGGACGCCGTGATTTATTTGAAACCATAATTAAGGTGGATAAGCCGCGTCATGAGTTGAAAATTGAAGCGTTTGATAATGATTTGGACGGTCTTAATTATTTGGCTGGACAAACAGTGGATTTTGTTAATAATAAAGCATTTGAAGGAACCATGCTTGCACATACAGACGGAGGCGTACCTAACCTGATTGTCTCTATCCCTGCAATGGATGAGTATACATTTGGGTACCTTGTCTATTTCTTTGAAAAAGCTTGTGCGATGAGCGGTTATCTTCTAGGGGTAAACCCATTTGATCAGCCGGGTGTTGAAGCTTATAAAGTGAACATGTTCGCCCTATTAGGCAAGCCTGGATTTGAAGAGAAAAAGGCAGAATTAGAAAAACGGTTGAAATAATGTTGAAAAAAAGAGTGCTGATGCTAAAAGCGTCAGCACTCTTTTGTTATGAAACAATTTAGTTTGGAGAAACTAACCCTAATGACTAAAGGGGGTAAAATAGATGATTCAATTACCATCAAAGGTAGAAGGGCTACAGTTTGATTTATATAAGCTTGAACAAAAATTAAAGCCAATTGGCTATTCAATTGGCGGCAACTGGGATTATGATCATGGTGCTTTTGATTATAAGCTTAATGATGAAGAAGGCTACCAATTTTTAAGGTTGCCATTTTCAGCAGTAGATGGACAGCTTGATGCTAGGAACTGTACTGTTGAATTAGGGCGACCGTTTCTGTTGTCCCATTTATACGAAGGAAATCTAGACGATGACGCGTCTACAGGAACCTTTTCAGGTTCAATAAATCAATTTCAGGACCCAATTGATAAGGATGCCAGCTTTCCTGAAAATTATATAGAAAATGGCAAGAACCTTGTTTCCGAATTAGAGATGCTTCTTTTAACCGATTAAACTTATTTAAAGGTTAATAATTCATCATTTTTCTCAATTGAAATGGAGTGGGAGGGATTCAACAGGGTTTCTTCCCCTCTTTTTACTCCAATTAACAGGAGTCCGTTTAACATTAACTCTTGGCAGCACTCTCCGAATGATTTTCCAATATATGCTTCATCCACCGAATGGGAGGATAATCTTCGCTCCTGAAGCTGATGTACAACATTTGACAACAACCCATCTCCATTGGAATGAAGGCTATTAATCATAAAGACACTTGTTAGCTTATTGGATTGAATAACTTCGTCTGCGCCAGCGCGTAACGCATTAATGACTTGTTCTGCCGTCAATATTTCGACAATGCACTTGACTTGGGAGCAGAGGCCTTTAATCGTAAGTAACGTTAATATGCTATTCATATCTGCCTGGAGTTCTTCACTTCCTCTATCTGCTGTAATCAGGACCTTCTCAGCCTTCTCTATATCACTTTTAATAATCGTTTCATCGACATGTCCTTTCCCTTGAATAAAATGAACGTATCTTGAATGGACTGGATTTGCTTCAAGGGTATCATCAATAAGGACGATCGTTTGCGGGAATTGAATCAATTTATTAATCAACTCTTTCGATCGTTCATTCCAGCCGATAATAACAATGTGGCCACTTCCTTTAAAGGGGATTTTTCCCTCGGACAAGGCATCTTGTTTAGTCACAGCAGCGGCTGCTAAGGTTCCAAAATAGGAGGAAACAAATCCGACACCTAGTAATATCAAAATTAACGCAGTAATTCTGCCTAAAATAGAATGTGGCACATAATCTCCATAGCCAACTGTAGAGGCGGTGATAATAGCCCACCAAATTCCGTCAAAAACCGTAGGAAAGGTTTGAGGTTCTAACAAGTGAATAGAAACTCCAAATGTTAGAAAGACAAGAATGGCTATGAATAGAATACGAATAAGGAGCGGCATTCGTAAAAAGCTGATATAAACTCTGTTTTGCACAAACTTCACCTCCCTTGGATAGTATCTATTATTATCCAAAAATGCTCATCTCATTATTAAGAGATAGAAAGAGGCTGACTCAAATGAGTCAGCCTCCACAGTCATCGATCGTTACTGAGCATCTTCGACTCGATAACTTAACATGATATAAGCATATTTTGACTTTTTATTTCTGTCTTCTTCTGAAAGCTTTGGCAGACTGTAATCCTCGAAGGAGCCTTGCTGCTCACTTTCTTCGCGAATCGACCGCATCATTCGATCATGAGAGGTTTCCCATTCTCTGCCTGTCAGGGTAGGCAAACTAATCATTAAATTTACTTGCTTATCAAAATCTGATTTTCCTTGTTTTAACTCGGATTGAAGGAGCTTCAAGCCAGGCTCAAGAAGTTTCATGATTTCCTCCATGACTGAATCATGATGTTCTCTTAATAATGCTTCATCCAATTCAAATCTTTCTCCTGCAACCTTGGTTCTTTGATAGTACTTTTCAATTAAATTCCCCTGTTGCCGGGTCTCCACCAATTCTAGTAATCCTGCCTCCTCCAGCTTTTTTACATGATAATATAGCCGAGATTGTTTTTCATTTAATTCCTCGGCAATTTGACTGACGGTCACAGGTTTGCTAGCAATGTCAATAATACTTCTTTTTCTTACATCTAACATCATTTTTGCAATTTCAATATCATCTATTTTTTTCACAAACGTACCTCCAAGATTAATTAACGGCCGCAGGCTGCTTTGCTTTTCGGACAGCGTCTGCGTCACTATGTTCCGATAGGCTCCTATATCCCTTCAGTAATGGCATCAATATCGCAACAACGACTAGAAGGGCACCTGAGAATGCAGTACCATACAATACACCAATTTCTCTAGAAAGCCAACCACCCACTAAAATTCCAACAATAGAGGAGGTGCTTGCTGTTATTCCTAATAAAGAGGAACCTCTTCCTCTAAAGGCAGCAGGTGTCACTTTTAAAAATAAACTGCTCAACGGGACATTTAAAAAGGCGTTTAATACACCTACCATTATACTCCAAATATAGACAGGCAGGAGGCCAAATTGTAAACGGAAGCTGTCAACAGGGATGATAACCACCATCCAAAGTCCAATTACAGCAGTACCTGCTAAAAAAATAGTACTTGGACTAATGTGCTTGAGTGCAAATGGTGCAGCAAAGCCTGCACCGAAAATAACACCAACAGCGGTAGCGGCTTCAATAAATCCAAAATGGAAGGCGGATACATGGAACTGATTGGTAAGAACGGCAATAAGGTTGGTGTTCAATATTCCGCATACAAGTGTTATAGGAATCAATAGAATCAGCAAAAAACGTAATGCAGGCATACCAATGACCTCTTTTACGCCCGAGCGTATTGACATGAAATAAGATTCTTTAACTGCATCTTTTGAATATGTCATTCTACCAAGATTTCGGAGTGTAAGGATGAACATAGCTGACAGGCCGAAGGTAACCGCATCAATGGCAAAAATAAAATTATAATTGTTTGTCATCATCAATAAGGCACCAACAGAAGGACCAATGATATCCATGGCCGCTCTTGTTGATTGTGACAGAGAGATGGCCTGCTGAATATTTTCTTCACCAACTAAGTCCGGTATGGATGAGGAGCGGGCAGGGTCAAAGAGGGCAGAACCAATCCCTTGAAGAGCGATAAGTAGGATTAGGGCTAATGCAGAATGGTGGAAAGGAATCATTAAAAGTACGATAACCATTCGATATACATCGGCCCCGACCATTAACCATCTACGATTGTATTTATCAGCTAATGGGCCTAAGAAAATACCAAAAAAGGCCGTTGGCAGAAGCTGGGCAAAAATGACTAAACCAATCGCAAAGGGATCCTTTGTTAAGGTAGCTACCAAGTAGACAATGGCAATTCGTGTAAATCCATCGCCCAATTGTGAAATGATTTGACCTAACCAAAAACGAAAATAGGTCCGGTTACTAAGAATCTTCAACATTGTTGATCATCCTTCCAAAATATATTTTATCGTTAAAAAAAATTTTAATGGTTAAATTTATTTTAACGGAAATTTATTAATATGTAAATAATGGAAAATGTCTATTTTTGTCGACTCAAAATAAAAAGGCAGAGCGTTTAGCTCTGGCCTTTTTCGATTTTTCGTATGGAGTCTCTTAAATATTTCTCCAGTTTCTTCTTTAGTTCGGGGCGCTTAAGAGCGAAATCGATGGACGCCTGAAGGAAGCCGAACTTGTCACCTACATCGTAACGAGATCCTTGAATTAAATAAGAAAAGATTGGCTCTCTTGCTAGTAAAAGATCAATGGCATTGGTTAGCTGAAGTTCACCCTTTTCATCTGGTTTTATTTTTTCGAGCATTTCAAATATAACAGGGCTTAAAATGTAACGTCCAACAATGGCTTGGGTGGAAGGAGCTTCGGCTATTGATGGTTTTTCAACAAGGCTTTGAACCTTAAACATATCGTTATACTTGTAAGAGTATTCAACGATTCCATACTTCACAACATCCATACGGGGCACTTCTTTGCAGCCTAATATGGTGGACTGAACCTCATTGTATTTATTAATCATTTGTCTCAAGGCAGGTACTTCACTGTCAATAATATCGTCTCCGAGCAGTACTGCAAAAGGCTCATTTCCGATGAACTTTTTAGCACATAAGATAGCGTGGCCAAGTCCTAAAGGCTCTTTTTGCCTCACGTAGTGGATATCAGCTAGATTTGAAATACTCTGAACAACCTTTAACATTTTAATTTTGCCTGATGTTTTCAGTTGGATTTCTAATTCTAGCGATTTGTCAAAATGGTCCTCAATCGCTCGTTTGTTTTTCCCCGTTACAATAATAATGTCCTCTATTCCAGAAAGTACGGCTTCTTCCACAATGTATTGTATGGTGGGTTTATCGACAATGGGGAGCATTTCTTTTGGCTGTGCTTTTGTCGCAGGCAAAAATCGTGTCCCTAAGCCCGCAGCAGGTATGACGGCCTTTTTTATCATTCATTCATCCCCTTTTACATGTAAATGACTAGGAATCCTTGTTTACATCCTATGCAGGTTAAAAAAGAATTAGTATTTACGTGAATGATAGTTCATTATCCTAAATTGTAAGATTGAAGAATAATTTTCATCTTAGAAGCAAAATTTAAAACGGAAGTTCTCTTTGAGAAGAAGGTTTTGAGGTGTAGAAGAGTGGTTAATGAAACGAAAAAGGAGCAGAGATTCATCCTCTTTGCTTTACTAGTTCTAGTGATCTATCTCTCTCCGTTATTTATTTTACAGGAAAATGCCCATATCCGGGTTCATGATAATTTAGATTCAAACCTGGCTTGGTACAAGGTGCTTGCGAGGAGCGGGGAAATGTTTGGAGCAGTCGATGCCACTATTCCTCAGATTATCAATGGACAGCTACAGAGAAATGCTTTTGGGACGGAATACAGCATCATCGTTTGGTTGTATGCACTTTTCCCAACGATGATTGCATATGGGCTCAGTCAGGCATTAACAAGGGTGGTAGCATTTATTGGGATGTATTTATTATTAAAGAAACATTTCCTTCCGGGCGGGAAATGGATGGACCTGCAAATTGGCTCTGCACTTGCGTTTGCATTAACACCATTTTGGCCGTCAGGGATGCTTAGCACTTTAGGGATGCCCTTGGCACTGTGGGCTTTCTTAAACATTCGAGCAGGGACTGGTACCTGGAAGGAATATCTTGTCCTTACGTTATTGCCCTTGTACGCTAGCATTGTATTGGGATTCTTCTTTTTTCTAAGCGCGATGGGGATTTTCTGGCTGGTAGATGGTTTACGTGGGAAGGGCTGGAATCTAAGATTTTTGACCGCTATTGCTTATATGACTTCTATATTTATGCTCGTGGAATACCGCCTCGTTTTTTCTTTTTTATATACAGCAGAGCCGAATAGTCGTGATGAATATTTTCATGCTCACTTGTCTTTTTGGAGAGCAGTAAGGCTTACCTTAAAGAATTACACGCTCGGACACACTCATGTCATGACTGTACATACTCTATTTATTTTGCCTGCAACGTTTATCGCTATTTATTTTATTTTTAGAAAAAAGCTTTGGAAGCAGGAAAAGTTGTTTGTGTTTTTATTTGCAATAAATATTTTGCTATCTATCTGGTATGCCTTTTGGTTTTATGAAGGCTGGGTTCCTTTAACCAAACGATTTCATTTTATGAATACCTTTAATTTTGCACGGTATCATTTTTTAAGACCGCTGGTCATTTATAGTGGGTTTGCTCTTGCCTTAAAAATCATCGCCTTACAGGGTGGAAGCTGGGTCAGAACTGCAAAGTGGTTGCTTCTCTTACAAATTCTTTTTTTAGGCTTATTTAATGATGAGATTATTTATCAACAAAAGCCAACAGTCCAAGAGTTTTTTGCGGAGGATCTGTTCAAGGACATTAAAGAGCATATTGGTTTAAGGCAGGAAGAATACCGCGTCGCTAGTATCGGAATCCATCCTGCCATTTCTCAGTATAATGGATTTTACACGATCGATACCTATAATAATTTTTATCCCTTAAGCTATAAACACCAGTTTAGAAAAATAATTGAAAAGGAATTAGAGAAAAATAAAACCATTCGCACATACTTTGACCAATGGGGCGGTCGCTGTTATCTATTTACAGCACAGCTTGGAAAAAGATATATGATAAAAAAAGATTCAAAACGACATTTGAAACATTTGCAGTTGAATACAAAAGTGTTTAAAGAGATGGGCGGCAGGTACATCCTTTCAGCTTTACCGATTGACAATGCCGAGGAAAATCACCTCTCATTGGATAGAGTATTTGTTTCAAAGACATCAGCATGGAAAATTTACTTATACAAGACTTTGTAGACACCGGGGGTTTTGAACAGATGATGGAACCAGTCCTAACTATTGTTGTACCATGCTATAACGAGGAAGAGGTCTTACCTGACACCATTGATCAACTTCAGTGGCTGTTAAAAGATCTGATAAACGAAGCACTTGTTTCAAATCAAAGTAAAATTTTATTTGTTGATGATGGAAGTAAGGATCGAACATGGGAGTTAATATATAAAGAAGGGCTCCGAAGCGATTATGTCCGAGGATTAAAATTATCAAGGAATGTCGGACATCAAAATGCACTGCTTGCTGGGCTATTTGCCGCAAACGAGCTTTCTGATTGTGTTGTTTCAATTGACGCTGACTTACAGGATGATATTCAAGTAATCCGTGAATTTATTAATAAGTTTCAAAAAGGCACTGATATTGTTTATGGTGTACGTAAAGGAAGAGATTCAGATACATTCTTTAAAAGGAGTACCGCACAAGGATTCTATAAGTTAATGAAAAAGATGGGAGTAGACCTCGTCTATAATCATGCTGATTTTCGTTTAATGAGCAAACGTGCTATAGAAGAGCTAGAGCGCTTTAAAGAAGTGAATATGTTTTTGCGGGGAATCGTGCCACTGCTGGGATTTAAATCAGATGTCGTTTATTATAATCGGTTAGAAAGGCAGGCTGGTGAAACAAAATACCCGTTAAAAAAAATGCTAGGCTTTGCCTTTGATGGAATCACCTCCTTTTCGGTGTCACCCATCCGGTTTGTGTTGCTGATTGGATTTATTTCCTTTTTCATGAGTCTCATATTCGGAGGGTACTTTTTAACTCTGAAATTTTTTGGTCATACAACCATGGGATGGACATCGTTAATTACATCGATATGGTTAATTGGTGGATTGCAATTAATCGCAATCGGACTGATTGGTGAATATGTCGGGAAAATTTATAAAGAGGCCAAACAGCGGCCAAAATATATCGTCGATATCGATTCCTTTAATCTCCCAAAACCAAGGCACCATTTAGTTAATCAAACCAAAGAAGATGAGGTATTTAATCTTGATTTCAGAAAAGTATCTGATACCAACTAATCATTCACTTGTCCGTTTTTTGCTTGTGGGGTTGGTGAATACAGGTATTGGTTTGGCCATTATGTTTTTGTTGCTTAATGTTGTCGGAGCCAGCTATTGGGTCTCCACATTTACTGGGAATGCAATCGGTGCATGTGTCAGCTTTTTATTAAATAGAGCCTTTACGTTTAAAAGTACGGTTTCCTATCATAAAGGGCTGTCACGGTTTATCATTGTTATATTACTATGTTATTTTAGCTCCTATTTTCTTAGTGGGAAAATGGGGGAGTGGATTAGCCAATATTTTATCATCAGCCCAGAAATGGCGAAAAATGTTTCTGTTCTTTTAGGCAGTGTGTTTTATACCATTAGCAATTATCTAGGGCAAAAATACTTTGTCTTTACAAATAAAATCGGCTAAAAAGAGCTTTCCATTTATAAAATGTACCCGATAGAGTAGACACTTAAAAAAGTCCTCTATCGGGTACTTTTTTGTATACTTAAGAAAAATGGGATTGGGGAATGCAGATGAGTAAGAGATTATTTACAGAGAAAGAGGTTAAGATTCTTTCTAATAACCCTTATGTTAAATCAGTTAGATCAAAGGGAATAACCTATACAGATGAGTTTAAGCATCTTTTCATTGAAGAAAATGCAGGTGGAAAGCTACCTAGAGAGATATTTGAACAATGTGGATTCGATATTGATGTTTTAGGAATGGATCGTGTTAGAGCTGCTGGTAAGAGATGGCGCGCCTCCTATAGAGAAAACGGAGTAGCCGGTCTACGCGATACCAGAGGTGAAAATTCAGGGAGACTTGGTGAAAGGGAGCTAACACTAGAAGAGAAATTTGCGAGATTAGAAGCTCAAAATAATTTATTAAAGGCAGAAAATGAACTATTAAAAAAGATACGATTTGCAGAAAGGGGGCTGAAAAGGAACCTATAACCTTACCCACTGATCAAAAGTTTATCCTTATCCGTTCAGTTATACAGAAATATAAGTTGAAGAATATGGTGAGCTATTTATGTAACGTGGCTGGTGTTTCACGGTCTGGTTATTATAATTATTTCTCTGAACGGTCACAAAAAATAAGAAAAGAAAAAGAAGCGGAAGATGAGAAAGTGAAGGAGATCATCCTAAAAGCCTTTCATTTTAAACGCCGTAAGAAAGGGGCACGTCAAATTAAAATGACTTTGGCGGGTCAATTTAATGTTAAATACAATTTAAAACGGATTAGAAGAATCATGAAGAAATACGGTATTATTTGCCCTATTAGAAAGGCAAATCCCTATAGACGGATGATGAAAGCCACACAAGAACATAGAGTCGTACCAAACCTTTTAAATCGGGAATTTAAACAGGAAATCCCTTATAAAGTTCTTCTAACAGATATCACTTACTTATTTTACGGTGAAGGTCGGAAAGCTTATTTATCAGCCATAAAAGATGGTTCCACAGGTGAACTATTAGCCTATAATATTTCAGAACGTATGACCATTGATTTAGCCACAGACACTCTTAAAAAACTAAAGAAGAATAAACACTTTAAAAAAGCGAAAGATGCATTGATCCATTCAGACCAAGGAGTACATTATACGCATCCGGATTTTCAAAAAGCTGTAAAAAAACTTAAACTACGCCAATCTATGTCAAGAAGAGGTAATTGTTGGGATAACGCACCTCAAGAATCTTTCTTTGGCCACTTAAAAGACGAAGCTTATATAAAAGAATGTACAACCCTAGAGGAGCTAAAAAGAGAAATTAAGCAATATATGACGTATTACAACCACTATAGATATCAATGGAATTTAAAAAAGATGACCCCTGTTCAATACAGAGACCATCTTCTTAAATCTGCCTAGGCTTTTTTTAAAAATGTCCTTTACAACGGGTACACATTATTAAAGGGAGGCTCTTTTTTACTTTTTTGTCGTACAACCCTCCCTTGCTGAATAAAAATGGGTAGACAGGCTTTTTATGTTCAAATAGGGAGAGATAAAAATGAATGTATTCTTAAGCTATATCTTACTGGGGTTATCGCTTGCTGCTCCTATTGGACCGATTAATGCAGCACAAATTGACAGGGGAATAAGAAATGGCTTTATGCACTCTTGGCTTATTGGAGTGGGGGCCGTTGTCGCTGATGGAGTGTATATGCTTGTTGTTTACATAGGTGTGGTTCAGTTTCTAGAGACAGCCTTTATGCAAACTTTTCTTTGGTGTTTTGGCTGTTTTGTTCTCATGTATACCGGCATTGAAACCTTCATGAGTGCGGGGAAAATTAACCTTGAGCATTCGAGGAGCAATGAACCTCTTATAAAGTCATTTGCTTCTGGTTTCTTGATGTCCATATCGAATCCACTAACGATTTTGTTTTGGCTGGGTATATACGGTTCTGTCCTTGCAAAGACAGCCGCAACCTATGACAGCAGCGAGCTGATTCTTTACAGCAGTGCCATTTTTATCGGTCTGTTACTTTGGGATATAACAATGGCAGGAGTGGCCAGCAGTTTTCGAAAGTTTCTGACCTCCAGATTACTAGTTAGTATTTCTCTTCTTTCTGGGGTTTCCTTAATCGGTTTTGGTATTTACTTCGGCATGCAGGCCTTTCAGGTGTTATTTGGATAATATGAAGAGGCTGACCCCTTATGAGTCAGCCTCTTCTATGCTGTTGGCCACGGCTTAAGCACTTTCTTTTTACTCTTCTTTTTTTCTTTATTCCATTTAAAGTGCATAATAAAGGTGATGACACCTATGACGCACAAAAAGGCTAAGCTGATAAAAAATCCAGGTCTACTTGTCTCATGGAACAAAGTTCCGGATACGGCAATCAAAATAAACAGCGCACCAATTGAATAGAATATTTTATCCTTTACCTTCAATTCCAAAATTTTTCTTGAGGAAGCTAAAATGAAAATCCAATTATATAGAAGCATTAAGCTTGCTGCTGTTGTGATATATTCGTAAATTTTATCAGGCATCACCAATGCTGCCACAATAGAGGCAGTAATTCCTATCATGGTAATCAGCAAAGTAAATAGAGGGACCTTTAGTTTCCCTTTTTTAGAAAAACATGCTGGCGCATCTCCTTCTTCTCCTAAGGTCATAAGGACACTTGTAACCCCATAAAGAGAAGCAGTCATTGTTGAAAAACCAGCAATAATTAACGCAGCATTAAAGAAGTGAGGCACAAACGAAAGGTGATATGTATCTAAGGCAACGACAAAGGGACTGTCTTTCGAATTAAATTCCTTCCATGGAACCATAAGCACAGATAGACCAATCGAAAGGACATAAATAAAGGTGAGCACAAATAGCATCACTTTTCCGGCTTTCGGTGCCTCATCAGGATTTTTTAAATTGGTGGCCATTAATCCTAAAATTTCAATGCCTCCGAATGCGTAAAAGGCAAAAATGACGGCAGACCATAAACCTTTAAGCCCATGAGGAAATATATCTCTCTGGCTGTCAGGATAAGAAATTGGTCGGTCACCGTCGATTACACCAAAAATAGCTAAAGCTGCAATAATGACAAACATTAAGATGGCAGAAATTTTTAAAATGGCAAGAATGTTTTCCATCTTATTTAATAGACCTATTCCAATAAGAATGACGGTTATTCCTAGAACACCGTAAATGGTGGCAAAAATCCATAAAGGTATTTTAGGAAACCAAAAGCGGGAAAAAATCGATAAGGCCGTCATTTGGCTTCCCATAATGAGTACTTCTGAACTCCAATACACCCAGCCGCTGCTAAAGCCTGCCCATCGACCGTAGGCTTTTTTGGCATAGGATCTAAACCCGCCTTTAAGCGGCTCCTTAGATGTCATTTTAGACAGTGCATCAAAGACAAAGTAGGTTCCAATGGCAGCAATGATAAATGCAATTAAGATGGATGGTCCCGTCATCTTTATTGCTAAGCTTGAGCCAAGGAAAAAGCCAGTACCAATTGTGCAGCCAACTCCAAAGAGAGAAAGCTGCCACCATTTCATATTGCTTTGTTCCCCTTTCGTCGATTTAGCTTTACTCATTGAAGGTCACGGCCAGTTGCACCTGGCGATTTATCGGTATTATCTTGGTTATTATATTCAGGGTCATTTAAACCAGGCTTTTGTTCTCTGTCAGAACCTAGATATTCCCCTTCGTGTTTTTGTTGAACACTTCTAAATTTACGAAAGTTTTCATTTACCATAAAATCTCCTCTTTCTCATCATTTATATCCTTTAAGATGCGCGTGAAGACAAATCTTATTCGAATTCCTTGGAAGCATTACAGATTGAATTTTGCTGGAATTAAATTTTTGTTACATAATCAAACGCGAAACAAATGAAAATATAAAGTATAAATGTTTGTTGAAAAAAGATTCACTTGCGCTTTTCATGAAAGGAGTTTATCCCATGTTATCTACACAGCAGTTAGCTGAGTTGCGTTTACAATTATTGCAGGAAAAGAATGATGTGGAAGAGCATTTAGAACAAAATGATCATCTTGGTTTGGAAAGAGGGCATTTTCATGAGTCGATGGGGGAATTGTCCAGCTATGATAATCACCCTGCTGATGAAGGAACCGAGCTATATGAACGTGAAAAGGATCTTGCATTAAATGAACACTATCAGCTACAGCTTAGAAATATTAATCACGCTCTTGAAGCCATGGAAAAAGGAACCTACGGAAAATGTGAAGTATGTGGTAGTGAGATACCAGTTGAAAGGTTAGAAGCTCTGCCCAATACTACTTATTGTATTGAACATAGTCCGGATCAAATCGTTTCACACAATCGTCCCGTTGAAGAAGGAGTATTAATGCCGGATTTCGGGAAATTTGATATGGATGAAAAGGATGAAAATGTTGCTTATGATGCAGAGGATTCTTGGCAGGAGGTTGCTCAGTGGGGTACTTCTGAAACACCGTCAGATTTAGCCTTCCCACAGGATAATTATCAGGATATATACGAAGAAGCAAACGAAAATGTTGGATATGTAGAAGACTTCGAAAATTTCGTAGGTACTGATATGTATGGAAAGGATATAACGGTTTATCCTAATCCACAGCATGAGCAATACGAAAATGCACTAGATGAAGAGGGAATCATGACCAGTTTCGGCGACTTACCAGCCTATGAACATGATCCGTATGTGGATGACGAAAAATAAGTTATTCAAAAAAGAAAACAGCTTTCTATTGAGAGCTGTTTTCTCTGATTTTTATTCTTCGGCGTTATCGGTGTCCTGACCATTTGCGTCATCACTAACGCCACCAATATCGCCTTCCATATAGGTGTCGCTCACTTGTTCATGTGTGGTTGCAAGCCCAGATGAAAGGGCATCCCCTTTTTGGTAATCGCTTGTATCAAAAACTCGACCTGCGATTTCTGCACTTTTGTTATTCGTACTCTTTTTTTCCAAATGAACCACTCCTTTATTAATTTTGGTACAACGGTATTTTTTCCCTTTTTACTCATGTATTACACATAAAAAAATAAATCTTTAAGGAGTGAAAAAAATGAACAAAAAAAATGAATTTCCATCAAGAGAAGAATTAGACGAAGCTTTTCATTTTCTTCATGACCAAATTAACAAAATTTCTGTGGTTGAGGAAGTTGAAATGATAAAAGAAAATCAAGACAATCCAAAGGCATAAGAATTAAAAAGGTGGTTTAGTATGGAAATGAGAGAAACCTTGGCTAAAAAAATAGCCTGGATCAGTGTAATCAGCAATATTATTTTAACGGTAGGAAAAATTGCCATCGGGTGGTACGGAAATAGTGATGCCGTCTTTGCTGATGGGATTCATTCTGCTGCCGATGTCTTTGCTTCGATTATTGTCCTTTTGGTGATTAAAATAGCGAATAAACCTGCAGACCTTGAACACCCATACGGACATGGGAAAGCGGAGGTTATTGTTTCAGGAATTATAGGAATCTTACTCTTCTTTGTCGCTATATATGTCGTTTACGAGGGAATCAGCGGCTTTTTTCATGAAGTGGAGTCACCGAGTTTGCTGGCCATGTGGGTTGCTTTATTTTCTTATATTACCAAGATTATTTTATACAGGAGTTCACTTAAGGTTGCACAGCAGCATAATAGTAAGGCCATTGAAGCCATTGCGTTTGACCATAAAGCAGATATTGTGGCATCCATCGCTGCGGCTATCGGGGTCCTACTTTCCGTTGTTGGGGAACGAATGGATATTCACTTCTTACTTTATGGAGATAAGGCAGCAAGCATATTTGTGGCCTACTTAATTTTTAAGATTGCTAAGGAAATGTTGATGGAAGCATTTGATATCTTATTAGAACGAAATATCAATTCAGAAACACTACAGGAATACATTGAAGTGATTAATCATTTTGATGAAGTTAGAAGAATTGACCGCATAAGAGCAAGAGAGCATGGACATTATGTATTGGTTGATTTACGTATCTCCATTGATCATTTCAAAACAATTAAGCAAGGTCATGATCTCGCCAAAACCATTAAACAAAAGCTGATGGATCAATTTGATAACATTCATGAAGTGTTGATTCATTTAAATCCGTATTTTCCAGAAGATAAATAAAAAACTCCTTTGTACTTTTGAGCGTTAGGGTTTATGATAGGAAAGGATATAAAAAAGTTAGAGGGAGTTGATATTGTTGAGTTATTCCGTTGACCCGGACCCAAGTAGTAGGCGAGGGGAAGTCAATGTCTTTGAATGGATTGAATTGAATAATAGCAAGAATATCAACTCTGGAAAAGGTTGTTGGCTTCCTCAAAACAAGTAGGCGAGGAGGTTTTTTGCATGTTAGAAATTTTTAAAAGTACGGAAACAAAAGTCTTGGAAAAAGTTGATGTGATTTCAAAAGGCTGCTGGGTTAATATGCATGCTCCGACAGCAGAAGAAATTAATCGAGTGTCTAGTGATGCTCAAGTCGACGTTGACATCCTAAAAGACGCATTGGATGATGAAGAACGTCCGAGGATTGAACGTGATGACGGCAGAGTATATATCATCGTTGACTTTCCGTATATCGTAAAGGATGAAACAGGCTATGAAGGGTATGAGACCATCCCAATTGGCATTATCCTAACGGATGAATGTATTATCACTGTTTCATTGAAGGATACACCGATTTTAGAGGAATTTAAGAGAAACAGAGTTAAAGAGTTTTTTACCTTTAAGAAGACCCGCTTCGCTCTGCAAATCTTGTTTGTTATTTCATCGTATTATCTTCGGTACCTAAAACAAATCAACAAGAAAACTAATGAAATTGAACGAGTCGTTCACCAGTCATTGAAGAATAAAGAACTATATGCTTTTCTAGCTTTAGAAAAAAGTTTGGTGTACTTTACGACTTCATTAAAATCTAATAAGGTCGTTCTTGATAAAATTTTGCGCTTTAATTACCTAAAAATGTATGAAGAAGACAAGGATTTGTTGGAAGACGTCATTATTGAAAAAACACAGGCAATAGAAATGGCTGAAACTTACCGTTCGATCTTAACCGGGATGATGAACGCTTTTGCCTCCATTATTTCAAATAACTTGAATATCGTGATGAAGTTCTTAACGTCCATAACGATTATTTTAGCCCTGCCCACGATGGTAGCAAGCTTTTATGGAATGAACGTAGACATTCCGTTTCAACATATTCGTCACCCGTATGTCATTCCACTTTCTATCTCGGTCTTTTTTGCTAGCTTAACTGCATTTATATTTTGGAAAAAGAAATATTTTTAGATTGCCAGCCATTTAATGTGCTGGCTTTTTATTTTTTTTCTGCCTCTTTTTTGTTGAAAATCAAAAATTTTCCCAACTTCCAATAGGACTATTTGTCCATATATTTTCAGAAAAATCAAAATATAGTTAAAGAGCAGTGAGTTTGCTGTAAACATATTTTGAGAGGAGTTTCTTGATGAAGAGAAAGAAAGTTCTTGGGGCTACGGTAATGAGTGTGGTAATGGGGATTTCAATGTTCGCAACCGGTGCATTTGGTCAGCAAACAAATGGTAAGGAATCTTATCGAGTATTAATTCAAGGACCTGCCTCCGAAAAGTCAAAAGCAAAGGCAAATTATGGAGTTCGCTGGGACTTTAACAGTAAAGGGTTTACAACAACAGTCAATGCACAGCAATACGAGGCGCTTTTACACAACAAAAACTTAACGATTGAAAAAGTTTCTGAGGTAAACGTAGGAACCATGAGAGAAGAAGCAGCAGCCAAACCAGGTGGAACAACAGGTGCAGTGCCTAGTGATCGAACACCATGGGGAATTCAAGCGATCTATAATGATTCTGCCATCGCGGCTACATCCGGAGGAAGTGGCATCACGGTAGCGGTCTTAGATACAGGTGTAAATAAAAACCATGCTGATTTAGCTAGCAACGTAAAACAATGTCAAGACTTTTCACAAACAAAAGTTTCATGGGTAGATGGGACCTGTACAGATGGTAACGGACATGGAACACATGTATCTGGTACGGTGCTTGCTAACGGCGGAAGCACAGGTAAGGGAATTTACGGTGTGGCTCCAGAAGCAAACCTATGGTCCTATAAAGTATTGAACGATCGTGGCAGCGGCTATTCTGATGATATTGCTGCAGCCATAAATAAAGTAGCAGATGAAGCGGTACGGACGGGTTCAAAAGTCATTATTTCGATGTCACTGGGGTCAAGCTCGAAGGATTCGCTAATTTCTAATGCGGTTGATTATGCATATAGTAAAGGTGTACTTGTTGTCGCCGCTGCAGGAAATGACGGCCCTGGAGACAATACGATTGGTTACCCAGGTGCGTTAGTCAATGCAGTAGCCGTAGCTGCATTAGAGAATGTACAGGAAAATGGTACGTATCGTGTGGCAGATTTCTCATCCAGAGGAAATCCAGCAACTGATGGTGACTATGTAATCCAAGAACGTGATGTAGAGGTATCTGCACCAGGCAGAGCGATTGAGTCAACCTGGAAGGATGGTGGATATAACACCATTAGTGGAACATCGATGGCTACTCCTCACGTCTCTGGTCTTGCTGCAAAGATTTGGGCAGCGAACCCATCTTGGTCAGCGAGCCAGCTACGCGCAGAACTGCAAAACAGAGCGAAAGCGTATGATATTAAAGGTGGAACAGGTGCTACTACTGGCGATGATTATGCCTCAGGTTTCGGCTTCCCTAGAGTAAAATAATGATTATGGCCATCTAGACCTGGGTCTGGATGGCTTTTAAATGAATTATTCAATCTTTTAAAAATAATCTGAAAAATATTTGTAAAAATAGTTACTATAGTAGTAAAATGGTAAAAAACGAAAGGCAAGCTGGTGGTTATATGGAATTCGGGGCATTAATTAAATTTTATCGAACTCAAAGAGGAATCACTCAAGCAGAGCTTGCAAAAGGGATTTGCTCTGTCCCGCATTTGAGCAAAATTGAGAATAACTCCAAAGAAGCGAATGAGGAAACGATTTCTCTATTATTGGAGCGGCTAGAAATAAGTTTGGAAGAGATAGAGGAGAAAGAAGATCAAATCAAAATCTTACTTCGAGAATTTGCAGAAAAGATTAATTTTTACCTAAAGGATAAAATTGATGAAACCTTCCAACAGTTAAAAGAGATAGAGCATATCATACCTTTCTCCAAGTATATTTATGTCTGGGAATTATATAAATTTAGATACTTAATATTTAAAGGTTTAGTCGCTGAAGCTGAAAGTCAAAAGGATCTATTATACAAGCAGAAGAAGAATTTTTCCCAACATGAAGACTATTTATTTAGATACTATAATGCTGTATTTTTAATGTGGAAGGGTCAATATAAAAATGCAGATGATATCCTGGAAGCCTTGCATGCAGAAAATGGTAATGAAACGACAGATGGAGAATTTCTTTATCACCGTGCCTTGATAAAAAGTTCCCTTGAGCAGTCAGGTCATGCTATCCATTTTGGGAAAATGGCTTTGCAGATCTTTATGAATCAGCATAACTTTTATAGAATTCTTCATACGTTGATGCTTCTAGGGATCAATTATACACACTCCAATATTTATGAAGAAGCCCAAGGATGCTTTCAACATTTGATACGTAATGCTGAGTTATTAAAGGAAGAAAGGATGCTTCCGCAAATCTATCATAATATGGGCTATTTGCAAAATAAAATGAAAAATGTAAAGGGTGCATTGTATTACTACGAAAAAAGTCTCGACCTGCAACCTAATTTTAATCAACACTATCTAGTAACCTTATATTCCATAGGAGAACTTAACTATCATCTTCAATCAGTTGAGAAGGCTAGAGAATGTTTTCAAGAAGTACATTCATTGGCAAAGGATTTAGGTGTGAAAAAATATAGGCTTCTAGCAGATTTTTATTTATTCCTTTTGGTTTCTCCATCAAAAGGGTTTAAATATTTAGAAACAAAAGTAATCCCTTATTTTGAAGAAGCAAATGAACATATTGATGACCTTACCAGTTTTTATAAAATGCTTGCTGATTATTACCAAGGTAAGGGAATGATTATGGAAGCTGTGAATTATTTAAATAAAATTACTTAGGAGGTTTACTATGAAAAAATTTGTTGTACTATTAATGTCAGTTTCAATGCTTGTACTTTTCTCATCTGCAAAGAATGTAGATGTTCAAAAATCGGTCCATCATGTAGCCTATTCTGATCCTTCTGACCACCCTATTCAACCGCCAATCGGATGATCGTGGAAGCAAATCCCTGATAATATCAGGGGTTTTTTTATTTGTGGGAATGTAAGAGTATCTGATGGCAGACAATAGGATTAATTTTATGAAAGGTAAAGAGAGGTGATTGAAGTGAAAGAACAAGAAAAGGACCCGAAAAGTATGGAGGAAGAGTGGGAAAAGAAGGCCATGCAAGAATTATTTGGAATGGAACCAGAGATGAGTTTGCAATCAGCTCGATTTGCTACAACTGAAAATCCGCTCTTAACCGAATATCATATTGAGCGAAATGAAAAGGAAGAATAGTTATTTTTGATAAAAAGAATGAATCCTACCTTTTAAGGGGTATCCTAAGAATATGTGTTTTAATTCCAGTAGAAGGTTAAGGAGGACAAAATGAAATCATTTATTGTTAGTTTTCATCAAGAAGATAACGTGGATTCAATGCAAATCCAAAAGCTTAGTCAAGAGGAGTTTGGGAAGGCTACGGAGGGTGGAACAAGGCATTTATTTGAACTCGACACAAACATTGGGCTCTTTGTATTTTTTGATGGAGCAGATAAAGATGGAAATCTATCCTATATGGTGCTGCAGTATGAAGAAGAAAATGAAGAGCCTTCTGCCTGCTATTCTTTCCAGCTGAAGGACTTCTACGAATTTATGGCGCTGTACCTAAATGACATTGATTACGAGGAAGTTGAAGGGGAGGAGCAAGAGGAGCAAGAATACGGGGCCATGCAGCACCTAGCTCATTTAATCTTCCATATCGTTGAAGAGGGTAGAGATTTGAAGGTTTAGGAGTAGAATTCCACAAAAAGGACGCCAATTGTAGCGTCCTTTTTATGTTTTTTTAGAGTTTTGAGGTGTTAAAGTTGTTCTATTCGCGAATTTTAAACGTTTATTCGCGAATTTCTGTTATTTATTCGCGAATTTATAAAGGGTATTCGCGAATCTAGACGGTTTATTCGCGAATTGAGATTTAAGTAGGAAAATCCTTCATAAAGTAGACTCGTTTTTTATTTTTCCCCGTATAGTCTAAATTTGCGGAAAGCAATAATCTACCAGCAATATGAATGGAGCTTAAACGAACAAACTCACGAAACTCCATATTAGTGATCTTCAAATCAACTAGTAAAAAATAGTCCATAAGTGCTTGAATGTGTGCGTCTTTTGAATAGGTATCGCAAGAGGTGCAGTACCACTGCTGTTTTTTACGTATAAGATGCAGATGCTTGCAGAAAGGACAGTGGACACCGGTTAACAAATCAGACTTTTGAATACCATATTTTTTTAGTATTTGAATAGTAGGTGGAGTATTCATTTTCAGTAGGAGTCTGCCAAGCTTACGGAGATCTTTTTTATTGAGGATGGGTTCGGTAAACGTTTTTTCCAATTGTTCAATCCGATTTAGCATGACATCAGCTTTACAAATTCGAGGTTTCACTTTATACGAATTTTTCCCTGTAATGATGTAGGAAGCGTAACTGTTACTGATGACAACTAAATACTCGATTGGAACAGGTGGGAAGTGATGAGCCCGAAGCAGTTCTTGAATATATTTTCTGTGCCGTTCTGCTTGCGCAATCGGATAATCGTAACCTTTTTCTTTATCATTGTTATTTTGGATAAACTGTTCGTTATCAGTATCGAAGGTTAATTTCCCAGCCATATTTTTCACATCAATAATTAGGCCGAATTCCGGAGTTAATAGAAAAGTGTCAATTTGACAGTTGTAATCACCGTCAGGAAGGTTTAAATCGTGGAGGATCATGTACTTTTGTTGTGGAAGCGACCGATAATAGTAGTCAAGAGACTTCTCGCCTTGATAGCCAGCAGAGCGCCTTCCTACTTCTTCTGAAATTTGCTGATATTTTTCGTGGCTTAAAAGGAGACTACGCAATAAAGCCTGTAAGATGAGTAACTTTAATGGTATAGACCTTTCTTTTATAATCAATCAATATCACTCCTTTCATTTTAACTTATAAATTCTAAAAGGATTTTAAAAATCCTGCCGAAATTCATCGGATCTTGTAAAAAATATTACATTGTTCTTTTTATCGGCGAATTCGTGGGTTCTATCGGCGAATTCCCGCATCCAATCGGCGAACCTCAAAACCAGTCCATTTTATTTGATAATACCCCCAAACAGCGCTACCATTAATTTGAACACCAAAGGGGGAAAAATAATGACTTCTATTCAACAAAGGGGTATCGAACGGATTTGGACGGTGGAACATCGCCAGAATAGTCCAATTCATATAGCAGGAATGGTGTTAGATCCTAACAAAATGAAAGAATCAGATCCTTTTCTTTTTTTAGCAGAGGATTGGTTTAAAAAAGGAACATTTGACTTCCACCCGCACCGCGGCATCGAGACCGTTACCTATGTGATCGAAGGGAAACTCGAGCATCAAGATAATAAAGCCGGTAAAGGGGAGCTGGAACCGGGTGATGTTCAATGGATGACGGCCGGCAGAGGTGTCATTCACATTGAGGACCCAGCCGAAGAGGAGACTGTTCACTCTTTGCAGCTATGGGTGAACCTGCCGCGTGAACATAAAATGGCAGAACCACGCTATCAAAATCTTCGTGCGAAAGACATGCCGGTCCGTAAAGAAGACGGAGCCTTAATCAGGATTTTCTCTGGTTCTTCAGGTGGCATTCAGTCTGATACGAAAAACTATGTTCCAGTAACAATGGTTGAAATCAACGTCGAACCGGGTGCAATGGTTACACAGGACCTGCCGGGTGATTACAACGGCTTCATGTATATTTTAGAAGGAAAAGGACTTTTCGGAAAAAATCAGACAGAGGCTGAAAAAGGGCATGTTCTTTTGCTAGAGAAAGCAGAGACGGGACAAGCTAGCGAAATCTCTATAAAGTCAGTGGAAAACCTCCGAGTCTTGTTATATGCAGGTAGACCTCTAAATGAACCAATAGTAGCCAGAGGACCGTTTGTCATGAATACCGAAGAAGAAATTCGCCAGGCATACCGCGATTACATGGCCGGCAAATTCGCAGAATAAAATAAGCACCGGGCCACCTCACAAGAGCGGTCCAGTGCTTTTCTTTTACCCTTTAGCAGGCTTCTTACTCACTACTACACGAGCATTGCCCATAAAAAAGATAGTAACAGCTGCAATTGTAATCGGAATCAGCGTAAGCAAAAAGGTATGTGTAATGGAATTAGACATCGCGTGAACGATTTTATCTAAAACAAAATCAGGAATCTTTGAGCGTTGTTCTGGTTGGAAAATTTGCCGAGGATCACCCATTTTGAAATTCCCCGCACCCTGCATCCCTTTAAATGCTTCCTTTAACTGTTCTGTAAACATATTCGTTTGCAGCGTTCCATAAATGGTCACGCCAAGGGTCATCCCAAACGAACGTAAAAACGAGTTAGTAGAGTTAGCCGTTCCGCGATACTGTGGTTCCAAGTTGTGCATCGACGCCGTTGGCAACAATGAGAATGAAAACCCTACCCCAAATCCAACAAGAATCATATAGATCGTTAGTAAGTAGCGAGCCGTGTCTATCGTCATCGTTCCAAGGAAGTACATACCGAGTAAATAAGATACAATTGAGATAAACATCAGGTTACGATAAGAGGTCTTTGCTAAGAAAATACCTCCTATGGAACTTCCCGCAACGGACCCTAACATCATAGGTGTTAAGATCAACCCTGCATTTTTAGCTGAGCCGCCATAAACAGCCTGCACGAAGATAGGAATAAAGACAGTCAGAATGATAAACGTCCCACCATATAAAAAGGATAGGATCTGGGATGTCGCAAACAAACGTCTTTTAAAAAGCCACAGTGGTAGAATCGGTTCTTCTGCCTTAAATTCTGCAATGAAAAAGGCAATAAAGAAAACAAAGAAACTTGAAAATAATCCAATGATTTGAACAGAGTCCCATTCGTATTCTTTGCCGCCCAACTCAAGAGCAAACATCAAGCTAACTACGGAAATGACAAGCGTAATTGCTCCAAGATAGTCGATTTTTTGCTTAGAGTGCTGTAAGGATTCATGATAATAACGAACAATTAAAATAATCGAAACAATACCAATCGGAACATTGACGTAAAACACCCAGTGCCAGCTGATATAATCAGTTATATACGCACCTAGCAATGGTCCAAGGACACTGGAGGCACCAAATACTGCTCCAAGAAGACCTGTCATTTTTCCACGATTTTCTGGGGGGAAGATATCAAATACGATGGTAAAAGCAATTGGCATCAAGGCGCCGCCACCAATCCCCTGAATGGCCCGGTAAATACTTAACTGAACAATCGACTGAGCAATTCCGCAAAGGGCAGAGCCAATAAGGAATACAACCAATCCGAAAATAAAGAAGCGTTTCCGTCCATACATATCGGAGAGTTTTCCAAAGATTGGCATCCCGGCCATAACTGCTACCATGTAAGCAGAAGTTACCCAAATAAATTTGTCAAAACCGCCAAGGTCAGAAACAATCGTACCCATGGCTGTTGCGACAATGGTATTGTCCATGGCTGCCATCAAGATGGCTAGTAACAAGCCTGTGACAACGAACTTAAGATTATTGTCTTTTTTAATCAAATTAATCACCCTTTAATTTTCCAAAATGTAAGTAGGTTAAAACAAAAGGTCGCTCCTTTTCGGTTATTTTAAGGTTTGTCCATTAAAAAAAGCTGCTAGAAAGATAGCTAAAGTAATTCTATAAGGCTGGTTGAAAATTTGTCAAATAATAACTAAAATGAGTAGAATGTTGTTTTTACATAGAAGGGACGAATGAGCTAATGTATCAGCTTATGGTAACGAAAGAGCAAGAACTAAGTGTATATGAACTAAGGGACTCCGAGTTAGGCAGCTGGATTAAAGTTGTACCAGAGCGTGGTGGAATTATTACTAGCTATGGAGTAAGTGGGGAAGAGGTCCTCTTTTTAAATAAAGAAACACTATATGATAGTAAGAAAAATATAAGAGGGGGAATTCCGATTCTCTTTCCGATTTCTGGTCAGTTGGAAAATGGGAAATATGAATGGGATGGTACTGTTTATCAAATGAAAAACCATGGAGTAGCGAGGAATTATCCATGGGAAGTAGTCAATACTCATACGGATGACAGACAAGCCACTATTACTTTACGTTTAGTAAGCAATGAAGAGACCAAAAAGGAATATCCTTTTGATTTTGAGGTAGTTTTTACCTACTCATTGACCCAAAACGGACTCACTATTGCCCAAGCCTATCAAAATATTTCGGGTGCGCCTATGCCGATTTATGCAGGGTTTCATCCGTATTTCAAAACGGCCAGCAAAAACTTGGTTTATCATACCGACGCGAAGACCTATTTAGATTATAATGATATGGAAACAAAATCCATTCAAAGCTCATTAGATTTAACTAATAAAAAAGAGTCTCTCGTCCTCTTGGATTCCGTCCAAAAGGAAATCTCATTTGAGCTACCCGATCGCCAGATGTCGCTTACGATGACCTATGGGGAGGAATTTAAGTACGTCGTGTTATGGACCGAACAGGATCAAGAATTTGTCTGTGTCGAACCATGGATGGCAATGACAGATGAACTGAATCGGAAAGAAGAATTAGTGATGGTAGGACCAGGGGAGACACTACATACAACCTTAAAGATATCGGTAAAATAGAGAAAGGGACCTGAGAAAAAGTCCCTTTTTCATATCCTATTCTACTAACTCAGCTGCTTTAGCATTCATTGTAACCTGTTCAACATTTTTAGATCCTGGAATAACGAGTGTAACAGCTGGATGCTTCAAACACCAAGCTAGTGCCCACTGTGCCATATTGACGCCTTCAGGTACTTCGTGTTTTTGTATTTCTTCAACTAGTTGAAGCTGTCTTGCTACTTCCTTTGGATCATGCCCATGCCGTACGTCTGTTTCAGCAAAAACGGCTCCTTGCTTATACTTTCCACTTAAATATCCACTGGCTAGCGGGACACGAGCAAGGACACCAAGATTTTGACGTTCAGCGGCCGGGAAGAACAGTTCCTCCGGTTTACGATCTAAACGATTATAGACCACTTGAATCACTTCTGCCCCTACTTTTGTGGCAGAGTCGACTTGATAGGAGGTATCCGCTTTACTGCTAATAGAGATACCTAGGTGGCGAACTTTGCCAGCTTGGACCTGCTTATCTAAAGCCGTCCACAAGGGATCATTATTGAAAACTTCATCACTGCCTGAGTGGAATTGGTAGAGGTCAATGTATTCAGTTTGCAATGCCGCTAAAGAGGTATCTAACTGTTTGACTATGTCATCTGCAGACCATTCATCTGCCCGTTTAAAGCCATCATTTAGAAAGTGGTGCCCGAACTTTGTAGCAACAACCCAGTCATTACGTTTATTATTTTTCAAATACCCACCAATCAGTTTTTCGGAAAGGTGATCGCCGTAACATTCCGCGGTATCAATAAAGTTAATACCGAGCTCATTCGCTTTATGTAAAATGTCATCTACTTCTCTCTGGGAAAAATCTTTGCCCCATTCACCGCCAAACTGCCAGGTCCCCACACCAATAACCGATACATCTAAACCAGTACTTCCTAATTTACGATACTTCATATGAAAACCTCCTCCTTGCTAGCATCAGTTTATTATAAGAAAAAAATCCCCAAAAATTCGGGGATTATCTTTGAAAAAACTCAACCTTTTCACCATCAGGGCCGTGAACAAAGAAGTTACGATAACCGTTGGGAAGTGTTACAACCTCATCCCTTATGAAGGATACGTCTAATTCTTTTAAACGTTCGTATTCCTCATTAATATCATCAACTAAGAAGGCAATATGATTCACTTTTCCTTCATTAGGGAGGTTTGGATTCCCGCCATACACTAGTTCTAACTCTGTTTCATCGGAACCATTAAATCCAAGGAAGGCTAAAGTGACAGCCCCATCTGAAATAGTGAATCTGTCTTTTAAGTCCAACCCTACGACTTCTTGATAAAAAGTCAGGGATGTTTCTAAGTTGCTTACGTATACACCAACATGGTCCATTTTCTTAACAGCCATTTGGCACCCACCTACCTATCTGTCTTAGGCTTTTAATACATCGTGGTCAACGTAGCGCTCACCGTTTAGTTCACTAATTACATTGATCGCTACCTTAGCACCGTCTCCAGCAGTAATAATCGTATGCATGCTCACCCCAGCAACCGTACCTGCTGCCCAAATGCCTTCAATATTTGTTTTTCCAGCAGCATCCACGTCAAGGATTGTCTTGATTCTTGGCTCAGTTCCAGGCTTTGTTGTTAGTCCAACTGCTTCAGCAAGGTCAACAGACATTCCAGTAGCCAAAATGACATGCTTTGCTTCGTATTCACCTTGATCTGTTTCTACTTTAAAACCGCTTTCAGTTTTACTGATAGTTGAAACAGTTGCTTGGACGATTTCAGCACCAAATTTAATCGCTTGTTTTTTACCAGTTTCAACAAGGTCAGGTCCTGTAATTTCTGTTACACCATAATGATTTTCAATCCATGCACGCTTAGTCACACTTTTATCATTATCAACCACTACGGTTTTCTTTCCAGCTTTTGCTGTAAAAATAGCAGCGCTCGCACCGGTAGGTCCAGCTCCGACAATTAACACATCAAACATTTCCAAAACCTCCAGAATTTTTAATTAGTAACAAAATAAATGTAGCCTAACAAACAGTGAATGTAAAATAAACTGCTCGTTTCAAGATATTTGGTAAACGAGATGTAAAAATATGTTGAAATATTCTAAGCAAGCAGATAACTTAAAAGCAAAGAAGAACTTAGGAGTGATGATCATAGAAATCAAACCACTCGGGGATACGGCTATTGTGATTTATTTCGGTGAAAAAATTAGTGAAAAGATTCATAGGGAGATTCGCCAATTTATTGTCGGACTGAACAATACGAGGGTGAAAGGGATCATAGAATGGGTACCGTCCTATACTTCCCTTGCCGTCTATTATCGTCCGGAGGAGATTAGCTATCATACCTTAGTGGATAAGGTAAAGGGCATTTATACCACTTCAAAGCATAATGAACCCTATCAGCCGGTGGTATATGAAATCCCCGTTTACTATGGAGGTGAAACAGGTCCGGATTTAGCCTCTATTGCCCAGTATTGTGAGATAAGTCAAAAGGAAGTCATTGCACTTCATAGTAATAAAGAATACCTCATTTATATGCTAGGGTTTATACCTGGATTTCCCTATCTAGGAGGATTACCATCAATGCTTTCTGTCCCAAGGCATGAACATCCAAGAAGAAGTGTCCCTGCCGGCTCAGTGGGCATTGGCGGAAACCAAACAGGCATCTATCCTTCAGAGGTACCGTCGGGCTGGAGGATTCTTGGTATAACACCACTAAAGCTGTTTGCTATTGAAATTTCCCCGCCAGCCCTTGTTGCACCAGGCAATTATATAAAATTTATTCCGATAAATTTTGAAGAATATAAAACTATTAAACAATTGGTCGATAGAAAAGAATACAAAGTGAAAACTTACATAAGGGGGGAGCAACTTGAAAATCATTGATCTCAATAGTGATATTGGAGAAAGTTTTGGAGCCTTTAAAATCGGAAATGACGTAGAGGTGTTAAAGTATATCTCCTCTGCTAATATAGCTTGTGGCTACCATGCGGGTGACCATAATGTCATGTTTGAAACAGTCAGGCTTGCCCAAAAAAACGGTGTGAAAATAGGGGCGCATCCAGGATTTCCTGACCTTGCTGGATTCGGCCGCCGTGAAATGAATCTTTCCACGAGGGAAATATACAATCTAATCATTTATCAAATAGGGGCCTTACAAGGTGTATGTAAGGCAAACGGAGCGTCTCTTTCCCATGTCAAACCCCATGGTGCCTTATATAATATGGCGGGTAGAAGTAGGGAAATAGCAGATACAATTGCTGAGGCAATCGTTGCTCTCGATTCACAACTAGTACTGTTTGGTTTAGCAGGAAGTGAATTAATAAAAGCAGGGCAGGAAAAAGGGCTTCAGGTTGCGCAGGAAGTGTTTACGGACCGTACTTATCAGCCGGATGGGACATTGACATCAAGAAGAGAGAACAACGCATTCATTCATGATTCTAGCGAAGCCATCCAGAGAGTGGTTCGGATGATTACCGAAGGGAAAGTGAAAGCGGTAAATGGAACAGACCTTGATATTCAGGTTGATACAATTTGTGTACATGGTGATGGACCGAAGGCAGTCGAGTTTGTCAGTGAATTACGAAAGGCATTGACACAGGAAAATATTATAATAAGAAAAACCTGGCATGGCCAATGAAAACAGTTATTTTTAAAGTAATAAAACCAGGATTACAATCGACTGTTCAAGATTTAGGAAGATATGGCTATCAACAATTTGGAATCAGTCCTTCTGGGGCGATGGATTCATACTCCATGCAGCTGGCGAATATCTTAGTTGGGAATCTTCCAGGGGAGGCAGTACTGGAAGTGTCTTTTACAGGGCCTGTTTTAGAAGCTTGCAGTCACATGGTCATTGCTATTTGCGGTGGGGATTTTTCCCCGAAGGTAGATGATCGAGAAGCTCCTATGTGGAAGAGCTTTCTATTAAAAAAAGGGGAAACTTTATCTTTAGGTTCGTGTAAACAAGGTGCCCGGGCTTATGTTGCTGTTTGTGGTGGAATCGATGTCCCTGTTGTTTTAAATAGTAAATCTACCTCTTTAATTGGAAGGTTTGGAGGATATGAGGGACGCACATTACAAAAAAAAGACCTTATATTTGGTGAGCCAGTCATTAGGAAGCCGTTGAAATCACTGCCTCCGAAATTTATTCCGCACTTTAAAAAACAGCTAACTGTAAGGGTCATTCTTGGTCCGCACGTGCAGAGGTTTACCGGTTTAAGCATCGAGCGATTCCTCTCAGAAGAATTTATTGTGACACCGCAGTCAAATCGAATGGGTTTTCAGCTTAATGGACCAAAGCTTGACCACGTTCAAGGCCCGGATATCATCTCTGATCCCATTCCATTAGGAGGGATTCAAGTTCCTGCTAGCGGCCAACCCATCATCCTCATGGCTGACCGACAAACAACCGGCGGCTACACAAGAATAGGAACGGTTATTTCCGTTGATATTCCACTGCTCGCCCAAGCGGTGCCTGACACCAAAATCCAATTTGTGGAAGTCTCTCTTAAAGAAGCACAAAGATTATATTTTGAAAGACTGCTATTTCTTAAGCACTTATGTCTTGCGGCAAAATAAAACTCTTTTTTACAATCAAGTGACGTCTCGTTCTTTTTCATATGTATAATGAGAAAATAAAAGAAATTATTATTTACTTAAATTTGCCTATCATGTAAAATGATTTCTTGTAATACATATATGAATAGTAGGAATTAAAAATGCTACTATTCTATTGTTCTAAAAAATTACTTAGGGGGAAGTCAATTGGTTCGTAAAAATGTAAATATTCTTGTAGCCATCTTATTAAGTAGCTTACTAGCTCTTGCTGGCTGTTCTTCAAAATCGACAGATAAAGCAAGCACAAAAAATGAAGGGACCAACAAACCAGATACTTTTATTTATGGAATTGATGGAGATCCAGGAAATGCGGTTAACGTCATCTCAACCGGTGACCGTTATGGATTAATGGAAATTAAAACTATTTATTCTCCATTGTATATGTATAACGGGAAAGATGATGTTAAGTATTTCTTAGCGGAAAGTATGACACCATCAGAAGATTTCTTAACGTATACAGCGAAATTAAGAAAAGACGTGAAATGGCATGATGGCCAGCCATTTAATGCCGATGATGTTGTCTTCACTTATGAGCAAATGTTAAAAGAAGAAAATGGTGGTTGGGCAAGAAGCCAGCTATTATTTAATAATCAACCAGTTAAAGTTGAAAAAGTAGATGACTATACAGTAAAATTCACATTGCCAACTGTTAGCATGGGTGCAATGGAAGCTTTAGGTAATATTTTTATCATGCCTAAACATGTTTATGAAGGTGAAACAAACATTGCGAATAGTACAAAGAACGCTACTCCAGTGGGGACTGGTCCTTATAAATTAAAAGAATATAAAGCTGGGGAAAGTGTAACATTTGTAAAGAATGACGATTATTTTTTAGGTGCTCCAAAGATTGCAAAAGTGGTTTACCGTATTATTATGGATCCAAATACTGCTACAATGGCTCTTCAAAAAGGTGAGATTAACGCTTTAGCTATTCAGCCTTCAGATGCAGGCAAGTTTAAAGATTCAAATGTGACTATTAAACCTTATGAAGAAGGACGAATTGGTTACTTAGCGTTTAACTTAAGCTCAAAAGCAGTACAGAATAAAGAGGTAAGACAGGCAATTGCTTTCGGATTAAATCGTGATGAAATAAATACGGCAAGCTATGTATCTACTGATTATTCTAAGCCTGCGTATTCATTCTTACCAAAGAAAGCAACTTATTTTACTGACAAAGTAGAAAAACATAAATTTGATATAAAAAAAGCAAAAGACTTACTTTCAAAAACAGGAGCTTCTAATCTTAAATTAAAGCTCGCGTTTATTGCTAATAATCCAATTCAGCAGAAGCAAGCGGCTGTGATCCAACAAAACTTAAAGGCAGCGGGTATTTCCGTTGAGTTGGTAGGAATGGATGCTACTGCATTAAGCAAGAAGCTACAAAGCGTTCAAACTGATTTTGATATGTATCTTAGCGGCTACATTATGGGAATTGATCCAGACACATTTAATTCATTATTTGTAACAAATGGTGAAGCAAACTACATGCATTACAGCAATACAAAAGTGGATGAGTTATTTAATCAAGGTCGTGTAGAGAGAGACGATGCGAAGCGTAAAACCATTTATGAAGAAATTCAAAAGCTTATTATCGAAGATGCTGCCTTCTATCCTCTAACTGAAAACAAACGTATTCTTGCAATTGATTCTAGAATCAAAGGCATCGATGAAGCGGGACTAGTACCTGTTTACACATTCGAGGATATGTCGAAGCTGTCCTATTAATAAAATTGCTTATTTAAAGATAAAGATAAACAGTCCGCTGTTTATCTTTATTTTTTAACAGAAAAAGTAATAGAATGGTAAAGAAAAGAGTGTTAGAATTCGTTTCCATAAGGCAAATCACTAGTTGAGAAGCGTAAGGAGTGGGGTTATTTTTGTTAAAGTACATTTTTAAAAGAATTTTACAGGCGATCCCGTTACTGTTTATTATTTCAATCATTTGTTTTACTCTCATCCAATTGGCTCCATATGATGCGGTGGATGCAATGACGACACCGAACATGACGAAGAAAACAGTTGAACTGATTAAAGCTAGATATGGGTTAGACCAGCCTGCATATATGCAATATTTTTATTGGGTGAAAGGGATTTTAAGTGGAGAATGGGGATATTCCATTGTTACACATGAAAGCATTACAAAGGATCTTACAGCGAGGATACCAAATACGATTCTACTCGTTCTTCCCGCTTACATACTTGCCTTGCTATTTTCTATTATTCTTGGATTAATTGCCGGTGCTAAGAAGGGGAAATTAGCGGATAAAATCATTGATGGTTTAAGTTCATTTGGGATTGCCATTCCTAGCTTTTGGATGGCAATGATTCTAGTATTCATTTTTGGCCACCGTCTCAATATCTTTCCAATCCTCGGGATGCACACAATTGGGAATGAAGAATCTTTTTCCGATCTTCTCAGTCATATGGTCCTACCTTGTACGGTTTTAATGCTTTCATTCATGCCTGAGCTTGTAAGGTATGTCCGTTCATCTACAATTGGCCAGCTTTCTGAAGATTATGTGATGGTACAACGGGCATACGGGGCCCATTCAACTTCTATTTTATTTAGGCATGTACTTAGGAACGTCTTACTGCCTATCATTACTATTGTAGGGATGAGCCTACCAATGTTAGTAACTGGTGCAGTCGTAACGGAGACAGTTTTCGGCTGGCCGGGAATTGGAACGTATTTTGTAAAAGCGATTCAAGGGTTTGATTATCCAGTTGTCATGGCAATCATGCTGCTATCAGCGAGCCTTGTTATTCTTGGGAATTTGGTTTCAGATATTTTATATAGCATTGTCGATCCAAGAATTAAGGGAATGGGGGAATAAAAGTTGGCCGGAAAGAAAAATAGAAGAATGCAACAGTTTAAAAAAGAGTTTAAACGCAATAAGACGGCAGCCATAGCCCTTATTTTCCTTTTTCTTATTCTATTAATATCGATTTTTGCCTTTTTATCACCCTATCCTCCTGATAAGGTTGATGTAACAAGTGTTCTTGAAGGACCAAGTGGTAAGCATTGGTTTGGTACAGACGAGCTTGGAAGAGATTATCTGACAAGGGCATTATATGGTGGACGAATTTCCCTCACAGTTGGGATTTTAGCGATGCTCATTTCTACTAGCATTGGAGTATTAATTGGTACAATAAGCGGCTATTTTGGAGGTAGAGTGGATAATTTTTTAATGAGGACCGTAGATGTGATTTCTTCGATTCCATGGATGATTCTTGTGACGGTTGTAAGTATCTATCTTACCCCAGGTTTAAAAGCCATTATCCTTGTTATAGGTCTTTTTACATGGATGAGCACGGCTAGATTAGTTCGTGCTGAGACACTTTCGATAAAAGAAAGAGAATATGTATTATATGCTAAATCTTCAGGACAATCATTAAAAAAAGTTATTTTGAAACATATCATTCCAGCGGTTTTTCCTACATTTATTGTGGCATCTACCGTCAGTATCGCTAATGCCATATTAATGGAGTCAGCTTTAAGCTTTCTTGGCTTAGGCATACAGCAGCCATTATCCTCATGGGGGAGCATGCTGCAAAATGCACAAGGAAATTTAGGGAATGCCCCATATATGGCCATATTACCTGGACTTCTCATTGTACTAACCGTTTATTCTTTTAATAGACTTGGTGATATTCTTAGAGCGGTTATTGAGCCAAAGACGAGTGGGAAGTAAATAGGAGGTTTAGATGATATGAAAAATAATTTAATAGATAATAATAGTTTACTAGATGTTAAAAACCTCCGTACAAGCTTTTATAAAGGCAAGTCAAAAACGGAGGTAGTCCGTGGGATAGACTTTTCTGTTCAAAAGGGTGAAATCCTTGGAATTGTCGGTGAATCTGGGAGCGGAAAAAGTATCTTGGTGAAGTCGATTCTCGGCATTATTCCGAGTAACGCAAAAGTTGATTCTGGAGAGATTATTTTAGATGGGAAGCATTTCGAAAGCCTATCGAATAAAGAAAAAAGGGCCATAAGAGGCCGAGATATTGCAATGATTTTTCAAGATCCGATGACAGCTCTTAATCCATTAAAAAAGGCAGGAGAACATCTTGTTGAGTTATTAGTTAGAGTTAGAGGGATGAAAAAGAAAGAAGCCAAGCTCGAGGCAGTGGAATTACTGAGAATGGTAGGAATTCCTTCTCCTGAAACGAGAGTAGATCAGTACCCTCATGAATTTTCGGGTGGAATGAGACAAAGGGTTTTAATTGCAATGGCGTTAGCTTGTAATCCCAAGCTGTTAATTGCTGATGAACCAACTACGGCATTGGATGTAACGATTCAGGCACAAATTCTAGAATTGTTAAAAAAACTGCAGCAAGAAAATGATATGTCGGTAGTGTTCATTACCCATGATCTTGGGGTCGTGGCGACAATATGCAGCCGCATTTTGGTTATGTATGCAGGAATGGTGATGGAAGAGGGACTTGCGAATGAAATCTTTTATTCACCCAAACATCCCTATACAAAGGCGTTATTGAATTCTATACCAAGGGTGGACGGAGAAAAAACGAGATTAAAGCCGATAAAAGGTGCAGCTCCATCGCTTGAAAGTATGAAGAGCGGTTGTCCCTTTGCCGAACGTTGCGATTATGCGATGGATAAATGTTTTAAGGAAATACCCGAATACAAAAACTTCTCAGCAACACAGAAAAGTATGTGCTTCTTAGCAGGGGAAGGAGATCACTTAGATGACTGAGACACAACAAAGATTTATTGAAGTAAGGAATCTAAAGAAATACTTTCCATTAAAAACTTCGATGTTTAGCAAAAGCAAACAAGTGGTAAAGGCTGTGGATGATGTCTCGTTTCATATTTATAAAGGGGAAACGTTTGGACTAGTAGGAGAATCGGGGTGTGGTAAGTCCACATTAGGTAGAACCCTAAATCGCTTGTACGACCCGACTGCGGGAGAAATTCTTTTTGATGGGAAAGATATTGCCAACTTAAATAACAAAGATCTTCAACCGTATCGAAAAAGAATGCAGATGATCTTTCAGGATCCGTATTCATCACTTAACCCCTATATGAATGTGGAAGAAATCATTGATGAGCCACTCGAAATTCATACCGCTCTATCGAAAAATGAAAGAAGAGAAGTCATTATCGATATGCTTGAAAAAGTGGGACTGAAAAAGGACGACTTAGGAAAATTTCCACATGAATTCAGTGGTGGTCAACGTCAAAGAATAGGTATTGCCCGTGCGTTAGCAATTAATCCTGATTTCATTTTATGCGATGAAGCCATTTCAGCACTCGATGTTTCCATTCAAGCGCAAGTTATTAATATGTTAGAAGATTTACAGAGTGCGATGAATCTTACTTATTTGTTTGTAGCACATGATTTATCAATGGTGCGACATATCTCTGACCGAATAGGTGTAATGTATCTCGGAAAAATGGTCGAGATATCTAAGAGTGATGAGCTATACGATAAACCGCTGCATCCATATACGCAAGCGTTATTGTCTGCGATTCCTATACCAGATCCAATTAAAGCACAGAATAACAAGCGTGAAATCATAACAGGAGAGCTTCCAAGCCCAATTGAGATGCAAACAGGCTGCCGCTTCCGAACTCGCTGTCCATTTGCAAAGCCCATTTGTGCAGAAGTAGATCCACAGTTAAGAGAAGTAGATGGTGAGCATCTTGTTGCCTGCCATTTATATTAAAATAAGGTGGCCGGATATATGGAAAAGGTAAAATTAGCGTTAAATTATGCATTAATGCTTGAAATGATGAAAGCAAAAGGATTCGATCAGTCGACCATCCTTGCTCTATTAAATGAAGGTAATGAAGAAATACTTGAGAGTATCGGAGAAGGAATTCCTTCATGGAAAGCAATGGTCGACTATTACCATGAAAATAAAGAGAAGTGTCACCAAGCCATCACTTCTGGGTACGAATTTTCTTTTATGACAAAAGGTTCACTTAAATCCTTGTTAGCCATTAAGTTTGGAATGAATGAAGGTGAAGACTTCACTGATACTGGGGAGTTTCTAGATACGGTTAGAATGACCAGTGAAAATCTTCAGGTACTCCGTGACATGATCGCTAAAAACTGGACGATTCTCTTGCAAGAGGAAGACAAGGAGCAAGACATACACCTGCTCAGGATTGAGTTAACCTACAAACCAAATTTCAAGATAAACTAACTGACAAAATAAAAAGAACCATCATTTCCGTTCTGGGATTGATGGTTCTTGTGTTTAAATTGGTATATATTGTCTTTTTTCGTTTTTGTTGCTCTTGTTCTCATATCCGTAAAAACAAATGGGCTTCGCTTGTTTTCTGGATTCAATTTTCCTTCGCGTGTCAGCTTGTCACGCAGCTTTTTGGCCTTTGATTTCGCCATTGTAATCACTCCTATAAATGGTTTCCTACCATTATATAATATTTTGAAGGAGTGTGAAGAGAAAATATTAAATTTCTTGAATTTTTGATTGCTCCTGCGGGGTACTTCTTTTCTTCGTATGAAGGAAGTAAAAGAGTACCAACCCAATTAAAATATAAAAGGAACACATGAAATATAACGAACTATAATCCATGTTAGCTGCCAGTAAGCCAACTGCCAACGAACCTAGTGCAATACCGGTATCATAGATAGATAAAAAGGTTGCTGTCGCTAGACCTCTTTTTCTAGGCTCAGCATCTTGGATGGCAATCGTTTGGAAGGTAGGGAATAGTGTTCCCCATCCTAAGCCGATCATTCCCGCAGAAAAGAGGAACATGAATGCTCCGGTGCTTTGGCTTAATACAAACATCCCAATAGCAAAGAGCAAGATAGAGGGATAAGAAATTACGTTTGGACCATAAAGATCGAGCCATTTACCTGTGAATGGCCTAGAAAGTAACAGAACAATCGCATAGACAACAAAGAAAAGACTTGAAACGCTAGCTAAATGAATTTCTGTTGCATAAATCGAGACAAATGATAAAAGAGCAGAATAGACAATCGCTAGGAAGCTTCCAACAATCGAGATAGAAACAGCAGATGCTTCAAATAAGTTTTTAAATGAAAAGGCTGAAGCAGCTTTTGGCTGATTCGGCTGTTCAGAATTAGTTAATTTTACACTAAGTCCAGTCAGGAGAGAACCAGCAGCAACAATGACACTAAGAATGAAAAGGGTGTTCGCGCCCCAATGTTGAATTGCCATCAATCCGACAAATGGTCCTAAAACCATTGCCATGTTCGTGGACATGACAAAGTATCCCATTCCTTCGCCCCTGCGTGAAGCGGGAATGATATTTGCAACAATTGTACCAACTGCAGTTGTTGCCATACCAAAACCAATTCCATGAAGCAGTCGGATGACAAGAAAACCAGCAACTGTTTTGGGAATAAAATATAGAAGGGCAGCTGCAGTAAAAATAATGAGTGCAGTTAAGAGTACTTTTTTGTTGCTCGCGCGTTCAAGCCACTGTCCTGCAAGCGGACGTGAAATAATCGCGGAAAGTAAAAAGACAGTTGTCATCAATCCGGCAACAGTTGCACTGCTATGTAATTCATCAAGTGCATAGGTGGGGAGAGTGACAAGTAAAATATAAAAGGTTAAAAACAGAAAAAAGTTACTTAAAGAAACACTAATAAAATCCTTCGTCCATAATTTGGGTTTGTTCATAGATGTAATACACTCCTTTATAAAAGCTGCTTTAACCAGCTGTATTGCAATGTCAGTAATTCCTCCTGTGATTTTTCTGGAAAATGCCGCAGTAATGTCTGGTTGACCTCGTTCACAACACTTTCCCATTCGGGATATAATTTCAATGCTTCTTCTGTTAATTCAATGTACTTTGCCCGCTTGTCTTTACCTGACACCTGTCTCACATAGCCTTGTTTTACAAGGCGTTGGATGGTTCGTGTCATGGGCGGTGCCTCAACAAAAAGATAATCACAAAGTTCTCTCTGTGTTAACGATCCTTTGGTTTTTAATACAAAAATAACGGCCCATTGCGAACCGTACAAGCCCATTGAGGACAATGCTTCATTAAGTTTGTTGGTGAGATGACGTGAAAGCTGGTGAAGAGTATGAAATAATTCGTGGGTTAACATATTTGCACTCCGATACTGCGTATAATTAGTTACCTAGGTAACTATATAGTGTTTATATTAATATGTCAAGGAATGTTCACAATTTGGAGCCCGATTCGAGGGTTGGCGGAATAACTGGAGAATTGCGCGGAATTATTTAGAAAGTGCGCGGAATAATCATGAAAACTCGCGGAATAAACACAAAATCCCGCGGAATCAATCTAAGATTCCACGGGAATAAGAAAAAATTACCTTAGTACATTAAAATACCTTGCCTCAGGATGTGCAAAAACCATCGCAGAAACAGAAGCTTCCGGTTCCATCATGCAACCATCTGTTAATTGGATTCCAAGTTCTTCCGGCTGAATTAATTTAAACAACTTTTTCTGGTCTTCTAAATCTGGGCAGGCCGGATATCCATATGAAAAACGTTGTCCTTGGTATTTAGCAGCAAAACGGTCCTGCATAGTAAACGTAAGCGGATCCGGGAAGCCCCAGCGGTCACGCATCTGACGGTGTATCAATTCGGCAAAGCCTTCTGCAGTCTCGAGTGCTAATGATTGGAGAGCATGGCTCTCAAGGAAACGACCGTCCGCCTTGAATTCATCCGCTTTTTCTCGAATACCTCTTCCAGCTGTTACGGTAAAGAAGCCAACATAATCCATTACACCACTGTCAACGGATTTTAAGAAATCAGCTAAACAAAGATGTGGCGCCGCATCTTGGCGCGGGAAATCAAACGTTTCAATGATTGTCTCAGTATTTTCAGGATCATAGATAATTACTTTGTTACCATTCGACTGTGCCGGAAAGAACTGATAAACAGCATTCGGTGTAATCCAATTTTCACGGCTTGCATCTGCTAACAATTGGTCCACGACCTCTTTAACTTTTACAGCCTTTTCATCCTTTTCAGCAAGCAATTTAGCAACCTTTCCCTTAACACCAAGATGATGCCCAATTAGCATTTGCATATTGATGTATGGCTCAATATGAGATAAGGAATAGGTTTTTAAAATGTGTCTTTTTGTATCCATTGGCGTAAATACTGGAGCTTCTGTTGATACAGAGGGCTTCACTTTAACTGCTACAGCCCCAACTTGACGTATTGGTAACTCTCTTGGTATCTCTAATGCAGCCAGCTTTTCAGCCTTCTCATCCAACAGCTTTTGGTGTTCCTCCTGGTCTTGCAGTTGGTTTGCCAGTGATAATCCATTCATCGCATCCTTTGCATACAAAACAAGTCCATCATATTCCTTAGCAATCTTCGTATCGGTAAACTTACGAGATAGAGCGGCACCGCCAACTAAGATAGGGAGTGAGATGCCAGCATCTTTCATATCCTGAGCCGTTAACACCATTTGCTGTGCAGACTTAACAAGTAAACCTGACAAACCAACCATATCCGGTTTTTCTCTATGGATCGCTTTTACCAACTCAGTAGGAGTCACTTTAATTCCTAGATCAACCACATCATAACCATTATTACTCAGTATAATGTCTACAAGGTTTTTACCAATATCATGAACATCACCTTTTACAGTCGCTAAAATAACTTTGCCTTTTGTCGCAGACACATCGCCTTTTTCCATATGCGGTTCTAAATGTGATACCGCGGCCTTCATCACTTCTGCACTCTGTAAAACCTCAGCAACAATTAATTGGTTATCATTAAATAGTCGCCCAACTTCTTTCATGCCATCCATTAACGGTCCATTAATGATAGCAAGCGGGGCAGGATAGCTTTCAAGTGCCAAATCCAAATCTGATAGTAAGCCTTCTTTCGTGCCCTCCACAACATAATAGGCGAGACGCTCTTCCAAAGTCATATTTGGGACGGTGCTCTTCGCTTCTTTCTTTTTACCACGGTAAAACTCTGTAAAAACAGCTAACGTCTCATCAGTTGTTCTAAATAACAAATCCTCCGCTAAGGTAACTTCTTCCTTAGAAATGGAGGCAAAGCGCTCCAACTTTTCTGTATTTACAATGGCGTAATCCAAACCAGCCTGTGTACAGTGATAAAGGAATACCGAATTCAAAATTTCTCTTCCAACTGGCGGTAATCCAAAGGATACATTACTAATCCCAAGAATCGTTTGCACCCCTGGAAGCTGCTCCTTAATTAACCTTATTCCTTCAACCGTTGCCTTCGCAGATCCAATGTATTGTTCGTCCCCAGTACCAACAGGGAACACTAGTGGGTCAAAAATTAGATCCTGCGATTGCAACCCATACTTATGGACCAGCAGATCATGGGAACGTTTGGCAATCTCCAGCTTTCGCTCGGCAGTAACTCCCATACCTTCCTCATCAATTGTACCGACAACAACAGCCGCCCCATAGCGATGAATCAATGGAACAATCGCTTCAAAACGTTCCTCGCCATCTTCAAGATTTATTGAATTAATAATCGCTTTTCCTTGAGAATATTTGAGTGCTTTTTCAATGACCTTCTCATCAGTTGAGTCGATTACAAGAGGTACCTTAACCTTTTTTACGACCTCTTTAATGAAATTTTCCATGTCCACGATTTCATCGCGGTCAGGGTCAGCAAGGCAGATATCAATGACATGAGCGCCGCCTTTCACCTGTGCCCGTGCAACTTCTGATGCTTCTTCAAATTTCCCTTCGGTGATTAACCGTTTGAATTTACGAGATCCAATGACGTTCGTGCGTTCTCCCACCATGATCGGACGTAATGTCGGATCATCGTAAACAAATGGTTCAATACCTGATACCATGTGAACAGAAGATGGCTCATATCCCCGTGGCTGATAATTTTTCATTGCTTCCGAAATGGCTTTAATATGTTCAGGAGTCGTGCCACAACAGCCGCCGACAATATTTAACCAGCCATGCGCAGCAAAATCAGATAGCTTTTTCGCAAGGATTTCCGGTGTTTCATGATAGTGTCCTTCCTCATCAGGCAGACCAGCATTCGGATAACAGCTAACGGCAGTTGTCGCAAGATTAGAAAGGGAACGAATATGATCCTGCATAAACTCTGGACCCGTTGCACAGTTCAGTCCTACTGCAGCTGGTTTCATATGCTCAACTGAAATATAGAACGCTTCGATAGACTGTCCTGCAAGAGTGGTACCCATCGGTTCAATCGTCCCCGATATCACAATCGGAAGTGTAGTACCTGTCTTCGAAAAAGCACTTTGGATACCAGCGAACCCAGCTTTTACATTCAACATATCCTGGCTTGTTTCAAGTAGCAGAAGATCAACGCCGCCGTCAATTAAGCCAATTGCTTGCTCCTCGTAACTTGCCGCAAGTTCATCAAAGGTCGTTCCACCAGTCACACTTAATGTTTTCGTCGTCGGACCCATCGAACCAGCAACAAAACGTGGCCAGTCCTCAGAATAAACCTTTTGCACCTCACCAATCGCAATCATCGCAGCGATTTTATTGATTTCATAGGCTTTGTAGCCGAGACCATATTCATCAAGCACTAGGCTAGTTGCCCCAAACGTATTGGTTTCAATAATGTCTGCGCCAGCCTCAAGATATTCTCGGTGAATATTGGCTATGACAGAGGGAGCAGTTAAATTAAGGTTTTCATTACAGCCCTCGAATTCCTCTCCGCCAAAATCCTCAGCGGTAAGGTTGACTCGTTGCAGCATTGTTCCCATGGCTCCATCCATTACGAGGATTCGTTTCTTCAACTGATCAGTAAATGATGTTTTCAGCAATGTTGTTCCCCCTCACTTCACTTGCACGCTGACGGGCATAATGAGCCAGCTCTGCAGTTAATTCGTAACGTAAAAATGGTGTAATTAAATAAATTCCATTAAATAAATCTAAAGCCGCGTCAATGAGTGACTTCGTTATAGCAATACCTTCCCGCGCTGCTTGAAGCGGTTTGTCATTCAACCTGGCCATTCGCTCACGTATCGAATCGGCAATTTTAATCCCAGGAACTTCATTATGAAGGAATTCAGCGTTTTTACTACTTGTCAGTGGCATGAGTCCAATATAAATAGGTGCCTTAAGGTGTTTTGTATGTTCATAGATTTCAATCAGCTTTTCTTCTGAAAAAACAGGCTGGGAGATGAAATAATCTGCACCAAATTGAATTTTCTTCTCAAGCCTTTTAACAGCTTTCTCGAGTGAGCGCACATTCGGGTTAAAAGCTGCTGCCACACTAAAGTCGGTTTTTTGTCCTAAGTCTTTACCGGAAAAAGACAAACCTTCATTTAGTTGCTTAATCATCTGAATTAGTTCAAATGATGACACATCATAGACGGATGAAGCACCAGGGAAATCTCCTACTCTTGCAGGGTCGCCTGTAATCGCAAGAACGTCATTTAATCCTAGAGTATGGAGCCCCATTAAGTGGGATTGTAATCCAATAATATTACGGTCGCGACATGCAATGTGAATAAGCGGTCGCATGCCTAATTTTTCTTTCACTAAATATCCCAATGATTCGTTGGAAATACGTACAGTTGCAAGGGAATTATCAGCTAAAGTAATAGAATCAATTCCAGCTTCTTTTAATGCTTTGGCTCCTTCGAAAAACTTGGTCGTATCTAGCTTCCTAGGAGGATCTAATTCTACAATAACAGAAGGTCTTTCTCTCACAATCTCTTGTAGGGGAGCATACTCCCTTATCGGAGAGGGTGTTGATTCAACCACAATCTGCTTTGGCTTTAATTTTACTATTTTTTCAGTAATTGGAACACTATTCTTTAATTCCGCTGCAAAGGCTCGAATATGATCTGGCGTTGTCCCACAGCAACCGCCCAGTAATCGTACCCCTTGATTACGGAACGCTTTTGCAGAGTTTCGGAAATAATCGGCATCTCCTTCATAGTGGAACTTTCCGTCCGTATAGGCAGGGATACTGGCATTTGGATAGGCTGATAGAAATGCATGTTCAGGTATTTCTATCTGATCCAATGCTAGCAGCATATGGTGGGGGCCGAGCCGGCAGTTCAGACCGACGACATCGGCGCCAAGACCTTCAAGCCGTTTTAAGGCATCATTGACAGGAGTTCGATCCTGCAAAAATCCTGGCTCCTGTTGGGAGACTTGTGCAATGATTGGCAGGTTGGTTTCCTTCCTAGCAATGGTTAAAATCGTTTCAAGTTCTTCTAAATCGTAAAAGGTTTCAAGTAACAAACCATCTACGCCTTCAAGGAGAAGACAATATAATTGTTCGCGGAAGCTTCGTTTTAATTCTTCAATGGTGATTGAATCAGGTTTAATTCCTCGATTTCCGCCAATTGTTCCAAGGATGTACGACTGGCTTTTTGAAGCGGCTCTTTTAGCAATAGCTACGGCAGCACTGTTAATTTCCTTTACAGAATCCTCCAAACCATATCGCTGCAGCTTTAAATAATTGGCAGCATAGGTGTTGGTCTGAATGACATTAGCACCGGCATCGATATACGCTTGATGGATCGTTTGGATATGTTCTGCCTGGGAAAGATTCAGTTCCTCTAAACAACTATCCTTTCCGTACGAATACAATAGAGTCCCCATGGCTCCATCGGCTATTAAGATTTGATTTTTTAATTTTTCTAAAAAGCTCATCGCTATTCTCCCCGCTCGAATACTAATTGAATTCGATTAACTTTCTCAAACGCTTGGGAAAAATCCTTGATTAGATCATCTGGATTTTCTAGTCCAACCGATAGTCGGACGAGGCTATTAGTAATCCCGCGCTTTTCTCTTTCCTCCTGAGGCATGGCGGCATGTGACATTTTCGCCGGATAAGATAGAATTGATTCGACTGCTCCCAGGCTGACAGCGAAAACAGGGATTTCTACATTGGCCAAAAAGGTTCGGAGCGCATCTTCACTTTCTAATTCAAAGGATAAGACGGCTCCAGGTCCTGCTGCTTGCTTGTTCTGGATGTGATATTGAGGGTGACTTTCGAGCCCAGGATAATGCACCTTTTTCACAAGCGGATGTTCATCTAAAAATTCTGCGAGTTTAATAGCTGATTTCTGTGATTGTTCTAGCCGAACGTGAAGCGTCTTTATCCCTCTTAGTACGAGCCAGGCATCCTGGACGCCCAATATAGCACCAAATCCATTCTGTAAAAAGCCTAATCTTTTCGCCAAGTTTTCATCCTTAACCACAGCGAGACCCGCAACGACATCACTATGTCCTGATAAAAATTTCGTTGCGCTATGAAGGACCACATCTGCCCCTAATTCCAATGGCTTTTGATGTGAAGGGGTAAGAAACGTATTATCAACAAAGGTTAAAGCTCCAATTTCCGTTGCTAACCTGCTAATTGCCTCAATATCAGTCACTTTCATTAATGGATTGGAGGGTGTTTCAACATAAAATGCTTTTGTATTCGGCTGAATCGCTTGTTTAACTTCGTCTAAATGGGTCAAATCCACAAAGGTATGTTCAATACCGAACCGGGAAAGGACCTGTGTGACCATCCGGAACGTACCACCATATACATCTTCAGTAATGACAATATGATCACCAGCGGAAAGCAGAAGGAACGCAGTCGAAATGGCGGCCATACCAGAAGAAAAAGCAAAGCCTTTTACACCACCCTCAAGTTCTGCAATCACATCCTCAAGCGCTTCTCTTGTTGGATTTAAGCTGCGACCATAATCGTATTTACCGAACTGGTCGAAATCAAATTGGTGGAAGGTGGATGCATGCTGAATGGGTACACTAACCGCACCAGTTGTCGGGTCCACTTTATGCTGATTATGAAGTAGCCTGGTTTCAAAGGTGTATTCTTCGTGTGACATTACGCAATCACTCCTTCTTTCACGTTCGCGAAAGCCTTTTTCAAGTCATCAATTAAGTCTTGTGGATCTTCAATCCCAACGGAAAAACGTAATAAACGATTACAAACTCCGGATTGAATTCGAATTTCTTCCGGAATATCCGCATGTGTTTGTGTAGCAGGATACGTAATAAAGCTCTCCGTTCCACCGAGACTTTCTGCAAACGTAATGAGAGATAATCCTTGTAGGAATGGGTTCACCCATGCTTCATCTTTTACTCGGAAAGATACCATTCCGCCGCGTCCAGGATATAGAACATCTGTCACATCTTCATGATTGGAAAGAAACTCCACCACTGACTTTGCGTTCTTTTCATGTCTTTCCATGCGGAGAGACAATGTTTTCATTCCGCGCATTAACAGCCAGGAGTCAAATGGGCTAAGTACACCACCCGCACCGTTATGATGAAAAGCCAATGCTTCACATAGTTCCTTTCCTTTTGCGACAATCAAACCTGCAAGTACGTCGTTATGACCACCCAGGTATTTTGTAGCACTATGAATAACGATATCAGCCCCGAGCTTAATCGGTTGCTGTAATAGTGGAGTAAAGAAGGTATTATCAACAATCAAGAGTATTCCGTGCTTCTTAGCAATCTGAGAAACAGCAGCAATGTCCGATTGCTGCATGAGGGGATTAGTAGGAGTCTCCAAAAATATGGCCTTTGTTTGTGGAGTAATCTTCCCTGCGATTTCTTCCGGACAACAGGTATTTACATATTGAGTGTTTAATCCCCATTTTTTAAAGCCTTGTTCTAATAAGCGATAGGTACCGCCGTATAAATCTTCGCTTACCAGCCATTCATCTCCCGATTGAAATAAGGAAAGAATCGTGAAAATCGCAGCCATTCCTGAACTGCAGGCAAAACCTTGGTCCCCAGCTTCTAAATCAGCAATCGTTTTTTCCAGGAGCTGACGCGTTGGGTTCCCTGTTCGGCTATAGTCAAAACCTGTTGATTGCCCGATACCTTCGTGTCGATAAGCAGTAGAAAAATAAACAGGCGGGTTCACTGTACCTGTCGCTGTCTCGCTGCGGTTCCCAATTTGGGCTAGTTTTGTGTCAATTTTGTACATAACGCACACTCCTTAAAGGTAAGTTTAATGTTGTAATTAGAGTTTTAATTGCCAACTTTAACGCTACAGGGCGCTAAAGCTTTCAGATAAATAAAAAAAGTCTTCTTATAAGAAGAAGACTTTTGTATGTACGACACACTTGTCATTCTTCTTATCTTGCAAATTAGTAAAATTTGCAGGACTTAGCACCTTTTCAATGAACGAACCGTTCATTGAAGGTTGCTGAGGCGTCGCAGGGCCATTCCCTCAACCTCTCTTGATAAGAAATCAATTATTTAGATTATTTATAAAATTTACTACAGATTAGTAGGGGATGTCAAACTTTTTTTATAGGGTTAACAATTAAATAAAAGGCTCTGTTAAACTTGCCTGTTAATTTCCGCTTCAGGCACTTCGCTTTCCGTGGGTGTTTCGGCGAGCCTCCTCGGCGCTTACGCCTGCGGGTCTCCCCTGAACCATACTCCCACAGGAGTCTTCGTGCCTTCCGCTCCAATCAACAGGGTGTAAATATCAACACTGTTCTTTAAAACAGCCAAATAAAAAAATATAATTCTACATGGAGAATTGACATGTTCTGTATAAAGAACTAATATTATTGATATAGGACTTATTTTAAGAACAAACTATAATCTTAATTGAATGTATGATCGAAACCAAAAAATTTTTACTAGGAAGTTCTTTATTTAGAACGAATATGTATAAGGTTGTTATTCAACCTTGGTGATGTCTCCTTTCCATTATCGATGGAGGCACTCGGTCATACTGTGGGTCTAGTACCTTAGACGCAAGTCGTCGGTAGTGTGATGTGAGGGCAGGTTAGATGCCTGATTAAAAAAAGACTTAATTATATACCCTCATAAAGAGTATATAATTAAATCTTTTTTTTAATGAAGGGGGAGGAAACATATGACCTATAATCAAAGATTACCACTCTTTGTCTGTATAGATTCTTGTATAGTACTTACTGCTATTTTTATTAGTTACTTTCTTGTAAACGCGACATTAGATGTAATTACCTTCCCAGCTGTGTTTAGCTCCATAGTTATATTACTAAGCCATCATTACCTATCCTTTCAATCCAAGTTATATAAAAAAGCTTGGGTGTATGCGAGTGTAGGAGAATTAATAAGCATCATAAAAGTAGAAACGTTTACCATTTTTATTGCAGCCCTGGTTCAACAGCTTATGTTTCATGAAACCTTTACAAGACTATTAATTGTAACTTGGCTGCTAAACTTGACTTTTATTGGTGGGTCTCGCTTTTGTTGGCGCGCTTTTCAGGATGCTTTCTTGCATAAAAAAAATAATCAAAAGAAAATCCTCATTGTTGGTGCAGGTTCAGCCGGAATAATGGTTGCCAGACAACTTAACAGGAAAAATGATTCGAACTTATTGCCTGTGGGCTTTATTGATGATGATCAGAAGAAGCATAAACTTGATATTTTAGGAATCCCTGTCTTGGGTGGAGTTTCAAAAATTGAAGAAATCGTTAAGAAACTTAAGATTGAAAATATTGTGATTGCCATTCCATCGCTTAATAAGAAGCAATTAAATAAGATCTTTATGGAGTGCGCTAAGACGAATGCAAAAACACAAATCCTCCCATTGCTCGAGGATTTAATGACGGGGAAGGTTTCAGTTAATCAATTTCGCGATGTACAAGTGGAAGATTTATTAGGCAGAGAACCAGTTGAATTAGATATAAATACAATCTCTCAAAATATTACAAATAACGTTATTTTGGTTACAGGAGCAGGTGGTTCAATTGGATCGGAAATATGCCGCCAAATCGCAAAATTCCAACCAAGACAGTTGGTCCTGCTTGGTCATGGTGAGAATAGCATTTATACCATCGAAATGGAATTAAAAGAAAACTATAAAAACAATAAGATAGAGTTCGTACCAGTTATAGCTGACTTACAGGATGAAAAGAAAATGATGGCTGTGATGAGTACCTATCAACCGGATGTTGTCTATCATGCTGCTGCCCACAAACATGTCCCTCTTATGGAAAAAAACCCGGAAGAGGCAGTGAAAAATAACATCATTGGTACGTTAAATGCAGCAAAAGCAGCTAGCTGGAATGGGATAAAGACATTCGTGATGATTTCTACTGACAAGGCAGTTAACCCAACAAGTGTAATGGGGGCAACAAAAAGGTTGGCCGAAATGGTTATCCAAAATATGAATAAAGAAAGTGCTACTAAATTCGTTGCTGTACGTTTTGGAAATGTATTAGGAAGTAGAGGAAGTGTTATTCCGCTCTTTAAAAATCAAATTGAAAAAGGTGGTCCCATTACCGTTACACACCCTGATATGGTTCGTTATTTTATGACAATTCCAGAAGCATCGAGGTTGGTATTACAGGCCGGTGCTCTAGCAAGAGGAGGAGAAATTTTCGTTTTAGACATGGGGGACCCTGTGAAAATTGTAGATTTGGCTAAGAATTTAATAAAACTCTCAGGTAATTCACTTGATGATATTGGAATTGAATACACAGGTATGAGACCTGGTGAAAAATTATTTGAAGAATTATTAAAAGAAGAAGAAGTGGAAGAGCACCAAATCTATCCAAAAATCTATATTGGAAAAACATCTGAGCTATATATGAGGGAAATAGAGGAGCTTATTTCAATCTATGGAAAATTAGAAAAGCAAGAATTAAGAAAACGAGTTTTAGATATTGCTAATCATAGGATCAAGGAAATGACGATTATGAAAGTACCTATTTAGGAGGTGGAATAATGAAGGTTAAAAAGGCCATTATCCCTGCAGCTGGATTGGGGACAAGATTTCTTCCTGCCACGAAGGCAATGCCAAAAGAAATGCTACCCATTGTCGATAAACCGACCATTCAATATATCGTCGAAGAAGCAGTCGAATCAGGAATTGAGGATATTATTATTGTCACGGGTAAGGGGAAAAGAGCGATTGAAGACCATTTTGATAACAGTTTTGAATTAGAACATAATCTTTTCGAAAATGGGAAGTACGAGTTACTAGGTGAAGTTCAAAAATCCTCAAGTCTAGTTGACATCCATTATATTCGACAGAAGGAACCAAAAGGATTAGGGCATGCTATATGGTGTGCACGAAAGTTTATTGGAGATGAGCCATTTGCTGTGCTACTTGGTGACGATATTGTTAAGGCGGAAAACCCCTGCCTAAAACAATTAATGCACCAATATGAACGATACAATGCTTCCATACTTGGTGTTCAACCAGTACCACAATTTGATGTCTCGAGGTATGGAATTGTTGATGGTAAATGTATAAGTGATCGATTTTTCAGTGTAAATAGTTTAATAGAAAAACCAAAAGTAGAAGAAGCACCATCAAACCTTGCCATTCTAGGACGATATATATTAAGCCCGAGAATATTCGATATATTAGGGAATCAAGAGCCTGGCGCCGGTGGTGAAATTCAACTTACCGATGCAATAGAAGTATTAAATCAAAATGAAGCAGTCTATGCCTACCACTTTGAAGGTATTAGATATGATGTGGGCGAAAAAATAGGCTTTATTCAAACCAATATTGAATATGCTTTAGAACGTAAGGAATTACGTGGTAGGTTATTAGAGTATCTGTCTTCTGTATTAGACAAAGAGTTAATAAAGTAAAAACTATTGAGATGAAAACAGAATTAAATTCTCCATCACAACTGCTTAATCAAAAAAAGGAAGTGAGTATATGAAAAGAATGATGGATGTACTTATTTCTTTACTATTGTTTGTTTTGTTCGCTCCAATCCTTTTTATAGTAGCTATTTTAGTCAAGTATAAGCTTGGTTCTCCGATTCTATTCAGACAACAACGCCCTGGATTGAATGGGAGACCTTTTTTTTTATATAAGTTTAGAACCATGACTGATTGGAAGGACAGTAGGGGAGTACTTCTGCCTGATGAAAAGCGCTTAACCTCTTTTGGATCTTTTCTAAGGAGGTTTAGTTTAGATGAGCTGCCACAGCTAATGAATGTATTAAAAGGCGATCTAAGCTTAGTGGGTCCTCGGCCACTATTAATGGAATATCTCCCCCTATATACGGAGGAACAAGCAAAAAGGCATTTAGTTAGACCTGGAATTACAGGATGGGCTCAGGTTCATGGGCGCAATGCCATTACATGGGAGGAAAAGTTTAAACTGGATGTTTGGTATGTGAATCATCAAACACTGGTACTTGATATAAAAATTTTATTTCTTACTGTAAAAAAAGTGATTCGATCTGAAGGTATCTCCGAGGATAATCATGTCACAGTTGCTCGATTTACGGGCACACAAACAAATGACAAAGAGGGGCATGGTTAATAATCTAGTAAGCTTGACAAGCAAATGAAGTCTAAAATACTAATCTGAAAATTTAGTAGTGTTCTCTCTCACAAAGGAAAAAAAGTAGGAGGTGTATGAGTTGTTACATACAACCACAGATCGGAGAATATTTCTTTCATCACCACATATGAGCGGTAAGGAAATGAATTTTATTAATGAGGCATTTGAAACGAATTGGGTTGCTCCATTAGGGCCAAATGTAGATGCATTTGAAATGGAAGTAGCAGGATATATTGGAATGAATGGAGCAGTTGCAGTTAGTTCAGGAACGGCAGCGATCCATTTGGCCCTCTCTTTATTAGATGTCCAAAAAGGCGATACTGTTTTTTGCTCTAGTCTAACATTTGTTGCAAGTGCCAATCCCATCTTATATCAAGGCGCGGAGCCTATATTCATTGATTCAGAACGAGATACGTGGAATATGTCACCGATTGCATTAGAAGAAGCATTAGAAGAAGCGGTTGCTGAAAATAAATTACCTAAAGCAGTAATCATAGTAAATCTTTATGGACAGTCTGCCAAAATGCATGAATTAGTATCTATTTGTAGGAAGTTTCATGTCCCTATTATTGAAGATGCTGCCGAGTCACTAGGAGCTAAATATAAAGGTAAACCTAGTGGGACATTTGGGGAATTTGGTATCTTTTCTTTCAATGGAAATAAGATTATTACAACATCAGGCGGAGGCATGCTCGTTTCCAATAATACAGAGGCGTTAAGGCAAGCTCGTTTCCTAGCAACTCAAGCTAGAGACCCTGCTCCTCATTATCAGCATAGCAAGCTAGGTTATAACTATCGAATGAGTAATATATTGGCGGGAATTGGCAGAAGTCAGTTAGAGGTCTTGGATGCAAGAATTAATGCTAGAAGAGCAATTTTTAATACCTACCAACAGGAGCTTGCACACATCTCTTCTATTTCTTTCATGCAAGAGTTAGAAGATACTTTTTCAACTAGATGGCTGACTGCTATTACGATTAACAAGGAAGAAACCAACGTCTCTCCCAAGGAGTTAATTGCTGCTTTAGAAGAGGAGAATATTGAAGCGAGGCCTGTTTGGAAACCGCTTCAGTTACAGCCCCTCTTTAATAAAAATAAGTATTATCCACATGCTGAGAACGAAAGTGTGTCCGAAGAATTGTTCCAAACAGGAATTTGTTTACCCTCAGGTTCAAATTTGACAGTCCAAGAACAATTGCGGGTCATTGAATGTATTAAGAAAACATTCAATAGTTTGTAAAAACCATGATAAATTTGGGGGAAATGTAATGTAAACGTGATTATCAAATAAATAAAAAATAAAGAGGTAAACATAATGATTGGAAAAAATATAGCGAGACTACGAAACCAAAGAGGTTACTCCTTATCGGAGCTGGCCGAACTTACGAATATATCAAAATCCTATTTAAGTAACATTGAGCGTAATCTTAATAAGAACCCCTCGCTTCAAATAATGATAAAGATTGCGTCAGTGTTAAAGGTTGATCTTATCACACTTTTACAAACAGGTCTTGAAGAGGATCGTAATTTGTTTATGGAAAAAGAATGGTTCGATTTTGTACGGGAACTAAAGGAATCGGGGCTTGAAAAGGAACAAATACAGCAATATAAAACAGTAATAGAATTTATAAGATGGAAAAATGAAAATTCAGAAACTAAACAAAGATAAAGAAATGACAGGTAGGTTGGAGGGAAAATGAAAAAGTTTCTGGTTTTATTTATGGCGGTCCTTTGTATAGCGGTGTTGGTATTCGGTCACACGTATTGGAAAAATAAGAGTAAAGCAGCAGAGATTGAAGGGAGAAGTGCTGTTGAAAAACTACTAGAAAAAGAAAAAGCAGAAAAACAAGCCCTGATAAATAGTTTAAAGCCTGAAAACAATAAAAAGCAGTCCTTTATAGACTTTTTACGTTATAGAGCCCTTACAGAAAATCAAGTTAAAGTTTCAGTTGTTGGTAGTAATGTTACTGCTGCAATTGGGGCAACAGATTCTTCTTATGGTTGGGCAGAACTTTTACGTAAACAATTACAATCAGATACCGCGGACATAGGTTCATTAAGGTTTGTAAACCATGGATATGAAGGATACTCGACATCCGATTTATTAACAAGTAAAAAAATAGATTTAGTAATCAAGGAAAAGCCGGATTTAATTATTTTTGAAAACTCGCTTATTAATAATCATTTGCAGTCATTAACAATTGAACAGACTACACAAGATTTGCAAAACATTATGGCCGCATTAAAGACGGGGCTTCCTAATGCCAGGATTTTTATTATGTCTCCTAATCCGGTTGTTAATAAAGATACTAAAAATAGTTTAGGGCTAACGTATATGGATTATATTAATGCTTCTAAAGAATTAATAACAAAAAATAGCTGGCAATATATTGATAGCATATCTGGAATTGAGAAGAAACTGACAGAAGAAAACCTAATATTAGTAGATGTTCTAACTAATGATTATATTAATCCAAATAATAAGGGTAACTGGATATGGTTTGAATTTTTATATGAATTTTTAAAAAGTCAGTAATTTAGTTCATGCGGATTACAATACTGGAGGAAATTATGGATAAAACAATTAGATTAACTGATATCTTTAAAACGCTAAAAAAGCGTTGGATGTTAATTATGCTCGTGCTATTGTCAGCAACAACCTTGAGTGGCATCCTTTCGTTTTTTGTATTAACACCTGTATATCAGGCATCTACACAAATCCTTGTCAATCAGAAGGATTCTCAAAATCAATTGGATGAGTCCCGGTTACGAAGTAATGTGGATTTAATTAATACGTATAGTGTGATCGTAAAGAGCCCACGCATATTGGAAAAAGTAATAAATAAATTGGAACTTAGACAAAGTGTAGAGCAGCTTACTAAAAATATTTCGGTAACTAGCCAAGAAAATTCACAGGTCTTTTCGTTGACGGTTGAGAATAGCAACGCTGCTCTGGCAGTTAAAATAGCAAATACCATTTCTGAAACATTTCAAAAGGAAATTCTAGACATAATGAATGTTAATAACGTGAGCATTCTTGCAGAGGCAAAAATAAAAAAGAATCCTGTTCCCGTTAAACCCAATCCATTATTTAATATCACAATTGGAGTGGTGATTGGGTTATTAGCAGGTATTGGGCTTGCCATCCTATTGGATTTCCTGGACAGTACATTAAAGGATGATCAAGATGTTGTAGAACTATTAGGAATGCCAGTACTAGGAGCAATTCCTAAAATGCCAAAAAACGAAAGCAAAGGAAAAAAAACCTCAACAAATCAAAAGATGGGGAGTGAAACAGTTGCTTCGTAAATCAAAAAGTAGAGGGAAAAGAGCGGTTAATATCATTGCCCATTTTAATCCAAAGTCACCAATAACAGAGCAGTATCGTCAAATTAGAAATAATATTAACTTTGCATCCGTTGATAAAGAGATTAAATCTATTGTAGTAACATCACCTGAACCTTCAGATGGGAAGTCTACGACTTCAACTAATTTAGCTATCGTTCTTTCCCAGCAAGGAAAACAAGTGTTACTGGTGGATGCTGACTTAAGAAAACCCTCTGTTCATTATGCGTTTAACATTAGTAATATGGATGGATTAACCAGTGTGTTGACTAAAAAAATTAGTATGGAAGAAGCGATATCAAATACTCATATTCCTAATTTGAAGGTATTACCAAGTGGAGTTATTCCACCCAATCCCTCTGAATTACTAGATTCGAAAGCGATGGAAGTGATGATGGAGGAGCTTAAAGAAGCATTCGATTTTGTCATTTTTGATACACCTCCGATACTAGCTGTTACCGACTCGCAAATTATGGCTAATAAATGCGACGGCGTAATCATGGTGGTAGCCAGTGGGAAAACACGCAAGGAAATAGCGATGAAAGCTAAGACGTTGTTAGAAAAGGCAAACGCACACTTACTTGGTGCGGTAGTAAATGGTGTCGATTTAAGAAGCGGTGGTTACTATTATGAGTATGGATAACGCTTAAGATGGTTGGATAGGAAATCTAGTAAAGTATCTAAATTAAAAAAGGAGGATGTATATTTTGATTGATATACACAGTCATATTCTACCGGGAATTGATGACGGTCCTCCAGATTTTGTTCGGAGTTTAGCTATGGCAAAACAGGCAGCTAATGCAGGAATTACCCACCTTTTTGCCACTCCGCATCACATGAACGGTCGTTATGAAAATTTAAAAGGAAATATCATGAAATATGTACAAGATTTTAATGCACAGCTTGAACAGGAGAATATTCCCCTACTTGTGCATCCAGGGCAAGAATTAAGAGTGAACCGGGAATTATTTATTTCCCTTGAAATGGAAGAAGTGATGACCCTTGATAATAAAGGACAATATCTATTGTTAGAACTGCCGTCAGGGGAGGTTCCTAACTACACGCAAGAGGTAGTCTATGAGCTTTTATTGAAAGGAATCACTCCCATTATCGTCCATCCGGAGAGAAATAAAGGCTTTTTAGAGGATAACAATCTATTAGTTGATCTCGTTCTAGAGGGAGCATTAACTCAAGTGACAGCAGGCAGCATAATCGGCCATTTTGGAAAAAAGGTAAAGACTTTTGCTGAAAGAATTATTGAGCACCATTTAACCCACTTCATCGCAACTGATGCTCATAATATTACTACGAGAGGTTTTCAACTCATTGGGGCATATGAAGCAATAACAAAAGGCTTTGGTATAGACCACACCTTTTATTTTCAAGAAAATGCCGAATTACTCCTGCTTGGGCAATACCCTCAAAAAGAGCAGCCTATTCCAATAAGGAAGAAGTTCTTAGGAATTTTTTAATATTACCGTGAAATTAAAAAAGGAAGGTGCAGGTGAGGAGTGAACTATTCACTAGAAGTAATCGATAGTCATAAAAATAGTAATATCTTGTTTACAATGGCACTCTTTTCTATGGCTATATTACTACATCAATCCCAAGTTATTTTTGGGGTAAATATTTCATTTGCAGATTTATTTTGTGTCCTTATTTTTATCGTTTTCATACTTAATAAACAGTTGTTAATACCGGTAACACCAGTTATATATTTTTTAGTTGTTTCCATTGTGGTTTTGTTAACTTCTATTTTCTATATTCCATCACAATTTATGTATACTCCAAACCCAATGGAAATTGTTAGTGACTATGCAAAATTGGCAGCTATATTGGTCTATTTTATTTTTGGATATAATTTGTCCAGAAACGATCATATGGTAGATATTTTAAAGTGGTACTCTTTTTTCGGTATGTTAATTGGGGGAATAGGATTAGTTTTTACTGTGCTAAACATTCATACAGATATTCTATTTTATGGAGGGGTTAGGTATAAAGGACTAATGATTGACCCTAACTACTTTTCCATCCTTCAAGTAACGTCTCTAGTTTATATTACTAGGGTGAAGAGCATAAAAATGAAGTATAAGTATGCCGCAGTTCTCATTACAGCATTAGCAGTTTTAATATCAGGCTCAAAAACAGGAATCCTTACATTTTCTAGTTATGTAATGCTGAGGGTAATAGAATATTTATTAACTTACAAGAAAAAAGCATTCTCAGTTGTTGTTCAGTTATTTACAATTGGTCTAATAATTTTGGCCATTCCCATAGTATTTAGTTTTCTGCAGAATTTGGTGAGTTTCCTCAGTACTACTGTACCTTCCTTTGCGAGAATTGAGCCTCTTTTTACTGATTTTAATGGCGCACTTTCAGAAAATGGTTCTGGAAGGAATATTACTTGGAAGGTTGCTTTACAAATCATTCAACTCTCCCCAGTAATAGGGGTTGGAATTGGAACGTACACGACTATTGCCGTTGAAATGTTCCATCAAAGTGATATCTCACATAACACCTTTTTACAGTTGTCTGCTGAGTGGGGAATTCCTTTAGCTTTTACCTTCTTTGCCTATGTATTTTTTATCATAGGGAAGGCTTCAACTGTGTCGGATTCACCCGATTTTGAGAATAACCTGATTTTCCGAGATATTATTATCATCCTATTGATTGGGTCAATGGCTATTTCATTGAATAATGCGCGAATCCTATGGCTGGTTTTTGGGGCGCTAGTTTCTTCTTTAGATAGGAATCAAATATGCAAAAAAACGGGGGGGAAATATGTTTAAGAAGATTTACCTCTTCTTAAAAAGAAAGAGGGAGATACTTAAAGGCTTTCAAAGAAACACAAAGTATATGTGTGCTGGGATTTACGTTTATGATGATTCTTTAAAGTATATTACGAGGAATGATTCGTACACTAAAAATAGAGCCTTGCAAATTTTTCAGAATAATTATTATCAAGCTGCTATCAAGGTTTTTATTTTTTTATTAAGAAAGACATTCTTTAGAAAAAAGGTAGAAATTGTGGAACCTGCAGAGCAAAAAAATGAGTTTTCTGGGAGTGTTTATAGGCCAGTTAGAAGCTCGAATGGCTATAACGACAGTAAGATATTTGATTTATCGCGGAACCAGGTACTGTCCATTTTTTCAAATAAACAAGAATATCAATCTGTGCTTAGTATTTACCAAAGTTTTAAAAAGTTTTTTCCGATGCCAGCCATCTTACAGGCAGATGCTGAGCAACTTATAATAATGGAGGAACTAGTTAATTTTGAACAAAATCATACGTGGATAGAAGAAGATTACCTGTTTGTTATGGAAGATGTCTTTGAAAGAAATATAAATTATTTTAAGGCTTGCGTGGAAAATGGAATTCAATCATCTAGTAGTCCTACAGATTTAATTTCTCAAATAAAAATGAACGCAGTAATAGAACCCATTAGGAATAAAATTAATCCTGAATTACTAGATGTAAAGTTTCCCTGCGTAAAACTGCACGGTGATCTTTGGACATCAAATACCCTGCTCGTTAAGGAAGGAAAGAGTCATATTTGTTACATAGATTGGGAATATTCAAGAGAGTATATATTTTTCTATGATCTATTTAATATGATGTGGCTTGAGGTGTATGTGAATAATAATCATCTTTATATTCATAAGTATATAAAAGGTGAATACAATAATTATTTTTATAAGTTATTTTCTTTATTTAATTTATCGTTTGATGAAAAGTTAAAACTTGACTATATAATTATTTATTTCCTGAATTTTTTTACAGAGCGGGGCATTCATTTAGGGACGGTTGAGCAAGTAGATATCTTAGACAAATTTAAAAGAATGCTAGATAGATTAAGGGAGATGATCAAAAATCAGTCAAAGCAGCTAATATCTGTAGACAATGATGATTAGTGGGGATAACCATGAAAAAAACGGTTCTTATTTTAATGTTAGTAACGATCATTTCGAAAGTTCTAGGATTTGCAAGAGATATAGTATTATCCTATTTCTATGGTGCTTCTGATATAAGTGATGTTTACTTAATTTCCTTGACAATTCCTACTGTCATATTTGCCTTTGTGGGTAAAGGGATATCTGTTGGGTTTATTCCTATGTATACCCGAATAGAAAGTAAAAATGGAACAGAAAGAGCGAATCAGTATACCAATAACGTTATTAATTTTGTACTTATAGTATGTACGGCTATTTTTATAGTAGGATTATTTTTTACAGAGCCTATTGTAAAATTATTTGCTTCTGGCTTTGAAGGTAAGACACTAGAACTGACAGTAACATTTACTCGAATCACGTTAATAGGGGTTTATTTTACCGGGGTTAATTATGTGTATTTAGCATATCTCCAAATTAAAGGTGTATTTGTCATTCCAGCACTTATGGGGTTACCAGCAAATATTATTATGGTTGCTTCTATCATTGTTAGCTCACATAAGAATATCTACTTATTATCAGTAGGAAGTTTAATAGCAATTTTTTCACAATTTTTACTTCTATTCATTTTTAGTTATAAAAGTAATTATAGATATAAACCAAAATTAGATTATCGAGATGAAAATATTAGGAAAATGGCCATTTTAGCATTACCGGCTATATTAGGTACTTCAGTTACACAGATTAATTTATTAATTGACCGCACAATAGCTTCTAAGCTAGAAGTGGGAGGAATAGCGGCATTAAATTATGCAAGTACATTAAGTGTAGTCATAATTGGGATTTTTGTTTTATCGATTAGTTCCGTACTTTATCCCAAAATATCTAAATTGTCTGCTGATAATAAAATTACAGAAATGAAAACAGTATTATCTGGGGCAATTGGTGCTGTCAACATACTCGTGTTACCTGCGGCTGTTGGATGTATGATTTTTTCTGGACCGATCGTTGAGTTTTTATATGGTAGAGGGAATTTTGACTCACATGCTTTGAATATGACATCAAATGCACTTTTCTATTTCTCAATTGGAATTGTTGGGTTAAGTCATAGGGAAATTTTATCGAATACCTTTTATTCTCTTCAAGATACGAAAACTCCTATGATAAACGCGGCCATAGCAATGATTTTAAATATTGTTTTGAATTTGACCTTATCCAAGTATTTAGGAATCGGCGGATTAGCCCTGGCAACAAGTATATCTACTATCTTCTGCACAATTCTCTTAGTATTTAATCTCAGAAAAAGAATAGGGAATCTTGGTCTAACGGGTGTGTCAATTTCCTTTTTGAAAATATTAATTGCGTCACTAGCTATGGGGGGACTAAGTAAATATATTTATAGCTTACTACTTAATAAGTTTAATCTAGATATCTCTTTAATAATTTCAGTATGTATAGGTGCAGTTGTGTACTTTATACTTATTTACTTATTTAAAATTAAGGAAATGAAAATGATAATTGGTGAAATAAAAGGGAAATTGAGACCATTAACGGAAAGTGAAGCTGCTGAAATATAAAAATAGAGGTGTAATGATAAAGGGAGTACTGGAAAAATACGGGAAAGAGGAGTCCGATGGTGAAAATTTTATATGTTGCCACAATATCTAATATGATAAATGCATTTTTGATTCCTCATATTAAAGTTTTAGTCGAACAAGGAAACGAGGTAGGATTGGCATTCAATGAAGATAAAGAAATCAATCCTGAATTAATTAAATTAGGATGTAAAATTCATCATGTTAAGTTCCAAAGGAATCCGTTTAACAAAAATAACTTTTATGCATTAAAAGAGATAAAAAAGATTATTTCAACAGAAGGGTATAAATTAGTACATGTACATGCACCTGTTGCTTCATTAATAACCCGATGGGCATGTAAAAATATGTCTGAAGTCACAATGCTTTATACTGCACATGGATTTCATTTTTTTAAGGGTGCTCCAAAAATAAATTGGGTTATATACTATTCACTTGAGAAAATTGCAGCTAAATGGACCGATGGAATCATTACCATGAATGATGAGGACTTTTCCTCAGCTAAGAAACTAAAATTAAGAAAAAGGAATTCAGTCTACAAAGTACATGGTATTGGGCTCAATTTGACTAGATTTAAACCGTCAAATCCTAAAGAGAAAAGTACATTAAGAAAAGAAAATGATTATAATTTAGAAGATTTTATTATTATAAATGTTGGAGAACTATGTTACAGAAAGCACCAAGATTTGTTGATACAGGCAGTAAGCATTGTTAGTAAGAAGATAAAAAATATTAAACTTTTACTTGTTGGAGAAGGAGATCAACTCAGCAATTACAAGCAGTTGGTCCAAACACTAGAATTGGAGAACCATGTGGATTTTTTAGGTTACCGGCAAGATATTAATGCACTTATGAGTATTTCTGATCTTGCAGTTTCAACTTCTAGGCAGGAAGGTCTCCCGGTTAATGTTATGGAGGCAATGGCTGTTGGGTTACCAATAATTGTTACAGACTGCCGTGGGAATCGGGACTTAATATCAAATGATGTTAATGGGATTGTGGTAGGTGATAATGATTCACTAGCATGTGCGAATGCAATTGAGAAACTGTATAATTCACAAGAATTAAGGGAGAAGTTTGCTGATAAAAATAAGGAACTTATTCAAACATATTCAATTGAAAATGTAATAACAGAAATGGAACAAATATATTCCAACATAATGATCAATAAAGAATCAAAATTAATAAATAAAATAAAAAAAGAACAATATTCTCAGCAGGGCTCACAAAACTAATTCACACTCTTACAAATTTTATAGAGGAAATTCCTAATGAATTAAGGTACATTCAGGGGTTTTAACGGTATTTTTTTATTACACCGTTCTTTATAATGAATTATTTGTACGTTTCTAATTATATTAACCCCTTAAGGAGGGATATAAAATGAATTCTTCCCCACGAACTGCTTATATTTTACAAATCCATAAAAATCCAGATCAAGTGAATAAGTTTATCAATCAACTAATTTCAGGCGATCAGGCGGATGTATTTGTTCATATTGATAAGCGAAATTATGAAGACATGAATAAAAAGATAATCAAAAGTCCAAATGTTAAAGTTTTACAAAAAAGTATTGTTTGTGAGTGGGGACATATTAGCCAAGTAGAAACGACTATCCATTTGTTGAGGGAAGTATTAGCCTCCAAAAATAAGTATGATTTTGTTTGCTTAAGAAGTGGGCAAGATTTACTTGTAAAGGATGGATTTAAGGATTTCTTATTGAATAATAAAGGTAAGATATTTATGGATTTCATTAATATCACATGGAAAAACGAAGGTGCAATGAGGATAAATTGGCCTAATATTACAAGAAAAAGGTATACTTCCGCACATCCTTTTAGAATTTACAGAAGAACAATCAAAGCTTTGTACGATAAGGGAATAAATTTATTCCCCAATACTAATTATTGGCCTAAGGAATACTCATTTTATTGCGGTTCGCAATGGTTTACGATACCTTCTAATGTTGCAAATTACATCATCGAGTTTTTAGATAATAATACATGGTATCTCCAATACTTTAAAAATACTTACACTCCTGATGAGTGGTTTTTCCATACTTTAATTATGAATTCACATTTTAAATGTGACGTGGTGAATAATAATCTTTTGTATCTAAGAATGGGGGAAAAACTAAGTGAGAGAAATTCCCCTGTGTACTTAACAAGTAAGGATATTAACATAATAGAGAATTCAAATCAATTCTTCGCAAGGAAATTTGATGATACTATTGATTATTCAGTTGTGGAGTATTTTGCAAAAAAGGCTTGCTTTGTTAGAGGTAAAGCAGCTGTCTAAATGAAGTTGATTAATATTTGTTAAAGAAGTGGGAGGCTCATATGTTAACGTTGAATTACAAAAGAAGTATTTTCCAAATCTGTGAAGAGATAGGTTCTGGTAGCTATGAGAATCAAACAATAAAACCAGATATCACCATTAGATTTGAGCTTTTGTTTTCTCCACCTAAGAATTCCGAACTTAATAAAAGGAATTTTTCCTTTCGTCTTTTGATCCCAAACTATCTAATAAATTTAGCTGAAGAAGAAAGTCAAATTTTTAACAAGATACACAAAAATACCCGGTATAAAATAAACAGAGCAATAAATAGAGATGATTTACTTTACTTTGAGCATACAAATCCAACTGACTCTGAAATTGAGGAATTTAAAATATTTTTTAACCCATTTGCGAAGGAAAGAAATATTCGAACTTGTGATGTCAATAAACTGAAGGAATTAAGAGACCAAGGGGCATTAGTCATGTCATTTGTTACAGATAAGGACCGTCGGTTTCTATGTTATCATGTTTATCAAAAAGATGATCAACAAGGATATTTAATATACTCTGCATCTAGGCGCTATAATCATGACGATTCCGGTTTTCGTAACTTAATAGGAAGAGCTAATAGATATTTGCACTGGAAAGATATTCAGAGCTTTAAACAAAAAGGATGTAAATGGTATAACTTTGGTGGAAAAATAATGAATGAGGAAGACATAGAGGGGCAAAACGTAAATAAGTTCAAACTAGAGTTCGGACCCATAACTGGATTTGACTCAAGGATTTTTTATTCCAATAGTCTAATTGGAAAGTTAGGAATTATTCCGATACATTTTAAGTGGAGAAAAAGTCCTGAATATAAATATAGTAAAAATTTTGTGTCGACAAAATAATTATTGAAATAAGGTGAATACATGTTTTTAACATACCATCAACTAGAAGGCCTAGACAAAGAGTTTGGGTCTTCTTTTTTCTTATTAGATGTAGATAAATTAAAAAGTAATTATCAAAAAATTGACGTTGCATTTAGGAGTAGATACCAAAACTTTATTATTGGTTATTCGTATAAAACGAACTACTTGCCTTACTTATGCAAGGAAATGAATCAATTAGGAGCCTATGCCGAGGTTGTCTCTAGATTAGAATATGACTTAGCTGTAAAAATAGGAGTTCCTCCAGAAAAGATTATCTTTAATGGTCCTTTAAAATTTTCTGAAGATATTGAAACAGCTCTAGAAAATGGAAGTATGTTAAACATTGATTCGCTCTATGAAATAGACTATGTGACAGACTACTGCTTAAAGAATAAACAAAATCTTGTAAAAGTAGGTGTAAGAGTTAACTTCGACCTTTCTTCTAATGGGGAAAGTCCACTTCAGGAAGGATATGAGGTTAGTAGATTTGGAATCTGTGTTTCAAATGGAGACTTTCATTCTGCTATACAGAGGCTTAAGGAATTAGAAAATCTTAATATTGTTGGCTTACATGGTCATTTCTCCACGAAAGAAAGAAAAGTCGAAACATATGGGACTATTGCGAGGAAACTATGCGAACTAGCCAAGCAGTATATCCCAGACACTATTGAATATATAGACATAGGAGGTGGCATATATGGAGAACTACCTGCCTCCTTTAAACTGCAAACACCAAGTTTTGTGGATTATGCTGATACGATTTGTCGTATTATGAACAACGAATTTGAAGGTTATGTAAAAAAGCCATACTTAATATTGGAACCTGGAATTTCCATGGTAGCAAATGCATTTACCTTTATTGCAAAAGTAATCGATACAAAGACAATACAAGAAAACTCATTTGTTCTAATAGATGGCAGCGTTCACAATATTAAGCCTACCATGCATAAAAGAAATCTTCCTATGCGTCATGTGTTCCAAAATCCAGAACGAAACTCTTACGACACATATAACATAGTAGGATATACCTGCATGGAAAAGGATTATTTAGCATACAAAGTAAAAGGGCTATTACCCATAAAAGACGATTATGTTATTTTCGAGAATGTTGGTGCTTATACGGTTGTCTTTAATCCACCATTTATTAAGGAAAGACCAGGCATTGTGGCAACAGTTAACGGTGAATTTTTCACTGTACGAAGAAAGGAAAGTTTGAAGGAATTTTTTAATGAGGATCTTTATGTATTTTAAATAACTATGATTGAGGGATAGAGTATGAATATTTTACTATGTAGTGCGGGGAGAAGAGTGAAATTAGTTAAATATTTTAAAGAAGAACTGAAGAAAATAGGGGGGAAAGTAGTAGCTGCAGATTGTGATCCTTCCGCCCCAGCCTTGTATCTTGCAGACTCAGCAGAAATAGTGCCCCGTATCACCCATCCAGAATATATCCAACACATAAAACAGGTTTGCAAAAAGCATAAAATCAATGCCGTGTTAAGTCTGATTGATCCCGAATTAAGCCTACTAGCAGAGAATAAGATTGAGTTTGAAAAGGAGAATATAAACATAATTGTTTCTAATAAAGATGTAGTAAATATCTGTTTCGACAAATTCCTCACCTATACTTTTTTAACATCACACAACTTGCCGGCAGTCCCCACATACGTAAAGATCGATGATATACTCTCTGAAATTGAAAAGAATCAAATTCAGTTTCCTTTAATTATAAAGCCGAGAACTGGCAGTGCAAGTCTAGGAATCTCGATTATTCATTCTTTGGAAGAGTTACACGCTCTTTGGAAGGATACGGGTGAGTTGATTGCCCAGCCATTTATTGTGGGGGATGAATATGGAGTAGATTGTTATGTTGACTTTATTAACTATAAAACTACCAATATTTTCTGCAAAAAGAAAATAAAAATGAGAGCAGGAGAAACGGACAAATCAATCGCCGTGAATGATCCTGAACTTCTTCATTTAATTGAAAAAACGCTAAATGAACTAAAAGCAATAGGACCTGTAGATATTGATTGTTTTAAAACGGATAGCGAGTACATTATTTCAGAAATTAATCCAAGGTTCGGTGGAGGATATCTTCATGCACATGAAGAAGGTCAAAATTTTGTGAAAAATATAGTAAATAATTTAGCGGGCATGTGTAATTCGGTTGATATAGGAAATTATTCTGATGGATCTGTCATGATAAAGTTTGATGATGTATTAATTTTAAGAGGGATAGATCAAGTTCCATTTCACCATCATTTACAAAAATCCGTATAAAAAGGGGATTGTTATGTACGAGGTTTTTTCTTTTCAGCAGAAAACATTTTGGGAAGAAAAGTTAAACACACTTTCCAAAAAGGATATCTTCTATCACCCTTCATATTCTGGTTTGTATCAAAGCATGGGGGATGGAGAACCTCACTTATTTTTCTATGAAGATCAGAGTGGAAAAAAGGTAGGCTATGTCTTTCTAAAAAGAAAGATTAAGGGATTGCCTTTTGCCAAACATGAAACGAATGATGACATTTACGATATTATTACACCTTCATACGGCTATGGGGGCCCATTATACGACATGGAAGAAAAACAGCTAGTATCGGCATTTAGAAAAGAGTTTGAAGAATACTGTCAAAAAGAAAATATAATATGTGAATTTATTAGGTTTCATCCCTTGCTGCAGAATTGCCGGATAATGGAGGAATTTGTAGACACCTCTTTTGATCGGGAGACTATTTTTATAGATTTGACGAAAACAGAAAAGGAAATTTTTAATGGTTATCATACTAACCATAAAAGAAATATTAACAAAGCAAATAAAAAAGAGTTAGTGTTCAGAGTTTTTAAAAATGAAGAGGCACTTGAAGTGGTAGAAACCTTTTACCAATTATATAAAGAAACAATGGATAAATTGAATGCTTCTACCTATTCTTACTTTTCTACTAGTTATATAAAAGATTTATTATCTCATTTAAGTCAGTATTCAATTATTGGTGCTGTTTTTTATAAAGATCAGATGGTAGCCGCCTCTATGTGTCTGTATGAAGGCAATTCATTGCATTATCATTTGGGTTGTTCCAATAAGGAATATTTACATTTAGGTGTGAACACCTTTCTTCTTCATCAATTAGGCATTTGGGGGAAAAGAGCGGGATTAGAAAGATTCCATTTGGGTGGAGGCCATAAAGGAAGAGATTCTCTTTTTCAATTTAAATCCCGTTTTAATCCTAATGGAGTACTCCCATTTTATATTGGTAAGAAAGTCCATAATCCTGTTTTATATAATCAACTGATACAAAAATGGGAGAACTATTATGAAGATGAAGTTAATAAAACTTATTTTCCAGCCTATCGTTCTGTTCCCAAAAAAACTGTATCAATATCAGGGTAAGAATAATAACAGCCATCTGTCCGTTGACAAATGGCTGTTACACTAGAATTTACTCATGCAAAAACTTCACACAAACCGGATAAGGCACCACTATATCAGACTGAATTAACGTTAGTGTTCCAGTTCCCTCATCCCGTGAATAAAGCACAAGATTCCCCGACTCCTGATTCGAAGCTACAATAAACTTCTCGCTCGGATCTAGAGCAAAATCCCTCGGCCAGTCACCTTTAGTTAAAACATGTTCTACAAAACTTAACTCTCCAGTTTCAGGATTCACACTAAAAACGGCGATACTATTATGTCCACGATTCCCCGCATAGACAAAACGTCCATCAGATGAAATATGAATGGCACTGCCTTGATTGTTTTCAGTGAAGTCTTCAGGAAGTGTGGAGATATACTGCTTTTCTGTAAAATGGCCATTTTCCTCGTGATAGGTTAACACAATGACTTCAGAGCTAAACTCTGTCATTACATAGGCAATTTTTCCATTCGGATGAAACACTAAATGCCTTGGACCGCTTCCAGCCTTTAATGGCAGAAGCTTTACTTTCGTAAGTGTTCCGTCACTGTTTACCGCATATGTGATTAAGGCATCAATCCCTAATTCCACGACAGCTAGATATTTTTCATCTGGTGTAAGTCCGGCATAATGAGTATGAGGTTTTTCCTGCCTTGGATCTGGGCCAGAACCTTCATGAATCATGATAGAAGCAGCTGGTAAAATCGAACCATCCTCTTTGTTTAGTAAATGAGATTCTACCAAACCTTTATGGTAGTTAGCACCAAACACATATCGATTCTGGCTGTCTACACTAACATGACAAGGAGATGCCCCGGCTGAAAGCTCACGATTAATGGCAGTTAAGCTACCATCTTCATGAATGGAAAAAGCAGCAAGCCCGCCGTTTTCTCCTTCTTTGACAACCGAATAAAGGTAGCGATTATCTTTGCTAATGTTTACATATGTAGGATTTTCTAACTCTGCAGCAATCGTAACATTCTCTATCTTTGCGTCTTCCGTATTTAAGGTAAAGGAATAGATTCCTTTACTCTCTCCTTTTGTGTATGTGCCAATATACCCCATATAATGATTCGTATTTGTCATTTTCTTTGCTCCTTAAGTGAAAAAATTAGTATCCTCTATTATAATATCCTATAATTATTTATAAACTATTTTCTCATACATTGCATAAAAGGAGATTGAATATGGCTTCTAAAAAGAAGAATACGAAAAACGAAACAAAATCATCCTCTAAGTTTGTCTTTTGGATGGTAGGAATTATTGCAGCCTTTGTTCTAGGATTTATCTTTTTGGGGAATCACTCCAAACAAGAAGAGTCTAAAACAAAGGAAGCGATTGATTATAGCAATCAGCCATTTCTTGGAGACAAGTCTGCACCGGTATCCATTATTGAATTTGGCGATTACAAATGCCCAAATTGTAAGAACTTTACTGAGAAGGTTGTTCCAATTATTCAAAAAGAGCTTGTTGATAACGGGAAAGCTAAATTCTATTTCATGAATGATTCTTTCATCAATGTCGATTCCATTCGTTCGGCTAAATTTGCTGAATCAGTTTATCAGGAGCTTGGGAACGAGAAGTTTTGGAAATTTCATGATCTTCTATATGAAAAGCAACCAGCCGAGCCTGAAAAAGAAAAAATGGATATCTTCACTGAATCCTTTTTAACTGATACTTTAAAAGAAGTGGCTGATAGCAATGAAGTGGATAAAGTGGTTAAAAACTTCCGTGATAAGAAGTCGGAGAATTCGTGGGACAAGGATATGAGTTACGCAGAAAAACTAGGCGTAACGGGAACACCGACTATTTTCGTTAATGGTAAGCTGTTTGAAGGACAAACCATCGATGATTTAATTAAAATGGTAGAGGACGCCACTAAGGAGAAATAAAATGAATAAATCATTATTACTTTCTTGGATTGCTGCTGTCATCGCCACACTTGGCAGCTTGTATTTTAGTGAAGTGATGCACTACATTCCATGTACCCTCTGTTGGTATCAAAGGATTTTCATGTATCCATTAGCCATTATTTTAGGTATGGCAGTTTATCGTAACGATTTAAGAATTCATAAATATGTTTTGCCATTGTCGATCATTGGCATGTTGATTTCGGGCTATCATACACTATTGCAAAAGATTCCTTATTTACAGCAGTTTGAAATGTGTACTTCGGGTGTGCCTTGCGCGAGAGATTACATCAATTGGCTTGGTTTTATTACGATCCCTTTATTAGCCTTTATTGCATTTACTATTATTACAGTAAGTTTAGTGGTCCTTGCACGAGGCCATAAAGAGTAGTGTAATCAATTAAAGAAAAGAGCGGTAAAACCGATTGGTTTTACCGCTCTTTTTGTTTATTAGGTGCAGTTTAAATAATTAGTATAGATAAGATGCACCAACAATAATTAATAAAATGAACAATACAACGATTAAAGCAAAGCCGTTGTTATTGTGTCTGCCGTCTGACATAGAAGATCACCTCCCATACTAAACTAATACAATGTATGCAGGTGTTGTTCATAGTGAAAGGGACAAACGTTGATGGAAAAAGTAAAAAGGCTGAGCCCAATGTGTTTTTTTAACACGGGACAGCCTTTTCTTGTTATTGCATTGCATCATACACCATCTTCGTTTGTTTGTTCACACCATACCAGCCCCATGTTGTCGTATGTCCTTCGCCAGTTTGTGAGTTATCGACAACAAACTCATAAACGTGGATAACGTAATCACCGTTATCAGCATCGTGATCATAGACCACTTTAACATTTTGATCAGAAGAAAGGTTAAGATGTTGTTTCACTAAATCCTCTGCTTGTGCATGTGTAAGTGGTTGGTTTGCTTCTTCCTTTTCTTGTTTTGCTTTTGCTTCTTCTTCTTTTTCTTTCTGTTTTGTTTCCTCTAGTTTCTGCTTTTCTTCGTCCGCGGTCTTTTTCTTGTTGGCTGTCTCAATCATAAGTTCAGAGGCTTCTTTTGTAATTTCTTCAATAGAAGGGATATCAGTAAATTGAATGGTTTCTGATACTTCTTTAAAGACGTTTAATGCCTGGTCATACTGATTTTGCTCCATTAATGCTTTACCTTTAATGATTCGTTCCCTCATTGAGTCAGAAAGTGATTTTGCCTCTTGGATCTCTTTGATGAGTGCATTAGCCTGTTTACTAACTAACTTTTTAGTGGCTTTCTTACTTAACAGGTTTTTAAGCGTATAAGTGGCAGTATCAAAATCACCTTTATGATAGAGTGTGACACTTTCCTGCATGATTTCAGCTGCATGAAGGTAATTCTTTGCCTCATTTGTTTCTTTTTCTTCTAATGCATTTTCGAATTTGTCTTTCGCTTCAGTATAGTTCTCTTTCTCCAGTGCAGCCTTACCAGCATCCAAACTTTCGGTATAGGCTTTTGGCGTGCAGGCAGAAAGAATAAATACGGCTAGTAATAAAAAAATCCACTTTTTCATGGTTATTCCCCCAATTGCCATTCTAATATCTTGTATTAAATTGTACAGTTTCCGACAGAATCTGACAACAACGGAAGGCAATATGAGAAAAAGGACACCTAATAGGCGTCCTTTTTATTAGTATAAGAAAACTTCGACTTCGAGAATTGGCCAGCTCCAGCGCCTAGCCCCTCGGGTCAAATAACCTTCGGCAAGGAAAGTCAAAGAGCGACTTTTCTTGCCGAAGAACATTTGCCTGTCGGGGCTGATCAAGGCGCTTGCGCTTTTCTAATTAGCTGTATTGTGGTCGTAGTTTTGTTCGTTTATTAACGTGCTGCTCTGCACTAAGTGCGGCAATGGCGCCATCTGCAGCAGAAATAACGGCTTGTTTAATTGGCGTTCTACGGGCGTCTCCACCGGCAAACACGCCATCAATATTAGTGCGAAGGTATTCATCTACTACTACATAACCTTCTTCGTCCCGCATGACGGCTCCGTTTAAGAAGTCTGTCCCGGGCTTCATTCCACCTAAGTATAAGAAAATACCGTCAACAGCCCAAACTTGTTCTTCTTTTTTATCAGTAAGAATAACAATTTTCTCCACACTATCTGTCCCTAGAATTTCACGGACTCGATGACGTCTAAAGATTTCAACCTTAGGATTTGCTTCTAAAGAAGAAAGATCTGCGTCTCCTTTTAACTGTTCGGTTGGAATTAATAATTTCACTTCCTTGCAATACTTAGCTAGTGTTTCAGCCTCATGAATGGCTTCATCATTATCTCCGACAACAGCTACGACTTGGTCCTGATAGAAGGCCGCGTCACAGGTTGAACAGTAACTTACACCACGTCCCGTAAATTCTTCTTCCCCTTTAATTTTACTCGAGGGGGCTTTTGCACCGACAGCAATAAAGACACTTTTCGCCTGAATGGTTCCTTCGGCAATTTCAATCTTCTTGATTTCATCGGAAAAATTAACAGAAAGTACGGTGGAACGAACAAATTCTGCCCCGAAATCCTTTGCTTGGGCCTGCATCCTCGTAAGGAGCTCAAGACCTGTTACTTCTTCGCGAACACCAGGATAGTTTGCGATTTTATGTGTAATAGCTAGTGTGCCTGCTTTAGGAGCCTTATCGATAACAAGCGTTTTTAATTTCCCACGGGCTGCGTAAACAGCTGCTGAGGCACCTGCAGGTCCACCGCCTATTGTAACGAAATCATACACTTCATCAAGCACTCTTTGATTAACTGGTTGAAAAATGTTGTCTGCTGTCTCTTCTGGTGCTTCCGCTAGAGTAGGGGGTGTCACACTCGCAGGTGTAGTTTCTGCAAGACCGAGAAGCTTGTTGAATTTTTTCTCTTGAAAACCTAAGACTAGCTTTCCATTAATAAGGGTTGCTGGGGTTCCAAAGATTTTCCGTTCCTTTAATTGATCAAAATATTCTTTATGTATAGAGGCATTTCGCTCTTCAAAGTCAATTCCGTGTTCCTTAAGGAAAGCCTTAACCTTTTCACAATATGGGCAGCCTGTACTACTGTAGACAATTACTTCTAGTTTCTCCATGTTTCTACCTCCCAGTAGGAATTTATCTAATTATTATAATAATATTAATACTAAATAAAAGTCAAACCTTTTTAATAATTATTATAATTTAATCTATGTTAAAGAACATTGGTGATTTTTATACCCTGTTGATTGGAGTGGAAGACGCGAAGACTCCTGTGGGAGTACGGTTCAGGGGAGACCCCGCAGGCGCAAGCGCCGAGGAGGCTCGCCGAAACGCCCACGGAAAGCGAAGCGCCTGGAACGGAAATCCACAGACAATTTAACAAAGTCATAATTTTGAAAAGAAGGATGACTCCAATGGTTAATGAGTCATCCTCTTTTGATCTATTTATTAAACTTTCTTACCAAGATAGGCATTTAACATCCAAATGTGTTTTTCTAAACCAGAATGAATCGCTAGTAGCATATCTCCTGTTGTTTCATCATCTAATTCCTCTGCAGTACTCATACCTTCTTTTAATTCACCTGTGATGATGGAGAAATCATTTATTATAGACTGAACCATATCAGATGCAGATTCTTTACCAGATGCTTCTTCAATAGAAGATAGTTCTAAACATTCCTTCATCGTTGCAACGGGATTGCCTCCAACTGCAAGTAATCGTTCAGCTAACTCATCCACATGTAATCCAGCCTCATTATAGAACTCTTCGAATTTAGCATGTAAGGTGAAGAAATTTTCGCCCTTCACATACCAATGGTAGTTGTGTAACTTGATATACAAGACAGACCAATTGGCAATTTGTTTGTTGAGTACGTCAACTAATTGATTTTTCATTTTTAAAGCCTCCCGATTATTTTGTCTCTTTTATCTTACCCAAGTTTTGGATGATAACTTACATGGAAATAAGGATTTTTGTTGTCAATATCGTGAAAACTAGGTCTATTTGGCTCCCTTTCTATGTTACATAGCTGATACAAATTGTAATAAGGCAACCAAAACTATCTAATAAAACCATTTTTAGGATAAAAAATAGAAGTGGTTTAAAATTCCATTTAGTAGAGAGATAGCATGAGGATGGGCGCGGTTTTAGTAGTTTACTAGTTACCACTTTTTGGACGATGAATTAGTATGTTACAACTGATAGCCTTATGAGTAGAGAAACGACAGACAAAACACGGGAGGTACTAACACATGAAAAAACTTAAAAAACTAGTTATTGCAACGGGATTAATTTTATCAATGTCAGCCTTTACGTTAACTGAAAAGTCAGAAGCGGCAACGACTTCTCATAAAATTCAATCCGGTGAAACCTATTGGAACATAGCAAAAGGCTTTGGTGTGCCAATCAATACATTAATGGCGACAAATCATTCGAAACCACTTTATACTGGTCAAAACATGTTAATTCCTAACTCGCCAATTACACCAGCAGAGAAAGAATTAATGGCACGTTTAGTTCGGGCAGAGGCTGTAGGGGAACCATATGCAGGGAAGGTTGCAGTCGCAACTGTTATCTTAAATAGAGTGAAGAGCCCTGATTTCCCTTCAACTGTGAAAAGCGTCATCTATCAAATTTCAAATGGCCACTATGCATTCACACCTGTCGCAAACGGTCAAATTAATCAACCAGCGGATAATGCTTCAAAGAGAGCGGTTAATGAAGCGATCGCATTCATGGGAAAAGGGAATGGATCTTTATTCTTCTATAATCCTAAAACTTCTACCAGCTCTTGGATTACATCACGCCAAGTGACTGTGACAATCGGTAATCACCGCTTCGCGAGATAATAGTTGTCCTAAAAAGCTAGCCTAATTGGTTAGCTTTTTTTATTATGTGCAAATTTAAACCGTCCTATTTTAACAAATCCCTTTAAATAATTAGGATTGCTGTGTTACGATAGCGTATAAAAGCATAACTAGAAGTGAGGGAAGGGAAATTGATTAAAACGATTTTGTTTGACGTGGATGGTGTCCTGTTAAGTGAAGAGCACTATTTTGATGCTTCAGCATTGACGGTTTGGGAGATGTTAATTAGTAATAAGTACTTAGGGCTGTCTCCGGATAAGTTTAAAACAGACTATACGGCAGAGGAAATGAAGGGAATAAGAGAACGAGTTTTTATAAACGACCAAATTCTTAAGTTGATGAAATCCCGCGGCCTAAACGCGAACTGGGATATGATCTTTCTTTCCTTCAGCCATCAACTAATCCATCTGTTATCACAAATAAAAGAGTATGAATTTGAAAAAATTAACAACTGGTGTCAGGCACCCATTAATCGTGAAACGTTGCTTGAGATTGGAAGGGTTCTTGGGAATTATCCTGTAAAGATGGATTTTTCTTTGTTTGTGAAGGAATTTGAGCAATCTGAGGCAACGAAACAGGAATTACTGGGCTATTTAAATGAGTTGGCTTATGAGAAGCTGGGAGTGGAAACGTCCATTTTTCTAAAAGGGGAGCTGTGGTCTGTGTGTGAACATGTTTCCCAGGAGTGGTATGTAGGGGATGAGCATGTTTCAGCTTCTACTGGTAGACCATCGGTGCAAAAAGGGAAACATGGCTTCCTTGCCAATGAAACAACATTAGCTCCTCAGGAAGAAATTAGTGAACTGTTCGATTTCCTAACCACCTCTGGATATACAATCGGTATAGGAACAGGAAGACCGGAATTAGAAACGATTCAGCCTTTTCACCATTTAAAGTGGTTACAGTATTTTGATGAAAAACGGATGGTAACCGCTGATGACGTGTTAAAGGCAGAACAAGAGCTTCCAGGCAGTAAATCCTTATCGAAACCTCATCCCTATACATACATTATGGGTCTTAAAGGGAAAGGCACATCTGTGTCAGACTGTTTAAATACTTCTCTCCCTATTAAAAATGGGAAAGATGTCTTAGTTGTCGGAGATTCCTTGGCAGATTTGCTTGCCGCCAGACAATTGGGATGTCAATTTGCTGCTGTCTTAACTGGACTATCAGGGAAAGACGCAAGAAATGAGTTCGAGAAACACAAAGCGGATTATATTTTAGATTCTGTATTAGATATTAAAGGGATTTTATAATAAGGCTTTGTTAACTTGTCTGTTGATTTCCGCTCCAGGCTCTTCGCTTTCCGTGGGCGTTTCGGTGAGCCTCCTCGGCGCTCACGCCTGCGGGGTCTCCCCTGAACCGTACTCCCACAGGAGTCTTCGAGCCTTCCACTCCAATCAACAGGGTATAAAAATCAACACTGTTCTTTAACACAGCCTATAATAAAAAAATCAAGCATCTTTTAAGCCTTCAATCATTTTTTAGATTGAAGGTTTTTTTGATGGACTTATTTATGCAAATCAGATTAGATTATGCAAAATTTCATAGAATTAAGGAGTTATATTTTTATTTTTTCACACTTAAATAATTGGCATGAAAATTGCAACTATTTTGAATAGTAATATAATTAATTTGTAGGGGAGGTTCGGAATGTTAAGTATGAGCTTTTAAAACCTCATACTTCTATTGATTTGAACAAAAATGAAAATGCTTACATTTTTTAATTATTTTTTAAAAAAGGAGAGTTGTTCAAATTGGAGAATGTTACCCTTAAGCGTTCACTTGGACTATGGGCCATCGTAGGTCTTGGTTTAGGCTACATGACGCCTACTATTGTGTTTGATACCTTTGGGATTGTGTCAGATGAAACAAATGGTGTTGTTCCTCTTGCATATCTAACGGCATTGGCTGTTATGTTGTTTACGGCAATTAGTTATGGAAAAATGGTCCAAGTATTTCCAAGCGCTGGATCTGCCTATACGTATACGAAAGAGACAATGAGCCCCCATCTTGGATTTATCGTTGGCTGGGCTGCATTACTTGATTATATCCTTTTACCCATGGTGAATGCCTTAATCATCCGTATTTATATGGTATCTGTCTTTCCTTCGGTTCAAGCATGGATTTGGGTGGTCTGTTATGTCGCCATCGTTACTGCCATAAATGTATGGAGTATGAGTAAAACCTCAAATTTGAATTCCCTGCTTGTTATATTTGAAGTCGTCTTAATTGTGGCCTTTATTGTCCTTGCTTTTGTGAAGCTATCTCAAGGGATGGGACAAGGCACCATTTTAACAACTGAACCGCTTTTTCATTCCAATGTCCATCTTGGTGCAGTTTTAACAGGAGCAACAGTGGTTTGTTTTTCCTTTATTGGCTTTGATGCTGTCACCATGTACGCCGAGGAGGCGGTCGACCTAAAAACAATGCCAAAAGCAATTATGCTGACTGTATTAATCGGTGGAGCCATCTTTTTCATCTGCGGTTACTTTGCTCAGGCATTATTCCCAGATGTCTCTAATTTTAAAGTGACAGATGATACGCTGCCTGAAATTGGACTGTTTGTTGGGGGAACGCTTTTTAAACTCATATTCTTATCAGGTGCATTTGCTGCCACTGTTGCATCTGGGCTGGCATCACATGCGAGTGTTGCACGTCTCTTGTACGTGATGGGACGGAATGGTGTCCTTCCAAAAAAACTGTTTGGATCGGTCCATCCGAAATTTAGGACTCCGGCTTTTAATGTCATCCTCGTTGGCGTTGTTTCGCTGCTTGCGATTGCACCAAGTCTTGAATTAATTTCATCCTTTATCAACTTTGGGGCGTTAATTGCCTTTACCTTTGTTAATTTATCCGTCATTGCCCATTTCGTTTTCCGTCAAAAAAGATATAAAACAGGCAAAGATATATTCTCTTTCCTTATAATGCCTATCCTTGGAGCAGGAACTACGGGGATATTGTGGTATAACCTGCAAGCAGATGCACTTATTGGTGGAATTGCTTGGATTGTCATTGGGCTAATCTACTTGGCCGTCAAAACTAAAATCTCTAAAACCAGTATTGTTGATCTACATTTTGATGAAGCGGAGAAACCTACTACTTTATAATAAAAAATAGCTGAAAAATAGGTGACTGAGTTTTTGGTCATCTATTTTTATTTCCATTTGAATTCTAGGCATATTTCAATAGTATGCAAAAATGCATAATCCAATCAATTTTTCATAGCGTTTACATTTTTCTAAATACATTACATGAAAAAAGCCGTAATAATTCTATTTTCATAAGTTGGCACGAAAATTGCTACTACTTTAGTAACAACAAAAAATGAGGTGTTATGATGGCAATCGATTCTTTAGATTTGAAAAAGAGTGAGGGATTAATGGAAAAGGATAACTCCTTAACTGAGTTTCAAGAAACATTAAGAGAGGCAGCAGGTATCCTAAATTATCCTCCGCAGGTCTTTGAATTTTTAAAGAAGCCGATGAGATTTTTGGAAGTTAGCATTCCCGTCCGCATGGATAACGGTAAAACTGAGATTTTTCAAGGGTACAGGGCCCAGCACAATGACGCATCAGGGCCGACAAAAGGCGGGATTCGCTTCCATCCGGATGTTACCCCTGAAGAAGTGAAGGCATTGGCGGGCTGGATGAGTTTAAAATGTGGGATTACTGGCCTTCCATATGGAGGGGCAAAAGGCGGAATTGTTTGTGATCCCCGCAAAATGAGTTTAGATGAATTAGAGCGATTAAGCAGGGGCTACGTTAGAGCGGTCAGCCAAATTGTCGGACCGACAAAGGATATCCCGGCGCCAGATATGTATACTAACTCGCAAATTATGGCCTGGATGCTCGATGAATACGATCACATCCGCGAATTCGATTCCCCAGGCTTTATCACAGGAAAGCCGATTGCCCTCGGTGGTTCGAAAGGGAGGGAAACTGCCACCTCAAAAGGCGTTTTGTACACCCTGGAAATGGTATGTGAATTAAAAAAGCTATCATTAAAAAACCTCCGCGTGATCATTCAAGGATTCGGCAATGTAGGGAGTTATCTTGCAAAATATTTATATGATTTAGGGGCTAAAGTGGTTGGAATTAGTGATGTACTTGGCGGTTTATATGATGAAAATGGCCTCGATATCCCGTATCTCCTAGAAAATAGAGACTCCTTTGGGATTGTATCCAATCGCTTTAAAAACTCCATCACGAATCAAAAGTTATTGGAAAAAGAATGCGATGTTCTCATTCCGGCGGCGATATCTGGTGTCATTCATAAACAAAATGCAAGCAGTCTGAGTTGTAGTATTATCATTGAAGCGGCAAACGGGCCAACGACAAAAGAGGCGTTAAAAATTCTCGATGAACGAGAGATTCTCGTTGTTCCTGATATACTAGCCAATTCCGGCGGCGTGATCGTCTCTTACTTCGAATGGTGTCAGAATAATCAAGGTTATTACTGGACTGAGGATACTGTTGATGAGAGGCTCAAGGAAAAAATTATCGAAAGTTTCCTAAATGTTTTTAATACCTCTAAACAACACGGAGTTAATTTAAAAATTGCAGCTTATATCGAAGGTATTCAAAAATTAGCTGAAGCTTCAAGACTAAGAGGATGGTTGAAATGTTAAAAAGGAGGAATGGAGAATGAAGCTAGAAATTTTATCAGAACAAAAAGAACGGCAGCTTTTACATTATTTTTGCTTAATTTCCAATAACCATCGTTATGATTTGATTATCAGCTATTCAGAGCACTTTTTTGGCAAAGCGATGGTGACTTCAATTCAAACTGGAAATATGGTTTTACTTTGCCAAGAGGACACGTATTCAGATGATCTTTGGGCAGCTAGACTGGGAATTGAGGTCGAGGACATCCCGGAATTCCAAGAGTTCTTCGGCCTTGTTTTACAGACAGCGCCTTTTCAGGAACAATATTAATTCGAGAATGGAGGAGGACTTTCATGTACCTAGGAGTGGTTACTAGCCCGTGCTTCGGGAGGGTAGAAAAAATTCAAATAAAGAATGAAGAAAGAATATATGAATGGGACCCCTTATTTATGATTAAAGCAGATGATGGTCATGAAGAGATGATTATTACCGGCGTAAGTGGAGAGGTAGAATCCCTTGAAGTACAGGAAGGAGATGACGTCATCCCTGGCATGGTTCTCGTATATATAAAAGAAGATTTGTATGTAACCGGCAGCGACTAAACGGTAGAAAAAGGAGATGGGCGTCCATCTTCTTTTTTTAATGATTTTTATCTATTTAAAAGATTCTAAAAAGTGTTAGTATTAGGTAGATAAGGACGAGGGGGATGAAAAAATGTTTTCCGTCGCTAAAGAAAAAATCAAGCCAATAATTTCAGTCACAATTGAAAATGAAGAAGTTTTACAATCGGTCTTAAACAAATTAAAAGAACCCTTTATATTCTTAGAAAAACAAAATAAATTATTTGCGTATGTATCCTTAAGTAATCAATTGCTAGAGAAGCTGAAGGCGCAAAATTTTTCAAAAGAATTATTGCTTGAACACGCCAAGTCCATCGAAACCATCTGTCATTTGAGTGAGAATATTTCACTGCCTGTTTTGTTCCAAATTATCGGTGAGCCGTTTGCCCTCATAAAGGGAGAGGATGGAAAGCCATCCGGTTACATAAGAAGAGAAGACGTTTTGGCCGAGCTTTTTAAGCAGGAAAATAAAAGCGTAGATTTACTTAAAATTATTCTCACCTCCATTCCGATGGGCATTTTTGTGCTTGATAAGGAAAAGCGCATCATTAATTGCAATGAAGCTGGTTTAAAAATGATTAAATCCACTGCGGAAAAAGTATTAAATTTTCCAGCAGAAACTATATTCAGCAGACATCATATTGACAATGTGTTCTCAACCGGTAAAACACTCTTAAACCATCTTGAGATTACGAACGAGATGGGTGTCCTCGTGGATTATAGCCCGATTTTAAACTATGATGATGAGGTCGAAGGAATTATCATTGTGGTTCAAGATTTACCGATGGTCGAAGAAATGGCACTGGAAATTGAATATATCAAGGATTTGAATAAGGATTTAAATGCAATTCTCTCAAGCATTTATGATGAAATACTGGTTGTAAATGCAAAAGGAGAACTTATCAGATTTAGTGATAATATTATTCAGGATTTCTGGAAGGTCGATTTAAAGGAACTAATCGGAAAAAATATTCTTGAGTTTGAGGACCAGGGGTTGTTTACACCATCTGTAACAAGACTTGTGATGGAAAAAAGAAAAAAAGTATCGGTAGTTCAGGAAACAAAATCCGGCCGAAAAATTCTCGCCGTTGGGAATCCTGTCTTTAATGAAAAAAGTGAGCTCGACCGGATTATTGTGGCATCTCGGGATATAACAGAAACAACTCGCTTAAAAAGCGAATTGCTGGAAATGAGAAAAATATCAGAGCAATATAAGAAGGAATTAGATGACTTTAAATCTAAAGACCGCTTTTTAAAAAAGTTAATTTACTGCAGTCCAAAAATGGAAAAAATCATGAACCAGGTGAAGAAAATTGCTGACTTTTCTTCTACTGTTCTCCTTCACGGAGAATCGGGAGTCGGAAAAGAAGTAATTGCTCAAGCGATACACCAATTAGGAAAACGTTCTTCCAAACCGTTTCTCAAATTAAATTGCGGTGCTATTCCGGAAAATTTGTTGGAAAGCGAATTGTTTGGCTATGCAAAAGGTGCTTTTACAGGTGCTGATAAGAATGGAAAAGAAGGTTACTTTAAACAAGCGAATGAAGGCATCTTGTTCCTTGATGAAATCGGGGAAATGCCAATGCATCTGCAGGTGAAGCTCCTTAGGGTACTTCAGGAGCAGGAAGTTATTCCAGTCGGCAGCACCACGCCAATAAAGGTAAATGTTCAAATCATCGCAGCCACGAACAAAAAATTAGAGAAACTGATCGAGGAAGGAACATTTCGCGAAGATTTATTTTATCGCTTAAATGTTATTCCGATTCATATTCCGCCATTAAGAGAGCGCACGGAAGACATATCCTTGCTAGCATTCCATTTCCTTCAGCAGCTCAATGAAAAATACGATCGAAACTATCATTTAACGCCTGATGCAGTGAATGTCATGGAATTTTATCCATGGCCAGGCAACGTCAGGGAGCTGCAAAACATTATTGAACGACTAGTGGTTACAGCAGATCATTCAGCGATTGATGCCGAATTTGTAAGCCAATTTTTATCGCTTGGCTATGAACATAAAAAAATGAAGCCAGTCATAACCAGGGTTATTCCGTTACAGGATGCCATCGATCATGTCGAAGAACAGCTGATTGTCATGGCGATGAACCAGTACAAAACGACCACCAAGGCAGCAAAAGCATTAGGAATCAGTCAATCCTCCGTAAGCAGGAAATATCAAAAAATCTTAAGCGAGAAAAATATGAATATCGAGAACTTATCTACTCTATAAAAAGAAAAAGCTGCTTCAGTTTCTACGAACTGAAGCGGCTTTTTCTTTTTATGCAATCAACAATAGTGTTATGCAAAAATGAATAACCTCATATGTTTATTTTTCGAAAGGCATGTATTTACTAGGATTTAAGTTTTGGCACGCTTCTTGCAATAATAAAGAATGAGAGAAATAAAAGGAGGAACTGATAATGGTCGAGGTAAACAATAGAGTGATTAACCTAAAGATGTTTATTGATGGTGAATGGAAAGATGCGGAGAATCAAGAAACACGCCCAATCATTAATCCGGCAAATGGCGAGGTTATTTCATATGCGCCAGAAGGTACTATTTCAGATGCACGCGCAGCCATTTTCGCCGCACGCAGAGCATTTGAGGAAGGTGTCTGGTCAGGAATCTCTGCACAGGAACGTGCCTCCTATTTATTCAAAATTGCAGACAAAATTGATGAGTATGCAGAAGAACTTACTCAACTTGAAACAATGGATAACGGCAAGCCATTAAGAGAGGCGGGATATGATGTTGGTGATGCAGCTGCCTGTTTCCGTTATTATGCCGGTCTGATTACGAAGCCAGACGGTTATACGTATCATGTAGCAGATCCGATGCAGGCTATGGTTGTTCGTGAACCGGTTGGCGTGTGCGGATTGATTGTTCCATGGAATTATCCGCTCTTAATGAGCGTATGGAAAATTGCCCCTGCTTTAGCCGCAGGCAATACAATCGTTTTTAAACCTTCAGAGGTGACACCGATTACACCGAAAAAACTATTCGAAATTTTCGAGGAAGTGGGTCTGCCAAAGGGTGTCGCTAATATGGTATTGGGCGCAGGACCAGTGGTAGGAAATGAAATTGCCACTCATTCAGAAGTGGATATGGTTTCATTTACTGGCGGTACCAAAACAGGAAAACATATTATGAAGGCCGCTGCCGATACAATGAAAAAGGTTTCTCTGGAGTTAGGCGGTAAATCACCTAATATCATTTTTGGGGATGCTGATTTTGAAACTGCTGTCGATTATGCTCTGTTTGGAATCTATGCCGGCGCTGGTCAGGTATGCTCAGCCGGGTCAAGAATTCTAGTGGAAGAGAGTATTTACGATAAGTTTGTTGAACGCTTTGTTGAAAGAGCTCAAAAAATTCAGGTCGGACCAGGGAACGACTCTTCAACAGAGATGGGCCCGCTTGTTAGCAAGGAGCATTTGGAAAAGGTCCTATATTATATCGAGTTAGGAAAGCAGGAAGGTGCGAAGGTCGCATGCGGTGGCAGCCGAATCGTTCGTGACGGCTTAGAAAAAGGATACTTTGTGGAGCCGACTGTTTTCGTTGACGTAAAGCAGGAAATGCGAATCGTTCAGGAGGAAATTTTCGGACCAGTTGTAGTTATTCAAAAATTCAAGGATGAAAGCGAAGCAGTAAAGCTAGCGAATAATACGGTTTATGGACTTGCTGGTGCAGTATTTAGCAATGATGGCGCCAAGGCCCTTCGAGTAATTAAGAAGTTGCGTGTAGGGATTACTTGGGTCAATTCCTATCACCCTACTTATAATGAAGCTCCTTGGGGTGGCTATAAACAAAGTGGAATTGGCCGCAGTCTAGGAACATTTGGTCTTGAGGAGTTTCAGGAAATTAAGCAAATTAATATCAATTTACAAATTGAGCCTGTAGGCTGGTTTTCAAACTAAATCATGATGAGGAGCAATAATATGAGTATCGAATTAACACGAGAGACTAAAAGTGAGCAGAAGGAAAATGTGAGCGATTACATTAACAAGGTTTTAAGCTTAATAGAAAAAGAGCAGGTAACTGCAGAAGATGCGGCTTGGATCACAAAGGAAACGGTTGATGGCTTCCGCGAGCACGTTAATCCAGGTTTTCTGGAATACCGTAAAACAGTTACAGAGGGAGGGCAATTTGCCGCTGTTGAATGGTCTGATAATGGAGCCTGCTTTAAGGATGTAAACGGGAAAGAATATGTGGATTGTCTTGGAGGTTTCGGCATTTACAATGTCGGTCACAGGAATCCCAAGGTTGTAAAGGCGGTAACTGATCAATTGAAGCGTCAGGCTCTTCATAGCCAAGATCTGCTTGATCCGCTCCGAGCGATGCTAGCCAAAATCTTAGCTGATATCACCCCAGGTGATTTGAAATATGCTTTCTTTACAAATAGCGGAACGGAAAGCGTGGAGGCCGCACTAAAGCTTGCGAAAATGTACAGTGAGCGGACAACATTTATTTCCACCACTCGTGCATTCCATGGAAAAAGCTTAGGTGCGTTGTCAGGTACCGCAAAAGGAATGTTCCGTAAACCGTTCCTGCCATTGATTCCTGGCTTCCGTCATGTGCCATTCGGGGATATCGACATGATGAGAAAAACCTTCGAAGTGTGCGCTTCAGTCGGAGAAGATGTCGCGGCTGTTATTTTAGAACCGATTCAAGGGGAAGGCGGAATTATTCTTCCTCCGGAAAACTATTTAAAACAGGTTCGTGAGCTTTGTGATCAATATGGTTCACTGCTCATTTTTGACGAAGTACAAACAGGGATGGGACGTACCGGAAAAATGTTCGCTGCGGAATTGTATGACGTCGTTCCAGATATTATTTGTTTGGCAAAAGCCTTCGGAGGCGGGGTCATGCCTGCAGGTGCCATAGTCGCAAAAGAAGAAGTGTTTAAGAGTTGGTTCCCTAATCCGTTCATGCACACAACAACCTTTGGCGGCAATCCATTGGCTTGTGCAGCAGCGATTGCTACAATCGGAATTTTAATTGAAGAGAACCTGCCAGAAAGAGCTGCAGTGGTCGGTCAATATTTCCTTAAACAGCTGAAAGAAGCGGCGAAAGGACACGAAGATAAAGTTCAAGAAATCCGCGGTCAAGGCTTGATGATTGGAATTGAATTTCATAAAGATGAAATCGGCTATGAAGTCTCAAAAGGAATGTTTGACCGAGGTATTCTAGTTGCCGGAACACTCATCAATTCGAAGACCATCCGCGTCGAGCCTGCGCTGACCATCAGTTATGAAGAGGTTGATAAGGTTGTCAGTACCTTCAAAGAGGTTTTAGAGCAGGTGAAAGAATAACATTCATTTATTAGGTATGTGTAGTAAAAAGGGGGATCACGAAAGTGGAAAAGAAATACGTCAAGCTCCAAACAGAGATACCAGGTCCGAAATCAAGGGCAATCTTGGAGCGAAGAAATAAATTTGTCTCAAAAGGAATCAGCAATAACTGCCATTCCTTTGTCAAAAAAGCACAAGGAGCCATTGTCGAAGATGTAGACGGTAATCACTATATTGATTTTGCTGGTGCAATTGGAACGCTAAACGTTGGCCATTCTCATCCAAGAGTGGTGAGGGCTTTGCAGGAACAAGCAAGCCAATTTGTGCATACAGGCTTTAATGTCATGATGTATGAATCGTACATCGATCTTGCCGAAAGACTTTGCGTGCTTGCACCAGGGGATTTCGACAAACAGGTCGCTTTCTTTAATAGCGGTGCGGAAGCGGTTGAAAATGCGGTAAAGATTGCGAGGAAATATACAAAGCGTCAAGGGATTGTATCTTTTACAAGAGGCTTCCATGGCAGAACATTAATGACGATGACGATGACCAGCAAGGTGAAGCCATACAAGTTCGGGTTTGGGCCATTTGCTCCAGAGGTTTATAAAGCGCCATATCCATATGTTTACAGACGACCAGATGGAATGAGCGAACAAAAATACAGTGCGATGATTATTGAACAATTTGAACAATTCCTCCTGGCTGAAGTTGCACCGGAAACGATTGCTGCAGTTGTAATGGAACCGGTTCAAGGGGAAGGAGGATTTATCGTACCTGACACTGCCTTTGTAAAAAGGGTTAGAGAGCTATGTACCCAGTATGGCATTTTGTTTATTGCCGATGAAATTCAGACGGGATTCGCCCGAACGGGAAAATATTTTGCGATTGATCATTTTGATGTAGTTCCTGATTTAATCACAATTTCAAAATCAATGGGGGCAGGTGTTCCCATCAGCGGTGTGATTGGCCGGACTGAGATTATGGATGCTACTGAAGTGGGAGAAATCGGCGGTACTTATTCAGGAAGTCCTCTTGGCTGCCGTGCCGCACTGACTGTTTTGGATATTATCGAAAGTGAAAACCTTAATGAGCGCGCCGACAAGCTTGGTGCTCGGGTCATTGAAAAAATGGAGCTACTTGCGGACCGATTTGAGTGTATTGGAGATGTTAGAGGTCTCGGGGCGATGTGCGCGATGGAAATCGTCAAGGATAGACAGTCCAAAACCCCTGATAAAGAAGCGGTCGGTAAAATTGTCAAAGCAGCAGGAGAGCGGGGCTTAATGTTGCTAAGTGCTGGCCTCTTTAGTAATGTCATTCGCATACTTATGCCGTTAACGATTACGGACGACCAGCTTGAAGAAGGATTACAAATTCTTGAGGAAGCGATTGAAGCAGTTTATCTGAATGATCCTGCCTTATCAGTTGGAGGGAAATAAAATGGATACCGTAGAGCAAAAATATCAAATCTACCCAATGTATCTAAATGGTGATTGGGTTGGCAGTGACTATGATGTTTTTACTGAAGTTATTAATCCGGCAACAAAGGAAGTTGTAGGTGCTGTTCCAACTGGTGGTGCATTTGAAGCCCAGCTGGCTGTTGATGCGGCCCATAAGGCTTTCAAGCTCTGGTCGAAAAAAACGGCTGAAGAGCGCTATCAGCTATTGATGAAATGGTTTTATTTGATTGAGGAAAACAAGGAAGAGATTGCTAGAATTATGACGATTGAGCAAGGAAAACCGTTAAAAGAAGCATTGGGAGAGGTTCAGTACGCAAACGGATTTATCTCCTGGTATGCAGAAGAAGGAAAACGGATATATGGGGAAACCATTCCCGCATCCCATCCCAATAAGCGGATCCTTGTCAGAAAAGAGCCAGTGGGGGTCGTGGCTGCAATTACACCTTGGAATTTCCCAGCCGCGATGATTACGAGAAAAGTAGGACCGGCACTGGCAGCGGGATGTACGGTTGTAGTTAAACCTGCTACCCAAACACCGCTTACCGCCCTAAAAATGGCTGAGCTTGCTCATGAAGCAGGCATTCCTAATGGGGTAATCAATGTCATTACCGGGAGGTCCGCGGAAATCGGTGATGTGTGGTTAAAGGACCCACGTGTGACTAAGATAACGTTTACGGGTTAAACTGAGGTCGGAAAAACGTTAATGCGCGGCGCGGCTGAAAATGTAAAAAAAGTGTCGCTCGAGCTGGGCGGGAATGCTCCGTTTATTGTCATGGACGATGCAAATCTGGAAAAAGCAGCTGTTGGACTTGTTCAATCGAAATTCCGCAATGCTGGTCAAACCTGTATTTGCACGAACCGGGTTTATGTTCAAGAGAAGGTGGCCGACGAATTTATTAAGCTTTTTCAGGCAGAATTGGAAAAGCTTAAGGTTGGGAATGGGCTTGAAGCAGGAACCGATATTGGCCCATTAATTGATAAAGCTGCCTATAAGAAGGTTGAAGGATTGGTCAACGATGCACTTAAAAAGGGTGGAAAAGTCACTTATAGCGGGCTAAAACCTGCCAATGACACAGGCTATTTCTTTGTTCCAACGATCTTAACCGATATTAATGACGAGATGGAATGTATGAAGGATGAGATTTTTGGTCCGCTGGCGCCAATCTCGACCTTTAAGACGGAAGAGGAAGTCATTGAACGGGCGAACAATTCTTTTTATGGGCTGGCCGCCTATGTCTACACTGAAAATTTAAGCCGTTCTTTCAGAATCACGGAGCAGCTTGAGTATGGAATCGTAGGGCTTAATGATGCATTGCCGTCCGCTGTCCAAGTCCCATTTGGAGGCTACAAAGAAAGCGGTCTTGGTCGTGAAGGCGGTCATTTCGGGATAGAAGAGTTTTTAGAAGTGAAATATATATCGATTGGATTGGATTTCTGAAAAATTATTTTTTAAATATTAATAATAACTGTCCCATTTGGTTTCTCCTCCTTCCTAAGGAGAAACCTTGATAAAAGCCAGTGAAACCTTCAGTGACTTAATTGGTCATGGAATGTTTTAGCTGGCTTTTTAAGCAGTAGATTTATAAGTTTTTAGCGGACCACTCTATTAACAAACCTTATAGTAAGGGAGGCATTCTATGACAGGGCCACTTCAAGGAGTCAAAGTAATAGATTTGTCGCGGGTTCTCGCAGGTCCCTATTGCACGATGCTCCTTGGTGATATGGGAGCGGAAGTAATCAAAATTGAAAGTGTGGATTACGGGGATGAAACAAGGGGGTGGGGGCCGCCTTTTGTGGAGGGAGAAAGTGCCTATTATCTTTGTGCCAACCGAAATAAGCAGGGAATCACATTAAACCTAAAATCAAAAAAAGGCATTGATATATTAAGAAAGCTAGTTTCAGATGCAGATGTAGTAGTCCAAAATTTTAAGCTAGGAACGCTCGAAAGACTTGGGTTTGGTTATAAGGAAATGAAGAAGATAAATGAAGAAATTATCTTGGCATCAATAAGTGGTTTCGGCAGCACCGGATCTTATTCCCATCTTCCAGGCTACGATTATATTGTCCAAGCAATGTCGGGATTAATGAGCATTACTGGTGAAATAGAGGCACAGCCAGCAAAAGTGGGAGTAGCAATTGCCGATGTCCTTACCGGCCTCTTTACTTGTATCGGGATATTAGGAGCTATTCATCACCGGAGCCGGACGGGAGAGGGGCAGGAAGTAGATATTTCATTGTTTGATTCCCAACTGGCTTCTTTAGTAAATGTCGCAAGCAACTATCTATGTTCCGGACAAATACCTGAACGACTCGGTAATGCTCATCCGAATATTGTTCCATATCAAGTGTTTACGGCGAGTGATGGTGATTTTATTATTGCTGTTGGAAATGACCAGCAATATCGAAAGCTAACCATCCTGCTGGAAGATGAAAAACTGCTTACCGAAAAATATAAAACAAATTCTAGCAGACTACAAAATAAGAGTGAGCTGATAGAAATCATCGCAGCAAGGATTAGAACGAAATCAAGAGCTGAATGGAAACAGCTTCTAGATGAAGCAGGCATCCCGAATGGGCCTATTTACAATGTAAAAGAAGCGTTAGAATCAGACCAGGCAAATTCAAGGAACATGGTCGTGAAAGTAAAACATCCAACCATTCCAGACCTGAAGCTAGTTGGTTCGCCATTAAAATTTTCAAAAACACCGGTGAAAATGGATTGTCATCCTCCATTGCATAGTGAGCATACGGAAGCAGTTCTGTTAAAGCTCGGCTATTCACTATTAGAAATAAAGAAGATGAAACAAGACCAAATTATATAAGGAGGAAGCAAAATGAATTTTTCATTAACAGATGAACAAAATAGCGTGAGAAAGGTAGTTAGATCCTTTGTAGATCGAGAAATCATCCCTTTCATTAAAGAATGGGATGAGAAAGGTCATTTTGAAACAAATATTTTAAAACGTTTAGCAGAATTACAGTTGATGGGGGTATGTATCCCAGAAGAATATGGCGGGGTGGGAATGGACTATAATACACTCGCTATCGTTTGCGAGGAGTTAGAACGAGGGGACACCGCCTTCCGTACAGCAGTTTCTGTTCATACGGGATTAAACAGTATGACTCTATTACAATGGGGGACGGAAGAACAGAAACAGAAATATCTTGTTCCACAAGCGGCCGGAGAAAAAATTGGAGCCTTTTGTTTGACCGAACCGAATGCCGGCTCGGATGTGGCGGCGATGGAAACGACAGCTGTAAAGGAAGGAGACTACTTTCTATTAAATGGGTCAAAAACCTGGATTTCATTATGTGACGTAGCAGATCACTTTTTAATTTTTGCTAAAACGAGTCCGGGATTGAAGCATCATGGCATTTCCTGTTTCATCGTTGAGAGAACATTTGCAGGGGTTTCAACGAAAGCTATTAAAGGGAAGCTTGGAATCCGAGCCGGAAATACTGGTGAAGTGTTTTTAGATAATGTTAGAGTTCCTGCCAAAAATATGCTCGGGCTGGAAGGAGAGGGATTTAAAATTGCCATGTCTGCATTGGACAACGGCCGATTTACTGTAGCAGCTGGTGCTTGCGGAACCATTATGGCATCCCTTGAGGCAAGTGTAAAATATTGCGAAGAACGAAAAACGTTTGGCAAAGAAATCGGTAAACATCAGCTCGTCCAACAGATGATTGCGAAAATGTCAGCAAATCTTGAGATCTCACGTTTACTAGTCTTTAAAGCAGGCTGGTTAAAAAATAATGGCAAACGAAACACGCAGGAAACCTCATTGGCAAAATGGATCTCATGCGATGCTGCATTTGAGGCAGCAAATGATGCCGTGCAAATTCACGGTGCATATGGATTCTCAAATGAATTTCCTGTTGAGCGTTATTTACGAAATGCAAAGGCACCGGTTATTTATGAGGGAACAAGAGAAATTCATACAATTATGCAGGCTGAGTATGCTCTTGGGTATAGAGAGGACAAAACACTCAGAAAGATGCTCCCAGCTTGGCCGTTTGAAGAGGTAGCTATCGAATGTTAATTGTAATTTAATGAATTTCAAAAATTGCTAGTTTATTAGGAGGATATATGCTAGAACGTGGTCCATCTGCATTAACTTGGAAATTTATGACGAGAATTTTTCAACATTTCGAGGAAGGGGTAATTATTATTGATCCTGAGGGAGTAGTTCTAATTTTTAATACATCTGCAAGGAAAATACTGAAAACTACTCAGGCTGTCAATACCATAAAGGACCTGCCCAGGGAAATACAAAATATGTGGGAAAATCGTTATCAGAGGTTCACTAATTTGCAAGCTCCTGAAATGGGTGTTGAAATAATTCCTGGTTTTGGAGACGGAATGGCACTGATCATGAGAAATCCAAAACAAGCTGAATCACTGGAGCAAGCTGCATATCGAGATGAAGCCCAGGTTCTCATCGATTTATCCATTGATGACATCATCATTGCGGATAGGCAAGGAAAAATACTCAAAGTTAATGATAAGTGTGAACAGATTTATAATTGCTCGAAAGAACAGTTGATTGGTAGAAATGTAAGGGATTTAGAACAAGAAGGTGTTTTTTTCCCTTCTGCCATTGCTTTAGCAATCGACAAAAAAGAGAATATATCCATTCTTCAGGAAACGGTAAATAAAAAGCGGCTACTTGTTCAGGCGAATATCCTTTGGGAAAAAAATGCTGAGATCTATCGGGTGATCTGTACTTCAAAGGATATTTCAACTATAGAGCCCCGCTTCCTCTTACCTACTTTGCATAGCCAAAATGATTTTATTGACATTCTAAGACAGGAAAATTTCGTCATCAAAAGTGGTAGAATGAAAGAATTTTTCAGGTTCGCTTCTAAGGTAGCAAAGAGTGATTCTACTATTCTGCTTCTGGGGGAATCAGGGAATGGAAAGTCGGAGTTGGCAAGACTTATTCACAAGATGAGCAAAAGACAGCACCAACCGTTTGTGTCCATAAACTGTGCTGCAGTACCTGAAACGCTTATGGAAAGTGAGATGTTTGGATACGAGGATGGGGCTTTTACAGGTACGAAGCGCCAAGGAAAGAAGGGACTTTTTGAGCTTGCAAATGGAGGGACGATTTTTCTAGATGAAGTTGCAGAACTTCCCTTGTCCATGCAAGCTAAGTTTTTACATGTCCTACAGAATAAGTCTTTTTATCGGGTCGGGGGTTCTGAGGTGATTCACGTCAATGTTAGAGTGCTCGCAGCTACGAACCAGAATTTAGAAGAATTAGTGGAGAACGGAAAATTTAGAAAAGACCTTTATTATCGCCTTCATGTCATTCCATTAGCTATTCCGCCTTTAAGAGAACGTCCAGAGGATATTATCCCATTACTCCTAACATCGTTAGAGAAGATAATTGCTAGAGATGGGATTGAAAAACAATTTTCAACCGAAGTAATGTCCTTATTGAGCAGATATCAATGGCCAGGGAATGTACGAGAACTAGAAAATACTGTCGAGTGGTTGTGTGTTGCTTCTGATGGCGAGACAATAGAAGTGGACGCACTGCCGCCTAAATTCAAAGAGTCACTCTTAGGTATACATGGAGAGGTACCGATTATAATCAATAAGGTTATTCCTTTAAAGGAAGCGATTGATTTGGTTGAAAAAGAATTAATCAAGAAGGCGAGAACGATGGTATCTAGTACGTACAAAATCGCAGACCTATTAAAAATCAATCAATCAACTGTTGTTCGAAAATTAAACAAGATGGATATAATGTAATGCTTTCTAAGTCCAATTCATGCTTTTATGATGCAGTGGAGCATTACAGCCAATAGAATTTAAGTTCTCAAAAACGCAGAATCGGTATGATTCTGCGTTTTTTAATGTTTTTTTAATATTGGCACAATTATTGCATTTACTATAGGTAGATTGTATATAGGAGGAATGTTATATGAATAAAAAACGATGGTCCAAAGTCTTACTCGCATTGAGCTGCTCGCTTGCGTTAACTGCATGCGGTGGAGATAAGCAAAGCAGCAGTCAGCCAAAGACAACAAAGAGTGATGGGAAAACACTCAACCTTCTCACTTGGGAAGGATATGCGGATCCTAAATTTGTAAAGGGATTTGAAGAAAAATACGGGGTAAAAGTTACCGCCACCTATTTTGGATCCAGTGATGAGCTTGTCTCTAAACTGAAAGGCGGCGGAGGGAACGTGTATGATGTCATATCCCCTTCCTCTGATGTAGCTGGTTATTTAGTAAAGGAGAATCTAGTCTCACCTATTGATTTAGACAATGTGCCAAATTATAAAAGACTAGCTTCTAAGCTCGTCGAGATGGATGATGTCAAAAAAGATGGAAAAGTATATGGAATTCCGTTTACTTGGGGACCGGATTCTTTGATTTATGATGCTGATGTCATCAAGAACGAGCCGGATAGCTGGAATATTTTTTGGGATCCAAAATATAAAGGCAAAGTGTCCTTGTGGGATGATATTTCAAATATTTACCTAGCTGGACAAATGGATGGATTAGATAAAAATGATCCTTCTGCGTTATACAACATGACGAATAAACAACTGCAGGATGCTAAGAAAAAATTACTAGATTTAAAGCCTCAAATTCGTAAATATTGGACGAGTGCAGGAGAGCTTAATGATTTATTTTCCAATAAAGAGGTTGTCTTAGCCGTAGGTTGGCCGCTTACTCCAACAACACTTAATGCTACTGGAAGAAACTTAAAGGAAGTGATCCCAAAAGAGGGAATTACCGGTTGGATCGATAGACTAATGATTGTTAAATCTTCTCCCAATAAGGAGCTGGCTGAAAAGTACATCAATTATGTGACGGATGCAAAGACGCAAAAGTTGGTCAGTGATGCCACTGGGTATGGGGTAGCGAATAAGGATGCGGCGAAACACATGTCACCGGAGCAAGCAAAATCCATTCATATCGATGATATGGAAAATTATATGAAGCGCATTAATTTTTGGCAGATTGTAAAAGACCGAAATCAATACAACGAGGTTTGGAATGAGGTAAAAGCACAGTAAAAGGTTTTAACAGCTATATATGGCGGGCAGACTGCTAGTTATGGCTTTATTTAAGGGAGGAAGCGTATATGTCCGTTAACATTTCTACACAGGTACGACAGACAACCAGTCGGGAAAAAAAGAAGCACCAACGATTTAACCCTAGATTATTGGTATTGCTCATTCCACCTCTCATTTGGTTGTCTGTATTTCTATTCACTCCCTATGTCGCCCTTTTCTTGAACAGCTTTTGGAAGGTGGACTTTGGAACCATTGTTCATACTTTTACATGGGATAATTATACGAAATTTTTTACTAATGATTTGTACTATGGGACACTCTTGAAAACCTTAAAAATTGCGTCCCTAGTAACCATCTTTAGTGTGATGCTCAGTTATCCTCTGGCCTACTTTATTAACTTTAAGGTGAAGAAAAATAAACAGCTCATGTATACACTGGTCATTATCCCACTTTGGGTCAGTTATTTGGTTCGAGCGTACGCATGGAAGATTGTTCTTGGGCAGGATGGGATTTTAAACAGTGTATTGATCAGTATAGGTATTATTCACAAACCATTAGAGGTCTTTCTATATAGCCCTTATGCTGTTGTACTTGCTTTAACGCATATTTATACTCCTTGGGTGCTAATGTCGATTTACACTTCGTTAGAGCATATCCCTCGTAATCTGCAAGAAGCATCAAAAGACTTAGGGGCAGGAAGGTTTCGAACTTTTTTCAAGGTTATTTTGCCGCTTAGTTTGCCAGGAGTGATTGCCGGAGCGACCTTTGCCTTCGTGTTGACCATGGGGGATTTTCTGGCACCTCAATTATTAGGAGGAACTAGCAGTATGATGATCTCGAATGTCGTATACAGTTTGTTTGGGGTTGCCAACAACTGGCCATTGGGTTCAACCATTGGAATCGTGACTCTCGGTTTAGTTCTAGTGATCCTAGAGGTAACGCATCGATTGGAAAAAAGGACATCCAGCTTTGAAAACGTCAAAGAAAATAAGGGGGTGTAATCATGGGGAAGGCATCACGCTTTGATTGGATTTCGGCGAGCCTTAGAGTTTCCTCTGGGCTTATCTTTCTTTTTATTTATTTGCCGATGATTGTAGTTGTTGTATATTCCTTCAATGGCAACGCTGTCAATAGCTTTCCCATACAAACCTGGTCTACAAAATGGTATAGTGTCATGCTTGAAGATAGCGCTCTATTGGTATCGCTAAAGAACAGTGTTCTAGTGGCTCTCGCAGGAACGGGCATCGGTTTGATCCTTGGTATTCCTGCAGCCTTTGTGGTGGACCGTTTCCGTTTTCCCGGTAAAATCGTGTTTGAGCGAATTGTCCTCCTTCCCATGATTTTGCCAGGGATTATCACAGGTGTAGCGATGATGAGTGTCTTTGTTATGATGCGAGTCGAGCTGTCCTTAATCACGATACTTATCGGTCATGGTACATTCCTTATCGCTGTGGTGATGACACAGGTCTATGCTAGGCTTAAAAGATTGGACCGGGCCATTGAGGAAGCATCCTTGGATTTAGGAGCTACACGTTTAAAGACGTTCTTTTATGTCACACTGCCTAATATCAAAACAGCTGTGATAGGGGCAACCTTATTATCCTTTACCCTATCGATCGATGAAATCGCTGTTAGTTATTTCTTGACAGGAAGGGAATTGACGCTGCCCGTTCAGATCTGGGCCATGCTTCGTAGAGGAATTACACCCGAGGTTAATGCAATTTCGACTCTCATCTTCCTTTTTTCTATGGTTATGATTGTCATTGTTACAAGATTGAATAGAGAAGTAGATTAGTAGGAAGGAGAGACGAGAGTGGATAATATTGTAAAAATTCAGCAAGTGGAAAAGGGATTCGGAAATGAGCTCATTGTCAAAGGCATTAATTTAGACGTCAGGCCTGGGGAATTTCTGACCTTGCTTGGTCCAAGCGGATGCGGGAAAACAACGACTCTACGAATGATTGCAGGATTTGAGGAACCGGATGCAGGAGAAATCTGGATTGATGGGAAACCTGTCTCTGGTATCCCTCCTTATAAAAGGGATGTAAATACGGTCTTTCAAAACTATGCTTTGTTCCCACATATGACAATTAATGAGAATATTGCTTATGGATTAAAAATGAAAATGGTTCCAAAGTCAGAGCGATTGGCACGGGTGACAGAAGCCTTACGCCTCGTTCAACTTGAGAATTTCGGAGATAGAAAACCGCGTCAGCTCAGTGGAGGTCAGCAGCAACGTGTAGCAGTGGCACGAGCCTTAGTGAATAATCCAAAGGTATTACTTCTTGATGAGCCCTTGGGCGCGCTTGATTTGAAGTTAAGAAAACAAATGCAGATTGAATTAAAACATCTCCAGCAAAAATTGGAAATTACATTTATTTATGTAACCCATGACCAAGAAGAAGCATTGACCATTTCAGACCGCATTGCCGTCATGAATAAAGGAGTGATTGAACAGGTTGCTTCACCTAAAGAAATCTACGAAAATCCTTCCACCAAATTCGTCGCTGACTTCATTGGTGATACCAACCTGTTTGAAATTCAAATTTCGCCAACAAAAGAGAATAATGTTCTCAATCTGTTAGGAACAAAGGTAGGTGGAAAGATACGTGATCCTAAAGGTCTATCCAATCGGAATTTCTTGTCGGTTCGACCAGAACGGGTAAAGCTTCTGGCCCATGGCGAAGAGGCACCATACTTCCTTTCAGGAACGGTAGAGGAACTCATTTATGTAGGTTCTTTTATTCGCGCGGTAATACAGCTGCCTCAAGGACAGAGAATTGTAGCAATGATGCAAAGTAAAGGGGATCAGATCTGTCAACCAGGTGATTGTGTAAGGGTCACATGGAAAGAGGAGGATGGAATTGTAATCGGACAATAGAAAGAAGTATTCCATACATGATTGTGTTGGCGATTGCCCTTTTTGCAGTTGGAATTCATCATCCGTTCAGCTTTCCTTTTGAAACGGCGGGTACCGCATTGACTTTTATTATTGAGAAAGAATCCTGAAAGATAAAAAAAGAGGGATTGCAGCTAGTGCTATCCCTCTTTCTATGCAAAATAACCCTAGATACTTTCTACTTTTTCAGGTTCCAGCCGCCCAGGCTCAAACGAATCGACCGTACTCAACTCCAGGACTTGTGCTTCATTTAATCCATCAATCATCTTTAGTACGCGGATTACATTTGGACTTAATGTTTTATCGAGAGTTAATACCATAATTGCCTCGCCGCCAACTTCCGTCCGTCCTACTTGCATCGTTCCAATATTGATATTGTGATCGCCTAATAATGAACCCACTTTTCCAATCATACCAGGAACGTCGCGATGCTTAATATAAAGTAGGTATTTCTCTGGTTTCACATCGATCCGATATTGGTTAATTTTCAAAATCCTCGCGCCATAGCCATTTAAGACCGTTGCTCCAATCTTCGCTGTCTGATTCCCCTGTGATACGCTAAGCTCCATATAATTTGCAAAGCCCTTATTCGTCGCGTTCTTTACCACGTTATGAGAAACACCTTGCTCCTTCAAAAGATGAAGTGCATTAATCAAATTGACGGAATCACTTAAATGATAAGATAAAACACCTTTTAATAAAGTACGAGTTAATAACTCTGTATCTTCATTTACTAAATCACCATAATAATTGATTTCTATTTTGGTAGGAGCTTGCTTGTTTAATAATTGAATGACAAGCTGCCCCATTTGATCGCCAAGAAGTAAATAGGGCTGCAGTTTTGCCTGAGTTTCCCCAGACATTTGCGGCATATTTACGGCATGTTGAATCGACTGTGTCTCAAAAATATCGATAATTTCCGCGCTTACCTCTTGGGCAACTTTCTCCTGTGCCTCAACAGTTGAGGCACCGAGATGCGGCGTCACAATAATGTTTGGATTTTCTAGTAATTCCGGGTCTGCAACTGGCTCTTTTTCAAACACATCAAGGGCTGCTCCTGCAACATGGCCAGATTGTACGGCCCTTACCAGTGCTTTTTCATCAATTATGCCTCCACGAGCACAGTTGACAAAGCGGACACCTTTTTTTGTTTTGCTTAAGTACTCATCGTTTATTAGTCCTCTTGTATCGTTAGTTAGAGGAGTATGGATGGTAATAAAATCTGATTCCTGTGCAATTAAATCAAGACTTGCCTTTGTCATCCCCAGTTTTTGGGCCCGTTCTTCTGTCAAATAAGGGTCAAACCCTAAAATGTTCATTCCAAAGCTTTTGGCCCGTTTTGCTACCTCGGTCCCAATCTTACCCATTCCAATAACACCGAGTGTTTTCTTATAAAGCTCCACCCCTTTAAAGGAGTTACGGTCCCATTCGCCGTTAGAAGTTTTTTTGTGGGCTTGGGGAATTTTTCTAGCTAAGGATAGCATCATCGCTAAAGTATGTTCAGTTGCTGCAATTGTATTAGCCCCAGGAGCATTAATGACAATAATTCCTTTACGAGTAGCTGCATTCACATCAATATTATCAACGCCAACACCTGCTCTTGCGATGACTCGTAATCGGCCAGCCACTTCTAGCAGCTCCCCGGTTACTTTTGTTTGGCTTCTCACAATTAGAGCGTCGTAATTCCCAATAATGGTTTTCAACTCTTCGACAGGAAGAGTGGGTTGCCGGTCGACAACGAAATTAGGGTGCTCCAATAAGCTTTTTAATCCTGTATTGCTAATTCCATCGGTTACAAGTACTTTGTACATTTTCCTCCAAGCCTCCTCAATTTTTGCTTTCTAATAGTCTTTGTTAAACGGCCTGTTGATTTCCGCTCCAGTCGCTTCGCTTTCCGTGGGCGTTTCGGCGAGCCTCCTCGGCGCTAGCGCCTGCGGGGTCTCCCCTGACCCGTACTCCCACAGGAGTCTTCGCGTCTTCCGCTCCAATCAACGGGGGATAAAAATCAACAATGTTCTTTAACATAGGTTTCTAATAAAAAACGTCCCTCATAACAGACAGATTTGTCTTGTTATGAGGGACGTAAGGTCACGTGGTGCCACCCTCTTTTGCTGCACAAAAGAAGTGCAGCCTCAAGAAATTAACGGTTTCTACCGGGCGAGCCTACTAAAAGCTTTCAGCAGCCAGTTCAGAAGGGCTAGGCATATTAAGAAACAGCACCGGTTCACAGCAGCCACCGGCTCTCTGAAGCTTTTTCTTATTGCCGTCTTCATCAATACTTTTTTACTATATAAAAAACTAATTTGCTCGAAATTTCAAAATTCAATTGAATATAGGGATTATTCTACAACCATACCTTCAGGATTGTAAAGGGATAAAGCGGAAAAAAATTTAACTTTTTAGATGAGGAAATTCACCATAAAAAAGTTATTCAGTAACGGCGCGGTAGTAAGCGATTACATATAGTTTCGCCTAAATAAATATATTGTAAAAAAATTCAGACAGTCATATAATGTCTACAACAGAAAAACATTTGTGCGTGATATGCGGACACGAATATGGGAGGCGAACACATGAAAGCAATTTCTATTGGACTATTAGGCTTAGGAACAGTTGGTTCAGGTGTAGTCAAAATCATTAAAAATCATCAGGATAAATTAATTCACCAAGTGGGGTGTCCGGTAGTCATCAAAAAAATTCTTGTACAAGACCTACATAAAAGTAGACCTGTTGAGGTAGAAGCTCAAATGTTAACGTCAAGCGCCGATGATATACTTTTCGACAATGACATTGATGTTGTCATTGAAGTTATGGGCGGAGTACAAGAGACAAAGGATTATTTGATTACTGCACTTCGCCAAGGAAAACATGTGGTCACTGCAAATAAAGATTTAATGGCCTTGCATGGTTCAGAGTTGTTAACCGTTGCATCAGAACATGGCTGTGACTTGTTTTATGAAGCAAGTGTGGCGGGAGGAATTCCCATTTTAAGAGGCTTGGTCGATGGCTTGGCTTCTGACCGGATTACGCAAATGATGGGTATCGTGAATGGTACCACTAACTATATTTTAACAAAAATGAGCAACGAAGGCCGCTCCTATGACGAAGTTTTGAAAGAAGCTCAGGAACTGGGATTTGCAGAGACCGATCCAACCTCAGATGTGGAGGGATTAGATGCCGCGAGGAAAATGACTATCTTAGCGACACTAGGATTCTCTATGCATATCGATTTGGATGATGTAAAAGTAAGTGGTATATCTAATGTAACGGAAGAGGACTTAAGATACGGTAAACAATTAGGCTATACAATGAAACTAATTGGCTTCGCTCACCGTGAAGGAGAAAAGGTAGAAGTAAGTGTGGCACCGACGTTCTTATCAGATAATCATCCACTTGCTTCCGTTCAAAATGAATATAATGCAGTTTATGTTTATGGTGAAGCAGTAGGGGAAACGATGTTTTATGGGCCAGGGGCAGGAAGTTTACCAACCGCAACTGCCGTTGTTTCTGATCTGGTAGGTGTGATAAAAAATTTAAGACTGGGTGTAAATGGACGAAGTGCGGTTACACCGCAATACCCTAAGCGATTAAAAGAGGATGAAGAGAAATTCTCCAAGTATTTCCTCCGAATTCATGTCCAGGATGAGGTAGGCGTGTTTGCTGATATTACCTCCATTTTTGCAAAATACGGAGTTAGCTTTGAAAAAATCCTTCAATTGCCAATTAAGAAGAATGAAACATCAGAAATTGTTTTAGTGACACATCGAGCTTCAGTCACAAATTACGATAAAATTTTACTAGAACTATATGATTTAACAGCAGTCAAAGAAATAAAAAGTGCATATAGGGTTGTGAGGAAATCATTATGAGATGGCCAGGACTATTAGAAGCATATAAAGAATTTTTACCAATAAACAACAACACACCTAATCTAACATTAAATGAAGGAAATACGCCTTTAATTAAGCTTGAACGACTTTCAAAGGAATGGGATGTAGACCTCTATGTAAAGATGGAAGGTGCAAACCCAACTGGTTCATTTAAAGACAGAGGAATGGTGATGGCTGTGGCCAAAGCCGTAGAGGAAGGTAGTAAGACGGTTATCTGCGCCTCTACGGGTAACACATCTGCGGCTGCAGCAGCATACGCAGCACGAGCAGGATTAAAGTGTATTATCGTTATTCCAGAAGGGAAAATCGCCTTAGGCAAGCTTGCTCAGGCGATGATGTATGGAGCAGAAATCATCTCCATTGAGGGGAATTTTGATCAGGCATTGCAAATGGTTCGAAATATTAGCGAAGAAGAGCCAATCACACTAGTGAATTCCGTTAATCCATTCAGACTAGAAGGGCAAAAGACAGCTGCATTTGAGGTTTGTGAGCAGTTAGGAGAAGCTCCAGACATTTTAGCCATCCCAGTTGGTAACGCAGGAAACATTAGTGCCTATTGGAAAGGATTTAAAGAATTTGCTGATAAGAAGAGAACCGGGTTGCCAAGAATGTTTGGCTATGAAGCAGCAGGAGCGGCTGCTCTTGTGCATAACCGAGTATTTGAAAACCCGGAAACGATTGCAACGGCCATTCGAATTGGGAATCCGGCCAGCTGGAATCTAGCTGTTTCTGCTGTTCAGGAGTCAGATGGTCAGTTCGATGAAGTAACAGACGAAGAGATTATTGCTGCCTATAAAAAACTAGCCTCGTCGGAAGGGGTCTTTGCTGAACCTGCATCCTGTGCATCTATTGCTGGTATTTACAAAAGTATCCAACAGGGAAAAGTAAAAAAAGGGGCTAAGATTGTGGCTGTCCTCACTGGGAATGGGCTAAAAGATCCGGATACAGCTATTGGCAGCAGTCTGGTTAAACCAGTTCAATTGCCGAATGATGAAGAGGCGGTAAAAGATCATATCAAAGGTGTGGTCCAACGTGACTCTAAATGACCGGCTAATCATTAAAGTACCAGCAAGTTCAGCTAATCTCGGACCAGGATTTGATTCAATCGGTCTAGCATTAAATTTGTATTTGACCTTAGAAGTTGAGAAACATGACAAATGGGAATGCCGATCTCAATGTGAAGAATTAAAGGATTTACCAACTGATGAGAGTCATTTCATTTGCCAAGTTGCGATTCAGACAGCTGCTCACTATGGCACAAAACTATCCCCATGTAAAATTAGTGTGGATAGTGAGATACCATTAGCACGGGGACTTGGGTCTAGTGCCGCAGCCATTGTGGCCGGTATTGAGCTGGCTGATTCAGTAGGAGATCTGGGCTTGACTAAGCAAGAGAAGCTTCTCCTTGCTACTAAATGGGAAGGGCATCCTGATAATGTGGGCGCATCTCTCTTTGGAGGACTTGTCATTGGTTGTTATGGCCAAGATGAAGTAGATATGCTCTCCTTTACGGACCTTCCTTTTGAAATGGTAGCCCTGGTTCCACAAGACATATTACTGACTAAAGAATCTCGAGAAGTTCTGCCGACAACCTATTCTCAAGGAGAGGCAATCCAAGCCTCTTCTACAGCCAATCTATTAATCGCAGCTTTATTAAGCCAAAATTGGTCATTAGCGGGAAAAATGATGGAGAAGGACTTGTTTCATCAGCCTTACCGTAAACCGCTTATTCACGCCTATCATGAAATGGAACAACTGGCCAAATCTAGTGGCGCATTCGGAGTAGCATTAAGCGGTGCTGGACCAACGGTTATTTGTTTTATCGAGAAAGGAAAAGGGAAGCAGCTTATGCATACAATGCAAGCTGGATTTCCTGAAATGCACGCAATGCTGTTGTCTATCAGTGATACAGGAAGTAATATATGTACCGCAGAAGAATTTGTTCAGTAGAAATAAATGAGGCAGCCATGGCTGCCTCATTTTTTACATAATTAGAATGTATAAAATTCGACTTCGAGAATTGTCCAGCTCCAGCGCCTAGCCCCTCGGGTCAAATAACCTTCGGCAATAAAAGTCAAAAGGCGGACTTTTCTTGCCGAAGAACATTTGCCTGTCGGGGCTGAACAAGGCGCTTGCGCTTTTCTTAATCATTCATGTATTTCTCAAAATCCTCTTTACTCAATGGCTTACTAAATAAATATCCTTGCATTTGCACGCAGTTTTTCGAAAGTAAAAAATCCTTTTGGAAGTCTTTTTCTACCCCTTCAGCGATGACACTTAGATGAAGGGCTCGAGCAAAATTAATGATGGCCTCAGGAATCTCCGTATTTCTATAGTCTTCATCGATATTCTGAATAAACGATTTATCAATCTTCAAGGAATCGATTGGTAAATCTTTCAAATAACTTAAGGAAGAGTAACCAGTACCAAAATCATCAATTGAAATAGCAATTCCCATATTTTGTAGAGTTTGTAGTGAATGAACAATTTCAGTCGAATTGTTAAGAAGTATACTTTCGGTAATTTCAATTTCAAAGTTATGTGGGTTTAAACGACTTTCGGATAGAATTTCTTTCACACGTTTGACCATACTATCCGGCTCTTGAAATTGACGTGCAGAGAAATTCACTGAAACTGTTAGCGATTGGGAACGCTTCATGTTCCAGCTGCTAACCTGTTGACAAGCTGTCTTCATGACGATTTCCCATAAAGGTTGAATGAGTCCCGTATCTTCAGCAATCGGGATAAATAAATCTGGTGCTACGAATCCAAATTCTTCATCATTCCATCTGACCAATGCCTCAGCACCAAAGATTGTACCAGAGTCAGCATTGATTTTGGGTTGGTAATACACTTCAATTTCTTCATTCTCAATAGCTTTACGTAAACGGGCTTCTAACCGCGGCCTTTTTACATTGGATTTATTTATTTTTTCCGAGTAAACCACTACCTTATTGCCACCCATCTTTTTAGCTGCATACATAGCCAAATCCGCATAAATAACAAGTGTGTCTATTTCTTTTGATTGGTCAGGATACAAGCTAACTCCACAACTGGCACCAAGGTAAATTTCACTGCCATCAAGAGAATATGATTTTTTAAGTTTGCTGACAATTTTTTCAGCAACCTTTTTTGTTTCGGAGAGATCAAAGTCCACTAGAAAAATAATAAATTCATCTCCGCCTTGTCTTGTAATGATAATGGTGTCATCTTCCGGGAGAGAACTTCTAATACGCATAGCAACGGTTTTCAATATTTCATCCCCTTTGCTATGTCCAAAGGAGTCATTGACTTGTTTAAACCGATCCAAGTCGATGAATAAAACAGATATTTTTTCACCCGTTTTATTAGCACGGTTAATAAAAGGGGTTAATTTTTCAAGGACATATCTTCTGTTTAATAAGCCTGTTAAAGGATCATGGTAGGCCTGGTATTCAATGAGTTCTTTACTTTGATGTAAGTCTTTAACATAGCTCTGTAAATGTTTAGAAAGAGAATTCACATTTTCAGTAAGTAATCCTAACTCATCTTTTCGATTTAAGTGGATGTTTTTTTCGTAATTTCCTTGGGCGATTTCATTGACTTGGTCAACGATATATCCAATTGGCTGTGTAATGGACCGAGAAAAGATAAAGCTGATTATTAATACAATAATCATAATGGCAATAGACAGAAGGACATGGACCATTAACTCATGACGAAGTTCCTGCTCAATCAAGCCATAATTATAAACAAGACCAATCACATAGGCTTGGTCATTTTTAGGAAAAACAGGCACAAAGGTTTTCATGATACTTTTTCCATTCAAACAAACCTTATATGATTGTAATCCTTTCGTTTTTATCGCCTTTTTTACAAATTTTGTATCATCTATCACATTGCGGTATTTGTAGGATCCATACCAAATGGGTCTAGCGGAAATTCGTATATAACTATTTCCGTTTAGATGAAC